>NZ_VENN01000001.1:0-1991569 GCF_008087365.1 Bacillus sp. E214 | reverse complement strand
AGGGGGCGAACGGTTTAGTTGTCGGGATGGAATCCCACGGGGGCGGTCGTTCTACCCCAGCTACCTCTAGTATTCTAGACCTAAAAGAAAAAGGTCAACCAATAACTTGGTCAACCTTATAATACGAACGGGGGCTTTAGTTCAATAACAAGTACAGCCACTTCCTATCTGGAGGTGACTGTTTTTACATATTAGATAAAATATAGCAATAGCAACACTCCTTACAAAAACAGCATATTATTAAAACCTTTTGACCTAATTTATATATTCAACAATTGTTTCTTCTTAGCCGTAAATTCTTCTTCTGTAATAACTCCCATATCTAGGAGCTCTTTATATTTTTTTAACTCATCAGCAGTTGAAATAGATGATGCTTGTTCCTGATTAGTATGAGAAACGCTTTTTGCACTATCTATTACTTCGTGGATACGGCTGTTAATAGAACTTGCTGATCCCGCGTTTAATGCCACATTGAATTTTTCCTGAGGTGTATCAATTGTTAATATCCCAAAAACCAAGCCTTTTTCAAACGTAATATCATTGATTTTTTCAAGGGATATAGATTTAAATTTTTCGCCTGTGATAGATTTTTGCCCATATATAATGCGTTTATTTGTCACAGCATATGCGTAATTATTATCGTGCTTAGTTGTTGATTTGTAATTATGAAGACCAATAAATGTCATTAACACCTTTTCATCTTTCATTATGTTATCTTGCAAAATTTTAAAGTGTTTAAGTGCCCATTTATCGGTAAACCCTTCACCAAAGTTATTTTCTTTGCAATATTGATACATACCTTCAGCAGTAGACATTGGATCATCTCCAAGCCGTTCTTTCTTTTTATCTAAAATCGTCTTGATGTCCTCAATAGTCACCTTACTAACATTAATTACTGATATACCTCCAGCTTCTGATATGCAGTCTGGACAGACCCAGGCATTAGATTTTTTTACTTTATAACGATTTAATCCAACTTCCCTTCCACAAACACCACATATCACTTTACGGTCAAAAAAGCCCATCATCCTCACCTCTCAAGAATATTTATCTATATTAATTTTAACACCTAATAGTTTGTTAGTATAATTTCACCTATAAAAAGAAAACCCGCCTCAAAAAAAATCTTATTGTAGAAACAGGGGCTTTAGCGGAATAACAAGAAAGTCACTTCTTTTTGGAAGTGGCTTTTTCATCTAGATAAATGTAAGAGAATGGAAACGGAATCTTTAAGAATGCAGCCTATTGCTTACCAAATATCATGAACAATTGTACGTAAACTATGAGGGCTTTAGTGAAACAAGGAGACAGTAAAAGTTGTCTCTCTTTTTTTTCTAATAGTAACAAGTTACGAAAAGAGATTATAAAAAAGAAAGGCAGATAGCCTAATGCAGCAACCCTGACCACAATAGGTAGGGTTGCCATGCTATCTGCTTTTATTTTTTCTTAAATAGAATGAATCCGCCAATGAGCATTAAAAGAACAGGCCAGTAGTGATTAAAGAAATCAACAAAATGAACCAAGCCCAGTATAGTTAAGATTCTCTCATGGAAGATAAAGATGATAGAAACAACGAGGAATAAAATCCCCGGGCCTTTACCAACTCCCTTTTTTAGATGAAGCAATAACAGACCCAAACTAATAAATAAAAATAGGGCTGTATGCTCAGCTGGCCAGTTTTCCAAATGGACGGCTATGTATTGGTGTAAACCGAATCCAGTGAGCAAGATTCCAGGCAGTATAAAATCAGAATGACTGCCAAACCTGCTTTCAGCAAGAAAGGCTAATCCGATAATAATACAAAGAGATCCCCATGAATAATAAGGTGACAATAGGGAAAAGTTAATTGATTTTAAAAAATAAAAAAGACCAAAGCCAATCAAAATAGTGCTTGAAAAATAACGATATTCTTTCATATGTAGTCTCCCGGTTTATTATTATTGATAATTATTCTAATCTTTGATAATGTACAATTAGTGATTTAATTTACACATAATACTGTCAGAGAAACATTTTGGCAATTAAGATTTAACCTATTATACATTAATTATATCAGGTTTTTATTTCATGAGAATTTCTCATTTACATGTTTAATTGATATAGAGTTACGATAATGTTCACAATTTGTGGAAAATTTTTCATATACACCAATGATATACTTGCAAAAGAATATGCTCAGATGGGGGTGTGACAGGGGAAATGCATATAATTGTTGTCGGTCTTAATTACAAAACTGCTCCTGTTGAAATCCGTGAAAAAGTCAGTTTTGAATTGGGACAGCTGCCGGAAGCGATGAAATCATTAAGTAAGAAAAAAAGTATCCTTGAAAATATCATTGTTTCCACCTGTAATCGGACAGAGGTTTATGCAGTAGTGGATCAGCTGCACACGGGCAGATATTATATTAAAGAATTTTTAGCAGAGTGGTTCGCGGTTGACCAAAATGAACTTTCCTCCTATTTATATGTTTATGAGCAGGACGGAGCAGTTAATCATTTATTCCAGGTTGCCTGTGGATTGAACTCCATGGTATTGGGAGAAACTCAAATACTTGGACAGGTGAAGAAAAGCTTCCAGCAGGCACAGGAAGAAAATACCGTCGGAGTATTGTTTAATAATCTGTTTAAACGGGTGATTACGCTTGCCAAAAAAGCTCACTCTGAAACGGAAATCAATAAAAATGCGGTATCAATCAGCTATGCAGCGGTTGAGCTTGGTAAAAAAATCTTTGGTTCGCTTCAGGATAAGAAAATCCTCGTAGTCGGTGCCGGGAAAATGGGCCAGCTTGCCATTGAAAATTTATATAGCAATGGTGCCAATCAAGTAACGGTAATTAACAGAACCTTGGAAAAAGCCGAAATATTGGCATCTAAATTCTCTGGACAGGCAAAAATGCTTCAGGAATTGCAATGTGCCCTGCTTGATGCAGATATATTAATCAGTTCGACTGGATCAAAGGAATATGTAATTACAAAAGAAATGATGGAAAATATCAACATTTTAAGAAAAGGCCGTCCGATTTTTATGGTTGATATTGCCGTACCGCGTGATTTAGATCCTAAACTAATGGAACTGGACAGCGTCTTTCTTTATGATATAGACGATTTAGAAGGTATCGTTCAGGCGAACCTGGCAGAAAGAAAAGAAGCAGCAGAACAAATTATGATCATGATTGAAAGTGAGCTGGTTGAATTCAATCAATGGATCAAAATGCTTGGTGTTGTTCCTGTGATTTCTGCATTGCGCGAGAAAGCATTAGATATTCAGGCAGAAACAATGGAGAGTATGCAGCGTAAATTACCAGGCCTAAGTGAAAGAGAATGGAAGGTTATTAATAAGCATACGAAGAGCATCATTAATCAGATGCTTAAAGATCCGATTCTTTATGCAAAAGATATGGCAGAAATGAAGAATCCAGAGGCTGCTTTACAGGCATTTGTCTCGATCTTCAATATTGAGGAGCTTGTAGAAGAACAGGAATTTAAGGCGGCAATGCCATTCCAATCTAAAACATCGGTCCAGCAAAATAGACCTGTCTTGAAAGTGGTGTCACAACCATATTAAGCAAGGATGGGATATATGATTGATATTAATTTAAATAGATTGCAAGAAATTACAATTATATTATATGGACTTAGTGTCTTATTCTATTTCATAGATTTTTTACAAAATAATCGGAAGGCTCATAAGGCAGCCTTCTGGTTTCTTTCGATTGTTTGGTTGATGCAAACAATTTTTTTATGTCTATATATGTTTGAAGTGGGAAGATTCCCGGTTCTTACCTTATTTGAAGGATTATATTTTTACGTGTGGATATTGATTACCTTTTCACTCATCCTAAACCGGATAATACGGACAGATTTTTTTATGTTTTTTACAAATGTAATAGGGTTTGGTTTGATGGTCATTCATATATTCTCAACATTAGAATCCTATTCTACGGCAGAAGCGCAAACTAAGGTGTTATCTGAGCTATCCATGATTCATATTACAGTTGCCATTCTATCTTATGCAGCGTTTGCTCTTTCCTTTGTCTTTTCAATTTTGTATCTAATACAGTACGATTTATTAAAGCGAAAGAAATGGGGGAAAAGGCTGAACAGGCTGGGAGATCTGGCGAAACTGGAACAGCTGTCTTATATACTGGTAGCAATCGGTGTACCTCTGTTATTATTATCATTAATACTAGGTCTTGAATGGGCCTATATAATCGTTTCGGATATTAATTGGTATGATAGTAAAATTCTTGGCTCATTTGCCTGCCTAATTATATATGGAATCTATTTATATCTTAAAGTTAACAACCGGATTTATGGGAAATCACTCGCTTATTGGAATATTGGTTCATTCTTGTTAGTGCTAGTGAATTTCTTCTTTTTCGGCAGCATATCAGCATTTCATGTCTATTGATGGAGGGTAAATCATGAGAAAAATCATTATCGGTTCACGTAGAAGTAAATTAGCATTGACACAATCTAATTGGGTTATTGACCAGCTGAAAAATCTGGGATTACCGTTTGAATTTGAATTGAAAGAAATTGTGACAAAGGGTGACAGGATTTTAGACGTAACTCTCTCTAAGGTCGGAGGAAAAGGTCTTTTTGTAAAAGAAATCGAACAAGCCATGCTAGATGGGGAAATTGATATGGCCATTCATAGCATGAAAGACATGCCGGCAGAGCTTCCAGAAGGGTTAACAATTGGCTGTATTCCAGAGCGTGAGGATCATCGTGATGTGTTGATTTCAAAAAATAATCTAACGCTTGCAGAACTTCCGGAAGGTGCGATTGTCGGTACAAGCAGCTTAAGAAGAAGTGCTCAATTGTTGGCAAAACGTCCGGATTTAACAATCAAGTGGATTAGAGGGAATGTGGATACACGTATTCAAAAATTAAAAGATGAAGAATATGATGCAATCGTATTGGCGGCAGCAGGTCTTTCGAGATTAGGCTGGAAAAAGGATGTTGTCAGTGATTTCCTTGATGAAGATACTTGCATACCTGCAGTTGGCCAAGGGGCGCTGGCGATTGAATGCAGAGCAGACGATCATGAGCTATTGCAGGAATTAGCTAAATTAACTTGTCAGGATACAAAAGAAGCTGTTACAGCGGAGCGTGTCTTCCTCAATAAAATGGAGGGTGGCTGTCAGGTTCCAATTGCAGGTTTTGCATATAAAGACGAAAAAGGGACCTTACAATTCCAGGCACTCGTCGGAACGCCTGATGGGCGTACCATTTATCGTGAACAAATTTCAGGAGATGATCCTGAAAGCTTAGGTATAACAGCTGCCAATCGCCTAATCGAACGGGGAGCAAAGACTTTAATTGAAAAGGTTAAAGAGGAGATGGAAAGCTAAATGAAGCATTCCTTGTTTCTTTCGGGTAAAGGCGTATTGGTTACAAGAGAAGAAGCGCAGGCCGAACAATTGTGTGCCATGATTGCTGAGCATGGAGGGGTACCAATTAAGGTGCCTCTTCTTTCGTTTCAAAAGGTTGATGCAGATAGGCTTGAATCAGTAAAAGAAAAGCTGAGCAGGCTGGAATCTTTTGATTGGATCGTTTTCACAAGCAAGCCGGGTGTTGATCTATTTTGTGAGATGCTGAACGAAATGGAATTTGAAGGAATCTATCCTAAAATAGCAGCCATTGGTAAAAAAACGAAAGCAGCCTTGCAGGAACATGGTCTGCAGCCTACTTTTATCCCACCGAAATATGTAGCTGAATCTTTTTTGCCTGCGTTTCTGGAAGTAGTGGATACGAGCGAATCTGTGCTCATTATAAAGGGTGATTTGGCGAGAGATTATCTATTTAATGGGCTGATAGCTGCAGGTATACATACAGAGGAGTCCGTTATTTACAGCAACCGTATGCCAGAAGACAGTGAACAAGCCTTGGTGGATGTACTTACAAATAAAAAGATAGATATTCTATTATTTACGAGCCCTTCGACAGTAAATCATTTTATGAAGACCGTGAAAAAACATCATTTATTTGACTGTTTGATAGATAAAGTGACAGTTGCAATCGGACCGGTCACGAGGAAAAGAGCCGAAGAACTGGGCGTGGCTGTCACATTATGTCCGGAGCAATATACCGTAGATGAAATGATGAAAGAATTAAGGCAGTATTATTCGTAATATAGGAGGACCTTAAAATGGCCAATATTGAATTTAATCGACACAGAAGATTAAGAAGAAATGAATCTATGAGAGCGCTTGTGCGTGAAACACATTTACATGTAGAAGACTTTATTTATCCGATTTTTATTACGGAAGGTACAAATGAAAAGAACCCCGTTACTTCTATGCCAGGAATCTATCAATTTTCCATGGATCGTTTGAAAGAGGAAATGGATGAAGTGGCTTCACTTGGTATCAAATCTGTCATTCTCTTTGGAGTACCGGATCAGGAAAATAAGGATGAATGTGGGACAGGTGCTTTTCATACACATGGGATTGTCCAAAAAGGGATTCGTTTTGTAAAAGAAAACTATCCTGAAATTCTTGTTGTAGCTGATACATGTTTATGTGAATATACAAGCCACGGTCACTGCGGTATGGTTGAAAATGATGAAATCTTAAACGATGAAAGTCTGGAGCTTTTGGTTAAAACAGCTGTCAGCCAGGCGGAAGCAGGAGCGGATATTATTGCTCCTTCCAATATGATGGATGGATTTGTGGCTGCGATTCGCCAGGGTCTTGATGAATCAGGCTATCAGCACATCCCAATCATGTCCTATGCCGTTAAATATGCATCCGCATTTTATGGTCCATTCCGTGAAGCAGCAAACGGAGCACCTCAATTTGGTGATAGAAAATCCTATCAAATGGATTATGCCAACCGTATTGAAGCCTTGCGTGAAGCTGAATCAGACGTTCAGGAGGGAGCGGATTTTATCATTGTGAAGCCAGCTCTTGCTTTCCTCGATATCATTCGCGATGTGAAGAATACAGTAAATCTGCCTCTTGTAGCTTATAATGTAAGTGGAGAGTATTCCATGGTTAAAGCAGCTGGTGCAAATGGCTGGATTGACGAAAAAGCTATTGTGATGGAAATGCTAACTGGTATGAAACGTGCCGGTGTAGATTTAATCATTACTTACTTTGCAAAAGATGCAGCAAAATGGTTAAAAGAATCAAATTAATTCCATATATAAAGGAGATTGCAGCATATGCGTTCATATGAAAATTCTAAGAAAGCATTCCAGGAATCCATCAATTTATTGCCGGGCGGCGTAAACAGCCCTGTCCGTGCTTTTAAATCTGTAAATATGGATCCGATTTTTATGGAAAGAGGAAAGGGTTCAAAAATCTATGATATTGATGGCAATGAATATATTGATTATGTTCTTTCCTGGGGACCGCTGATTCTTGGCCATGCAAATGACCGGGTAGTAGAGGCGATTAAAAAGGTTGCTGAAACTGGTACAAGCTTTGGTGCTCCAACTTTAATGGAAAATAAATTGGCACAGCTTGTAATTGATCGTGTCCCATCAATTGAAATGATACGGATGGTTTCCTCCGGTACAGAAGCAACCATGAGTGCACTTCGTCTGGCACGAGGATATACAGGACGAGATAAGATCCTTAAATTTGAAGGATGTTATCACGGACATGGAGATTCATTGCTTATCAAAGCAGGTTCAGGAGTTGCTACACTTGGTTTGCCAGATAGCCCTGGTGTTCCAGAGGGCGTTGCGCGAAATACCATTACAGTTCCATACAATGATCTTGAGAGTGTAAAACTTGCTTTTGACCAATATGGCGAAGATATAGCAGCTGTAATTGTAGAGCCAGTTGCGGGAAATATGGGAGTAGTCCCTCCACTGCCAGGCTTCTTGCAGGGATTAAGAGAAATTACTGAAAATCACGGTTCTTTATTAGTCTTTGACGAAGTTATGACCGGTTTCCGTGTTGATTATCAATGTGCGCAAGGTCATTTCGATGTTACTCCAGATTTAACTTGTCTAGGAAAAGTAATTGGCGGAGGACTTCCAGTAGGAGCATTCGGCGGTAAAAAAGAGATCATGAGCCAAATTGCGCCAAGCGGTTCCATCTATCAAGCCGGTACATTATCAGGAAATCCGATTGCGATGACAGCCGGTTATGAAACGTTAATCCAGCTTAATGAGGATACGTATAAAGAGTTTACTAAAAAAGCAGATCTCTTAGAGGCAGGGTTTAAGGAAGCAGCTGAAACCTACCAAGTACCTTTAACGTGTAATCGAGCAGGGTCTATGATTGGCTTCTTCTTTACTAATGAACAGGTTAAAGATTACGAGTCTGCAAAACAATCAGATCTTCAATTTTTTGCGAATTATTATAAAGAAATGGCGGAAAATGGTGTATTCTTGCCGCCTTCTCAATTTGAAGGAATCTTTCTTTCAGTTGAACATAGTAATGAAGATATTCAAAAGACTATACAGGCTGCCCAAAAAGCGTTTAAAGCAATTAAACGATAAAGTGAAACAATGTCCGTTGAGGAATTACTTTCATTCCACACGGAGCATTAGTTGAACTAATCGACTTCTTACTGCTGCTTACCTTTGTTTTAGGCGAGAGTCCATGCTCCAATTTGAATGAGATAAAGTGATTAGTAGATTCCCCCGAGTATGCTCTCGGGGGAATTTTTTTATTCTCCAGACATACGTTTAACAAAGCACATATTTTCTGTATCTGCAGCATAGGCTGATAATGGCATTTAGATGAAAAGGGCTGAAGGGAGGAAATTGGGTGTCTGAGGATCATGCATCGTCATTACGATTTTCATTAGAAGAGAGTGTGTGGTTTCAAAGGGGACAGGAAGTTGAGGAACTGTATTCCATTTCGCTTGAACCAAATGTTTCAGCTCATCAAGTAGAACAGTATGTGATTCTTAAAGGGACTCTGGATTTAATGGGGGAATATAAGGCCACTGAGGCAACAGGACAGGAAGAAGGAGCAGAAGATCCGTTTCGGCGCTATGTTTCTGTAATCGAACAAAGGGAGCATCATTTATTTGAATTCCATCAGCAATTTCCTGTAGATATAACGATTCCTGCAGAAAGAGTTCGGGAAATGGATGAGCTTAATATAGGTGTGCATACCTTTGATTATAAGCTGCCAGAAAAGGGATATCTGCAAATTAGAGCAGATTTATGGATTGGTGGAGTTTACGATAATTTGCCTGAAGAGCAGACGCAAGTGACAGAGACAGAGGAACGGGAAGAGACTTCAAACTATCAAAATGGAACATCCGGGCGATTTCAGGAAGAGCATCATACTCATACATGGAATAAAATCAACGAAGATTTTGAGGAGTCAGCAGAGGAGATTACTATTCAGGCAGAAGTCCATAATGAGCAAGAGGAAGAACAGATAGAGGTGCATTTATATCGGGAAAATTCTGAGGATGAGGATCAGGAGCAGGAGGATTTGGCAGATTCGCCTGAGATTTATCTCAAGAACCCAACTTCTTATATAGAGAGTAATCATAACCAGGATGACCATTTTTATGTTGAAACTAAATTGTCACCCCGACTGCATCAACCAGCCGATTATGAAGAAACACAGCCGAATGATGAGTCAGATCATACAGACAAGGACTATAGCCCTTTTGCTTTTGAACCGGACCAATTAGTTGACAGACAAAAGCAAAAAGATGAAAACCAATCTTTTTCCATTCCATATGATAATAGATTTGATGAGGGTCCTCCGGAATTAATGGAAGTCGTTCCTTTTACTGCCGAGTATGGAAAAGAGGAAAGTTCAGAATATGAAAAAGAGGAAAGTCCTGAATATGACAGAGTACAGCCGCACCAATCTCAAGCGAATGTAGCACCAGATTTGAATAAAGCTGCAGTAGAACCGGAAACAAATGTTTCTCGCATACGTCAACAGAAAAAAGAACAAACATCCAATCAGTATGTAGAGAAAAAGTATCAATCGTCTGATTCTAAAAGAAAGAATGGGAAGGAGAACGAAGATCAAACTGAAGGTAAGTCTAAATCTTTGTTATACGATTTATTTACAGAGGAGGAAGAATCACAACAATCAAAAGTAAGAGTCTGTATTGTCCAAAATGGAGAAAATATTGATGTTCTGGCAGATCGATATAAAACGAGCGTTCAGCATATCGCGAGAATAAACGGGTTGGAATTAACATCCGATCTAAAAGCTGGTCAGGTAATTTATATTCCTGAAGCTGCTGCTTCTTATAAATAATAGGTCTAGTTAACAGCAGAGCACAGCATTATATGCTCTGCTTTTTTAATAGGAATAGTACAATGCAATTTAACTGTGAGAAACATGGCTGCATAGCTCATTAAAAAATAATGACTTATGATAGGGCAGCTGAAATAGATTTCATTGGTTTCCAAAAAGGGCACATGCAGAAAGGGTGCCAGAGGAATGTTAAGAAAAGATCAGGAGTGGATATCTGAGTTTCTAAGAAACTATCAATTGGAACTTGAATTTTACGAGGATTTTGGAAAAGTAAAAAAAGTATATACGAACAATGGTATATTTGCGATTAAAACCATCCCGGCAACCAAAGGCATTGATTTTATCAAAAATGTGCAGAACCTATATCAAAATGGATATAACCGAATTGTTCCGATTTTTCCAACAGTTGATGGCAGATATGGAGTATTAACTCATGATAAAATCAGTTACCTTATGCCTTGGCTGCCGGATGAACATATAGAGGAACGGGCAGAACGACACCAGCAGATGTTCAGGGAATTGGCAAGAATGCATACGCTATCTGGCAAAGAAATTAACATTACGAAAGAGGAACGGGAAGAGCATTATGAAAAAACAGTCAAGGAGTGGGAGGAGCAAAAGGAATTTATTCGTGAAATGGTAACAACCATCGAAAAGAAGTGGTATATGTCTCCGTTTGAGCAGTTGTTTAGTATGTGCTTTTATGACTTGTCTCAGGCTCTGACGTATTCCTTAAATAAACTGAAGGAGTGGTTTGACCTAACAAAGGAAGAAGAAAAAGTACGCAGTGTGGTGACCCATGGAAATATCTCAATTCATCATTTCTTATATAGTGAAAATGGTTATGGCCATTTTATCAATTTTGAACAGAGTAAAACCGCACCTGCCTATTTCGACTTATTGCCTTTTGTCGTTAAGCAGTTAAAAACTTATCCAATCCAGGGTGAAGAAATAGTTGAGTGGATCTATCTTTATCTGAAGTATTTTCCCTACAAGGAGGGTGAGCTGCGTTTATTCTTATCCTATTTAGCCTATCCGGCTAATTGTATCAAGGTAGTAGAACAATACTCCAGAAAAAAAGGTAAACAGGATGAAATACAATTTTGCCGAAGATTCCAAAGGCAGTATTGGTTATTAAAAAACATTGAATATATTATTATGAGGATGGAACAAATAGAAGAAAGCAAAAAGGCGAAGGAAGAGAAATAAAAGATATGGCATCAACATAATAAAATGATAGGCTGTATCAAACAAAAACCAGGCAAACCTACCTGGTCTAAATGAATAGTTATAAAAGATTACAGAATATCAAAGTGGAAGGCTAAAGCAAGACCAATCAGTAATAATAGCAGAAATAAATCAAAAGTGGTCGGAAAAAAGAATGTCCGGATTCCTTGAAAAACGGCAAAGGGAATGGAGAATTGCTGTAAGACATTTCTTGTATTTCGAATCCACGGAGGCATATTGTATTGAGTTACCTTTTTTCGCATGTAAATTCCCCCTTTATGATAGAATATAAAATTACCCCTGAATGGGTGTCTGTACAGCATTATTTAAAGCGTCTAAGAATGAGAATTGACGATGACACCTTGGACATAGGCTTGAATAAAATATAGAAAAATGGGAAACAATGATTGACGAGTAGATGCATACTTATGTATGATAACAGTATTAAAAAATGATTTCCGATTATGAGAAACCAAAATAACAATGAAAAGCTTTGAATGGGAAGAGTATGTGATTAAGACTGTAAGAGAGAGGAATCCATCGGCTGTAAGATTCCTTCAGTAACCGTAATCGCAGAAGGTCGCCCGGGAGCTGTTTCCGTGAACGTCAATAGTAGCGGATAACCGGTGAAGAGCCGTTAACGAAATGAAGTGCCGATACAACAGTTATTTGTATTGGAACAAAGGTGGTACCGCGAGACATACCGTTTCGTCCTTTTTATATAGAGGATGAAGCGGTTTTTTTATTGCGTTTTTCACCAATTATGAAAGTAAAGGAGAATGAAAAATGGAGCAACAAACGGATATTGGTATGCCAACCAAATACGATCCTCAATCAATCGAAAAAGGACGCTATGATTGGTGGTTAAAGGGTAAATTCTTTGAAGCGGGACAGGATAAACAAAAAGAACCTTATACGATTGTAATTCCTCCTCCAAACGTAACGGGTAAACTGCATTTAGGTCATGCATGGGATACTGCGCTTCAGGATATTTTGACAAGAATGAAGAGAATGCAGGGTTATGACGTATTATGGCTGCCAGGTATGGACCATGCGGGAATCGCAACTCAAGCGAAGGTAGAAGAAAAACTGCGCAATCAAGGTGTTTCACGTTATGATTTGGGACGTGAGAAATTTGTTGAAGAAACATGGAAATGGAAAGAGGAATACGCATCTCATATCCGTGAGCAATGGGCAAAAATTGGATTGGGCCTTGATTATACTCGTGAACGCTTTACTCTAGATGAGGGACTTTCAAAAGCTGTTCGTGAAGTGTTTGTAAAACTTTATGAAAAAGGCCTTATTTACCGCGGTGAATATATTATTAACTGGGATCCAAGTACAAAAACAGCGATCTCTGATATTGAAGTAATTCATAAAGAGGTTAAGGGTGCTTTTTATCATATGCGCTACCCACTTGCAGATGGCAGCGGGCATATTGAAGTTGCGACAACTCGTCCGGAAACAATGCTTGGCGATACAGCAGTTGCAGTTCACCCGGAAGATGACCGTTATAAGCACCTGATTGGAAAAACGGTTATCCTGCCAATCGTAGGAAGAGAAATTCCGATTGTTGGCGATGATTATGTAGAGATGGATTTTGGTTCCGGCGTTGTAAAAATTACACCAGCACATGATCCTAATGACTTCGAGGTAGGTAATCGTCATAATCTTGAACGCATTCTAGTTATGAATGAAGACGGAACGATGAACGCGAAGGCTGGCAAATATGAAGGTATGGACCGTTTCGATTGCCGTAAGCAAATTGTGAAAGATCTTCAGGATCAGGGAGTGTTGTTCAAAATTGAAGAGCATATCCATCAGGTTGGACACTCTGAAAGAAGCGGATCTGTTGTAGAGCCTTATTTATCTACACAATGGTTTGTTAAAATGGGACCATTGGCAGAGCGTGCAATTGAAATGCAATCCACTGAAGGTAAAGTAGAATTCGTACCGGAACGCTTTGAGAAAACATATTTGAATTGGATGGATAATATCCATGACTGGTGTATCTCCAGACAGCTTTGGTGGGGTCACCGCATTCCGGCTTGGTACCATAAGGAAACAGGCGAGGTACATGTAGGAATGGAAGATCCTGCAGATATCGAAAACTGGACGCAGGATACAGATGTATTGGATACATGGTTCAGTTCTGCGTTATGGCCGTTTTCCACAATGGGCTGGCCTGATACAGATTCAGAAGACTTTAAACGTTATTATCCAACAGCAGCTCTTGTGACTGGATACGATATTATTTTCTTCTGGGTATCAAGAATGATTTTCCAGGGACTTGAATTCACTGGAGAGCGTCCATTCAAAGATGTATTGATTCATGGACTTGTACGTGATGAGCATGGCAAGAAAATGAGTAAATCTCTTGGTAATGGTGTAGATCCAATGGAGGTTATTGAGAAATATGGTGCGGATTCATTAAGATATTTCTTAACAACTGGAAGCTCACCAGGTCAGGATTTACGTTTCAGCTATGAAAAAGTAGAATCTGTTTGGAACTTTGCCAATAAAATTTGGAATGCATCCCGTTTCTGCTTGATGAATATGAATGGGCTGAAATATGAAGAGATTGATTTAACAGGCGAAAAATCAGTTGCGGATAAATGGATTTTAACTCGTCTAAACGAAACGATTGAAACTGTAACAAGACTGGCAGATAAATATGAATTCGGTGAAGTTGGCCGTGCATTATACAACTTCATTTGGGATGATTTCTGTGATTGGTATATTGAAATGGCGAAGCTCCCTCTATATGGAGAAGACGAGGAAGCTAAACTTACAACACGTTCTATCCTTGCGTACGTATTGGATCAAACGATGCGATTGTTACATCCATTTATGCCATTCATCACTGAAGAAATTTGGCAGAACCTTCCTCACCAAGGGGAGTCCATCACAACAGCATCTTGGCCTGTTGTAAATCCGGACTTAACGGATGAAAAAGCTTCTGATGAAATGAAATTGCTTGTCGAAATCATTCGTACAGTACGTAATATTCGCGTAGAAGTGAACACGCCGCTCAGCAAAAAAATCAAGCTTTCTTTGAAGGCGAAAGATGCAGAAACACAAGCTGTTCTTGAGAAAAACAGCAGCTATATCGAGCGCTTCTGTAATCCAGAGGAATTAACAATTGGTACAGACATCCCTGCTGATGATAAAGCGATGACAGCTATCGTAACGGGTGTTGAATTAATTCTTCCATTGCAAGGTCTATTAAATATTGAAGAGGAACAAAAACGTCTTCAAAAAGAACTTGAAAAATGGAAAAAAGAAGTAGAAAGAATTGAGAAAAAGCTATCCAATGAAGGCTTCATGAAAAAAGCGCCTGAAAAGGTGATTGAAGAAGAAAAAGCGAAGCTGGCAGACTATGTTGAAAAACGTGAGGCTGTACAAAGCCGCCTGAAGGATTTAGAAGAATTGGCTTAAGACATTTTATTGCGCCCTGTTCGAAGCATTTGAACAGGGTGTTTTTGTTCAATCATGTCATACTAATACATAGCGCAATGGTTGAGGAGTGAAAAAAATGATACAGGATTATCAACAGGCAGAGAAGTTTCTTGCAGACCGTACAGCAAAACTTGGGATGGATTTTGGCCTGGAAAGAATGGAAAGAGTCTTACGTAAATTGGGAAATCCGGAGCGCAGCATTCCTTGTATACATATAGCAGGCTCAAATGGCAAAGGTTCTACGCTTACATTTTTAAAACATATTTTGGTGGCAGAGGGCTACCGGGTAGGTACCTTTACATCTCCCTATCTTGAAAAGCTGAACGAACAAATTATGATTGATGAGGAAATGATTTCGGACAATAAGCTAGTTGAATTATTAAATTACCTCCTCCCTGTAATAAATGAATCAGAGCAAAAAGGGGATTATCTAACTGCTTTTGAAGTAACGACTATATTAGCTTTTCTGCATTTTAAAAATGAGCAACCGGATATTCTTATTATTGAAACCGGACTTGGGGGGAGACTTGATTCCACTAATGTAATTGAACCGCTTTTGGAGATCATTACCAGCATCTCTTTAGAGCATACCAACATTCTCGGAAATTCTTTGGGTGAAATTGCAACAGAGAAAGCAGGTATTATCAAGAATGGAACATCAGTTGTTACAGGTGTAAAAGATGAGGAAGCATTAGAGCCCCTAACAAAACAGGCAGAGAAAATGAATGCTGCTTTATATACGCTAGGAAAAGAATTTAAGATTTTGAACCGCTCTCACCCTAAAAATCAGGAAGTTTTCACGGTTAAATGGCGAGAATACTTACTGGAGAATTTACATATTAGCATGCTTGGAAGCCATCAAGTTGAGAATGCAGCGCTTGCTGTCATCAGTTCAATATTACTTAGTGAAACGTATCGCTTTTCGATTCGGGAAGAAAGTATCAGAAAAGGACTGGCATCTGCCAGATGGAAAGGGCGTTTTGAGATTGTGTCGAACCAGCCGCTAATCATCCTGGACGGCGCACATAATGTGTCAGGTATAAACTCTCTGCTTTCAACGATTGATGATCGTTACCCAAATTGTGATATACATATTTTGTTTGCGGCCTTAAAGGACAAGGATTATACAAAGATGATTCAGATGATTGAACAAAAGGCAGCAAGTATAACTTTTACGGAGATTCCATTAGAACGAATGAATGAGGCAGAGGAGCTTTTTAAACATAGCCGACACCCTCATAAGGATGTAAAAAAAGATTGGGTAGAAGGAATAAATGAGATATTAGCCAAAATGAAAGACAGAGATATGCTATTGGTCACAGGCTCTTTATATTTTTTGGCGTCTATTCGTCCATATATCGTCAATGAAATTATTCGAAAGTCATAACTAAATTCATGTAAAAGTAATGATGTTCATGACAATCCTCCATAAGACCTGTTTTTGTAAATACTTGTGTGACAGATGTCAGAATTTTTGATAAAATTTGACATAAGATGGATGAAATTCCTGAACGGAGGGGCGGTAATGGTTACAAAACAAAAACGCTTCATTATTTGGATACTTTGGTTATTGATCGTCCCTGCAAGTTTATATATTTCATATACGGAGTATCCTATTTTAGGAAGCTTTTTTTCGATTGATATTCTTCTGTTCCTATTACTGCTTTGTATTATTACGTATTACCCTATTATGATAAATGGATTGCCAATTTTTCTCCTTCAGGGTGTATCCTTGGCTCTATTCCTTGAGTACGGATTATTTGTTGAAATAATCCTTTCGCAAATCGGAGTAATAACATTGCTCTATAGAATAAAAATAAGCAAGGATGAGCTTTTCCGCATTCCGATGAATTCTTTAATGTTTTTTATTAATTCATTAACAAGCGGATTAATCTATTATTTGCTTGGCGGTCAGCATTCTAATTTGGACTTATCGGATATAAGTGTATTTTCATTAATTGTAATCCACCAAATTGTCTGGTTCTTATCTAATTTTATTTGTGCTTTACTCATAGATGTGTTTGTATATAAGGCAAAAGTAGAGTTTGTTGCAAAAGATCAGGTTGCGGATATCGTATCCAGTATTATCATCTTTCCAATCGGTTTATTATTGTATTCAACCTATCAGGAGCTGGGGGTGGTAGCCATTATTATTGTTGGCGTACCGCTTGTGAGTTTGGCTCTTGTGATGAGACTGTATTATCGGGCTGACCATATGAATGAAGATTTGCAAAAAGCGAGCCAAATTGGTCACAGATTGACAGAAAGATTAGAAGTCAAGCAAGTACTGGATTTATTTTTGGGTGAAATTTCAAGGATTTTCCCAGTGGACGAAACCTATATTCTTAGTGTGGATAGCAAAGCCAATAATCGCCTTCGTATGGTTCGTTATGAAAGTAAAAATGAGACTGGTATGCCCCATTTGAATTTAATCTCGGCAACAGACAGCTTGTTAGGAGAAGTATGGAAATCAAAAAAAACATTGCTGATTCAGAGCTCTGCCTCCCTGAAGAAATACGAAAACCATGGTATTCCTGATTGGGCAGAAAGCGTCTTGATTGTTCCGGTTTTAAATGCAGAGCAAATGGAAGGGATTGTCCTTCATATATCTTCGAAAAGAAACTTTTTTGAAAACAGTCAGATAACGATTGCAGATATTCTTTCTACATATCTGGCTTCAGCTATTGAAAATGCGAAGCATTATGAAGAAACAAAAGCCAAAAGTGAACGCTGCTCTTTAACAAATCTATATAACAACTATTTTCTGGAAGATTACTTAAAAGAACAATTTATCCTGATAAGGGGAAGAAAGCTGGATACATTAACTCTTATCTTAATAGACTTGGATCACTTTAAGTCAATAAATGACTCTTACGGACATTTGGGTGGGAACGAAGTTTTATGCCAGGTAGCAGAACGTTTGTCTTCACTCGTACAATTTAAAGGGATTGCAGCCAGATATGGCGGTGAAGAATTTGTGCTTGTCCTCCCTGGTGCAGGAGTGGAGGAAGGCTATAAATTTGCCGAACTGGTACGTCAAAAAATTGGAACAAAGCCGTATGAATTAGTATCTGATTTAGGTAGTGAAAGCAGGAGGGTTCATGTAAGAGTAACTGCATCAATTGGAGTTTCAACCGCTCCAATTGATGCGGATGATCCTCACTCATTAATCCGTCATGCAGACCGGGCTATGTATACAGGAGCAAAACGCGCCGGACGTAACAAAGTGGCGCAATATATTAAATAAAAGAGACGTATTCCGACTACTAGAGAGGAGGAATACGTCTTTTTTGTTCAAGAGAAATAGACTAAAGCTACTTGTTTTGGAAGTGAGTTTCATATATGGAACAGCTGATAAAAGTTTTGAAAGAGAAATCGAAGTAATTCAAGGATTTATTACTATTTTGATAAAAAGATGAGGTTAAATCTACCTATCTCTGTAAATCAACAATATCCTATAAGATTAATATTTATAAATAGAGCAGATAATTTATTGAAAAATATACAATATAATGGTAAATAATGTATAATAAGTGATAATATAGGTAATTTGTATGAGTGAAGAATAGATTCTATTTAAAATACAGGGTAGAGGGGTGGGTATATGAAAAGACGGCTAAAACTAGCAATTGCTATTATTATTTTATTTCCAACGGTATTGCAGGCTCCTAACGTAACACATGGAGCGGAAAGCACTCCAAAAATAAGAGTTTTGGAGATTTACGATAATAAAAATTATTACCCGACAAAGCTTGAGGATCTTTTAGGGGATACCCAATATGAATATACGTCAATGCCAATGAAAAAATTTGTAGCACTTCGAGAAGAATTAGATGGAAAATATTACATGATTGTAATGTTTACTCTCTATCTCTTAATCTTCCTCACCGGTCTCATCTTTGGTTCATTTTATAATGTGGTAGGTTTGAGGATTCCAGCGAAGGAATCGATTGTGGCTCCGAGGTCGGCTTGTCCGGCCTGCGGCCATACATTGACACCGATAGAGCTTATCCCTGTATTGTCTTACTTGTTTCAAGGGGGGAAGTGCCGTAAGTGTAAGGCGGGCATTTCACCTATTTATCCGATGATGGAACTGACAACGGCTATTCTATTTATGGCAGCTCCGATGCTGCTGGGCTGGACTGCTGAATTGTTTGTGGCATGGGCACTTATTTCCCTGCTGATCATTATTTTTATATCGGATATTACGTACATGCTTATACCGAACAAAATTCTGCTGTTTTTTACAGTTGTTTTTTTGTTTATTCGGGTATTTATTCCTTTGGACCCATGGTGGGACGGTATAGCTGGTGCTATTGTCGGGTTTGGAATCCCATTTTTTATCGCTGTAATCAGCAAAGGCGGCATGGGTGGCGGAGATATTAAATTATTCGGTTTAATTGGATTTGTGATGGGAGTAAAGGGAGTTATTCTCGCCTTTATATTCTCCACCTTTTTTGGAGCTGTCTTTGGAGTCATTGGGATGTTAATCGGTCTTGTGAAGCGGCGGAAGCCGATTCCATTTGGACCGTTCATCGTCGTTGGTACACTGGTGGCCTACTTTTTTGGGGAGTTCTTGCTAGACTGGTATTTACAATTTTTGTGATTGATTTGGAAGGGAGAAGTTATAATGGCTTTTACTTTATTTTCAGGCAGCAATCGGGTTGTGAACCTGGTATTAAAAGACCATGTGATTCGTTATGTAGAACTTAAACAGCTGGACCCACCGATTGTTCATAAATGCGGTGAGCATTTTTTACCTGCCGGTGTTATAAAGGACGGCATTATTACTGATTTTGACCTTCTAAAGGATATTTTAGGTGATTGTCTTGTTAAATGAAAAATACAGAAACGTCAGGTGCGGTTTTTAGTACCAGACTCCCGTTTGGTCATTCGTAAGGTTGCCATTCCAAAGGATATTAAAGATGATGAAATCAAGGGCTACTTATATTTGGAAATGGGAACGAGTATACATCTTCCATTTGAGGAACCCATTTTTGATGTGGTTCTGTTGGAAGAGACGGAGGAAAAAAGGAAATTCTGTTATTCGCTGCTGAAGAAGAGGTGGTATCGGAGTACGCCACTTTGCTTGAAAAATCTCAGCTTACTGATTGAATTTAATTTGCATACCGTCAACACAAGTGTTTTTGTAAATGATAAGCCGATCTTTATGAAAAATATCCCTATTACAGGGCAAAGTAGTGAATGGGAACTATTGCGTATAAATGAAGATCAGCAAATCATGGAATATTCCAGTGACAAAGAAGATTATATGCAATTGTTGGAGGATACTTATACAGAAATTGATCGGGTGCTAAGCTTTTATCAATATTCCTTAAGCCATGAGCAGCATCAGGTCACTAAAATAATCATAACCGGTGATCATCCTTATCTAACTGAAGTGATCACTGACATAAAAAATAGATATGATCAAACTGTGGTGAGTATTCCAAAGGGATATATACAAACCAATAAGGAACCTGAATTGCCGGAGTCCTTTTTTTAGCCGGGGGATTGGCTCTTAAAGGAGTGAGATGATGCTTGTAGAAATTAACTTGCTGCCAAAAAAAGAGCGCAAAAACCGTGGTGTACTCCTGATTATCTTATCTGCAGTGTTTCTCGGTATTCTCTGCGGAATCCTTTACTTTTGGCAATATCAGAGCAATCAAAGCCAGTTGAATGCATTAGAACAAGAATATGAAATGACTGCTCAAATGATTGAAGTGGAACAGCAGAAGGTTGTATCTCAGGAGAATAGCAATTCTGTTGCTCAATTAACAGAAAAGGTTAAATGGGCAAACCAATACCCTGTTAAAACAGTACTTCTTTTAAAACATTTGATTGGATTTTTGTCGGAACGAGGATTTATTGAAACCTTTTCTTATGCGGAAAATGGTGCTATTAAACTCGAAGTACGGTTTGATAAAGCAGAAGAAGCGGCCTATTATCTAAAGGATTTATCATCAACTGAAATCATAACGAATGCGATTAGATTTGCAAAACCAATTGCCGGATATAGAGGTGCCTCCTCCAGCTAATAAAGATAATCCATTAAGCATTGCACCGGATGTATATGAGGATTCAAAAAAAGATGATGAGTAGTTTAATAGAAGCATTCAGGTTGTGAGTTAAATGATAAGGAATATAAATAGGAAGTCTAATGAAAATGGAGCTACCTTAATTGAGTTATTGGCGGTTATTGTCATATTGGGTATTATAGCTTCAATGGCTGTCCTGGTGATTGGTGATGTCATACAAAAGGCGAGAAAGCAGGCCTTCGTCTCTAAGGCCTATATCATGCGTAATGCCAGTACGGTTTATTATAAGAATAAAGAATTCAATAAAGAACCGTTAGTAAATCCAGTAACATATAACGAACTTGTTACCTCAGGTTTTTTGGATGTCATCATTGGTCCGGATACAGGAGATAAATGGGGATTAAATCATACAGATTCCTATGTACTATTTAAGGATGGGAAAGCGGTATCCATCTGTTTAATTGGAATGAAACGTAAATTATGCGGTGAAAAGCAAGGTGAAGGTTATTTGCCGTTGCCTCTTGATCAAATACGTGAAGAGAATGTTGAGGATAGAGAATCCTAGAAATTTGGCGAAACCTTTTTGGACAAGACGACAAGAGTCTTGTTCTTTTTTTTTTACGGAATGATAAGATGAACAAAAAACGCGGAGGCAAAGGAATGGATAAGCCAACCCGGGAACGAACAATCATCGTAAACATAAATGGCGAAAAAAAGGAATACAAATGGATTCCAAGTGAAGATCCAGATACTTTGGATACGATCCAAGAAATTGCCAGCACGGTTGAGGATGAACAAGAACCGTCTCTTTGGGCAGTACCCGAAGAAAAATCTGTTAAAAAAAACGAGGCAAAAACAAAGCTGGCACAAAAAACGGCTTTTCTTGACCATGTAAAAATGAATAAATTACCAGTTCTTGCAGCGGGAATTCCTGTATTGGTAGCACTTATAATCGGGACATTATTTGGAGTTGTAATATTAAAAATTGTCCTATTCGGCGGCGGAGAGGAAACTGTTAAAGTACCGGACTCTGTTCCTCTGCTTGGTTCCAATAAACAAGCGCCTCAGGAGAAGCAAATGGTCAAGGATATGAATGCTTTTGTCGTCCAGGGCGGCGTCTACTCGAGTAAACAGGCTGCAGAACAACGTGCCTCGCTTATTGAAGGGGATGGAATTCCTGCTATCATTCTTAAACAGGAGGATAAATATTTTATTTATATAGGAGCAGCGGCTACGTTGCAGGATACAAAGAAATTGGCACTTTTATATAGAGGAGAAGGTGTCGATACGTATTGGAAGGAAATCCGTTTTCAGGGCCAAACAAAAAAAGCTTACACACCAAAAGAAACAGAGGTCATCCATAATATGATTCACAACACCGGTCAATACACACAATTGGCTTCAGAGGGCCTATTACAAAGTGAAACGAAAGAAAAGCCAGATATAAAGTCTATTAATTTGGAGAATATTCCGAAAGAATTGCAAAATCTCCATAATTTAAGTGAAAGTATGAATAAAACTTGGTCTACCTATCAATCTAAACCAGAAGAAGCATCCTTAATGCAGCTTCAAAAATGTATACTTCAATTTTTTGATGAATGGTATAGATTATAATGTATTTTCCGGGAAATAAAAAATACATTTTGTGTTTAAAAGGGTACTTCACATTTCGGGGTACTCTTTTTTATTTTGTTTTAAGAATTGAGAATGGTGTCGTATTCTGTTAGGATGAATATGTATCTCCCTATCTATATAAATTCTTATGGCAGGTGGCGAAAAGGATTGGATTTAATCTTGGCTTCTTCTTCCCCAAGGAGAAAAGAATTGCTTGAAATGCTGAACATACCATTTCAGGTGAAAGTAAGTTATGCAGACGAAACCTATCAGGATGGAATGGAACCTCACGAAATAGTGATGGAATTAGCACGCATAAAATCAACTGTTATCGCTGAAACTAACCGTGATTCCGTTGTGATAGGCGCAGATACGATTGTAGTAATGGATGGTGACATCCTTGGTAAGCCGAAAAATAAAGATGAAGCAATTTCCATGCTGAATCGTTTATCCGGTAATGTACACCAGGTTTATACAGGAGTTGCCTTATTAAGAGGGCAAGATTCTATCTTGTTTTATGAAAAAACAGATGTAGAATTTTGGCCATTAAAAAAAGAAGAAATTGAACAATATGTATTGACCGGAGAACCGTTTGACAAAGCGGGATCCTACGGGATACAGGGATTTGGTTCCTTGCTGGTGAAGAGAATCGAAGGTGACTACTTCTCAGTTGTAGGGCTCCCGGTTTCCAGACTTAAGAGGGAACTTGAAAAGTTAGTACATCCTTAAGAACAGCCTCACTCCGTCAATGGAATGGAGAATATGGATGGATACAACGCAAATCATGATAAGAGACTATCCAAAGGATGATCGCCCAAGAGAACGGTTTATCCAATTTGGACCGGAAAGTCTGTCAAACCAAGAGTTACTGGCACTTCTTTTAAGGACTGGAACAAAGGAAGATTCAGTGATGAATCTGGCTAACCAACTTTTGGCTAAGTTTGGCGGGCTGCGTCTTTTGAAAGAGGCAAGTATTGAAGAAATGACTAGCATTAAAGGTATTGGGGAAGCAAAAGCTGTGCAGCTTGCTGCAGCTATGGAATTAGGAAGAAGAATCAGCAATTTGACGAATGAAGAGAGGTACGTGATTCGTTCGCCAGAGGACTGTGCCAATTATTGTATGAATGATATGCGTTTTTTATCACAGGAACATTTTGTATGTATATATTTAAATACGAAAAACCAAATACTCCATAAACAAACAATCTTTATCGGCAGTTTAAACGCCTCAATTGTCCATCCCCGTGAAGTCTTCAAAGAAGCTCTCCGCAGATCAGCAGCATCTATAATATGCTTGCATAACCATCCTTCAGGAGACCCCACTCCAAGTCGAGAAGATATAGAAGTAACCAAACGTCTAGCTGAATGTGGGAAAATTATGGGAATAGAACTTTTAGACCATTTGGTTATCGGAGAGAAAAAATATGTAAGTCTTAAAGAAAAAGGATATTTATAATACTAGGAATTCACATGAGGATGAGCTATAATATTACGTATGCTTTTTAAAGAATTTATTTTTCATTACATTACTGAAGAACTTAACTTTATGATATGAAAAAGAAAATAAAAAAACTCGTACCTAATATGGAATATGTTTCAGAAAGGGAGATATTAAAAGATGCTTGGAAATAGAGATTTAGGAATTGATTTAGGAACCGCCAATACACTTGTTTATGTTAAAGGAAAAGGCATTGTAGTACGTGAGCCTTCCGTTGTTGCATTTCAAACAGATACAAAATCCATTGTTGCTGTCGGTAATGATGCGAAAAATATGATCGGCCGTACACCTGGTAATGTTGTGGCTTTGCGCCCTATGAAAGATGGCGTTATTGCTGATTATGATACGACTGCAACCATGATGAAATATTATATGAAACAAGCGTTAAAAAACCAAGGTTTATTTGCACGTAAGCCATATGTAATGGTATGTGTTCCATCCGGAATTACAGCTGTTGAAGAGAGAGCTGTTGTTGACGCAACTAGACAAGCCGGGGCACGTGATGCTTATACAATTGAAGAACCGTTTGCAGCTGCTATTGGAGCAAACTTACCTGTTTGGGAACCAACAGGCAGCATGGTTGTAGATATCGGTGGCGGTACAACTGAAGTCGCGATTATTTCTTTGGGCGGTATTGTGACTAGCCAATCTATTCGTATCGCAGGAGACGAAATGGATGAAGCGATTATTAACTATATCCGTAAAAACTACAATTTGATGATTGGTGATCGAACTTCTGAAGCTATTAAGCTTGAAATCGGTTCAGCTGGTGATCCTGAAGATATTGAAAACATGGAGATTCGCGGCCGTGACTTATTAACAGGCTTACCAAAAACAATTGAAATCACTGCTGATGAAATTGCAAAAGCTCTTCATGACACAGTGTATGCGATTGTAGATGCGGTTAAAAATACGCTTGAAAAAACTCCGCCTGAGCTTGCTGCTGATATCATGGATCGCGGAATCGTTCTAACAGGTGGTGGCGCATTATTGCGCAACCTGGATAAAGTGATCAGTGAAGAAACAAAAATGCCTGTTCTAATTGCTGAAAATCCATTGGATTGTGTAGCAATTGGTACTGGTAAGGCACTTGATCATATTCATTTGTTCAAATCAAAAGTAAAAGATTCAAGATAATATAATAGAACGCAAAAATCCTGAAAGAGGATAATAATGATAGAGGAGCAAGGATATGCCACAATTTTTCTTAAACAAAAAATTGATTATCTTGCTGATTAGCATCATCTTTCTGGTGGCTTTGATTGGGTTCTCACTTCGGGAAAGGGATGAATTGAGCTGGCCTGAACAGTTTATGAAGGACTCGGCCGGCTTTGTTCAAACAATTTTCCATAAGCCCGCTTCTGCTGTAGCGGGCTTTTTTGAGAATCTTTCAGATTTAAGGAATACATATGAAGAAAATAAGAATCTTAAATCACGCCTGGAAGAATATGTGAAGTTGGAAACAGAGATATATGATTTGAAAAAAGAAAATGAGGAATTAAGCAATATACTTAAGAAAAAAGAAGATTTAAGTGATCATACAGTTTCTCATGCAACTGTCATTGGCAGAGGTCCGGAGAGATGGCATGAAACATTGACGGTCTCGAAGGGCAGTGTAAATGGGATTGAGAAAAATATGGCTGTAATTACTGCTGAGGGATTGATTGGAAAGGTCAAAAGTGTTTCTCAATTTACCTCTACAGTACAATTAATGACGGCTCTTGATCCGCAAAACCGTATTTCAGCAATGGTGCAAAGTAAAGAAAAATCATATGGATTTATCCAAGGATATGACGAAGATAAGCAAGCCTTGCTATTAACAGGTCTCCATTATGATGCTAAAATTAAAAAAGGTGAGAATGTGACAACATCCGGGCTTGGAGGGGTGTTCCCAGAAGGTTTAGTCATAGGTACGGTTAAGGAGGTCGTTATCGATCAATACGGATTAACCCAAACAGCTTTGGTTAAGCCGGCAGCTAATTTCTATGATTTGAATAACGTAATGATTGTAAAACGTACAATGACTACTGTAGATACAGATAGCACTGAGGGGGATGACCTGTGATAAGGTTTAAAATCTTCCTTTTAGCTGTCCTTGTTTTTATATCTGAAGGGATTTTTGTTGAAATATTTTCGGCGAAATTATATACAACACCCTACATCTTGGTGCCAAGGTTTATTATTATCTTTCTAGTGTTTTTAGGGGTGTACGGAAAAAGGAACATGGCAATCATATATGCTTTTGTTATGGGAATCTTCTATGATGTCGTCTATACAGAAGTATTGGGTGTTTATTTATTCACTTTGCCGTTAATGGTGTACTTCTCAACTCAACTGATGAAAGTACTGCAAATTAATCTTGGGATAGTCTCAACTGTATGTTTGCTTGCTATATCTATTTTAGAAATTATCGTCTATGAGGTGAATACCTTAATTGGTTATACTTCATTGACGTTCATTGAATTTGCACGTATGAGATTGCTGCCTACCTTAATTCTGAATCTAATCTTCCTACTCCTGTTCGCTTATGTATTTGCTAAGTGGATTAAAAAATGGACTGTTGAAGAAGATAATTAAACGGTATTGATTCTATAAAAAAAGGAATTGTCAGCGCTCATGTCGAATTAAATTGCATTGAGGTGAGCACGACGTCATGGGAAAGAAGAATATTCAGCATGTTATGATCAAAGGAAGTAAACAAGGTTTAACGATTGTGATTGATGATCATTCATCTATTTCTGAAGCTTTAAGAGATTTGGATGAAAAATTGTCTATTCATAATTCAACGATTGAAACAACATCAAGTATTCATGTCACCATACATACCGGTAATCGTTATTTAACGGACGAACAAGCGAAAGCTTTGGTCGATTTAGTAGAAAAAAAGGGATACATGGTTGTAAATAATGTTGAATCTAATGTTATTTTGCATGAAGAAGCCAAAAGATTGGCTGAAGAAGTGGCTGTGACAAAAATCGTGAGGATTGTCCGTTCGGGTCAAGTTTTGGAAGTGAAGGGTGACATGCTCTTAATAGGAGATGTAAATCCCGGTGCGACCGTTAAAGCCGGCGGTAATATCTTTATTATGGGTACACTGCGGGGGAAGGCGCTGGCAGGTATACACGGCAATAAAGAATGTGTCGTGTCTGCATCTGTGTTTAAGCCATCCCAAATCGTTATTGGAGATGTTTTATATAACTCTTTTGATTATGATGAGCAGGATGACCACAAAATGGAATGTGCTTATTTAGATCAATCTGGTGAGATGATTTTTGATAGATTACAAGTTTTATGTAAAGTGAGACCTAATTTATCCTTATTTGAGGAGGGCGTATAGCCATGGGAGAGGCCATAGTAATAACATCCGGTAAAGGTGGAGTAGGGAAAACGACTACTACTGCCAATGTCGGAACTGCCTTAGCGTTAATGGGGAAAAGAGTCTGTTTGGTCGATACTGATATAGGTTTGAGAAATCTGGATGTAGTAATGGGCCTTGAAAATCGTATTATCTACGATTTGGTAGATGTGATTGAAGGAAGATGCAAAATCCATCAGGCGCTTGTGAAAGATAAGCGTTTTGATGATCGTCTTTATTTAATGCCTGCAGCACAGACAGCGGATAAAACCTCCGTAAATCCAAAACAGGTCAAGCAGTTAATTGATACTTTGAAACAAGATTTTGATTATATCATTATTGATTGTCCAGCCGGTATCGAACAAGGGTACAAAAATGCAGTGGCTGGCGCTGATAAAGCAATTGTTGTAACGACACCTGAAACATCTGCAGTCAGAGATGCGGACCGGATTATCGGGTTATTGGAGAAGGAACCAAATGTCGAATCTCCAAAACTAGTCATCAACCGTATTCGAAATCATATGCTAAAAATGGGCGATATGCTAGATATTGATGAAATTACTACTCATCTATCCATTGATTTGATTGGGATTGTAGTTGATGATGATGACGTAATTAAGGGTTCAAACCAGGGAGAGCCGATTGTGTTTGACCCGAATAATCGAGCATCTGTTGCCTATCGAGACGTTGCGAGACGTATTTTAGGTGAATCCATTCCGCTAAAACCACTTGAAGATGAGAAAACAGGAATGTTTAAGCGGATAAAAAAATTATTTGGTGTTAAGTAATAGTAAGTGAGGACCTCTAATCAAACTGATTAGAGGTCCTTTTTTGTATGTATGCATGGCATAGCTTGGACCGACTATACATATCTTTTAGAAAAGAGCTGTATAAGAGAGGTGAAAGGATGGGCAGCCAAAGTAGCTCAGAAGTTCGTAAGCGCATTGCCGAGAGAAGAAAAAATCGGGAAAGAATGATGAATGCCAGTAAGAGGAATGAAAGACCGACATGGCCGGAAATGGAAGATGAGAAAGAATGGGGTTCTGAAAATGTTTTCGTATATGAAGAAGGGGTGAGTGAGCATAAAAAGCCGCCTATTATAAACAAAGATTGGATCTTATTTCGTATCCTTGCTTCTGTTTGTTTGGTTTTGTGCATGGCCATTATTTATCGAACTTCTGCTCCATGGACCCAGACAGCGAAAACTACCCTTGACCAAGTCTATCAGAAGGAATTTCAATTTGCGTCAGTATCTAGCTGGTTTGAGGATACAGTCGGAAAGCCATTTGCTTTTTTGCCTGAGGAATCGGTGAATGAATCTAAAAATAATAATGCTGCTGATAATCGTTTTGCCACGCCGGCAACAGGCACCATTATGAAAAGCTTTGTGAAGGATGGACAGGGGGTCTTAATCAAAACATCCAATAATACATCGGTTGACACGATTAAAGAGGGGGTCGTTATCTACGCAGGTGAGAAGGAGACACACGGAAAAACAGTTATTGTCCAGCATCCGGATAAGAGTGAATCATGGTACGCTCACCTGCAGGAGATAAACGTCAATTTGTATGAACAAATTAAGAAAGGAACGAAGGTAGGAATAGTATCGCCGTCGGATGAGCCGGACAAGGGGGAGTTTTACTTTGCATTGAAAGCCAATGGAAAGTTTATTGATCCTAATGAGGTGATCTCGTTTGAATAAAATATGGCCTGTGCTTACGAAAATACGCATTCATCCATTAACCTGGTTGTTACTTGCTCTTGGTGTGTTGACAGCCAGGTTTACTGAATTGCTTTTAATGTTTGCAATCGTATTATGTCATGAGCTGGGTCATGCTATTGCTGCGCAGTTATTTGGCTGGAGGATAAAATCAGTTACACTTTTGCCTTTTGGCGGAGAGCTGGAGACAGATGAGCATGGAAACCGGCCATGGCATGAGGAATTAATTGTGTTGGCATCCGGTCCTTTGCAGCATGTTTGGATTTTGCTGCTGACTTATCTTTTTTACACAATTGGCTTTATATCAGATTATATCTATACAAGTTTAATTCTATATAATTTTATTGTTTTATTTATAAATTTAGCCCCTATCTGGCCCCTGGATGGAGGAAAAGCGTTGTTTGTTTTATTAAGCAAGCGGATGCCCTTCCTGCATGCGCACCGTCTAATTATTATCATTTCCGGTGTCAGTCTGTTTCTTGCTTTAATCGGATTGGTCGTTGTAAATCCGCTAAATATGAATTGGTGGATGGTTGTTGGCTTTCTGATCTTTTCTTTATGGAAGGAGTGGAAACACCGTCAATTTGTATTTTTACGCTTTTTGATGGAAAGACATTATGGACATAATAAGGATATTAGAGCGATATCACGGCTGGAAGCGGAAAAGGATATAAAGGTTTATAAAATACTTGAGGATTTCCGTAGAGACAATAAGCATATTATAATCGTGAAAAACAAGGATGAAGAATTAGGAAAGCTGGATGAAGCGGAGGTTTTACATGCCTGTTTTACATCAAAATTGGCATATCGGCCTATTGGAGAACTTTTGTATCCTTATTGACGCTCCTCTCCTGACTCGTTAAAGTAAGATTAATGAGCCAACGAGAGGATTTTTTTAATGAAAAAAATAGTGCTTGATTTTCAAGGAACGGAACGACGTCTCGGTTTATTGCAAGATGATAAGCTGATGAGGATACATATTGAAAGAGAAGGGCAGGGCCCATTTGCCGGCAATGTTTACATTGGAATTGTTCGTGAAATTGTACCGGGTATGAACGCAGCTTTTGTGGATATTGGGTTTGATAAAAATGCCTATTTGCCATTTGAAGAAACGCCGAACTACCATTTAGACCCTGAGGCAAAAACATATGTAAAGCAAGGTGAAAAGCTGCTTGTACGCATTCTGCGGGATCCAGAAGGAACGAAAGGCGCTAAAATAAGTGCGTTAATTGAAGTTTCTTCGCCGGAAATTGTTTATATAAGGGGTGAACATTTTGTCCGTACTTCTAAAAAAGCAGATAGGAAGACTGTTCAGAAGTGGAAACATATAACAGCCAAGCATCTGCAAAAAGATGAAGGTGTGATTGTTCGTACATCATTCTTGGATGCGGATGAAGAAGCCTTTATCTCGAAGCTTAGCGAGTTGCGTGAACGTTATGAGCAATTACAAAGAAAAGCGTCAAAAAGTAAAGCTCCAGCGCTTATAAGCGATCAAAATCGCATTCTGAATCTGATAGAAAGCTGGACAACAGGGACAACTGGGGACCTTTGGACTAATTCTGCAGAAGGAATGCAATTACTCCGTTCTGTACTACCTGAAACATGGGAAGCAAAGCTTCAAAAGGATAAAGTGGGTCTGTATGATTCCCACGGCGTTACTGAAGAATTGGAGAAAGCAGTCAAAAAGGTAGTCTGGCTTTCGAACGGATCGTATTTACTTTTTGGAAAAACAGAAGCCATGCATGTGATAGATGTAAATACGGGTAAGTTTACTGGAAAGCACGACATAAATAAAACAATTTTGGATACAAATATACTCGCCGCAACAGAAGTAGGAAGACAGATGATTCTGCGCAATTTATCCGGGATTATTGTAATTGACTTTATTAATATGAAATCCCCTGAGCATCGTCATCAAGTACAGGCAGCAATGGAAACAGCCTTAAAAGATGATCCGCTGCGTTCTGTGGTCATTGGGTTTACCGAACTAGGACTCATGCAAATAACACGAAAAAAAGAAGGTCCGGATTTATATGAAATTCTTCAAGAAGACTGCTTGGAATGCAGCGGAACAGGATTAATAAAAAGCCGTCAGAGCGCGATATATGAATTGGAACGTCAGTTAGAGGCATTAAAATACAGCTTGGATGATTCTGTATGGGTTGTGGTTGATTCATCCTTTTACACGTATATCAAGGACAATATTCATGCGGTGAAAATACATATCCTGTCAGGCACTAAAAATATATTTGTGACGGAGGGAAGAATGACAGGGGCCAATCGTTTTGAAATTCGAGCCCTCGGAAATAAGAAGGATCTTGAAGAGCGTTTGAAGCGTACAGAGGAAGGAATAAAAAACAAGCCTATTATCCGTATGTTAGTAAATCATGATTGACAATGTTTGTCTGATTATGATAGTATTTTTATGTTAAGTTTGTAGCACCCATGCTACAACCGCACACGTCAGGTAATAAGTCCATTATGGCGCCTGCCGTCGGCGAGTCTTAGACAATTAAGGAGGTGCAGGTATGTACGCAATTATTGAAACTGGTGGAAAGCAAGTGAAAGTAGAAGAAGGTCAATCTATCTACGTTGAGAAAGTGAACGTTGAAGAAGGTGGCATCGTTACTTTCGATAAAGTTCTTTTTGTAGGTGGAGAAGATGTGAAAGTTGGAAGCCCTGTTGTTGAAGGCGCTACTGTAACAGGTAAAGTTGAAAAACACGGCAAACAAAAGAAAATCATCGTTTTCAAATACAAAGCGAAAAAGAACAACCGTAAAAAACAAGGTCACCGTCAGCCTTACACAAAAGTAACAATCGAAAAGATTAGCTTCTAAGGCGACGCGTATGATTAAAGTAAAGGTAGTGCGAGCTGATGAGCGAATTTCTTCGTTCAGTATATCAGGACACGCCGATTTTGCACAAAAAGGTCAGGATATCGTTTGTGCAGGGGTATCTGCAGTAGCTTTTGGCTCTGTAAATGCCGTGATGAGTTTAACTACTGTTGAACCCATCATTAAACAGGCAGGTAAAGATGGCGGTTTTCTTGAAGTCCATTTTCCGGAAACGGATAGCGATGACAAGGTACAATTGTTACTCGAAGGCATGCTTGTTTCCTTACAAACGATTGAACGTGACTATGGTAGATACATGAAAATTATTCTTAGCTAACAGGAGGTGGAATACATGTTAAGATTGGATCTTCAGTTCTTCGCTTCCAAAAAGGGAGTAGGTTCTACAAAGAACGGTCGTGACTCCATTTCTAAACGTCTTGGCGCTAAACGTGCTGATGGACAATTCGTAAGTGGTGGTTCTATCCTTTACCGTCAACGTGGTACAAAAATCTATCCAGGTTTGAACGTTGGCCGTGGTGGAGACGACACTCTTTTCGCTAAAATTGACGGAGTTGTTAAATTTGAGCGCTTGGGTCGTGACAAGAAACAAGTCAGCGTTTACCCAGTAGCACAAGAAGCATAATAAGTAACAGTCAAAAGAAGCTCTAACCTTGTTGGTTGGAGTTTTCTTTTTTAGATATGAGTTTTTTTGGTTAAAACCATTATACTTCCGTATGTACCCCAAGTTATTTACTGCTGGCGAATATATTCCTCTCCTGAAACTCCGCTAAATTTGTTATACTGTAATAGATGATTTGCGATTTTTCCAGGACCTCATTATTCCAATCCGACAGGAGAATGTATTAAGATGGAAACAAAATGGACGACTGTAGAATTACTGAGGCATGCACGTCATGATTGGTTAAACAAAATACAGCTGATTAAAGGAAATATGGCATTAGGTAAAATGGATAGAGTATCTGGTCTTGTAGATGAAATTATTATTGAAGCACAACAGGAAGCGAAAATCTCAAATATGAATATGCCGATGCTTTCCGAACTTTTATTGACAGGTAAGTGGCTTCATTACAAATTCCATATTACATATGAAATTATGGATGATATAAAAGGCTATCCGGAATTGGATGAATTGATAACCAATTGGATGAAGAAGTTTTTCAATGAAGTGAATAGGCAAATAGAAGCATTAGATATCCTGCATTTAACCATCCTGCTCAGCAAAACAGATGAGGATTCATTAAAGATTGGTTTTGATTTTCAGGGACCAGTAAACAATAAAGAAGAATTAATAAAAATGTTTCAGGTAAAAGAGCCTTTAAAAATATCGGGCATTACAGAGGATATTAATTCTTTTTATTTTGAAATAACGGTAAGATAACAATCAAAGAGTTGCAAAAGCAGAAAGTAGGTGTTACCACCCATGTTTGTGGATCAAGTCAAGATTTACGTTAAAGGTGGAGATGGCGGCAATGGAATGGTCGCTTTCCGAAGAGAAAAGTATGTACCTAAGGGCGGTCCGGCCGGTGGAGACGGAGGCCATGGAGCAAATGTTGTATTTGAAGTAGAAGAAGGACTTCGCACACTAATGGATTTCCGATATAAAAGGCATTTTAAAGCACCCAGAGGGGAACATGGAATGTCTAAAAATCAGCATGGTAAGAATTCAGCTGACATGATTGTCAAAGTTCCTCCGGGCACAGTTGTTTCAGATGCCAATACTGGTGAAATTATTGCAGATTTAACCGAACACGGCCAGCGTGCCATTATTGCGAAGGGCGGACGAGGCGGACGTGGTAATACTCGTTTTGCTACACCTGCAAACCCAGCTCCTGAACTATCTGAGAAGGGTGAACCAGGGGTTGAACGTGATATAATTATGGAATTGAAATTACTGGCAGATGTAGGCTTGGTTGGATTTCCGAGTGTAGGTAAATCCACATTGCTATCGTCTGTTTCAGCTGCCAAGCCAAAGATTGCTGAGTACCATTTCACTACGATTGTCCCTAATCTAGGTGTGGTTGAAACCGGAGATGGACGCAGCTTCGTCATGGCAGATTTACCTGGACTGATTGAAGGGGCTCATGAAGGTGTTGGGCTGGGTCATCAATTCCTGCGCCATATTGAGCGTACGCGTGTAATCGTCCATGTCATTGATATGTCCGGTCAGGAAGGCCGTGATCCTTATGAAGATTATGTGACAATTAATAAGGAACTTGAAGAGTATAATTTACGCCTAACGGAAAGGCCGCAAATTATCGCAGCAAGTAAAATGGATATGCCTGATTCTGAAGAGAATTTAAAGGCTTTTAAAGAACAGCTAGAAGATGATGTACCAGTCTTCCCGATTTCATCGGTTACTCATGAAGGCTTGCGTGAATTACTGTTTGCTGTTGCCGATAAAATTGAGGAAACTCCGGAATTCCCGCTTGAGCATGAAGAAGAGACAAGCGGTGTTCATCGTGTTCTCTATAAACATGAGGCAGAAAAAGCAGAATTCGTTATTACACGAGAATCGGACGGTACCTTTGTTGTTACTGGCGATAAGCTTGAAAAACTATTCAAGATGACAGACTTCAGCCGTGATGAATCTATTAAACGCTTTGCCCGCCAGCTTAGAGCAATGGGTGTGGATGAAGCTCTTAGACAGCGCGGAGCAGTTGACGGAGATATTGTTCGTTTAATGGAATATGAATTTGAATTTGTAGATTAAGCACAAAGTTTAAGGATGGTTCCAAAGAGGGTGAACTTGCTTGCATAATAAAGCTGATAAGAAATTTTATTTAGTCAGGGAAGATGTATTGCCTGAAGCGATGCAAAAAACTTTGCAGGCTAAAGAAATGATTGAAAGAGGAAAGGCTGTTTCTGTTTGGGAGGCTGTTAGAAGCGTCGATTTAAGCAGAAGTGCTTTTTATAAGTACAGAGATACAGTTTTTCCTTTTCATTCAGTGGTAAAAGAAAAAATTATTACGCTATTTTTCCATTTGGAAGACAGGTCAGGCACGCTTTCTGAATTACTCGGTATCGTTGCATCCTCGGGATGCAACGTGCTGACCATCCATCAAACCATTCCGATTCAGGGACGTGCAAATGTAACCTTATCGTTAAATACAGGTGAGATGCATATGGAAATGAACGAATTTATAAACCGTTTAAAAAGGCTTGAATTCGTGGATAAGGTTGAAATATTAGGCTCAGGAGCTTGAAAAATAAATACATAGATAGAGAAACAGAGAGGTTTAGAGCAGGGGGAGAACACTTTGGACATACGTATTGCCTATCTAGGGCCAAAAGCTACATTTTGTGATTTGGCAGCATCAAAATTATTTCCCTATGGACAAAGGCAGGCATTTATGACAATTCCTGAATGTATGGATGCTGTGGAAGCTAAGCTGGTTGATTATGCGGTTATTCCATTAGAAAATGCTTTGGAGGGATCAGTCAATATCACACTGGATTATTTGATTCATGAAGTCCCGATTCCGATAGTTGCAGAGTTTTCCGCCCCTATTCGCCAGCATTTAATGGTTCATCCTTCTCATGTCAATGAGTTAACCAGGATTGATCGGATTATTTCGCACAGTCATGCGATAGCCCAATGTCATAAATTCCTGCATGGAGATATGAAAGGCGTACGATGTGAAAGTATTACCTCCACTGCTGCAGCCGCTCACTATATTCAAGAGCATCCGGATGAGATGACAGCAGCGATTGCAAATGAAATGGCTGCTGAAGAATATGGACTTTCGATTGTAAAATGGGATATACACGACTATTCTCATAACCATACACGATTTGTTATTCTGGGCCATAAGCCGTTATCGGAAAAAATGATTCCTATTCAACAAAAAGGAGAAAAAACAACGATTATGGTATTGCTTCCAGCTGACCATGCCGGAGCTCTCCATCAAGTGTTATCAGCCTTTTCGTGGAGGAAGCTTAACCTTTCCAAAATCGAGTCCAGACCATTAAAAACAGGACTTGGCAACTATTTCTTCATTATCGATATCGAACAAAAGATGGATGATATTCTGTTGCCGGGCGCCATTGCCGAAATGGAAGCCTTGGGTTGCCAAGTTACGGTTATGGGCAGTTATTATAGTTATTAATTATCTCTTAAGATTAAACGAAGGACCCCTGCTATATTCAGCAGGGGTCCTATTTATATTGTTCTTTTTCAGTTTGTACATAACTAAAACTGCGCAGCATATCTTTTTATTCTTTCAAAAAACCTGCATTTCTTAATGCCTGTACTGCTTGCTCGAGCTCCGCTTCACTTGCAGCTTCAATGGTATGAAGATGTAAACCATTTGTTAACTGGGACAAGAGAGAGGCATTTGTATTTTTTAGATTGGCGATAAACTGCCGGACATCTTGTCTGGTGCTGACCATAATGGATGCTGTTAAGTCACCGTACATGGGATGTTCCACTTTTACATCCTTCACCGTAACACCGCAGTCCACTAAAAGCAGTAGTTCCTCTTCTGCTTGTTCAGGTGCATGGAAACTCGCAATAATCCTTGTTTTCCGTTCCAATTTTGGATCGATTTGATGTATATAAATGTACCCACTTGGCGTGGCTATGATTGGTTCATTCCGTGCTTTAAGCAAGGTAATATCTCCAACTATGATTTGGCGGCTGACTGAGCAAATAATAGAGAGCTCACTTCCTGTAATCGGTTCATGACGTTCTTTTAAAATGGATAGGATATATTTACGCCGTTCTTCTGTTGTATATTTTTTCTGGGTCATCACTTATGCCCTCCTTGCTTAGGTGTTATTTTAAAATACTGGTTGTCTTTATTGTAACATAGAGGGATTTCCTTCATAAACCAGAATAATTCCGCATAAATTTTCTTAAATCAATAGCAATCTGCCCAATCAATCATAGTATATATGGACATATGCGTAGGGAGGGATTATGCGTGAAAATACACATCGTCCAAAAGGGCGACACATTATGGAAGATTGCTAAGAAATATGGAGTGAATTTTGAAACATTAAAGAAAATGAATTCACAGCTCAGCAATCCGGATATGCTGATGCCTGGCATGAAAATTAAAATACCCGATAATACGTCTCCATCTGTAAAAAAAGGAGGCAATACAAAGATTAATTTTGGAACCGTAAAGGAAGTTCCTATTTCAGGTGGGAGTTCAAATGTGAAGGAAAGTATAAAAGCAGAGACCGAGACAGTTCCGAGTAAACCGAAAGAGATGCCGATTGTGTCACCACCACAAGCAGTGAAGGAGATGCCAATACAACCGATGGATATTAAAAAAGAAAAGCCTGTTAAAGAAATGCCTAAAATGCCGTATGTCGCCCCACAGGCCATTGTAAAACCTGTTGTACCAGAAATTGATATCAACAACTATTATTTAATGAATATGGCCAAAATGGAAATGCAAACACCTCCTCCTATGCCTATTATTAAGGAGGTACCTAAAGTTAAAGAGAAGCCAGTCATAAAAGAAAAGCCAATCATAAAAGAAAAGCCGAAGAAAATGGAAAAACCAATGCCGAAGCCACAGCCCATGCCAATGCCGAAACCGCAGCCAATGCCGCAGTATATGCCGGAATATTGTCCGCCTATGATTCCATATTATGATCCATGCTGCCCGCCAGTTATGATGCATCCATGCATGGCCTATCCAACGCCTTATTTTAATCAGTCATATATGACTGGACCGTCTTATCACCAACCGTCTTTCCACCAGCCTTACTGGGGTCATGGAGACGGAATGGAAGACAGTTCAAGCTTTCACTATGGGCACCACGAATCAAGCCATAAGATGGGAGGCCACCATGGGGATTATTATCCGCAGCAGCAAGGGTATCATCAAGGCGGAACGATGTCCCCGTATGGCCAATTCCCTGTACAGGGAACACAAGGCTACTATCAACATCCAGGATTTGGGCATCATGGATATGAATCTTCCCATTATGGGATGGAATCGTCAAGCCATATGATGGATCATCATTATCAACAGCAACAGCAACAACAGCAATATATTCCGTTTGATGGGTATATACCGAAAGGCTGCGGCTGTTCTGATACAGGAGCACAGGGGTCTTTTTATCAGCCAATGAATCAATATGACCAACAAGGTATGAGTCATTCAATGGGCAAGTATGGCCAACAAGGTATGAGTCAGCCAATGGGTCAGTATGACCAGCAAGGTATGAGTCAATCGATGGGTCAGTATGACCAGCAAGGTATGAGTCAATCGATGGGTCAGTGTGACCAGCAAGGTATGAGTCATTCAATGGGCCAGTATGACCAACAAGGTATGAGTCAGCCAATGGGTCAGTATGACCAACAAGGTATGAGTCATTCAATGGGCCAGTATGACCAACAAGGAATGGGTCAACAAATGGGTCAGTATGAACAGCAAGGCATGAGTCACCCTATGTATCAGCATGCTGCTCAACAACCGTTTTTTCAGGATTCCCAATTTCATCAAAGGTATGGGGGTCAGCAGTTTGAAACAGGATCTCCTTCCTACAATCCCGATGGCCAGCATGTGATACCGCATATCGAGCCGGCAGCATTTGATATGCCAAGGACACAGGAAGAAAGCAGTGAGCAAGAAGGTCAATCATGATGAGGGAGCAGGAGGGAGGCAGTCTAAAAGACTGCCTCCTTGCTTATTTAAGTCAACAAAATATCGTAGTTTATGAGATGAAAGCTATCAAACCAAGATTGATTAAGGTTAGTACAAATAAGGGTATATTTATCGCCAAACAATTTGTAAATCAAAAAAGATTACTCATGCAACTCGAATTTTTAAAAAAGCTGCGAAAAGCAGGGTTCAATGGAGCTTATGTGTTTTCCGATGAAATTAAACCGTTTGAATGCAAAGGTAAATCAATCGGTTTTATAGAATATTTAACGAAGCATCCAAGAAGCTTTACGTATGAAAATTATTCGGAGCGATTAGAAGGTTTGACATTGTTAAATAAGATGCATGAGGCCTCTGCTACGATCATCAATGATTTGACAGTGGAAAAACACACTTTTTCACAAGTGTCAAAATGGAGAGAACGATTAGGAGAATTTACATCTAATAGGAATATGCTCAACAGAGTTATTCCCGACTCGATGCTGACCGAGTATTTAAGAATGGGAGAATGGGCATTGGATAAGCTGGGTTCATACGAGCTTGAGGAAGTGGATGAAGATCCTGTTATCATTCACGGCGACCTGGCACATCACAATTTTTTTAGAAAAGATGATGGTGAGCTTCTCCTTATTGATTTTGATTTGATGGCTGAAGCACCGCCTATGATAGATTATTTACAGTATGCCAACAGATTGCTAATTTTTAATAATTGCTCATTGAAAGAGATTCTTACTTTTCCTCAGTTTAAAAAATATCGGGATAATCCTTTCTTTTTGATTGGGCTTAGTTTTCCAACAGATATTTATAGAGAATGGAATCGCATCTGCCGTGATCAATTATGGAGTTCCAACCGTCGTCTCGACTCCCTTTGGGATATTACCGTGGAAGATTTACCAAAGAGAATCTATTTTTTTAGAGAATTGAAGTCGAAGATAGGGCTTTTGTAAAAATTAATCGTGCAAAAATGTAAGGAATAGTGAAATAACCAATAGATAATTGAAAGATGAGCGTCGTGGATGTTCATCTTTTTTGTCATGAGCTTGGAAAGAAGCGATATCTGTCTGAAGGCTAAGGATACTTACTAATGAATATGAGCAGAAAAGACCGCAGTAATCAGCTGAAATCAGTATAATAAACCAAATGATTAGAATAGATAGAGGAGAACGAATCAATATGAATATACTTTCGGTCGCTGATATACACGGTAACAGAAACATCTATAAACATATCATAGAAGTCATAAGAGAAAAAGATGTTGATGTGTTAATTCTCCCGGGTGACTTATATCCAAAACCATTTAGTGTCACTTTTGAGATGTTTAAAGCAATCCAGGAGGAATCTGCCCAAGAAATCTCGAGTCTTTTTAAACATTTGGATATTCCAATATATTATGTGTTAGGAAACGATGACTGGGTAGACTCGGAAATAAAGAGCGGCATAAATTTACACGGTAAAGTCGTTGAGCATATGGGTATTCACTTTACGGGCTTTGAATATATCAAGGAAACACCTTTTTTCACAAATCGAGAGCTTTCTGAGGATCAACTGAAAATAGCATTTCGTAAGCAAATAAACACCTTACAACTAAAAAGTAAAGAACCGTTGGTTATCGTGGCTCATACTCCGCTATTCGAGAAACAGGACAGAATAACAGGAGGGGAGCGAGTGGGAAGCCAGTCGTTACGCATGGAGATAGAGAACCTGAACCCCCTCATTTATTTAGGTGGTCATATTCATGAAGATTTTGGAGCGGACAAATTAGGTGACACCTATGTATTTAATTGCGCTTGCTCTCATGAAATAGATTTGTTAAGAGGTTATGTAATTAGAATAAAAGAAGGTCAAGTAACTTACGAAGATGTCATTCGGTAACATATAAACAAAGAGCGGACCGCTCTCTAGAAAACAATAGTCACAAAGATTTTGCTGCAGGACGTGGCGTTCTTAGTCCTTGGTCCTTAGTGCAGTCGTCTCAGCTTTTCGTGAGATCCAGCTTCGGCTCCTAGGCCCTCGAGTCATAAGTATAACCACTTCGGGGAAGGGACGTCCCCTGCGTGCCTCTTACTTATGCTTGTCGCTCCTGAACAGTCGCCTCAGCTTTTCGTATTAATTTCAATTTTTTGGGGATACTGGTGGAGAGTTGATTTACATCTTAGTGAGGTGGGTTAGATGAATGGACGGTACTTTTTCCTGGTGGCTTGTTTGTTTTGTTTAATAGTCATTCCAGGTATGAATGATCACGTAGGTGTTGCGGTTAGAAACGATGCCGGTCAGGATAGTCCGGTCCTTGGAATTACTCCAATCCAGCGAACAGTCATTCTTCAGCGAGTATATTTGGATGGAGAGATGAGTGAAGAAAAAATCGAGGAAACGATTATTTCCATGGATGATTTTTGGAGAAAATATGATAAGTGGCTATTGGTGGACCAAAACGATCAGCAGCTTGTATTCCAAACGTATGTTGATGATATTTCTCCCTTATTAAAGGGAAATGGGTATTTTGGGATTAAATCTGATGGAACGATTACTATTTTTAACGGCAAGCCTGCCAGGGATCAAATCATTCAATCTTTCTATCAAATTGATTTAAAGAAGCTGGAATCCACTGAAAAATCTGAATTGCAGAATGGTGTTAGAATCGTAAATAAAGAAAGATATCTTAAGTTCTTGGAAGTTTATAAATCTTATTCAACACCGACGTCTAAAACGCTTCAATAATTTATAAAAGAGCTGATCGTTTGCCTGCGACAGCTCTTTTGGCTGTTTTCTTAAAAATCAAAAAATCAAACATTTGTGCTGGTAGTGTATAATGGTTAAATGTAGTATGGTACAATGGTTTACAGTCGAATTAGAGGAGAGGTAAACGTTGTACGATTTTATAAAAGGTCGGATAGACTATGTCTGTCCTGAATATATAGTAGTCGAGAATAACGGGATTGGTTATTTAATTCATGCGCCAAATCCATTTGTATTTTCCGGAACGAACGAGGAAAAGAAAATATACGTACATCACTATGTACGTGAAGACTTACAGGCACTGTACGGTTTTAGTTCAAGAGAAGAAAAGAAACTGTTTATAAAATTATTAAATGTCACAGGTATCGGGCCAAAAGGTGCGCTTGCTGTACTCGCGAGTGGAAGAGTCGATCAGGTTGTGGAAGCCATTGAATCTGAGGATGAGAAGTTTCTTGTTAAATTTCCGGGCATTGGAAAGAAAACCGCAAGACAAATGATCCTTGACCTAAAAGGGAAGCTTGAAGATGTTTCTCCAGATGCATTCCCTGATTTATTCCAAACAGCAGATGGAAAAGAATTGAGCTACTCCACCAAGAATATTGCATTGGAAGAAGCATTGCTTGCTTTGCAGGCACTTGGTTACTCCGAGAAAGAAGTTAAGAAATTGGTGCCGAAGCTTGAAAAAGAGGAGAAAACAACGGAAGAATATATAAAAGGTGCATTACAGCTTATGTTGAAATAGGAGGTGGACAACTTGGAAGAGCGAATCATGGACCTGCATGCACAAAATCAGGATGAGACGTTTGAATATAGTCTGAGACCCCATTCACTTGAACAATATATTGGGCAGGATAAAGTAAAAGAGAATTTACGTGTATTTATTGAAGCAGCCAAAATGAGAGAAGAGGCGCTTGACCATGTGCTGCTGTATGGCCCACCGGGACTTGGTAAAACGACATTGGCCACAATCATTGCGAATGAAATGGGAGTGGAAATTCGGACTACATCTGGACCTGCTATTGAACGCCCTGGCGATTTAGCTGCTATCTTAAGTTCTCTTCAGCCTGGTGAGGTTTTATTTATTGATGAAATCCATCGACTGCCAAAATCTGTTGAGGAGGTATTGTATCCAGCGATGGAGGATTTTTGCCTCGATATCGTAATCGGTAAAGGACCGGGAGCGCGTTCTGTTCGATTGGATTTGCCTCCTTTCACCCTTGTGGGAGCCACAACAAGAGCAGGTGCTTTATCAGCACCATTACGTGACCGTTTCGGTGTCATATCCAGGTTGGAGTATTATACTGAGTCACAGCTGCGGGAAATTGTGACACGTACAGCCCAGGTACTGGATACGGCTATTGAGGAATCAGCGGCGAGCGAAATTGCCCGCAGGTCCAGGGGCACGCCAAGGATTGCAAATAGATTGCTTAGAAGAGTGCGTGACTTTGCACAGGTACGTGGCGACGGAGATATTCAGTTTGGTTTAGCTGATTATGCTTTGGAATTAATGCAGGTTGATAAGGTTGGACTTGACCAGATTGATAGAAAGTTATTGCTTGGAATTATAGAGAAGTTTAAAGGCGGACCTGTAGGGCTGGATACGATTGCAGCTACAATTGGGGAAGAATCCGGAACGATAGAGGATGTGTATGAGCCCTATTTGATGCAGATTGGATTTATGCAGCGTACCCCTCGCGGCCGGATTGTGACTGAACATGTGTATCGCCATTTCAATTTGGAAGTGCCAAATTCATGAATCATTTACCAAAAACGATTATGATGATAGGTGTGGCCATTTTTGTGGTTGGTTTTTTAATGCAATTCATTAAAATTGGACGGCTTCCGGGTGATATTTTATTAAAAAAAGGAAATACTACATTTTATTTTCCTATTATGACGTCTATTATTGTCAGTATCTTATTATCAGTATTTTTTTATATCATCAGCCGTTTTAAATGAATTAAATGTTGTCGTCATAGATAGAGATGTAAATTCCGCCATTTGAGTGTGCTGCATGATTACTAGTTAAAGAAATGGAAGTGTCACCATGAAAGTAGATTTATTTGATTTTCATCTGCCTGAGGAATTAATTGCGCAAACTCCGCTTGAAAAACGCGAAGAAAGCAGATTGATGGTCCTTGATAAAGAGACAGGTGATGTGAATCATACGCAATTTAAGCATATTAAAGAATTCTTGAAACCTGGAGATTGCCTCGTTCTAAACAATACAAAGGTATTGCCGGCCAGGTTGCACGGCGAGAAGAAGGATACAGGTGCTCATATAGAGCTTCTTCTTTTGAAGCAAATTAAAGGGGACGTATGGGAAACGCTTGCCAAACCAGCGAAACGTATTCGCGTTGGAACAGAGGTTGTGTTTGGTGACGGCCAGCTTACAGCTGTTTGTGTAAAAGAGATGGAGCATGGCGGCAGGGAATTTGAATTTAAATATGACGGAATCTTTTATGAAGTATTAGAGGAACTTGGCGAAATGCCTTTGCCTCCGTATATTAAAGAGCGGTTATCGGACAAAGACCGCTATCAAACTGTATATGCACGGGAAGAAGGTTCAGCAGCTGCCCCTACAGCCGGACTGCATTTTACGGAAGAACTGCTTGCAGAGATTAAAGAAATGGGTGTACATTTAGCTTTTATCACGCTTCATGTTGGACTTGGAACCTTCCGACCTGTCTCATCCGATACAATTGAAGGGCATGATATGCATTCTGAGTTTTATCAAATGAATGCTGAAACAGCTCAGCTATTAAATCGGGTTAGAGCAGAGGGTGGTAATATATTCTCGGTGGGAACTACCTCCACACGTACTCTTGAAACGATTGCCCGCGATCACAATGGAAGCTTTGCTGAGGCAAGTGGATGGACTAATATTTTTATCTATCCTGGATTTGAATTTAAAGCTATTGATGGAATGATTACGAATTTCCATCTTCCTAAGTCCACGTTGATTATGTTGATTAGCGCTCTTGCTGGGCGTGAACATGTATTAAATGCATATAATACTGCCGTTCGTGAAAAATATAGATTTTTCAGCTTTGGCGACGCAATGTTTATTAAGTAAGATTTTTGAGAGGAGTATCACGATTGACAGCAATCCGTTATGAATTAATTAAAACATGTAAACAGACAGGAGCCCGACTGGGACGGGTTCATACACCTCATGGAACTTTTGAAACACCCGCGTTTATGCCTGTAGGAACTTTGGCTACAGTTAAAACGATGTCACCAGAAGAATTGAAACAAATGGGTGCCAATATTATATTAGGCAATACGTATCATTTGTGGCTGCGACCAGGTACAGAGGTCATTAAGGCTGCAGGTGGGTTACACAAATTTATGAACTGGGATCGCGCAATTTTAACTGATTCCGGCGGTTTCCAGGTTTTCAGTCTGAGTCAATTCAGAAAAATTGAAGAAGAGGGCGTGCATTTCCGTAACCATTTAAACGGTGATAAATTATTTTTATCTCCTGAAAAGGCTATGGAAATCCAAAATATTTTAGGATCTGACATTATGATGGCATTTGATGAATGCCCTCCATATCCAGCAACACATGAATATATGAAAAAATCCGTTGAGAGAACATCCAGATGGGCAGAGCGCTGTCTGAATGCGCATGAAAGACCAAATGATCAAGGGCTATTTGGAATCGTACAGGGTGGAGAATATGAAGATCTTCGCCGCCAAAGTGCCAGCGATTTAGTATCTTTGGATTTTCCGGGATATGCTATTGGTGGATTAAGTGTAGGGGAGCCGAAGGATGTCATGAATCGTGCTCTTGAATTCACTACTCCGTTATTGCCGTCCAATAAACCACGTTATTTAATGGGTGTTGGTTCTCCGGACTCCCTAATTGATGGAGCAATCCGTGGAGTTGATATGTTTGACTGCGTATTGCCAACGAGAATTGCCCGTAACGGTACACTGATGACTTCTGAAGGAAGACTAGTCGTTAAGAATGCCAAATATTCTATGGATTTTGGTCCATTGGATCCGAATTGTGACTGTCATGTTTGTAAAACATATTCAAGAGCGTATATTCGCCACCTTATTAGATGTGACGAAACATTCGGAATTCGCTTAACCTCTTATCATAATCTATATTTTCTGCTAAACTTAATGGAGCAAGTTCGACAAGCCATCAGGGAAGACCGGCTTGGAGACTTTAGGGAAGAATTTTTTGAGAATTATGGGTTCAATAAACCAAATGCAAAAAACTTCTAACCATTCTTACTAATGTAATGAAAGGAGTGAAAATAATATGGTATTATCCCAATTTTTGCTACCGATTTTGCTGTTGGTGTTTTTCTACTTTATCTTAATCCGTCCTCAGCAAAAGAGACAAAAAGCAACTGAACAAATGCAAGCTGCCTTACAAAGAGGAGATAAAGTCGTGACGATCGGCGGTCTTCACGGAACTGTTGATTCTATTAATGAAGGTACAGTAATTATCAAGAGTCCAGACGGTTCTCGTCTAACATTTGATAGAAGATCTGTTTCTCAAGTAGTTGAGAAAAAAGAAAGTCCAGTAACAACAACGAAAGAAGATTAATATGAAAAAACCTAGCCGAATGGCTAGGTTTTTTTAGTTTCGTGATCCGCCGTTCATATTTACCCCCAGTACTCCACCCATCATAGCCGTGATAATAAAACAGCCATTATAGATTAGCTGCGTGGATGTAAATACGGTCTCAAGCCCCAGATATTGATAGAGGAAAACAATTAAAGTATAGATTAGGCCTGTACTGCCTCCGAGCAGCCATCCTTGTTTTTTCCCCTTTCCACCGGATATAAATCCCCCAATAAACAAAGTTAAAAAAGAGAGAGCCATGATGATATACGTTAGAGAAGATTCAGAAATGCTGGTGAATCTAAGTAGCAAAGAAAATAATAAGCTGAACAAAGCAGCCATAATAAAGATGGTTACAACTCCGTACAAAATGGCAGAACCTATGTTTTTTGTTTCGATTATGGTCAACCTCCTTATCTTCTATTGGATCTCTATAAATAATTTATTCTGTTTATTTTTATTTAGAATGTATTTTTGTACAACCAGTCAATCAAATGACTATTTTTTTCTATTTAACAGCAAACTAACAGATGTATTTGATTGGAGGGAATATAGGTTGCTTGAATATTTGGAAATTATAGGGCGTACTAGCCTTTTATATGTTATTATTTTGTTGGTTTTTCGGATCATGGGGAAACGGGAAATAGGAGAGCTAAGTCTTCTAGATTTAGTCGTTTTTATGATGATGGCGGATATAGCTGTTATAGCTATTGAAAATCCTGATGATAGTATGTGGAAAGCGATTTTGCCGATAGCAGTCATATCCATTATTCAAATTATACTTGCCTTTATATCACTTAAAGTGCCATTCATCCGCAAACTGATTGATGGAAAGCCATCTATTATTATACATAATGGAAAAATTGACAAAAATGCAATGAGAATGCTGCGTTATAATTTTGATGATTTGCTTATACAGTTACGCGATGAAGAAGTAGAAAAAATGAGTGATGTTGAATTTGCCATTTTTGAGCCTTCCGGGAAATTATCGATTTACAAGAAAAAATCAATTAAAAAAAATAAACAGCCAGGTCCAATCTTTGCTCTCATTCAAGATGGAGTGATACAAAAGCAAAATCTTAGAGAGATTGGAAAATCAGAGAGCTGGCTAATTCAGGAATTAGCTAAAAAAGGTTATACAGACGTAAAACAAATTCTGTTTTGCAGTTTAGAAGATGACGACCTATATATTAATAACAGTGAGTAGTTCATTGTTATGGAAATAATGCAATCTTGGATAATAGAGGGCCAATAATAGGAACTCTCCTGATTTCCTTTTTTCGTATTAAGCCTGTCAATAAACAACCGATTGCGAAAACAATTACGATAACGGCTATCGAAATAATCAAACGCTGAATCATAGGGATTCCGATTAACCATTGTTCATAGAGCATGTGTCCGATTAATCCGGAGATGGACATGACGACAAGAGCCATGATGTATTCATGCAAGTAAATGGTTAAGTGGATTTTCTTCATAACAGTAGCGAAATGTAAAAGAGTAACAAGCACAGTAGATACACAGATGGCAATAGCAGCTCCCATAATCCCGATATTCGGCTGTGTTACGAGTGTGAGGATTAAGATGATTTTTGTTATTGATCCAATTAGACTGTTAAACATAGCCGCTCTGGCCATATTAAGAGCCTGCAACGTAGCCTGAAGAGGACCTTGAAAAAAGAAGAGCAGAAAAAAGGGTGCCATAAATCGTACATATATGCTGGCATGGTCATTATGATACATGACCTGCATGACTGGTTCAGCAAGTACATATAGAGTGACCACGGCTAGGGAGCCACTTAAAAAAGCAAATCGGAGCGACTGCTGCAGCCGGTGAATCACTTGTTTGATATTTCCTTTATAATAGGCTTCACTGACAGCAGGGACTAATGATGTACCCAGTGAATGGGTGATAAAGGAAGGAAGCATAAGTAATGGTACGGCATACCCTGCCAGTTCACCATATTGTGCAGTAGCGACGCCAGTCGCAACCCCTGCTGCCAAAAGACTCCTTGCCACAACAATCGGTTCAAAAAACCAAGTAATAGATCCGATCATCCTGCTTCCTGTAGTAGGAATGGCAATGGATAAAAGCTCCTTTAATGTATCTTTACCAGATGAAACATAGTTGAAAAATTGTTTTCTCATTCTGAAACTCTTTTTAAATTTAAACATCAACATTAAATATAGCAAAGAGGCAATTTCTCCAATGACTGAGGCTACCATGGCACCGGCAGCTGCATATTCAATTCCATAGGGCAAAAAGGCTTTCGTCAATGCGGCTATCATTGAAATACGTACAATTTGTTCAATAATATTTGAAATCGCATAGGGCTTCATATTTTGTTTCCCTTGAAAGTATCCGCGCAAGACAGCTGAAACAGCCGTTATTGGTACAATTGGTGCAATCGCCAATAAAGGCAGTAAAGTTCTGGAGTCTGTGAATACATGAGTTGATAAGTATGGAGCAAACATAAATAGTAATGGGGTGAAAATTAGAGAAAGACTTCCGGTCACACATAAGGACACAACCAGTATTTTCTTTGTTTTATGATGATCCCCTTTTGCTGCTGCCTCTGCCACAAATTTTGAGATTGCAATGGGCATTCCAAGCTGAACGATTGCAATCACTAGATATAATGATGGCAATGCCATCATATATAGACCGACGCCCTCTTCACCGATAAAGCGGGCAATCACAATTCGATTAATAAATCCTAAGATCTTCGTAATGAATCCTGCAATCAATAAGATAACAGTTCCCCTTATAAACTTGGACATTCAATTCCCCTCCTTCTCAAACAAGCAGCAATCATATACAATTATCTATATGCATGCAAATGGACTAACCATGACAAGCTTCACAGAAAAAGTGAATATCTATGAAAAATGAGGGTTGGAGGACGATTAAATTGGACAGACAGCATCCGTATGAGAAATTTCGTTCAGAAATGTTACCAGCTTTAAAAAGTAAACAAGAAGAATTTCAATTGTTAGGTTATCCGGAGGTTCAGGGAAACGATATTTGGATGTATTTAACGAATAAAAAATGGAAGAAACCTAATCCTGAAATAAGGGCATATGAAATTTTTCAAGATATTATGAGTGTCAAAGTGGCACATTATATGAATTATGCGACAATAGAGGCATTAAAAGAAGGTGAGGCTATGAAGAAAAATATGGCTTCAGGGCTTGAAGAATTCAAAGATTTATTTTCATGATTTTATAGAAATATAAGCGGTATATATCCATGCATTAATTTCCAATTCATATGAAATCAAATTGACACTTTGTATTCTATCTTTCATAATAAGAACGGTAAAATCAAATTTTAAAAGATTGAAACAACTGGAATAAAACATAGGAACCGAGTAAATCGGATAATCACGTTTTATTAAAGTAGCGTCCTTCCATGCTGCTTCAATCGGGATATTATGATTAGGGGGCTATTTACATAATGGTTAAGAGAAGTAGAATCCTGGCTTTCTTCCTTATTGTAATCGTATTAGGAGTTACCTTTGTTGGTACAACATCTAATATCATGCAAAACATTAAGCTGGGCCTTGATTTACAGGGCGGGTTTGAAGTTCTTTATAAAGTGGAGCCAGCAAAAGATGGACAAAAAATTGATGAAAAAGCAATGGCGGCTACTGCCAGCGCATTGGACCGAAGAATTAATGTTCTCGGTGTCAGTGAACCGAGCATTCAAGTTGAAGGCAATAATCGGATCCGTGTACAGCTAGCAGGCGTAGATGATCAGGAGAAAGCAAGGGAACTTTTATCAACGCAAGCCAATCTAACTTTCCGTGATGTGAACGATAAAGTAAGAATGGATGGCGGGGATTTAAAAGAAGGAGGAGCCAGCCAATCTTTTGATAGCCAAACCAATCAACCTATTGTACAGGTCCAATTAAAAGATGCAGATAAATTTGGACAAGTTACAAGGGATATTTTAGCCATGGCGCCAGAGAATCAACTAGCTATTTGGCTGGATTTTGAAGAAGGAAAAGATTCCTATAAAGAAGAAATCACAAAAGAAGATCCTAAATTTATTTCAGCACCAAACGTGAATCAAGTGATCAATTCAGATACAGCCGTTATTTCAGGTGACTTTACTGTAGAAGAGGCTAAAGACCTCGCTGAAATTTTAAATGCAGGTGCCCTGCCGGTTAAACTGAATGAGATCTATTCAACATCTGTAGGTGCTAAATTCGGTGAAGAAGCATTAAATAAAACGCTATTAGCTGGAATTGTTGGGATCCTGGCTATCTTTATCTTTATGGTTGCTTATTACCGATTCCCAGGCGCGATTGCAGTTGTCTCATTGTCTGCCTATATTTATTTAATCATTCTCGTATTTGATTGGATGAATGCTGTTCTTACATTGCCAGGTATAGCAGCCCTCATACTTGGGGTGGGGATGGCGGTCGATGCGAACATTATTACAAATGAACGGATCCGGGACGAAATTCGTAAAGGACGTTCCATTAAGGCAGCCTATAAAGAGGGGAATAAGCACTCCTTGTCTACAATAATGGATGCCAATATTACCACTTTACTTGCAGCAGCTGTTCTGTTTTATTTTGGAACCAGTTCAGTCAAAGGCTTTGCGACCAGTTTGATTGTCAGTATATTAGTCAGCTTTATAACGGCTGTGTATGGTACAAGATTGATTATGTCCTTATGGGTGAACAGTAACTTCCTTAACAATCGCCCAGGCTGGTTTGGGGTTAAGAAAAGCGACATTCATGATTTAAACGAATTTAAAAAGGATAAATATTTACCTACGAAGTTTGATAAATGGGATTTCATTAAGCCTGCAAAGAAATTCTTTATCTTTTCTATTATATTAACCATAATTGGAGTAGGATCCTTATTTGTAAATGGTTTAAATACAGGTATCGATTTTTCCAGTGGGTCCAGAATTCAAATCAATGCTGATAAAGAACTATCAGTAGATGAAATCCAAAAAGATCTTACTGAAAACGAAATTGATTCGCAAGATATCGTTATGGCAGGTGAGGGTAACAAGTCGGCTGTTGTGCGGACGAAAGATGTCTTTTCAAAAGATGAAATTGCAGAGCTAAACAATTACTTTGATTCCAAGTATGGGCATAATCCGAATATAAGTACGGTATCCCCGACAATAGGTAAGGAGTTAGCCAAAAATGCGCTGATTGCGGTAGCGATTGCTTCAATTGGTATTGTTATTTATGCGACCCTACGCTTTGAGTGGAGAATGGCTCTACCTTCTATATTGGCGCTCCTGCACGATGCGTTTATGATAATAACGATATTTAGTATTTTTAGAATCGAAGTGGATTTAACCTTTATAGCCGCTGTATTAACCATCATTGGGTATTCGATCAATGATACAATCGTTACGTTTGACCGTATTCGTGAGAATATGCAAATGAAAAAACGCATTAAGACTCAGGAAGAAATTAATGAGATTATCAATATCAGTGTTCGCCAAACAATGGTCAGGTCTATCAATACTGTTCTAACTGTGTTAGTTACTGTGTTGGCGATGATGTTCCTTGGAAGCGAATCAATCTTTAATTTTAACCTTGCTCTATTAATCGGTTTGGTAACTGGTATGTATTCTTCTATTCTGCTTGCAGCCCCTATTTATGGAATCCTAAAAGGCAAAGAGCTGAAGAAGAAAGGTGTTATCAAAACATATAAAGAAAAGCGTGTAAACAACGATCAACCACAAGTTTAATGATGTTTCATACAAAACAGCCCGGTTCTTTTTCTTGAGAAGCGGGCTGTTTTTATGGTAGCTTACACCAGTTCACAAAAAGACTTTATGTGTTATAACTGATTATTTTGTGTGCTTTTTTTGCTATGTATGCAAGATCTAGTAAAGGTAAACAATAGACTAACAAACATGGAGTACGTTTTTTCTTTGTAAGATAAGGGGATTAAGACTATATACATGATTTATTAAAATTTTTCATAATACTTTATAAAGGAGTAGGAATATGAAAAAACTTCAGTGGTACGTGATTCTTGGGATAGTATTTGCTCTTATCGTTGCTATTTTTGCTGTTGTTAATGTGGATAAGGTGGATGTTAATTATGTATTTGGAACGGCTCATTGGCCCTTGATTTTGGTTATTTTAGGATCTGTTGCCATGGGTGGAATCATTGTTGGTTCTGTAATGGCAGTCCGTATTATCTCTCTGACTAAGCAGATAAAAGAACTAACAAATGAACGGATCGCTTATAATGAATTGGCTGACAATGATCTTAACACTCACCCAAAATCATAAATATTTAGAATCACTCATTGAACCTTTGATAGATATTTTTTATAATAGATAGGTCAGGGGTGACAATATGTTACAATCAAAAACACGTTGGCTTTTAAAAAAAGCTGATGAAACCATTATAAATCTATTCATGCAAGAACTTGAACAGCCTCGTATTGTGGCTACATTATTGGTCAACAGAGGAATAAAGACCGTAGAAGAAGCGCGGTCTTTTTTGTATGCAGCCCAGCAGGATTTCTATGATCCGTTTTTACTATCAGGTATGGAAGAAGCTGTGAGACGGATTGTGAAAGCTGTAAAAAACAACGAAAAGATTACTATATTCGGAGACTATGATGCCGATGGGGTCAGCAGTACGACCATCTTAATGCTCACGCTTAAAATTATGGGAGCAGAACATGTGTCATGGTATATTCCAAATCGCTTTACAGAAGGCTATGGCCCAAATGAAGAGGCTTTTCGATTCATAAAAGAACAGGGAACTACGTTGCTTATCACAGTAGACTGTGGCATTTCGGCCATTCATGAGGCTCAAGTGGCGAAAGAATTGGGAATGGATTATATTGTGACGGACCATCATGAACCGGGTCCTGAGTTACCGCAGGCATTAGCTATCCTTCATCCCAAAAAGCCGGGTGAAACTTATCCGTTTTCAGAGTTGGCAGGTGCAGGTGTGGCAATGAAATTGGCCCATGCTTTACTTGGTGAGTTGCCTGATGAGTTGATTGGCATTGCTGCAATTGGAACAGTAGCTGACTTGGTTCCTCTTCATGATGAAAATAGATTAATTGCGATTAAAGGGATTCAGGCATTAAAGAAATCAACGAGACCGGGAATCCTTGCCCTTTGTCAAAAAGCAGGTATTCAGCGCGATTCCTTAAATGAGGATTCCATTGGATTTGGATTGGCACCGAGAATAAATGCTGTAGGAAGATTGGAATCGGCAGATCCAGCTGTAGAGCTTTTACTTACAGAAAGTCAGGAAGAAGCTGATTCGATAGCCGACGAAATAGATTTATTGAATAAAGAGCGGCAATCAATCGTAAAAGAAATGACCCAGGAAGCGATTGAGGAAGTGGAGAATAACTATCCACCTGAAACCAATCCGGTCCTAATTATTGCCCGTGAAGGATGGAATACTGGTGTAGTAGGGATTGTAGCCAGTAAGCTTGTAGAAAAGTATTATCGTCCGACGATCGTATTAAGTATTGATCGTGAGAAAGGAACAGCAAAGGGTTCTGCACGCAGTATTCCAGGATTTGATCTTTTTCAAAACTTATCTTTAAACAGAGAACTGCTGCCTCATTTTGGGGGCCATCCTATGGCTGCTGGTATGACATTGAAAATAGAAGATGTTGAGGAATTGAGACAACGATTGATCAATCAGGCTAATGAAATTCTAACAGAAGAAGATTTCCAGCCTGTTACTGAGATAGATAGCTTAGTTGCGATTGATGAAATTTCATTAACGCTTATTCAGCAAATGTCTCAGCTTGCACCGTACGGGATGCAAAACCCAAAACCGCGGATTTTGATTGAGGATGCCTCAATAACAACTTCCAGGAAAATTGGGGCAGATAAAACTCATCTTAAACTTCAGCTCGAACAAAATGATGCTGGGTTAGATACCATTGGGTTTGGATTAGGAGAGTTCCTTGATCATTTATCTCCGCAGGCCAAGGTATCTGTAATTGGGGAATTGGCGATAAATGAATGGAATAATATAAAAAAGCCCCAATTGTTTTTACAGGATCTTTCTGTACCAGGGTGGCAGTTATTTGATTGTCGCAGCGATAAGGGGAAAATACATGTTCAGACAGTGCCGTCTCCACGCAAAATCATCTTATTTCAGGAAGAGAGTAGGGTGTGGCTGACGGAATTTACTAAAGAGAATGATCAAATTATCCATATTACCTCTTTAGAAGCAGCTCAACAGGAAACTTTAGACGGCTATCATGTAGTTTTAGCAGATTTACCTTCACAAAAAGATATATTTGAAGCACTTTTTATTGGAAAATTGCCTAAAAGAGTGTATGTTTACTTTCGTACCACTCAAAATGATTATTTCTCAGCGTTTCCAACAAGAGACCAATTTAAATGGTATTATGCCTTGTTGGCAAAAAAAGGACCTATTTCATATAAAGAACTGCGTTCCATGCTGAATATTCATAAAGGCTGGTCAAAAGAAAATATTGATTTTATGACAAAGGTGTTTTTTGAGCTCGAGTTTGTTACAATAAATAACGGACTCATTGATTTGGTAAGGACCAGTATGAAACGGGATCTCCAAGAATCTAAGACCTATCAAGAAAGACAAGCAAGAATGGCGTTGGAACAAGAGCTTCTATACGCTTCATTCAATCAGCTTTATGATTACCTTGGCAAGTTGATTCGATCCCACATGGAAAACAAGGAGGAAACTGAGCAATGGATTTAAAACAATATATAGCGATCGTAGAGGATTGGCCTAAGCCAGGGATTAAATTTAAAGATATTACCCCACTTATGGATAACGGGAAGGCATATAAATATGCAACAGATCAAATTGTAAAGTTTGCTAAAGAGAAAGAAATTGATATTATTGTAGGACCGGAAGCACGTGGATTCATTATCGGCTGCCCTGTAGCTTATGCAATGGAAGTTGGCTTTGCGCCAGTGCGTAAAGAAGGCAAGCTGCCTAGAGAAACCTTTAAAGTTGAATACGGTTTGGAATACGGTAAAGATGTGTTAACCATTCATAAAGATGCAATCAAACCAGGTCAGAGAGTATTGATTACTGATGACCTATTGGCTACAGGCGGAACAATGGAAGCGACTATTAAATTGGTTGAAGAGCTTGGCGGAGTTGTAGCAGGATTAGCTTTTTTAGTTGAGTTAACGTACCTTGAGGGCAGGAAAAAACTTGCCGGCTATGATATACTCACATTAATGGAATATTAAGCATATAGTAATGGCGTTCTAATTATTAGAGCGCTTTTTATATTATCAAATTGCGAATAATAGCGAAACAACAGATTAAATCTTGTTCGTTACTTTACAAGAAAACTTTTTTTGATGATAATAGAAACAATCCTCTTTTTAACGATTAACCTATATGGTTTAACATAGATAACGATAAGCAAAAAACGTGGAAATACGGAGTAAAAGGTGATTTCATGGCAAATGAGCAAATTTATACCGCTGAGCAGGTCTTTGATAAAGCAAGAAACTATATGAATGATAAAGATGTGGCATTCTTAGAAAAAGCGTATGAATTCGCCAAAGAAGCTCACAAGGAGCAATATCGTAAATCCGGTGAGCCGTATATTATCCATCCAATTCAAGTTGCTGCCATCCTGGCGGGCTTAGAGATGGATACATTTACAGTAGCGGGCGGATTTTTGCATGACGTTGTAGAAGATACTTCCGTAACACTGGAAGACATTAAGGAAACCTTTAACGAAGAAGTAGCCCTTTTGGTTGACGGTGTAACAAAGCTGGGAAAAATTAAATATAAGTCAAAGGAAGAGCAGCAAGCTGAGAATCACCGTAAAATGTTTATCGCAATGGCTAAGGATATTCGTGTAATCATGATTAAATTAGCTGACAGGCTGCATAATATGCGTACTCTGAAGCATTTACCTGTTGAAAAACAGCGTAGGATTGCGAATGAAACGCTCGAAATATTTGCACCGCTTGCGCATAGACTCGGTATTTCAACGATTAAATGGGAACTTGAAGATACAGCTCTCCGCTATTTAAATCCTCAGCAATATTATCGAATTGTAAATTTGATGAAAAAGAAGAGGGCGGAGCGAGAAGAGTATCTATCAGATGTCACCGACCGAATGAAGGAAAAGCTGAAGGAAGTTTCTATTCAGGCTGATATATTTGGACGACCAAAGCATATATACAGTATCTATCGGAAAATGGCTCTTCAAAATAAACAGTTTGAAGAGATTTATGATTTAACGGCAGTCCGTATTATTGTAAATAGTATTAAAGATTGCTATGCAGTTCTTGGTATCATTCATACATGCTGGAAGCCAATGCCTGGTCGTTTCAAGGATTATATAGCTATGCCGAAAGCAAATATGTATCAATCTCTTCATACGACCATTATTGGTCCAAAGGGTGAACCTTTGGAAGTACAGATTCGTACGACAGAAATGCACCGAACAGCTGAATTCGGGATTGCGGCACACTGGGCTTATAAAGAAGGCAAAGATCTAACATCGACACAACGAATGGATAAAAAGCTGGATTGGTTCAGAGAGATTGTTGAATTCCAGGATGCCTCTACCAATGCAGAGGAATTTATGGAATCTCTCAAACTGGATTTATTTGCGGATATGGTATTTGTTTTTTCACCAAAAGGTGATGTGTATGAGCTGCCAAAAGGATCTGTACCGATTGATTTTGCCTACCGCGTCCACTCAGAAATCGGCAATAAAACGATTGGCGCTAAAGTAAACGGCAAAATGGTTACGCTTGATTATGTGCTGAAAACCGGCGATATTATTGAAATATTAACATCTAAACATTCCTATGGCCCAAGTCAGGATTGGCTGAAGCTGGCAAAAACTTCACAAGCGCGAAATAAAATACGACAATTCTTTAAAAAGCAACGCAGAGAAGAAAATATTGAAAAAGGCAAAGAATTAGTCGATAAAGAAGTCAAGGCAATGGAATATGATGTGAAAGAAGTTTGTACTACTGAGAACCTGAGGAAAGTCGCTGAAAAATTCAATTTTGCCAATGAAGATGATATGTATGCAGCAGTGGGCTACAACGGAATAACAGCTGCTCAAATTGCGACAAGGTTAACAGATAAGCTTCGTAAAAAGAGAGAAAAAGATCAGGAAGTAAGCTTGCTTGATGCAGTCTCTGAGTTGCGTATGATTCCGAAAACGAAGAAGAAGGATTCCGGGGTCCGTGTAAAAGGGATTGACAATATGTTAATCAGATTATCACGCTGCTGTAATCCTGTTCCTGGTGATGAAATAGTTGGGTACATTACAAAAGGACGCGGTGTTTCGGTCCATCGGGCAGACTGTGTCAATGTATTGGATGAAGAAAGTAAAGAACGGATTATCCCGGTAGAATGGGAAAGCAGTCAGAGCGTTCGAAAAGAATACAATGTTGATATCGAAATAAATGGATTTGACCGGAACGGCTTGTTAAATGAAGTGCTTCAAGCTGTTAGTGAAACGAAGACGAATATCACGGCTGTATCAGGTCGTACAGACAGGAACAAAAGTGCGACAATTACCATGTCTATATCAATTTATAATGTAAGTCATTTGCATAAAGTAGTTGAACGGATTAAGCAAATTTCCGATATTTATTCTGTCAGAAGAATTATGAGTTAGGGGTAAAAAAATGAAAGTGGTATTGCAACGTTCAAAGGCAGCATCAGTGCGTGTCGATGGTGAAACAATCGGCGCCATTACCTCCGGGTTTGTGTTATTAGTTGGAATTACTCATGAGGATACGGAAGAGGATTGCCGTTACCTTGCTGATAAAATCGTTCATCTGCGCATATTTGAAGACGAGAATATGAAGATGAACCATTCCTTGCTTGATGTGGGCGGTGAAATTTTATCGATTTCCCAATTTACCTTATATGGTGATTGCCGCAAGGGAAGGCGCCCAAACTTTATGGCAGCAGCCAAGCCCGATGAAGCTGAAAAATTGTATGATATGTTTAATGAAATGCTGAGAGAAAAAGGGTTGAAAGTGGAAACAGGCAGATTCGGGGCGATGATGGATGTCGAGCTCATTAACGACGGACCTGTGACGCTTATTCTCGAAAGCAAAAACTAAAAGTTAAGCAGCGCAGTAGCTTTCTTTAAAACCGTACACCTCCATATATCTGAGTTATTTCAGACATATGGAGGTGTTTTTTTTTTGTAAATCAATAATTAGTGATCTAGCTGAATTTATATTTCAGGATTGAAATCAGCTAAACTGAGCGATTTAGCCGATACAGAGAAAAACAGGCCGAACTGAGCGATAATCCAGCCGATTCGAGAGAGTAATCAGCCGAATTGAGCAAGAAACCAGCCGATTCAGGAAAGAAACAAGCCAAATTGAGCAAAAATCCAGCCAGAGCAGAAAAGAAAGGAACCGAACTAAGTCATACAGCCGGTACATGGGGAAAATCCGCCGAACTGGGCGATAATCCAGCCGATTCTACCAATAATCCAGCCAAACACACCAATAATTCAACCAGCCAATACCTCTAAGTAATTTACATTCTCCACCCAAAGAATTATCCATAAAAACTCCCTTTATGCTATCAATTAAAAGCATAAAGGGAGGATCCAAGTTATTAAGAATAAATCTGTTGATCTTTACAACGTGTTTCATAAATCATAGCTTTTCGGGACGCTAAATTTCTAAATCAGAAAAGTAGGCAGCTAATCCATTTGCAAGACCATCTGTGATGGTCTCCTGATAGTATTCTGTTTGGATAAGAGCTTCCTCAGCAGGATTATTTATATAGCCTAATTCCAATAAAACAGCCGGCCGAAGATTTTCTCGTAAAACGTGCAGGTTGTTCTGCTTTACTCCCTGGTCATTTAACGGTGTCTCGTTTTGCAATAAATATTTTTGAATAGTTAAGGCTAGTTGCTTTTGATAGGAATGATAATAATATGTTTTAATACCACTTTTATCTCCATTCTGATTACTATCATAATGGAAACTGATAAAGGCATCGGCTCTATTCATATTTGCAAGATTGGCCCTTGCATGTAACGCTACATACCGATCGCTGGAACGAGTCATGACCACGTTCGCTCCGGCTGTTCGTAACTTCTCGTATGCCAGTTTAACGGTCTGAAGCGTTAGACTTTTTTCTAAAGTGCCAGCTGGTCCGGATGCTCCGCCGTCAGTGCCTCCATGTCCGGCATCAAGGATAATCGTTTTCCCCATTAATGACTCATTCCTTTGAAGACTTGAATTCCGTTCACTCTCTGATTTTGTATACCAACTTGGGATCCATCCTTCTTTTTTAGATGGAAGTTCAATTTTAAGCATGTTTCTAATTTTTTTGAGAACGGTATATTCCTCATCTTTTTTTATTGTTCCAATGATTGAAGCATCTGGCTTATCTGATGCTTGTACATTTAGTACGGAAGCTGTTATACGGATTTTCTTTAAGGATTTTTGTAATTGATGTTGATGTATGTAGTTGCTGTGGATCCAGCCTATATGGTCCTCATAGGTGAAAGAAATCCAGCTATCCTGTTTCTCTATTATGTGAATTACTGTTCCGATAGGAAGATTGCCGAGTACCTTAAACTCTGTGCCTGGGCCTTTTCGAACACGTAGACCGTCTGCAGTAACAATACCGGAATCGGAGGTAAGATCCGCTTCTTTATAGCCTGTAACGAGCCAGCTGGCTACCCATCCTGTTTTTTTGTCACTGAGCTTTAGTTTAATCCAATCTTCATCTATTTCCAGGACATCATAAACACTCCCCGCCTGGATTTCATCGATGATGGATGCCTTTATATTTGCCTCCTCCCGGACATAAATAGATGGCTCATTAACCACAATTTTATCGATCGTTGCATGTGCGGTTGGTATAGAATTTTTCATCGGCGCAAGCAGTAGGGTTACACATAGAAAAACCAAAATTTTTTTTAGCAAGATAATAATCGCTCCTTCTTTAAAAATCAGGGCCAGGCGTTTGTTAAAGAAAAAATATTTTTTATGAAAGATACTTTACACAGTCGGGAATACTGATTAAGACAATCTGTAGTTTAAATAAATAAGGGGTGTTCATGATATGAGATACAGTGAAAAGGGATTAATCACACAAAATGCCGGTAAACAAATATTCGGAGTGGATTTTCATGATTTTTTGGTTAAAGAACAGAATAATTCCATGGTGGAGCTTGCTTCGGAATTTGGCCTGTCCGTCAGAGACGTGAAACAACTAAAAAAGAAACTTGGACGTTCTTAAGGGTTGACAACTAGGAAGTTACTTCGTAATATTAATTAAATAAAAATACATATTATATTCCAATGATGGTGAAGAGTAATGTAGATCACACATGATCAGAGAAGAAGTGTCTTAGGCTGCAAACACTTCTGCATGTGCCCATATGAACGAACACACCGTAGGTTTCGCCCTGAAAAAACGTTAGTTTCTAGTAGGGGATGAACGTTAAACAGGCGTTAACTGTAAAAGTGGGAGCTTTTTATGCTCCAACTAGGGTGGCACCGCGGGTAACAACTCCCGTCCCTTGCATATGCATGGGACTGGGAGTTGTTTTTATTTTACCTAAAATTACCAAGCCATGCCAATTGGAAATGGTTATAGATTGCATTTTAAGGAGGAATTTTGATATGGCCGTTCAAATACCAAGGGGAACCCAGGATATCCTTCCTGGTCAATCAGAAAAGTGGCAGTATATCGAAAACGTAGCAAAAGAAATTTGCTCAGTGTATCAGTATCAAGAAATACGTACACCAATTTTTGAAAGTACCGAGTTATTTGAAAAAGGTGTGGGAGATACAACAGACATTGTACAAAAAGAAATGTATACATTTACGGATAAGGGAAACCGCAGTTTAACTTTGCGTCCGGAAGGTACGGCAGCGGTAGTTCGTTCCTTTGTGGGAAATAAAATGTATGGGAATGCTATTCAACCTGTTAAGTTGTTCTATATTGGGCCTATGTTCCGATACGAGCGTCCACAGGCAGGGCGTTTCAGACAATTTGTACAGTTTGGTGTGGAAGCTTTAGGGAGTTCCGATCCGGCAATTGATGCAGAAGTAATTTCATTAGCCATGAATATATATAAAAAGTTAGGGTTAAAGAATCTGAAGCTAGTGATCAACAGTCTTGGAGACAAGGAAAGCCGTGCAAAACACAGAGAAGCTTTGATTGCGCACTTTAAGCCCCGGATTGAGGAATTCTGTCCAAATTGTAAAAATCGCTTAGAACGTAACCCATTACGAATACTAGATTGCAAAGAGGACCGTAATCATGAATTAATGTCTGGCGCACCGTCCATTATCGATTACTTAAATGAAGAGTCTACCGAGTATTTTAACAAAGTAAAAGCGTACTTGGATGCGATCGGAATTGCTTATGTTGTGGATCCAGGCTTGGTTCGCGGACTTGATTATTACAATCATACAGCTTTTGAAATCATGCTCGATTCTGAAGGATTTGGGGCAATTACTACTCTTTGTGGAGGCGGCCGTTATAACGGACTTGTTCAAGAGGTGGGCGGTCCTGAAACCCCTGGGATTGGATTTGCTTTAAGTATTGAAAGATTGCTATCTGCACTTGAAGTCGAAAATATTGAGCTTCCGATTGAAAAAAGTGTAGATTGTTTTATTGTTTCACTTGGCGACGAAGCAAAGGATTACTCTGTGAAACTGGTAGATGAGTTGCGCAGCAACGGAATTTCAGCTGAAAAGGATTATTCCGATCGCAAAGCAAAAGGCCAATTTAAGGCGGCGGATCGTGTAAATGCCAAATTCGTGGCTGTACTTGGAGAAGATGAGCTGAAAGAAAATAAAATTTCTTTAAAAGATATGCAAACCGGTGAGCAACAGCAAGTGGGGCTCGCTGAGTTAGTAACAGAATTAAAAACTAAACTGGGAAGATAATAGGAGGAATTACAGTGTACGGAAGAACATATTTTTGCGGAGAAGTACCGGTAACAGCAATCGGAGAAGAAATCACTGTCAAAGGGTGGGTCCAAAAAAGACGTGACCTTGGCGGGTTAATTTTTATCGATTTAAGAGACCGTACAGGCATTGTCCAAGTTGTATTTAACCCAGATTTATCACCTGAAGCCCTAGGTCTAGCTGAAAAAATCAGAAGTGAATATGTATTAAGCGTACGGGGAAAAGTGGTAGCGCGTGAAGAGGGAACGATAAACAAAAACCTTAAAACAGGTAGTATTGAAGTTCAGGCAGAAGAGGTAATCATTATCAATGAATCCAAAACACCTCCATTTGCGATTACAGATAACGAAGAAGTATCTGAGGACCTTCGTTTATCTTACCGATATTTAGATCTTCGTCGTCCGGTTATGTTCGAAACGTTTAAAATGAGACATAAAGCGACTAAAGCAATCCGTGACTTCTTAGATGGAGAAGGTTTCCTTGATATTGAAACACCTATTTTAACTAAGAGCACTCCAGAAGGCGCGCGTGATTACTTAGTACCAAGCCGTGTGCATGAAGGTGAATTTTATGCATTGCCGCAATCGCCTCAAATCTTCAAGCAATTATTGATGGTTTCTGGAATTGAACGCTATTATCAAGTGGCACGTTGTTTCCGTGATGAGGACTTACGTGCAGACCGTCAGCCTGAGTTTACACAAATCGATATTGAAACTAGCTTTATGAGCCAAGAGGATATTCAGGATTTGACTGAACGCATGATGGCTAAAGTGATGAAGGAAGTCAAAGGAATCGAGCTTTCTTTACCACTACCGAGAATGACGTATGATGAAGCGATGAGCCGATATGGTATTGATAAACCTGATACTCGTTTTGCGATGGAATTAATTGACGTTAGCAATATCGTTAAAGATTCAGGCTTTAAAGTCTTCACAGGTGCAGTGGAATCCGGCGGACAGGTTAAGGCATTGAATGTAAAAGGTGCTGCTTCTAATTACTCCAGAAAAGATATTGATGCATTGGGTGAATTTGCTGCCCGCTACGGTGCAAAAGGGCTTGCATGGATGAAGATGGAGGAAGAAGGTCTAAAAGGACCAATCGCAAAATTCTTCCAGGATGAAGACGGAAAAGGTTTAATCGAGGTTACTGGTGCTGAAGCTGGAGACTTGCTGCTCTTTGTTGCTGATAAGAAATCCGTAGTCGCAGACGCATTGGGTAATTTACGAAATAAATTAGGAAAAGAATTAAACCTAATTGATGAAAGTAAATTTAATTTCTTATGGGTAACTGACTGGCCGCTTCTTGAATATAAAGAAGAAGATGGAAGATATTATGCAGCTCATCACCCATTCACAATGCCTGTTAGAGAACAAATTTCTTTGCTTGACGAAAACCCTGGTGAAGTAAAAGCAATTGCTTACGACCTTGTGTTAAATGGTTATGAATTGGGTGGAGGAAGCTTACGTATCTTTGAACGTGCTATTCAGGAAAAAATGTTTGAGGTCCTCGGATTCACACCAGAAGAGGCTAACGAGCAATTTGGTTTCTTAATGGAAGCCTTTGAATATGGTACTCCACCACATGGTGGAATTGCCTTGGGATTGGATCGTTTAGTCATGTTACTTTCCGGCCGTTCAAACTTACGTGATACGATTGCATTTCCTAAGACTGCAAGCGCGAGCTGCCTGTTGACAGATGCACCGAGTGAAGTATCTGAAAGCCAGCTTAAAGAGCTTAGTCTAAAGGTCTCAAAAATGGAATCGGGCTTGAAAAAGTAACCTGCTTTTGATATGATTAAATCAATTAATAGACGTCCTGAAGTGTACGTTATGCATCCTTTTTGTTTTGACCGAACATTTCTTTTAACGGGAGTCCGGAGTTTACCGCTTGCGCAAATGCCTTTTTCGTGAAGGACTTGCAACAAAGTGGAACAGGGCACCCACCTGCCGAGGGCGGGCCAAAGCACTAGGCATCAAACGGCACAATTTGGGGCGTCTATACTTATGAAGAATTGTTATAACTCATTGCAGCTGCTGCAATGAGTTTTTTATTTTTATCGATGAAAAATATATCCTTTCATTCCTAGTAGGAAAGTATGGTATCATAAATCGAAACGACGGAACAGCTAATGAAGAAAAGGTACATAATTTTAGAACGATACAATACTGCAGTGGCTGTTAATCAATGGTTTATCTCAATTGTCTAAGCGAAAGAATAGCAAGTAAAGGGATTGGTAGATAATCGTGGCCTGCTGCTGAATCAGCTGAAACTGTATTTTACATCGATAAATGCTTTCGTTTAAAATACAATCAAAGAGTTAAGCGCGTATAGATGAACAGAAATGTTTAGGAAAATAAAAATAGGTAATTACATTTACTAACAAAATGAAATTGGAGTGGAGCTATTCATGTTGCATCAATTCTCACGTAATGAATTGGCTGTCGGGAAAGATGGCTTGGAAATATTAAAAAATACAACTGTGGCGATTCTAGGTATTGGCGGAGTGGGTTCTTTTGCCGTGGAAGCTTTAGCGCGATCCGGGGTGGGCACGTTAATCTTGGTAGATAAGGACGATATAGATATAACAAATGTGAATAGACAAATTCATGCGTTATTATCCACTGTTGGAGAGCAAAAAGTAGATGCTATGAAAAAGCGTATTTTTGACATCAATCCAGATTGCGAAGTAATTGCTTTAAAAATGTTCTATACAGAGGAAACATATCAGGATTTCTTCGCCTATAAACCGGATTATGTAATCGATGCCTCCGATACGATTATTTACAAAATTCACTTGATGAAAGAATGTTTGATAAGGAATATTCCTATCATCTCAAGCATGGGCGCAGCCAATAAGATGGATCCAACCCGCTTTCAAATCGCGGATATATCTAAAACACATACAGATCCATTAGCTAAAGTGATCCGTACAAAATTAAAGAAAGAAGGCATTCGAAAAGGGATTCCAGTCATTTTCTCCGATGAGAGCCCAATTGTGCCTTTTGATGAAGTGACAAAAGTGGTGGGCAACCAGGATGCAGATATTCGTAAGGCTAAATTCCCGCCTTCATCTAATGCGTTTGTACCATCTACGGCAGGATTGATTGCAGCAAGCTGGGTAGTAAGAGAAGCATTGAAGGAAATTAAAATCAAACGAGTGAATGATTAACGTTATGGGTGAATTGTTACCTGCATGTAAAAAAGATTGGCTAATAGAAGCCAATCTTTTTTACTGCTTATTTTTAAACTGTTCCAGTCTTTCATATATAGCAGCTAATCGTTTCTCCTCGCCGGATTCAATCGGATCATAGTATTTTGTTCCCTTTAAGTTGCATGGGAGATAATCTTGTTTGACCCAGCCACCGAAAGTGCCGATAGGGTAGTCATGCGGGTATTTATAACCAACATGCCCGAGGTCTTTTGAGCCTGAATAATGGGCATCACGTAAATGCTTAGGGATATCCCCGACTTTGCCGCTTCGAATATCCGAAATGGCTTGATCCAATGCCTTATAAGCAGAATTTGATTTGGAGGATAGACACATTTCCACAACAGCCACTGAAAGCGGGATACGCGCCTCGGGAAGACCGAGACGTTCACTGGCGGTAACAGCTGCCAACACATTATTTCCGACGGAGGGATTTGCCAGTCCGATATCTTCATAAGCAATCACTAAAAGTCTCCGATTGACTGCAACCAGATCACCAACCTCAAGAAGGTGAGCTAAATAATATAAAGAAGCATGAACGTCGCTTCCTCTTATGCTTTTTTGCAGGGCGGATAACAGGTTATAGAAGTTTGAGCCTTTTTTATCTCCATAAACTCCTACATTCCCGCCTAAATCGTCAATGACTTCATCTTCTATGATATACGTATCCTCATCCCTGGTTGATGAGAAAACTGCTGATTCCAGCAGCGTTAACGATTTTCTTGCATCTCCATTTGAGTGAAGGGCAATTTTTTTTATTTGTTCCTCGGTGATTTGGATATCCATTTTTCCCAGACCATTTTTTTCATCAGAAAGGGCTCTTTGGAGCAGTGTGATGGTTTCTTCGACAGATAAGCGGGTAAGCTGCTTGATTTGGCCGCAGCGGCTCCGAATAGCTGGATTGACATCATGGAATGGGTTTTCCGTTGTGGCACCGATTAAAATGATATCGCCTCGTTCTACATGTGGCAGAAGATAATCCTGCTGAGCTTTATTGAATCGGTGAATCTCATCAAGAAAGAGGATAACCTGCCCGGTCAGACGTGTTTCATCAACAACTGCTTCGATATCCTTCTTCCCGGCTGTAGTTGCATTTAAAGCAATGAACGGTATTTTGGTGGTTCCCGCAATTGCATAAGCAATGGATGTTTTTCCAATGCCAGGTTCACCATATAATAACATAGAAGGGACATGCCCGTTTTTAATCATTTTATATAAACTGGTTTGTTTGCCGATGATTTCGTTCTGGCCAATAATTTCATCTAAGTTCTTAGGTCGCATTCGAAATGCGAGTGGTTCAGTATTCAACTAACTAACCTCCACAAATAAGCTTCAGGATGCTTTCATTATATCGATAAACGCTTCACATTCCTATATTTTCGTTTTTGCGTAAGAGCTGCGAATTTTATCCTTTCATGAGATTTCCTGTAGTCGAAACTGGTTTTTTTTACTATGATTAAATAGAAAATAAAAAATTAAGAAGAATTGTACTGAGTCATTGAAAATAGGCAATGATTTAATGTATGGTATACTTTTGTAGACTAAATGTAAGGCTGAGGTGCTAAGTAATGAAAATATCTACCAAAGGAAGATACGGACTTACCATTATGATTGATTTAGCTAAGAAACATGGAGAAGGTCCTACTTCCCTAAAATCGATAGCACAATCAAATAATTTGTCCGAACACTATTTGGAACAATTGGTTACCCCCTTGCGTAATGCAGGACTTGTTAAAAGTGTAAGGGGTGCCTATGGCGGCTATAAACTAACGAAAGATCCACATGAAATTACAGCAGGTGATGTGATCAAGGTGCTTGAAGGCCCAATTACACCGGTTGAAGGCATTGAGGACGAAGAACCTGTTAAACGGCAATTGTGGATTAAAATCAGAGATGCTGTAAAGGATGTTTTGGATAATACAACTTTGGAAGACTTGGCATCCTATGAAGAAGAGGACGACTCCACTCAATCATATATGTTCTACATTTAATATAAAGTAATTTTGTTTAGGCAAAGGAGGTATAGGCCATGGAACGGGTTTATATGGATCATGCAGCGACAACGCCTATGCATCCAGAAGTTATTGATGTGATGACGGAGGTTATGAAGAAGACTTACGGAAATCCATCAAGCATTCACCAATTCGGCAGAGAATCGAGAAAGCTAATTGATGATGCAAGAAGAGTGCTGGCTGAAAGTATTGGTGCACAAATAGATGAAATTATATTCACGAGCGGTGGTACAGAAGCAGATAATGCCGCAATCTATAGCAGTGTACAAGCTATGAAGAATAAAGGCAAACATATTATTACGTCAGAAATTGAACATCATGCCGTATTGCATACATGCCAGGCTCTTGAAAAAGAGGGATACGAGGTTACGTATTTGCCTGTCAATGAAGAAGGACAGGTAACTGTGAGTGCTGTTCAGGAAGCATTACGAGATGATACAGTTTTAGTGACAATCATGTTCGGAAATAATGAAGTGGGCACTATTCAGCCTATTCAGGAAATTGGCAGGCTTTTGGCTGACCATCAGGCATTGTTCCACACAGATGCGGTACAGGCATACGGAATCATTCCTATATCGGTTCATGAGTTAGCTGTGGATTTCTTAAGTGTGTCTGCACATAAAATTAATGGTCCGAAAGGTATTGGCTTCTTATATGCGCGAAAAGGCGTACCATTTAAGCCATTGCTACTTGGCGGTGAGCAGGAAAGAAAACGCCGGGCAGGAACTGAAAACGTGCCTGGGGCAGCAGGCTTTGCAAAGGCGGCTGAGCTGATGTCTAACACACGTGAGGAGAAAGCGAAGCAGTATAGAGCCTTTAAAGAAATAATGCTCCATGTATTTGACGAAGCAGGTATTAATTATTCCATCAATGGAAAGCTGGATGATTCACTGCCGCATGTATTGAATATTAGTTTTCCAGGAACGAGTGTTGAGGCTTTCTTAGTCAATATGGATTTGGCAGGGGTGGCTGTTTCAAGCGGTTCTGCCTGTACAGCTGGATCGATTGAACCATCGCATGTTCTTGTCTCGATGTTTGGAAAAGATTCAGAGCGGACAAAGAATTCAATTCGCTTCAGCTTTGGGCAGGGCAATACGGAACAAGAAGTAGAAAAAGCAGCGAAGATTGCTGTAAATGTGATAAATCGATTAGTGAAGTAAATAGGTATGAGGTGAAGTGTATAATGAAATCCCCGGCGGAAACTAGAGTTGTTGTCGGAATGTCCGGTGGAGTGGATTCTTCTGTTGCAGCTTATCTTTTAAAAGAGCAGGGCTATGACGTTGTAGGAATTTTCATGAAAAACTGGGACGATACAGATGAAAATGGTGTTTGTACAGCTACGGAGGACTATGAAGATGTCATCCGTGTCTGCAATCATATTGGAATTCCCTACTATGCAGTCAATTTTGAAAAACAGTATTGGGATAAAGTGTTTTCTTATTTCCTTGAGGAATATAAAGCGGGACGTACACCAAATCCCGATGTGATGTGTAATAAAGAAATTAAATTTAAGGCATTTCTTGAGCATGCCATGGATCTAGGTGCAGATTATTTGGCCACAGGCCATTATGCGCGTGTGGCTTACCAAGACGGAGAATATAAAATGCTTAGAGGGTTGGATAATAATAAGGATCAAACTTATTTTCTAAACCAATTAACTCAGGAACAATTAAGCAAGGTTATGTTCCCGATTGGTGAGTATGATAAGCCAAAAATTAGAGAAATTGCCTTGGAGGCTGGCCTGCCAACGGCTACTAAAAAAGATTCTACAGGCATTTGTTTTATCGGCGAGCGTAACTTTAAGGAATTTCTTGGGCAATATTTGCCGGCTAAACCTGGTGAGATGAGAACGATGAGTGGTGAACTGAAGGGTAAGCATGACGGCCTTATGTATTATACATTGGGACAGCGTCATGGACTTGGAATTGGCGGAAGCGGTGAACCGTGGTTTGCGGTTGGGAAAGATTTAGAAAACAATGTTCTATTAGTAGAGCAAGGTTTTCACCATGACAGCCTCTATTCTGATTCTATTATCGCTGACAAAATGAACTGGATTTCCGAAAGGAAACCAGGTGATACTTTTGAGTGTACAGCTAAATTCAGATATCGCCAGGCAGATAATAAGGTAACAGTGAAAGTATTGGATGACAATCAGGCAGAAGTAATTTTTGCTGAGCCAATCAGAGCGGTGACTCCTGGGCAAGCTGCAGTATTTTATGATGGTGAAGTCTGCTTGGGTGGAGGTACCATCGATAAAGTTTATAAAAAAGGTTTAAAACTTGATTATGTTGGGTAAATAAAATAGCCAATTGAATGTGGATAGTCTGTTTCGTAGAGAAACAGGCTATTTACGTTCTGTAAAATATACATATGCAGGTGATGAAGATGGATGTGAAGAAGTACGATTATTCACTTTCCAAGAAAGAGGTATTAAAAGTATTTGAAACTGATGCAGAAAGGGGGATAACGGAAAAAGAAGCCGAAGCGAGATTAAAAGACTATGGAAAAAATGAATTCGGAGTGGAGCAAAAAAATTCATTGTTAAAAATGATTGCTTTACAAATACATAACACACTTAATTACATATTGATGGTTGCCGCTTTATTCTCATTTATAGTGGGTGAAGTGAGTGACGGTTTAATTATTACATTTGTGATTATTATCAACACCATTATTGGTGTAGTCCAAGAGAAAAAGGCAGAAAATGCATTGGACGAACTAAAAAAGTTAGCAGCACCGAAAGCCTTGGTAAAAAGAGAAGGAAATGTCAGGGAAATAGATGCATCCTTGCTCGTACCTGGTGACTGCGTCTTACTTGAAGCCGGAAGGACAGTACCGGCTGATATTCGTATCATTCAATCCCATTCCTTGAAAATTGAAGAGTCTGCTTTAACGGGGGAGAGCCTTCCAGTAGATAAGGACGAGAATTGGAATTTGGAAAATCCTGATCAGCCACTTGGTGATTATCTTAATATGGCATTCATGTCTACTCAAGTTACAAATGGCCGAGGGATTGGAATTGTGGCTGCAACCGGGTTGAATACAGAGGTTGGGAAAATAGCTGAAATGCTTCACAGCACTGAATCCAGCAAAACTCCTTTGCAGAAAAATCTTGATCAGCTTGGGAAAAAATTAAGTTATTGTGCCATTATCGTTTGTGTCGTTATGTTCATTGTAGGATTAATGCAGGGACGGAATCCTGGAGAAATGTTTATGATTTCCACAAGTCTTGCTGTTTCGGCTATACCTGAGAGTTTATCGACAATGGTCATAATTGTTTTAACGCTAGGGGTAAGGCGCCTCATTAAGCAAAAGGCAATTATACGAAGAATTCCGGCAGTTGAAACTTTGGGTTCGGTTAGCATGATTTGTTCAGATAAAACAGGAACACTGACTTTGAACAAAATGAGTGTCGTTGAGCGTTATGTTAATTTAAAAGTTATAGAGGAAGATGTACCATATTCTGCGGATGACCAAAGGTTGATTAATCAATTGGCATTATGCTCGGATGCCACTTATGAACCGGAAGAAACCGGCGACCCGACAGAAGTGGCTTTTGTTAAAGCAGCACATGTGAATGGTTACACAAAGTCTGATTTAGATAAAGAATTTCCGCGTGTAGCCGAAATTCCGTTCGATTCAACGAGAAAAAGGATGACTACCATACATAAAGATGGCGATGGATACATTGTACTGACAAAAGGTGCAGTAGATATCCTGCTAGAGAGAATAACCACTATTCAACTAGATAGCGAAATAGTAAAAATGACGCAGGAATACATAACTGAAATTAATCAAGCTGTGATGCAGATGTCCAACCGCGCTCTTCGTGTAATGGCTTTGGCGGGAAAAAGAGTTTCGGCCGAAGCGATTTCTGAACTGAATGAAGAAGAAATAGAGAATGGTTTGACGTTTTTTGGAATGGTAGGCTTGATGGATCCGCCTCGACCGGAGGCAAAACTTCAAATTGAAAGAGCTCATCGTTCAGGAATTGAAGTAACGATGATTACAGGTGATCATCCGCAAACAGCGATTGCGATTGCGCACCGTTTAGGGATAACGGAATCCGATAAAGTTATCACGGGTGCCGAATTGAATCAAATGACACCTGAAGAATTGAAGGAAGCAGCAGTCGATACTCGTGTATTCGCCCGGGTATCACCGGAGCATAAAGTCCAAATCGTTCAGGCCTTCAAAGAAAATGGGCATATTGTTTCAATGACCGGTGATGGTGTTAATGATGCTCCTTCCTTAAAAACAGCTGATATTGGGGTTGCTATGGGACAAACTGGGACAGATGTTGCCAAGGGTGCCTCTGATATGGTTTTAATGGATGATAATTTCACCACGATTATAAAAGCGGTTGAAGAGGGTAGAAATATTTTTGCTAATATACGAAAATCTGTGCTTTTCCTTGTTACAAGTAACTTTGGTGAAGTTCTAGTGCTCTTTTTTGCCATCTTGCTTGGCTGGCCGACACCGTTACTGACCGTCCATATTTTATGGCTGAATTTAGTTGGTGATTCTATTCCAGCCTTTGCGCTTGGTGTAGATAAGAATAAGGATGTTATGCTGGATAAACCAAGGCCTAAAAAAGAAGGGATTTTCACGAGGGATTCAGTCATCTTCCTGATTTTAAATGGTTTGTTGATTGGTGTAGCTTCTCTCCTAGCCTTCCTAATTGGGTTGAAATGGGCTGCTGGAATTGATTCCATATTCGATTTACAATTTAATCAGCTTACAGACCATGAACTGAGAGTCGGACAAACGGTTGCCTTTATGGCACTAACCTTTATTAGCTACATGCAAGTATATAATGTCAGACATTTACGTAAACCAATCTGGAAAACAGATGTGTTTAGCAATAAATATTTAAATTGGTCTGTCATAGGTGTCATCTTGTTACAATTGGCAGTTGTTTATATCGAACCTTTTGCCAAATTACTCAAGATTGAACCGATAGGCTTAAGGGAATGGATCCTAATCTTCTTCTGTACAATTGGAACCATTGTCGTAAATGAAATTGTTAAGGGCTTCTTAAGATACTATGAAAAAAGAAAGGCTATGGATTAAGCTCCATAGCCTTCTATATTTCTTCGCTGATTCGATTAGCAATCAGGCGATATCCCTTGTCATTTAAATGGAGGCTATCACTGAAATAGTCTTTTTTTGTTTTATCCTGAAACAAATCATCTGTTGGTACGAAGGTGATAGATGAGTAGTTACTGACCGTTTCTTTTAGATCGTGATTCCAGTCATCTAGAATTTCGTCAAGGCGGTCGTCATTAGGAAATGGATTATATAATCCAACAACAATAAAGGGGACATCATGGTCAACCATGCGAATGCTTTTCAAAATGTCATCTACATTATCAAGATAATCTTTTTTCCCTTTCTTTATAGCGGCTTGATTGATGGTTTGAAAATCACCGCCCAAACTTGTACGCAAATCATTAGTGCCTATAAATAAGATAATATAGTCAGCTTCATTCACTTTCTCACTTATTGTAGGATTCGCTAATTGTTTGATAACTCCCTCTGACTCCTGACCCGGAATTCCATAATTATTGATTTTATAATTTTTATTTGAGGATTCGCTTTCTGAAATTTTTTCAAGCTGACCGACATAGCCTTCCTCATGGCGATCGCCCACCCCATAGGTTAAGGAATCACCTAAAGCCATAATGACATGTTCCTGATCGGCTTTTATCTTTTCATCTAAAAAGAAGGTATATCCGATATAAATCAGTCCGATTATTAGTAAAAGTCCAGCTGCATAGTGTAGTTTCTTCATATCTCTCACTCCCATAGATATACTTCTACCCTAAAATCAAAGAATTTTAACAAAAAGTGTAATATTTTAATCTATATGATTAAGAGAGTAACCTAGTCATAAATAGGAAGGTAAACTGGTGGGATTTACTATAACTTATAAATGGTGGCGCGCTGCTAGCCCAGATGCTTGTCTCTGGGACAACGGACTATCACTTTGTGGTATACTATTTCCATTCAGTTAGGAATGTAGGAGTGAATAGTATGGATAAAAATAAATTAGGTATTCAATATATGGAACAAGGAAAATGGGAGGATGCTGCAAAAGTATTCACCGAAATGATTGAAGAAAATCCAAATGACCCAGTAGGGTTTATCAATTTCGGCAATGTATTGGCATCGATGAACGACAATCAACGTGCGATTAAATTTTTTGAAAGAGCTATTGAACTGGATCCGGAAGCTGCGACTGCCTATTATGGATTGGGCAGCATTTATTATGAGCTCGATGATTTAGTGAAGGCGAAGGATCAGTTTGAGCTGGCTATCAAAAAAGGAATTGAAACAGCAGATGTGATGTTTATGCTGGGATTATGTCTGCTTCATTTAGACCAGCCGAAGCTGGCATTACCTTATTTCCAAAGAAGTGTTGAATTAAATCCGTCGGATGCAGAAGCTCAGTTCCATTATGGACTGGCTTTGGCAGGTGCTGAAATGTATGATATGGCGATTGATGCATGGAATAAGACGCTTGAAATTGATGAGTCACATGCAGATGCGTATTTTAACCTGGGTGTGGCCTACGGTGGGATTAAGGGAGATGCAGATAAAGCAATCGCTTATTTTGAAAAAGCGGTTGAAATCCAGCCTGATCACATCCTTGCTTTGAATGGGTTAAAACAAATGAAAGAACTGTTATAAACGGGAGGTGCTTCTTGTGGAACAAGAGTCGTTCGTCTTCTCCGACAATGACAAACCTTTCATCAAAGGAACACATTTGGTTACCATTTTTCATAATGAACAAAATTTATACTCGGTTGTACGAATCAGAGTGAAAGAAACGAATTTGAATTACGATGAAAAAGAAGCTGTTATTACCGGGTATTTCCCCCCTATTCATGAGGAAGAAAAATACACGTTTTATGGGAAAATGAAAGAACATCCCCGTTTTGGGATTCAATTTCATGTAGATACCTTCCAGCGTGAAGTTCCTGAATCAAAGGAGGGTGTGATTGCTTATTTATCCGGATCTCTTTTTAAAGGGATTGGTAAAAAGATTGCAGAATCGATTGTCGAAAAACTTGGCGAAAAGGCAATCTCCAAAATTTTAGCGAATCCATCATTGCTCGATCAAATTCCTAAGCTAAGCGGTGAAAAGGCAAAGCAATTGTATGATACTCTGGCAGCCAATCAGGGCCTGGAGCAAATCATGATTAATTTATCCAGCCTGGGGTTTGGACCTCAGCTGTCGATGAAAATTTATCAGGCTTATAAAGAGGACACGATTTCCATCATTGAGCAAAATCCATACCAGCTAGTCGAAACGATTGAGGGAATTGGATTTACTCGCGCAGATGAAATCGGACTGCAGCTCGGCATTGGAGGAAGCCATCCATCCAGGATTAAGGCAGCGATTCTCTATACACTTGACAGATCTTGTGTACAGGACGGGCATTCGTATACCGAGGCTGAGGAACTGTTGATCAGCGTAAAAACTCTCTTGGAACAAAATCAAAATGTGACCATCACTTTTGAGCAAATTACGGAATCACTTATCCAACTCGGTGAAGAGGGAAAAATCATTGGAGAAGAGAAAAGGTTTTATATGCCGTCCCTCTACTTTTCTGAAAAAGGGATTGTAACGAATATTAAACGGATTATGTCTCAGGACTCATATGCCGATCAATTTCCTGAATCTGAATTTTTATTGGAGCTAGGCAAACTAGAAGAGCGAATTGGGATGGAGTACGCTGAGGAGCAAAAGGATGCAATCTTTAAAGCCTTACATTCTCCGATGCTAATCCTGACAGGAGGTCCTGGTACCGGTAAAACAACCGTTATTAAAGGAATCGTTGAATTATATTCAGAATTACATGGTTTGTCCCTTAATCCAAAAGATTATAATAATGAAAATCCATTTCCATTTGTTTTAGCAGCTCCAACAGGACGCGCGGCAAAAAGGATGAAGGAATCCACAGGGCTTCCCGCCGTAACTATCCACCGTTTATTGGGCTGGAATGGGTCGGATGTTCAGCGTGATGAAGATAATCCAATCAGCGGAAGGCTTTTAATTGTAGATGAGATGTCTATGGTAGACATTTGGCTGGCCAATCAGCTTTTTAAAGCATTGCCGAATGATATGCAAGTCATCCTCGTTGGTGATGAGGATCAGTTGCCTTCAGTTGGACCAGGTCAGGTATTGAAGGATTTACTTGCCTCTTCCGTTATTCCTGTAACCCGTCTGGAATCGATATTCAGACAGGAAGATGGTTCTTCCATTATTCAGCTCGCGCATGCGATAAAAAACGGACAGCTGCCGCCAGATATTCGGAAACCGCAGGGCGATCGTTCATTTTTCTCTTGTTCCACTAATCAAGTAGCAGATGTGATTAGGCAGGTTGTAACCAATGCCCGCCAAAAAGGGTTCCCAGCCCGTGATATTCAGGTTTTGGCTCCAATGTACAGAGGGAGTGCCGGAATTGATTCCCTCAATGTCCTCCTGCAGGGCATTCTTAATGATAATCGCGATAAGAAGAAAAGGGAATTGACTTTTGGGGATGTGGTTTATCGGGTTGGAGATAAGGTTCTCCAATTAGTGAATCAGCCTGAAAATGGGATTTACAATGGTGATATGGGTGAAATTATTGCGATTATCTATGCAAAGGAAAATGAAGATAAGCAGGATCAGATTTTTGTTTCATTTGATGGCATTGAAGCGAAGTATACACGCCAGGAGCTCAATCAAATAACTCATGCTTATTGTTGTTCCATTCATAAATCCCAGGGAAGTGAATTCCCAATCGTCATATTGCCAGTTGTTAAGAGCTATCACCGCATGCTAAGGAGGAACTTAATTTACACGGCTATAACAAGGAGCAAACAGTTCCTGATTGTATGCGGTGAAGAGGAAGCCTTACGATACGGCGTCGGTCGCAGTGGTGAGGAGGAACGGCGAACAACTCTACTTGAAAAACTGCAGGAAGGGTTCCGTGATAAGGAACTTATCTCCAAACCTGAAAATCCAGTTACTGAAAATGAAAGTTCCAATGAAGACGGCTTGACGTATGAGCAAAAAATATTCCAAACAGATCCAATGATTGGGATGGAAAACATTACGCCTTATGATTTTATGATACGCGGTTAAAATACAAATGTCGGTCTTTAAGCTGAATGAATTCTGCATACAATGGACAAACTGGCAATTACAGAGATATTTTTTATGAGGTGATTGCTATGAAATGTCCGAATTGCTCCAGCAAAGATATCGGCAAGATTGGCGTGAATCAATATTATTGCTGGAATTGTTTTGTGGAATTATCTATCCAAAAAGGAATTATGCATGTCCATCAGGTGGAAGAGGATGGAGTGTTAAGTTCTTTAGATGATTTGTTTAGCGAAGAAGACCGACAGATGAGTCTTTGATTCGTACTTCCTAAATTATGAGGTGAGTTGCTATGAATAAAATGGTTTCGTCGTTAATAACCTTAGGAGCGGGAATGGCGATCTATCGGAGTATGTCCAATAATGGAATGCTATCCGGCCGTAATATGAGAAAGATTAAACGAACAATCATGAAGTCATTTTGATTGGAAGTTAAGGGTTTAAAAGGTAGATTCTCTGCCTTTTAAACCTTTTTTAGTGTATGCCTGCAGAATCCCCATACATATTTTCTTTTAACATAAAGAAAATAGTACAGAGGTGGGATTTTTGAACATACAGATAAAGTGGTTTTATCGACTTGGATTTCTATTATTATTATTTATCGTATTATTTGTGTTTTACTTGCTCAGACCTATATGGTCTCCTGTTATACAGGTTTTTCTAACTGCATTATCACCATTTATTGGAGCCGCTCTTATTAGTTACCTCCTTCATCCCCTGGTGGAAAAAGTTCATCAGAAAGGTTTGCATAGAGGTTTGGCAATCGGTTTGATTTATCTGGTGTTTTTTGGGGCAGTCGGCTATGGATTGTATAAAGGAATTCCAGTATTCATTAACCAAATGATTGATGTTGCAGAAAGAGCACCAGAAATGGCAGAGTTATATCGAGGTTACATAGCTCGTTTTCATTCACAAACCTCAAGCTGGCCGTTTGGTCTGCATGATCGTTTGGAGCAAATCATCAGCTCTATAGAAATGAAACTGAGTTCTTCTATAACTGTATTAATAGAAGCGCTAAGTGGGCTGTCGGATTTTTTCATCTTTGTGTTACTCATCCCTCTCATATCCTTTTATTTACTGAAGGATGCTGAAAAGATTATTGATTTTGGTTTAAGATTATTTCCTAAAAAAAGCAGAGACACAACGAAAAAGTTCTTGAAGGATATCGACCATTCTTTGGGCGGATATCTTCGCGGACAGCTCTTGGTCTGTACGATTGTGGGATCCTTTGCCGCTATACTTTTCTGGTTATTTGGTATGAAGTATCCTTTATTGCTGAGCCTTTTTATTGGGGTAACGAATATTATTCCCTATTTCGGACCTCTGATTGGAGCGGTTCCGGCATTGCTCGTAGCGATCACTATGTCAACGGGCATGGTCATCAAGGTGGCCATTATCATTATTGTGATTCAATTTCTGGAGGGGAATGTCCTTTCACCAATTATCATGGGGAAAACGTTAAAGCTGCACCCGCTTATTATCATTTTTGCTTTGCTTGTCGGTGGTGAGATTAGCGGAATACTAGGCCTGATTCTTGCTGTCCCTATTTTAGCCTTTTTGAAGGTTGCTATTACTCATAGTAAAATATTAAGGAATAACCCTTAAACAATTCCTGAAACATTGACAAAGAAAACACTTATGACTATAATCCAACTTATAACGGAATATATTGAAATATGTTGATGGACCGAGTATGTTTAAGCCCTTCCGAATGTAAATCCTATTTACATGAAAGAGAGAAGTCTCCATGGCTGAAAGAGACTTTGGAAGAAGAGAGACAGAAAGCTAGTCCGGAGTGCGGGCAAAAACCCGCCGTTTAAACCGCGTTAAGGTTTCTGAGGTGACGAAACTTTTTAGATGTTTCGTAATCAGGGTGGTACCGCGAGTCAAGCTCTCGTCCCTGTTTTTAGGGATGAGGGCTTTTTTGTGTATAAAAAAGGAGGATTCAATCTTATGAAGTACATGACTGGGGCAGAAATTCGCCAAATGTTTTTAGATTTCTTTCAGGAAAAAGGTCACAGAATTGAACCGAGTGCATCGTTAGTACCGGTGGAAGATCCGACACTGTTATGGATTAATTCCGGAGTTGCAACATTAAAAAAATATTTTGATGGACGAGTTATTCCTGAAAATCCAAGGATTACGAATGCCCAAAAATCGATTAGAACAAACGATATTGAAAATGTTGGAAAAACAGCTCGACACCATACTTTCTTTGAAATGCTGGGTAACTTCTCTATTGGAGAATATTTCAGAGAGGAAGCAATCAAATGGGGCTGGGAGCTATTAACAGATGAACGCTGGTTTGCTATGCCAAAAGACAAGCTTTATATCACATACTATCCAGCAGATACTGATACCCTTAAGGTATGGAAAAGCTTAGGCGTACCGGATAGTCACTTAATTCCGCTTGAGGACAATTTCTGGGAAATTGGTGAAGGCCCATCCGGACCTGATACTGAAATTTTCTTTGACCGCGGTACAAAATTTGATCCTGAAGATATCGGCATTCGTTTAATTGAAGAAGATATCGAAAATGATCGTTATATTGAGATCTGGAATATCGTATTGTCTCAATTTAATGCAAATCCAGAAATACCGCGCAGTGAGTATCCTGAATTACCGAAGAAAAATATTGATACAGGGATGGGATTAGAGCGGATGGCATCCATTTTCCAAAATGGTGACACGAACTTTGATACGGATTTATTCCTGCCGATTATCCATAAAACTGAAGAAATTTCAGGTCAACAATATAGAACAAGTGCGGATAAAGATGTAGCATTTCGTGTTATTGCTGACCATATCCGTACGGTTGCGTTTGCAATAGGTGATGGAGCACTTCCTTCCAATGAAGGACGCGGATATGTTTTACGCAGATTGCTGCGCAGAGCTGTTCGTTTTGCTAAGAAAATTGGTATCAATAAGCCATTTATGTATGAATTGGTTCCAGTTGTGGCGGATATCATGGTAGATTATTATCCAGAAGTTAAACAGAAACAGGACTTCATAGCGAAGGTTGTTCGTAATGAAGAGGAGCGTTTTCATGAAACTCTTCATGACGGGTTAGCTATACTTGCGGAAGTTATTGAGGCTGAGAAGAAAAGGGGCAGCGATATAGTAAACGGATTTGATGTATTCCGTCTCTATGATACCTATGGATTCCCAGTTGAATTAACAGAAGAGTATGCTGAAGATGAAGGCATGAAAATCGACCGTAAAGGTTTCGAAAGAGAGATGGAAGCTCAGCGGACACGTGCACGTGCTGCTCGCCAGGATGTAGACTCCATGCAAGTACAAAGCGGTATTTTAGGTGACATAAAAGTACAAAGTAAATTTGTTGGATATGAAACCCTTGAATGCCCGGCAACAGTGGAAGTAATCATTAAAAATGGTGAAAAAGCGGACGATGCCATGGCGGGAGAAGAAGTTCAAATCATTTTTGACCAAACACCTTTCTATGCTGAAAGCGGCGGACAAATTGCGGACAAAGGATTCTTTGAATCTGAAGACCTACGAGTATTCGTGAAGGATGTTCAAAAAGCTCCAAATGGCCAAAACCTGCATACAGTTATCGTAGAATATGGATTACTGAAGGAAGGTGCGTATGGGAAAGCGGTTGTAGATGAAGCAAATCGCCGTAAAATCATTAAAAACCATACGGCAACTCATTTACTGCATCAAGCATTAAAGGATGTACTGGGCACGCATGTCAACCAAGCGGGTTCTTTAGTAAGACCGGACCGACTTCGTTTTGACTTTTCTCATTTTGGACAAGTTACAGAAGAAGAGCTGGAACAGGTTGAGCAAATCGTGAATGATAAAATTTGGAAGAGTATTGATGTAACGATTGAAAATAAACAGATTGAAGAAGCAAAAGCAATGGGGGCAATGGCTCTATTCGGTGAAAAATATGGCGATATCGTACGTGTTGTCCAAGTGGGAGATTATAGCCTTGAGCTCTGCGGTGGCTGCCACGTTCCTAATACTTCTGCTATCGGGCTGTTCAAAATTGTCTCTGAAGGTGGAATAGGGGCTGGTACCAGAAGGATTGAAGCAGTAACGGGCGAATCTGCGTATCTTCAATTAAAAGAACAAATTGGTGTTCTTCGCCAAGCAGCAGCTAAAGTTAAAGCTAATCCAAAAGATTTGCCTGTTAAAATTGATTCCCTATTAGGCGAATTAAAAGACGCACAAAAAGAAAATGAATCATTAGCAGCCAAGCTTTCCAATATCGAGGCAGGAAATATTCAATCCAAAGCTGAAACAATTAATGGTGTAACGGTTTTATCAGCGAAGGTAGAGGCTCAGGATATGAATAATTTAAGAAATATGGCTGATGACTTAAAGCAAAAGCTAGGGTCCTCCATCATTGTCCTTGGAAGTGCGCAAGGAGAAAAAGTAAACTTAATTGCTGCAGTTACAAAAGATTTAATAGACCAAGGATACCATGCCGGTAAAATCATTAAAGAGGTAGCGGCACGCTGCGGTGGTGGCGGAGGTGGACGTCCTGATATGGCTCAGGCCGGCGGTAAGAACCCTGCTGATTTAGAAGCAGCACTTGAACTGGTAAAAGATTTGGTTAACAAATAAAAACGGGGCAAAGGATTTGCCCCCCTTCTTTTTGAATCTAATCATTTTGGCATGGATAGTATTGACTAGCCAAAACTATCATTCGAATTTTATTATTAGGTTTAAGTAGTGTACAATAAGAGGAACAATGGAAATATAGCTTTTTGAATGAAAGCGGGGTGCGTTGGAATGAGTTCATTTGATAAAACAATGAAATTTAATTTCCCGGAGGATTCTTTTGAGCATGACGTTAGCCATGTTTTAATGGAAGTCTATAATGCTCTAAATGAAAAAGGTTACAATCCTATTAACCAGATTGTAGGTTATCTTTTGTCAGGAGACCCTGCTTATATTCCGCGTCATAATGATGCACGAAATCTTATTAGAAAGCTTGAAAGAGATGAGATTATAGAAGTTCTGGTCAAATCTTATTTAGAGCAGCAACGAGAGGGATAATATGCGAATTGTAGGTCTTGATGTGGGTAGTAAAACTGTGGGAGTCGCCATCAGTGATGAAATGGGCTGGACTGCTCAAGGTTTGGAAACCATAGCAATTGACGAAGAAAAAAATCAGCTTGGCCTGAAACGTTTAGATGAAATCCTTAAACCTTATAAAGTCGATAAATTTGTCGTAGGTTTGCCGAAAAATATGAATGGAACTGTAGGTCCGCGAGGCGAGGCAAGTCAGTATTATGCTTCAAAGCTTGAAAAACGATATAAGGTTCCGGTCGTTTTGTGGGATGAACGTTTAACCACAATGGCCGCAGAACGGGTTTTATTAGATGCAGATGTAAGCCGTAAAAAACGCAAAAAAGTTATAGATAAAATGGCCGCTGTCTTAATTCTGCAAGGATATTTAGATAGTGGCGGCAAATAATTTAGAGGTGATCAGACATGGAAGAAAATATGATAACAATTGTTGATGAAGATGGTAACGAGCAGTTACACGAAATATTACTTACGTTCGAATTGGATGATTATGATAAGCAATACGTTGTATTTGCACCAGTAGGAAACGAAGGCGAAGAAGATGAAGACCTCATCCATGTAGCTTCTTATATTCCTGATGAAACAGGTGAAGTCGGAACATTAAATGATATAGAAGATGATGAAGAATGGGCTCTAGTTGAAGAAGTCATTAATACATTCTTCGACGAAGAAGAATAAACTGAAAATATAGCTCTCCCGGTTTTATCGGGGGAGTTTTTTTATGTGTAGATTTAAGTATTGTGGAATAATGATGAAATGGTTTTACAAGGAATGGTGAAAGGATGATTATTCAAGAGATTTTAGGTAAATTCTCCGAAAAATAGAGCATGTTATAAAAAAGTAATGGTCAATTCATGAAATTTATTATATAATCAAGCGGTTTAAGAAAAAGTTTTATGATAATCATTGACAGATTCCGCTAATGTTTGCAATAAATAAAGAGGGCTTGTAATAAAATGCCTTAGGGGGGCATCACTTTTGGATAATGATAAAAATTGGAAGAAAGAGCAAATGAAAATAAAGCTACTTGAAAGACAGAGTGAAGCTAGAGTGGTACGGAAAATTGTTACTGTTTCGTTAGTTGCTGTCATCCTTGTCATGACGCTTGTTGGACTTGGGGGGTATTTGTATATCTCCTCCGCATTAAAACCTGTTGACCCAGATAATAAAGATGCAATCAAGGTGGAAATCCCTCGTGGTTCAGGAATTAGTTTGATTTCTCAAACATTAGAGGATAATGGAGTCGTTAAAAACGCGAAAGTATTTAAATACTATGTCAAGTTTAAAAATGAATCTGGTTTCCAGGCTGGAACCTATAATTTATCACCATCTATGACAATTCAGGAAATCATCGATCAAATCAAAAATGGAATTGTAGCTGAGACCTATCGAATTACTATTCCGGAAGGAAGAGATCTGGAACAAATTTCAGAAATTATTGCCAAGAAAACAGGCAAAAAGTCAAAAGATGTCTTAGCCGTTATAAATAAAAATGGATTTATTAAAGAAATGATGAATAAGTATCCTGATTTATTAACGGATGATATTCTTGCCGAGAATGTCAGATATCCATTGGAAGGATATTTATATCCAGCAACGTATTCATTTTATGAGGAAGATCCAACAATAGAGTCAATTGTTAGCGATATGGTAAAAAAAACCAACGAAATCTTAGCGAAGTATAAGGATGAAATGTCCAAGGATAAATGGACACCGCATACACTATTAACAATGGCATCCTTAATTGAAGAAGAAGCAACTGAGAAGGTGGATAGGGATAAAATATCTGCTGTGTTTAAAAACAGGATGGAGAAGGATATGCGATTGCAAACTGATCCAACTGTTCTGTACGCATTGGGAGAGCATAAAGATCGGGTGACATACAAAGACTTAGAAGTCGACTCACCATATAATCTTTATCGACATAAGGGGTTAACCCCTGGACCAATTGCCAATGCAGGTGAAACCTCTATTCAGGCGGCATTAAACCCTGCAGATATTGATGACCTATATTTCCTTGCTACTAAATCGGGAGAAGTCATCTTTAATAAAACATTAGAAGAACATAATAAAGATAAGGCAAAACATATAACGAATAATTAAGCATTTGGAGGGGAACTATGGAAGAGAAGAAACGTTTCGCTTCTTTCCCCTAAATATGCTAAAATATTCGAAGTGCATAAAAATAGTGTATGTATTTAAAGAAAGCCACCTGGCTTTCTCATTTTTTTGAATTAAGCAAAGTACAGGGTTTGGAGGAATAAGGATGAATAAGAATCTTGATCACTATTTACAGACTCTTGTACCTTCCCGAAATGATTTATTAAGTGAAATGGAAGAGTATGCAAGGGAAAATGGTGTTCCGATTATGGAATTAACCGGTATGGAGTCTATGTTACAGATTCTAAAAATCCAAAAGCCGCGAAAAATTTTAGAAATTGGAACAGCAATTGGTTATTCTGCTTTACGAATGGCGTATACGCTGCCAGAAGCTTCAATACTGACAATTGAAAGAGATGAGGAACGTATTGAAAAAGCTCATCATTTTATTGAAAGAGCGGACATGAAGAGTAGAATAAAGATTATAAAAGGTGACGCCCTTGAGACAGAATCAGCTGTCTCTCCAGAAGGACCTTTTGATTGTATATTTATCGACGCAGCTAAAGGACAATATAAACGTTTCTTTGAAATATATGAAAAGTCTTTGGCAGAGGGAGGAATTATCCTTTCCGATAATGTTCTCTTTAAAGGCTTGGTGGCTCTTGAACAGGAAGAGATTGAATCTAAACGAACAAAAAATTTAGTTAATAAAATAAAAGGCTATAATGAATGGCTCATGAATAAGGAAAACTTTGATACTGTCATTATCCCTGTCGGGGATGGTTTGGCTATCAGTATTAAACGAGGTGAAAAGGCATGAAAACCCCTGAGCTATTACTAACACCTACTAAGGTTGAAGATATCATCCCATTAATTGATGCAGGTGCAGATGCATTTGTTATAGGGGAACAACGTTATGGACTGAGACTGGCTGGAGAATTTAACAGAGAGGCTGTTAAAGAAGCAATCCAGCTAGCCCATTCAAAAGGAAAGAAAGTATATGTGGCTATGAATGCCATTTTCCATAATGAGAAAGTGGACGAGCTGTCCGATTATTTGCGTTTCTTAGATGCCAATCAAGCTGATGCTGTCATCTTTGGAGATCCAGCTGTTTTGATGGCTGCTCGTGAAGCAGCTCCGAACCTGCCACTGCATTGGAATACAGAAACAACAGCGACCAACTGGTTCACGTGTAATTACTGGGGAACAAAAGGAGCTAAGCGTGCAGTCCTTGCCCGGGAAATTAATATGGACGCTATCATTGAAATTAAAGAACATGCCAAAGTCGAGATTGAAGTACAGGTGCATGGAATGACAGCCATGTTTCAGTCAAAACGGACGCTTATCGGGAATTACTTTAATTACCAAGGCCGCAATATGAAAGTGGATAGCCTGGAGGATCAAAAAAGCTTATTCCTGCACGATCCTGAGCGTAACGCTAAATACCCAATCTTTGAAGATGAAAACGGCACTCATATTATGAGTCCGAATGATATTTGCATTATTGATGAATTGGCAGAAATGCTCGATGCTGGGGTAGACTCCTTTAAAATTGATGGAATCTTAAAGGATTCTGACTATCTTATTGAAGTAACCAAATTGTATCGCGAGGCAATTGATTTATATGCAGAGAATCCGGATCTATACGAAGATAAGAAGGAAGAACTGCTGCAGAAAGCTGAAGAAATTCAACCGGCAAACAGATCGCTGGATACAGGCTTCTTTTTCAAGGAGACTGTTTATTAACAGGGAATGGAGGATGACCGAATGTCCGTGTCAGAAAATAAAATTTCCGAGATTATTGACGGAAAACGCGTTATTGTAAAAAAACCGGAATTACTGGCTCCTGCCGGTAACCTGGAAAAATTAAAAATCGCTGTCCGTTATGGTGCCGACGCAGTATTTATTGGCGGTCAGGAATATGGATTGCGCTCCAATGCCGGAAATTTTTCATTGGCAGAAATGAAAGAAGGCGTGGAGTTTGCTAAACAATACGGCGCTAAAATATATGTGACCACTAATATTTTTGCTCATAATGAGAACATCGATGGACTTCCGGAGTATTTAAAAGGGATTGAAGAAGCTGGAGTAACAGGTATTATAGTAGCTGACCCGTTAATAATTGAGACCTGTAAAAAGGCTGCTCCAAAGCTGGAAATCCACTTAAGTACACAGCAATCCTTATCAAACTGGAAAGCTGTACAGTTTTGGAAAGAAGAAGGGCTGGATCGTGTTGTTTTGGCACGTGAGACGAGTGGAGAAGAAATCAAGCTAATGAAAGAAAAGGTTGATATTGAAATTGAAACCTTTATTCATGGGGCGATGTGTATTGCTTATTCAGGGCGCTGCACGCTATCTAACCATATGACAGCCCGTGATTCTAATCGAGGCGGCTGCTGCCAATCATGCAGATGGGATTATCATTTATTCGCTAATACGGAGGATGGTGAAAAACCATTATTTGAAGATGAAGACCAACCGTTTGCGATGAGTCCTAAAGATTTGAAACTGGTTGAATCCATCCCAACTATGATAGAGATGGGAATCGACAGCTTAAAAATCGAAGGCCGTATGAAATCCATTCATTATATTGCAACAGTTGTCAGTGTTTATCGCAAGGTTATAGATACTTATTGTGCGGATCCGGACAATTTTGTTTTCAAAGAGGAATGGATTACAGAGCTCAATAAGTGTGCGAATCGGGAAACAGCTCCCGCATTCTTTGAAGGTGTACCAAGCCATAAGGAGCAAATGTTTGGCAATCATAATAACAAAACAACGCATGACTTTGCCGGGCTTGTCTTATCGTATGATGAAAATACATCTATAGTCACGTTACAGCAAAGAAATTACTTTAAACCGGGAGACGAAATTGAATTTTTCGGACCTAATATCGAAAACTTTACGCAAACAGTCGGAACAATCTGGGATGAGGACGGCAATGAATTAGATGCTGCAAGACATCCGCTTATGACTGTCCGCTTAAAAGTCGATCAACCGGTTCATCCATATGATATGATGAGGAAGGAGAACAACTAAAAATGACTAAGCCAATTGTAATTGGGGTTGCAGGTGGCTCGGGTTCAGGGAAAACGAGTGTAACAAAAGCAATCTATGAAAAATTCAAGGGTCATTCCATCATGATTCTAGAACAAGATTATTATTATAAGGATCAAAGCCATCTTCCTTTTGAGGAACGACTAAAGACAAACTATGATCATCCATTGGCTTTTGATAATGATCTATTGCTGGAGCATATCAACAAATTGCTTCGTTATGAAGCAATTGAAAAGCCGGTTTATGATTATGCTATGCATACACGCTCTGAGGATGTAATTCCTGTTGAACCTAAGGACGTTATTATTCTCGAGGGAATCTTGGTACTTGAAGATGAGAGATTACGCGATATAATGGATATTAAACTATTTGTTGATACCGATGCAGATCTTCGTATAATACGTCGTTTAATGCGTGATATAAAAGAACGGGGCCGTTCAATTGATTCAGTCATTGAACAATACACATCTGTGGTACGTCCTATGCATAACCAATTTATTGAGCCTACTAAGCGCTATGCGGATATTATTATTCCTGAAGGCGGACACAATTACGTGGCTATTGATGTAATTGGTACTAAAATCCAAACGATTTTGGAGCAAAAATCCCTTTTATAGGAATATTTTGTTTTTACACCAATTTCCATAAAAATAACAAAAAAGTTACTCATTTTTGAAAAAATTTTGATAAAATTAATAGACAAATCGATAAAAAGAAATTAAGCTAACAATGAGTGTAAATTGCGCGTTCGATTGAGAACGCGCAATTCCTATACCAATAAAGGTATATACATAGTTATTAAGTGCATATATATACACATGATCACATGGAGCGGTTGGTGCTGCATGGTGAAAGTACAGAAGGAGTGAAATTTTTTGGCTACTGAAAAAGTATTCCCAATGACTAAAGAGGGAAAAGAAAAATTAGAGAAAGAATTAGAACTTTTAAAAACGGTTAAACGTAAAGAAGTTGTAGAACGAATTAAAATTGCACGCAGTTTCGGTGACTTATCCGAAAACTCTGAGTATGACTCTGCTAAAGAAGAACAAGCATTTGTTGAAGGAAGAATCACTACACTTGAAAATATGATTAGAAATGCACAAATTATTGAGTCAGGTGCATCTCAGGATGGAACGGTTACATTAGGAAAATCCGTAACATTTAAAGAATTACCTGATGGTGAAGAAGAAACTTATATAATTGTCGGTTCTGCAGAAGCTGACCCATTTGAGTATAAAATTTCAAATGATTCTCCTATTGCCCGCAGTTTAATGGGAAAAAAACCAGGTGATGAAGTAACGGTTTCTACTCCAGGTGGAGATATGGAAGTCGTAATCGTATCCGTTCAATAATTTGAAATTTAAGAAAGAACCAGCAAGGCGCCTATTTTAGGTGCCTTTTTTATTTGTTCAATTATAGTTTGAAATAGGCAAGCCCCGTCGAAACTGGTAACAGTAAGGGGTGTGTTAAATGAAAAAAAGAATATTGGGGACAGGAATTATTTTTCTATTGCTGTTTACTTTATTAATAGCCAAGCTGGTACATATACAGATAGTGAAGCCAAAGGAATATTCCAAACACCGGGTAAATTTATTAGAGAATAGTGTGAGACAAAGAATTGACGAAATCACTTTGGATGATGGGAGAGGTGGATTTCTTGATAGAGAAGGTAAGTCGATATCCTATCAGGACAAATCGGTGTTAGTACTCTTTCCATTTGTTAAACATTTAGATTGGCCTGCAGATAAAGTGGCAGACATTCTTGAGATAGAGAAAGAAATACTACTACAAAGGCTAAAGAGTGAAGAGGAACCATTTATTTATGAAAATAAAGGTATAACAGAATTAACAGATAGCCAAATTGCGCAAATTAACAATCTTCATATTCCAGGTATTATAGGTGTAAAGAAGAGAGAGGTTATAGCAAATCCTTCAGCAAGCCATCTTCTAGGGTCCCTGACATTAAATAAGAATGAAATAGATGAAGCTAATAAAATAGGCTATACACCGGTTGATTATCAAACAAAAGTAGGGAAAACAGGATTGCAAAAAGCCTTTCAGATCTTCCTGCAGGGTAATGGCAGTAAAAAACTAGTTTATCACAAAGCAGCCAATGGACTGCCAATGTTTGGAGTGGATATCCGTTATTTGGACGAAGGTCAATCTGGTGAAAGAATTAATATACAGACTACTTTGGATCAGGACTATCAAAAACTTGCAGAACAAGTTGCTGATGATAGTGGGCTGAAAAAAGGCGGAATCATCATTTTAGATGTTGAGACTAATGATATTCTGACTATGTTTTCCACACCGCTTGTAAATAAAGATGTAAACAATGAGGGTAACCATAATCAAATGATTACTCCACAGACTCCTGGTTCCGTATTTAAAACGGTTATAGCAGCTGCTGCCATAGAAGAAGGCCTAAACCTGAATGGAAGAGAATTTAACGGTAATTTGGATCATTTAGGGCGACCTGTTGATAAAAATACAGGAAGATTGCTAGGAATGGTTGATTTTAAGCGAGGGTTTGCATTAAGCAGCAACCAAGTTTTTGGAGTTCTGGGAAAGGAATTGGCAGATAAAAATCCGAATCTTATTGAAGAGTATGCTGAGCGGCTTGGCTTAATTCAACCAATTGGGTGGAATGGAAGTGTATTCCATACATCTCTCATTAAACAACTGCCGGAAGAAAAATCTGGGGTCATATGGACAGAATCCTCCATGAAGAAGGATGAGAATTTTGTGGCGAATACATCGATTGGTCAACTAAATGTAAAAGTAACTCCGCTTGCCATCGCCAATATGATGGCCACGATTGCCAGAGGTGGTGAAAGAATGATGGCTAGAGCTGCCACTAAAGCGGTCGATGATGACGGATTAACCATTGCCACCTTCAAAGAGCAGCCTATAGAAGGTAAAGCCATTTCAAAAATAACAGCCAGCAAGCTACAGCAATTATTAAGAGGAGTAGTAACAACAACAGGGAAATATGCCACTGCGGGTAATCTACATACAGCCAAGTACGATGTTGCTGGTAAGTCAGGAACAGCAGAAATTGGGGCCAAGGAAGATAAAACAAAACAGATGTACAATAAATGGTTTGCAGGTTATTTTCCTTTTCAAAAACCTAAATATGCGATGGTGATTGTAAATCTGGATACAGCGAGCAAGTCGGGTGCGGTAACTCCTTTATACTTACAAATGGTCAATGGGATACATGCAATTAATCAAAAAAGAGGCCTGGAATAAAAAATATGACGAAAAATTGAATAACTTTTAGTGATTACCTATCCATGTTAAAATAATCTTTATTATAAATTTGAGGAGGAAGTGTATATGGATAGGCAAGATAAATATCCTTCGCGTATGGATAAACGTCAGGATAAAAAGGTAAACAAAGTCTACAATATACTGATTACAGTTGTCGTTCTCCTTATTGTCGTTGTGGGAGCTACTATATTTTTAGGTAATAATGATGAACCGGCAAGTCAGAAGGCTGATACCAATCCTGAAAGTAATCAATCGGCAACCAATAAAGAAGACGAAGCTGACAAAGAGGAAGCTGACAAAGAAGAAACTGCAATGAATGAAGATGAGCAAGCATCTGAGAATGAGGACGAAGAGGGCCAAGATCAAGACCAAAACGCTGATCAAGATTCCTCTGAATCTGAAGATGCAGTAGAGTCTGAGAAAGTTGAAGAAACAGCTTCTGATGGAAATGTGGAAGAAGCGTATTCTGATCCTTCATGGAAGCCAGTAGGTACGGAACAAAGTGGAGAGCATGTTACACAATACGAGAAAGGTTCCACTGATTGGAATGAAATGGAGCAAGCCATTGCCTATGGAGCTGGCATAGATCAAAGTAATATGACCTTATGGTATTTACAAAATGGCGGTGAACCGAATAAGGCAATTGGTACTGTATCACCTAAAGATGGATCAAGCACGTATCGTGTATATATCGAATGGGTTGATGGTGAAGGATGGAAACCGACAAAGGTAGAAAAACTTATAAAGAATGACAAAGCTAGTTAACCAAATAAAAATACTTTTAAAGCTGCCGTGTTTGGCAGCTTTTTTGATTGTTACTTTTAAGGGAAATCCAGATAATTTGAAGAGTGGAAATACAAAGAGGTAATCGTAGCCATTTCAAAAAGGATGTATCATGTCAGTCAATATCTCTTAAATGTGTTCGAATCTCGGATGCGGTTTTTGTGGGATTTTCACATTGGAAAATAATATATCTATACTTTTTATGTCCTTGCAATTCTATGATGACCAACGGTATCCTACCGCTGTATGAAAGAAAATACCATTCATCCTGATATTTATAACTTCCTTCATAAATATTTAAGAATGAAATAGAAGAACCAGGCATTCGTATCATCCATGTAGGAGCATCGAAATAATCTACTAAAACATTTTTTATTAGAGGGTAGGGCATTTGAATCTTTTGTTTTAAAGCAAAAAAAGTTGTCAAACCTGTAAGAGTTAAAACCAGTTCCTGCTTATCGTCATCAAACTTTATTTCTCTCCCCATATATAGCACCTCCTATTATTCATTTCTGTAGGTCATCATGGCGTTGCCGCACCAAGTAGTGACTTAGGCCTTTAATCCCTAATAAGCTCCCTACGGTGCCTCCTCTTATGCTTCAGAGGCCTAAAAGATGTAGGTCATGAAGATGTTGCCACAGGACGTGCCGATTTTAGTCTTTGTTCCTTAATATACCCGTTTTTGGGTTTTTAGTTAATCTAGGGCAAGGCCCTTCAGCTTTTTATTCAATCAGCATCGACTCCTAGTCCCTCGAGACACAAGCAAATACTCTGCGGGAGGGAAGAGCGTCTCCCTCCGAGTATTCGTCTTATGCTTTTCGGGTCTGAACAGTCGTCTCAGTTTTTTAGTTAATCCAGCTTCAGGGCCTAGGAGTTCGGGACATAAGCATAGCCTCTACGGGGGAGAAACATCCCCTTCGAGCCTATGTCTTATGCTTCTCACTCCTGAACAAGGCCCTTCAGCTTTTTAGTTTATAGTGTACTACGGCTGTGTATATGGGTTTGCCTTCGGGGGTGGTGTGGATTTGGTGGGATATGTGGTGTACGGATAGCATGATTGCTTTGTTTTGATCTATTTTTTGTTGGATTTGTTTTTCAAGGTTTTGAATTGAGGATGCCTCGAAAAATTCAACTTTGTCTTCAATTAGTTCTAATTTAAATTCCACTTTTTTTGCCTCCTTCATTTTCAAACTAAGTCTACCAAAAATGCCTGGAATACTCTAGTTCCAATAAAGGATTAGTGGTCTGTTTATGCAGATGATTTATGGTAAAATGGTACATGTCATTTTAATTTTTGTAATAAAGGAGTTATACTGATGAAAATTGCTATTATTGGCGCAATGGAAGAAGAAGTTGCTTATTTGCGTGAGAATATAGAAAGTGCCGAGTCTGTTGTCATTGCTAATACAGAATATACAACTGGACAGATGTTTGGTGTGGATGTTATTTTGTTAAAATCCGGTATTGGCAAAGTGAATGCTGCCATGGGAACAACTGTCCTTCTTGAAAAGTTCAAGCCTGATTTTATCATCAACACTGGCTCAGCAGGTGGCTATAACCCAGAATTAAATGTAGGAGATATGGTCATTTCAACTGAGGTACGTCACCATGATGTGGATGTTACGGCGTTTGATTATGAATACGGACAGGTTCCACAATTACCTGCAGCATTTATTGCTGATGAAAAGCTTGTATCACTTGCAGAGAAAGTGGCTGCAGGTATAGACGGGGTTGGAGTTGGAAAAGGGTTAATCGCAACCGGTGACGTATTTATGTCTGATCCTGAACGTGTTCGATTTGTAAGAGAGAAGTTTCCACAGCTTCAGGCAGTTGAAATGGAAGCAGCCGCTATTGCTCAGGTGGCTTATCAGTTTAGTGTTCCATTTGTAGTTACGCGCGCATTAAGTGATATTGCTGGCAAAGAGTCAGATTTATCATTTGATCAATTCCTGGAAAAGGCTGCGTTGCATTCAGCTCAACTGGCAATGGGAATTGTAAAAGAATTAAAATAAAATTTTGAAGTTCTGTCGAAATACTGAGACAGAACTTTTTTTGTTTTCTTTAAAAAATAATAAGATTGTTCATAAATATTACTACCATTTTGTCCATCTATTTTAGTGGTTCGCCTGCCACTATTTACATTAGCATAGGGAGGAATATCGTGTTACTGTATTACTAGTTTATTTGAAAGGTGGTAGTTTCCTTGAAAGAGAAAATGATAGATTATAAACGTTTTGGTACAACTCTCCTTATGTTTGCTGTATTTCTTTTTTTAGGATCCATATTGCCAAAGGAAGGTATGAGTGAAGTAGTAAAGGAATACTTAACTTTTGCTACTGCCGGAGTATTGGCGTTATCCGCATTGTTTTTTGCTTTATCCAAGAAATACGGGAAGTTAATACAAGACGAAGAATAGATTCTATAAAATACAGGTCAACTCATTTAATGAGTTGGCTTTTTTTTATAATCTTTTAATCAAGAATCTTTACAGGTACTTGATAAATTTATCATTGACATTGATAATCATTATCAATAATATTAATATATCAAAATAATAATGTACGGGTGGTTTCTAATGATATTGTTGACATTACATAAACTTTCTTTTTTTATTTGCTTATTCTTTGGGGTTTTACACCTGTTTAAAAAGAATAGACCGATAAAACTTACTCATAGATGGAGTGGTTGTATAGCCTTGATAAGTATATTTATATATTTATTTCAAATGAGTTCTAATTTATTTGGTTATATCATTTATATGCTTATCATTGCTCTGACAGCAATAATTCCTTTTTTAAAGAAACAAAAAAATTGTACGGCCGTTCATATAGTTGGAGGGTTAGGCTCTATAGTATGGCTTGTATTGATACATATTTAGTGGGGGAAGACAGATGAAAAAACTAATTTTACTGGGATTGGGATGGATATCTCTATTGTTTGGTTTAATTGGAATCGCAGTTCCTATTTTACCAACGACACCTTTACTATTACTGACAGCAATTTTATTCGCTGGTAATTCAGTTAAATGTGAAAACTGGCTGAAGAAACAGTCATTTTACGAAAAATATGTAGTGAGCTACCAAAGGGATGGTGGTCTTACTTTAAGAAGAAAATTAACGATTTTACTAACCGTGTATTTATTACTTCTAATCAGCGGTTTAATGGTCAATCATTTGCACGTTCGCATTGTTCTATGCGTGTTGGCAGTTGTTAAATTGATTGTTTTTATAAAAATTCCTACGATTAATAATCAAGAGGAAGTGCAACAAATATGATTCAAAAAGAAATGATGATTTATGCAAAAAAGTATGGAATCATCCCTGTTTTGGTTCAAGTTACATTATTGCAATTATTGAATGTTGTTATAAATATAGTGATTGTATTTGAGATTGCGGAATTATTTTCTGCCTTGTTCTATGTTCATAATATCGTTATGGATATGTACTACATTTTATATATTGGATTGATTATAGCTATAAAGTTCGGCTGTCATTATTACTCGACAAAGCTCACACATTATACATCATTTGAGCTAAAGCATAAGGTGCGGAGAGAACTGTTTGAAAAGCTTCTTTCACTGACCCCTCAAGAGATTACCAAACTGGAAATCAGTAAAATTAGCCAGCTCGCGGTAGAAGGTATCGAGAATATTGATGTTTATTACAGTCGTTATCTGCCGCAATTTTTTTATAGCCTGTTGACTCCTGTCCTGCTATTTGTGGTAATGGCAAAATTGAATTGGAAAATTGCGCTTATGTTGTTGATCAGTGGTTTTTTAATTCCGGTTGCCATTGTGGCCGGCGTAAAAATTGGAAAGAGAATTTTTAAAACATATTGGAATAAATACTTGGATGTTGGTAAAAAGTTCGTTGAAGGTGTAGAGGGACTGCGCACCTTAAAAATTTATAACGGAGAAAAGGCATACGGAGAGATTATGAATAAGGAAGCAGAGGAATTCCGCTATATGACGATGAAGGTGCTTAGGATGCAATTGCAATCTATCACCATTATGGATTTAATCGCCTATTTAGGAGCAGCTTTGGGAATCGTCTGCTCAGTGATTGCCTATAAAAATGGAAACTTAAGTTTAACTGGCTTTATCTGTTTTTCTCTGCTGGCGATTGAATTTTTTGTACCATTTCGACTGTTGGGATCCTATTTTCATGTAGGTATGAATGGTACGAGTGCCTTGAATTTATTATCCTCCATTTTAAAAATTGACTCGCAAAAAGAAGAACCAGCTGTTCATAAGGATATCACAGGAGATTTATGCATTAAAAATTTAACCTATACTTATCCATATGCTGAAAAACCGGCTTTGCAGGATTGCAATCTTGTCATCAAGCAAAGCGAGGTGACGGGAATTGCAGGTGCTTCTGGTGCAGGAAAAACGACTATTACACATATTCTGCAACGTTTCATTGAACCGGAAAATGGAACAATTGAAATCGGTGGGACATCTTTAGCGGAACTGCCTATTGATCAGGTGCATCGATTGATTGGCTGTGTCAGTAACCGTTCCTATATTTTTGAAGGTACGATTTTTTCTAATTTAATGATGGCTAAACCAACTTTGGAGGTAGAAGAGGCAGAAGAGATTATTAGGTTTGTGAAGCTAGATCAATTTGCTGCTAACCTTCATTATAAAATTCAAAGCGGAGGGACGAATCTTTCAAGCGGACAGCGCCAAAAATTAGCAATTGCCCGAATGCTGTTAAAGAATCCTAAAGTGTTTATTTTTGATGAAGCTACTGCCAATATCGACCGTAGTAGTGAAGATGATATTCTTGATATTATTCAAAGAATCAGCCGTCAGGGAAAAATGGTTATCATGATTACCCATCACTTGCAGCGTTTAGTAGATGCAAATCAAATCTATGTATTCTCCAATGGAAAAATAGCTGAACAAGGCAATCATCAAACACTTATGAACAATGGGAACATTTATGCAGAGCTATTTGAAGAACAACAATCAATCGGAAGGTGTGCAGTATGATTAGCAGCGGAAAGAATTTGATTCAATTAATGAAAATATTAAAGCCGCTTATTCCACATATGATGCTGACAATCCTTCTTGGTACATTAGGTTATTTGGCGGTTTCAGCCATAAGTCTTATAGGAGGGATGGCTTTCTTGGATGTAATGGGCCTTAAGGACTTTGGAAATGGAAGACTGTTGCTGATTATGATTATTACAGCAGGTATAATGCGTGCTGTTTTTCGTCTGTGCGAGCAATATATGACCCATTACATTGCATTTAGGCTTCTGGCTACTATCCGGTTTCATATCTTTAGATCCCTTGGAAAGCTTGGGAATAGGCAATTAATGAGCTTTCAAAAAGGGGAGCTTATGAATGTTATTACTAAGGATGTAGAAATGCTTGAAGTGTTTTATGCGCACACAGTAGCTCCTGTTTGTATTAGCTTTATCACAGGAATTGTTTATCTGGCGATTTTTTGGTCTTTTCATCCATTTTATGCTGTTGCAGCGTTGTTCTCATATTTGTTAATAAGCTATGTTGTTCCGAAAAGTGTGTACAGAAGCGGACAAGAAGCAGGAGAAGCTTATCGTGTTCAATTTGGCATGCAAAGTCAATATATCCTTGATCGATTAAAAGGGTTGAAGGAACTATACATTTTTGGACAGGAGCAACAGACAATTAATCAAATTGACGAATATAGTGAGGAATTAAATAATTCTACTTTGTCCCTTAAGAAACATGAAGGTCTACTCAAGGCATTGACGGATGGGGCATTATACCTTTCAGTGTTTATACAAATTGGTATATCTATTTATTTATACGGAATTGGTAAAGTGGATGCAGGTACAGGGCTTTTAGCTATGCTGCTGCTTTATTCTTCCTTTGGTCCTGCACTAGCTTTATCGCAGCTTAGCTCGAGCCTTGTTCATACATTTTCCAGTGCTAAACGTGTCTTAGGAATCATGAATATTACTCCTGAGGTAAATGAGGGAGGCAGTCGTGAACTCGTCCATATTGGTAATATTAAATATAAAGATGTTCAATTTGAGTATGAAAAAGGCAAACATTTATATAAAAACGTTAATTTTGAATGGAGAATAGGAGAAATTATTGGCATCAGGGGAGATAATGGTACGGGGAAATCAACATTGATTTCATTACTGCTGCGGGATATTCCAGTTACGAAAGGTACCATACTATTAAATGGAGTGCCAGCCGAGGAGTATGATGCCGATTCTTACCGGAATCATTTCAGTATGGTTGATGCTCATACAATTGTATTTTCGGATACATTGCGCCGGAATCTGACGATGTATAAAAAATATAAGGATGAAGAAATTTGGGATGCTTGTGAGAAAGCAGGATTGTATCAATTTATAAAAAGTCTTCCAGAAGGATTGGATACACATCTTCAAGAATTCGGTGAAAATCTTTCAAGTGGACAGCTCCAACGATTAGCGTTGGCCAGATTATTCCTGGATGATGCCTCGGTTTTCATCCTGGATGAACCTACGACCAATCTTGATGCGTTGAATGAATCCTCCATTCTTCAGGCCATTAAAGCCCATGCGGGAGATAAACTTGTTATTCTCATCAGCCATCATCCGGAGGTACTGGCTATGGCAGACCGTATTTTTGAAGTGAGCAATGGACAAATAAACGAAATGGAATGCCAGCATTGTAAGAATGCGTAATATGGGCAGTGGGATGATATCAAGACACACTTAAACACTTGTCGGTTCATGAACAACTTGGACAAAACAGCCTGGCATTAGAGCTGCAGAATAATTTTCTGCGGCTTTTTGCTTTGTTTAAAATTTATGATATGTAGATACTTACCCATTCTGGTTTTCTAAAGGTCTGTAATGGTCTATATTTTGGTGAAAAATAGTAAATTAAACTATAGGATTTTTATACAATTTTAGTTCTATATTGGTGGTGTGATGAATATATTGATAAAGTGTGCTAAAAACACCGATGATTTGAAGCTTAAGGAGGTAATTGCATGACCTTTAATATGATTCTGTTCACGGTTACAATCAAGTCAAATAAATTGGGCAGGTCTGAATACGTTTCAATACGTCAGGCGGAAAATGAAATACTTGATCGAAAAACAACTATAATTAATAAATTCTATTAATTATATTCCATACTCGAGTATGCGAAGGTTGACCGGTCCAAAAAAATTTGCTCAATCGGAAGGAAGGCGATAGATATGACTAGCAATATGATAGTAAAGACATCAAAATTTTTCTGGATTAATAAGGATAGTGCATAACGAACTGTTCACATTCCTGTAAAGAATTAGTCAATTATTCTTCACATCACGTCGCTTGGGACACCCCTTTATTATGTTAAATTTAGGTAAATGGGAAGAATAAGGGGTTGGTTACCATGTTATTATTCGTAATGGGGGTTGCTACTGCCGTTACAATCACATTTGTCATTGTAGCTGATATCACAACTATAGAATTATAAAAAGAAGAAAAAAACTTATGCAGAGCATAAGTTTTTTTCTTTATTTAGTACCAAGGTATCCCCCGCTCCAGAAACCCCAAAAGCCAAAGAGGAATAATAAAATGAATAGAATAATTAAGATCGCAAATCCGGCGCCATACCCATTTCGGCATGGTGGAGGAGGATAGCCCCAACCGCAACTGGGTCCTCCAAAATGATAAGGATACATAGGTGCACCTCCTTATATACCGTAGATTATTATTATAATATGGGATGATTGCTTATATGGTTGGGCATAAATCAAATATCTTATTTTCAGAAGGACAGGCAAGGGATAGAGGCTGCTGTCATACATATCTAATAGTCTAACTGGTTGGAAACAGTGAGGAGCTGATTTAATTGGCAGGAGTTTTAGCAACGTTTGGCTATTTTATTAAAGAATTGGTTTTTCTCGTCTCCTATGTTAAAAACAATGCATTTCCTCAACCATTATCAGCAAAGGAAGAAAGGGAATGTATTGAAAGAATGGCGGAAGGAGATGCGGAAGCAAGGAATTTATTAATTGAACATAACCTAAGGCTTGTAGCTCACATTGTAAAGAAGTTTGAAAATACTGGGGAAGATACTGAGGATCTCATTTCAATCGGAACGATTGGCTTAATCAAGGGAATCGAATCTTATTCCTCAGGTAAAGGCACGAAACTTGCTACATACGCGGCCCGCTGTATAGAAAATGAAATTTTGATGCATCTAAGAGTGATAAAAAAAACAAAAAAAGATGTTTCGTTGCATGACCCGATTGGCCAGGATAAAGAGGGAAATGAAATTTCATTGCTTGATATATTGAAGTCTGAGTCTGAGGATGTAATTGACACAATTCAGCTTAATATGGAACTTGAAAAAGTGAAGAAGTATATTGATGTGCTTGAGGACCGTGAAAAGGAGGTTATTGTTGGCAGGTTTGGCCTAGATCTAAAAAAGGAAAAGACACAAAGAGAGATAGCGAAAGAACTGGGTATATCTCGCAGCTATGTTTCAAGAATTGAAAAGAGAGCATTAATGAAAATGTTCCATGAATTTTATCGAGCAGAGAAAGAAAAAAGGAAGAAAAAATAGTCAAAACGGGCAAAAGATACTTGTCCGTTTTTTTCGTTAAAAGGAAATAATATTGTCACGCTCAAAAAATTGAGGTGTCAATATGCACGAATCTAAACCCCAACATAATTCTTCTTATTTTTACCGTTTTGGCTGTAAGGTCATTCAATATTATAAAGTTATCCTGCTAGTTTGGGGATTACTGTTTCTTGGCGGAATAATGCTAATACCATCTTTTTTTAACCATCTTTCACCACCGCAATTAAATGTAAAAGGTTCACAATCAGAACTAACTCAAAAATTAATGGAGCATAACTTTGCAGATGATATGGGTGAACAAAATTTTCTTGTTTTTCATTCGAATCAATGGAAAGTAAATGAACAAAAATTTTACGAACCGGTAGATAATGTTCTGGCTGAAATCCAAAAGATAGAAGGGGTAACTGTAGTTGCAAATCCGATGGAGAACCCTCTGCTGGAGGGGGAGAATCAAGTTTCAAAGGATTTGCACACTTGTTACGCGTTACTTTTTATTGAAGGGAATAAAGGTCGGGTTTTAGAAACGATTGATGTACTTAGTGAATATTTGGATGCGCAGAAGGGTGGGCTTGAACTATATTTGACAGGGGCCACTCCGACAATAAAGGATTTGACCCATATGGAAAAGCGGGATCTTACCTTTGCGGAAAAATTGGGCATGCCTTTTGTTCTTGTGGTTCTTTTATTTGCATTTGGTTCTCTTACAGCGGCTTTAATCCCGATTATGTTAGGAGGAATGGCGGTAGTTCTTACCTTTGCATGTTTAAGTCTTTCGGGATATCAGGATTTTGACATTATTGTACCAAGTGTAGTCACGATGATTGGACTGGGAATAGGAATTGATTATTCTTTATTTTTGATTATTAGATATAGGGAGGAACTTCAACAAAATGATTCTCATCAGGCAATCGCCATAGCCATTGCCACAAGCGGAAAGTCTATATTTTTATCTGGGTTGACGGTTATGATTTCATTAATCGGACTCCCTCTTGTTCATGCAAAATTATTTCTTAATTTAACAGTGGGCACATTTGCTGTTTTATTTATATTATTGTTGCTGACACTTACCTTTTTACCTTCATTATTATGTTTGCTTGGACATCGTCTGAACAGTTTCTCCATACCATATAAAAAGAAGACTAATCAGAGAAAATATCTGTATCGATGGACAAAGCATATCATGAAGTACTCACTTCCTTATTTAATTGGGAGTTTGCTTATTCTAGCAGCATTGACCGCTCCATTATTGCAGATGCATTTGGGAATAGGGCTTAATCAAGATGCCTTAAAGGATTATCCATCTGGAAGAGGAAATACGCTTTTAGAGGATAAGTTTGTGTCCGGTCTATACTCACCGGTTCTCCTGGTAAAGAAGGCTTCAGGTAGTCGGTTCAGTATGGAAGAGCTTAAGGAAATTTCGACTGTTGGAGATATCCTCAAAACCTTTGATGAGGTCCAAATGGTTTCATCCATTACAGAATTGACTGACAATCTTTTAGGTGATGATGATACATACAATGAGGTAGCAGAATTAATAAAACTACCTGAACTTAAGGAATATACCAGTTTTTTGATTAATGACGATTTTAATGTAGCCCCTGTAATGATTACGTTGAAATATGCCCCAGATTCTACTGAAGCAAAAACTTTTGTCTCTAAGCTAAATGAGCGGTTTGAGAAACAGGTGAATGAAGGGAGCCTTTATATTGGAGGGCTTACAGCTCAAGTGAATGATTTGCATGAAGAAACAGCAAAAAAAACACCCATCGTCATTGTGGTTGTTTTAATGATTTCCTATTGTTTCTTGGTAATTGCTTTTAAGAGCATTTTTATTCCAATAAAAGCAATTCTATTAAATATTATTTGTGTAACAGCAGCATGCGGAATGACAGTCTTAGTCTTTCAATTTGGATGGGGAGAAGAGTATCTTCAATTTACTTCTCCAGGATTTATACAGTCTTATTTGCCTGTATTAACCTTCGCAATTTTGTTCGGACTTTCTATGGACTATGAGGTATTTTTAGTCGGAAGGATTAAAGAAGAATGGGAATCATCCCACGATAATGAAGAATCAATAGCAAGGGGAATCGAATCTACAGGTCCTTTTATTACCCAGGCTGCCTTAATTATGATCATTGTTTTTATTTCATTTATCCTGACACGCGTATTAGAAATTAAACAGCTGGGCTTTACTTTAGCGATTGCTGTTTTATTGGATGCGACGATTATTAGGTTAATCCTTGTTCCAATCCTCTTGAAAATGATGGGAAAATGGAATTGGTGGTTTCCGAGGATGAAGAGACGATTTAAATTGAAATGATGATATACTTGACTGTATCAGTAAGAAAAATCTTTCCCTTCCTTTAAAGGAATAGTAAACTAAGTAGAGACAAACACCCTTAATCGTCATGGGTGTTTTTGTTAATTTTATATCCAATCGAAAGATAGCTAAATGTGAGTAGCTATATAACAAGAAAATAGGTGAAGAAAGTGAAGGAAAAGGTATATCAATTATTAATCGAATTAACCAATGGCAGATGGACTTCTTCCCTTTTAAGAAAATTTGCAAACTCTAAAGCAAGCAGGCGGATAATCCCATCTTTTGCAAAGCAATACAAAATTAATTTGACTGAGATGGATCGTCCCATTCAGGAATACACATCCCTGCATGACTTTTTTACAAGGGCTTTAATAAATGGAGCGCGCGAAATTAATCATGAGGAGGGGACTGTTGTCAGTCCTGTAGATGCCGTATTGGAGGATAGTGGGCCCATCCATGAAGATTCTTCTTTCCAGGTGAAAGGGAAGGTATATTCAGTTGAGGAAATGCTTGGGAACACAAAAGATACAGAAAAATATCTAGGCGGCAGATATATGGTACTATATTTAAGTCCAAGCCATTATCATCGTATTCACTCTCCAGTTGAGGGATTGGTTACACGGAAAAGTACTCTTGGACGAAAGTCATATCCAGTCAACAAGTGGGGGATGACATTAGGTAAATACCCTCTATCAAAAAATTACCGTGAAATCACAGAAATCCAGCATGCCGGAGGATTTCTATCTGTTGTAAAGGTTGGTGCCATGTTTGTTAATTCAATAGAGAGAACACATTCGGGGGATACTCTACATAAAGGGGAAGAAATCGGGTATTTTTCTTTCGGTTCAACCGTGGTTCTATTATTTGAGAAGGAAACCTTTACTCCATACATAACAGGTGCTTTGCCGCAACCAGTACATGTCGGTGAGACAATAGGGTATATAAAATAATAATACAAAAAAATTGCCCTGGATCTTAACCAGGGCGCATGATACAAATGAGTTTGGCTCTGCTTAAAATATTTTATAAGATAAGGATCTCCTGTCAATTTCTCTTTCAATTAGACGGATAAATTCTTGGCTTAAGTTTAAATGCCTGGCTTTGTAATATGATTCAATTAAAAGATCATCTGGTAGTTTTTGCATTATTTTGCCTTGCGGCTTCACCTCCAATTTACTGTTCTAAATGGGTGGCAACGACAATATATTAGTAGTTTGCCTTGGTGTACCCTTAATTTAACAGAATCAAGAGGATGGAACAACCGTTCTGTTATCCACAGGGATAGGTGTATAACTTGTGGGTAAATTGTGTGTATCTATAATTTTTATCGGGAAAACGTATCGTATAAAAAGGTAAATGATCTGTTAGTGATGTGCATAAACTTATCCACAGATTTAAATAATGGCGCAATGTGTCGAAAGGTTTTATATTTCGACTGCACTTTTCATCAAATTTAGCTATTTGGCTATGACATAAATTAAAATATCCGTTATGATGGATAGCGGTGAAAAAGAATTAATAGAGGTGTATAGAGTGATAAAAGCATTTTTACCTTCCAAGCATGTTAAAAGTATTTATGAAATCAAACCTCAGGAATTAAAAGATAATGGTATAAAGGGGATTATTACAGACCTTGATAATACCCTTGTGGAATGGGATCGTCCTCTTGCCACGCCAGAACTGATTGCTTGGTTTGAAATGATGAAGCAACATGGTATTAAAGTGACAATTGTGTCCAATAACAGTGAACTACGTGTAAAGTCCTTTGCTGATCCACTTCAAATCCCCTTTATTTTTAGAGCGAAAAAACCTATGGGAGCTGCATTCAGAAGAGCTGTAGAGATTATGGGTATTAAAAGAGAAGAAGCAGTCGTGATCGGTGACCAGCTTTTAACCGATGTGTTGGGCGGCAATCGTAACGGGTTTCAAACAATCCTTGTCGTTCCTGTTGCTCAAACAGATGGCTGGACAACTAAAATAAATCGTAAAATTGAACGCAGAATATTAACATGGTTCCGTAAAAAAGGACAGATAACATGGGAGGACTAGACTTGGAAAAAGAACAAATTAGCTGTGTGGGATGCGGTGTGACTATTCAAACGGAGCATCCTGAAAAAATAGGATATGCACCATCTTCCTCACTTCAAAAAGAACAAATCATTTGCCAAAGATGTTTCCGACTTAAACACTATAATGAGGTACAAGATGTATCCCTAACGGATGACGACTTTTTAAAAATTCTGAATGGAATTGGAAGTAAGGATGCTTTAATCGTCAAATTAGTGGATATATTTGATTTTAATGGAAGCTGGCTGCCGGGAATTCAACGATTTGTCGGCCATAATCCAGTTGTTTTAATCGGTAATAAGAGTGATTTATTACCGAAATCAGTCAAGCCTAATAAGCTGATTACCTGGATGAAGCACATGTCGGCTGAATTTGGCTTACATCCTGTTGATATTATGCTTGTCAGCGGTGCTAAAGGACATGGAATTGAAGAAGCAATGGAGCGTATAGAGGAATTGCGTGAGGGACGTGATGTATATGTCGTAGGCTGTACAAACGTCGGTAAATCCACTTTTATCAACCGTATTATTAAACAGGGCAGTGGTGAAGAAAATGTGATTACGACTTCATACTTCCCAGGAACAACTCTGGATATTATCGAAATTCCACTGGATGATGAAAGAGCGTTAATAGACACGCCTGGAATCATTAATCACCATCAAATGGCTCACTTTGTGGGTAAAGAAGATTTAAAAGTGATTACTCCAAAGAAAGAGATTAAACCAAGAGTTTTTCAATTGAATGCTGGCCAAACTCTCTTTTTCGGTGGCTTGGCTCGATTTGACTTTATTCAGGGTGAACGGAATTCATTTACTTGTTATTTGTCCAATGAGTTAAATATCCACCGGACGAAATTAGAAAAAGCAGACGAGCTGTACAAAACACATGTAGGCGAATTATTGGTACCGCCGCATCCTTCTGAATTAGATGATTTTCCACCGCTAGTAGCTCACCAATTCTCTATAAAAGAAGGGAAGACAGACATCGTATTTTCTGGTCTGGGCTGGGTAACGATTAACAAGCCGGGAGCAGTTATTTCCGCACATGTTCCTAAAGGAGTGCAAGTGACGATCCGTAAATCATTGATTTAAAGGAGAGTAAAATGAAGAAGCTGTTCGGGGTATTAGGGAATCCAATTGAGCATTCAATGTCTCCGCTTATTCATAATGACGCATTTGATAAATATTTAGTAGATGGAGTATATTTGCCGTTTTGTGTTGAGGATATTGAGCTACAACAGGCAGTCGAGGGAATGAAAGCTTTGGGGGCCGGCGGATTTAATGTAACGGTACCTTTTAAAAGTCGCATTATTCCTTATATCGATGTCTTAGACGAATTTGCAAATGAAGTTGGTGCTGTTAACACTGTTGTCATAAAGGATGGACTGTTATATGGGTACAATACGGATGGTCCTGGGTTTATTAAAGGACTGCTGACTATAACCGATCGTATAGATGGTCAAAATGTCTTGATTATTGGTGCAGGCGGTGCGGCAAGAGGAATTTATTTTGCACTGGCTAAAACAGGTGTAGCAAAAATCGATCTCGCCAATCGGACTCATATTTCAGCAGAACAGTTGCTGGCAGATTATCATGGGAATATAAATTCGAGAGCAATTAGCCTGAAAGAAGCAGAGAGCTCTCTCGGCCAATATGATATTATTATTCAGACAACCTCGGTTGGGTTAGCAGACGTACATGCATCACCACTTTCTCTGACAGAACTAAATCAAAATGCGGTTGTGTGTGATATTATTTATAACCCTCTTGAAACCAAAATTTTAAAAGAGGCAAAAGACCGTGGTAATAAGGTTCAAAACGGTGTGGATATGTTTGTAAACCAGGGAGCACTGGCTTTCGAGTTATGGACAGGTGTTATGCCGGATACAGAAAGAATGAAACAATTAGTTTTACAACAATTAGGAGGATCATAAATGTTAAAAGGTAAACAAAAAAGATTTTTGCGTTCGAAGGCACATTCCCTTCAACCGATATTCCAGGTTGGAAAAGGCGGAGTGAATGAAAATATGATTAAACAAATTGGTGAGGCTCTTGAAGTTCGTGAGCTTATCAAGGTCAGCATCTTGCAAAACTGCGAAGAGGACCGTGATACGGTGGCTGAACAGCTTTCAAAAGGTGCACGTGCGGAATTGGTTCAAGTCATTGGTAATACGATTGTTTTATATAAAGAATCAAGAGAAAACAAACAAATTATTCTTCCATCATAATTAAATTCCTATTTAGGGAAGGGGGCACACTATATGAAAAAAATTGGTATTTTAGGCGGAACATTCGATCCCCCTCATATCGGTCATTTAATTATTGCAAATGAGGTTAGGGAGCAATTAGATTTGGATGAGGTACGTTTTATGCCTAATAATGTGCCCCCGCATAAAACCAAAACTTCAACGTCTAATCAAGAGCGCTTGGATATGCTTACATTAGCAATCGGTAGTAATCCATGTTTTACGATTGATACAATAGAATGGGAAAGAAATGGGCCATCATATACGATAGATACCATTAAACTCCTGAAAGAACGGGATACAAACTCAGAAATTTATTTCATTATCGGTGCTGATATGATTGAATATTTACCGAAGTGGAAACAAATAGATGAATTGAGTGAATTAGTCCGCTTTACAGGTGTTAAACGCCCTGGTTACAGTACTGAGACATCCTATCCTGTCACATTGGTGGATATTCCGGAAATCGCTGTTTCCTCTTCGTGGATTCGTGAAAAAATAAGCAATGGGAAGACAATCAAATATTTGGTTCCTGATGCGGTAAAGATATATATTGAGGAGAATCAGTTATATGGATCAACAAAAAGCATTGGAAATCGTTAGGCAGCAATTACCTGATAAACGATATATTCATACATTGGGTGTATTGGAAAGTGCTCAGGAATTGGCAGAACGGTACGGTGCAGATATAGAGAAAGCTAAATTGGCAGCAATCTTCCATGATTATGCCAAATATCGTCCTCTGGATGAGATGGAACAAATCATTAAGAATGAGCAATTACCGCAGGATTTATTGGAATATAATACTGAATTATGGCATGCACCGGTTGGAGCGGTTTTAGTTAAGAAAGAAGCAAATCTTCATGATGAAGAAATCCTTTCAGCAATCAAAAACCATACTTCGGGCTGTGTCGGAATGAGTATGCTTGATAAGATCATTTATTTGGCTGATTATATAGAGCCTGGGAGAAGTTTCCCTGGAGTAGATGAAGTGAGAGCGTTGTCCTTACTAAGCCTGGATAAAGCTGTGCTTCAGGCAATGGGAAATACAATCACATTTTTGATTAAAAAAAATCAAACAATCTATCCGGATACCTTCCATGCCTATAACGATCTTGCAGAGCAGATAGGGAGGAACAATTAAATGAATGGTAAAGAATTATTAGAGGTAGCTGCAAAAGCAGCTGATGACAAAAGAGCAGAAGAGATTCTCGTTTTGGATATGAAGGGAATTTCGTTGATTTCTGATTACTTCATTATTTGCCACGGTAACTCAGACAAACAAGTACAAGCAATTGCACGCGAAATGAAGGAAAAAGTCGAAGAAAACGGAGCGACAGTCCGCCGAATGGAAGGCTTTGATGAAGCCCGTTGGGTTCTAGTTGATATGGGCGATGTTGTAGCGCATATTTTCCATAAAGATGATCGTTCATACTATAAATTGGAAAGATTATGGGGAGATGCCCCAGAAGTATCATTGCAGGAACTTAATATATGAATGTAAGTTATCAAAACTTTGCTTATGTTTATGATTACTTAATGAAAGATGCTCCCTATCAGGAATGGGTTGAGTTTGTAAAAAAAATTGCCCGAAAATATCAATTAAATGAAAAATCAATTCTTGATATTGGATGTGGGACTGGTGAGCTTGCTATTCGTTTGAAAGAAGCAGGCTTCCAGCCAACCGGCGTTGATTTATCAGAAGAAATGCTGGCTGTGGCAATTCAAAAAGCAAGCGAGAATCAGCATGACATCCCGTTTTATCACCAGGACATGCGAGCTTTAGAAGGATTGAATCTATATGATATAGTTGTCATCTTTTGTGACTCATTAAATTATCTTGGTGATGAGAATGATGTAAAGGATACTTTTAAAGGTGTTTTGAACCATATGAAAGAGGATGGTTTATTTATCTTTGATGTTCATTCTGTGAAAAAAATGTCCACTTTTTTTAGTGATCAAACCTATGCAGATAATGGAGATGATATTTCCTATATCTGGAATGCGTGGAAAGGGACAGATATTCCTCACAGTGTCGTACATGAGTTGACTTTCTATGTTTATGATCATGAGCTTGATGCGTATAACCGGTTTGATGAAGATCATTTTCAACGTACATACCCGATCGATATGTATAAAACTTGGCTTGATGAGATTGGATTTGAGCTTGTGGAACTGATGGGTGACTTCGGAGGAAATTCCCTTGATGAGGCCGATCGAATCTTCTTTGTTTGTAAAAGGAAATAATGTAAAAAAACCAGGAAACGTGATTTTCCTGGTTTTTTAGTTATGTTGACACAATGTTTTCATAAATACCTTTGTTTTCGTAAAGGACTTTTATAATATGATTAGAATTAATGATATGAAACCCCAAACTGATTTTCAATTCCCTTTAAATCCTCTTCAAATTTTCGATGCGTAGCCTGAAAAACATGACTAAAAACCTCACCTAATTCACTTTCCAGCACTTTGATACCTTCACCTGTAATACCGCCTTTCACACACACCTTTTCTTGCAAAGCAGGCAATGAAAAATGCTGCTGACGTAATAATTCACCGAGCCCAATCAGCATTGATTCGGTTAGCTGGGTGGCTTCTTCAGTGCTTATTCCCGTATGATCAACCGCAGCTTCGATAAAGTTTCTTGCAATAAAACTAAAAAAAGCCGGACCGCAGCTAACAATATCTGAGGATACTCTGGTATATTTGTTGTCGATTTCGAGCGGCTTTGAAATTGCTGCTGCCATCTGCTGAAGTTGGTTCCGCCAATATGGACTGCAGGATTCACCAAATGTCAGCAGTGTTGCGCCTGCCAAGGCACGATTGGTAATAGATGGAATAAATCTAGCGCATGAGCAGGGGACGACAGCTTCCAATTGTTTGATGGAGATTGGACTTGTGATGGAAACAATGCAATTATCCGAACTTAGATGAGGTTCAAGAATTTCAATTAATGGATACATTTCATGCGGCTTTACACATAAAAAGATTAAATCCGCTTGTTTTGCAAGTTCAATACTTGTGTGTGCTGTATGGATTCCTGGTAATTCAACAGCCAGGGATTGGGCTTTGTGTTTAGTCCTGTTCATGATGATTACATCCTTTGCTGCAACGGCCGAAGACCCAATTAAACTTTGAATTAAGATGGTTCCCATATTACCTGTGCCAATTATGCCGGTAATCATTATAAATCCTCCTTATTGGATAAATATCACGATATCCACTATTCCTTATAACAAATTTATGCAAGTAAATATCAAATATGAAGAGGAGCGTAAATTAAATGAATGAGAAAATCGTACAGTTTATCAGGCGAAATGGAATCCTACTAGCAGGTGCAGGCGTAGCCTGTGCTGCACTCTTCTTTTGGAATATGCAATCTGAAGATGGGCAAATCGAACAAAGTGAAATAAATTGGACGGAGGAGAGTGCAATAGAAAAAAAGAATGAAGATACGGAAAAACTGGTGGCAGAACCTGAGGTGAGTGCTACTTATAAGGTTGATGTGAAGGGTGCCGTTCAAAAACCTGGTGTATATGAATTTTTGAAGGGGGATCGAGTAACGGATGTCATTCAAAAAGCAGGTGGATTGAAAAATGGGGCTGATAGTAAGCAAGTGAATATGGCGCAATTAGTAGAGGATGAAATGGTCATCTATATCCCAATCAAGGGTGAGACAGCAGAGGCTTCTAATCATACAGCTGGGGAAAGTTCAGGGAATACAGTCTCAGCGGCCAAGGGGGATGGTACAATTAATTTGAATAAAGCAACATCTGAAGAACTGCAGGAACTTCCGGGAATCGGTCCGAGTAAAGCGACAGCGATTTTACAAAAACGGGAAGAACTTGGATCATTCAAAACGATTGAAGATTTGAAGGAAGTTACAGGCATAGGTGATAAAACATTTGAAAAGCTCAGGGAATTAATAACTGTTAAGTAAGAAAAGAATAGTTGTAGGAAGGATACAATTCTTGTTAAAGTGAAGGAAAGTTCATTGAAAGAGGAGAGAGAAATGGAACGTATTTCATGGGATCAGTATTTTATGGCGCAAAGCCACTTACTTGCATTAAGAAGCACATGTACAAGGTTAATGGTTGGAGCGACAGTCGTAAGGGATAATCGCATTATTGCCGGCGGGTATAACGGATCAATTGCTGGAGGTGTGCATTGTGTGGACGAAGGATGCTATGTTATTGATAACCATTGCGTTCGAACCATCCATGCTGAAATGAATGCCTTGTTGCAATGTGCTAAATTTGGTGTACCAACTGAGGGGGCTGAGATTTATGTTACTCATTTCCCTTGCTTGCAATGCTGTAAAGCCTTAATTCAAGCAGGAATTAAAACAATCTATTATGCCGAATCCTATAAGAATCATCCATATGCTGAAGAATTATTTGAACAGGCAGGTGTGCGTGTTAAACAGGTGATTGTTGATGAAAAGTGGGTTGATTTCCATGATGAAAAGAAAATGAATTTTGTCATGGAGCTTATTAATGAGCTAAAAGAAAGAGGAGCTTCTGAATCTGATCTTGCACGCTATCTGAAAGATGCAGCAAGTTTATTTCCGCAATTTGACTGATATGAGCAACCGATTTTTATTTTATAGTGCTGTAATTGCTATTTCAGGGATTACAGCACCCATTTACTTAAGTAAAACTTTTCTTCTGCTAATAGTCCTCGTATTTTGTTACATTCTAAACAAATTTCCAATTAAGCAATCGATTCTCCTGTATATTATCTTTTCAATATTTTGTGTCCATAGCTTTTTTTGGGATCGTTCAAATACCAGCCAGTTGACCGGGGCTGAAACTCAGCTTTTAATCCATTTTACATCCTATCCCCAGATTAAAGGGGACCGGGTTAGTGGTCTTGCTGAACTCTCAGATAACGAGAAAATATGGATTACTTACCGGATTAACAATGAAGAGGAGGCAAATGTCTTAAAAAATACGATTCTAACGGGAAAGTCCTTTCGCGTAAACGGAAATCTGACAAAACCAACTCGTGCAACGGTCGAGAATGGATTTGATTTTCGAACCTATCTAAGGTTTAATAGAGCGCATTGGATTTTGGAAATCGAAAATAAAGAAGATATATCCAAAGATAGCCGCAATTTGTTTGTAAAACTGGCACAAATGAGAGAGCGGGAAATTAAGCGGATTGATCATTTATACTTAGGAACCGCTGGCAGCTTTACTAAAGCACTCATATTTGGTGAACAAAGTGGTATATCAGAGGATATGTATAACCAATTTAAGAAACTGGGGATTGTCCATATCTTGGCTTTGTCAGGGATGCAAGTTGCATTAGTGGCTGCTATTTTATTTTATGGATTCTTAAGAATCGGCTTTACTCGGAGGCAAACCTTTTTGCTGCTAGCTTGTTTACTTCCTTTTTATGCGGTCATCACCGGATTGTCTGCTTCGATTGTCAGAGCATGCATGATGGCTTCCATATTTATGTTTGGTCAGTTTATCGGACTGCGGTTGACAGCTTTTAAAACAATAACGATTTGTCTAATGGGATATCTACTTATTAATCCGTATCAAATTTTCCATATCGGTTTTCAGTTATCCTTTTTGCTGACTTATGGGTTAATACTTTCAACAAAAATCCTTCAAAAATCGCCGCATTCACCTGTTTTCAGTCTTTTTATTATGACGGCAATATGCCAAATCATCTCCACGCCAATCATCATCTATCATTTTTATGAAATTTCCCTCATTAGTTTTATTTCTAACTTACTTTATGTACCGTTGTTTACTTATTTATTATTTCCTTTAACCATTGGTGTTTATTTGCTGATAATCCTTGAAATTCTTGTTGAGCCGGGATTGCTGATGCTCAATTTTATTTATTCTTTATTGGAGAAATCTACAGAGCTTATGTCTGCCTTGCCCTCCTCCACTCTTATATTTGGTAAGCCATCCAAACTGGTAATGGTATGTATTGTGGTTTGTTTTATCTCTATTCTTATTGGAATAGAAATCCGCTCGAAACACCTGTTTAATACGTGTCTAATCACGATTTTAATGCTCTTTTATCAATATAACAGTCAGTTTTTTTCAGGAAATGGAGAGATAACCTTTATAGATGTAGGGCAGGGGGATTCAACGTTCATTCAATTACCTGGTGATAATGGAACATATCTTATTGATACAGGTGGAGCCACTCTGTTTGGAAAGGAGGAGTGGGCAGTACATAATAGCCAGTTCGATCCTGGAAAAGATACTATATTACCATTTTTAAAAAGTAAAGGAATTAAAGTCATTGATAAACTAATCCTTACGCATGCTGATCAGGACCATGTCGGAGGAGCAAGAGCCATTGTTGAGGAATTGAAGATTGGTGAGATATTGATACCATTTGAACAGCGTAAGGAGTTTAGAGAGACGGAAGTAATAAAGGAAGCGATTGATCAGAAAATCCCCGTTAAAGAGGTTCAAGCAGGAATGGGGTGGACTGCGGGAGATGCTAAATTTACCATTTTATCGCCAGTAGAGAAAGTGGAGGAAAAGAATGAGTCTTCAATTGTTATAAAAGCAAGTATTAATCAGGTAGATTGGTTATTTGTTGGAGATTTAGGTGAACTCGGAGAAGACAAGCTTTTGCAAAATAAAATGAACCTAAGGGCTGATATTTTAAAAGTGGGACACCATGGCAGCAGAAACTCTTCCCAAATAGATTTTATAAGAGAGGTAGATCCTAAAATAGCTGTCATTTCATCGGGAAGAGATAATCGTTTTGGCCACCCACATGAGGAAGTCATTCATTTGCTTGATAAAGAAAATATTATTATTTACAGAACAGATTTACAGGGCAGTATTCAATATACGTATACGAACAAAAAAGATGGAACGATTTCTATTCAAAGTCCATAGTATGTGTAAGAAATGAAAAACGGCCATGAGGCCGCTTGAAAAAATGAACTATGCACCGATTAATTGGATGACCATGGCAATAATAAACATGGTAGCGAAAAAACCAAATGATACAACAAATCCCATGATGGAATCTGATACGTCATTTGTTTTTGATTGTACATTCTTTTCAAACTCGTTCATTAATCCACCCCCCGACCTCTTTTATCATAGAACATTTAGTAAAAAAAATCCACAATCTCCAAATTTATATAATTATTATCCTGCTATTTTCCAAATAAACATTTCAGTACATGAAAGAGTCATTTAAATGGTAACTGATCTATAGCGCTTTTTCGCTTTTTTGTTAGGTATCCCGGGTCCGGCAAGAAGGCGTTGATATAGATTCTGGGAACCGGTTATTTTTTCCGGTTCCTCTTGAAAGACTTGTCAAAATTGATGGTGGGGATTAGGATGAAAGAAGGAATTTATAAACAGAGGCGATTATATTGGTAATGGATTTATGGAATACAATTAAAAGTAAACGGTTTAGTCCTGTCTACCTTTTATTTGGCGAAGAAGAGTATTTTATAAAAAAAACAAAGGCTTTAATCTGCGAGCATGCTTTATCAGAGGATGAAGCAGAGTTTAATTTGGCTACTATTGATCTGGAGGAAACACCTGTAGAGTTGGCAATCGAGGAATTGGAAACCTTACCGTTTATCGGGGAGCGCAGGGTTGTTATATTACATAATCCCATATTTTTGACAGCCGAAAGAAAGAAGGAAAAGGTTGAGCATGATCTAAAAAGATTGGAAAGCTATCTGGCTAATCCTTCACCGACATCAATTGCCATCTTTATAGCTCCATATCCAAAGCTGGACGAGCGTAAGAAAATAACGAAGGAATTAAAGAGAAATTCTGCAGTCTTGGAAGCGAAACCGCTATACGAAAAGGAATTATCTAAATGGATCACTGCCAACGCTAAATCCTTAGGAGTGAAAATTACACCTGAGGCGGTAGAAACTTTATTATCTCTGACGGGGAATCACTTAATGATGGCTGCAAGTGAGTTAGAAAAGCTCGCTTTGTATGCGACGGTCGAACAGGAAATTGACAAGGCAATGGTAAATAAACTTGTTCCCAAGACCTTTGACCAAAATGTATTTGATTTGGTCGATTATATTATGAATGGCCAAAAAAAAGAAGCTATCCAGTTATATAAAGAGCTTCTGATTTTAAAGGAAGAGCCAATTCGTATATTAGCAGCCATTGCACGGCAATACAGGATTATACTTCAGGTTAAAAAACTATCAGGACAGGGCTACAATGCCCAGCAAATAGCATCTAAATTAAAAATGAGCCCTTATCCGGTAAAACTTGCACTGAAGCGTGTGAATGATTTTACAGAAATGAAATTGATGCGTGCTCTCTCTGAATTGGCAGAGCTGGACTATAAAATGAAGAGCGGTGCCGGAGACAAAGAAATCCTTTTAGAGCTATTTATATTAAAATCATAACAGTACCTGGTAAAACGAAAGGTATCATGGCGAGTGCATGATACCTTTTTTGTAATCCTATCTTTTAATGGTTGTGAAGTTGTTTTCTATTAGGAGCCAGTTCTGCGGAAACGATAATCCTAATTTCCAATAACTCATCCCCCGAAGATTTAATTCCTTTAGTAGATTAAATTTTGCCTGTATGGAGCGAGCATCCTCAAACCATACCTCGTGTTCTCTTCCTTCGGCATCCCTGTATCTAAAATAGGGTGCCTGAGCATTATTGTCATAAAGAATTGGTACGTTATTACGTCGTGCCAGATCAATGGCCTGCTGAGGGGAGAGCGCTCTGGCTGTAGTACCCTGTACGAAGGGGAGTGTCCAATCATAGCCATACAGATTTTGCCCCATCATAATTTTACGTGATGGAATCTCTGAAATCGCATAGGTAAGCACCTGGCGAACAGGTCCTATAGGAGATACAGCCTGAGCTGGCCCACCGCTGTAACCCCACTCATAGGTCATAATGAGGACCCAATCTACAACTGCACCCTGTGCTTTGTAATCATGTGCTTCATACCACTTGCCCGTTTGGGTGGCGCTTGTTTTTGGAGCCAGCGCAATTGAAACCTGCCAGCCTTGCGGTGAAAATCTTTCCTTTGCTTTTTGTAAGAAATTTGTATAAGCCTCCCGATCTTCCCCTCTAAGACTTTCAAAATCAAAATGAATATCTCTAAATCCTTGAGCTTTGGCAGTATCTTCAATGTTGGAAAGCAAATTATTTTGGATATCCGTATTGTTTAAAATAACCTCCCCGAGTTCACTGCTGAACGCATCATTCTCTAAATTTGTCACAACCATGACCAGTACATTGTTCGCGCTCCTGGCTATGGCCGGAAATTCACCTAATAGAGGCGGTTTTAGCGTACCGTCGCGTTGAACTTGATAGCTGAACGGTGATAAGTATGTAAGGTGAGGTACTGCAATTCTTGCTTCTCGTTCCAGATTGGGAGAAACAGTATTTCCTCTTGGTTCCACATAGGCATTAAATTCAGCTTCACGTCTAGGGATTGGAGGAATATACAGCCTTAATCCTACAGTTAATGGTGTGTTTAATGAAATATTATTTACTTCTGCAATTTCTTGAGCAGTTCTTCCAAACCTCCGGGCAATTGTATATAGGCTATCTCCTGGTTGCACAAAGTAATAGCTCCCTGTAATCGGAATAACAAGTGCCTGACCTATAACCAAATCATTTGGATTTTCTAATTGATTTGAAGAGATAATTTGTTCAGGAGTAGTATTAAAGGTCTGCGCAATGGAATAGATACTCTCTCCTTGTCTGACAACATGTATTTGCATTTCTTTTCTCCTTTCGGTGGCTAATTATATTAAATGTATGTAGAGGAAGGAATAAGAATAACCAAAATGGATATTGGTCTATGCAAGAGGATAAAATAGAAAGTTCTTTATTTGTTCATATTTAGAACATGGAAGTTTGCTATTCGAATTAATTTGGTATAAAAAATAGACTATAATTTAAATGTGAAGTTTGTTGCATCATAGAGGAGTGAAATTGTGTTAAATAAGAAGTATAAGGGATTGCATCCCATTACCATACTACGGATTACGGGAATACTGGATGGTATCTCACTGCTTTTATTATTGGGCATAGCCATGCCGCTTAAATACTGGGCAGATTTACCCTTTGCCGTTACTCTTGCGGGTTCAATCCACGGTGGGATATTTATTGGATATATAGCTTCCATTATTTATACTCAAATTCGAATACAGTGGAAAATAGGCTGGTCTCTGTTAGCCTTCCTTGTTGCTTTCATCCCATTCGGTAATTTTTGTTTTGATGTGTGGCTGAAAAAGCATCAATCATTGTACGATGTAAAACCCTTACCGAAGCTGTGGATTGTATATGCCATTATCATGTTTACGTTTATCGATTTATTTACACAGCTACCAGTTATGAGTACATATGCTACTTCGCTTGGCGCAAGTGTAATGATTGCAGGGATTGTTGTGGGAATGTATTCATTGACGAATACTTTTGGGAATATATTGTCTGGGATTTTTACGGATAAATATGGATCTTTTATTGTACTTTGTACAGGCTTGCTTATGACGAGCATTTCTTTACTGCTTTATAATTTTGTAAATGATGTACCTGAACTGATCATCGTACGTTTCCTCCATGGCTTCCTTGGTGGATTAATTGTACCTGCTGCTTTTACGTACTTAGCTAACCAAATGGATAGTAAGAAGAAAGGCAGCCAAAGTGCTGTGACAGGTTCATTTATTGGAATCGCAGCTATTTGCGGTCCTGCATATGGCGGTATTATGGCTAGCAGGACATCTGTGCCATTTGTTTTTACGACCATTGCTGCGTGTGGAATTATTCTTTTGCTTGCAACATTGTTGTTTTTGAGAACTCATTCTGAATCGAAACAGCATAAGACGGAGAAGAGGGGAAAACTTATCTTTAATAAAGGGATACTCCAAGCCTACACCGGAGCATTCTTTTTAATGTTTTCACAAGGGGCACTTGCGTATTTGCTGCCCTTGCACATTGATGTATTAGGTTATAGTTCAAGATTAAGCGGTACGTTAATGAGTATATTTGGATTGGTTGCTGTTGCTATATTTATTCTGCCGACGAATAAATATTTTGATCGAATTCCGCCCTTGGTTAGCTTTTCGATTGGATTAGCATGTATGGGGATCAGCCAAGTTTTACTGGGGCAATCAAGTGAGCTAATGGTTCTTTATTCTATAATGGTTTTATACGGGATTGGGTTTGCTTTCTTATTTCCTGCCGTAAATTCATTATTGGTTCAATCGACTACTAAAAGGATGCGCGGGAAGGCATATGGATATTTTTATGCGTTATTTTCATTAGGGGTTGTTGCCGGATCATCAGGTCTCGGATTAATACCAGCTTCTATATCCACGCAATTTAGCTTAATTGGAATCTTATTACTAGTTTGTGCAACAGTAATATATATGCAGGCAAAGCAACCGGAAACAGATACTGTAGAAGACAGTGTTGAAGGCTAAATAGAGTTTTTATCGGAAGGAGCTATCAGGCTCCTTTTTTTTAGGCCTGAAAAAGTGAGGGTGTTATACAGGGTTCGTCTTTATAAAAGTTAAAATGGAAGCTGCAATGCTGCTCCTGCAGCTTTCTGTTGTGTACTAATTTCGTTCAAGCTCCCAAAATTCAACTGGTAATCATCTCTAAAGTGATTTCCCATCAATGAAATAATCCATATTCTCATAATAAATCACACAAAAAAAAACGACCCTCTAGAGGGTACGTTTCATTAAGCGTTCAACTTGTTTACTTTTTTCATAAGACGAGATTTTTTACGAGCAGCAGCATTTTTGCTGATTAAGCCTTTAGTTGCAGCTTTATCTAGTCCTTTAACAGCAGCAACGATAGATTCGTTAGCAGCAGTAGCATCGTTAAGAGCAATTGCAGATTCTACTTTTTTAACGTTTGTACGTACAGCAGATTTTTGAGCAATATTGTTAGCTCTAGCAGTTTCGTTAGTTTTAACGCGTTTAATAGCTGATTTGATATTAGCCATTCTTTTCACCTCCAGAAGAACCGAGATTATGTCAACTCGATATTCTAATCAAATAACATTCACAACATATGATATTCTATCAAAATGTATGTCTTTATGCAATACTCAGATGCATCAAATCAAAAAAAACCATAGTGATAAGTAGTTTTTTCTGTTTAAACAAAGCTCTTTACATATTAAAAGAATGAGAAGAAAGAAATACGGGGAAAATAGCTCCTAAAGATCATTTCATGGGGGTAATCATTTGAATAAAGATTTAGATATGAGTCAGTATCAAATAAGGACTGATTTGGCTATTGAGGCTAGGGAACTGGCTATTCCGCTATCTGACGCACCGGACACATCGAATATCGGAGGTGTAATTTTTAAAGAGCGAGAGATGGATGGGATTAAATTATCGCATGTTGAAATAACGAAAGAAGGCGAAAAACAGGTAGGAAAAAAGCCTGGCTTTTACATAACACTGGAAGTTCAAGGAATTCGTGAGCAGGATTCTGAGCTGCAAAAAAAAGTCGAGGTTGTGTTTGCTAAACAACTGGCCTATCTAATAGACCGAGTTGGATTAAAAAAAGATGCACATTGTCTTGTTGTAGGATTGGGAAATTGGCATGTAACACCGGATGCTCTTGGTCCTACGGTAACGGATAATTTAATCGTAACTAGGCATCTGTTTAAATTTCAGCCTGAATCTGTTTCTGAAGGATTTCGTCCGGTCAGTGCCATCTCACCAGGGGTTATGGGTGTGACGGGAATTGAAACCAGCGATATTATTAAAGGAATCGTAGACAATATTCATCCTGATTTCATCATTGCTATTGATGCACTGGCAGCTCGTTCTATTGAACGTGTAAATACTACCATTCAAATTACAGATACCGGAATTCATCCTGGATCTGGTGTGGGCAATAAACGGAAAGAACTTAGTAAGGAAACATTAGGAGTGCCAGTTATCTCGATTGGTGTACCAACAGTGGTGGATGCTGTATCGATTACCTCTGATACAATTGATTATATATTGAAGCATTTTGGACGTGAATTAAAAGAGGGAGACCGTCCTCGCCGAGCTCTTGCTCCGGCCGGGATGACATTTGGAAAGAAACGTAAATTAACAGAAGAAGACTTACCAGAAGAAGAGCACAAAAAGACATTTCTTGGTATTGTAGGCACACTATCCGATGAGGAAAAGAGAATGCTGATTCGTGAAGTGCTCGCTCCTTTGGGACATAATTTGATGGTTACGCCTAAGGAAGTGGATGTATTCATAGAGGAAATGGCAAACTTGATAGCCAATGGTATGAATGCAGCTCTGCATGAGGCCATAAATCAAGATAATACAGGCTATTACACACATTAATCTCCGAGTATGGTTCTAGTTACTCTATCAAAGCATACATTTTACTAGAATGCTTCTGAAAGGGTGGAACCATGAAAGCAAAAAAACCTAGTTTTGTCGTAGTTGCACTTCAAGCAGCCACCATCATTCGTTTCATACTGATTATACTTGTTACGATGGTTTTTATATTTTTGGTAACCGGATTATTGACATCGCTTAAACCAGAATTTCGACCAAGTTCAGATTCGGTGAATGAAGCGACTGGACAAGTTCCCGGTAAAATTTTATATAAGTATTTAGGGCAAGGGAATAAGTACTTTTTGCAATCATTCCCCGAAGAGGAGACAGAGTCTGTTTCGAGGCAGATTTTCCAATCACTGACAAATATCTCATTAAATGATCCACGGAGTTTATTGGGACATGAGCTACCGGGATATTCCTTGTTTGATGGGGAGATTTTAGTGGCAGGTGAGGGTACTAATTACACAAATATGCCAATTGAGTCTCCTCCATCAGAGGAAGCTATGGAAAAAGATACAGAGACTGAGGAAATCGTGGATGAAGAAGAACCTGTTAAACCAGAACAGGCTGGTACTCAGAAAACGAAAGAAGAAGTGATGTACATCTATTTCTCACATACAAGGGAATCGTATCTTCCTTTATTAAAAGGTGTGACAAATCCTAATTCTGCCTTTCATTCAAAAGCAAATGTCACGCTTGTCGGTGAGAAGCTCAAGAAGTCGCTTGAAGCGAAAGGCATTGGGACAAAGGTAGATAAAACAGATGTTAATGCCATATTGAACAAGAAAGGGCTGCAATATGGCAGTTCATACAGCCAATCGCGAAGTCTTGTCCAAGAGGTTATGGCTAACGACAAAAACTTGAAATATTTTATTGATGTTCACCGTGATTCGCAGCGAAAAAAAGTGACGACTATTTCAATTAACGGAAAAGCTTATGCTAGATTATGCTTCATTATTGGTGGTGAAAATCCAAATTATGAACAGAACTTAAAGTTGGCAGAGGAGATGCACAAGAAAATTTCAGAAAAATATCCTGGTTTAAGTCGCGGTGTCTTTGAAAAAAGAGGTGCGGGGACGAATGGGAAGTTTAATCAAGATTTATCCGGAAATGCCATGTTAGTTGAAGCTGGCGGTGTGGATAATACATTGGACGAATTAAATGCTTCAATGGAAGTGTTAGCTGATGTATTAGCTGAGCATTATTGGGATGCCGAGCCAGTACAGGGAAATGCTGCAGAGTGAGAAATAAATAAAGGAGAATGCCAAGATGGGTAAATTTATTTTAAAAATAAGTATGCTTCTTTTCCTCCTTCTCTTTGGGGTCATCCTGGGAATGCAGCTGGCCAATCAAAATATGAAAAAAATGCAGGGATATGATGATCCAAAAATGTATGAAGCCTTTACAATTGATAAACAGGATGACGGAGACATTAACGCTACGGTTCTCGGAAATCAGGTTTCGACAACTGACCTGGAGGAAAAGAAAAAGGAAATGGAAGAATGGAAGGCATTTAATGTTTTATCCAGTGCAGGGAAAGGCATATCTGATACCTTAACAAGTTTATTTAAAGGGATGGCAGGAATGATTTCAGATGAATAATATAATCCAAGCGAGCTCGTACGGAGCTGATTAAAACTCCGCGAGCTTTCTTTATTTATCTATTTAATTCCCTCATTTCTCCTAAACCGTTTACGGTTTGAATTTATTTCTGCTATAATCAGTAATATCTGTGTTTTGAAAGTAACAGGAGTGAACAGAATGAATAATCAGGAACGGCTAAAACGACAAAGTAAAATCCGTAACTTTTCGATTATTGCTCATATTGACCATGGGAAATCGACATTAGCGGACAGAATATTAGAAAAAACGAATGCTCTTACTTCCAGAGAGATGAAAGACCAGCTTCTTGATTCCATGGATTTGGAAAGAGAGCGCGGAATAACAATCAAATTGAATGCTGTTCAATTGAAATATAAGGCGAAAGACGGCGAGGAATATATTTTCCATTTAATTGATACTCCGGGACACGTGGATTTCACGTATGAAGTATCCAGAAGTTTGGCAGCTTGTGAAGGTGCTGTGCTAGTGGTCGATGCTGCACAGGGAATCGAAGCGCAAACTTTGGCCAATGTTTATTTGGCATTAGACAATGATTTGGAGATCTTGCCAATCATTAATAAAATAGATTTGCCTAGTGCTGACCCGGAACGCGTTCGTGGTGAGATTGAAGATGTAATTGGGCTGGATGCATCTGAAGCTGTTCTTGCCTCTGCTAAAGCTGGTATCGGGATTGAAGAAATCCTCGAACAAATTGCGGAAAAAGTACCTGCTCCAACTGGAGATCCCGAAGCTCCTCTGAAAGCATTGATTTTTGATTCAATCTATGATGCATATCGTGGAGTCATCGTATCCATTCGAGTGATGGAGGGTACGGTAAAACCGGGTGATAAGATCAGAATGATGGCGACAGGTAAGGAATTTGAAGTTCTCGAGGTGGGTGTCCATACTCCAAAAGCAACTCTATGCGATGAACTAACAGTAGGAGATGTTGGATTCCTGACAGCTGCCATTAAAAATGTCGGCGATACACAAGTCGGGGACACAATCACCAATGCTAAAAATGGAGCAACAGAACCATTACCGGGGTATCGCCGTATGAATCCGATGGTTTATTGCGGTCTATATCCAATTGATACAGCAAAATTTAACGATTTACGTGAAGCACTTGAAAAACTGGAGCTAAACGATTCTTCCTTGCAATATGAACCAGAAACCTCTCAGGCGCTTGGATTTGGTTTCCGTTGCGGATTCCTTGGATTATTGCATATGGAAATTATCCAGGAAAGAATTGAACGTGAATTTAATATTGATTTGATTACAACGGCACCAAGCGTAATTTATAAGGTTAAGATGACAGATGGCAGTGAGATTAATATCGATAATCCATCTAACATGCCTGACCCGCAAAAGATTGAAAGTATTGAGGAGCCATATGTAAAAGCTACCTTGATGGCACCAAATGATTTTGTCGGTGCAATTATGGAGCTTTGTCAAATGAAGCGTGGGAATTTCATCGATATGCAATATGCTGATGAGAACCGCGTAACTATCATTTATGAACTGCCATTATCCGAAATTGTTTATGATTTCTTTGACCAATTAAAATCAAATACAAAAGGATATGCATCTTTTGACTATGAGTTAATTGGCTACCAAGAATCTAAACTGGTTAAAATGGACATCTTATTAAACGGTGAAACCGTTGATGCATTGAGCTTTATCGTTCATAGAGACTTTGCATATGAGCGTGGAAAAATTATTGTAGAAAAGTTGAAGGAGCTTATTCCTCGACAACAATTTGAGGTGCCTATACAGGCAGCAATCGGCAATAAAATCATTGCACGTTCTTCGATTAAAGCAATGAGGAAGAATGTACTTGCAAAATGTTACGGTGGAGATATTTCACGTAAACGTAAATTATTAGAGAAACAAAAAGAAGGTAAAAAACGCATGAAACAAGTTGGTTCTGTAGAAGTTCCGCAAGAAGCGTTTATGGCAGTTCTGAAGATGGATGACTCCAATTCAAAAAAATAAAATAGTAAGAAAAGCAGGCCAGACATTTTTGTTCTGGCCTCTATTTTATTATGATAGATATAACGTTTTTTTTCGATCTTAGAAAGGGGTGTTGGAATTGGTTAAAAGTTTATATATCCACATTCCATTTTGTACACAAATATGTCACTACTGTGATTTTAATAAATTTTTTATTCAGAACCAGCCGGTGGATGAATATATCCAAACATTATTGACTGAGATGGATTTATATAATCTGTCTCAAAATGAACCCTTATCCACTGTTTTTATTGGGGGAGGTACTCCATCTGCTTTAGAACCTCTGCAGCTGGAACAATTGTTATTTTCCATGAAAGAAAAAGTTACGCTTACGCCAGGGTATGAATACACAGTTGAGGCCAATCCAGGTGATTTGTCAAAGGATAAATTGAGAATTATGAAGGAAGCAGGCGTCAACCGATTAAGTCTGGGTGTTCAATCATTCAACGAAGAACTATTGAAAAAGATTGGCCGTGCGCACAATGTCAAAGATGTGTATGAGACCATTGATATGGCAAGAGAAGAAGGTTTTGACAACATTAGCATTGACTTGATTTATTCCTTGCCCGGTCAAACACTCAGTGATTTAGAGGATACAGTAGATCGCGCTTTACAATTAAATCTTCCGCATTTTTCAGCTTACTCTTTAATTATTGAACCGAAGACTGTGTTTTATATCATGCTCAATAAAGGTAAATTATCCTTACCGGGTGAGGATGCTGAGGCTACTATGTATGAATATGTCATGGAACGTTTAGTAGAAGCGGGCTACGATCAATATGAGATTTCAAATTTTGCAAAAAAAGGATTTGAAAGCAGGCATAACCTCGTATATTGGAACAATGAAGAATACTATGGTCTTGGTGCTGGTGCTCATGGATACCTCGATGCTGTCCGTTATCATAATCATGGACCCCTAAAGAAATATATGAATGCTATTCAGGATGGCAGGAAGCCGATCGTTGAGCAAGCAACCGTTACGCGAAAGGAACAAATGGAAGAAGAGATGTTTTTGGGGCTTAGAAAAATGGAGGGAGTTTCTCTGGAACATTTCCAAAAGAGATTTTCTGTAAACATAAATGACGTATTTGGGGAAACAATAAAAAGAATGGTTTCAGAGGGGTTATTGGAGTTGGTAAACGGAAGAGTCCGACTGACACATCCGGGTAAATTAATGGGGAACGAAGTGTTCCAGGCATTTTTATTATAGTTTAAAAATAAGAGAGAAAACATAATCATAACCGTTGACACATAACGACGGTTTTGTTACTTTATTTATAGACTTAGCACTCAGTAGTAAAGAGTGCTAACAGGGGTGATTATCGATGTTAACAAATAGACAACTGGCAATTTTACAGGTGATCATCGATGATTTTATTTCTACCGCCCAACCTGTGGGGTCCAGAAATATTTCCAAAAAAGAAGGCATTTCGCTAAGTTCTGCCACAATCAGAAATGAAATGGCTGATTTAGAGGAAATGGGGTATCTCGAAAAAACACATACCTCTTCAGGGCGTATTCCCTCTGAAAAAGGGTATCGGTACTATGTGGATCATCTTGTTTCACCTCAGCAGCTGCAAAAGGATGATGTTCTTAAGCTTAAATCTGTTTTTAAAGAGAGATTATTTGAGTTAGAGAAGATAGTGCAACGTTCTGCCGGCATACTATCCGAAATTACGAATTATACGGCGATTATGCTTGGACCTGCTGTTTTAGAAAATCACTTACGTCGAATCCAAATTGTACCGCTTGATACAAATAAGGCAATTGCTATCATCGTGACGGATACTGGTCATGTTGAAAATAAAATGATTTATCTTCCTCCAGGATTTGATATGAATGAAATGGAGAGAGTGGTAAATATCCTAAATGATCGCTTGAGCGGTGTACCATTGGTGCAGCTTAAAGATAAGATTTTCAGGGAAGTAGCTGTATTATTAAAACAGCATATTACAAATTATGATATGGTTCTGCAAATGCTAGCAACATCTCTGCAATTGCCGGAGAACGAGAAACTTTTCTTTGGCGGTAAGGCGAATATGCTAAGCCAGCCTGAATTTCATGATATTGAAAAAGTAAAGGCAATCTTTAAAATCATGGAACAGGGAAGAGACTTGTATGAGTTGGTCAGTAAAACACATGAAGGAATCAATGTGAAAATAGGCACCGAAAATAATAATATGGCGCTTGAAAACTGCAGTATTATCAGCACTACCTACTCCATTGGAGACGAGAATCTTGGAACTATAGCTATTCTTGGACCTACTCGGATGGATTATTCCAGAGTGATGAGTTTATTGTCATTTTTTGCGAATGACTTAACTGAGATGCTGACAAAACAGTATCAAAATAAAAAGTAACGGTAATAGTAGTAATACTGCTTTAACGTATATAGAACAACACTTTCAGGGAGGTGAGAAGCAGTGTCTGAAAAAAATCAAGATAATATTGAAGAAATATTTGATGAAGCAGAAGAAAATAAAATGAATGATACAGCCTCTGAGGAAACCACTGAAACAAGTGAACCTGTTGAGGAAGCTTCCGAAAATGATGGGGATAGCAAAGTAGCTGAACTAGAAAAGAAATTGCAGGAAGCTGAAGCAAAATATGTTCGTCTTTATGCAGATTTTGATAACTATCGCCGCCGTGTTAAATTGGATGCTGAAGCAGCGCAAAAATATAGAGCTCAATCTCTTGTAACAAATCTTTTGCCTGCTTTAGATAATTTTGATAGGGCGATAAATAGTACAACTGAAACAGATGAAACAAAACCGCTTCTTCAAGGAATGAATATGGTTTTAACAAGTATTTTATCTGCCTTGAAAGAAGAAGGTGTAGAGGTAATCGAATCAGTAGGTCAAGAATTCGACCCTCATGTTCATCAAGCGATTATGCAGGACAATAACGAAGAATACGGTTCAAATATCATTGTGGAAGAATTCCAAAAGGGTTATAAATTAAAAGACCGGGTTATTCGACCATCAATGGTTAAAGTGAATCAGTAATCAAACACATAGGCTACATAATTAATGGGAGGTAAAAAGTAAATGAGTAAAATTATTGGTATTGACTTAGGAACTACCAACTCTTGTGTATCCGTATTAGAAGGCGGAGAACCAAAAGTTATTCCAAATCCAGAAGGTAATAGAACCACTCCATCTGTTGTTGCATTTAAAAACGGAGAACGTCAAGTTGGGGAAGTAGCGAAACGCCAAGCTATCACAAACCTGAATACGATCAGCTCCATCAAACGCCATATGGGTACAGATTACTCAGTAAATATCGAAGGAAAAGATTACTCTCCACAAGAAGTATCTGCGATTATTCTTCAATATTTAAAATCCTATGCTGAAGAATACCTGGGAGAAAAAGTAACAAAAGCTGTTATTACAGTACCTGCTTACTTTAACGATGCTGAACGTCAAGCAACAAAAGATGCTGGCCGTATCGCTGGTTTAGAAGTAGAACGTATTATCAACGAACCAACTGCTGCTGCATTAGCGTATGGTTTGGATAAAACTGAAGAAGATCAAAAAATCCTTGTATTCGACCTTGGCGGCGGTACATTTGACGTATCCATCCTTGAGCTAGGTGACGGTGTATTCGAAGTACGCTCAACAGCTGGTGACGCACGTTTGGGTGGAGATGACTTCGATAACGCAGTAATGGAATATTTAATCGAAGAATTCCGCAAAGAAAATGGAATCGATCTATCTAAAGATAAAATGGCTCTTCAACGTTTGAAAGACGCTGCTGAAAAAGCGAAAAAAGATTTGTCAGGTGTAACATCTACACAAATTTCCTTGCCGTTCATCACTGCGGGTGAAGCAGGTCCATTGCACATGGATTTAACATTAACACGCGCGAAATTCGATGAAATCACTGCTTCTTTAGTAGAAAGAACAATGGGACCTACTCGCCAAGCTCTTCGTGATGCAGGCTTGTCTCCGGCTGAGATTGATAAAGTTATCTTAGTTGGTGGTTCTACTCGTATTCCTGCTGTTCAGGAAGCAATTAAAAAAGAAACTGGTAAAGAGCCTCATAAAGGGGTAAACCCTGATGAAGTTGTTGCTATGGGTGCAGCAATCCAAGGTGGAGTTATCTCCGGTGACGTTAAAGATGTTGTATTACTTGATGTAACTTCTTTATCTCTTGGTATTGAAACAATGGGTGGAGTATTTACTCGTTTAATCGACCGTAATACAACAATCCCAACTAGCAAATCTCAAATTTTCTCTACAGCAGCTGATAACCAAACAGCAGTAGATATCCATGTTCTTCAAGGGGAACGTCAAATGGCAGCAGATAACAAAACGCTTGGTCGCTTCCAATTGACTGATATTCCACCGGCACCACGCGGAATCCCGCAAATTGAAGTAACGTTCGATATTGATAATAACGGTATCGTTAATGTACGTGCAAAAGATCTTGGTACAAATAAAGAGCAGGCGATTACGATTCAATCAGCTACAAGCTTAAGCGATGAAGAAATCGATCGCATGGTTAAAGAAGCGGAAGAAAATGCAGAAGCAGATAAAAAACGTAAGGAAGAAGCTGAATTACGTAACGAATCTGATGCTTTAGTATTCCAAACAGAAAAAACATTAAAAGATCTTGAAGGTAAAGTAGAAGAAGCTGAAGTTCAAAAAGCAACAGAAGCTAAAGATGCTTTAAAAGCAGCAATTGAGAAGAATGATCTTGCTGAAATGAAAGAGAAAAAAGAAGCATTGCAGGAAATTGTGCAAGCTCTTAGCGTGAAACTTTATGAGCAAGCTGCTCAAGCTGCGCAACAACAACCAGGTCAAGATGGTGCGGGCAAGGCTGATGATGTCGTAGATGCAGAATTTACTGAAGTTGACGACGACAAAAAATAATGATTGAACGTAAAAAAGTCAAAGTCAGGATCTCCTTGACTTTGACTTTTTTTAACAAATTGGACATTTTCTGTTTATATTGCGCCGCAGCTTAGTCAAGTGGTACAATGATTTTTATGTGAAACGACGGATTATATAGAATCAGGAGTGTGAGGAATGAGCAAACGGGATTATTATGAGGTGTTGGGGGTTGGCAAAAATGCCTCGAAGGATGAGATAAAAAAAGCATATCGCCGCCTTTCCAAGCAATATCATCCTGACCTCAATAAAGCAGCAGATGCTACGGAAAAATTTAAAGAGATCCAGGAAGCTTATGAAGTGTTAAGCGATGATCAAAAGAAAGCGAGATATGATCAATTTGGCCACGAAGATCCAACACAGGGATTTGGTGGAGGCGGAGCTGGTTTCGAAGGCTTCGGTGGTTTTGAAGATATATTCAATTCTTTCTTTGGCGGAGGGGGAAGAAGAGATCCAAATGCTCCCCGTCAAGGTGCAGACCTGCAATATACAATGACATTATCATTTGATGAAGCTGTATTTGGTACAGAAACGACCATTGAAATACCGAAAGAGGAAGAGTGTGATACATGTAAAGGGTCAGGAGCAAAACCTGGCACAAAACCGGAAACATGTTCTCACTGTAATGGTACAGGCCAATTAAATGTAGAACAAAATACTCCATTCGGACGAATTGTGAACCGCAGAGTATGTCAACATTGCAGTGGTACAGGAAAAATTATTAAGCAGAAATGTGCTACCTGTCACGGTAAAGGTTCTGTGAAAAAACGGAATAAAATTCAAATCAAAGTACCTGCAGGTGTTGATGATGGTCAACAATTACGTGTTCCTGGTAAAGGTGAACCTGGTATTAATGGCGGCCCTCCGGGAGACTTGTTTGTTGTGTTCCAAATCAGACCGCATGAATTCTTTGAGCGTGATGGTGACGATATTTACTGTGAAATGCCTATTACCTTTGCACAGGCTGCATTGGGTGATGAAATTGAAGTTCCAACCATGCATGGTAAAGTGAAACTGAAAGTGCCGGCTGGAACACAAACAGGTACTCGCTTCCGCTTAAAAGGAAAAGGTGTTCCTAACGTTAGAGGATATGGTCAAGGTGATCAGCACATCCGTATTTTAGTTGTAACGCCAACCAAATTATCCGATAAACAAAAAGAATTAATTCGCGAATTTGCTGAAATCAGTGGTCAAGGACAATTAGATGAACATGATGAAGGTTTTTTTTCGAAAGTTAAAAGAGCAATCAAAGGTGAATAAACAGGTAGGAGTTGGTAGAAAATGAAATGGTCCGAATTATGTATTCATACAACGAATGAAGCGATCGAACCAATATCGAATATATTACATGAGGCTGGTGCAAGCGGGGTAGTGATTGAAGATCCGCTTGAATTGGTTCGTGAAAGGGAGAATGTATTCGGAGAAATCTATCAACTTAATCCTGCTGATTTTCCTGAAGAAGGCGTACTTATTAAAGCTTATCTCCCTGTCACAAGTTTCCTTGGTGACACAGTAGATGGCATTAAGGACCTTATCAATAATCTAATAAAATATGATATCGATCTAGGTCATAATAAAGTAACCATCAGTGAGGTTAATGAGGAAGAATGGTCCACTGCATGGAAAAAGTATTACCATCCAGTCAAGATTTCGGAACAAGTCACAATCGTTCCGACGTGGGAGGAATACACTCCGGTTCATACAGACGAAAAAATTATTGAATTGGATCCAGGCATGGCATTCGGCACAGGTACACATCCTACAACTGTACTTTGTATTCAAGCACTTGAGAAAACAGTCAAACCTGGGATGAAGGTCATTGATGTAGGGACTGGTTCAGGGGTACTTACAATCACTGCTGCTAAATTTGGCGCCGAGTCTATTTTGGCGCTTGATCTGGATGAGGTAGCTGTGAACAGTGCCAGGGTGAATTGTAAATTAAATAAGGTACATGATAAAGTTACAATTAAACAAAATGACCTTTTAAAAGGAATTGAATTTGAAGCAGATATAGTGGTAGCTAATATATTGGCTGAAATTATTGTACGTTGTACAGAAGATGTAGCCAGAGTGCTTAAACCAGGCGGAACCTTTATATCTTCCGGCATCATCCAGCAAAAACGCCGGGAAGTGGAAGAAGCTATTCAGAAAGCCGGACTTGTAATTGAGGATGTCATGACAATGGAAGACTGGGTCTCCATTACAGCTCGTAAATTATAAGTATTACTTGTTTTAAGTGAAATCACCACATCAAGGTGGATGTTAGAGTATAGTGGGAGTTCAAACTCCCACTATACTTAAGTTAAGGACTCTAGCGGACGGCAGGAATTTCGTGAGGGATTATTAGGCAGACGCCTAAACGTTTTTCCGCCGCAATAATGCTTTAGTCGTTATTGATTTTAAGGATAGAAAGGTGCAGGCCATGCAGAGATATTTTATTGAGAAATTAGAAAATCAATTTGAAGTAACGATAACCGGAGATGATTTTCACCATATGACCCGGGTCATGCGAATGAATCCAGGTGATACATTTTATGGAGTTATTGATAAAAAAACGGCAATCGTCAAAATTGAATCCATTCAAGATAAAGCTCTGACTGGCCGCATTATTGATTGGATAGAAGGAACAAAAGAACTGCCCATTCAAGTTACCATTGTGAACGGTTTGCCTAAAGGGGATAAACTAGAATTGATTATCCAAAAAGGGACAGAATTGGGTGCAAATACCTTTATCCCTTTTAATGCAACTCGTTCTATTGTAAAATGGGATTCTAAAAAAGCTGCAAAGAAAACAGAACGGCTTCGGAAAATAGCGAAGGAAGCTGCAGAACAATCCCATCGGACTGAAATACCCAGTGTTTACGATCCTGTAGATATTCGCAGATTGTTAGATCTTGCTGAAAGCTATGATTATAAGCTAGTTGCTTATGAAGAAGACGCTAAGCAAGGGGAATCTTCGCAATTGGCGAAAACAATTAGAGGGATGGTACCAGGGCAGTCTCTTTTAATGGTATTTGGCCCTGAAGGCGGCTTGGATACCGCGGAAGTGAATCAACTTTTAGAAAATGGCTTTCAAACATGCAGTCTTGGACCGCGTATTTTACGTACAGAGACTGCTCCTTTATACGCATTGTCAGCCATATCTTATCAATTAGAATTAGCGAGGTGAAGGGAATGGCAACTGTAGCGTTCCATACATTAGGATGTAAAGTGAATCATTATGAGACAGAAGCGATATGGCAGCTGTTTCAAGCTTCAGGATATGAAAGAGTCGATTTTGAACAACGCTCGGATGTTTATGTTATTAATACATGTACTGTTACGAATACAGGAGATAAAAAAAGCCGGCAGATTATTCGCAGGGCAGTGCGTAAGAATCCTGATGCTGTTATTTGTGTAACGGGTTGTTATGCACAAACCTCACCGGCAGAAATCATGGCAATTCCAGGAGTGGACATAGTTGTTGGAACGCAGGACCGTGATAAATTAATAGGTTATATCGATACGTATTTAACTGAAAGACAGCCTATTAATGGCGTAAGAAATATCATGAAAACGAGAGTTTATGAAGAAATGGATGTACCTGCTTTTACAGATCGTACGCGTGCTTCCCTGAAAATTCAGGAAGGATGTAATAACTTCTGTACATTCTGTATTATTCCTTGGGCGCGCGGATTGCTGCGCTCCCGTGATCCGCAGGAAGTTATTCGTCAAGCTCAGCAGCTTGTCGCAGCGGGCTATAAAGAAATTGTCCTGACAGGTATTCATACAGGTGGTTATGGTGAAGACTTGAAGGATTATAATCTCGCTATGCTATTGAGAGAACTCGATCAAAAAGTAGCAGGTTTGAAACGAATTCGTATTTCATCCATTGAAGCCTCTCAAATAACAGATGAAGTGATTGAAGTATTGCGTGAGTCTGATAAAGTAGTGCCTCACTTGCATATTCCGATACAATCAGCTTCTAATACGGTCCTTAAACGTATGCGTCGTAAGTATTCTACTGAATTCTTTGCAGAAAGACTGGAAAGATTGCGTGAAGTACTTCCTGACTTAGCGGTTACATCAGATGTGATTGTTGGGTTCCCTGGTGAAACAGAGGAAGAGTTTATGGAAACATATAATTTCATTAAAGATCATCGTTTCTCTGAACTGCATGTATTCCCTTATTCCAAACGTACTGGTACACCAGCTGCCCGCATGGAAGATCAAGTGGATGAGGATGTTAAAAACGATCGAGTGCATCGCTTGATTTCACTATCTGAGCAAATTGCGAAAGAATATGCTTCCAGCTATGAAAATGAAGTTCTAGAAGTGATTCCAGAGGAACTATATGAAGATGGAAAGACAAAAGGACTCTATCAAGGATATTCAGATAACTATTTGAAAGTCGTGTTCCCTGCAACGGAAGATATGGTTGGAAAGATTGTGAAAGTAAAAATTACAAAAGCCGGATATCCATACAATGAAGGACAATTTGTCCGTGTGATGGATGATATGGTCGAACAAGCTGTAGTTAATTCATAATATTAGGCAGTGGGGCTGGTGCAGATTGCGTCAGCCCGTTTTTATTTTTTTAAAATGAGGTATATATAGATAGGAAGATTGGAGAGTTTAAATCTCAATTATAAATATCATTCAATTAACCTACACGATTATAGGAATAACAGTTGACCTTGAACGACACATATATTATAATTTGAAGGTACATGGTTTCCTTCTATGTGTAGGAAATTAGAGTTGTTGTGCTCGGAGGGAGGGAAAGAGATGTCTAAAACAGTCGTTAAGAAAAACGAATCGCTTGAAGATGCTCTTCGACGCTTCAAACGCACAGTTTCCAAGCAAGGTACTATGCAGGAAGTAAGAAAGCGCGAATTCTATGAAAAACCTAGTGTAAAACGTAAGAAAAAGTCTGAAGCTGCGAGAAAACGCAAGTTCTAAAAGAGGTGCCCTTAAATGAGTCTTGTTGAGCGTTTAAACAGCGATATGAAACAAGCTATGAAGAACAGAGAAAAAGACAAGCTCTCCGTCATCCGAATGGTGAAGGCTTCTCTTCAAAATGAAGGAATAAAGCTTGGTAAACAAGAATTATCCGAAGATGAAGAGTTAACCGTACTTTCTCGCGAATTAAAGCAACGCAAAGACTCCCTCCAGGAATTTGATAAAGCAGGACGCCAAGATTTGGTCGAAAAGCTTCAATCAGAAATCGAGATTGTCGAGGCATATTTGCCACAGCAATTATCCGAGGATGAGTTAAATGCGATTGTTACTCAAGCGATTGCCGAGACGAATGCCACTTCCAAGGCTGACATGGGCAAAGTAATGTCCGCAGTCATGCCAAAAGTGAAGGGTAAAGCTGATGGATCTTTAGTCAATAAACTTGTACTGCAAAATCTTACAAAATAAGACGTTTAAAACCCGCAATTTTAATTGCGGGTTTTTTATATCCCGTAAATTAATTATATGATGAATATCAAAGTATTGTGAAACTTATGCATGTAAATAACGTATAATGAATTAAGACGTCAAAAATGGAGAAGAAAGGAGGGGTGAACAGGTATGAGGAAAAGATGGTGGTCAATTATGATCATCTTTGCATTTTTTTTAATTGGAATTGCAGGTCCGCCGTCAGGAAATGCGAATACTGATAAAGTATACATAGTCCCTCTGCAAAATGAGGTGGAAAAAGGTCTATCTAACTTCCTGAAAAGAGCAATAGCAACCGCTGAGAAAGATGGGGCAGAAGCGATTATATTCGATATTAATACACCTGGCGGGGCGGTAGATGCAGCAGATGAGATCGGTGAAACATTTGCAAATACTAAATTAAAAACAATAGCCTTTGTTAATAACCGAGCCCTATCTGCCGGTGCATTTATTTCTTTAAATGCTGATGAGATCTATATGGTACCCGGTGCAACAATGGGTGCAGCTGCTATCATAACATCTGATGGTAATGCAGCTGATAAAAAAGCGCAATCCTATTGGCTTGCAAATATGCAAAAGGCTGCTGAATCAAGTGGAAGAGATCCGTTATATGCTAAAGCAATGGCTGATGAGGATATTGATTTGCCAGAGTATGGAGCGGAAAAAGGAGAGCTGCTTACGCTGACAGCAAACCAGGCTGTAAAGGTTGGTTATAGTGAAGGTACAGTTGAAAATCAAAAGGAATTATTAAAAACGCTGGGATATGAAAAAGCTGAATTAATTCAATTTGGTGAAAGCTTTGCTGATAAAGTAGCCCGTTTCCTTACGAATCCTATTGTGATTCCTATTTTATTGTCGATTGGCACAATAGGTCTTGTCGTTGAGCTTTATTCACCTGGTTTTGGCTTACCTGGTTTTGCCGGTATTACGTCTCTGTTATTGTTTTTTTATGGACATATGGTATCAGGTCTGGCCGGATATGAACCGTTAATCTTATTTATAGTTGGAATAGCATTCCTATTACTGGAATTATTCCTTCCTGGCGGTATTGTAGGAATTATTGGTTTTATGGCAATTATAGCAAGCTTCTTTCTTGCTGCGGGGGATGTGGAGCATATGGCAATCGCAATATTAATTGCATTGATTGCAGGATTTATAGCAAGTGTGATATTAATTAAAGTATTTGGAAAGAAAATGACAGCCTTTAATAGGATTATACTCACAGATTCTACGAATACGGAGAGCGGATATGTTTCCAATATTAATCGTCATGATTTAGTTGGAAAAGTAGGTGTTCTTGTCACTGACCTGCGTCCTTCTGGAACACTCTCGCTTGAAGGGGAAAGAATTGACGTGGTAAGTGAAGGTAGTTTTGTAACGAAGGGAACGCATGTCAAAGTAATTAAAACAGAAGGTTCCCGTATAGTAGTACGACCATTAGATTCATAATAATTAGAAGTATGAAGGGAGTTATAAACAAATGGTATTAACATCAGCATCTATTTTTGCTCTTGTGGGCATTGCTTTAGTTATCATTTTATTGGCAGTACTATTCACTTTTGTACCAGTTATGCTTTGGATTTCAGCGATCGCTTCAGGAGTGAGAGTAAGCATCTTTACATTGATTGGGATGAGATTGCGTCGAGTATCTCCAAGCCGTGTTATCAATCCTTTAATTAAAGCGTCAAAAGCAGGTCTAAATGTAACAACGAATCAACTGGAAAGTCATTATCTAGCCGGTGGTAATGTAGATCGGGTTGTTAATGCGCTAATTGCGGCTCATCGTGCCAATATTGATTTGACATTTGAACGTTGTGCAGCTATTGACCTTGCAGGACGTGATGTGCTGGAAGCTGTACAAATGAGTGTTAACCCTAAAGTCATAGAAACGCCGTTTATTGCGGGTGTTGCTATTAATGGGATTGAGGTTAAAGCAAAGGCTAGAATCACTGTACGTGCCAATATTGAGCGTTTGGTTGGGGGTGCAGGTGAAGAGACTGTTATCGCGAGGGTTGGTGAGGGTGTAATCTCCACCATTGGTTCCAGTGAAAGTCATACAACTGTGTTGGAAAATCCGGAACGTATCTCTCAAACTGTCTTAAGTAAAGGTCTGGATGCCGGAACAGCATTTGAGATTTTATCTATTGATATAGCTGATGTGGATATCGGCAAAAATATTGGTGCAGAGCTGCAAACAGAACAAGCAGAAGCAGATAAAAAAATTGCGCAAGCAAAAGCTGAAGAGCGCCGTGCTATGGCGATTGCACAAGAACAAGAGATGAAAGCAAGAGTAGAAGAAATGCGTGCAAAAGTTGTTGAGTCTGAAGCCGAAGTACCGCTTGCAATGGCTCAAGCTTTCAAAGCGGGGAATATGGGCGTTATGGATTATATGAACTATCAAAACCTTGCATCTGATACACATATGAGAGAATCCATAAGCAAAGCCAACAAGGATGATCGAAATACAGATGATGAATAATTTCCCTATCTGATTGCTGGGAAAGGAGGTCCTGCCCATGAGTATGGGAGCTATATGGGATAATCCCATTATCCTGTTTTTGATTATAACTTTAATAAGCTGGTTCTTTCAAAGGGATAAAGGTACAGAGAAGCCTGATGAAACGCAAAATAGAAAATATACATCTCCTCCAAAAAACAAAAGTGAACCTGTTAAGGGACAATCACAACCTATTGGGGGGAAACAGGATGATGATATCCGGAAAAAAATCCAGGAACGCGAAAGAGAAATTAAAAAGAAATTAAGCGGGCATCCTGATTTGCAAAGAGAAGCAACCTCTCTTGCTCAAACAATAAAGGAGCAGTACGAAGCTCAGAAGAAGAAAGTACAGCAAGCTGAGAAGCCGGTTGTTATAAAGGAAACCCCGGTTGATGTAATTGTCCCGAGGGAATTCAAGCCAATAGTTCAAAAAGCAGTAAAACAAGCAACAGAAAGACATGTCAAGCCTTCTAAACAGGGATTTGATGTACGGAATATCAACCTGCAGGAAGCGTTTGTTATGTCAGAAATATTGGGTCCTCCCCGTTCAAAAAGGAAACAGATTAGATAAAAGTTACTTATAGTGCCTGCAGACAGAAACTTTTTGAAGTTTTCGTCTGCAGTTTTTTTATTGTTAAAAATGAAATTTTTCCAGAATTACATAGATCAACGCAGAGAGTTTGGCGTCTATCAAGAATAAGGGAAATCGAGAATTTGGCTATCTAATCTTACTTTGTTTAATTATGCCTAATATGATGGGGATAGAAACACCCACTATTAATACTGGTAAGAACCATGCTCCAAGTCCGTCGCCCCATTCTAACGCGATTGAAACGGATTCAATAATAATTAATGTAAAAATAATGAGACAAATAGCTTTTAATTGATTTGTTATTTTTCTGCTATTTAAATAAAATTCTTTAGCGTTCTCTTTGTTTAATCGTTGAGGATAATTATGTGATTCTGGAAATTTCTCGACAAAATGCATTGATACAGCAAGAAATGCACCTATAATAGGCAAAATAAGAAGTTCTAGTTTTGAACCCCAACGATCAACTTCGCCCTTAGCATTAAAATGAGCTGGTACTTTATCTGGAAGTTCACCCCAAATATAGATTAAAAAAAGTAAAGATCCAATATAACATGAATAACCAATAGTATCCCATATCCTCTCACTTTTTGTTTTCGGTATGTGTATTTTAGGTCTTGCATTAGATTTTGGCATTCCGGTCAGCTCCTTTATTTACCCTCAATTATATAGTTGAAAGTCCACTTTTACATGATTTAGGTTATTTAATTGAATAGTCTGAATTAACTTTTACAAAATATTTTAACATTTAATCCCAATTCTTTCTATGGTAATTGGTCATAGCTTTTACTTGATTGATTTAAACAGATGAAATCTGACCAATCAAACTCTACAACACTATTTGCTAATCAAGTAAACGTTAGAATGTACATCGGATTATAAATGATAACAACGTCTTCTCTCCGTCAGATTATTGATAACGGAACGTTTTAATTAAGCATTTAATGACCTCTTAACGAATAAGTATGATTATGAGGTGATTTTACAGAACAGCCTGTAACGATTACGAAGATATTAACCGGCGGAAAGGGAGGTTTCCTTATGGCTCGTGCATGGGGGTATCGTTTGAAGAGGTGGGTCACGGCCGCAATGGACCTGCCCCAGGATATCATGATGGATTTGCCAAGGATTACGATGGTGGGTCAAATTCATATTTACATAGAGAATCATAAAGGCTTACTTACATTTTCAGACCAGGAATTAAGATTGCTGCTTAAGAACGGACAACTCCTTGTCAAAGGTCAGGCTTTTGTATTAAAAACTATTCTTCCGGAAGAAATCTTACTTGAAGGGAAAATTGATCAAGTTATATTCCTCGAAGAATAACCTAATAGGAGGTTCTTATGAAAAACCAATGGACGAATACTATTACTGGCTATATTAAAGTGAAAATAAAGGGACAAGGTACAGAACGATTTATAAACAGAATGCTTAAAGAGGGTATTCAAGTTTGGGATGCGAAAAATATGGGCACAGAAACAGTTGTTTTTTATATGAAGCTATCTGACGTTCCTCAATTGAGGAAGGCAGTAAGAAACAGCGGCTGTAAGGTCTCTTTTTTAGAAAGAAGAGGAGGGCCTTTTTTTGCCTTAAAGCTGAAAAGGTACAGTGGTCTCGTGGTCGGTGTGATGATGTTTTTTATGATCATTTTTATTCTATCCAATATGATTTGGGGGATAAAAATAGAAGGAGCCAGTCCGGCAATTGAACATCAAATCAGTAAAGAATTGGATGATATGAATATAAAAGTTGGGAAGCTCCAGTTTGCTGTTGGGGATATGGAAGATATACAAAAGGAGCTCAGTGAACGGGTACCGTCCATTACCTGGATTGGCGTACAGCTGGAAGGGACGACCTTTCATTTTCAGGTTGTTGAAAAAAAGCAGCCTAAAAAGAATTCTGCTGATTTATATGTGAATCTCATTTCCGCAAAAAAAGCGACCATTGTCCAAACGATGGTTGAAAGAGGACAAGGCTTAGTAGAAAAGCATCAGGTTGTCAGCAAGGGGCAAATCCTGGTTAGCGGTTTTATTGGTAAAGAGGATAATCAAAAATTTGTAGGAGCTAAAGGAAAGGTCATGGGTGAAGCCTGGTATAAAACAAGCGTGGAGGTTCCGCTCGAAACGAATTTATATGTGTTTAATGGTGATGCTAAAAATAAATACAGTCTAAGTTTTGGAAATGCCCATGTGCCGATATGGGGATTTGGTGAACATAACTTCAAAGAATATGAAGTGGAAGAGGATGAAAAAACATTTAAATTTTTGAAGTGGGATGTTCCTATTGCCTTTCATAAAAAGATCTATCGCAGTAAAGAAAAGGTGACACGGATCTATACAAAAATCGAGGCGGAGAAGCAGGCGATGAATATGGGGAAAAAGGATGTTCTAAAGAATGCCCCTGATGATGCAACTATTTTGAATGAAAAAATTTTGAAAAACCAGCTTGACAATGGTAAAGTTAAAATGACTATACATTATAAAGTTTTAGAAAATATTGCAATCGGACAACCGATGATTCAAGGAGACTAAGGAATGTCAGAGAAGTCTAAATTGATTAATTTACAATTGGAATCACCAAATGAGGCAGTTGAACTATTTGGTGTACATGATAGTAATCTGAAGATATTGGAAAGCGAGCTTGGAGTCAGTATTGTTTCCAGGGGCGAAACAATAAGTGTGTCCGGTAATCCTGAGAACTTAGAAAAAGCGGATGAGATTCTGCAAACGCTTTTAGTCATTATACGAAAAGGAATTAAAATCGGACCTCGTGAGGTTGTTTATGCCATAAATTTATCCAATAGCGGTACATTGGAGTATTTTTCTGATTTATATGATGAGGAAATTGCCAGAAGCGCTAAAGGTAAATCAATTCGTGTAAAAACATTGGGCCAGAAAGAATACATCTCTGCTATTAGAGCAAAAGATCTAGTATTTGGAATTGGACCTGCCGGAACAGGAAAAACGTATTTAGCTGTTGTTATGGCTGTGACTGCGTTGAAAAATGGACATGTTAAACGAATTATTTTAACAAGGCCAGCTGTCGAAGCAGGTGAAAGCTTGGGCTTTTTACCGGGAGATCTAAAAGAAAAAGTGGATCCATATTTACGACCTCTTTATGATGCTCTTCATGACATCTTAGGATTAGAACAAACAACCAGGCTGATTGAGCGTGGCACAATCGAAATAGCTCCCTTAGCCTATATGCGGGGAAGAACGCTTGATGATGCATTTGTAATCCTGGACGAAGCTCAAAATACAACACAGGCCCAAATGAAAATGTTTTTAACTCGACTGGGATTTGGCTCTAAAATAGTTGTTACGGGTGATACTTCACAAATAGATCTGCCACGTGGTGTCCAATCAGGGTTAAGGGCAGCTGAACGAATATTAAAAGATGTTTCAGGCATTAAGTTTATCCACCTAGATCAAACTGATGTGGTCAGGCATCCGCTTGTTGCAAAAATCATTCAGGCATATGAAAATTTTGGACCAACTCAACAGTGATAATAAAGTTAAGAAACATGCCACAGAATCAACTGTGGCTTTTTTTATTATAAATTTGTTATTCTTACAATTGTAAGTGAAAGGAACAATAAAACCTGTTATTATTACAGAAAGTGTTAGAAAATTATATATAAATAAAATCCTCCGCCGGAAAGGGAAACGTATGAAATTCAAAACCATAGGCAGCTCTTTTAAAAATTGGGTATCCAAACCAGTTTCGCAGATAGGTGTTCTTTTATTAATGGCGTTCATTTCCTTTATTTTTTTGTTTGACAGTGTTAAACCGGAAAAACTTAATGTTGAACTTTACAATGTTGCTGAAACGACAATTCGGTCTCCGAAGACAATAGAAGATCCAGTCGAAACAAAAGAAAAGCAGCAAAAAGCAGTTAATAGTGTTGAGGATGTTTATACAGTTAATAAAGAATATGTGAAAAAGAGAGTTAATTTAATAAATGAAATCTATACATCGGCAGAGAGTGTGGTTAGTGCCGGTTTGAAAAATCAAGAGGTGGAGAAAGATGAGAAAAATACGGCACAAACACTCTTGAAGCCATCAGATTATGTATCTGATTTAAGAGGGAAATTATCTGATAATGTTAATAAAGATCTAACTGATGAAACATTGATTAATCTACTGGGATCATCCTTATCTGACTTATCGATAGCTAAGGATATTACGATGACCAGCATTAATGAAACCATGAAGGATGGCATAAGGGCAAATGAGGTGGAAAATGCCAAGATGAAGGTCGAAGAGGGGATAAAATACTCAAGTCTCCCTGTTCGATTAAAATCTGCTTCGATTGATTTAGGAAGGTATGCAATCATTCAAAACGTGTTTTTTGATCCTGAGTCAACAGAGAGAGCAAGGGAAAATGCAAGTGAATCCGTTGAACCTGTCAGGATTCTTCAGGGACAGATCATTGCCGAGGAAGGATATTTAATTGACGCAGATGTTTATCGCCAATTAAAGCTGGTTGGTCTTCTGAATAGTGAGGATTCCCTTCTTCCGTATGTTGGATTGGCTGCAGTCATTGTGTTAGTTTTTGCTGGTGTCTATGTAATGTTTGGTAATACAATCAGAAACGAAGAACATGAAGACTATCGGGATAATCTATTCATCTTCAGTATTGTTTATCTGCTGGCATTACTACTTATGAAGATAATTCATATATTTGTTGGGTTAAGCCAGGAATCAATCGCTTATTTCTTTCCCGCAGCGATGGCGGCAATGCTTGTAACAATCCTCATGAGAGAGCGCTATGCTGTGGGAATAACTATTGTCCTTTCCGTTATCGGCAGTATAATGTTTAAAGAGGAATTAGCGGGAACTGTACATGTGACGATGGGGATTTATATTCTTGTAAGCGGCATCTCGGGAATCCTTCTATTAAAACAAGGGATAGCGCGTACTAGCATATTAAGAGCAGGTATGATTAATGCAATTATTAATTTGATAGTGGTATTAGGCCTGATCTGGATCGGCGGAAACGGTATTAATCACATTATGATTCTTGTCGCGGCGATTGCCTCAGGGGTCATCTCTGCTGTCTTTACGATTGGAATTCTTCCTTTTATTGAAACAGGGTTTGGTATTTTCTCTTCTATGAGGATGATTGAATTATCAAATCCGAATCATCCGCTTTTGCGAAAAATATTAACGGAGGCTCCCGGTACCTATCATCATAGTGTGATGGTTGCTAATCTTGCTGAAGCAGCTTGTGAAGCGATTGGAGCCAATGGATTGCTTGCGAGGGTTGGATGTTACTATCATGATATAGGGAAAACGAAGAGACCGTATTATTTTATCGAGAATCAGGTCAATATTGAAAATCCGCATGATCATCTATCACCGGAGAAAAGTACAAAAATTATTGTTTCCCATGTGACTGATGGTGCTGAGTTGGTGAAAAAATATAAAATGCCGAAAGAGATTGTCGATATTGTTGAGCAGCATCACGGGACAACCCTGCTAAAGTTCTTTTACCACAAAGCATGTGAAGCAGGGGGCGAGGTTAAGGAAGAAAACTTCCGATATCCAGGGCCGAAAGCACAAACGAAGGAAGCAGCAATTATTGGGATAGCGGATAGTGTAGAAGCAGCTGTGCGATCCTTAAAGTCTCCTACGCAGGCTACAATCGAAAAGCTTGTAAAGTCCATAATTGCTGATAGACTAAATGATGGACAGTTGAATGAGTGCGATTTAACGTTTAAGGAATTGAATAAAGTAAGTCAGTCTTTGTGTGAAACGTTAGCTGGTATATTTCATAATCGCATTGAATATCCAGAATTAGAAAAAGAATAGAGTAGGTGAAAGAAATGAGTTTAACCATTGATATCTTAGATGAAACGGAGCAAGTAACTCCAGAACAACAGGAGCTCGTCACAAAATTGCTTGAATTTGCAGCTATTCAGGAAAAGGTGACAGAAGGCAGCGAAGTTTCTCTAACTTTTGTAAATAACGAACGTATTCATGAAATTAATAAAGAGTACCGTCAAAAAGATGCGCCAACCGATGTTATCTCATTTGCTATGGAAGAAATGGGAGAGGGAGAAATTGAAATTATCGGAGAGGACGTTCCGGCAGTCTTAGGGGATATTATTATTTCTATTGACCGTACGAAGGAACAGGCTGAAGAATATGGCCATTCTTATGAACGTGAACTTGGTTTTTTAGCAATCCACGGATTCCTTCACTTGCTGGGCTATGACCATATGAATGAAGAGGACGAAAAAGTAATGTTTTCACGACAAAGAGAATTGTTGGAACAGTATGGACTCACAAGATAAGAAACCATTGTACCGTTTTTTTAAAGGATTTTATTATGCTTGGCAGGGAATCCTCTATGGAGCAAAAAAAGAAGCAAATTTCAAGTTCCATTTGACTGCCGCTATAGTTGTTTGTATAGCGGCTTCTTACTTCTCTATTACAAAAATAGAATGGTTATTTGTCCTTATTGCGATTGGCGGTATGCTGACGTTAGAGCTTATTAATTCAGCGATAGAAAAAGTGGTGGATCTAGTAACAGGAGAATATCATCCGCTAGCAAAGGCAGCAAAAGATTTAGCTGCCGGAGCAGTATTGGTGTATGCTATTCTTTCGGTTATTATCGGTTTTATAATTTTTCTGCCTAAGATCTGGAGCATGCTTGTTTAATTGAAGAAGAGAAAGTAAGATATGGATAATCAAGGTTTAATTATTGAGTAAAAAGCGCGGTAAGATATATGCACTAACCCTATTGGAAGCAGATGCCGGAAAAGGTGACTGATTCATTGCTGTTACATAAAAGTGCAGCTTATTCTATGTATGGCTGTGCAAGAAGCATTTTTTCAGTCTTTTTCTCATGGATTAACCAAATATAAAAAAATTGGCGATAGCAGCTGATACTGATCATCCTGTTACTTCTTGTGGAGCTGCCGGTAGGTAATTTTAAGCTAATACAAGGTGTGACAAAAGAGGATTCGAAAGATCAGGAGCTGTTATCCGGAGCCTTACACCGGAGGAAATGCATGACTAATCAAACTAATAAACCATTTAAATCAGGATTTGTATCTATTATTGGAAGACCAAATGTGGGTAAATCGACTTTTATCAACCGAGTTATTGGGCAAAAAATTGCCATTATGAGCGATAAACCGCAAACCACACGTAATAAAGTTCAAGGCGTATTAACAACAAATGAAAGTCAAATCATTTTTATTGATACACCGGGAATTCATAAACCAAAGCACAAGCTTGGTGATTTTATGATGAAAGTGGCTTCAACTGCGTTGCAGGAAGTTGATGCTATTCTCTTTATGGTAAACGCCGAGGAGGGCTTTGGGCGCGGTGAGGAATTTATTGTTGAAAAGTTAAAAACATGTAAGACACCTGTTTTCCTTGTCATTAATAAAATTGACCAGATTCATCCCGATGAATTATTCAGCATCATAGATACGTATAAAGAGAAATACGATTTTGCTGAAATTGTTCCTATTTCTGCTCTTGAAGGAAATAACATAGAAACTTTATTAAAGCAAATTAATGCTTATTTGCCAGAGGGGCCGCAATATTATCCAGCTGATCAAATAACAGATCACCCAGAACGTTTTATTATTTCAGAGATGATTCGTGAAAAAGCGCTGCATTTAACAAGAGAAGAAGTCCCACATTCCCTTGCAGTAGTGATTGATAAAATTGAGCGAAAAGAAAAATCAGAGACCGTCCACATTATGGCAACGGTGATTGTAGAACGTGATTCCCAAAAAGGAATCATTATTGGAAAAAAAGGCGCGATGCTAAAAGAAATAGGACAGCGCGCCCGCACAGACATCGAAAACCTACTAGGCTCCAAAGTATTCCTAGAACTATGGGTAAAAGTCCAAAAAGACTGGAGAAACAAAGCCTCCCACCTAAGGGACATTGGATTTAGGGAAGATGATTATTAAGATGCTGAGACGGCTTGGTCAGGAGCGAGGAGCATAAGACAGAGGCACGAAGGGGAAGGTTCTCCCCCACAGTGGCTATGCTTATGTCCTGAGCTCCTAGCCGTCGAAGCTCGATTTTAACCAAGATGCTGAAGGGCTCAATTAAGGAACGAAGACTAAAAACGCCACGTCCTGTGGCAACGTCTTCATGACCTACTTCCTATAGGCCCGCGACAAGCATAAGACGAATACTCGGAGGGAGGATTTTTCTCCCGTAGAGTATTTGCTTATGACTCGAGCTCCTAGGCCCTGAAGCTCGATTGCATAAAAAGCAGGACGTAGGAGCTGAATCAAGGATCAAAGACTAAGAACGCCACATCGTGTGGCAACGTCTTTGTGACCAACATCGTGTAGGCCTCCGCAGTGGCTACACTTATGACTCGAGGAGTTAGGAGTCGAAGCTCAATTGCGTAAAAAGCAGGACGTAGGGTCTGAATCAAGGATCAAAGACTAAAAACGCCACATCCTGTGGCCAAGTCTTCATAACCTGCTTCCTTCAGGCTTTTCCATTGAAAAATAATTTTATTCGGCAATATAGGGAAACGGAATTAGTAAATTTTTAATCACATGATTTTTTTCAGGTTGGTGAAGCTAATGTTAGGTAAGGGGAGACAATTAGCGTTTCTATGAACGAAAGGTGGAATAAGTATGATTAGCTTTACCTGGAATGTTTTTAGACAAACCGGCAGTGTGGATACTTATCTTCTTTTTAAGGAACTTGAAAGACAGAATGAAGGCCAACCTGATGTGATTAAAGAGGATCACGAAGAAATGGAAATCCCTATAATTTAATAATCTTGCCGTCATATTGGAGTGAGTGACGTGCTAACAAAGTGCGAAGGAATTGTCATTCGCAGTACTGACTATGGTGAAACAAATAAAATTATTACGTTATATACCAGAGAATTTGGAAAAATTGGAGTGATGGCTAGAGGAGCGAAAAAGCCAAACAGCCGCTTCTCAGCTGTCACTCAGTTGTTTCATTATGGTACATATTTATTTCAGGCGAGCCGTGGGCTGGGTCAATTACAGCAAGCGGAGACCAAAGAATCCTTCCGTTCCATTCGTGAGGATATTTTCTTAACTGCCTATGCTGCCTTTATCGCTGAATTACTGGATAAAGGAACAGAGGAGAGAAAACCTCACCCATCCTTATATGACCTAATTTATTTATCGCTCCATTATATCAATGAGGAATATGATCCGGAAGTCATTATGAATATAGTCGAATTGAAGATGTTAAACGTTTTTGGATTCGGACCTGAGTTAAGCCGATGCGTGAATTGTGGAGCACAGGACGGTACATTTTCCTTTTCTGTAAGAGAAGGCGGGTTATTATGTCATCGATGCGAGCATATTGATCCTTATAAAATTAAGATATCACCGGCTGTCGTTAGGATTTTGCGTATCTTGTATTACATGGACTTAAATCGCCTTGGTACCATATCTATTAAAGATGAGACCAAACAGGAAATCCGAAAAGTCCTGGATGCGTACTATGGCGAGTACTTAGGTGTAGAATTAAAGGCAAAGCGTTTTTTAAATCAAATGAATAAATTTAAAGGGAATTTTTAATCATTTCCTTTATATGATTGTATTGACAATGTAGGTCGTTATTGTATAGAATGTGAGATAAATTAATATGTAGTTACAGTGAAGGAAAGTAGTATTTGGATTACGATATGCCAAGCGAGTCCGGGGCTGGTGTAAGCCGGAACATATCAACCAAAGAAGGCAGTCTGGAGTAACGCATACAAAGTGGCCGGAAAACCGGCAAATAGGGTGGAACCGCGGGTTAACTCTCGTCCCTATGCTCTTAAAAAGCATAGAGACGAGAGTTTTTTTAATTTGTACAAAGGAGAGAACGAATATGACAGTATCAATGGATCAAATTGTGTCACACGCGAAACATAGAGGATTTATTTTTCCCGGCTCCGAAATCTACGGAGGACTTGCGAATACGTGGGATTATGGCCCTCTTGGCGTAGAGGTAAAAAACAATATTAAAAAAGCATGGTGGAAGAAGTTTATTCAAGAATCACCATACAATGTGGGCCTTGATTCTGCAATATTAATGAATCCACGTACGTGGGAGGCTTCCGGTCATATCGGAAACTTTAATGATCCAATGATTGATTGTAAGAAATGTAAAGCTCGTCATCGTGCGGATAAATTGATTGAGGATGCATTGCAAGCTAAAGGTACAGAAATGATCGTGGATGGCTTATCTTTTGATAAAATGCAAGAATTGATTCAAGAGAATGATATTGCATGTCCAGATTGTGGAGCAAAGGATTTTACGGAAATTAGACAATTTAACCTAATGTTTAAAACATTCCAGGGTGTTACTGAAACAAGTACAAATGAAATCTTCCTTCGTCCTGAAACAGCACAAGGTATTTTTGTTAATTTTAAAAACGTACAGCGTACAATGAGAAAGAAATTGCCTTTTGGTATTGCTCAGGTTGGTAAGAGCTTCCGTAACGAGATTACACCAGGTAACTTTACATTCCGTACACGTGAATTTGAACAAATGGAATTGGAATTCTTCTGCAAACCAGGTTCTGAACTGGAATGGTTCCAATATTGGAAAGATTATGCTGAAAATTGGCTGTTATCATTAGGTATGAAAAAGGAAAACTTCCGCCTTCGTGACCATGAGGAGGAAGAACTATCTCATTACAGTAATGCAACCACTGATTTTGAATATAAATTCCCATTTGGCTGGGGAGAGCTTTGGGGGATTGCTTCTCGTACAGACTTTGATTTAAAGAGACATATGGAGTATTCAGGAGAAGACTTCAACTACTTGGATCCTGAGACAAACGAAAAGTATATTCCTTATTGTATTGAGCCATCTCTGGGAGCAGACCGCGTTACATTGGCCTACTTAATTGATGCATATGAAGAAGAACAGCTTGAAGATGGTACTTCCCGTACGGTAATGCATCTTCATCCGGCACTGGCGCCATACAAAGCTGCAGTATTGCCGTTGTCCAAAAAGCTTTCTGAGGGGGCAAAAGAAGTATTTGCCAAACTGTCAGAGGACTTTATGGTAGACTATGATGAAGCTGGTTCTATCGGTAAACGATATCGTCGTCATGATGAAATTGGAACACCTTTCTGTATCACATATGATTTTGATTCAGTTGAGGATAAGCAAGTAACTGTACGTGACCGTGATACAATGGAGCAAACTCGTATCAGTATCGAAGAACTTCCAGCCTTTTTACAAGCAAAAATTAAATTTTAAGGTAAAGCTTGCTCAATAAGGAATGCGATGTCCCCTTATTGGGCAGGCTTATTTTAAATTAAGTGGATTTATTACACTTCATGGATAAATAGTTTATAATTAAATTATATAATTTAAGTATATGGGCACTTTAGGGTGGTGAGTAAGATCGAACTAAGCAAAAGACAAGAACAGATCCTTCAAATTGTTAAAGATAATGGGCCGATTACAGGCGAAAATATTGCCGAACAATTAAATTTAACACGTGCAACATTGCGCCCAGACTTAGCGATTCTGACAATGGCTGGTTATTTGGATGCAAGGCCGCGTGTAGGGTATTTCTACACAGGCAGGACGGAAACCCAATTGCTCACGGATAATCTTAAAAAGCTATTGGTCGGAGATTATCAGTCTATACCGATTGTTGTCAGTGAAGGTGTATCTGTTTATGATGCAATATGCACCATGTTTTTGGAAGATGTGGGTACTTTATTTGTTGTGGATAAAGAGTCGCTTCTTGTTGGTGTTCTTTCCAGGAAAGATCTGTTAAGAGCTAGTCTCGGTCAACAGGAATTAAGCAGTATTCCGGTACATATTATTATGACAAGGATGCCTAATATTACGATATGTACGAAAGAAGATTTGCTGATTGATGTGGCAGAGAAATTAATCGATAAGCAGATTGATGCCCTACCGGTTGTTAAAAAGAGTCCAAAAGGCTTTGAAGTCACAGGCCGGTTAACTAAAACAAACATTACAAAGGCGTTTGTTGGTTTGGCGAGAGACGACCATTAACCAATTTTAGATAAAAGAGAAATTATTCATTACTGGAGGAGACAATGAATCAATCTATCATATATGTGGTTTCGGATTCAGTGGGTGAAACAGCTGACCTTGTGACAAAGGCAGCAGTGAGTCAATTTAGTAATCATAATATCACGCTTAAGCGAATACCATTCGTGGAAGATATATCGACCATTGATGAGGTATTGAGCTTAGCTGAAATGGATAATGCAATTATTGCTTATACATTGGTAAAGCCGGAAATACGCGAGTATATGGCTAAAAAAGCTGCAGAAAAAGAGATCGTATCCTTTGATATAATTGGACCTTTCATCGATACGCTTGAAAATAAGTTTGGAGAACAAGCTTTAAATGAACCTGGATTGGTTAGAAAGCTGGATGAAAATTATTTTAAGCGTGTTGAGGCAATTGAATTTGCAGTGAAATATGATGATGGAAGAGATCCAAAAGGAATTGTCAAGGCTGATATTGTACTATTGGGTGTATCACGTACCTCAAAAACTCCTTTATCTCAATTTTTGGCACATAAACGATTTAAGGTGGCGAATGTCCCGCTTGTTCCAGAAGTTGAACCTCCTGAAGAATTATTCAAGATAAATCCTAATAAGTGCATTGGATTGGCGATTAGCAGTGAAAAATTAAACAATATCAGAAAAGAACGTTTAAAGTCTCTTGGATTGAATGATAGTGCGGTTTATGCAAATATGGATCGCATAAAAGAAGAATTAGCTTACTTTGAAGCAATTGTTAATAAATTAAATTGCCCAGTTATTGATGTAACTAATAAGGCCGTAGAAGAAACTGCAAATATTATTGTTAATATCGTAAATAAACAACAATAAAAAAGGCATGCGGAAGCATGTTTTTTACATGTAAAATATAGGATTATGTTATACGAGTGAAAAGTGTGGCAATTTGACAAGATTTATTTTATAATAAAAAATCGTGATAAAATACCTTTCATCAGGTTTAGAGTTATTTATAAAGGAATAAACTAGAATAAGCTTTTAAAAAACAAAAAGTCAAGAAGTCCTAAAAAAAATAATTCGACAAATGGATAATCAGCCTGGAAAAAAGAAGGATTAAGATGAGAGATGTAGAAATACAAAGGAAGAGTCGTTTAACGGTTTTTGTAGATGCGGATGCCTGCCCGGTTAAAGAAGAGGTTTTGAGCGTATGCAAACCATATGAAGTAGATATTAACTTTGTGGCAGCCTATACCAATACTACCGACCGTTATCCTGATGTTACCTGGAAATGGGTAGAACCGGGAAGAGATGCGGCAGATTTATATATATTAAATCATTTAAAGCGGCATGATATTGTAATTACTGAAGATATAGGATTGGCTGCAGGATGTCTTGCTAAACATGCTTACGTCTTAACATCAAGAGGTAAAGAGATAACAGATAATGAAATTGATTCATTTCTTGAAACCAGGCATTTGAATGCAAAAGCAAGGAGATCCGGCAAGTATGAAAAAGGGCCAAGGAAAATAAAGGACCTTGATAAAAATAAATTTTCGGAAGCATTACAAAAAATATTGTCGAAAATTGAAGGATTTCAGGGACCGATATAGAATTAAGTTATTCATGCTTATTATGAAACAGGTGTTAAAATTTGAAAAACCAATTAATACCAGAAGAAACGGTGAACGCAATTCGCAATAAAAATGATATCGCTGATGTCGTTGGTGAATATGTTCAGCTAAAAAAACAAGGTCGAAATTACTTTGGTCTATGTCCATTTCATAATGAAAACAGTCCATCATTTTCTGTAGCCCCTGATAAACAAATCTTCCATTGTTTTGGATGTGGTGCCGGAGGGAATGTATTTACATTTTTAATGGACATAGAAGGATATTCCTTCACAGAAGCTGCAAAAAGTTTGGCTGAAAGGGCCAATATACCATTAGATATTCATGAAAATGAATCTTCGGATGGGACAAAGCCCCGTCATGAACTCGATGATATGAAGGAAGCACATGAGCTGTTAAGGAAATTTTACCATCATTTGCTTGTAAATACAAAACAGGGTCAGGACGCCCTGGAATATCTGCTGAGTCGTGGATTTACAATGGAATCCATAGAAAAATTTCAGATAGGGTACTCATTGGATTCCTGGGATTATGTGCATAATTTCCTAAAGAAGCGAAACTTTTCAATCGAACGTATGGAAAAAGCAGGTTTGCTGGTTAAACGGGAAGACGGACAGAATTATTTCGATCGATTCCGAAATAGAATTATGTTTCCGATCTTTGACAGGCAAGGTAAAACAATTGCTTTTTCTGGAAGAGCGCTTGCAGCCGGTGATGAACCAAAGTATTTAAATAGTCCTGAGACACCTCTATTTAACAAGAGCAAAATAGTATATAACTATCATCTGGCTCGCCCGTTTATAAGAAAAAAAGGCGCAGCTATCTTGTTTGAAGGATTTGCTGATTGTATATCTGCAGATCGTGCAGAGGTACACAATGGTGTTGCAACGATGGGTACAGCATTAACGGAACAGCACCTTCAATTGCTTAAACGAAGTACAGATACCATTATCATCTGTTATGATTCGGATGCCCCGGGGATAGAGGCAGCAAATAAAACGGCTGATTTGATCCGGGAGAGCGGCTGTCAGGTGAAAATTGCAGTCATGCCTAATGGGTATGATCCCGATGACTATATCAAGGAATTTGGAGAAGAAAAATTCCAAAATGATATAATAGGGGCCGCTCATACGTATATCTCTTTTAAAATGATTTACCATAAAAGAGGGAAGAACTTTGCAAACGAAGGAGATAAGATGGACTACATCGATCAAGTCCTTCGTGAAACAGCAAAGCTTGATAGTGAAGTGGAAAGAGAATTTTATTTGAGGCAAATTGCTACAGAATTCACACTTTCTCTTGATTCTTTGCTTAATCAACAGAGCAAAGTGGGTAAACATAATAAGAAGGCAAAAAACTCTCCTAATCCGAATAACCAAATGCAAGCATTTACTACTGTGCGTAGGGATAATCGGATGAAACCTGCTTATATAAAAGCAGAGGAGACTTTGCTGGCTTTAATGCTCCATGATCGTGAACTTGCATTTCGTATTCAAAAAATGCTTGGAGAAAATCAGATGATAGTGGATGATCACCAGGCCATTATTACGTATTTATTTGCTTTTTATGAAGAAGACCACGAAGCTGATACAAGTTTGTTTCTGCATTTTCTTCCGGATCCAAATTTACGTAAGATTGTAACAGAAATCGAAATGATGACCTATAATCACGATCCGAGTGAACAGGAATTAAATGATTATGTCCACCAAATCACTAAATATCAAAAATTATTAGTCATTAAGGAAAAAGAGGCAGAGCTACTTGAGGCCACAAGAAGACAGGACACAAGCCGTGCTGTCGAATTAGGAATCGAGCTCATCTCGTTAAGAAATTCTTTATGACTTTAAATAAGAAGTGGATTGAGAAGGAGGGGAACAAATGGCTGAAAAGTCAGCACGTTCCAAAGAAAAAGAAGTAGATAACAACACAGAAATGACATTAGATCAGGTAAAAGAATTTATTACAGAGCTAGGGAAAAAGCGAAACCGCCTTACCTATGAGGATGTAGCAGAGAGACTTTCCAGCTTCGTGCTTGATTCAGAACAAATGGATGAATTTTATGAATATCTTGGAGAACAGGGTATTGATATAGTGAATGAAAGTGATGCTGATGATAATCCAGGGACTCAAGAACTTGAAAAAGAAGAAGAGTTTGATTTAAATGATCTAAGTGTTCCTCCAGGTGTAAAAATTAATGACCCTGTACGCATGTACCTAAAGGAAATTGGTCGTGTTGATCTATTATCTGCTGAAGAAGAAATTGTTTTGGCAGAGCGTATAGAAGAAGGCGATGAAGAAGCGAAAAGACGTCTGGCGGAAGCTAACCTTCGTCTCGTTGTCAGCATTGCGAAAAGATACGTAGGACGCGGCATGTTGTTCCTTGATTTGATTCAGGAAGGTAATATGGGGTTAATTAAAGCAGTTGAGAAATTTGACTACCGTAAAGGTTTCAAATTCAGTACGTATGCAACATGGTGGATCAGACAAGCTATCACTCGTGCTATTGCTGACCAAGCCAGAACAATCCGTATTCCGGTGCATATGGTAGAAACCATTAATAAACTAATCCGGGTCCAAAGACAGCTCCTTCAAGATTTAGGACGCGAGCCTTCTCCAGAAGAGATAGCTGAAGAAATGGACTTAACACCGGAAAAAGTTCGCGAGATTTTAAAAATTGCTCAAGAACCTGTATCATTAGAAACACCAATTGGTGAAGAAGATGACTCTCACCTGGGAGATTTCATTGAAGACCAGGATGCCACATCTCCTTCTGATCATGCAGCATATGAATTATTGAAAGAACAGCTGGAAGATGTATTGGATACTTTAACAGACCGTGAAGAGAATGTTCTTCGTTTACGTTTTGGGTTAGATGATGGCAGAACCCGTACATTGGAAGAGGTTGGTAAAGTATTTGGTGTAACACGTGAGCGTATTCGACAAATCGAAGCGAAAGCTCTTCGTAAATTACGCCATCCGAGTCGCAGTAAACGTCTTAAGGATTTCTTAGAATAGAATATACCATAAATTGGTTTGAAAATAAAACAGCTCTACTGGATTTTCTAAGTAGAGCTGTTTTTTTATTGTAATAAAGTAGACCTATTCATTTTGACCTCGAGTGGTTCGGTTTATCAGTACATATTAATGTTGTTTGAAATCAATAAACTGGCTTAGGGGAGTGTATGTAAAGAGTTTTCAGTGGGGTGGAATATAGAGAAATACCATGTCATTGACTGGGAATGTTATCCCGAAAATTGATTTGAATTGTAGAAACTATGGAAAACTTTGAAGAAAATGCAAGTTATAACTTTTCCAAAATTGGTTTTTACAGTAAAATAAAGAAGGGTAAATGTAAGTTGATGGTTAATTAGTATTTACATAGGGGAGGGGAACTACTATGAAAAACAATGCATTTATGCCATACATTTTAATTATGGTGATTGGTCTTACACTAGTCTTTTTCTTATCCATTAAGGGCCTTGGGGATGCTGATAAAATGGCCAAGGAGAAAGAAGAAGGTGGAAAAACAGAAGAAACAGCAAGTGCTGATAAACCTGAAGACATTTATAAAGCACAATGCTTATCTTGTCATGGCGGTAATTATGAAGGTGGAGCAGGTCCGAAGCTAACTGGGGTTACGGATAAAGAGCTTATTAAAGATCGTATCGTAAATGGTAAAGGCATGATGCCTGGCGGACTTGTCCCAGAAGACAAAGTTGACGATATGGTTGAGTTTATAGCTGGCTTAAAATAAGTATACGAGCGGGACTCTAAAAGAGGTTCCCTATTTTAAAAACAGGTTAAGGAAACGATTTCGTTTTCCTTAGCCTGTTTTTGTCTTTTTCTGTTATTTGAGAATAAGCTTGCTTAAGTGGAAAGTTCTTTACATTAGCTAAGCATATCCTGTCGGGTAAATACAATAAAGGAAACAAGCAGGGCGCCAAGTCCCCATATTGCTAAAATGGACAAGGAGAAAGGTAAAGTCATTCCATCAACCATGGGCATACTACCTGATAGATAGTCGATTAATTCCATATTCACACTGTAAATATATTTTGCCCCATCCCAGGCCGTTGCAAATCCTTTTAAAATAGCGCCTGCAATAAGGGAAGCAAACATAACCCCCATACCACCAGGCGTGTTACGAATCAGTATAGAGACCATAAGAGCGATTGTACCTACGATAACGCTGACATACCAAACGAGTCCTGCTGACATTAAAATATATTGCCACTGTGGAATGAGCCGGATGGAATCAGTAATCAAGTTGCCATTAGCATATTCGAACCCTGTCGCTATCGGTAATTTCCAGCCCGAAAAATTAAAGAATATTCCAGCTAACAAATAAGCCATAGCTATAACAATTAAAACAATTAATGAAATAAATAGGAGCAGTGTCACATATTTGCTTAAAAGAATCTTCCACCTTTTCACAGGTCGGGTTAGCAATAATTTTATTGTGCCGTCACTGCGCTCTCCGCTGATTATATCAATCGCCACTATCATCACGAGTAAAGGTATAAACATGCCGATTCCCTGCTTTAGGAACTCCCTTACAAATGTTGGAGCACCCGGAGAGCTTGGATTAATATCATGCTCCAAATAGTATTGTTGCTGTTTAACCTGAATGCTTAAATAATGTTTCCACTCTTCTGATATCCCGGTACTGCTAAGGCGGTTCTGACCTTCGACAATTCTCTGCTGAAGAACAACGCGCCAGTCATCTGTACCCATCCGTTTCTCAGTTTCTTTTGTCTGTTGGTTTTGAGCATAAAGGAAAATTGGAATCAGAACTAACAGGATTAGGATGATAACCGCAATACGCCGCTTTTTAATTATTTTTTCTGCTTCGTTAAATACGAGTTTACCGAACTCAATCATGATTGATTCCCCCTGTCAGCTCCATAAATAGATCCTCTAAGGTTAATGTCTTTTCATAAACAGAATGTACGTTAATCCCATTTTCAATCAATAATCGATTGTATGTACTGATTAAATCCGATTGTAAACTGCAAATCAGCAGATTATCTTTTATTTGTAGATCTTGTATGTTTTCTTTTGTTTTCAATAGGTCATATGCTTCTCTTATAGGAGTGACCTTCCACTCGACCCTGTCTCTGGAATGATCAAGTAAATCCTTAACCGTAGAAACGGTAATCATTTTTCCTTTATTGATAATGGCTACCCGGTCACACATTAATTGGATTTCACTTAATAAGTGACTGGATATAAATACGCTGATACCTTCTGTTTCAACTAAATAACGGACAAATTCACGTAATTCCCGTATTCCCGATGGATCAAGGCCATTAGTAGGTTCATCTAATATTAATAATTGCGGATTTCCTAGTAACGCTTGGGCAATTCCAAGGCGTTGCTTCATCCCAAGAGAATAAGTTTTAACTTTGTCGTGTATTCTGCTTTCAAGATTTACCTGCCTTATAATATCCTCGATTCTGTTATCCGGGACATCTCCGAGCATCCGGGCAAACTGTTTGAGATTTTCCCAGCCTGTCAGATACGTATAGAGCTCGGGGTTTTCTACAATCGAGCCTACCTGGCGCATGGCTTGCTTAAATGATGTTCGCAGGTTGTAACCAGCAATTGTAATGGTTCCTTTTGTTGGTTTAATTAAACCGACCAGCATTCGGATGGTAGTTGTCTTACCTGCACCGTTAGGCCCTAAAAAACCAAAAACTTCTCCATGCTTCACTTCAAAGCTGATATCTTCAACAAGGTGATTTCCCTTAATGACTTTGGTTAAATGATCTACTTTTAATACAGATTGACTCATTAATCAATCCCCTCCCAACTGTTGTTGGCTTGCGATGGACTGGATTAATCGTTCTGATATAGCCTCGTAGCCTTTTTTATTTGGATGAAAATGATCCGTGTACAAAAAGTTTTTTCCTTGACCCTGAAATAAGTCAAATACCGGAATGATATGTAATTCGGGGTATTGGGTAGCTAATGTTTGCAGCTGGTGATTCCAGTCAATAACAAACTTAGACGTGTCCCCTAATTCCTTGAATTCTTCAAAGGGATTGTACAGGCTGATCCAATAGATAGGTGCATCCGCATTATTTGACCGGATTATCTCGATAATTTTCTTGCTGTTATTAACAAAAGTATTTGTATCTGGTATATATTCAGCGAGGTTGGTTGTTAATGTTTCGACACCGGGAAAGAGATCATTTCCTCCAATTGTCATAACTATTAAATCAGCATTCTTAAGAGTATGCTTGGTGCCTGAAGTATCAAGAAGGGTTAGTAAATCGGTTGTTTTAGCTCCGCTGATTGAGAGGTTGGACAAGCTAATCTTCTGATTATAGTCCTCTGTTAATTTGGTGCTTAATCTTTTTACATATCCATCTCCGCTATCATCGCCAACACCTCGAGTTAAAGAATCGCCAAGAGCAACAATAGACAATTTTGTGGTGTCTTTTTTAGTAAGCGGCTCTTTCTCTTTTACCGTTTTATACTGATTAATCTCCTTAGGGTTTATAACTGCCCTGGTACCCTGAATAAAGCCAACGAGTAATAGAAACGTTGTCAGTAAACTAATGATAAGGATTGTACCGGTTACCCACCTTTTTCTCATTTACGCACCTGCTTTACTATAGTTTGGATGTTGATATAGTTTCAGTTTTCACGTTCCTATCTCTATTAAACCAAAATATTGAAACAAGGAGGAATATTTTGGCTGAAAAATATGTTCTGAAGAAAGTCCTTTGCAATAGGGGATGAGTTTTCTTATACTAAAGAAATAAATGAATTCCTATTAAGAGTGGAGTATGAAGTAATGAATGTAGATAAATTATCAAAAAGATTAACGCGAGTAACCTCCTATGTGCCAAAGGGCAGTGTTTTGGCTGATATTGGATCTGACCATGCTTATTTGCCTTGCTATGCAGTTAAAGAAGGCATCGTGCAAAAAGCTATTGCAGGAGAAGTAGTGGAAGGTCCGTTTCAATCTGCGTTAAGCCAGGTGAGGGAATCTAAGCTAGAAGACTCTATATCCGTTCGTAAAGGAAATGGGCTGGAAGTCATATCTCATGGAGAAGTAACATCCATTACAATATGCGGTATGGGTGGGTCTTTAATAACGAGTATTTTAGAAAACGGAAAATCTAAACTATCAGGACGGGAGACCTTAATTCTTCAACCCAATATTGGTGCTCAGTTTATCCGGAAATGGCTGATTGCCGAGGGTTGGGAATTGAAAGCGGAAGAAATCCTGGAAGAGGACGAAAAAATATATGAAATTTTAGTAGCGGAAAAAGGAGAGCCATTGAAGTCTTATCGAGAATTACCTTTTGAAGCAGCAGAATTAATGGGGCCATTTTTATTGAAAGAAAAGAATCCTATCTTTATGAAAAAGTGGACAATGGAGTTAAAGCATTGGAATAAGATTTTGAAACAAATAGAGTCCAGTGAAAACGAACGGACTCAGGAAAAGAAAGAAGAAATCCAAAAATCCATAGAGTTGGTAGAGGAGGCGCTTCAATAATGAAAACACCGAATGGTTATGAAGTCATCCAGCTTTTTGAAAGCTTTTCTCCCAAATATTTAGCTGAGGATGGAGATCCAATTGGATTGCAGGTAGGTAGTCTTGCTAAAAAAGTAAAGAAAGTTATTGTGGCATTGGATGTAACGGAAGAAGTGGTTGATGAAGCTGTAAATCAAGGTGTAGATTTAATAATTGCACATCACCCGTTAATTTTTCGGCCATTAAAAAAAATCATCCCTGATCAGCCTGCAGGGAGAACGATTGAAAAATTAATTAAAAATGATATTGCTCTGTATGCAGCGCATACGAATCTAGACATCGCGGAGGGCGGGGTCAATGATATGCTTGCTGATGCATTGGGACTAGAGAATACTTCTGTTTTGAAGGTTACCCATCGAGAAAAACTTTACAAATTAGCCGTATATACGCCTACTTCAGCTGAAACTGAAGTGCGTGAAGCATTAGGAAAAGCTGGTGCAGGCAATTTGGGCAATTACAGTCATTGCAGTTTTACCCTATCAGGCACGGGTAGATTTAAGCCAAATCAAGAGGCAGATCCGTATATTGGGTCTTCTGGCGAGTTTGAACACGTAGAAGAAGTAAAAATAGAAGTAATTGTTCCGGAATCTATTACAAACAAAGTCGTAAAAGCAATGCTCAAAGCTCATCCTTACGAAGAAGTCGCTTACGATTTGTATGTTCTTGAAAACGAGTCAGGTAAGGAATTTGGTTTAGGTCGAGTAGGTGCTATCTCAGAGGCTATGTCTTTAAGAGAATATGCAGAGCATGTCAAACAGGCACTGGATGTAACTTCTGTTCGTGTAATCGGGAATCTGGACGCGATAGTGAAGAAGGTAGCTGTTTTAGGCGGAGACGGTGATAAATTTGTAAGAACAGCTCAATTTGCTGGTGCTGACGTATTTATTACTGGAGATATTTATTACCATACAGCCGTTGATTTTAAACAAGAAGGCATGAATATCATTGACCCTGGCCATAATGTTGAAAAAATTATGAAACAGGGCGTCTCCCAAAAAATGACCTCCCTATGCAAAAACGCTGGCTATGAGGTAGAATTTATCGCATCAGAAATAGACACAAATCCATTCCAGGTAATCTAAAAAGCTGAGGCGGCTTGCCCAGAAGCGAGGAGCATAAGACAGGGGCTCGGAAGGAGGTGTTCTTTCCTCCTGTAGAGGTCATGCTTATGTCCTGAGCTTCTAGCCGTCGAAGCTGGATTGACTAAAAGGCTGAGACGACTGGTTGAGGAACAAAGACTAAGAACGCCACGTCGTGTGGCAACGTCTTTGTGACCAAAACGTCCTGTCTTATGATGACTCGAGCGGTTAAGGCCTGAAGATAGAGTAATAAAAAGAAAAAAGGACCCAGGGGTCCTTTTTTCTTTGTAGCTATTGCATTATTTCACTTTCACTTTAGGTAATATTTTGGAAAGAGGTACTTTCTTTTCCGTTTTCCATGTCGATGAATCAGCCGGGTCGAACTGTTCCAAGAATGTAATGACTTCTTTGGTAATAGGTGTTGGTGTGGATGCTCCAGCTGTTACACCAACTACTTGAGCATCTTTAATCCATTCTATTTCCAACTCGCTGACATCAGCAATTCGATAGGCTTTTGTATGGGCGATTTCTTCCGATACCTGTGCCAATCTGTTTGAGTTATTACTCTTAGGATCTCCAACTACAATAAGAACGTCAAGGTCTTTTGCTTGCTCAGCAACAGCTTCCTGACGGACTTGAGTAGCCATGCAAATTTCTTTATGAATTTCTGCTGCAGGATATTTTTTCTTAACTTCATCTATTAAGTCGGCAACATCCCACTGACTCATAGTTGTTTGGTTGGTCACAATGATTTTCTCGTTTTCAATTGTGAGGTCATCAATATCTTGTTTGGACTCAACGAGATGGACGATATCCGGGGCTACACCAACGGCGCCTTCAGGTTCCGGGTGGCCTTTCTTACCGATATAAATGATATCATATCCTTCTTTTTCTTTTGCTTCAATTAAATTATGAGTTGCTGTTACATCCGGACAGGTTGCGTCAATCGTTACAAGCCCCTTTTGTTTGGCAATTTCTCTTACTTCAGGTGAGATACCGTGAGCAGTAAAGATGACAGTGCCGGAATCAACCTTCTCGATTATTTCTTTACGGTCTTTGCCGTCGAGGGTGATAATCCCATCTTGTTCAAACGCTTCCGTTACATGCTGATTATGAACAATCATACCCAGAATATAAATAGGGCGTGGCAAAGTTTTATCTAAAGCGGCATTTCTGGCGATAACCATCGCATCAACAACGCCGTAACAATATCCTCTTGGGGAAATTTTAACTACTTTCATTAATTCAAAAAAACCTCCTTGCTCCATGTCTGTTTGACAGATGGAGTGTTTCTTATATTATAAGCGAGTGATTAAAAACTTACAAAAAGAAATCCTTCGGGAGATATTGCATATGTAGAAAAGCGCTCCTTTTAGGGGCGCTGTATAGTTAGATGAAAAGCTTTGGCAGGGATGGTTTCACATTTTGAGGTTTCGATTTTATTATTGTGCTTCCAGGAAGCTCGTGTGAATAGTCTATTTCGCTAGATTCATTCTTTTCCTTTTTAGAGCTTTTAAGAGAAGCTGAAGATTCTATATGGTTGGATGACTCCAAAATGTTTGAGTCGACCTGATCGATAGCTTCTTCTTGATCTTCTGCTGTAGTTGCATTTAATCCCCGATAAATTTTCCACATGGATGGTAAATTTTTAATTAAAGGTCCATATTGCTGAACTTGGCGAACCATTGGTACCACACGTTCCCCTGCTGCTAACACCTTTTGCGTACTGTTCATAAAATTTGTTAAAGTGGAACCTCCTCCGGCAGCTTTAGCAGCTGTACCGGCACCCTGTGCCAAGCCGGAACCTCCTCCTCTGCCAAACAAAGAAGCCAGAAATCCTCCTCCTTGCTTGGGAGCACTTGCTGCTCCAAAAGGAATTCCTCTCCTTGGCATAGGTGGACCGAATAATCCTCTTGTATTAAATTGTGGTGGGGCAGAACCTCTGATAAAGCCTGGTCCTCGTGGCGGGCCGAAAATGGGTGGTCTCATAGGCGGCATATTTAACCCTCCTTTCTATTCAATATTTTACTTAAGTTCCCATAATAGAATATGTCAGTTAGGGACGGTAAAGTGCGAATATATGAAAGAATAGGCTTTTAATCTACAAAAACTTGTTATTAGTCCTTCACATAAGGTAATATGAGAAGGATAGTTGCTAAAAAGCTTGTAAGCATGTCAGAAAGTTGGTAAAAAATGAGTTCATTTAAAATGTTTAAGTTACCCGAATATGTATTGGAAGCTGTTGAGAAGGTAGGATTTAAGGAGCCGACAATCATACAGGAAAGAGTCATTCCAGCTGTATTTAGCGGTAAGAGTATTATAGGGCAGTCACAAACTGGCACTGGAAAAACCCATTCTTTTCTATTGCCGATCATGGCTAAAATCAATCAGGAAAAGATGGAAGTACAGGCTGTAATTACGGCACCGACGAGAGAATTAGCGGCCCAAATTTATAAAGCTGCTGTTTCTTTGAATGAGAAATTTCCTGAAGATAAACAAATTCATATAAAAAGCTATGTAGGTGGAACAGATAAACAACGTTCAATTGACAAGCTCACCGTTCAACCACAGCTTGTGATCGGTACACCTGGTCGTATTAAAGATTTATCGGAAGAAAATGCGTTGAGTGTTTTTTCTGCCGATATTTTAGTAGTTGATGAAGCTGATTTAATGATTGATTTAGGATTTATGGAAGATGTGGATAAAATCGCTTCAAGGATGGCTCCTAAGCTGCAAATGCTAGTATTTTCTGCGACAATTCCAGAAAAGCTACAGCCATTCTTGAAAAAGTATATGAACAATCCGAAACATATCCATGTGGATCCGACAAAAGTGTCTGTAGAAAAATTGGAGCACATTCTCGTTCCTGTTAGACACCGAGACAAGGTTCAATTGGTTAAGTCAATTATTGAACTTCAAAATCCTTTCCTTGTGCTTATTTTTGCTAACACAAAGCAAAACGCAGATGAGCTGGCAGATGCCCTCCTTGAAAAGGGATTGCAGGTAGGAAGACTACACGGTAACTTACCGGCAAGAGAAAGAAAAAGGGTTATGAAAGAGATTAATGCTCTTAAATATCAATATGTTGTAGCGACAGACCTAGCAGCGAGAGGTATTGATATTGAAGGTGTAAGTCATGTGATTAACTATGAACTTCCTCAGGACTTGGATTTCTATATCCATCGCTGTGGCCGTACAGCGCGCGCAGGTATGTCCGGAGTCGCTGTTACCCTTTATGAAGAGAAGGATGATCAAGCTCTGAATAAACTCGAATCCATGGGTGTAACATTCAGCAACCGTGACGTAGTAAAAGGTGAATGGGTTGAAATTGATGACCGCAATAAGCGTAAAAAACGTAAAAATTCACCTAAAGCAGCCGGTGAGGTAAAGAATTATGGTAAATTCTCTAAGCATTTACGTAAAGTAAAGCCTGGCTATAAAAAGAAAGTTAAAGCAGAAGTAGAAAAAATCAAAAAGAGAGAAAGACGCTTAAAGAAAAGATAAAAGGGGGCAAATGGATGCTTAAAATTGGATCACATGTTTCCATGAGCGGAAAGAAAATGCTTTTAGGCGCAAGTGAAGAAGCAGCTTCTTATGGTGCCAATACATTTATGATTTATACAGGCGCTCCTCAAAACACAAGAAGAAAGAAAATCGAGGATTTAAATATTGCAGCAGGCCTATTGCATATGGAGGAAAATGGAATGAGCGATATCGTTGTCCATGCTCCTTATATTATCAATATCGGTAACGCAGTAAATCCCGCTACTTTCCAATTGGGTGTTGATTTTCTTCGTTCGGAAATCGAACGGACGGAAGCTCTGGGGGCCTACCAAATTGTATTGCATCCAGGTGCTCATGTCGGAGAAGGTTCAGAAGTAGGTATTAAAAAGATCATCGAGGGATTAAATGAAGTCATTACCCCTGATCAAAAAGTCCAAATCGCATTAGAAACGATGGCCGGAAAGGGCTCAGAGTGTGGAAGAAGCTTTGAAGAATTAGCGATGATTATCGATGGAGTTACACACAATGATAAGCTGAGTGTTTGCTTTGATACTTGTCATACGCATGATGCGGGTTATGATATTGTGAATGATTTTGATGGCGTTTTAAATCATTTTGATAAAACTGTCGGTGCAGATCGTATTAAAGTGCTGCATATTAATGACAGTAAAAATGAATGTGGAATGAGAAAAGACCGACATGAAAATATCGGGTATGGAAAGATTGGTTTTCAGCCTCTTCATTACATTGTCCATCATCCACAATTAAGCTCTGTACCAAAAATATTGGAGACTCCATTTGTGGGTACGGATAAAACAAACAAAAAAGCACCGTATAAACATGAAATTGATATGCTAAGAGATGGAGCTTGGGTAGATTTTCAAGCTTCCATGCTTGGACAAACGGTATAAAGAGAAGGGGAAGCAGTACAGATGTACTGCTTCCTTTTTAAATTCCGGTCATGCTATAGAATATTTTCTCGATTCTCTGCGCTTTCTCAGCACCAGTAATTTTCTCGATATTTTTTAAAAGCTGTTTTCGTTCAGTCTGATCAAAAATATTAACGGATTTCCCCCGGATTAGTTTGGTTATTTCCTCAGCTTCCGTTTTTGTTAAAGTTAAACCATTCTGCCCGGCAAAATCAAGCAATTCACTGGCAGTGATACGATTGATTTTTAAGTTAACAATGCTTTCAAATAGCTTCAAATTACCACCCCATGTTTACCATATGAAAAGGACAGAAAAAAATGAACTAAATTATACAATATTAAGTAAATGTGTTTACTTTACTGAAATTGTCCTGTATACTACTTGAGATAAATCGTAATCATTCTTATTAACAGGTGGCCGATTATGAATAATGACTTAATTAAAATTGAACATGTTACTTATAAATATGAGAGAGAAAACGTTCTGGAAGATATTAATTTATCCGTCAAGGATGGAGATTTCCTCGCTATTGTCGGACCGAATGGTTCTGGCAAATCAACATTGCTGAAGCTGATGCTTGGATTAAATAAAGTACAGCAAGGAGAAATTTTCTTATTCGGTGAGAAAATAAACAAATTTAAACATTGGGAGAAAATTGGCTATGTATCACAAAAGGCCAATTCCTTTAACAGTGGTTTCCCAGCTACAGTGGAAGAAGTTGTAGCAAGCGGATTAACGAAGAAAATAGGACTTTTTCGTTTCTATAATAAAACTCATCGCCAAAAAGTGGTGAAAGCGCTCAAAGAAGTAGGAATGCAGGATTTCATCAAAAGACCAATTGGAGAATTATCGGGCGGTCAGCAACAACGGGTATTCATTGCAAGAGCACTGGTCAGCGATCCTGCTATGTTAATACTGGATGAACCTACAGTTGGTGTAGATGTAAAGAATGTTACTAATTTTTATGACCTACTATACGATTTAAACCGTAACCTTGGATTGACACTTATTTTGGTTACTCATGATACTGGTACCATTACAGAAAAGGTCACTCATATTGCTTGTCTAAATAAACAATTGCATTTTCACGGGAATACATGTGAATATGAACATTTAGATGATAAGGATATGTCAGCTTTTTATGGCCATGATGTTTATACATTAACACATGATCATTAATTTGGAGGAAGTAGTATGTTATCAATGTTTCAGTATGAATTTCTACAAAATGCCTTTCTAGCGGGGATTGTGATTGGTATTATTGCTCCGCTGTTAGGTGTATTTATTGTAGTTCGAAAACTCTCCTTAATTGCAGATGCCCTTAGCCATGTAACCCTGACTGGAATTGCATTCAGTTTGTTACTAAGTAAGGAAGTGCCTGCACTGGGTCCTATCAACCCTTTATATATGGGGATGGCCTTCTCGGTAACGGGATCTCTGTTTATAGAGAGACTGCGTTCCGTCTATAAACATTATCAGGAACTTGCCATTCCAATCATTCTTTCCGGAGGAGTAGGGCTGGGAGCTATTTTTATCTCGCTCGCTAATGGCTTCACGACTGATTTATTTGGATATTTATTTGGAAGTGTCAGTGCGGTAAGTCGGACAGACTTATGGATTGTTTTGGCGATCAGTATTGCTGTTATCGCAATTGTTATATTCTTATATAAAGAATTATTCCTTTTATCCTTTGATGAGGAGCATGCTAAAACTTCCGGAATACCGGCTAAAGCGATTCACTTTATCTTTATCGTGCTCGTTGCATTGGTCATTGCCATTTCTATGAGAATTGTGGGTGTCCTGCTTGTTTCTTCATTAATGACTTTACCGGTAGCCGCTGCCTTAAAAGTAGCGAAGGGGTTTAAACAAACCATTTTTATTTCCATTCTGTTTGGAGAATTGGCTGTAATAGGCGGATTATTCACATCCTATTACTTAAATCTTGCTCCGGGTGGTACAATCGTTGTATTGGCAATTATCATTCTTTTAATCACAATTTTTATCAAGAAATGGAGAATGACTGCGTAAGGAGGTATCTGAAGATGGATGTTAAAGAAGCAATACAACTCTTGAAAGATAAGGGCTACAAATACACTGAGAAGCGTGAAGACATGCTTGAACTTTTTTCGAAGAGCAATCGTTATTTAACAGCCAAAGAAGTCCTTGAAAAATTGAAAAGTTCGTACCCAGGTATGAGCTATGACACGATATACCGAAATTTATCCTTGTATGCAAATTTAGGGATTCTAGAAACCACTGAGCTATCTGGTGAAAAAAGATTCCGATTTGCTTGTGTTGGAAATCATCATCACCATCATTTCATTTGTATGGAATGCGGAAAAACTCGTAATGTAGAGTTATGCCCAATGGAAAAAATAACAGAGGATTTTAAAGGATATGATATTTCAGGACATAAATTTGAAATATACGGAAGATGTCCAGATTGTTTGCAGGAGAATATACAACAAAGTAACTAGAAAGGAGCCATTCTGCGTTTTGGAGAGTGGCTCCTTTTTATTACCGATTTTCTTTATTCCAATGGTTTACCCACTGATAGGCTTCCTCCCAATTTTTCACCCTATTCACATTGTTTGGGATAGCCATCCGATTATAAGGTGCGTCAAATAAGATGACTGGAATTTCACATTCCTCAGCAATTGCAACAGCGTTATCGTGCTTATCCTCAAAGAAAAGATCAATTTGGTGTTTTTTTACCGTTGCAATTTTATTATGCGTACCGATTAATTCGATGTGGTGATACAGTAAATCGTTTTTACTGAACCACTCCTTTGTAACTGGCAATAAACTTTGATTTCTGGCACTGATGAAATACAGTTCATATATTTCTTTCCATTCCTGTAAAACTCGTTTGGCATCCTTTGCCATAGGTGATTCAGAATAGATGATGGGTTCGTGTTTTTGAAACCAAAGATCAAATTCATGCTCTGGAACATTTACAAACGGATAAAATTCATATTGGTTAATATCCTCTAATGTTAATTGTAAGCGAAAGGCTTTGTTGATATAAGGAAGCATGGAATCCTGTGTAGTGATGGTACCATCAATATCTATTCCAAAACGTTTAGGTTTTGACATGAAGCATTTCCTCCAAAATATGTTTGTCTGTAGTTTACATCAAAATGCGACAAATTGCTTTTCTAAATTTTGTAGATTCATGAAACAATCCCTGCTTATGAGTTAGCCTTTTATGGAGCAAACTAGGAAGGCTTCAATAAAGGAAGGTAGGGGATGCTATTGTCAGCCTCAAAAAGACATTGGAATGCAAGAAATAAAAGAGATAAATTTAAAAATGAAGACGTGTGTCAAAAGCTCAATTATCATGAGGAGACCGGAGCAGAATTTATGGATACTGCTGAATACAGAGGTCATAGTCAAACAGGAAATAATAATAAGACCACTTCTAAGGCTGGCAGCTTTGGTATAGTGGCGTTAGCCTTGTCAATTGCCTCTCTATTTTTTATGCCGGTGATTTTTGGAACAATTGGCATTGTCGCAGGGATTTTTGCGATGAAAACTGAATCGCGTATGATGGGGATAGCAGCAATAGTAATTGGTGTATTTTCTGTTGTTGCTGGTCTTTTGGTATATCCCTTTTTCTAATACATTAGGCCTGAATCGTTTAGGGGCTTTCAAATCTCAAATAGTTTAGGGAGTGGATTTTTATCCAATCCCTCCATTCATAAATAACAGATATAAAACAAAGAACTTCAAAATAATAATTATTTTGAAGTTCTTTGTTTACATATACTGGGAAAAAGAATAAATTCTCATACCTTTAAATAAGTTTAAAGTTTCTGGTTCGAACCTGAATTGCTTCTGCTTAATTTAAGACAGGCTTGCTTTTTCTTTTTCAATTCTTTGTTTTTCGTAATACTCTTCAGCAAGAATATCGATTTCTTTTTTTAGTTCCTCAACCATTATTTCTTCTGGCACTTTACGAACGATTTTACCCTTGCGGAACAATAGACCTTCTCCGCGAGCACCAGCAATGCCGATATCAGCTTCTCTTGCTTCGCCAGGTCCGTTAACGGCACATCCTAATACCGCCACTTTAATTGGAGCTTTAATTTTTTGAATATATTCATCCACTTCGTTAGCAATGGAAATTAAATCAATCTCTATACGTCCGCATGTCGGACATGATATTAAGGTAGCGGAATTGGCTGATAAACCAAAAACTTTTAACAGCTCTCTGGCTACTTTGACTTCTTCAACCGGATCAGCACTTAAAGAAATACGCAATGTATTCCCAATGCCTTTACTTAATAAGGCACCTATACCGGCAGAACTCTTGATCGTTCCTGAGAATAACGTGCCGGATTCTGTGATTCCAAGGTGAAGTGGATAATCAAAGGCCTGTGCTGCCTTTTCATAGGCTTCAATTGCCAAGCGTACATCAGATGCTTTCATTGATACGATGATGTCATGGAAGTCTAAGTCTTCAAGAATTTTTATATGATGTAAAGCACTCTCAACCATACCGTCTGCAGTTGGGTAACCGTATTTTTCAAGGATTTTACGTTCTAAAGATCCTGCGTTGACCCCGATGCGAATTGGAATCCCTTTCGCCTTTGCTGCTTTTACAACGGCTTCCACTTTTTCGCGTCGGCCGATATTGCCCGGGTTAATACGGATTTTATCAGCTCCGCCTTCAATCGCGATTAAAGCCAGACGATAGTCAAAGTGAATATCAACTACTAAAGGTATATTAATACGTTTTTTTATTTCAGAAATTGCATGAGCAGCCCGTTCATCAGGACAAGCTACACGTACAATTTGGCAGCCCGCTTCTTCTAAACGATTTATTTCCGCGACTGTTGCTTCTACATCATGTGTCTTCGTTGTCGTCATACTTTGTATTATAACTTCATCGTTGCCACCGATAGTCAGTGGTCCCACTTTTACGGGGCGGGTTTTTGTACGATGTATTAGTTCACTCACTGGTCATTCTCTCCTTTTAGGCTGTTGCCTCAATACCAATAAATATATTATCTTCTAAATTATTGTATCAGCGTTTTAGCTAAAATAACAATAAAGTTGATTATGAATTGGCTATTTAGTAATTTTTAAATCGGTAAGTTTGTCCGATTTCTATTTCTTCCGGTTTCATTCCGTTATTTAATAATGAAAAGTCTTCAATCATTTGATCAATCGGTACTGGGACAGTACCTTCACTTTTCTCTATTATAGAAAGAACGGTATCTCCCGGCTCTACTTTTATATTATAGTAGTTTTCATTCATTTTATCCATATTCTCGGAGGAGTAGGCAGGAAGGGTGCCTACACTTATATCAAAATATATCGAGTAAGCTACTATACAAAAACCGATAAACAGGATTATTCTTTTCATTTCTTTTAGCACTCCCTCCATCTTTTACTAGAGTATATGAAGTTAGTAGAGATAATAGAATTGATTTTGAAGGATTTTTTTAGAGCTAACGTTTAGATAGAATAGAGGAAATGTTGACCTGGATGACCCGCATTTAATACTAGAGGATAAAGATAAACCCTTCCGCAGAAATTCGGAAGGGCTTATCTTTATGATTGTATGGTCTTTTGTTTACTTTTTGGAATAGGCATTTCTTTAATAGTCAGGTAGATCATCATTAGTGTAATAAACCATTTGACATAAACATCACCTATTACAGGAACCTGAATAAAATTCATAAACGTAAAGAACGTTACGGCTAAGGTAAAGCTGTAAGTGGCTATCCTCCACTGTTGTCCAAAAGTAGCTTTTCTGTTCATAGAAGTGACAAATAAGCCGGTAAGGTAGGCTAAAAGTGTAATCTCCAAGAAGAATATTGCTGTTGTAAATAGATACATCACTAGCATACATAGACCGATAATTATGTATAAAGATGTTTTTGCGGATTTAATATAATCGCTGGCCTTTTCATTGGTTAATTCAAGACCGGGTATCATAGAATAAGGAATTGTTTGTGATTCCCCGTCTGCAGCAATGACAAATTCATCCTGTAGTATTCCAAAGTCTATTCCAGTAGGGCTGGTGATATCATTTGCATTCAGACTACCGGTGCTGTCAAAATGGAACGTAGCTACATCATCATTAATAGCGACAGGTAATGATTCATCTGAATGAAGTCTGCCATCTTTAATTTCAAATTCAGGAAAATCTGTCGTTAATGTTTTTGCCATATGATCTGCCCCATCTAGGATTGCATTTGTAAGATAGATCGATGATGGTAAAATAGTTATTAGAGATAATAAAAAAGCATAGAGGATGGTTTTCCCTATACCCTGAAAGCGAAAGGACGCAATATGCTTTGGCGAGTATAGACTTTTAATAAATTGTGAGAATATATTCATGGGCTACAACACCTTTTTTTAAATTCATTCTTTATTCTATCTGGCTTATGTCGATAAGACAAGAAAGTTCTGCTTATTATAGCGAAACAAATCGGAAAAGCGTTAAGTGTGTATTGAATTAGGGTATTTGAGAGGAGTGTCGAAAATGGAGTGGATGTATTGGCTCATTATTTGGCTGGTATTTATTATTGGGTTTGTAGGATTGATATATCCTATTATTCCAAGTGTTCTATTTATAGTAGGTGGAATGCTTTTATATGGGGTATTCTTTTCATTTGAACCGTTTTCGTGGTTTTTCTGGATTGTACAGGGAATGTTTGTTTTACTGTTGTTTGGAGCAGATTATTTGGTCAATCTTTTTGGTGTTAAGAAATTTGGGGGTTCAAAAGCAGGTGTTTGGGGTAGTACAATAGGATTGCTGATTGGACCGTTTGTCATTCCTTTTCTTGGTATTATACTGGGACCGTTTTTAGGTGCAGTCATAGCTGAATTATTGGTACATAAACAGTCGCTAAAAAATGCAGTGAAAATTGGTATGGGTTCTGTCGTTGGATTTGTCGGCAGTGTGATAACCAAATTTATCATTCAGATCATTATGATTGTGTATTTCTTTATCCGAGTGCTCTGATAAGGCATAAAGGTTGAAATAAACGGTTTCAATTGCTAATCTAAAGATAAAGACTTTCGTAACACATGTACTTACAGAATTGCCCGAAAGTACTTATTATTACAATTATTAGGAGGAGAGAATTATGACTTATTCTTTACCACAATTACCGTACGAGTATGATGCGTTGGAGCCTCATATCGACAAAGAAACAATGAATATTCATCACACAAAACATCATAACACGTATGTGACTAATTTAAACAATGCTTTAGAAGGACAGGAAACATTGGCTGCAAAAAGCTTGGAAGATCTTTTAGCTGACATCGACTCTGTACCTGAAAACATTCGTACTGCTGTTAGAAACAATGGCGGTGGACATGCTAACCACACATTATTCTGGAATATTCTATCTCCTAATGGGGGCGGACAACCAGAAGGCGAATTAGCTGATGCACTAACAGCTAAATTCGGAAGCTTTGAAAACTTTAAAGAAGAGTTTGCGAAAGCTGCTACAACTCGTTTTGGTTCCGGTTGGGCTTGGCTTACTGTTAAAGATGGTGAACTAGAACTTTCCAGCACTGCTAATCAGGATTCTCCATTAATGGAAGGTAAAACACCAATCCTAGGTCTTGATGTTTGGGAGCATGCATACTACTTAAACTACCAAAACCGTCGTCCTGAATACATTAATTCTTTCTGGAATGTTGTAAATTGGGATGAAGTTTCTAAGCGCTACGCAGCAGCAAAATAATCGTATAATAAGTGTGGATACAGGAAACGAATCCGATTCGTTTCCTGTATCTTTTTTTGTGCAAAAAATAAAGGATTGTGCTGTTAACAAATACCAAATGATTTAATTCTACATAAGAGGATTATCTACAGGAAAACTAACCGGAAGTGAAGGGGAGTTTTTATGAAAATGGATAATCAATTTGTCAATAAAATAAAAACAAATAAAGAACTTTATATCCTTTTGTTAATTGGAGCACTTTATTCCTTGAGTACGGCTCTTTCCAATACTTTTGTCAATATCTATTTATGGAAACAGTCTGAGGCATTGATCAATCTGGGGATTTATAATCTGTCCGTTGTAATCCTTCAGGGAGTTACCTTTATTTTAGCTGGGAAATTGGCTAAACGCATAGATCGTATTATTGTACTGAGGATTGGAATCTTGTTTTTAGCTGCATTTTATATAGCGGTCCTGACATTCAGTTCTACCTCTCACCTTTATCTTGTTCTGATTGGTGGTTTACTTGGAATAGGATATGGATTCTATTGGCTTGCATATAATCTCATGACATTCGAAATTACCGAACCTGAAACTAGAGATACATTTAATGGGCTCCAAGGGATAACTGGGTCTATCGGCGGAATGATTGGTCCTTTTTTTGCGGGATATATTATTACGGTTTTGACTGATAACAATGGCTATCTGTTCATTTTTGGAATTTCCCTGTGTTTGTTTATCGTGGCAGTACTTGTCAGTTTCTTATTAAAAAGCAGAGCAGCTAATGGGAAGTATATGCTGAAGCGTATTCTTGATGAAAGAAAAAATAATAAAGATTGGAGAAGAATTACGTATGCTAATTTTTCGCAGGGGCTAAGGGAAGGGACGTTTCTCTTTGTTGTTTCCGTTTTTGTATTTGTCGAAACCGGTAGCGAAATGGCTTTAGGTACATATGGATTAATTAGTTCAGGAGTATCATTTATTGCTTATTTTTTAGTCAGCAGATATATAAAGGTTCGTTACCGAAAATGGTCGATGCTGGTGGGGGCCATTTTCCTTTATGGTTCAATCTTTTTTCTGATATATCAAGTGTCATTCACTAAACTGCTTACATATGCGTCTATTCTTGCAGTAGCTTATCCCTTATTGCTTGTCCCCTATATGTCTGTCACGTATGATGTAATAGGACGATCCTGGGAAGCAGGGGAACATCGTATCGAATATGTGGTAATCCGGGAATTATTTTTAAATATGGGAAGAGCCGCATCGATTCTTATGTTTATATTGTTCATTAAAACTTTGCCGGAGAGTACCGGCATCAAAATATTGCTATTATTATTAGGGTCCGGCCATCTGTTTGTTTATTATTTTGTAAAAGACATCAAGATGTAAGAAACTAAAAGTTGCTGGAATCTTTTACTTCTGTTAATCTTTAAAAATTGATAATAAAATGATAAGAAATGTGTATTAGAAGGGATGGGGACAGTGAAAGTCAGAAAAAAGAAAAAGAAAAAACATGTACCTGTTCGCCTGAATCTACTGTTTTTTGCAGTATTTGTAATGTTTTCTGCATTAATACTCCGTTTAGGAATTGTTCAGATTGTATATGGAGATGACTATAAGCGTGAAATAGAGCGGACAGAGGATGTAACTGTGAGCAATTCTGTGCCTAGGGGAAAAATATATGATCGAAATGGAAAAATCATCGTTGATAATCAACCTTTATATGCGATAACTTACACACGTACACAAAAAACCTCAAGCAAAGAGATGCTTGAAACTGCTGAAAAACTTTCCAAGCTAATTGAGGTTGATACTGATAAAGTTCGTGAAAGGGATATGAAAGACTTTTGGATTTTAAATAACCCAGAAGCTGCTAAAAAGAAAGTAACAGAAAAAGAATATCAGCAATTAAGTGATGGAAAGCTGACAGATGATGATATATACAAATTACAGCTTGAGCGAATTACTGAAAAAGAAATAGATTACAGTCAAAGTGAGTTGGAAGTGCTGGCGATCTATAGCAAGTTTATTGCCGGTTACTATTTAACTCCGCAAATTGTGAAAAATAAAGGAACGACATATGAAGAGGTAGCGAGAGTTAATGAGCAGATTGAATCTCTTCCAGGCGTTGATACAACAACAGATTGGGAACGTAAATATGCGTATGGCGATACGCTTAAATCTGTTTTAGGTAAAGTATCAAGTGCCAGCGAAGGATTGCCCTCTGATAAAACAAGTTATTATTTAGCTCGGGGCTACAGTCGAAATGATAGAGTTGGAACCTCCTACTTAGAACAGCAATATGAAGATTTATTACGCGGTCAACAGGAGAAAATTAGAAATGTAACTAATACATCCGGCGATATTGTCAGCACGGAGGTTATTTCTGAAGGACAAAGAGGTAAGGATCTTGTATTAACAGTTGATATGGATCTTCAAATAGCCACAGAAGAAATTATTGAAAAGCAATTGAAGGAAAAGAAAGCAAGCGGGAATACAAAATATCTCGATCGTGCTTTTGTTGTTGTAACGAATCCTAATACTGGTGAACTCCTAACTCTGGCTGGTAAACAATATGCAGCCGATGATAATGGAAAAATGCAAATGAATGATATGGCATTGGGAACTTTTACTTCATCCTATGCCATGGGCTCTTCAGTTAAAGGAGCAACTATTTTAACGGGATACCAGACCGGTGCAATAAAACCTGGACAAGTCATTTATGATGGACCAATGAAGATTAAAGCTACGCCAATTAAAAAATCATGGAAGAATTTTGGGAATATTAGTGACATTGAAGCACTGAAAGTATCCTCCAATGTCTACATGTTTAAAACAGCGATTGCTCTTGGTAAAGGAAACTATGTTCCGGGAGGCTCTCTGAAAGTTAATAACTCAGCATTCAGCACAATGAGGAATTATTACAGTCAATTTGGCTTAGGTGTTAAAACAGGTATAGACTTACCTGGTGAACAAATCGGCTATAAAGGATCCTCGCAGGGTGCCGGATTATTAATGGACTTTTCCATTGGCCAATACGATACGTATACTCCATTGCAGTTGGCTCAATATGTTTCTACCATTGCAAATGGAGGTAACCGTATAAAACCGCATGTTTTAAAACAAGTCCGTGAGCCAGTGGATGATGATGAAGATAATACGCTTGGACCGGTTATTAAAGAGGTTAAAACAGAAGTGATGAATACTCTTCCAATGAAAACTGAATGGATTGAACGTGTCCAGGAAGGATTTAGACAAGTTACCCAATCCACCGGAGGAACCGCCTACTCTTATTTTGGAAATGCTGACTATAAACCAGCAGGTAAAACAGGTACAGCGGAAGCCTTTTATGATGGACCTAAATGGGAAAAGGGTACTGTACAGCCAGAAACCTATAATATAACCTTTGTTACCTATGCTCCTGCCGATAACCCGGAAATTGCCATGAGTGTAGTAGTACCATGGGCTTACCAAAATTCGTCAGGACATAAAATGAACCTCGAAATCGCAAAAGAAGTTTATGAAAAATATTATGAATTAAAAGAAGAACGAGCTAAACAAAAATAAAAGATTAATAGAAAATTGGGTCTGCCTTGATTTATGGGGCAGACCTTTTTTTATTTACTGCCAGCATAATTTAGGTAAGTATCATTCTTTTGGATTATTATTACAAATAAATAGTGCGGTTTCTAGGATTTTGCAGTCATCTTTACAATAAACTTTTGATTTTTTACACTACGTTTACAATTCTTTAACACAGTATTTAAACTTTATCTTTACTATAGAAAATGTAAAGGGTGAAAATTAAAAATTACAAATAAATAGCCAAAGTATATGGGAGGATTGGAAATGCGTAGAAGGAAAACAGCATTTATGATTACTTTGATACTTATAATCGGATTGCTGGCAGCTTGTACCAGTAATAATGGAGGAGGAGCAAAGGCAGGAAGCGGCTCTGAAGAAGAAGGATACACAGGAATCATAAATGCAGCTGGTTCTACAGCTTTACTACCATTGGCAGATGAAGCAGCAACTGAATTTATGGCGAAAAATCCAAATGTATCGGTTACTGTTCAAGGCGGTGGAAGCGGAACAGGTATAAATCAAGTGGCGAGTGGTGCAGTCAATATCGGAAACTCTGATCTACCTTCAGCAGATAAAATTGAAGATGAGAAATTAGCAGAAGAACTGGTTGATTATAAAGTAGCCGGTATTGCGTTTGGCATAGTGGTGAATGATGATGCCAATGTAGATAATTTAACAATTGAACAAATCCAAGGAATCTTCTCCGGAAAAATTAAAAACTGGAAAGAGGTTGGCGGAGCTGATTCAGAAATAAATGTCGTGAACAGACCAGAATCATCAGGTACCCGATATGCCTTTGAAAAAACAATCATGAAGGATGTCAGCATGAATACAGGGGTTGGAACAACTCAGGATTCTAACGGTGCTGTAGAAAACTCGATTAATTCCACACCTGGTTCTATTAGTTATCTGGCTATGAGCTACCTCGCTGAGGGGAAAGGCTCATCCTTAAAACCGGTAACTATTAATGGGGCTGAACCCACAATTGAGAATGTGGTAAATGGCAGCTACCCTTTTTGGTCCTATGAATATATGGTAACGAAAGGCGAAATAGGCGGAGCTGTTAAAGGTTATATGGATTTCATTAGGAGTGATGAGTTTGCCGAAACCGTTACGAAAATGGGATACATTCCAATGTTAGAGCTAGAAAATAAAGAATAATTCCAAGGATGAAGTAAACAGGAAGTCAAACAGCCTGGTTATCATCTGTTTGCCGGAAGGAGCGAAAAGGCTTGAATGATCATAAACCAATCAACTATTGGAAAAGTGAATATATCGGACGGATTCTTGTTACATTATGTGGACTATTAATCGTTGTAACAACTTTGGCTATTATCGTTTTTATTACAGGAAAGGGTATTCAGTCATTTACAAACAGTAATATCTCTATAGTGGAGATGTTGACCTCAACAAACTGGAGTCCCAATGATGGGGAATATGGAGCTTTGATCTTTATCATTGGTTCTATACTTGTATCAATTGGTGCTATTGTTATCAGTGCACCTATTGCAATAGCTCTAGCAATATTTACGAATTTTATTTCCCCGAAATTCGGAAAAAAGGTCTTGCAGCCGGTTTTGGAATTGCTGGTTGGTATTCCATCCGTTGTTTATGGTTTGCTGGGTGTGACTTTATTAGTTCCCCTACTTAGAAATACATTCGGCGGAGTGGGATTCAGTTTAATAGCCGGGATAATAGTACTTAGTATCATGATATTACCGACAATTGCAAGCTTGGCAACAGATGCGTTAAAAAATGTCCCGCCACAACTTCTGGAAGCCTCCTATGGGCTCGGTTCCACGAGATGGCAGGCAATCAGCCGAGTAATCATTCCTGCCGCAAAGAATGGCATCTTTACAGGAATCGTTATGGGGCTTGCCCGTGCTTTTGGTGAAGCACTTGCCGTTCAGATGGTTATCGGAAATACGGTTAAATTGCCGACTGGCTTAAATGATCCCACGGCAACGTTAACTGGAATTTTAACGATGGACATGTCTAATACAATGAATGGAACTGCATGGAATAATGCATTATGGAGCCTCGCGCTAATTCTTTTAATCATGTCATTCTTATTCATCATGATTATTCGTTTTATCGGGAATAGGGGGGCACAGAAATGAGCGCTAGAACAGTAAATAAAATCTGGACGGGTATTTTCTATATCGTTGCTATTTTTGTCATTATTTTATTGAGTTATTTAGTATTTGAAATACTCAAAAAGGGCTGGGGTTTCTGGGATCCATCTTTTCTAACTGGTCGTTCCAGCAATATAGATGCTGGTGGGGGAATAGGATATCAGCTATTTAACTCTTTCTATATGTTAATTATTACTCTGATAATCTCTGTACCGCTTGGCTTAGGCGCAGGTATTTATTTGGCGGAGTATGCCAAACCCGGAAAGTTATTAACATTTATCCGGTTATGTATTGATACGATGGCATCTCTCCCGTCCATTGTAGTTGGTTTATTTGGTTTATTGGTATTTGTCACAGCTACAGGTTGGGGGTACACCATTATCGGAGGGGCACTAGCAATTACGATCCTGAATTTACCGAGTTTAACACGTGTCAGTGAAGCGGCAATTACAGAGGTATCAGCCGGCGTTAAAGAAGCCAGTCTGGGACTTGGGGCTACCAAATGGCAGACAATTGTAAAAATTGCTCTTCCTACAGCAATGCCTCAAATTATAACGGGAGTTATCCTGGCAGCCGGTCGTATTTTTGGTGAAGCAGCAGCGTTAATTTTTACAGCAGGATTGACAACACCAATCTTGAATACAGCAGCCGATCTAACAAGTCCGGTTAATCCTTTTAATATATTCAGACCTGCAGAGACATTGGCTGTTCATATTTGGAAATTAAATTCTGAAGGAATTGTTCCGGATGCAACGGCAATCGCAACTAAATCAGCAGCAGTATTGATTATAATGGTATTAATCTTTAATCTCCTTGCACGTTTATTCTCAAAAATTATCCAAAAACATTTTGAAGGCGGCAAAAGTAAAACAAAACAAAAGGCATCTGTGTCTTAAGTGAAATCACCATTACCAAGGGGGAAATTGAGATGATAGAATTAAAAGAAGCCAACCCGGCTAAAACGGAAAAGTCTAGTAAACTTGTTTACGATACACAGGGTTTGGATTTGTGGTATGGTGATCACCATGCTTTAAAGGATATTAATCTTGCCATTAATGAAAATGAAGTTACAGCCATTATTGGCCCATCTGGATGTGGGAAATCTACTTATATTAAAGTATTAAATAGAATGATTGAGCTTATTCCAAGTGTTCGTACTTCTGGTGATATATTTTACCGGGGACAGAATATCTTTGATAAAAATTTTCAAGTGGAAGAATTACGGACAAAAGTTGGAATGGTATTTCAGAAGCCAAATCCTTTTCCAAAGTCTATTTATGAAAATGTAGCATACGGACCTAAAATACATGGTATTAAAAACAAAAAAGAATTGGATGAAATTGTAGAAAAAAGCTTACGTGGCGCAGCAATCTGGGACGAAGTTAAGGATCGATTGCATACAAACGCCAACGGACTATCAGGCGGACAGCAGCAACGTATTTGTTTGGCACGATGCCTTGCCGTTTCTCCTGATGTGATATTAATGGATGAACCGACTTCCGCATTAGATCCAATTTCAACATTAAAGGTTGAAGAACTCGTACAAGAGTTGAAAGAGAAATTCAGTATTATTATCGTTACGCATAATATGCAGCAAGCAGCTCGTATATCTGACAAAACTGCCTTCTTCTTGAATGGTGAAGTCATTGAATATGACAAGACAGATAAGATTTTCTCAAACCCATATGATAAGAGAACAGAAGATTATATAACAGGACGTTTTGGATAAGCCAGATCATTTTGAAGGGAGAATAAAAAATGGTTTTAAGAGAAAAGTTCGAGAGCGAGCTAAAGGAATTAAAGCTTAAAGTAATAGATATGGAACGTTTTGCTTCATCTGCCTTGAATAAATCGTACCAAGCATTGCTGAAAAATGATGTAGAGCTAGCACTTTCTGTTATAGAGGATGATAAAAAACTTGATAAAATGGAAGAAGAGCTTGATGAACTGGCTATCTTGATGATTGCAAAGCAGCAGCCTGTTGCAACGGATTTAAGGCATATTGTTTCAGCTATTAAAATCGGTTCTGAAATTGAACGGGTTGGTGATTATGCAAAGAATATTGCCAAAACTGCGATTAGATTATCAAAGGAAGAAAAGCCCTTTGTTAATGAGGCTGTAGGCGAAATGCACGCCACTTGTATGAAGATGCTTGATATGTTCAATAAATCCTTTATGGAGGAAGATATTGTCCTTTCTAAGGAACTTGCAGAGCTTGATGATACAGTGGATGATTTATATGGACAGGAAATCCGTAAAATACTTGAAATGAAGCATCCTGAGTCTGCTACGGTTAACGAAAATTCTCAGTTATTGTTTATTGTCCGCCACTATGAAAGAATAGGCGATCATATAACTAATATGGCGGAAGAAACCCTTTATATGATTAAAGGAAGACACTATCATTTAAATGAATAGAATTGTGATAATAAAAATGGAGATTCCCATATAGGGTACTCCATTTTTTTCTTGTGCCTATTTTTAATGCTTAAAAAAACAGTGTCTTTATGCCCTGAAAACCAAAGTATGCCCCAAAACCGATTAGAGAAAGTCCTGAAAAGGCTGATATAGCTTTCAAGCTAGTGTCATTTAAAAATCTTCTGAACCCGGTTGTTAGAAAGGCAACGGTAATGTCCCAAAAGGTTAAGCCGAGGAAAATCATCAAGCTGTATACGAGAAGAGAGCTTGTTCCGTACGAAGTAACTGTTTTAGCGAGAACCGACCCATATATCCCTATCCAAAAGAGGATGGATAATGGACTTGTAATGGACATTATAAATCCAGTTAAAAAAGATTTCGATAACGAGTCCTTCGTACGATAATCTTCTAATGAAAGTGTATGGACCCTCAAAATGCTTTCAATTCCGGTATAAATAAGAACAAATCCTCCGAAGAGCCACAGGAAAATCTGGACATATGGAATCGTAATAAATTGTACAAAACCCAAATAGACCAATAACATGAATATTCCATCCGCAATCATAGATCCTGCGCCTACTATCCAGGCGTGTAAAAAACCATTTTTGATCCCCTTATCAATTCGGGCTGAGTTAACCGGACCAATGGGTGCCGCTAATGTTATTCCTAACAAAAAATAACTAAACATAATATGTCCGCTCACGCTTTCACTCCATCTTCTTATGTATTAGTAACTTGTACATATTATGAGGAAAGGTGGATAAGTATGTATAACAGTTTTATTGAGGCTGTAAAAAGTGTTTAACTAAACTCTAGCTTTATCTGACTAACGGACAATTCTTAAAGAGGTTTATAAATTGGTGACTTGGATATAAGAAAATAACATTTATTCATAAAAGGAGAATGAGAAGAATGAAGGAAAAAGAGACAGTAGAAGTGGACGGAGTACCTATAACCTATTTTCTGAGTGAAAAAGCGGTTCATATAGACAATAATAAAGAATTGGAATCCATCATCCCAAACCCTAAAACAGCCATTAAGCTGGCAAGGAAACTGAAAGCAAACTATCAAAAGAAATACGGAAGGGAATTATCGGTATCTGAGCTCTCTATGGCTATTGAAATCTACGGGCATATCTATCCAGAAAAAATGGCCAAAGCGATAAAAGAACTGCCTTTACCCGGTTTTGTTGATCAAGCGATGGAAAATTTGATTGAAAAAGCCGATATTATCGATTCAGGGGAAGAGAGTATTGATCAAAACAGAAAAATCTGGGATGTTATCGCAAAGGTCATCCCAGTTTGAAAATCTGCCACTTTGATGCACTATTTACCCTTCGTTAAAATGGCAGATAAGGCAGCATAGTCCATGTTTTTATAAACTGTATAGGTCCCAGTCTGAATCTTTTTTGTGAGATCCCGATCATTCAAGTAGGTAGAAAACTTTTCAGTATCCTCAATCACGCGCTCCTCTTTTAAAAGGCTGATAATCTCGTCGGTAGCCATTCCAGGCTTAATCGATAATTTAATGGCTACAGTTTCTTCTTTATTACTTTGTTGATTTTCTGTTTTTAGTTGATTAATAGATTGAAGGTTCTTTTGATAGTCATCCCACTCACTTTTTGATAAAACATGATAACCATCCTCCTGTAGAGTTTTATGAGCGTCCTCGCTTGAAAGAGGCACCCTTTTAGCTGTTGATTCATCTGCAGAAAGATAATATGCCGTAAATACGCTTGTGGCTAAAAAAATACCTGCAGCTGCTCCAGATATGTATGGTCGGTTCAATGAAGATCGCCTCCCTGACTTTCAAGGATTCTAATTACCTCATTGTTTGATAATGCAGATTGTCTGGAAATTTGTTCAATCGATAATCCTTGTTTGTACAAATGAATGACCTGATTTTGAATAACCTCGTGTATGGGCGAGGAATTAGTTAAAAAAGATACCTCTGATAACGATTCCTCGTGCAGGATTTCCTCTTCAAGTGCACGAATTCGTTTTTTTATTATATACATTTCCTGTACATGCTCTAATGAAAGCTGTTCAATCTCTTTTTCTACTTTAGTTTCCTGTCCTTTATAAAATAACGATAGCAAGAACAGTAAGGCAGATAGAGAAAATAAACAAATCATAATGACTATCATGAATACCTCCCAAATTAAATTACAATCCCTATTGTACAACAATTTTCACTTGATTTTGGTAAAAATATATGAAAAAGGAAGTATTACTCATAATTTGGAAGTAGGTAGTGCTTCTTCGACAATTTGCGTTCATTGTCATCTGGTTCATGGAGTGTTAGGATTTAATGGAAGATATTAGTGGTTCGCTAAAGAAGGCAAGATGAATGAAAGGGGTGGGACCGCATGGACCAGTTAGACTCTTTAAATAAAAATACTAAAAAAGCCAGCTGTAAAAGGCTTGTCGATGATAAATCCGGATTAATTGTACCCTATCTTTGGTGCAAAAACGATCAAGATCAAGAGGGGATATCTGCTGCAGTACAGTTAACAAATAATGATTATTTCGATAGAGTAGATGTAGTCTGCAAAAATGATGGGGATCGGCCACTTGAGATGAAGATATTTTTTGTCCATGAGGCCTTCAGTGAAGTATCAGCAAGTTTTTATAGTCCTGCGGATTCTTTAATCTATTTATATGGTAAGAATACGATAAGCTTATTAAATGGAAATGATTGTGCATCTATATCGATAATGGAACGAAAACATAAAAAAGCGGTGTACGAATTAATGGAAAATGGCCAAATTATCCACTCTCCTTTAGCCAGAGGCCTAGTTTTCTGTACAACGATGTACAAGCTTTTAGTTGAGCCCGGAGTAAAAATGGGGGTCTCTAATTGGATAATTACAGGCAAGAATAAAGAGGAAGTTATGCTGTTTGATTACTTGGTCAAAAATCAGACTAGCATTTATTAGTGAAAGGTGATATTATAGAAAAGTCGTATAAAATGAAGTTTTGAATGAACTGGAGGGACTCACATGCGTGTAAACATTACTTTAGCTTGCACAGAGTGCGGTGAGCGTAATTATATCAGCACAAAAAATAAACGTAATAATCCTGATCGTCTTGAGCTTAAAAAATATTGCCCAAGAGAGAAGCGTACAACTGCACACCGCGAAACAAAATAAAACAACAGGAGGTTCTCTCCTGTTGTTTTTTTTTGGAATTATATAGAATTTAAGGGGATTTAACGTAATGTTAAAGGGAGAATTGAGATCGACTTATCGGAGTTTATTAGCGGAATTTCCATCATACGAGCGGGATATATATACATCTAAAATTGTCGAATACTTATTTAGTCATGATATATGGAAGAATGCAAAGACAATCGGAATCACAATTTCTCGGCATCCTGAGATTGAAACCAAAGGGATTATCGAGAGAGCGTGGAAAGAGAATAAGAATATCGTGATTCCAAAATGCTATCCACATACAAAACAAATGGAATTTTATGACTATTATCCGAATACGATACTTGAGTCAGTTTATAGTGGCTTAAAAGAGCCCAGACCGGATAAAACACAAAAGATAGAATCCGACCAAATCGATATAATGGTTGTTCCGGGACTCCTATTCTCAACATCTGGATATCGGATTGGATTTGGCGGCGGCTATTATGATCGTTATTTGACATCATTTTATGGAATCAAACTTTCGCTGGCGTTTATGATGCAAATAAGAGATGATATCCATACAGAAGAGTTCGACATCCCTGTCGACCATCTATTCACAGAACAAGGGGTAATAAATTGTGGGTAACTTAATCATTTATGGCGCTGTTGCTATCGGCTCCTACGGGGCTTATCGGCTTAAAGCTCTGAGTAAATCCGGTGCTCTCGCAGCATTTCTTTTGGGAGCTTCGATTGTTATAGGACTTGGATGGGAAGGTTTACTGCTAATTGGTTTGTTTTTTTCCTCATCTAGTTTGTTTTCCAGCTACAAAAAAAGAATTAAGCAGAGTATTGATAAAAAATTAGCAAACGGAAGCAGGCGAAATTGGGCCCAGGTGGCAGCAAATGGCGGTCCTGCTGGTATAAGTTCTTTATTTTATTTTATATCTGACGGTTCGGATATCTGGTTAATTGCTTTTATCGTTTCAATTGCAGCAGCTACTTCTGATACATGGTCATCTGAACTTGGTGTATTAAGTAAATCCGACCCAATGCATATCATCAGTTTGAAGAGATGTGAACGGGGGACTTCAGGGGCAGTCTCAGTCCATGGAACTCTGGCCGGGCTGTTTGGCTCCATCTTCATTGCAGTAATAGCAGGTATACTGTTTAATCTGTCATTTTCAACAATTCTCCTACTGAGTGCATTCGGATTTCTGGGCAGTATTCTGGATACCTTACTGGGGGCTTTCCTGCAAGTCGAATATATATGCCCAGTTTGTTCGGTTCATACGGAGAAAAAAGTGCACTGCAATACACGGACTGTTAAAAGGAAAGGAATTAACTGGATTAATAACGAAACTGTAAATCTAAGCTCAATTCTGATAAGCACTATTTTTTGTATAATAACTTGGTATAGTATCACATAATACTATGGTATAAAGAGCTTGTATGCAGTGTGAAAAGGTGGTTTTTGTTAATGAAAAAGAATGTAAATCGTGTTGTCCTTGTTGGTACAGGTTTTGTTGGAAGCAGCTATGCATTCGCTATGTTAAATCAGGGAATTGCTGAAGAATTTGTTTTAATTGATTTAAATAAGGATAAAGCAGAAGGCGATGCAATGGACTTGAATCATGGAACTCCATTTGCACCGAATAGAACGAAAATTTGGTTCGGAGATTATTCAGACTGTAAAGATGCAGACATTATCGTTCTAACTGCAGGAGCGAATCAGAAGCCTGGTGAAACACGCTTAGATTTAGTTGAAAAAAATATGAAAATCTTTAAATCCATTGTTGGAGAAATTATGGCTAATGGATTTAATGGGATCTTTCTTGTGGCTGCGAACCCAGTTGATATCCTTACATATGCAACATGGAAATTTTCAGGTCTTCCTAAACATCGCGTACTTGGCTCTGGTACGATTCTTGATACGGCCAGATTTCGATTTATGTTAAGCGATTATTTTGAAGTGGATCCTCGAAATGTCCATGCCTATATCATTGGAGAACATGGGGATACAGAATTACCTGTATGGAGCCATGCCAATGTAGGCGGAAAGAATATGAACGAACTGATTAAAGATAAACCTAATCATTCCATGGAAGATTTGGATAAGATTTTTATTAATGTACGTGATGCAGCTTATGAAATCATTAATCGAAAAGGTGCAACATTCTATGGAATTGCCATGGGTCTGGTTCGTATTACAAAAGCCATCCTTCAGAATGAAAACAGCATTTTGACAGTGTCAACCTTCCTAGATGGGGAGTACGGACAAGAAGATGTGTATGTAGGTGTCCCTGCGATAGTAAACCGTGAAGGAATTTCTGATATCCTCGAACTGAAATTATCAGATGATGAGCAAGAGAAATTTTCACATTCTGTTAAAGTATTAAAAGAAACGATGAATCCAATTCTTGATCAGTTACTATAAGTAGAATAAAAATCCCTCCTGTTCACCAAACTATATGGTAATACAGGAGGGATTTTTACATGAATAAATTCTTAATTATTTTCGTATCTGGCATAATAGGGTATATAGTGTTTCAAAAGAGGTCTTCCATTATGAAGAATCAAGTACTGCGCAACATCCTTATAGCCGTTCTAATGGAATTGCCAATTTTTAAAACTGTGCAAGATCAAACATAATGACCAGAGGAATTATTTCTGTTCCTCTTACGTAATGATAAAATAGATATAGAAACTTTTTAGGGAGAGAAAGTAGGGGAATCCGTGAGTTTTAAAGAAGAATATATCTATTGGTCCTTTATCAATCAATTGATTACGAAAAAAGGGTATCGATTTATATCTGCATCCACTGATCAGCAAGAAATATGGCTTGAAAATCAGTCGAGTCGGATAGATCCCCTAATCCGTATAAAAAGAGAAGATTTGGATTGGTCCAATAATATGAAGCGTGACCGAAATCTTGTACTGCAGAATGCAGAGAAGATTCGTAGGTTTCTTTCCAGGAAGGAACTAACTGTTAAAACCATTTATGTTAGTCAATATGCTCCGGTTGATGATTATTCGGATGTCCTTGGAAGATACTCAAACGAAAGTCGTGCAAAAATTACGATTGATACCATGATTTTTCAAACAGAGGCTATGGAAGAATCTTTGACGGAATTGGAAAGCTTTCTGGGGTTTCCGTTGGAAGTGGTCAACAGGGATTATGAGTTTATAGAAGAAAATGAAATTAACCATCTTAAAGAAGATGCTTTGGCTGCTTCTTACCAAAAGCAGAAACAAGATGAACAAATCTTTAGCCATGGCAAACCAATCTTTACATACTTGTTAATGGCCATCCAAGTTCTTGTGTTTATTTTACTCGAGATGCGTGGCGGAAGTACAAACACTGAAACCCTCATCCAATTTGGTGCAAAGTATAACCCATTGATTATGGAAGGGGAATGGTGGAGATTCTTCACACCCATCTTTCTTCATATTGGATTTACACACTTGATTCTGAACACCTTAAGTTTGTATTTTGTCGGAGTTATTGTTGAGCGTATTTATGGAAGCTTAAGATTTCTGGTTATTTACTTTTTTGCAGGCTTTATTGGTTCGGTAGCAAGTTTTATTTTGATGCCCAATCTATCAGCCGGTGCCAGTGGTGCGATATTTGGCTTACTCGGTGCCTTGCTATTGTTTGGTATACTCCACCCCAATCTTTTTTTCAGAACAATGGGATGGAATGTGATTGTAATTTTGGCCATCAACCTGGTTATTACATTCTCTGCAGATGCTATAGATAGTGCCGGCCATATCGGCGGTTTAATAGGTGGATTCCTCGCAGCAGCGATTGTCAGATTGCCGAAAAATCCTAAGCTTGCCGTGCAAATGGGTGCGCTGCTCCTGACCGTTTTGTTAACAATAGGAGCTTTAGTATATGGGTATTCATCAAATGAATCTGACCATAAATATCATAATGATGTCACTCTTGCTCATGAATATGTGAATTCTAAGGAATATGCCAAAGCCTATGAGCTTATCGAAGGCTATCTAAAGGAAGAAGACGCTCCAGAAGCATATTTTTTAGCAGGATATATAAAGTATCATCAATATGATCTGAAAGCGGCTGAGACGTATTTTCTAAAAGCCATTGAACAGCAAGAAGTGTTTCCAGAAGCATATTATGATATTGGACTGCTCTACTGGCAACTGGGACAAATCGATAAAGCTAAAGATTATATCCAAATAGCAGTTTATCAGGAACCGGATAATGAAGATTATAAAACAACGCTGAATGAGCTTGATTCCGAATAGTTATCTTACTTTAAGGCAGCTGCTGATAATATTCATGTATATTGCCTGATTTATCCTGAATAAGAATAATTAGTTTGTTTGAGTCTTGTTTACGCAAAATCAAGGGGATGGTACTGTCTATCGGATTTATGACTGTACCATCCTGTTTTTTTATTCCTGAAACATAAATGGAATAAAAAGCTTCCCATAGCTTTTCCGTAATCTCCAGACGCTTTTGCTCTGAATATCCGGCTAATAATCTTTTTTCTTCAGTCGAAAACTGTGTCAGGGGAACTACGTGATACCTTGTAATATCAATCTTTTTGTTATCTGTATAGCGATTGAGCACTTTAGTCAGCCTGGAATTACTTACAGAAGACAGGGTAAAGGCCCATTCCTTTTGTTCCTCGGTTTCAGGAGAATGAAATGATTTGGTTGGTCCATAACGTGAAGCAATGACAAACAGATTACTATCAGTTAATTTAAATGAGCTGGTAATCTTGTCGTTTTCCGTATGAATCTCAGCATAATGAATGGTAACCACTTGAAATAAAGAAGATTCATGAGCTTTTACGGTTGTCTTTTGGGATATTCGATCTGTATTCTGCTCCCATTTCTTTGTAAACTCTTTTAAACGACCGTTTTGAAAAAGAAGTGAGAAATCCTGTCTGAGATAACTTGTTTGATTTAAAATAGATTCAGTCGATAACGCAACATCGTACTGTTCTGTATCTTTTTCCTGCTTAGGCATGACAAGGGAAGAGGTTGTTTTAATAAACGCAGCCTTTTGATTAAGTGGAAAATATTTAATAACAGCTATATCCCTTTGTATATAAAGCTGTTTCCACCACATAAAGGTAAATATGAGTACTAAACCGACTATTAGGTAACCAATATATTTTTTCAAAAGGATTCTCTCCTCACTTTAGATTATTGCCTTACGTATATATTCTTAAATGGATGTCAAATGATAAATAGACGGATGCTTTGTCCTAAGCAATATATGTGTAACTCTAAATACATATGCTTTGTTTATAAATGTCACAATTGACGGAATACAGAAAGAAAGTATCTTGAGGAGAACAACTAAATTCAGATATACTAAAGAAGCAGGAAGGAATGTGACAAAAATGAAATCCGTATATGAAATTCAACAATATTTAAAGAGGTTTGGAACCATCATATACATGGGTGATCGATTAGCTGATCTAGAGATGATGGCAGGAGAATTAAGAGAGCTATTTCACTCTCAATTGATTGAAATCAGAGATTATCAAACGGCAATTTTAATCTTGAAACAAGAAATAGAGTATGAGAAGGAAAAGCAACAGCTAAAACAAAAACAATCGAAAAGGTGAATCAATATGCTGGGGAAACAAGATTGGTTACTGGGAATTGATATTGGCGGTACAACGATTAAGCTTGCTTTTATAGATAAAGAAGGGACCATTGTACATAAATGGGAAATCATAACGAGAACGGAAGAAAATGGTCTGCATATCGTTTCTGACATTGGCAAATCTGTCAGGGCAAAATTGGAAGAATGGCAGGATGGTAATTTAGTAGGTGTCGGAATGGGTGCTCCTGGTCCAGTTAATTTTGAGAACGGTTCAATCTATGTGGCCGTGAATATCGGTTGGAGAGATTTTCCTTTAAAGGAGTTGCTGGAAAAAGAATTAGGAATTCCTGCAGTGGTTGATAACGATGCGAATGTAGCATCCTTCGGTGAGTTTTGGAAGGGAGCAGGAAAAGGTACAAATGATTTAGTCTGTATCACTCTCGGAACTGGTGTGGGTGGCGGTGTAATCACTAATAAGCATTTGGTGCATGGAATTAGTGGGGCAGCTGGTGAGCTCGGTCACATAACGGTTCAGCCAGAGGGTGGAGCTCCTTGTAACTGTGGGAAAACAGGCTGTGTTGAAACGATCGCCTCAGCTACCGGTATCGTAAGGCTGGCGTTAGAGAAGATTAAAGAGAAACCAGATTCGGACCTCTCGATTGTTTTTAACGAAAATGGGTTGATCACTTCTAAAGACGTAGTTGATTGTGCTATAGGCGGAGACCAGGCAAGTCAGGATGTCCTTGATGAGGTAGCTAAATACCTTGGACTTGCAGCTGCCAATGTGGGCAATATGATTAACCCCGACATCATCGTAATCGGTGGTGGTGTTTCAAAAGCTGGGGACATTATTTTAAAACCAATTGAGAAATACTTTAAGCAATTTGCCTTTCCGCGGGTTGCGGAATCAACTGAAATCAAAGTTGCATCTCTTGGTAATGATGCGGGTGTTATAGGCGCAGCGGGCTTAATCATGCAGCAACTAGGACAAGAGATTTAAGAGTCCACGTGCTGAGGTAAACGGTAATTACTTAGTAGAATTTAATTAATTTTGGAAGCATTTCAATGTATTTTGTTGAAGTGCTTTTTTATTTGCAAAAGTTTTTATAAAGGAATATAAAAACCATATGTCGAAATTAATTTGATGAGTATAACATGAAAATCCGATGATAGAGGGTTTGGGGGATGAGGGTGCCGAAGCATATTGTATCTGCAGCAACGGTTATATTAAACGATGCTGGGGAAATTTTGTTGATTAGGGGTCCGCACCGGGGGTGGGAAATGCCTGGAGGACAAGTCGAGGAAGGCGAGTCACTCAAAGATGCTGCGATAAGAGAAACAAAAGAGGAATCGGGGATTGATATCGTAGTAACTAAATTTTGTGGTGTTTTTCAAAATATAGACCATTCTATTTGTAACACCTTATTCTTGGGTAAGGCGATTGGAGGTACTCCCACTACCAGCCCTGAAAGTTTAGAGGTAGGTTTTTATCCCATAGCAGAGGCATTGGAAATGGTAACCTGGAATAATTTTAGACAAAGAATCGAGTATTGTCTGGACGAAAGCATTCAGCCGTTTTATGTCGAATTTAATGGTAAGAATCGTGAAGGAGCTATAGGTGAATGAAGCCAATCAAAATCAAACAGCGGGTGTCATTTATTTAGTTTTAAAAGGGGGGTTCCATTTGTTTAATAGTGTTCTGTCTCAAACCTTTATAAATTTTGCTGAAAGAGAATGTATAGGCTCCAGCAGGCTATACGAGCACTTATCTATAAAAATTTCTGGAGATGAAGCGCTTTTAGAGATATGTATGAATGCGAGGGAGGGTCAGCCAGTACCAAATCTCTTATTCGGTGCTGTCCACTATCTTCTGTTAAAGGGTCAAGAACATTCACTGAAAGAGTATTATCCTAGTTTGGTTGAGTATCCGAAAGCATTTATGGAATCTTATGGACCTTTTAGGGATTTTTGCTTTACTTATCGAGAAGAGATTGAATTTATTCTTAGATCGAGACGGGTTCAAACCAATGAAGTGCGAAGATGTGCATACCTGTACCCCGCCTTTTGTACTGTTCATGAGATAGCAAAGAAACCCTTGGCACTTATTGAAATTGGAACAAGTGCAGGATTACAGCTTCTTTGGGACCACTATTCATATACATATGGGCAAGAAAGTACCTATGGAAATTCAGAATCTAAACTTAAAATTTCAGCAGAAATAAAAGGAGAAAATGTGCCAAACCTTCCCTTCATGCCGCCGCCAGTTTCGTTTAGGGTTGGCTTGGATTTACATACGGTTGATTTAAATGTTGAGGACGAAAAATTGTGGCTTAAATCCTTAATATGGCCCGAGCATGCGGAGCGGTTGTCTATGTTTGAAAAAGCTGCAGCCTATGTGAGGGGAAGTTCCTTAAGATTGATAAATGGTGATGGCGCTGATCTATTACCTGACTGTATACAGGATATCCCAGAGAATCATGCTGTTTGTATTTTTCATACACATGTTGCTAACCAAATGCCAATGGATGTGAAAAAGCATCTGTTGGAAACCATCGAGGATATTGGGAAGAAGAGAGAGGTATTTCATATTTATAATAATATTCAAGATAGATATTTGCATGTGGATTATTATTTGGATGGCATTCTGAACAAAAATACGATTGCAGAAACCGACGGGCACGGCAGATGGTTTAAATGGTTATGGGAGAGTGAGCGGAAAATTAGTCAGTAGGAAATGAAATTCGCCCTTTTGAATTTGTTTTCTTTGATGGGATATTTTTAACTAAATCAATTAATTAGGTATTAATCCAATACGGGTTAATGCCTTTTTTTTTTCGTTGACCCAACTGTTTTTCATTCGGTTTGAATTGGATAGTTGAGTGAGGATGTAGGAGGTACTTGTCAAAGGACAGAGATAGCCGCACCAAACCATATGCCGGGGTAGTAAAGGTGCCTGAAAGGTGGGTGAAGTATGTAGGAAAGCAGCTATGCCCCACCTATGAAGTACCTATGCTCCAGCTATACCGGGGTAAAAGTGCCTGAAAGGTGGGTGAAGTGTGTAGGAAAGCAGCTATGCCCCACCTATGAAACACCTATGCCCCATCTACACCCTGCCTTTCCCCAGCCCATACCCCGCTAAATGGCATACTAAAAAGGCTTATACAGTTAAAGGCAACTATAATCAAGCTGTTTTTTACGAATCTATACATAATATCTGTTAGCTTCTGTATTTTTTGATCGGAGTATTCATAAAATGAGTAGAAAAGGATGTGATTCTATGGAAGTCATCATAAAGAAGCCTGATTTATTATCGAGATTGGCCGTTTTGTATTCTATACCGTTCGTACTTTTACGGGAATGTAATTTACATATTAGTAATAATGAGCTATCTGTTGGCGATATGGTTCATATACCTGGATATTGGACAAGGGAGGAAAGGTTATCGTCCTTGGATATCACACACCCTGTAGAACGTGAAAGAATTCAGGTAGCTAATTCAATGGAGAGTATGGAAGAGAATCCGAAGCAATCTGTTAGATTGCCTGTGAAAATTCAACATAGTATTGTGGATCAGACTTGTCCATACTCATCAAGTAAATGCATGAATGACATGGAAATACTTACAACCATCTATCCTTTCCTGCAGATGAAATCTATCGGGAAATCTGAACTTGGCCAGGATATTTGGGAACTGCGAATTGGTATTGGTCCGAAAAAAGTCCATATGAATGCCTCGATGCATGCGAATGAATGGATTACTAGCTTGGTTTTAATGAAGTGGCTGAATGATTATTTACTGGCATTAACAACGGGGACAAATTTAGGAGAATGTTCAGCATTGGAGCTATTCCTGGAGTGTGATTTGTCACTTGTTATGATGGTGAATCCTGATGGTGTAGATTTAGTAGTAAATGGTCCATCTGAAAAAATGAAAAAAGATTTAATTAGGATGAATGATGGAAGAAAAGAATTTTTAGGCTGGAAAGCGAATATTAGAGGAGTTGACTTAAATAATCAATTTCCGGCAAACTGGGAGATTGAGAAAAAGAGAAAACGGCCGAAAAAACCAGCAGCAAGAGATTTTCCTGGAATCGAGCCATTAACAGAAAGTGAAGTGAAATCACTGGTTGCACTTGTGCTGAAGGAAGGGTTCGATCGTGTAGTTTCTCTGCACACCCAGGGAGAAGAATTTTACTGGGGATATGAGAAAAAAGAGCCGGAAATCACCTCTGTTATGGCTATGGAATTTACCGCAAGATCTGGCTACAAGGCCGTTCGCTATATTGATAGCCATGCAGGCTTTAAGGATTGGTTTATTGATCAGTTCAAGAAGCCTGGATTTACATTAGAGCTGGGTAAAGGAATCAATCCACTTCCTTTATCACAATTTGAACAAATTTATCGGGATACAAAACCAATTTTAAATGCTTGTCTTTATTTATAGAAGACAGGAGCTGGTGAACGAAAAAGAGGAATCCTGTTTAAAGGATTCCTCTTTTTCAGATGTATGACGTATACAATTAATTAATGTACAGCAGGATAGCCATCTCTAATGAAGGTCATGATGGCGAACCAGCCAAATACAACGGCAGTACCCAAAGCGAATACTAGACCAAGGAAATTTTTGTTTTTAAAGGCGCTGATTAATGCGAAAATAGCCAAAATGGCAACTAAACCAAAAATAATTACCAATCCCATTTCATTTACCTCCCCTGGAATTATTAAGTAATAAAACCCAATAAATCATTAAATTGTAAAATAAATGCATTCAATAGTATTTTAATTCTTTTCAGATTATTTGTCGAGATATTATAGGCAATTTGGAAGGAATAGGAACAATACAGTATAAGACTCTTTATACAAAACCATCACTTGTGTAAAATAAAAGAAACTAAACTGAGACTTCAGGAGGAAAGACATGAAAAAAACATGGAAAAGAGTTCCTTTAGGACCTTTGCAAACAAATTGTTATTTATATGCCAAGCAGGACGGTGAATGTTTAATCATCGACCCGGGCGAGGAAGCAGAAAAGCTGATTCAAATCATTCGTGAAAAGAAATGGAAACCAATTGCAGTTCTTTTAACTCACGCTCATTTTGATCATATAGGGGCAGTGGACAGGGTACGGGAAGTCTTTAGTATCCCGGTTTATGTGCACAAAAAAGAAACAGAATGGTTAACAAACCCAGCTTTGAACGGTTCGCGATTTTTCCAACTTGGTGAGATTAAGGCTGCTCCCGCAGAAAATGTGATTTCAGAGGAAGGTATTCTAAAAATTGGGGATTTCACCTTTAATGTACTGTTTACACCTGGACATTCACCAGGAAGTGTTTCTTATTATGATAAGGACGAGGCGATTGTATTTTCAGGAGATGCATTATTTCATATGAGTATAGGCCGGACCGATTTACCTGGTGGAAATCATCAACAGCTAATGGATAGTCTTCATAAAAAATTATTAACTCTTCCAAAAGATACGCTTTGTTTATCTGGACATGGGCCGGAAACCATCATTGAAGATGAGATGAATCATAATCCATTTTTAAGGTAAGAGGTGTACTAATTGTAGACCCTCCTTAACAATTAGATAAGGAGGGTCAGGGGGTATTTCCTATAAAATGGGAGGGGCCATTTTAAGCTATACCATAAATTTACAATAGGGATAATGTGATGTCAACGCCTATTGTGGAAATATTTACAAAATTAGGTGAATTTATGAAAGACATAATCATTCGGTCCATTGAGGAAACAGAAGATTTATTTTTACCGTATGACAAATATATAGAGTTGGCATTGTATCATCCTGAATATGGCTATTACCAACGGAGAAAAGATAAAATTGGAAGTAGCGGTGATTTCTATACTTCGGTGAGTATGTCCCCTATCTTTGGTGAATTTATAGGTAAATGGGCAGGAAGGAAGCTAATTGAATCTGACCTGCCTCCCGCTATATGTGAGCTTGGCGGCGGCACCGGGAAGATGGCATGTGATTTTTTGAGAGGATTGGAACTGTACAACCCAGAGCTGGCATCTAATGCAATTTATTATATTGTTGAATCCAGTTCCTATCATCGAGAATTGATTTTAGATACGGCGGCAAAGGATGATAGAATTCGTTTGTTAGATTCGATCAAGGATATGCCAGAAATAGAGGGGTTCATTTTTTCAAATGAATTTTTTGATGCTTTTCCAGTTCATGTTTTGATTAAAGATAAGAATCAGTGGAAAGAAGCGGGCGTCACAGTAAAGAATGGAGAGCTATTTGAAACGACCAGAGATCTCAATAATCAGATGATTTTATCCGTTATAGAGAAGTTGAATATCCCGGAGTTTATTTATCGTATAGAGGTGCCATGCCCAATGATGGTTGTCTACGAGCAAATTGTCGATAAAATGGAGAGTGGATATCTCATGACGATAGATTATGGAATGGATGCGGAGGATTTATATATACCTGCCCGTAAAAATGGTACCTTAAGAGGATTTAAGGACCATCAATTAATCGGCTCAATTCTCGAAAATCCAGGAGAAACAGATATAACGAGTACCGTCAATTTTTCATTGCTTAAATGTGAAGGGAAGAGAAGAGGGCTTGATCTAGAGTACTGGGGAGGACAACAGTCATTTTTATTAGAGGAAGGGATATTGGATGAGCTGGTTCCACATGCGGATGCAGATCCTTTTTCTCCTGTCGCCAGGCGCAACAGACAAATCAAACAATTAGTTCTGGGAGACTGGATTAGTGATAGTTTCAGTGTTTTAGTTCAATCTAAGAATATAAAAAAACCTTGATTGCTCCAGCTCAATCAAGGTTTTACTGTAAATTAATGTCCCGCTCCAGGAGTCATCATGAACGTTGTCCAATAGGTGAACCCTGCAAAGAAAACTGTTAAATAAGCACCGAAAACATATAAGTACATTCTTTCAGACAATTTTAAATAGCTTAAAATAACAAAGAAACCAGTTTGACCGAAAAAGATGAGTGATGTAGTATGCATACCGCCAACAAAGAACATGACTGCCATAATTCCAGTCCAGAAACCACATACTCTGAACATTCTGTCCATTCCTTAACCTCCCTTATCCCCTTATAATTCCATCACTACTATTATAAGGATATTGTTAAAGAATGTAAACTATCTTAAAATAGGATGACTGAATTGTGTGATTAATTTCCGGCAAGCATCTTGTATGTGCAAGCTTGGCAACCTGCATGATCAAACATATTTTCCTCTTCTATTAATTCGATTGAATCAAAAAGGACGCTGAACATACCGTGTAAAAACTCATAATGCATTCCGCATACGGCTTCTTTTTGCTCAAAGGCAATTTCTTTAAAAGGACAGTTGTGTATTCTAAAGAAAATGGTTGAATGATCCTCAGCTGTTATGAATTCCGGATAGAATCCAGCAGTAGTCGATGCATCTTTTATGATAGAGAGTTTGTGGTCGAAAGACAGGCTGTCCTGACTTTCTCCAATTCCTTTCATATGCTGTTCAGCCAAATCTTTCCCAAATAATCTTCCGGTATTGAATAACGCTTCCTTCCCTGCTTCTCCCAGTGAGAACATTGTCTGAAGGGCTATTTTTGCAAGCAGTTGGTAATCGCGGTATGGGAAGTTTAATTGTATGACATCATCTGATAATCTATATAATCTGCTTGGTCTTCCACCTTTTCCTGTTTTCTTAGTTTCAGAAACAAGCATATTTACATCTTCGAGCTTTGTTAAATGTAAACGCGCAACATTGGGGTGAATCTCAAATATATCCGCAATTTCCTGTACCGTCACCTCGCTGTGCCTTTTAGCTATATGCTGATAAATATAGTATCTGGTCGGATCTGATAATACATTGGTAATTTTTAATGTTTGGTCCATTGTGGTCCACCTCGCGCTCCTTAATAGTTCCATTATAATACAGTCAATCAAGCATTGATATGCTGTTCTTGGCTATTCTGACTCTTTGGAAACATATGTTGTAATTTAGCCACATTTTGATAAATCAATATTTAACATGTATATATTACTATCTTAATTTTAAAATTAATCTGTAAATATGTTAACAGAATAAAAGGAATGAAATATTTCATGATTATGAAAAATTACCCAAATTAACGACGAATTGTGACAGATTTTGAAACTTTCGTTATGCCAGCAGGTATTGAAAAATTAATGTCTAATAACATAAGAGAGTAACATATAAGGAGGTGAAACGAGAATTGCTCACCATCGATAAGTTAGCTGAAAAAGTTGTAACAGAAGCAGTAAAATTCAAAGCCTCAGATATCCACATTGTTCCCCAACGCAAGAAAGCCCATCTTTACTATCGGATTCACAATCGCTTATTTTCAGAAGGCAGTTACCAAAGAGACAGGTCCCAACGACTCATCTCTCATTTTAAATTTATGGCCGGCATGGATATAGGAGAAAAAAGACGTCCTCAGTCAGGGGCCTTAACGATGTTTGTTTCAAATAAATGGATTGGTCTCCGATTATCCACCTTGCCTACCCCATACTCTGAATCTCTCGTCATTCGTATTATTCCAAGTTTACAAACTCTCCCAATCGAAGAAATCTCCTTATTTCCAAAAATGTCAACTACGTTAATTTCCATGCTTAAACATTCCCATGGATTAATGATCATCTGTGGACCGACTGGAAGTGGTAAAACTACAACTTTATATTCCATGCTCCATCATGCCAAAAATACCGTTAACCGAAATATTATTACACTGGAAGATCCTGTTGAACATCAGTCCGATGATGCCATTCAAGTCCAGATTAATGAAAAAGCCGGTATCAGTTATTCAGTAGGCTTAAAAGCTGCCCTGCGCCACGATCCCGATATTATCATGATTGGAGAAATCAGGGATGCTGAAACGGCCAGAATAGCGGTGCGCGCCGCTTTAACAGGCCACTTAATCTTAACTACAATGCATGCCAGTGATGTATTGGGTGCAGTTAGAAGGCTTTTGGAATTTGGGATAGACAAGGAGGAGGCAAAGCAAACTCTTTTAGGTGTAACCTCCCAAAGATTATTGGAATTGCACTGTCCTTTTTGTGAGGGTGAATGCTCACCATACTGCCTTATGGAAAAGAGCAGAGGGCGGGTAAGTGTGCATGAAATGATTTATGGCAATGAATTGGCGAAGGTTTGGGCAGAGATGGAGGGAGATGATGTGAACTTTCATTATCCGGATTTAGCTTCTCTCATCAGCAAGGCTGTTGCCTATGGATTTGTGGATCGAAAAGAGTATGAGAGGTGGGTGCATGAGGAGTAATCTAAAGTCCCGATGGTCTTGCAGGGATCAGGCGAGATTTCTTCAGGAATTGGGCGATTTATTGGAGAATGGCTTTACTCTTTATGAGGGTATTGAATTTTCTCTTATTCATGGAAAAAAGAAGTATCGAGAAGAGATTAAGGATGCATTGGAACTATTGAAAGATGGCCATACTTTTAGGGACTTTTTAGAATGGCTCGATTTTGAACAAGAGCTCGTTGGTTTAGTTTCCTACGGTGAAAAACACGGACAGCTATCCAAATCCTTGCAGAATGGAGGGGAAATATGGCTTAAGAAAAGTGAGGATCGCGCAAAACTAAAAAATTTATTGTATTACCCAGTCTTCCTACTTGTTTTTACATTTACCTTGCTGCAAGTATTTACAAATTATTTGTTGCCAAAATTCTCAAGTATGTATCAGGGCGCAGGGCAGGAATCAAATATATTCTTAAAGTTATCCGTTTTACTGGCAACCCTCGTTAACAATCTTCCATTTTTTATCATTGTGCTCCTAACCATGCATTTGTTTATATACCACTATTATTTAAAAAAACTATCCAAAATAAAACAGGAATTACTGATGAATAAAATTCCGTTCCTGCGTTCTTTTAGAAAGCTTTCCACAACGTATTATTTTTCTATGCAGCTGGGCTCATTATTAAAGGGTGGTATTTCGATTATTGATGCGTTAACGATTATGAGTCAGCAGGATCCAAAAAGTTTAGTTAAGGAAATAACCCATCACATGATTAAAAGTCTTCAGGAGGGAGATTCATTAGAAAGCATTAGTGGGAATCTCACAATTTTTATGAATGATTTTGAGCGAGTAATCAGCCATGGGCAAAAAAATAGTTTATTAGGAGAAGAACTTCTTTACTACAGCAGATATCTGTTAAATGAGATGGAGATACAGACTGAAAAATATATAAAGGTGGTTCAACCATTAATGTTTGGCCTTGTTGCCATTTTAGTGATCCTTCTGTATTTGGCAATATTAATGCCAATGATTTCATTGATGAATACGATATAGGAAGGTGTTTTTGATGAAATACAAAAATGAACAAGGTTTTACCTTGATTGAGATGTTGATTGTCATGCTGGTTATATCAGTTCTATTGATTATTACAGTACCCAATGTAATGAAAAACCAGGAAGCAGTTAATAGTAAGGGATGCGAGGCATTCGTCAAGATGGTTGAGGGACAGGTACAAGCCTATAAATTAAAGGAAGGTACGCTTCCGACGATGGAGAAGCTTATCTCTTCTGGTTTTTTAAAAGAGGATGTTAAATGTCCGGAAGGAAAAACCGCGGTGATTTCGGATGATGGGACTGTAACTCTTCAGGGACAATAAAAATGGAAAAGAACGAAGAAGGGTTTACGTTAGTAGAGGTGTTGATTGTACTTGGATGTCTGACGTTAATGCTGACTATAGCAAGTGCGGTTACAAGTAAAATGTTTGAAACATATGAACAGCAAGCATTTTTAAATCAACTGGAGAAGGATATTTACTATGCTCAGGTCTATGCAATGGAAAATAACACGTATGTCTTACTAAGATTTGTAACTGACCAAAATGAATATTCAGCTTACTCATACAAAACAAACAGTCATATTATTTCGACTCAGAAGGCCGAATCAATCAAGTTTAAAAAAGTTGGCAATGTGCCAATTACCTATATTCCAGCAGGAAATATCCAAAATCCAACAACAATCTATTTAACCGATAAAAATGGTAAAACGATATACAAGCTTGTCTTTCAATTAGGGAGGGGGAGATTTTATATATCAAAAGTATAAAGAGCATGGATATGCTATCTTGGACCTGCTGATTTCGTTTGGAATACTTATCTTATGCTGCTGTTTATTGCTTCCGGCATATATGGAAAGCATTACGCTAAAGAATGACTTAAGAATGGAGGAAGCCGCTCTTAATAGATTGTTTGAAAATTTAAATGAATATCAGATAAACGGCCGTCCACTGTTTACTGGACAAGCAGAGATTGAGGGGAAAGCCTATACTTTTTATCTTGAAGGGGACGTTTATTTTGCAGAGTATAGCAACTCAAAGGATAAATTACAGAAAGTGTATGAAAAGCTGCCTGAAAGATGATGGCTTTACTTTGGTAGAGATATTATTTGCTCTTGGTTTATTTTCGTTATTAGGTGTCTTTATGACGAGTGCACTTGCCAGTATAACAGACTGGCATGTCAAGGATACGAACACAAATACAAGGATGGAATGGAATATCTTTATACGTCAATTGGAACGAGAATTTCAAAAGACAAAAGACTTTGGAGTACCTAAAAGCAATGTCCTTTTACTTGATAAAAGTGGAGAAGAAATAACATATGAAGTCTATAACAATATGGTAAGAAGGCGAGTGGATGGCGCTGGACATGAAATGGTCCTTCAAGATATTAAGAGCTTTCATGTTAAAAAAGAAGGAGAGTCACTGATCATATCTGTGATTCTTATAAATGGTGATAAGTATGAAAAACGGCTGTTCAAACGATATAAATTTGAACCTTCTTAAAAATGAACGTGGGATATTTATGCCTGTTGCTTTATTGTTTTTTTCGGTTATTTTTATCATTTGTATGTATTCGATAGGAAATATGGGTCAGGAAGTGAATTATCATAAGTATCAAACCGAATGGTTAATTACCACCTATCTGGGTGATACGGGTACACATGCTGCAATTTTAATGCTTGATGATGATAGTGTTCCTGAGACAAAAGGGGAATGGATTTATTATAATGGAAGAATAGGCTATCATATAAAACCGCTTGAGAGAGGGTTCTATGAGATCTCATTGGATATTCAGACTGATCATACGGTGAAACGGGAGACGATTACGTACTCAATTGAAGCAAAGAAAGTAGTGAAATGGATAGATAGTTAGGAGTTAGGGGGAGTGAGATGAAAGCCATTTATTTAATTGGATTTATGGGAGCTGGGAAAACGACTGTGGGTAGGGCTCTCGCCGAAAAAATGCGTTGTCCCTTTTATGATAGTGATCAGACGGTGGTTGAACGTACAGGAAGGTCGATTCCGCAGCTATTTGATGAAGTAGGTGAAGATGGATTCAGGGACCTAGAACAGCAGGCATTGCAATCATTGCCTATCGAAAATTGTATCATCGCGACAGGCGGGGGTATCATTCTTAGGGAAGACAACCGGAAATATATGAAGGAAAAGGGAACAGTTATTTGGCTCCATGCCAATCCGACAGAAATCATAAAAAGACTCGAGACTGACTCATCACGCCCTTTATTGTCCGGAAATAAAGAGGAACAAATAGTGCAGCTTTATCAAAAGAGGGTTGACCTATATAAGCTAGCTGCTGATTTACAGGTTCATACGGACAGAAAAACAAAAATGGAGATTACAGAAGAGATATTAATGAAAATCACCATAAACTAGCCATCTTTTTTAGAAAATAATGAATAACATCCATGATAAATGGAGATACTTCTGATGGGTGAATGTCGATGAAAACAAATGATTATATAAAATTTTTAACAATTCAGTGGTTAGTGTATATGAAGCAGCCAAAGGAAGTACGTAAAGAGCAACGCCGTCATCATAGAGATGATCGGCCGCCATTAATGAACCATTGGTTCGGAATCATTCCGTTATCAATTGAAATGCTCTTTAAACGTAAGGCGTAATAAATAGTGTTTGTTTAAAAAAGCAGTGGATTTTTTACAACCCACTGCTTTTTTTGTATTCATTTTATATCTTCAGCAAAGATTAAGCTTTATTCCAAACTATTGTTTAGGTTATGCGAGAATTCAGCCTTAACTTTAATTACCTCTTTTAGATAGCCTGACCGCTAAGATAAAAAAGTCCGCCATTTATAATGCTGACACGGATTCTGGGTTCGTATTGCATTCGTAATGCTTCTTTTTCAAGGTCATACATGTGAGTTTCCTCTTCTTTTTTATCCTCATAAAAATGGTTCAGCAAACTCAAGTCTTTATTCCAGCGCACGAGAGCCTCATCAGCCCACCCATGGTCATCCTGATTAATTTTATTTTGGATGTAAGTTTTGATACGATGCAACCCGCTTTGATAACGAATAATGGGTGTGAGGGTAAATGTATAGTCAGATATTTTAGGTGTAAGCGAGAGTTTATCAGCTGAATCAATAAAATTTTCTACAAAAAGACCGTTGATCAGGTTCAATCCTATTGAAAAGAATAAATCCTTTTTTCGGTCGCATTCATAGGATATATTAACATTTACACCTAACCAGGGAAATAAAGGCATCTGACCACTAGTCACTTTAATCTCCTCAAATAAGCGGATATGCTTCGATAGTCTTTGGGCAGACGCGAATATTTGGTGCAGGCGAGGGGATCCAAAATGTATGAATTCCCCTTTTAAATCAGGAGGAGCTGCCTCTTTGTCGAGGATAAACGTTAAGCTCATCGGATTAGGCACTCCGCCAACTTTCTCGAGATAATGCCAATAAAAAGGTCGGTTCATCAGTTCTTTATCCATATCAATTGTCAACTGCACAGTTAGATGACCTGGCCCTTGATTGATGATTTCGCATTGATTGGCTGTGAAAAATTGAACGAGAAACTCAAGAATTTCCTGTTGCTGCATGTGAAGGCATCTCCTTTTTTAGATCTTGAGCAAGCTGTATTAAAGACGTGAGATTATCCATTTTAACCTTCATCTCACCCTCTGTTTTTGATTTATTGAGGATGTCAGTTAAATGCTCTTCAAGATTCTTAACCTCCAGCCTCGTTAGAATATCATCAAGTTCCCCAACGACACGTTCAAATAATTGAATTTTTTCGTAGAGAATTTTCATAATATGATCCTCAATGGTATTCCTGGTCGCAAAATTATAGATTCGGACATCTTCTGTTTGTCCAAGTCTGTGAATTCGGCCGATTCTTTGTTCCAGTCGCATCGGATTCCAAGGTAAATCAAAGTTTATAATATGATGGCAAAACTGCAGGTTAATTCCTTCTCCACCTGCTTCTGTAGCAATTAAGACTTGTGCTTGTTTTTCGAACAGTTCTTTCATCCAGTCCTTCTTACTACGTTTAAATCCGCCGCGGAATGGAACAGAAGTGATTCCATTTTGCTTAAGAAACCACTGCAAATATAATTGCGTGGCTCGATACTCGGTAAAAATGATAACCTTATCTTTTATAGAATGAATCACTTCAAGTGCTTTTTTCGCTTTTGAATTGCAATCAACCAGTTCGACCAGGTTGATAAGGTTATGTATGGCTTCCTTAAAGCTTAGTCCGGCATCCGGGTTTCGATCGAGCATATTTTTTAGCGTAAAGTAGACGGCTTCCCTGCTGCTGCATGCTTCACGCTGAAGGATTAACGAAGAAAATGTACTCCCGATACCCTCCGGTAATTCTTTCCTAAATGAAGAAACCCCATCATATAGAGCCTGTTCCTTTTCGGTGAAATCTATAAAAATGGTTTCAACCTTTCTCTTAGTCCATTCAATGCCGGTATCCTGACGTTTATTTCGAATCATCACCATATTAACCAATTCTTTCAAATAAGCATCATCCTTTAATGAACGTTTCTTAGCAGAAAAGCGTTCATTAAATTTGGCATAACTTCCCAAATGCCCTGGCTTAAGCAATGATACAAGATAAAAAATTTCTTCTAGCTTGTTTTGAATAGGGGTTGCCGTTAACAGTAGACAGAACTTTCTCTGGACTTTTTGTACAAACTCATAGTTTTTGGTTTTATTGTTTTTTAACTTGTGAGCTTCATCTATGATGACAATGTCATAGGTTTGTTCGAGTATGGCAGAACGATGAGGCTCTCGTTTAGCAGTATCTATGGAAGTGATTATACATTCAGAATCCCACCCATACCCCTTTCTGTATATGACAGCTGGTATGTGAAACTTCTGATTAAGCTCCTGTGCCCATTGAGATACGAGAGAGGCTGGGACTAGTATTAGTATTTTGCTTGCCAGGCCCCGAATCATATATTCCTTTAAGATCAGACCGGCCTCTATTGTTTTACCAAGACCTACTTCATCAGCTAATATGGCTTTACCATTCATTCTTTCGATGACTTCGGTAGCAGCTTCGAGCTGATGGGTTAAAGGTGTAAATCCTGATAAATGCTTTGGTGCAAGGAGGCCGTTGAAATCTGGAATCAGATTATGCTTTTCGGCCTCCAATCCGAGTTTAAAAAGGGAGTAGCTGCACCAGGGGCCATCCTCCATAATCTTTTCCTCAAGCTCCTTTTCCCAATCTTCATCAAAATAGACCTTTGGTGTTAAACTCAATGTGAATCCCAACTTTCTTTATTTAAGCTAGTTAGATAAATGCTTGATTGTAATTTAACTAAATTCAATAGAATTCTCTTACCTTATATAGGTATAGGTGGTGTCATTAATTTCTAAACAATAGTAGGAGTTTAATCTCCGGCTAAAATCTGATTAAATGCTTTATGCGGATGGCAGAAAATTATAAGGAATTTATTAAGTGACGCCTAAACAATTTTTTTGCCCCAATAAAGCTGAGGTGTTACTGATATTTTTTTAGTTTCCAATCATTCATCGAGATAACGTAAATGTTGCCACCTGATAATTGTTGATGGTAGGATATAAATGTAAGACTATTTAGAAAACGGCTTATCTCTTGCTTTTTGTTTAGTATGACCAATTTACATAATTATATGAGCGAATGAAGGCAAGGGGAGAGACCGTATTTGCGGCACCGAAGGAGCAAATGGTGAATCCATGAATCTCTCAGGTACAGAGACTCTTGCTGGACGCATCTCTGGAGAGCGCTTCCTTTATTGTGAAGCCACCCAAGAGGAAACGCCGAAGTACGTTACCCGGCGGTAAACTTTCAGGTATCAGGACAGAGCCCCCCTAATTAAGGGAGGTTTCTGTCCTTTTTTTCGTGGATCGCTGAAGGATATATCGCTTCGGTCAAATGTGGAAAAGCGGCGTTTTACTTAATAAGTTAACAAGCAATCATTTAAATGGCATAACAAGCAAGAGAATCCGTATAAAACGAATATTTTAGGAGGGTAAGGATGGGAGAATTAAAGCAGACTCCGCTGATCAGTGTGTACAGGGAGTACGGAGGAAAAACAATTGATTTTGGCGGCTGGGAATTGCCTGTCCAATTTTCGGGCATTAAACAGGAGCATGAATCAGTGCGTACAAAAGCAGGCCTCTTTGATGTATCACATATGGGCGAATTCATGATTAAGGGTGCTGGGTCTTTACCATTTTTGCAGCTGATGATGACCAACGATGTCAGTAAGCTGAAAACGGGCCGGGCACAGTATACTGCTATGTGCTATGAGAATGGCGGAACGGTTGATGACCTGATTATTTATAAAAAAGGTGAAGATGATTATTTGTTAGTTGTGAACGCATCTAATATTGATAAAGATTTTGAGTGGTTAAAAAAGCATGCGAGCGAAGATGTAGAACTAAAAAATATATCGGAACAAATAGGGCAATTGGCATTACAGGGACCGCTTGCAGCTGATATATTACAGAACCTTGCAGAGGAAGTAAATCTCAATACCATTGGTTTCTTTGCTTTTCGTGAAGATGTCATGATAAATGGCATTAGTGTACTTGTTTCAAGAACTGGCTACACCGGTGAAGATGGATTTGAATTGTACTGTAAGAGCGAAGATACAGTGAAGCTTTGGAAAGATCTTTTAGAATTCGGTAAGGATAAGGGATTGGTTCCATGTGGACTTGGGGCAAGAGATACGCTTCGGTTTGAAGCAAAACTTCCTTTATATGGCCAAGAGTTATCTCCAGAGATTACACCTATCGAAGCGGGGATTGGGTTCGCTGTAAAAACCGATAAAGAACATTTTATTGGTAAGGAAGTTTTAAAGGAACAGAAGGAAAATAGCGCCCCTAGAAAGCTTGTCGGAATCGAAATGATTGACCGCGGTATTCCGAGACATGGGTACCCGGTTTTCGTTAAGGATGAAAACATCGGGGAAGTGACCACTGGAACACAATCCCCAACCTTAAAGAAAAACGTAGGCCTTGTCCTGATTAATGTAGAATTCGCTAACCTTGATGAGGTAGTCGAGGTTGAGATACGGGGAAAAAGATTAAAGGCGAAAATTGTTAGTACTCCATTTTATAAACGCACTCAGGCAGGAGGAGTAAAAAAATGAAGCATCGTTATTTACCAATGACAGAGCAGGATACTGAACAGATGTTAACAGCGATTGGTGTAGAATCAATCGATGACTTATTTTCTGATATACCTGAAAAAGTAAGGTTTAAGGGTGAATACAAGCTAAAAAAAGCAAAGTCTGAATCAGCACTTCTGAAAGAATTAACTGAGCTGGCCGAGAAAAATGCCAATCTCAGGACCCATAGTTCTTTTCTTGGAGCGGGAGTATATGACCATTACATGCCAGTCATCGTTGATCACGTTATCTCAAGATCAGAGTTTTATACCGCTTATACACCGTATCAACCGGAGATTTCCCAGGGAGAATTGCAGGCTATTTTTGAATTTCAAACGATGATTTGTGAACTGACCGGAATGGATGTGGCGAACTCCTCCATGTATGATGGGGGAACTGCTCTGGCCGAGGCAGCCATGCTCTCAGCAGGACATACACGTCGTAAGAAACTGCTTGTTTCAGAGACAGTGCACCCGGAATCACGGGCTGTTTTATCCACTTATGCAAAAGGCCAATATCTTGAGCTTGAAGTTGTCCCCTGTAAAAATGGAGTGACGGATACAGAACAATTGGCGGGTATGATGACTGATGAGGTAGCTGGTTTTATTACTCAATATCCAAACTTCTTTGGCCGAATCGAAAACTTAGCTGAAATTGAACAAATTGTTCATGAACATAAAGGAATGTTAATTGTTTCAAGTAACCCACTTTCACTTGGTGTCTTGAAACCGCCGGGTGAATTTGGTGCAGATATTGTCATAGGGGATGCACAGCCGTTCGGAATCCCGGCTGCATTTGGCGGACCTCATTGCGGATATTTTGCAGTTACTTCTAAGCTGATAAGAAAAGTACCTGGACGTTTGGTTGGCCAAACGGTTGATGAGGATGGGAAGCGTGGGTTTGTATTAACCTTGCAGGCGAGGGAACAGCATATTCGTCGCGATAAAGCGACCTCGAATATTTGCTCTAACCAAGCATTAAATGCTCTCGCAGCCTCTGTGGCAATGACTGCGTTAGGTAAGAAAGGCGTGCAGGAGATGGCGCTTCAAAATCTCCAAAAAGCGCATTATGCAAAGGAGCAATTAAAAGCAAATGGACTTGAAATTGCCTTTGAAGGACCTTCTTTCAATGAGTTTGTTGTTAAGTTAAATGGTTCTGTAGCTGCAGCTAATAAAATGCTCCTACAAAAAGGCATAATTGGTGGTTATGATTTAGCTTGTGATTATCCTACCTTAACCAATCATATGCTTGTGGCAGTGACGGAGCTGCGTACAAAAGAAGAGATTGATAGATTTGCACAGGAATTGGGGGATTTCCATGAATAAACAGGATCAGCCATTAATATTTGAACAAACCAAGCCGGGCCGTATCGGCTATTCGTTGCCGGAAATGGATGTTCCGGAGTCAGCATTAACTGAGCTTTTGCCTGAGGAGTTCATTCGCACAGAGGAACCAAAGCTGCCTGAAGTATCCGAGTTGGATATCATGCGTCATTACACGGCACTTTCGAGAAGAAATCATGGCGTCGATTCCGGTTTCTATCCGCTCGGTTCCTGTACCATGAAATATAATCCGAAAATTAATGAGAATGTTGCCCGTCTAAATGGATTTGCACATGTTCATCCTCTGCAGGATGCAGAAGCTGTACAGGGTTCTTTAGAGTTAATGTATGATTTGCAGCAAAGTCTAAAGGAAATCACAGGTATGGACGAAGTCACTTTGCAACCGGCTGCGGGAGCGCATGGAGAGTGGACGGGATTAATGATGATTCGTGCCTATCATGAGGCGAATGGTGATTTTGACCGCGTAAAAGTAATTGTTCCTGATTCTGCGCATGGTACGAATCCTGCCTCAGCCACAGTTGCGGGATTGCAAACTGTTACCGTGAAGTCAGGTCCGGATGGTTTAGTAGATCTGGAAGATTTGAAAAGTGTTGTAGGGAAAGATACAGCAGCCTTAATGCTTACAAATCCGAATACACTGGGGCTTTTTGAAGAACAGATCATCGAGATGGCCGAAATTATTCATGATGCCGGTGGAAAACTATACTATGACGGTGCCAATCTGAATGCTGTACTATCCAAGGCTCGCCCGGGTGATATGGGATTTGACGTTGTTCATCTTAACTTGCATAAGACATTTACTGGACCACATGGCGGCGGTGGGCCAGGTTCAGGGCCGGTTGGGGTTAAGAAGGAGTTAATTCCGTTCTTACCAAAACCGCTTATTGTAAAAGAAGAGAATGGCTATCAGCTTGATTACAATCGTCCGCAATCAATTGGCAGAGTAAAGCCGTACTATGGAAATTTTGGAATCAATGTCCGTGCCTATACGTATATTCGGTCTATGGGACCAGACGGATTGAAGGCAGTAACGGAGTATGCTGTCTTAAATGCAAACTATATGATGAGAAGATTGGCAGAGTACTATGATCTCCCATATGATAAGCACTGTAAGCATGAGTTTGTTATCAGCGGAAAACGTCAGAAGAAACTTGGTGTTCGGGCTCTTGATATTGCCAAGAGATTGTTAGACTTTGGCTATCATCCACCAACCATTTATTTCCCTTTGAATGTGGAAGAATGCATGATGATTGAGCCAACAGAAACAGAATCAAAAGAAACACTGGATGGCTTTATTGATGCTATGATTCAAATTGCCAGGGAAGCAGAGGAGAATCCGGAAATTGTACAGGAAGCACCACATACAACGGTAATCAGCCGTTTGGATGAGGCACTGGCTGCTCGTAAGCCTGTATTGAGATATCAAAATTAATAAGAATAAATTTTAAGCAGCTATCATGACCAGATAGCTGCTTTTTTAGAAGAATGAAGTGGTTCAGGATAGGGAGGGAAATACGATAGAAAATATATTCTGCCTTTCAAATGAAAGAATCATGCTGAGAGAAATGATTAGTAGTGATTGGGTTGATGTACATAAATACGCATCACAAGATATCGTTTGTCAGTACCAGCCCTGGGGACCGAATACGGAAGAAGAATCGAAAAAATTTGTGAGCCAAGTAATCGAAGATTCAACAAAAAAACCAAGAGCAAGGTTTGTCTTCGCAATTATTTATAATGGAAATATGATTGGGGCTGGAGAGCTTACTATACGAAGTTTCACTAATAAAGCTGGAGAAATTGGCTATATTGTTAATCCGGATTATTGGGGAAAAGGAGTGGCGACAGAAGTCGCGTCTTTGTTAATTGAATTTGGATTTAAGGAACTGAACCTGCATCGTATATTTGCAACCTGTGACCCAAGAAATATAGGTTCAGCAAAGGTGTTGGTGAAAGTTGGAATGGTTAGGGAAGGAATCATTCGCGACCATTTGATCATGAGAGAAGGCTGGCGTGATTCATTATTATACAGTGTTTTAGAACGGTAGCCTGAGATTAGAGTATCGTTCTAATTTCGATTATTCAGTGCCAATCAGGTATAATGAATAAAAGCATCTCTCAAGTGGAGAATCAGCTAAGTAACCGAAAAAGAGGAACATACATGACTGAACATAGCTTCAAAGATTTTAACATAAGTCCCGAAATTATTCGGGCATTAAGTAAAATGAATTATTTTCAACCGACAGAGGTACAGCAGAAAGTAATTCCAACAGCGCTGGAAAATCAGGATCTTATCGTAAAAGCACAAACTGGCAGTGGGAAAACAGCTGCGTATGGAATCCCGATTTGTCATCATATAGAGTGGATAGAAAATAAACCTCAGGCACTTATCCTAACACCGACCAGAGAATTGGCTGCACAGGTGAAGGAAGATTTAACGAATATTGGTCGATTTAAGCGGATTAAAGCAGCAGCTGTTTATGGAAAGCAATCATTTGCCAAGCAACAGCTGGAGCTTAAGCAAAAAAATCATATTGTCGTTGGAACACCTGGAAGAGTGTTAGATCATATCCAAAAAGGAACATTAAACGTTGGCGAACTTCGCTATCTGGTAATTGATGAAGCAGATGAAATGTTGAATATGGGCTTTATTGATCAGGTTGAAGCCATTATAAATGAATTACCTAAGGAACGAATCAGCATGCTGTTTTCAGCAACATTGCCGGATGATATTCAGAACCTATCCAATCAATATTTAAAAGAACCAATATTTATTGAAATTAATAAAAAAGAGATGACGACTCAGTTGATCGAACACTCTTATTATAGGGTCAAGCATGAAAAGAAAGCGGAGCTGCTAAGGAAAGTTACGACGATAGAAAATGCGGATAGCTGCATCGTTTTTTGCCGCACACAGGAACAGGTAAACAATCTGTTCGATACATTGGTTAAATGGGAGTATTCATGCGGCAAAATTCATGGTGGAATGTATCAAGAGGACCGCTTCGATGTTATGAATCAATTTAAACGGGGTGAGTTTCGATATTTAATTGCCACGGATGTCGCTGCGCGCGGAATTGATATTGAAAATATTACGCATGTCTTGAATTACGATTTTCCAGTGGAAAAGGAATCCTATGTACATAGGACGGGAAGAACGGGTCGTGCGGGACATACGGGAGTAGCCATTTCTTTTGTAACTCCTTTTGATGAAGAATTATTGAGAGAGACAGAAGAATATATAGGCTTTGCTATTCAGGTAAAAGAGGAGCCAACTGAAGCAGAAGTAGAAAAATGCAGACCGAATTTCGAATCAAAAATGTTCGAAAATGAGATAAAGGAAGATAAAGCGACCGAATTAAACAGTGGAATTATGAAGCTGTTTTTCAATGGCGGCAAGAAAAAGAAATTGCGAGCTGTCGATTTTGTGGGGACAATTGCAAAAATTGAAGGCATATCTGCTGAAGACATTGGAATTATCACAATTCAAGACCAGGCTACATTTGTTGAAATATTGAACAATAAAGGTCCAATCGTCTTACAGGCTATGAAGAATAAAACTATTAAAGGAAAGAAATTAAAGGTATATGAGGCATTTGAATAATACTAATTGCTTCACCGATCTAAACAGCCCTTCCGAATCGTTCGGAAGGGCTGTTTTATTAGATCCATGCTGAAGATCTAATCATCATTCTTGATAACCAAATCAGCTCGTTCTAGCGGGGTAACTGTTTTTATATAATACTGTTCTGCTTTCCAGTATCGATTTCGAAATTTATCAATATTCTCCTGTGTGGTCTTACTTTCACGGCTGAATCTAGTTTCTCTGGAACAATCCAGGTAAATCATATAATCAAAGAATGCTCTCCATTCTTTTCTTTGCAGAAATATACCTTCAATGATAATGAGGGAGGTTACTGGAATCTGGATTACTTGCCATTTTTGCTTATCAGTGGTGGGGTCATATGCAGGCAGGAGTAACTCAGCTGATTTCTTTAATTGATTGAAAAAATTAGCTCTTAGCCACTCCGCGTCCCATTGCAGTCGGTAATATTCAATCCATTCTTCGTGACCAGTATGATAACGTTTATCTTTATCTACAATAAAATCATCAATATGAAAAAGGTGAAATGATAGACTCTGTTTCTCAAGTGACTGTTTCATTCTTTTGGTAAAAGTCGTCTTCCCAGAACGACTGAGGCCATCAATACCAAGAATAAATCTTTGTCCTACTTTAAGTTCGGGTAATTGATTAATTAGATTTTGTATATAATTTCTCAAGTATTTCCTTTCCTCCTGTACTTTGAAGTTGTCCTCACTTAAATAAACCTTTTGGATTTTTCTGTTATTTAATCTCTTTTAGAAATATTTTCCTTTATAATTATAGAAAAGGCAATACAAAGGAGGCAGTTACGTGGATATTGTTAGACATTATAAAGAGATGCCACCCACTTTTCAAAAGTTACAGAAACTGCAGGACAATCTTGAAGAAGACGGGTATTCTTTAGATTCACTTGGACTAATGCTGGATACGGAGGATCAGAATTATTTCGTCACACCATGCGATGTCATTACATTTGCGTCTACCGGATCGGGATGGGATTCATTTTGGTTTATTGACTGATTTTGGAGCTGTTACCGATTTAGAAGAGGCCTATGTGGTTTATGTTAGTCCTATGGACTTTGGATCAGCTGTATTTTTGGCTGCTCGTAATTTAAAGGAATTTACGAATCTCCTTTTCACGATGAAGGATGCGATCGAAATCGGAAATTTTCTATCAATTGACATGGCTGATGAAGGGGAAGAACGTGAAGACGAAGCGGAATTTGAATATGATGAAGAAGAGTTTTTACAAGAGAGGGAATATGTACTTGGAAAATTAAAGGAATCATTAAATTGTACGGTTATTCAAGATGTAAAGTCATATTATAAGAATCTATTTAAGGAGAGAAAACAGCAAATCGCTATACATACACAAGACGGGATTGGGGTGATTCCGATAAGTAATCAACCAATCACACGCGATAAATACGAATTGGAAGAGGATGTGGAAATTGACGTTCAGGATTTACAGGCATACTTTCAGAAAGCTTCCGTAGAAAATAAACTTGCTTATGTCAGAGATGCACAAACTCTTGGCATTATAATGGATGATGAAGAAGTCAGGGAGTTCGTTTTAAGTGAGTTAAGGGAACTTGGATATAAGATTGAAGCGGATCGATTACAACGCAGTAATGAATCCGATTAAAGAGAAATGTTTCCTACATAACTGTTTGGGTATGGTAATAAGTAGCCTCTTTTTGTGGCAGAATATAAACATTAATAATATCGAATTAGAGGGAGAATAATGGATTTACTTTTATCAATTATATTGCTTTTAGTGATGCTTTTAATATCGAATATTATTAGCCACTATATTCCATCCATCCCCACAGCTTTAACTCAAATAGCTTTGGGGATTTTATTTGCTTTATTCATACAGGATCTATCATTTGAGTTGAAAGCGGAATGGTTTTTGCTTTTATTTATTGCACCACTATTATTTAATGATGGACGTAGATTTCCACGCGATGATTTATGGAAAATGCGCTGGCCAATATTGGCCAATGCATTTATTCTTGTTTTTTTAACGACTATAATTGGCGGGTATTTTATTAACTGGCTTATTCCCAGTATTCCGTTGGCCGCTGCTTTTGCTTTAGCAGCTATCCTTTCTCCAACGGATCCAGTAGCGGTGAACGGAATTGCCGAAAGGATTTACTTACCGACGATTATTTTACGTCTTGTTCGAGGCGAATCGTTGATTAATGATGCGTCTGGTTTAATTGCCTTTAATTATGCGGTTGCTGCGGTTGTAACAGGTTATTTTTCATTGCGGGAGGCAGCAGCCGATTTTGTTTATGTGGTCATTGTTGGCGCGATTGCTGGTATTATCCTCGGATTATTAGCTATCCTAATCCGTTATTCACTAAGAAGACAAGGGATACAGGATGTTACCTTTTATTCTTTGCTGCAATTTGTAACGCCATTTATTGTTTATATTGTTTCAGAAGAAGTCCTGCACGCCTCTGGTGTAATTGCTGTAGTAGCTGCAGGTATTGTTCATTCCAGTTTAAGTGAAAAGACTGGAATGAAAAGTGCGGAGGAACAGGTGGTCACTGAGAATATGTGGTCGATCATCTTGTTTGTACTCAATGGAGTGGTGTTTTTATTATTGGGTTTGAGTTTGCCTTCTTCTATGAGAGCAACGGTAGAGAATCCTCTAATCAGCAATTGGCTTGTGCTCGGTTATGTCCTGGCGATTGGTTTGGCTATCATGATTATCCGAATTGTTTGGTCCTACTGCTTCTTAAGCATGGGTTATTACATAACTAACAGAAAAGAACAATCGAAGCCCAGCTGGAAAGTGGCCCTTCTAACCGGCTTGACTGGCGTACGCGGTGCAATTACCATGGCAGGTGTATTGTCAATGCCATACTTTGTAGCAACTGGAGATTTATTTCCTGAACGGTCTCTAATTGTATTTATAGCAGGCGGTGTTATTTTATTTACTCTTTTAGCTGCGACTATTCTATTGCCTTTGATCAGTAAAAAAGCCATTGAACCAGAGAGTGATGAAGAGAAAGAGTTTTTAGATGCTCAGATGAAATTAAAAATATTGAGGACTGCCATAAAGCGGATTGAAGAAGAACTAGAGCCGGAGAATCAATCCGCTGGTTACGAGTTAATTGGTGAATATAAAAAGATGATTGAGCAAATTCGCTATGAAAATAAGGATTTAGAATTTATTAAGGTATCGCAAAAAGAGAGAATAGAGGCTCGCTTAGTTGGTTTAAGAGCAGAAAGACATTATATCCAGGAGGCTGCTGCTGATGGTTCCGTAAGTGAAGAAATCGTGAAAAGACTCGAGAAGTCCCTGGATATAAGAGAAAATTTACTCACAGAGAATTTCATGTCCAAAATAACGACTCTTTTTGGCCAATTATATAGGAAGTATAAGCAATATAAGCGTGTGATAACCAAGGAAAACGAAAAGACAGCAGTCTTGTTAAATGATATGCGGGATATTCAGATTCAGGCGACAAAAGCTGCCATTGAAAGTCTAGAAAAATATGTAGAGGAAACGAACAATTCACATGTTTCATCCATCATTTATGAGTATCGAAGAATTATTGATAAACTGAAGCAACCAAATAAAGCCCGTTCAAATAATAGTATGAAGGATCAGCAAAAAGAAGAATTACGTTTCAAAGCTATTGAAGCTGAACGAGCTGACATTCAGCGAATGTATGAAGAAGGCCAAATAAATCGCGAACTGGCTCAGGATTTACGTCGATTTGTGAATTATGTGGAGAGTGTTATGCTTCAGGAAATTGAGGAATAGGCTTGCAGGTGTTCTACCTGTGAGCTTTTTTGTTTACCGTTTAAAGGTAAAGGGAAATGTGAGTATAAGATTTCACATAAAATACATTTTTGGTCAAATATACCACTATCTTAGATGATAAAATTTAGGAGAATGAAACGGAGGAGGCAACCAACATGAAAGTATTTATGATTGGCGGTACGGGCTTATTAGGTGCTGAAGGCGCAAGGGTATTAATTGAACAAGGGCATGAAGTGGCAACATTGTCACTGCCACCTATCCCTGAAGGCAGTAACCTTCCTGAAGAAATGGAGATAACTCTGGGAAATTATTTAACATTGACAGATGATGATATTCGTAAATATTTAACAGGCTGTGACGGATTTGTTTTTGCGGCAGGTGTAGATGAAAGAGTAGAGGCACCATCACCAATCTATTCATTTTTTGAAAAATATAATATTACACCATTAGAACGGCTATTAAGAATAGCAAAGGAATGCGGTGTCAAACATTCAGTTGTACTTGGGTCGTATTTTGCTTATTTTAATAGAGAACTACCCGAGTATGAACTGACGAAGCACCATCCATATATAAGGAGCCGTGTAGATCAGGCTAATATGGCTTTATCCTTCGGGGATGATGATATGAGTGTAGCCGTTTTGGAGGTTCCATATGTCTTTGGAAGCCAGCAGGGACGTAAGCCTGTTTGGGTATTCCTTGTTGAACAGATTCAAAATATGAAAGAAGCTGTCATGTATCCTGAAGGAGGAACAACCATGGTGACAGCGAAGCAGATCGGGGAGTGCATTGCTGGTGCCTTAATAAATGGGAAGACAGGTAATTATCCGGTTGGCTATTATAATATGGAGTGGAAAGAAATGCTGACCATCTTCCATAAATACATGGGAACACCGGACAAAGAAATCATAACAATTCCTGCCTCTAATTATATTGAAGCGATGAAGGCGAAAGCAGAAAAACAAAAGAGTGCTGGAATAGAACTGGGATTGGATACGGCTGAATTCGCAAAAATCTTTACTAAAAATCTTTTCATTGATAAAAAGACAATTGTTGACCACTTTGGTGTACAGCCAGATGATATAGAAAAAGCCATCGGAGAATCAGTTCAGTTAAGTCTGGATATATTGGAAGGAAAAAAAGCCGTAGTTGATATGAAAGCTGAATAAATCTACATGAGAGAAAAATATATATAAAGGAAGGGAAGCTTTGTTTCCTTCCTTTTTGTTATGAAAAAGGTAATGGGTCATTATAAAGAACCTTAACAAAAGGCTGTTTCGTAAAGATTGTGGCTTTCGTATGGAAGGGGAAGTTGGTATGGTTCGTATTATATAGTTCAGCCAGGACTTTCTGGTTGAACTTTTTATATGGATTTATTCTATCAGTAGCCAGGGTAGAATTTACGGGGATGTGGGACTGATATGGATTTCCTCCGCTAAACTGTTCACCCCCTACTTGTATAAATATATATAAGGCTAGGTGGACTGAGATCTTGTATAACAAACGAAGCTATAATACTACTTGGAGGAAATAGGGGGGACTGGTGAATCTATCAGAGGAGTATAAAGAACGAACCCAATTGTGGGCGTAGATAGCATTTTAATAAATTAATGGAGGATTAGTTAAAGAAGAAGTAATATTTATAATAAAGAAAACACGCCGTTTTTTGGGGCGTGTTTTCTTTATCTTTATGCCATTTATGATATCAAAAAGGTTATTACTTCAGAGTATTTTTAGAAAAGCATCTCAAAACGTAAACCTTTGGATTTATTCTGGTACTAATAGGTGTTACTCTATTTATGGGATTAATTAATCGTAAGAAAGGCTGGCAAGTAAGCAAAAAGCCATGAGAAACATAACTCATGGCATTCGATTACAAGGTATTAATGCTGTTTATTTGGAAGTTTTTTGCTTGGACGTCCATATCCTTGTTTAGCTTGGTTCTTTTCAGCCTTTTGTTGCTTTTCATGCAAATTTTCTACAAATTCATGAGTGCTTTCTTCTTTCATATATTTCATCCTCCCTCTTATGGATTTATAGTTATTTTCTCAATTTTAATGGAATTCATGCATGACGAAAATAGATTATAATAGAGGAAACGAAAATAAAGGGTAGATGGAGGAAAATAGATGACCGGTAAAGTAGGGTTAGTAATTGGGGCAACCGGATTAGTTGGAAAGGAGTTGGTGACAACGCTTTTGGATTCACGTGAATTTGAGAAAGTGATTGTATGGGTAAGGACCAGCACGGGTATTCAACATTCAAAGCTTAGGGAAAGTTTTCCGGATTTTGAACAATTGGATCAGGAACCTCTACCAAGTGATGTTGATTGTATTTTTTGCTGTTTGGGTACAACCATTAAGAAAGCGAAGACAAAGGAAGCGTTTAGGAAAGTCGATTATACATACCCGTTGATGCTTGCAGAGAATGCTAAACAGCACCAGGTTCGTCAATTCTTAATTATTTCTGCAATGGGTGCTGATGAAAAATCCCATGTGTTTTACAGCAAAACAAAAGGGCAACTGGAGACTGCATTGAAACAGCTTCAATTAAACAGTCTAACCATTTTTAGACCATCACTTTTATTGGGGAATAGGCAAGAATTTAGATTGGGAGAGGGATTGGCAGCTTTAGTCAGTAAATCTTGCCCGTTTGTATTTAAAGGTCCTCTTAAGAAATATAAGCCGGTACAAGGAAAAATGGTGGCAGAGGCTATGTATATATGTGCGCTGCAGGATAAAAAGGGTATAAATGAAGTTGCTTCCTATGAGATAGAGCAAATTGCCAAGTATTCCGATAAATTATAAAATGCTAAAAGTTCACCATCCTTACAGAATCTGAATGGTTAATGTATAATAGAAATTACTATTAGTAAACAGAGGTTACAAAATGAAAAACAATGAAGAACTTATCAATCAACTGGGATTGCAAGATAAAATCACATTAGAGGATATACCAGATATTGATTTATATATGGATCAAGTCATTCAATTATTCGAGAGTAAATTCAAAATGTCTAAGCGGAATGATGATGAAAAAGTTTTAACTAAAACGATGATTAACAATTATGCCAAGGGTAAAGTATTTTTTCCTATTAAAAATAAAAAATATTCTAAGCGGCATTTAATAGTAATCAGCCTGATTTATCAGTTGAAAGGGACACTCTCTATAAGTGACATTAAAACGATTCTGGGACCCTTGAACACTAAGATAGTAGAGGAAGACTTACAGCTTGATGAGCTGTATTCCAGCTTTCTGCGCTTGACTGATCACAATGCTCATAAATTTAAAGAAGACATACTAGAGAGTATCTCTGAGGCAAAAGAAGAAGGGGTACATTTAGGCGGCACTCTGGATGAGTTCAATGGCGATGTTGAATATTTTGAGAAATTATTAATGATCGCTTCTCTTTCTCATATGAGCCAGCTGTATAAAAAAGCAGCAGAGAATCTGGTAGATGAATTTAACAGTGGTAATAAAACGAAATCATAAAAAATATCTGTTTAATTATAAAGAGCCAAGTGCATACCCTGCATTGGCTCTTTGATTTTATTTAGTTTTAATTTTACCCTTCCATTGTTTGAAGCCGCCGTCGAGTTGATAAAGTTCACGATAGCCTTTTTTATATAGCATCTGAGCAGCTCGTGTGCTTCTCATTCCGCTTTGACAATAAAGATAAACAGGTTTATCTTTGCGGAGTTCCTTCATACGCATTTTCAATTGTGTTGAAGGTATGTTGCGGGCTCCTAAAATATGTCCGCCATCAAACTCTTTTTGCTCACGAACATCTATTAACTGAGCTTTTCGATAGCCAGCTTTAAAGTCCTCTTGGGACAATGTCGTAACCATTTTTTTGCTGGAGAACCAACTGTAGATGGAATATCCAATGATCAATACAGCCAGAACAATTAATACGATTAATGATGTTGGCAATTCAATCCCCACTTTCTCTTTCTGTTCACTTTACTATTATACAGTTCGTATATTTGTCTGGCAAAAAAATTTTCTGGTAATAGTTTACGAATTTGTGATAAAAAATTATTGCATTTAGGAAGGTAGACATATTGTCTTTGGATTCAAAATAATGGTTATATCGATATAGCGTTATTAGAAAGGACAATAAGTTTACAAATCACTATAAATCAAGTATCGTGCATTATGGACAAAAATTTATTTTTTAGGAAAAAAATTTTGGGTCGAAAATGCAAAAATGCTGTTATATGAAGCATAGTTAAGCTTCATAATATGCAAGCTGAGATTTTGTTTATTTTGGTTCGAAAATAGTTAAAAAGAAGATTATATCTTTGATTTTCTTTACTTTTTGTAAAATTTTAATAATTGACAATTTTAGCAGAAGATGCTCCAGACACTATATGTGGTATGAATTATAAAAATACAAATACTATATGTTGAATTAAAATGTAGCCTATGATAACGTAGAGATATTCATTTAAGAACTTAACAAAGATAAATAAAAAAGAGATAATATTATTGGTTGAAGGAGAGATCAAATTGCCTACTGTAACAAATCGCAAGTTGTCTATAAATGTCGAAAGGTTAAATAAAGATATAGCCCTATTTCCGCAAGTTTTTCCGATTACTCCAGACATGAATAAGACGTATAAGGGTGTTTCAAGGCTTGTGATGATAGATCGCTATTCCTTCAAAGATACGGAAAAAATGACACTTAGTAATGGAGATTTTGTTGTACTTACCATTAAAGAAGACCCAAAATTTCCTGCCCGTGGACTTGGGTACATCCAACATATTGATTGGGAAGCCAAGAAAGCACATGTATTGGTTGAAGAAGAATTCCGCTCATCCTTGGACAAGCATGATGAAATTAAAACCGGTCTGATTTGTAAATCACTCGACGTCATTGAAAAACCACTTGAAATTTATTATGAACAGATTGCGAAACGGAATGCACGCGGTTTGGCTGAAGTTGAAAAAACGGAAGAGAAACGCAAGGAATGGTTTGATAAATTTTATAATGAATTAGTTCAAACGAATTTTATCCCGGCAGGACGTGTGCTCTATGGAGCCGGTTCTGAAACAGAAGTAACCTACTTTAACTGCTATGTAATGCCATTTATTAATGACAGCCGTGAAGGGATTTCTGAACATCGCAAACATGTGATGGAAATTATGAGTCGCGGAGGCGGTGTCGGTACGAATGGTTCCACTTTACGTCCAAGAAACACGCTTGCTCGCGGTGTAAACGGAAAATCCTCAGGTGCAGTATCCTGGTTGGATGATATTGCAAAATTAACTCACTTAGTTGAACAGGGTGGTTCCCGTCGCGGAGCTCAAATGATTATGCTCTCTGACTGGCATCCGGATATCGTAGAATTTATCATCTCAAAAATGCAAAATCCTAAAATTTTGCGCTTCTTAATGGAAGTCAGCAAGGATGAAGTAATTCGTAGACATGCATCTGAAAAATTGAAATTCACTCCGCTCACAATGCAAGAGGAAGCCATGTATCAAGGCATAGTCAATTATAAAAACATCTCGGGGTTTGGCGGATTTAATGAGGCAATCATTAAGGAAGCAGAAGAAAAACTTTCCGCTGGTGGAAATGATACTGTTCATAATCCAGACTTTTTAACAGGTGCCAATATTTCAGTGTGCTTAACAAAAGAATTTATGGAAGCTGTAGAAAATGACGGAGAATATGAACTTCGATTCCCGGATGTTGAGTCCTATAATGAAGAAGATATGAAAGCCTATAATGAAAAATGGGCTGATTGCGGTGATGTACGCGAATGGGAGAAACTAGGTTATGCTGTGCGTGTATATCGTAAAATTAAAGCTCGCGAATTATGGAATTTAATCAATATCTGTGCGACTTATTCTGCGGAGCCGGGCATTTTCTTTATCGATAATGCAAACGATATGACAAACGCTAAAGCGTACGGTCAAAAAGTAGTTGCGACGAATCCTTGTGGGGAACAGCCATTGGCTCCTTATTCTGTATGTAACTTGGCTGCTGTCAATCTGGCTGAAATGACAGATAAAGATCGCAAACAAGTGGACTTGGAGAAACTGAAACAAACGGTAAAAGTGGGCGTGCGCATGCAGGATAATGTTATTAACGCGACTCCATACTTCCTTGAAGCCAATAAAAAACAGGCTCTAGGGGAAAGACGCGTTGGCCTAGGTGTAATGGGTCTGCATGATATGCTTATTTATTGTGAAAAAGAATATGGTTCCGAAGAAGGAAATAAGCTGGTTGATATTGTATTTGAAACAATTGCAACTGCAGCATATGAGGAATCTATTGAAATCGCGAAAGAAAAAGGCAGCTTCCCATTCTTAGTTGGTGAATCAGAGGAAGAAACGAAAGAATTGCGCACACGTTTTATTAATACAGGGTATATGAAAAAAATGCCTGAACATATTCGTGAAGGAATCATGAAATATGGTATTCGTAACTCACATTTGTTAACAGTTGCTCCTACTGGAAGCACTGGTACAATGGTAGGTGTTTCTACAGGTCTTGAACCATACTTCTCATTCACATATTTCAGAAGCGGACGTTTGGGTAAATTTATTGAAGTGAAAGCTGATATAGTAGAAGAGTATTTACGTCGCAATCCTAATGCAGACAGCAATAATCTACCTTCATGGTTTATTTCTGCAATGGATTTAACTCCTGAGAAACACGCTGATGTACAATGCATTATCCAACGTTGGATTGATAGCTCGATCAGTAAAACGGTAAATGCACCGAAAGGATATTCCGTTGAACAAGTAGAACGAGTGTATGAGCGTCTATATAAAGGCGGAGCTAAGGGTGGAACTGTATACGTAGATGGAAGCCGTGATACACAGGTATTAACGTTAAAGGCTGAAAACGATACGGATCAATCCACTCAGCCACAACATACGAAGCAGCATGTTGTTCTTATCGACACAATTGATGCACTTGAATCAACAAGCGTAACAATCGGAAGCGAAGTTGGAAATACTTGCCCGGTCTGCCGCCAAGGAAAAGTGGAGGAACTTGGTGGGTGCAATACATGTACGAACTGCGGTGCTCAGCTTAAATGTGGATTGTAAATAAAAAATTGATATAAGTGATAAAAAGGATGGTAAAGATTAACGCCATCCTTTTTTTTATTTCTGAACACACTATCTGTTAAGTAGGTGAAAAACATGAAACCATTTATTCCTCAATTAGTTTATTTTGAACCTAAAGCATTGGAATATCCGTTAGGAAAGGCTTTATATGAAAAATTTCAGAGCCTGCCAGTGGAAATTAGGCAAACCACATCCCATAATCAGATTCGCGATTTGCCCGGTGATAATGAACTGCAAAAATATCGAATCGCCAAATCCACGATGGTGATTGGAATACGGAAGACATTAAAATTTGATACATCAAAGCCTTCAGCAGAGTATGCGATCCCGCTGGCTACAGGATGTATGGGGCATTGTCATTATTGTTATTTACAAACAACGCTTGGCAGTAAGCCCTATATTAGAGTGTACGTGAATCTAGAAGAGATTTTTGAACAGGCAAGTAAATATATGGAACAGAGAGCGCCGGAAATCACAAGATTTGAGGCGGCTTGTACCTCCGATATAGTAGGTATTGATCACCTCACGCATTCCTTAAAGGAAACGATTAATTTTATCGGCAGTACTGAATATGGAAGATTACGATTTGTAACTAAATTTCATCATGTCGATCATTTGCTTGATGCTAGACATAATGGAAAAACCAGTTTCCGCTTCTCCATAAACTCCCGTTATGTTATAAAAAATTTTGAGCCAGGAACCTCTTCGTTTGATGAGCGGTTGGAGGCTGCTCGAAAAGTGGCAGCAGCGGGATATCATCTTGGGTTTATAGTCGCTCCGATATATATGCATGAAGGCTGGGAAGAAGGATATTACGAATTATTTGATCGTTTGAGGCATGCGTTAGGTGAAGAGCTGTCCATGATGAAAATTAGCTTTGAACTCATCCAGCATCGCTTTACAAAGCCGGCAAAAAAAGTTATTCAAGCACGATATCCTAAGACAAAGCTTGAGATGGATGAAACGAAGCGTAAGTATAAATGGGGGAAATACGGTATAGGGAAATATGTCTATCCTGATGAAGAAGCGAATGCTTTGAAAACTCATATAGAAAACTCCATCAAAGAGTTCTTTCCGAATGCAGAAATACAATACTTTACCTAATGTGTTCTAAACCTCTCTCTCCCAGATTAAAAATGAGTAAGTAAGGGGGGAGGGGTTTTATTTGTTTATTGACGGAGTGTTTTCCGGAGGAGGTATAAAAGGGTTTGCTCTTATTGGGGCAGTAATTGAATTAGAGAAGCAGGGATATCGGTTTAAAAGAGTAGCCGGAACAAGTGCAGGCGCAATCATTGCCGGGTTTATAGCAGCGGGGTACTCAGGGAGCGAAATTAATGAAATTATGAAAAGCGTTAAATTAACGAAGCTATTGGAAACAAAAAAAAATAAACATTTTCCACTAGCCAAATGGCTCAAATTATATTGGAGTATGGGACTTTACAAAGGGGATGCCTTGGAGCTATGGATTAAAGAGGTATTGGCCAGGAAAAATATTAGGACATTTGCAGATTTAGCTGATAAACAATTGAGAGTTATTGCATCTGATCTAACAAATGGAAGATTGATGGTTTTGCCGGATGATCTGCCAAAATATAATATAAACCCCAATCAGTTCTTAGTGGCGAGAGCGATTCGTATGAGCTGCTCTGTCCCCTTTTTCTTTCAGCCGATTACGCTTCGAACGGTAGGGGAGAAAAGGGTTATCGTAGATGGCGGGGTTTTAAGTAATTTTCCTATGTGGCTGTTTGATCAAGATAATGTTATCGCTGAGAGACCGGTGCTGGGATTAAGGCTGGTACCAGAAAAACAACAAGCAGTGGTCCATGAGCGTGATATCAATAATGCAATCGAACTTTTTACATCTTTATTTGAAACGATGAGGAATGCTCATGATGCCAGATATATTTCAAGAAAATTCGTTAAAAACATTGTGTTTATACCAATTAAAGAGGCGGGATTTATAGAGTTTTCTATTTCTGACAATCAGCGGCTAGTATTAATTGATCAAGGTAAAGAAGCGGCGAAGCATTTTCTTAAGGATTGGGTTTACCGAATCAGATGATATAAAACAATAAACAAGTACACTTTGTAGCATCTACTAATAGTAGGGTGCTTTTTTTGTCTCAAAAAGAGTGGCTCTTAATAGTTATAAACGTTAAGAATATGTTGATATAATAAATTGAATGAGAAAATAAAAACATTTTCTTTATATATTAGTAATATTTTCCATTATATAGTGTATTTTGTATAGGACGTTTTTCTCATTTATTAAACGATTATAATTTTTTAAAATAATGATATTGATAATCATTATCAACTGTTATATGATAAGAACCATCATATGTTGAAAGGGAGTTGTATGGATGAAAAGGATTTCATTTTTACTACTATCATTATTCATCCTGCTCGCAGGATGTTCAGGTGGTGGCACTTCACCAAATACAAATACAGATTCAAAGGCATCTGAAAAAAATAAGACCGTGAAGATTGCATGGGCAGATAGTGGGTTCCCATCTCCATTTACATTTACCTCAAATGGTCCCGGAGGATATTTACGCAGCAGTTTCATTTTTGACTCGCTTACTTGGAAAGATGAGACTGGGGTAATTCCTTGGCTGGCATCTTCCTGGGAAGTATCTGAGGACAAGCTAACATACACGTTTAATTTAGAAAAAGATGTGCAGTTTCATGATGGAGAATCATTAACCGCCGATGATGTTGTCTTTTCATATAACTATTTTAAGAAACATGCGTTCCAGTGGAATGCAGATATGTCTAAAATAGCTTCACTAAAGAAAATATCAAATCACAAAGTTGCAATTACGTTGACCGAGGAATATTCCCCATTTATCACTGAAATTGCCGGAATTCTTCCAATTCTACCAGAGCATATCTGGTCAGAAATCGAAAATCCAATGGAATATACGGAAGAAAATGCATTAATAGGTACAGGTCCATATGTTCTTGATAGCTATAACAGCTCGACTGGTAATTATCGTTACCTAGCAAATGAGGCTTATTTCAAAGGTGATGTTACGGTTAAGGAAGTTCAATATTTGAATGTAGAGAATAAAATGCTCTCCCTGCAAAAAGGGGAAATAACCGGCGGCATGACGTATAACTATACAGAAGTGAAGCAAATGGAAGAACAAGGGTTTAAAGCGCTTCAAAGTAATCCAACAGGAAGCGCAGTTCGTATTGTTTTTAATTTGGAAAATGAACAGTTAAGTGATAAAAGGCTACGTCAAGCAATTGCCTATGCACTTAATCGAGGTGAAATAGCAGAAAAAGTATTGGGGAATTCCAAAACCATTGTTGGTAGCGGAGGGGTAATTCCACCTGATTCGGATTGGTTTAATGAAGATGTAAAAAAATATGATTATGATGTGGATCAAGCAAATGAAATGTTAGATTCACTCGGATATGAAAAAAATAAAAATGGTGTTCGAGAAGAGCTTAGCTTAAAACTTCTGGTTTCTTCTACTCCTCAGGAAGCCGAATTAATGAGATCAATGCTTGCTGATGTAGGGGTGAAATTGCAAATTCAAACAGTAGATACAGCTACTTTTACAACTGCTATGAGTGAAGGGAAATATGATATGGCTTTAACAGGGCACATTGGATTAAGTGGGGATCCTGATTTCCTCCGCTTATGGTTCTCTGGTCAGGCAAGCAATGCATATGCTGGGAATGCTGTATTCAATCATCAAGAATTTAACGAGTTGGCTAGTAAACAACTGTCTCAAGAAGGGGAAGAGCGTAACGAAACAGTTGATTCTATGCAGGATATTTTAGCTGAAGAGCTGCCTACATTAGTGATTTACCATCGCCCGTTCTACTTTGTTTATGATGCTAATGTATTTGATGGATGGTTTAACACATATGGTGGTATTTCAGACGGAATTCCATTAACAGATAACAAGGCAGCGTTTATTGAATATGATTAAAATTTTTAAGCTGTACGGTTCTCTTCTTCTTATCTTGATTCTCTTAAATTTTTTTCTTCCTCGACTAATGCCGGGGGGACCTCTTGAATATTTAGAGGGGCAGGAAAGCGGTGCAACTTTAACAGAGCAACAAAAGAATTCAATGATTGAATATTATGGGCTGAATGATTCAATGGCTGAACAATTTATTGATTATATAGTTGGCATCGTACAGTTTGATTTTGGATTTTCATATACTTATAAATTGCCTGTTAATGATATCATAATGGACCATATTTCTTACACGCTATGGATTGTCGGAATTTCTTCTGTTCTATCTATTGTAATTGGTATTTTTTTAGGACTGTTATCGGGTTGGGTTCATCATAAAAAAGGTGATAAAACATTCATGTCAACAATGCTGGCAATTGGCGCTTTACCCGAATTTTTATTCGGTATGCTATTGCTTATTGTGTTTGGAGTTATGCTGGATATGCTTCCAATGAGCGGAGCCCATACACCGTTTATGGATAGCGAATCAATATGGGTAAAAGTTAATGATGCGGCTAAGTATGCTATTTTACCAATAGTGACATTAACCATGGTAAACCTGACAAGGATCTATTTACTCGTGCGTAATGAAACGATTCAGGTAGCTTCCTCACCTTACATTGAATTTGCGAAGATGAAGGGCGTCAGGGAAATCCGGTTAGTTTTCAGACATGCGTTTAAAAATGTTTTAATACCTATATTTACTCTGATTATGATAAGAATTGGCTACACCTTTACAGGAGCAATCTTTGTAGAGACGTTATTTTCTTACCCGGGAATTGGGCAGTTATTAAAAGAGTCCATTCTTTCACGGGATTACCCATTGATGCATGGTCTGTTTTTATTATTTGCTGTTATGATTTTGATTTGCAATGCACTGGCAGATTCTATTTATCCTAAACTAGATCCACGTGTTAGAGGGGGCAAACATGTTGAAAAAGTTCTATAAGTTCCCTTTACTTTGTTTAGCCGTGGTCATGCTGTTGGCATTCTTTGGTCCATTACTTTCTCCTTATTCAGCAATGGATTATAGCGGAGGATTGTTTGAACCTCCTTCATCTGAGCATTGGCTGGGTACAAATCGTTTAGGTCAGGATATATTTAGCCAATTATTATATGGAACCCGTACAAGTGTCTTAATTGGACTTTGTATTGCTCTGTGTTCGACAGTTTTAAGTGTATTGCTGGGACTGGCAGCGGGATATTTGCCGAAATTCGATAAATTCATTAACGGGCTGGCCAATATTTTATTAGTGCTTCCAAATTTGCTTTTGATATTATTGGTTGTTGCTTTTACGGGTTCCGGTGTAATTCAGCTTGTAATCATTTTAAGTCTTTTATCGTGGCCGGGTTATATGAGAATTATTCGATCCTCTGTTTTAACATTAAAAGAAAGAGAATTTGTAAAAGCATCGGCGCTGTTTGGTGGCAGTTCTTTTTATGTATTGAAATCTCATATTCTTCCGCAATTGCAGCCCATCATAAAGACTAAATTCGTGATGACATTTCAATCTGCTGTTTTGACAGAAGCAGGTTTAGCATTCCTAGGTTTGGGTGACCCGAATGTGATATCTTGGGGAAGCATGTTAAATATGGCTTTCACACAAACATCTATTTTCTTAACTGGCCAATGGACATGGATTGTATTGCCGCCAGTGATTATGCTGCTCATCACATCGGTTTCGCTTGCTTTCTTATTGGAAGATAAACAGAAGAAGTCTTCAAAAACAAAGAAACAAAAGGGTACAACACCAGTGACCGGCAAGTCTCGCGATTTATATTGTCACTTGGAGCAGGTTACATATGACGAGACTACTATTGTTGAAAATATCGAGTTTACGATCAAAAGAGGAGAGATTGTGAGTTTGATTGGGCCTTCAGGCAGTGGAAAAACAACGATAGCCAGAGCTTTGTACGGATTATTGCCGGCTGAGAACTGGGTTGGCGATGTTACATATGACGGTGAGTCTGTTCGCGAGAAATCCTTTAGAGAAAAGCACTACTGGAAAACATGCTCATTTATCTATCAGGATGCACGGGCGGCATTTAATCCAGTATTAAAAATAAAAGAACAGTTTTTAGAAACCGGTATAAGTCTTGTGGAAGCTGAGAAGAGTGTTGTGGAAGTCGCGTTAAATAAAAACATTTTGGACAAGTATCCGCATGAGTGCTCCGGCGGCATGTTGAGCCGGGCTCTAATCGCACTTTCTTTGGTAAATAAACCAGCTTTTGTGATTGCAGATGAATGCACAAGTGCGCTGGATCCTATATTGAAAAAAGAAGTAGTGGAACTCTTGGAGGAAAAAGTCCGTTCACATGGGATCAGTCTATTATTTATCACGCATGATTTAGATGTAGCGTATGCAATCTCGGATCGGATGTTTAGTTTAAATGATAAACAACTGATGAAGGAAGTGCAATGAATGTTAAGAGTTCAAGATGTAAATAAAAGCTACCAAAATCAGGATGTGCTTCGGGGAATCAATTTTGAGATTTTGTGCAATGAATTTATTTGTTTGATAGGAGAATCAGGATCAGGTAAATCTACAACGGCTGAAATCATTATGGGGATTCAATCACCGACAAGCGGACTTGTTGAAAAAGAGCCATGTTGTACGATTCAATATATTTACCAAAATCCGGAGCGTTCCTTTAATCCGTTTTGGACAATGGAGAAAAGTTTAATGGAACCGCTTGTCCTTAAAAAGGAAAAACCGGAATTAATAAAAAAGAAAATAAAAGAATTAATGGCTAAGGCAGACTTGCCAACAGAATTATTAGCAAAAAAACCAAGCCAATGTTCCGGTGGGCAAAAGCAGAGATTAGCTATTATTAGAGCTTTATTAATGAATCCTAAGCTTTTAATAGCCGATGAAATTACATCTGCTCTGGATCCGCAAACAGAAAAGTTAATCATCAACCTATTAAAGAAATTTCAGGTTGAATTCCATATGTCTGTTTTATACATTACGCACCGAATTCAGTCTGTCGGTAATGTAGCAGATCGAATGATGGTACTTGAGACAGGGACCATTGTCGAAAGCGGACCTCCTTCTCAAGTTCTAAACCACTCAACACATCCCTACACAAAAAAATTAGTAGAGGCATGCTACTACTTTGAAAATAAAAAGCTGAGACGACTGAACAGGAGAGAAGAGCATAAGACGAATACTCGAAGGGAAAGTTCTTCCCCGCAGAGTATTTGCTTATGACTCGAGCTCCTAGGAGTCGAAGCTAGATTGAATAAAAAGCTGAAACGGCTTGCCCAGAAGCGAAGAGCATAAGACAGAGGCTCGTAGGGGAAGGCTTTTAGGAACAAAGGCTAAGAGCGCCACATCGTGTGGCAACGCCTTCGTGACCTACGTCCTGTAGCCCTCCGCAGAGACTATGCTTATGTCCTGAGCTTCTAGCCGTTGAAGCTAGATTACATAAAAAGCTGAAACGGCTGATTTAAGGAACGAAGACTAAATGCGCCACGTCGTGTGGCAACGTCTTCATGACCTACATCCTGTAGGCCCGCGAAGAGCATAAGAGGAGGTGCGCAGGGAGAGTGTTTGATGGAACAAAGACTAAAGACAAAAGACACCACATCCTGTGGTAACGTCTTTGTGACCAACATCGTGTTGGCCTCCGTAGTGGCTATTCTTACGACCTCGAGCGGCTAGGCCCTGAAGCTGGATTAAATAAAAAGCTGAGACGGCTGATTTAAGGAACGAAGACTAAATGCGCCACGTCGTGTGGCAACGTCTTCATGACCTACATCCTGTAGGCCCGCGAAGAGCATAAGACAGAGGCTCGTAGGGGAAGGCTTTAAGGAACAAAGGCTAAGAGCGCCACATCGTGTGGCAACGCCTTCGTGACCTACGTCCTGTAGCCCTCCGCAGAGACTATGCTTATGTCCTGAGCTTCTAGCCGTTGAAGCTAGATTGCGCAAAAAGCTGAAACGACTGCCCAGCTCCGACAAGCATAAGAGGAGGCACGTAGGGAGGTGATCTTTCCTCCTGTAGTGGCTACACTTATGACTCGAGGAGTTAGGAGTTGAAGCTAGATTACTCAACACAAGGAGGAGATACAATGGAACTTAAAATACTGGAACTATGTCCGAATCATGCATTTGGTTATAAAACAGAATTATCATCCGGTCAACATACTAAATTAATGGAATATGAGTTTGCAAACATTGAATTGGCTCCATACAATGTTTTGGTTATTACGGATTTTGCAGATCAGGAGTATTTGTATAAACATAAAGAAAAAATAGAGCAATTCTTAAACGAAGGAAAGATTGTTGTCTTTTGTGGCCACTTATTCAGAGAATGGCTGCCAGGCTGTACGCCAATGATGCCGAAGAAGATTCGCGGCCATCAGGATTACCTAGTAGAGGTTCCTGAGGATTCACCGATTTTTAAAGGTGTAAAAGTAGAGGATATGGTATATACGAAGGGTGTTGCAGGTTTCTTTGCAAGAGGTTTTTATTTGCCACCGAAACATGCGGAGATTTGCCTAACATTTACAGATGGTAAGGCCATTACGTACATTGATCGTGAAACAACGAATGGGACAGTTATTGTTCATGCTGGCAGGAGTTTATTAGGATATGGTCAGCGGAAAAACACAACAAATCAAATAACTCCTCAATTTATAGAGGTTCTTAAGAAGGAAATAGTACGCACCAAAGGAGTTGAGGCATAATGAGAAAAATAGCTGTGATTTATGGCGGGCATGCGCCGCATTATAGAACTTTTCATGAGCCAAAGTATGCGCAATTCATAGACTCTCTTATTTATCAGCTTGAATTGAAAGATTTTGATTTAACAGGATTTGATGTGTTGATTGTTCCTTCTCAATTAAATGGTCAAATACTGCTTGATAATAAAGAGAAGTTCTATGAGTTTGCTGATCAGGGCGGTATTATTGTGGCTATGGGTCCACAGCCATGGGAATGGCTCCCTAATCAAAAATGGGAAGAACGCGAGACGAATTTTTGGTGGTGGCTTGAAGAAAATGCAAATAGTGGGTTAGTAACTAAAAATGATGACCATGAATTTTTTAAGTATATTACGCTTGAGGATTCAACATGGCATCAACACGGAGTATTTTGGCCACCAGAGCATGCTACCACACTTATAGCTACGGATGATGGCGGATCTGTACTGTATATAGATGAACAATCAACTAAGGGCACTTGGATTATTACGACTCTTGATCCTGACTATCATTATGGTTCCTATTTTATGCCGGCAACTGAACGATTTTTAGATGGCCTTTTTCCATGGTTGTATCGTGGAGAATTTAAATAAGTCAATTTATCAGTTAAACTTTTAATCTATAACTTATGGATTATCCTTTATTATAATCACCCTAGCTTATTATTCTAATTTTACCCGTTAGGTGAAATAAGGATTAAAGTATCAATCATATATTGTTCTTTAACGAAAGCACGTAAAAAACCGAACTCTTTAAAAAAGGGCCCGGTTTTTTTTACGTGCTTTCTTTCCTTCTATGACAGTCAGTTTGACATCTGACTTTTTCTTAGGTCTGTTAATCAGCTGTTCTTTAGAAATGACAGTTAATCCATGTGTATTATGTTTGCTTCTTTTTGTTTTAATCATTTCATGTTTACGTTTCTTCTTGATTGTTTTTCGGGCTGCTTTCCTGTATGCCTGATACTCTCCACCCGAGTTACCATTCCTGAATCGTGTAATAACAAAATAAATCAACCCAACAACAGCGGCTCCAATGAGTACGTTTTTAATTAGTTCGAACGGGTTATTTATCAAAGTGGAAATTAACCCCAAAGCTGCGAAACCAAGAAGGATATAAATAATAATCATCGAATTCTTACGATTCACAGAAAGCACCTCCTTTAAGAGCATCATTGGCATATTTAGGAAAAAATAAACAATAAGCAAGGAAATTATTTTTCTTTTATTATTCTTTACACTATTTTTTCTTCGAGTAAACCTTGTTTGTAGTTATTTTCAGTTTCGAGCATTTTGTTAAATGATACGATGGCTACCTCAATTTGTTCATCGCTTGGTTCCTTTGTCGTTAAAAGCTGCAACCATAGTCCCGGATAACCTAAAAAGCGCAATACAGGAACGTTACGTACTTTATTGGTTAACTGCAGTACTTCGAATGATACACCTAGGACAATTGGTATTAAGGCAATTCGGTTTAAAATACGAATATAAAGGACATCAGAAGGAACGAACATATATAGAAAAACTCCAACAAATACGGTGAATAAAATAAAGCTGCTTCCGCATCGATAATGCAATCTAGATGCGTTACGAACATTTTCCACCGTTAATTCCTTATTGCTTTCAAATGCGTTGATAACCTTATGTTCTGCCCCATGGTATTGAAAGACTCTTTTTACGAGCGGTGTTAACGATACGATATAGATATATAGTAATAATAATGTGAGTTTGAAAAAACCTTCTAATAATACTTGTACTGTTTCTCCGGGTGCTATGCTCTTAAAAATAACAGCCAAAAATATTGGTACTACGGTAAAAAGTAATTTACTGAGTATAAAGGATAAAATCCCAATGCCTGCTACGCCCAAAATCATACCCAGTTTAGACGTTTCTTCTTCTTCAATCTTATGGTCATCTGCTGGGTCAACGTCATATCGATCTGTAGAGAAAGATAAATGCTTGGAGCCGATTGCACTGGATTCTAATAAAGCCACAATACCACGCAGAAACGGAATCTTTTTTAATTTTATCAGCAGGGGATGGCTTGTTTTTGGCAATGCATAGGAATCGAATGATCCATCTTTTCGTTTAATGGTTGTAACGGTACAATGTTTGCCTCCAAACATTACACCTTCTAATACAGCCTGTCCGCCGTAGATTGGCTTATTATCCAATTTATTCATCACTCCATAATGGTTAAGTTGTCTATATTATCTATTCTACAGAATTTTTCTCTATTTCACTAGTGATTGTTTCCATTTCTCTTATGAACTTTGTCTATTTCGCACATACTAGCAGTTGTGAGGTGATTGGATATGGAAACAGCAAAAGAAAAGCTGAAAAAGCCGATGGGCTATTATGGTGTAATTAATTCAGTTGGATTTTATGGAGGATTGCTTTGGGGTGCGATTTTTCAAATCTGTCACTATTTTCATTTTACGGAAATAGGTCCAACATTTCTTCTTCGCACATGGGTGAAAGCCGATTTTGTTAAAGGGTGGATGGGCGTGGTACTGTCAATTTTATGCCTGTGTCTTATTTCTATGCTCTTTGCTTATGTTTACTCCTTTATTTTTCGTAAGATGCAATCTTATTGGATTGGTATTGTTTATGGGATTGCTCTGTGGGGTCTTTCATTCCTTGTATTAAGGCCATTATTTCCAGGAATGAAAACGGTTGGGGAACTATCAGCGGATACCATTGTAACGACACTATGTATCTTTGTCTTGTACGGACTATTTGTCGGGTACTCCATTAGTTTTGAATATCATGAACGGAAACTAGAGGCAGAGGAAGGAAAGAAAGTAAAAGTGGATTCCGTCCAGTAATAGGTAGTCGAATTTTTCACTCTTGTGTTAAAATTGAAAGTATCACTTTAAAACACGGGAGCCTGGTTATGGATAAAAAAATTTATTTAATCAACGGACCAAATCTAAATTATCTGGGGTTTCGAGAGCCCGAGATTTATGGAAGAACGACTCTTGCAGATCTTGAAGAGTCGTTAGCGACTCAGTCTATAAAACTCGGGGCGCAATTGGTGTGTTTTCAATCCAATTACGAAGGAGCGATAATAGATAGGCTATATGAGGCGGAAACAAACTCGGCTTCAGGGATTATCTTAAACCCAGGGGCATTTACGCACTACAGCTATGCGATACGGGATGCGATCGCCTCTATTTCAGTTCCGGTAATAGAAGTACATATTTCAAATGTCCATGCCAGAGAACCTTTTCGTCATCAATCTGTCACTGCCCCTGTCACGAAGGGTCAAATTGTAGGGCTTGGGTTGAATGGCTATGAATTGGCGTTACGTGCTTTATTGACTAGTTAATCATGAGGGAGAGGTCTATTCAATGGAAAAAATTCAGAGATTGCGTGAAAGATTAAGTCAGGAACATATTGATGCTATCATTATTACAAACCCATATAACCGCAGATATATTTCTAACTTTACTGGAACAGCGGGAGTAGTCGTAATTTCCCAGAAGGATGCAAAATTTATTACAGATTTTAGATACGTGGAGCAAGCGGGTAAACAGGCAGTTGGATTTGAGATTGTCAAACATAGCGGACCAATTCAAGATGAGATAGCAGCTCAATTGAAGGAAATGAATGCAAAAAAAATCGGGTTTGAACAGGATGACCTTACTTATGCGACCTATAAGTTATATGAAAAAGTTGTGGAAGGTGAACTTGTTCCTGTTTCCAATGTTGTTGAAAAATTGCGCTTGATTAAGACACCGCAAGAGATTAAGATATTAAAGGAAGCAGCAGACATAGCAGATGCTGCATTTAAACATATTATTGAGTATATTCGTCCAGGTTTAACTGAAATAGAAGTATCAAATGAATTAGAATTCTTTATGCGTAAAGCAGGGGCTACTTCATCATCATTTGATATCATTGTCGCTTCTGGTGCACGTTCTGCATTGCCGCACGGTGTTGCAACAGAAAAAGTAATAGAAAAAGGCGATTTTGTCACAATGGATTACGGTGCCCTTTATAATGGGTATATATCTGATATTACACGTACAGTGGCGGTCGGTAACCCAACTGATGAATTAAAGAAAATCTATGATGTTACCCTGGAAGCTCAGTTGTATGCAATGGAGCATATTAAACCGGGTATGACAGGTCGCGAAGCAGATGCTCTTGCAAGAGATATCATAGCTGCCAAAGGATATGGGGAATACTTCGGTCATTCCCTTGGACATGGGATTGGGCTTGAAGTGCACGAAGGTCCTGGACTTTCTGCTAAATCTGATATTATTTTGGAAAAAGGCATGACTGTCACTTGTGAACCTGGTATTTATTTACCTGGAGTTGGAGGAGTAAGAATTGAAGATGATCTCCTTATTACGGATGATTCTAACGAAACCTTTACTCATTCAACGAAAGATTTACTTATTTTATAAGGCTGTAGGAGGCTATATTGTATGATTTCTGTTAATGATTTTAAAACTGGTTTAACAATTGAAGTGGATGGCGGTATCTGGCAAGTAATTGAATTCCAACACGTAAAACCTGGTAAAGGAGCTGCGTTTGTACGTTCTAAATTACGTAATCTTCGTACAGGTGCTATCCAGGAGAAAACTTTCCGTGCTGGTGAAAAAGTTGCTAAAGCACATATCGAAAACCGTAAAATGCAATACTTATATGCAAGTGGAGATAATCATGTGTTTATGGATAACGAAACATATGATCAAATCGAATTGTCATCTAAGCAAATCGAATATGAATTGAAATTCTTGAAAGAAAACATGGAAGTGTCTATCATGATGTTCCAAACGGAAACACTTGGCGTTCAGCTTCCAACAACTGTTACATTGGTAGTAACTGAAACAGAACCAGGTATCAAAGGTGATACAGCATCAGGCGGTACGAAACCAGCTACTGTTGAAACTGGTCTTACTGTTCAAGTTCCTTTCTTTGTAAATGAAGGTGACAAACTGATCATCAATACTTCTGATGCATCTTATGTATCAAGAGGTTAATAAATAGGTGTAAAGACTCCCGGGAGTAAATTCCCGGGAGTTTTTTGTTTAAGCCAAAATATATAGTGAACAACCCCGTCATCCAATTCCACCTTTCCTTAGTTCCGCCATTCCAATTAATTTACTGGATTCTTCTATCTCTATACCTTTTTTCCGAATCTAAAGAGATTTTTATTTTACGGTTATAGTCATTTAACCGCGCGTTTGTTTCTAAAAAAGTCATAAACGGCCTGTCCATGAATACATTTTAAATAATGACAGACCAGGCGAGGGAGAGATATGGATTCAATCATTGAATTATTACCTCCGGCTATTGGCGCTGAGTTAAAAGAAATAGCCAAAAATCCAGGGGAAATTGAAGAAATAAGAATTAGAGTTGGAAGACCGCTTGAAGTCATGTTCGGAAATGGAATCACGTATGGGCATAAGCCTGTATTACGGGAGGATGCAGATTTATTTCTTAATAAAGTCAGCCAGTTTTCCTTTTATATGCTCGAGGAAGAGTTAAAACGCGGTTATATAACCGTTCAGGGAGGACATCGGATTGGTTTAGCAGGGAGAGTCATTCTAGAAAATGGAAGAGTGAAGGGACTTAGAGATATCACTTTTTTTAATATCCGGATTGCCAGACAAAAGAAGGGGTTGGTAAATGAATGGGTTCGTTATTTATATCATAATCGATGGCTATCGACTCTGATTATCGGACCGCCGCAAACGGGGAAAACGACATTTTTAAGAGATCTAGCCCGCTATGCTTCCAGTGGAGATCGCTCCTATCCGATCCGTGCGATGAAAGTGGGAATTGTAGATGAGCGATCTGAAATTGCCGGATGTGTTCAAGGAGTTCCACAAATGGATTTCGGTATCAGAGTAGATGTGCTTGATGGCTGCCCAAAGGCTGAAGGAATGATGATGATGATTAGATCTATGAGCCCGGAAATCATTGTGGCCGATGAAATCGGAAGAATAGAAGATGCTGAGGCGATGATGGAAGCCGTAAACGCTGGTATAACGCTCTTTATAACGGCGCATGGACATTCGCTTGATGATATATTAGCCAGACCCATCATGAAAAACATCGTACAGGAAGCTAATTTTGAGAGAATTGTGGAACTCAAGAGAATAGATCGGCCAGGATGTATATCAAAAATAAAAGATCGTACAGGCAAGGTGCTATTTGATGGGGAAAGAGTGAGAATATGATTAAAATTTTAGGTGCAGTTTTAATTGTTATAGCTACATCCCTTATCGGCTTTGAAGTTTCTAAAAAATTAATCACCAGACCTAAACATATCCGTGATTTACGAGCGGCACTTCAAATTTTGGAAGCTGAAATTATGTATGGGCATTCTCCCTTAAAAGAAGCGGTATTAACACTGGCGAAACAAATTCCTGCTCCAGTTTCAATTCTTTTTTCGGACTTTGCAGGCAGGCTCGGCTCAGCCAATCAATCTGTGTCGGCAGCATGGGGTGAAAGTCTTGAAGTGGTAAGAAAACAATCAGAACTACAGCAAAAAGAAATAGATATCCTTCTCCAATTCGGAGAAACATTAGGTAGACATGATCGGGAGAGCCAGCAAAAACAAATTCAGTTGGCATTGGTTCATCTCGAGAGGGAGGAAGCAGATGCCGTTGATAAGCAGGTGAAATACGACAAAATGGCCAGAAGTCTAGGGTTTTTTGCAGGTCTGCTCATTGCCATTTTAATGATGTAGCGAGAGGGAGGATAGTGGGTTATGGGGATTGATATCGATATTATTTTTAAAATTGCAGGGGTCGGGCTGATTGTTGCGTTCATTCATACGATTCTTGATCAGGTGGGCAAGAAGGAATATTCACAATGGGTCATATTGGTGAGTTTTATTTATATCTTATTTAATGTGGCACAGGTGGTAGGTCAGTTGATTGATCGAATTAAATCCGTGTTTTTATTTCAATAGGAATATTGGGGTGATGAGCCATTGAAATGTTGCAGATAACGGGTGTTGCATTGGTTGGGGCATTTCTGGCAATGATCATCAAGGAACAAAAGCCAAATTTAGCTTTCTTACTTGTTGTATTTGTCGGAAGCGCTATATTTCTTTTTCTGATAGATAAAATCTACGAAATCATTCAAATGATTCAGCAATTGGCCGTTAATGCAAATGTGAATATGGTTTACTTACAAACAGTTTTGAAAATCATTGGAATTGCCTATATTGCTGAATTTACATCACAAATAACAAAAGATGCCGGGCAGGGTGCAATTGCTTCAAAAATTGAATTGGCTGGAAAGATTATTATCCTCACGATGGCCATTCCAATTTTAACGGTCATTATTGAAAGTGTCATTCAGATGATTCCTAACTAATCATTGTGGTGAAAGGTTTAAAGGGGCTGAAGAATAAATGAAGCAATTAAAGTGGACAAGTATCATCATTCTATTTCTAATTCTTAGCTTAAGCAATGGCCAAACAACTCAAGCCTCTCCCACCTCTACTGATTTGCCAGAAGAAACGCAGGCTGTTGAAACATTTAATGTGGGCGATATTCCTCTTGATGATTTAAAACAATTTTGGGATTCGGTTTACGAGGAATATGGAGGTTTTTTGCCTGAGTCCCAAAAAGGAAGCTTTGTAGATTTTATAAGTGGAGAGAAAAAATTCTCTTTAAAAGAATGGCTCAGTGGTATTCTCAAATTCATCTTCCATGAAATTATTGCTAATGGAAAATTACTCGGAACGCTCATTCTGTTGACTGTATTCAGTGTCTTTCTGCAAACATTGCAAAGCACATTTGAAAAAACATCTGTCAGTAAAGTGGCAAATGCAATTGTCTTTATGGTTTTGATGATTATTGCACTGAATAGCTTCTATGTAGCAGTTGATTATGTGATAGATACGATTGCCGCCATCACGGATTTTCTGGTTGCCTTAATCCCTTTATTGCTTGCGCTAATCGCAAGCTCTGGAGGTGTTCTGTCATCAGCATTCTTTCATCCGATGCTCCTGTTTTTAATGAATACGAGCGGAGCGTTAATTGAATATATTGTTTTGCCGATGTTATTTCTATCGACTCTGCTAAGCATAGTCAGCATGCTTTCTGAGCACTACAAGGTCACTCAATTAGCTGGTTTATTACGAACCTGGAGTGTGGGATTGCTAGGTATCTTCATGACCGTATTTCTAGGAGTGATCTCCGTGCAAGGAGTATCAACTGCAGTGGCGGATGGAATTGGGATTAGAACAGCAAAATTTGTGACTGGGAATTTTATTCCGGTAGTTGGAAGGATGTTTACCGATGCAGCTGATACCGTAATTGGAGCATCTCTCCTCTTAAAAAATACAGTTGGGATAGCGGGTGTGGTCATTCTATTGATTATGACAGCTTTTCCAGCTTTAAAGATATTGTTAATCGCCATGGTATATAAGGTGGCTGCAGCGATTTTACAACCGCTTGGAGCTGGGCAGATGATTAAGTGTCTCGAGATTATCAGCAAAAATATCATTTTCGTTTTCGCTGCATTGGCCATTGTCAGCCTTATGTTCTTCCTGACCGTTACTGTAATCGTGGCTGCAGGAAATATCACGATGATGGTTCGATAGGAGGCTGAATGAATGAGTATTTTAACTGACTGGGTAACTAATATAATCGTTTTTATCTTATTTGCGATCATTTTGGACATGCTCCTCCCAAACTCAACCATGCAGAAATATACAAAGCTAGTTATCGGGTTACTTTTGATCGCTGTTTTCATCGCTCCCATTCTATCTATTTTTAATAAAAATTTTACAAGTAACATTCAGGAAAAAATCATGCAGAGCAGTACATGGAAAAATCCAAAATTAGAAAATTCAATGGAAAGTAAGAAAAGAGAAATAGAAGAGACACAGCAGGCATATATATTGGAACATATGGCTGTCCAATTAAAGAATGAAGCAGAAAAGGAGCTGATGGACCAAAGTAATTATGCCATTCAAGATATTACAATTACACTTTTGGATAAGAATGGAGAAATGAATGTAGAAAATATTGAAACCATACACGTATTTGTGGCAGAAAGCCAAGAGTCCAGCTCAGAGGTTGTGCAGCCCGTAGAAAAAATTGATATTAACATTGATCAGAAACAAACCAATATGAATGATATACCGTCATCCGAACTATCCACAATACTATCTAATATATGGGGGATCGATTCAAATAAAATTGTAATCGGATTAAATGAAGGGGGTGATGGGCTTTGAAGAATGATTGGATTCAAAAGATTAAGGACTTATTGTCCAAAGGAGATGAGGGAGGCAAACAAAAGAAAACATATCGGTATCTTGCCATTATTTTAATTGCCGGTATATTACTGATGGTGGCAAGCATGTTTACGAATAAACCCACCTCTGAAAATGGACAAACAAATAAAGTTTTTCAAGCGAGTTCTACGCAAAATCAGAAAGAAGAGGAAGCGGTCACGACCTGGAAATCAACTTCATCAAAAAAGTCTGGATCAATCGGAGATATTGAAAAAATGTATGAAAGTGAATTGAAGGGTACATTGGAAACGATGCAAGGGGTATCAAATGTATCCGTTATCGTCAATATTGACGCAACAGAAACAAAGGTTTACGAAAAGAATTCAGTCGCGCAGCGCCAAACAACAGAAGAAACAGACCGTGATGGCGGGCAGAGAAAGGTTGAGGATTTTTCAACAGATGAAAAGATTGTGATTATACGCGAAGGGGATAAAGAGGTTCCTCTGGTTAGAGAAACGAAGAAACCGGCTATTCGTGGAGTATTAATTGTGGCAAAGGGAGCAGATGATGTTCGTGTAAAAAAGGAAATCATTGATGCGGTAACCAGGGTGCTGGATGTACCAAGTCACCGTGTAGCCGTATCAGCTAAAAAATAAGGATTTTAAGGAGGAAAAATATGTTGTTAAGAAAGCAAACAGTTTGGTTATTGACGATGTTAAGTTTGGTGGCGGTGCTAAGTGTATATTATATAACAACACCACAGGATACAGCGGTAAATCAGGAACAGGATACTCAGACTACGAAAGAAAAAACAAATACAAATTCGTCTAAAGATTCAACTGAAAATGAAGAGTCTTCCACAGTTATAACAAATGAATCAAGTGATTCTATTTTTGAAGCGATGCGTATTGATCTGAATGATGAAAGAAGCAGGCAGAAAGAGGAACTGACAAATAAAGTTGCTTCAAGCGATTTATCGGAAGAAGAGAGAGTGGAAGCACACGCACAGATTGAGGCATTGGCCGAAATGTCCACAAAAGAGGATATGCTAGAGACGATGATTATTGCGCTTGGTTATAAAGACGCATTGGTAAGGGCTGATGGTGATCAAATTCAAATTACTGTAAAAGCTGATAAACAGGATGCAGGGGCTGCAAATGAAATTATCCAAATGGTCACAAAAGAAATTGGCAAAACAAATGCAGTTGCTGTTGAATTTCAACCGGAAAAATAATACCAATCTATGAAACGATATCGGTGAGCTGCCGATATCGTTTTTGGTGTAAGGAAAGAGTTAAAAGCCAATTCCCCTCCATAATTGCTAGTTTATATAATTCAAATCACAACTACCAGCAAATGATGGAGCGTAATCAGGTGAACAGTGTTCTCAAAATGTTAGTATTGGCAGGAAGCTATACTCTGTGTAGCCATCAGTAAATAAAAATGGAATCGGACAAGTTGGCGTATCTGAAAAAGGATTTTAGGTAATCTGTGATTATCTGGAATACGTCCAGAGAGATTAGGAAACTCTTTAAAAGCAGGCCGGCAAAATTCTGTTTATATAGTTTTACAGATATTTAACGTAGCTCATCTCAGGGTGGGATTATTAGTTTTAGTAAACAATCCAATAATTTTATATGTAAATAAAAAGGATTGTGAGGTGTTTTTATCGAACTTGTAAATAACCTGCCATAAGAGAAAGCAGAGGAGGGAGTTAAATTAGGAAAGCTTCTAAATTGATCTATAGAGATTTTACTAGTGAAATTTAAATGCTTTTTTTGAGGAAATAAACTACTCACTTCATTGCCGAATCAAGCAGCTAGAGTAAGTTTTGTATGCGCATACAGACTGAATAACTGGATTTTTTTAATAATCTTTTTAACAAAAATTAGAAACTTGCAAAAGGGGTATCTATTTATCAAAATTGAATTTCTACCAGCTATTATAGTATTATATTAGTATCTGGTCATAAATAGGAGGGGTGGTTCCTGATGAAAGTACAGGAAATAAGAGAAATTATAAAATTAATTAACCAAACAACTATTAATGAGTTTGAGTTTGAACAAGAGGGTACAAAAATAAAAATTATTAAAAGTACTGGATTAGAAAACAGTATACAACCAACAGATGCACCAGTGCCTGCACCGGCAGTACAATCTGTATCTAAACAAGAGGTTCAATCTGAGAGTATAGAAGAGAAACCGCCTGTTGTGGGAGAAAAAACAGAACAACCATCCAACCTTCACAAGATTACTTCGCCAATGGTTGGCACATTTTATGGAGCATCATCGCCTGATGAAGACCCATACATAAAAATTGGTGAAAAAGTTAAGAAGGATACAATTGTTTGCATTGTGGAAGCGATGAAATTGTTTAATGAAATTGAGGCTGAAGTTTCCGGTGAGATTGTGGAAGTATTGGTGGAAGATGGCCAATTGATTGAATACGGTCAACCTCTGTTTTTAGTAAAAGCCGAATAGGAGGAACCGACTCATGATAAAGAAAGTACTAATTGCAAACCGTGGTGAAATTGCCGTTCGAATTATCCGCGCCTGCAAGGAATTAGATATTGAAACGGTAGCTGTTTATTCTGAAGCTGATAAAACTGCCCTGCATGTACAAATTGCGGATGAAGCCTACTGTATTGGGCCCACTGCCTCTAAGGACAGTTATTTAAATAAGGTAAATATAATCAGTCTGGCAAAATTAACAGGATGTGATGCTATTCATCCAGGCTACGGCTTTTTAGCCGAAAATGCTGATTTCGCCGAAATGTGTAAAGAATGTCATCTGATTTTTATTGGCCCGTCAGCGGATGCCATTTCAAAAATGGGTACAAAGGATGTAGCTAGAGAGACCATGCGCGCGGCCGGTGTACCGGTAGTGCCAGGTTCGAGAGGAATTGTGGATGATGAAGATGCTGCCATTCAGGTTGCTTCTGACATCGGATATCCGGTCATTATTAAAGCGACTGCCGGGGGCGGCGGTAAAGGGATTCGAATAGCAAGAGATGAAGCCGATCTGCTAAAAGGTTTTCGCATTACCCGCCAAGAGGCATTAACTGCTTTTGGCAATCCCGGTGTTTATATTGAAAAATTTATTGAAGATTTCCGCCATGTTGAAATTCAGGTTTTAGGGGACACGTTTGGGAATGTCATCCATCTGGGTGAAAGAGATTGTTCAATTCAAAGAAGAATGCAAAAGCTCGTAGAAGAAACACCTTCGCCTGCAATTGATAGTGAAATGAGAGCCGAAATGGGCGAAGCGGCAGTGACTGCAGCAAAAGCTGTCGATTATACCGGAGCGGGAACAGTTGAGTTTATTTTCGATCATCACAAGCGAAAATTTTATTTCATGGAAATGAATACAAGGATTCAAGTTGAACATCCTGTTACAGAGATGGTGACTGGAATTGATTTAATTAAGGAGCAAATCAGAGTAGCCTCCGGTGAAAAATTATCGGTTGAGCAAAATGATGTTCAATTTAACGGTTGGGCAATTGAATGCAGAATCAATGCGGAAAATCCGAATAAAAATTTTATGCCGTCAGCGGGTCAAGTGGAAATGTATTTACCCCCAGGTGGATTTGGCGTAAGGGTTGATTCGGCAGCATATACAGGCTATTTTATTCCTCCATATTACGATTCTATGGTAGCAAAATTGATAGTCCATGCTCCAACGAGAGACGAAGCTGTTCAAAAAATGAAACGTGCATTATCAGAATTTGTAGTCGAAGGTATTGAAACAACCATACCCTTTCATTTAAGGTTAATGAACCATGATGTTTTTGTTTCTGGAGATTTTAACACAAAATTTCTTGAAACTTATGACGTTATGAATCCATAATAGAGGTAGAAGATTTGGAGGTGTATGACATGGAACAAAATCAAACAGTAGATTTAGAGAGCTATGATGATGGATTGGGCAAGGTTGAAATTGCCCCTGAAGTTATTGAGGTGATCACTGGTATAGCAGCAAGTGAAGTAGAAGGAATTGCCCAAATGCGAGGTAATTTTGCTTCAGGTGTTGTAGAAAAGCTTGGTAAAAAGAATCATGGCAAAGGTGTAAAAGTTGAACTTAATGAGGACAGCATTAAAATTGATGTTTATTGCCTTGTGAAATTCGGTGTATCTATCCCGAAAGTAGCTCAGGAAGCACAGGAGAATATCCGCCAAACATTATTAAATATGACTGCTCTTGAAGCAACTGAAGTGAATATTCATATTGTTGGCATTCAATTTGAAACAGCTAAAGCTGAATCAGATTACCAGGATACAATCTAAATAATTGTATAACTAATGGTGTATAGGCTGCCCTCATTGTGGCACTGACGCACCGACTAAAAAGCACTCAGAACTGAACTTCCCTATATTAAGTTAGGTATCCATCTAACTTTCTTGGGGTAGATCAGCCATACTGAGTGCTTTTATTTTTTGGAAACAAATTTTGTATATAGTTCACTATAAGGGAAATAATGGGAGATCTAAGATGTCGTTCGCATCTGCAGGTAAGTTAATAGTAAATCACTTAATGACAATCTTTAAATGATGTTACTATACTACCTTTACTTGTCATGATGTGGTATGATTTCATATATGATACGAGGTGCACAAAGTTTAGTGTACTTTTCGAAAGTAAAGGAGTAAGAATTATTCATGAAACGCAGAGAGGCAAGAGAAAAAGCTCTTCAAGCTCTTTTTCAAATAGACGTTGGGAAAGTAGAAAGAGAACTAGCTATAGAACATGTGGTGGAAGAATCAGAGGCAGATCCCTATTTGGTTCAATTGGTAAATGGAACGACAGATCAGTTGGAAAAGATAGATAGTCTTATTATATCCAATTTAGAGAATTGGAAATTGGACCGTCTTTCTAATATAGATCGTAATATTTTAAGAATAACTACATACGAACTGTTATTCAACGAAGAAGTTCCGCAGAACGCTGCCATTAACGAAGCAATCGAATTAGCTAAACTATTTGGGGATGATCAGTCTCCGAAGTTTATTAATGCAGTATTATCCAAGATAAAAGAATCTTTATAAATAGAAAAGATGATAAGATTTTAAGGGGGAGCTGCTGTCATGCCGGCACAGATACTTAACGGGAAATCGATATCAGCAACAATCCGCGAAGAGATTGCAAGTGAAGTTGAATTATTAAAAGAAAACGGCATTATACCAGGTCTTGCGGTTATCCTGGTCGGTGACGATCAGGCATCGCAAACATATGTGCGAAATAAAGAAAAAGCATGTGAACAATTGGCGATGAAATCCGAGTTGATCACCTACCCTGCATCTATTTCCGAAGACAGGCTTCTTGATAAGCTTGTAGAGCTGAATCATCGTCCGGATATCCATGGGATTTTAGTTCAGTTACCTTTACCGGGGCATATTGATGAAAAACGGGTAATTGAAACGATTGATCCTGCTAAGGATGTAGATGGTTTTCACCCAATTAATATTGGCCGAATGATGACCAAGCAGGAGGCATTGTTGCCTTGTACACCATTTGGGATATTAAAAATGGTACAAAAAACAGGAATTGAGATTGCCGGTAAACATGTTGTGGTTGTGGGTCGAAGTAATATTGTCGGCAAACCTGTCGGACAGCTATTTTTAAATGAGAATGCGACCGTAACCTATTGTCATTCAAAAACAGTCGATCTGAGACACTTCACTAAGCAGGCCGATATCCTGATTGCAGCGGTGGGAATTGCTAAAATGATTAAAGCGGATGATATAAAAGAAGGCGCTATAGTAATTGATGTTGGTATGAACAGGGATGAATCGAATAAATTATGCGGTGATGTCGATTTTGATGATGTCATACACAAAGCATCTTATATCACGCCTGTTCCCGGTGGTGTTGGTCCGATGACAATTACGATGCTCATGTATAATACGGTTCAAGTTGCTAAAAAATCTTTGTAAAATAATAAAGAGTATGATTATAAAAAGCTGCCGAAAATTGCTATAATAACATTTACGGCAGCTTTTTTATGTGTAAAATAATAATTCGAAGAAGGAGGCCATATATAAAATGGAGAAAAATCAATATTTAACTGTGGCCGCCTTAACCAAGTATATTAAACGAAAATTTGATGCAGATCCTCATCTTGCGGATATTTATGTAAAGGGAGAAATATCAAATTTCAAAAAGCATTCCAGCGGTCATATGTACTTGACATTAAAGGATGATAAATCAAGAATTAATGCGGTGATGTTTGCTAAATCTGCACAATCGCTCGCGTTTACTCCTGAAAACGGGATGAAGGTTCTGTTGCGAGGAGAAATACGTGTTTATGAACCTACCGGCGGATATCAAATGTACATAAAAGAAATGATGCCTGATGGGATTGGAGAGCTCTTTATTGCATTTGAGCAGTTGAAGAAAAAGCTCGAGCAAGAAGGACTCTTTCAAAGGATGTATAAAAAGCCAATCCCCCTGTTTCCGGCTAAAATTGGAGTGATTACGTCTCCAACTGGAGCTGCGATTCGCGATATTATTACGACCTTAAAAAGGCGTTATCCAATTGGGGAAATTTTGATCTTTCCGGCTTTAGTTCAAGGGAAACAGGCAGCACCCTCTATCGTAAAAGCGATTGAACAAGCAAATGAGTATCCGATTGATGTCTTAATTGTCGGTCGGGGCGGTGGATCTATTGAAGAATTATGGGCATTTAATGAAGAAATAGTCGCAAGAGCTATCTATGCTTCTAAAATACCGATTATTTCAGCTGTTGGCCATGAAACAGATACAACGATCAGTGATTTTGTAGCTGATTTAAGAGCTCCTACTCCTACTGGGGCAGCAGAAATGGCAGCGCCAAGGGTAAGTGATATTGCAGAACGGATTACTATAATGGAAACGAAGCTGATTCGTTACTCTAATCAGCGGATTGAAACAGAGAAAAATCGCTTGTCTGCTATTCATAAATCATATGCTTTCAAATATCCCCACCTGTTATATCAACAAAAATTAGAGCAGCTGGATAGAGTGGCGGAGCGTATTTCACGGAACAGCAAGCTTTATTTCGAACGTAAACAAGACCAATTGTTGGCACTCACGAAAGCGGTGGAGCGTAATATTCCATTGAATTCGATATCGAGAAAAATACGTGAAATTGAACAAATAGAGTCTCGCATGACCCGTGCGGCTGTCCATACAGTTAAAAGTAAACAGCGGGATTATTTGAATACGGTAACGCTTCTTGAGGCAGTCAGCCCTCTTAAGATTATGGAAAAGGGGTTTGGACTGGTTTATAAAGATGAAGATAACTTGATAAAATCAACTGAGTCTGTAAAAATAGGCGATCAAATAACAGTTGTTGTACAAGACGGTGAAATCGACTGTACGGTTAATGATATTAGGGAGAGTGATTGATATGAGTAAAAAGGAAGAGGTTGCTATCACATTTGAAGAGGCAATGTCTAAGCTTGAAGGAATCGTGGCGCGACTCGAGGATGGAGAAGTACCATTGGAAGAGTCGATTAATCTTTACAAAGAAGGAATGGAGTTATCCAAATGGTGTCATGATAAGCTTAAAACAGCTGAAGAGCAATTAACGTTAATTATGAAAGAAGATGCGTTTAAGCCATTTTCCATTGATGAGGAGGAGTAACATGGAAGAGTTTGCTTCCTTCTTAAATAGTAATAAACATCAAATTGAGTCAAGGATGGAAGAAATCGTCTCTAATTTAAATACCCCGTCAACTCTCCAAAAGGCAATGGGTTATTCTTTGGAAGCCGGCGGAAAAAGACTAAGGCCTTTATTAGTGCTGGCTGTTTTACATGCCTTTGGCAAAGAGGGAGAGATTGGCCTTGATACAGCATGTGCTATTGAAATGATACATACGTATTCATTGATTCACGACGATCTCCCGTGTATGGATAATGATGACCTAAGAAGAGGCAAGCCAACGAACCATAAGGTATTTGGAGAGGGAATGGCAGTCCTGGCGGGCGATGCACTCCTTACATTAGCATTTGAAGTCGTTGCTAATCAGTCTAAATATGAAATAAACCCGTCAGTCAAACTTGAATTAGTTCTTGAATTGGCGAGAGCAGCCGGAGCTGAGGGCATGGTTGGGGGTCAAGTGGCCGATATAGAAGCAGAGGAAAATGGTGTTGATTTACAGGGTCTTGAGTATATCCATGAAAATAAGACTGGTAAACTACTTGGGTACAGCATTATGGCCGGAGCCATACTTGCGGGAGCAAGCTTGGAACAGAAGGAGAAGCTAAGGGAGTTTTCCCGCCATCTTGGCCTTGCTTTCCAAATCCGCGATGATATTCTTGATGTTGAGGGTTCCGAAAGTGTAATAGGTAAACCTGTAGGAAGCGATGTTACTAATCATAAAAGTACATATCCATCCCTTTTAACAATGGATAAAGCTAAAATAATGCTGGATCAGCATATTCATTCAGCAAGAATATTACTTTCCGAAATTGATTTTAATGAGACCTTATTACTGAAGTTTGTTGAATTGGTAGCAAACCGTGACCATTGATTTGGAAGGTTTTCCATCCAAATCCACTTACCTAGAATTATGATGTATGCTATACTTTTTGGTATCTAAGAGTGGTGCAGTATTCTAGTCGGTCTACCGTTCTGGAGAGTGAGCCTAAAAATTCACTAAAGGGCACATCGATGATGGTTCTTGGATTGGCTCGGGGCGCCCAGCTTTGGGTCGATTCAGGAAGTAAGGAATTAGGGCGATCCACAATGGCATGTGGGCGTTGACCCTGGTTTCGCGGAGGCTTTATTCTGATTTGAAAATAAATTGGAATATTGGAAAACCTGCATAAACAGGAAACTGTGTGCAGCGTAGCCTGCCTTGAGTGAAGTTTGAGGGGATTGCGAAAGGAGCGTATATACATCAGTTGGCCATTGATATATCTACTGCCATCGCATGAAATCGGCTTTGCAAAAGAGGCTAAAGAATTGGTTAAGGGCTGTCGGGGAAATCTCCTAGACTGTTCAATGACATATATGAAGGATTAAGGTACGGACTAAGTGGCAATCCAGTCCAATTGACGGAAACGCAGTTGAGTCAGATTTAAAGGGGAACCGCCGATATGGCGACATTCGGTAACTGACTGGGAAATCCTACTGGACCTAAGCCGTAAAATTAACTTCCTATATGACCACTCTCCTATAAAAATTACTTTAAAAGCTTGCTGATAGCAGGCTTTATTTTGCATATAGGATGGTTAGAGTATATATATTATGAAAAAAATATTGAAAGAATCAGCCAGATGGACAGTTACGATTACCGTTATTACGTTTCTTCTTGCAGCTATATTTACAGTCGTATCTACCGTAGCTTTAAATGGCGTTGGTTGGATAAGTGGTTTGGCGATTGTTCTTAGCATTGTACTTATTGGTATCTTCTTTGATATGATTGGTATTGCAGCTACTGCTGCTGATGAAATTCCTTTTCATGCAATGGCCTCCAATCGGGTACACGGAGCGAAGCATTCTATTCGGATCGTTCGAAATGCCGATAGGTTTGCAAGCTTCTGCAATGATGTAATCGGGGATATTTCGGGTATTGTTAGTGGAACAGCAACTGCAATTGTGATTGTGCAATTATCAATCAGCTTTGACTGGAATGAAGCGTCAGTAGCTGAAAGTGTTGGTTCGATTATTTTAACGAGTTTAATCGCAGCATTGACAGTGGGCGGTAAAGCAATGGGCAAAACCCTTGCTATTCGATATTCAAAGGATATTATATTTGCAGTGGGCAAAGTATTGTACATTCTCGAAGAACATTTCCAAATTGTTATTATAAAGGAAAATAAGGGAAAGAGACTCAAAAGAAAAAGAAATGAAAGTGAGTGATCCTGATGGATATGCTATCCATAAAAGACCCATCTTTTCTTAAAAAGATGTCCAATGCGGAATTGGAGTCTTTGGCACAGGATATTAGGGATTTTTTAATTAAACAACTATCTGTTACCGGCGGGCATATTGGACCAAACTTGGGTGTAGTAGAGTTAACGCTCGCCTTACATAAGGAGTTTAATAGCCCAAAGGATAAATTTTTGTGGGATGTCGGCCATCAGTCTTATGTTCATAAAATATTGACAGGGCGGGCATGTCAGTTTGAAACTCTCCGTCAATACAAAGGGCTGTGTGGATTTCCAAAGATGAATGAAAGTGAGCATGATGTTTGGGAGACAGGTCATAGCTCAACTTCTTTGTCAGCTGCAATGGGTATGGCGATTGCTCGTGACTTGAAAAAAGAAAAAAGCTTTATCATTCCTATTATTGGTGATGGTGCTTTAACAGGTGGTATGGCCCTTGAAGCATTAAACCATATAGGACATGAAAAAAAAGATATGATTGTTATCTTAAATGATAACGAGATGTCCATTGCTCCAAACGTAGGTGCCCTGCATTCTATTCTCGGAAGAATGCGGACAGGAGGCAAATATAACTATGTTAAAGATGAGCTGGAACAACTGCTTAAAAAAATACCGGCTGTGGGTGGCAAGCTTGCTAATACAGCTGAACGTATAAAAGACAGTTTGAAGTATCTGGTTGTTTCCGGAATGTTTTTTGAGGAACTGGGCTTTACTTATTTAGGTCCGGTTGATGGACACGACTTTGAAGATTTGTCTGAAAACCTTAAATATGCTAAAAAAACAAAAGGTCCTGTTCTTTTGCATGTGATTACGAAAAAAGGAAAAGGTTATAAACCTGCGGAAACAGATGCAATTGGTACGTGGCATGGTACGGGGCCATATAAAATCGAGACAGGCGATATAATCAAGGAATTGAATGCACCTCCTGCATGGAGTGCACTTGTCAGCGAAACAGTCAGAAGATTGGCGAGAGAAGATGAGCGAATTGTAGCGATTACTCCGGCAATGCCGGTAGGTTCGAAGCTGCTCGGATTTGCTTCTGAATTCCCTGATCGAATGTTTGATGTCGGAATAGCGGAACAGCATGCGACTACTGTTGCTGCAGGACTTGCCACGCAGGGAATGAAGCCATTCCTGGCGATTTATTCTACATTCCTGCAACGTGCTTATGACCAGGTTCTTCATGATATATGCCGACAAAAATTAAATGTCTTCATTGGAATTGATCGGGCAGGACTTGTTGGAGCAGATGGAGAAACCCATCAGGGTGTATTTGATATTTCCTTCCTGCGCCCTATGCCTAATATGGTCATTATGATGCCTAAAGATGAAAATGAAGGACAGCATATGGTGAATACAGCTATTCAATATAATGATGGTCCGATTGCCATGCGATTCCCGAGAGGAAATGGTATGGGTGTTCCGATGGATGAAGAGCTAAAAACAATCCCGATTGGTACTTGGGAGGTCCTGCGTGAAGGAAATGATGCTGTCATATTAACATTCGGCACAACCATTCCAATGGCGATGGAAGCAGCTGATAGACTCCAGAAGGATAATATTCATGTGAAGGTAGTAAACGCTCGTTTTATAAAACCATTGGATCATGAAATGCTTTCAGAATTAATGTCTGCCAATTTGCCAATCCTAACAATAGAAGAAGCTGTTCTTCAGGGAGGTTTCGGAAGCGCAGTACTTGAATTTGCAGAGGAAAATGGATTCCATAAAGCCTATATCGAAAGAATTGGAATACCGGATGAATTTGTAGAACATGGCAGCGTTGGTAAATTGCTTCATGATATCAACCTAACTGCTGAACAAGTGGTAGAAAAATTATCTAAGATGACCTATAAAGTGACGAAAAAGGCGTATTAAATATGAAAAAAGAACGTGTAGATGTATTATTGGTTGAACGTGGATTAGCGGAAACAAGAGAAAAGGCAAAAAGGGCAGTAATGGCTGGTATTGTTTATTCAAACGACCTGCGAATGGACAAGGCTGGTGAAAAAATAGCTACCGATGCGCCGCTATCCATAAAAGGGCAAGTAATGCCTTATGTATCAAGAGGCGGCTACAAGCTGGAAAAGGCTATGGAGACATTTACTATTTCCGTTAAGGATAAGTTAATGATTGATATTGGGTCATCGACGGGAGGGTTCACAGACTGTGCCCTGCAGAACGGTGCAAAAAAATCATATGCTGTTGATGTCGGTTATAACCAACTGGCTTGGAAGCTGAGACAGGATCCGCGGGTAGTCGTAATGGAAAGAACGAACTTCCGTCATTCAGTACCTGAGGATTTCACTGAAGGTCTGCCAGAATTTGCTACAATTGATGTTTCTTTTATATCGTTAAAGCTTATCTTACCGGCTTTAAAACGAATTCTTGTGCCTGGAAGCGATGTTGTAAGTCTTGTAAAACCGCAATTTGAAGCTGGTCGTGAGCAGGTTGGAAAAAAAGGAATTATTCGTGATAAAAAAGTACATCTTCAAGTTGTGGAGCAAATTCGAGACTTTGCTATCCAGGAAGGCTATATACTAAAAGAAGCTACTTTTAGCCCCATTACAGGCGGGGATGGAAATATTGAATTTTTATTCCATTTATACTGGCCAGGGGAAGGTTCCGATTGTACACAAGATGTAGTCGTGAATCTTGAGCAGGTAGTTGAAGCGGCACACGAAGCGTTAAAAACGAATAAAGGTGAAGATAAGTGAAATGTTTAATCCCCCGGTGGCTTTGCCATGGGGGTTATTTCTTTATGCAATCCTTGCATAAAAATACATAAAATACATGTACTTTTGTGACAAAATCCGCTAACATTAGGTATGGAAGGCATTATATTGAGAGGTGTCAAACTAGATGAATAAAGGTCAAAGACATATAAAAATACGTGAAATCATTACAAATAATAATATTGAAACACAAGATGATTTAGTGGATATTTTAAGAGCGGAAGGGGTAAATGTTACGCAAGCGACTGTATCAAGAGACATTAAAGAACTGCATCTGGCAAAAGTACCAATGCAGGATGGACGCTATAAATACAGCCTGCCAGCAGATCAGCGCTTTAACCCTTTTCAAAAACTTAAACGGGCATTGGTAGATGCGTTCGTGCGAATTGATTCAGCCAACAATCTATTGGTCATGAAAACATTACCAGGTAATGCTCAGGCAATTGGTGTGTTAATGGACAATTTGGATTGGGAAGAGATTCTCGGAACGATTTGCGGAGATGATACATGTTTAATTATTTGCAGAGATGAAAAAGATGCTGAAATCATATCAAAACGTTTTCTTGATATGCTTTAAGAAAGTTGGGATGAAAGATGTTATTGGAACTCTCCATTCGTAATTTCGCCATCATTGAATCACAAACGCTCTCCCTCGATAAAGGTTTGACTGTACTTACTGGTGAAACAGGTGCCGGTAAATCTATAATCATTGATGCAGTACAGCTATTGGCCGGTGGACGAGGATCGTCTGAATTCATAAGACATGGTGAAGAAAAAGCTGAACTGGAAGGTTTGTTTCAGTTGCCGGATTCATTACACCCAGCCATAGAGAAAGCAAAAGAATTTGGGATTGAATCTGAAGACAATATAATTATTATCAGAAGAGATATGTATACCTCAGGGAAAAGTGTGTGCCGAATCAATGGGAAGATGGTTACAATCTCAACCTTAAGAGAGGTAGGGAGAAAATTAATTGATATTCATGGACAGCATGAACACCAGGAGTTAATGGATCCCGATTTTCATCTCCCTTTATTGGATCAATTTGGCGAGCAGGATATTAAACAATCTCTGACTGAATATCGGAAGCTTTATAAGCAATATAATGAAACCCGTCAGCAAATGAAAAAATTAAGTGAAAATGAGCAGAAAATGGCACACAGGCTTGATTTGATACAATTTCAATTTGATGAGATCCAAAAGGCTGAATTGGAGATTGATGAAGAAGAGCAATTAATGGAGGAAAAGCATAAACTGAGTAACTTTGAAAAGGTTCACCAAAGTCTACATAATTCCTATATGTCCTTAAATAATGAGAATGGCGGACTTGATTGGGTCGGTAATGCGATGACAGACCTACAAGGAATTGAACACATTGATGAACAATATAAAGAGTTATCTGAATCAGTGAAAAATGCGTTTTATATTCTTGAGGATGTAACAAGCTCGATTCGTTCCCAATTGGATTTATTGGAGTTTGATCCTGAAAGACTTCATGATATTGATGCAAGACTTAATGAAATTAATCATTTGAAGCGGAAATATGGTAAGACGATCAAGGAAATTCTGGAGTATGCTGCAACCATTGAGGAAGAGATTGATACGATATTGAATCGCGAAACACATCTTGAAAAATTAAAAACCCAGCTATCAGCTTTAGAGAAAGAAGTAATCCTAGAGGGCACAAATCTGTCAGAGCTGAGACAAAAATATGCACATCTTCTAACGGACGCAATCCACCGTGAACTTAAAGAGCTGTACATGGATAAAGCCGTATTTGAAGTGTATTTTCATCATTCTGGACAAGATCAATCCAATCTTATTGGTGAGAACGGGATAGATCAGGTGGAATTTTATATTTCTGCTAACCCTGGCGAGCCTGTAAAGCCGCTATCCAAAACAGCCTCCGGTGGAGAACTTTCACGTATTATGCTGGCTATCAAAAATATCTTCTCTCAACACCAGGGAATCACATCGATTATCTTCGACGAAGTAGATACAGGAGTCAGCGGACGGGTTGCACAGGCAATAGCCGAAAAGATATACCGTGTGTCGGAAGGCTCGCAGGTATTATGTATCAGTCACTTGCCGCAGGTAGCAGCTATGGCAGACATTCATTTATTTATCTCTAAGGAAATTACAGAAGGCCGTACAAAAACGAATGTCAAACCGCTTGAAAAAGAGGAACGAGTAATAGAGATTGGCCGAATGATTTCCGGTAAAGAATTAACAGCTTTAACAGAAGAGCATGTAAAAGAAATGCTGAATCAGGCTGATCAAATTAAATACAATATAAAGACAAACTGAGGAGCGTTCTCCTCAGTTTTTTTCAATACTATTGTCTCCTCATTAAAATTATCTTATGTAAATATTTTACCATTGTTATTCCTATCCATAATGGGTAGCTTTTTATTTTGTACTTTTGTTATAAAGTCAATCCCTCTCGGCAAAATTATAAGGGTAGCCATAGAAACGAGGAGAGTGAATGGATGAAATCGATATCAATAAGAAAATGTTTCGGTGTATTTCTCCTTGTTTCGCTGTTAGCCGTTATTTTTAGCCACCCAATGCAAAAATATTTTGAAATTCCCACCAAACTTACTTTATTTGAAGGACAAAATAAATCATTTAAAAAAAGCCAGTTCCTTAACGCAGAAGTGGTCTCTGCAAACTCTGGAGTTTTAATTGATAATCGTTCCAAGGCTCTGAATATTAAGGGCTCTAAAAATGGGTATAACCAAGTCGTTTTTAATATTGCAGGTATTCCTGTTAAAACGGTTGACATAGAGGTTTTAAAGGATTTTAAGGTAATTCCGGGAGGGCAATCCATTGGAGTGAAATTGAATACATTGGGTGTCCTTGTGGTAGGCCATCATCAAATAGCAACCGAGAAAGGCAACCTTTCGCCAGGTGAGATTTCAGGAGTGCAAGTTGGAGATATTATTACTGCTATAAACGGGAAACCAATTACCAAAATGCAGGATGTCGCTCCTTTCGTTCAGGAATTTGAGAAGAATAATAAACCGCTGATTGTAGATATATTTCGGGATAATGTAAAATTGACCAAACAATTATCTCCTTTAAAGGATAAGAATGAGAAAGTATTTAAATTGGGGTTATATATTCGTGATTCAGCTGCGGGTATAGGTACAATGACCTTTTACCATCCACAGACGAGAAAATATGGGGCTTTAGGTCATGTTATTTCTGATATGGATACAAAAAAGCCAATTGTAGTGAAGGATGGTCAAATTGTTAAGTCAACCGTTACCTCGATAGAAAAAGGAAGCAATGGAAATCCTGGAGAAAAGCTGGCTCGTTTTGCAGCTGATCGGGAAGTAATCGGGAATATAAACCGTAATTCTCCATTCGGTATTTTTGGACGGTTGAATCGGCAAGTGGACAATGGAGTAAATGATACACCAATGCCAATTGCTTTATCAAATGAAGTCGAAGAAGGACCAGCTGAGATTTATACAGTTGTGAACGGAAATAAGGTAGAGAAATTCGATATTGAGATAATCAGTACTATTCCGCAAAAATTTCCGGCAACTAAAGGAATGGTTTTGAAGGTTACCGATAAAGATTTATTAAGCAAAACTGGCGGGATTGTGCAAGGAATGAGTGGGAGTCCAATTATACAAAAAGGGAAGGTTATTGGCGCAGTCACGCATGTTTTTGTCAACGACCCAACAAGCGGATACGGAGTTCATATTGAATGGATGCTCAATGAAGCAGGTATTAATATCTATCAAAAGGATCAAAAAGCAGGGTAATTCAGCCTGCTTTTTCCTTTTATTGGTAGTATAATGGGGAGTAGAGTGGAGATTTTTCGACAATTGAATAATATTATTTGCATGTTAAGACGAAAACAGTCGAAATAAAGAGGATTCAGGAGCAAAACTTGTATTAATATATAATTTTAAGTATTTTTCATTTTTTCAATGCTTTTTATATTGCAATGTCGAATTTCTCGGTTAGAATAAAGATTAGAAATGATAGAAAATAAAGGAAATGTCTGAGGAGGATATCTGGTTGAAAAAAATAAAAGTATGTGTCGTTGATGACAATCGTGAACTTGTTGCTTTATTGGAAGAGTATATATCAGAACAGCCGGATATGGAGATTACAGGGGTTGCCCATAATGGACAGGATTGTTTAAGCATGCTTGAACAGCAAACGCCGGATGTTTTAGTACTTGATATTATCATGCCGCATTTGGATGGTCTGGCCGTTTTGGAGCGAATTAAAGATTCTCAAAAAGGAACGAGTGTTCCGAATGTCATCATGTTAACTGCTTTTGGCCAGGAAGATGTTACGAAAAAAGCGGTTGAACTAGGAGCGTCATATTTTATACTTAAACCATTTGATATGGATAACCTTGTCAATCATATTAGACAGACAGGTGAAAAGGGTGCTGGCATAGCGAGAACGAGCACATATACACCGCGTCAGCCATCGGAATCTAAGCCTCTAAACCTTGATGCAAGTATCACTAGCATTATCCACGAGATTGGGGTACCTGCGCATATTAAAGGCTATATGTATTTACGTGAAGCAATTTCTATGGTTTATAACGACATTGAACTGCTTGGTTCGATTACTAAAGTCCTTTATCCGGATATTGCGAAAAAATTCAACACTACTGCGAGCCGTGTAGAACGTGCTATTCGACATGCAATTGAGGTCGCATGGAGCAGAGGAAACATTGAATCCATCTCCTCATTATTTGGATACACAGTCAGTATGACGAAAGCGAAACCGACAAACAGTGAGTTTATTGCAATGGTCGCTGATAAGCTTCGACTCGAACATAAAGCATCTTAATCATATGTAATTGACGTACTTGTGATCTAACCCTTAGTGGTGCGACGCGATTAATTAATAAACCTTATGTACCAACTGTCTGGTTTATTATCATAAAGAGGTATCTGTGAAATGAAATTTGCATGGATACTTCTTTTCTTTCTAATCATCTGACCTTTAATCTGGATTAAATACCACATATTAGCTACAAAAGTTTACCCGTTTTGTTTTAACCCCTTCTTCATGTACTCCCCTAGCTTTATGCCTTGCAGATTTTCCTAATCTTGTGAGACTCGAAAATGAAAGAACAGCTACCTTTACGGGAATACTGTTTAATAATTACCTCCAGAGAAAATATCCTACTTCCTCCGGTTTTGTTAGTTTGTATTCTAAATCCTGTCCTATAAAATAGATGCATGAAATAAACTGATATAGGGAATAGGAATTTATATGTTTTGAACGGAGGTATGAATATTGACATTAATATTTGGACATAGAGGATATGCTGCTGTGTATCCGGAAAACACGATGATTTCTTTTATCGAAGCCTTTAATGCAGGTGCAGATGGGATTGAATTGGATGTACAATTAACGGAAGATGGTGAGCTTGTTGTCATCCATGATCTAACGGTTGACCGTACGACAGACTCAGAAGGTAATGTTCGTGATTTTACTCTTGCAGAGATTAAAAAGCTCAATGCTGCCAATAACTCCAAAACTGTAGAATTTGCTAGTATACCTACTCTTCGGGAAGTTATGGAGTGGTTGGCTACAAATGATTTACTATTGAACATTGAATTAAAAAATGGGGTATTTCCCTATCCAGGCATGGAAGAAAAAGTGATTGAAATGATTCGTGAGTATGACATGGAAGAGAGGACGGTTTTGTCCTCGTTTAATCACTATAGTATGGTCTATTGTCATCGATTGGCTCCTGAGATTGAAACAGCGCCATTATACTCAGATGGGCTATATATGCCCTGGATTTATGCAAGCTCGATAAAAGCGAAAGGGATTCATCCAAAATACAAAGCAGCACCTAATGAAATCATTGAGGAATCTATGAAAGCTGGGATTGCAGTCAGGCCTTATACGGTGAACCGCAAAGCAGATATGAAGCGATTATTTAAGGTGGGATGCACTGCATTTATTACGGATGACCCAGATAAAGCGATTCAGCTCAGGAATCAATATCAATAATTTCATCTGAACTTATCCATTTTCGTGGTATATTTATCCATATAGATAAATAGGGGATGATGAATTGTTAGTGTTACTCTGTATCGTCGGCTGCATAGTTATAGGGTATTTTACCTTTGCGATATTTGGCTACTTATATGGCGGTATAATTGTTTTGGGAATAGTATTAGGATGTCTTGTCAGAAGCTTATACCTTATAACTAAGGTACATAATTATCTTTTAAAAGATGAGCCAAGAAAAGATAAAGTAAAAGAGGCCTACCAAAAGTATTTGCAAGAAGGCAGATCATATAAGTAGACTAAAATGGGCAGCCTTTGGTTTAAAATTAGATATATGCGTACATAAATAGATCAACTAAAGTAGGATATAGCAATAGGATATCTTTTGGTTGGAGCCTTTCTAATCGTGATATAGTCGAAGCGTGGAATCGTGTTTCGTGAATAGCATTATAACAGACGAACGTATTGTATACGTTCGTTTTTTAGTATGAAAAAAGGTATTTCGGAAATGGAAAACGAATATATACTTTTTCAGCTAACGGTTAGAAGAGTGGAATGAGGTTACCAATTTTAAACTAATTTGTAAAACAAACTTTACTTTTGGTAAAATTAGTTTTACAATTAACTTAACAAATATTTACAAAGGAGGGCTTGTGTGGGAGGAGAGGGATATTTATTATCAAATAGAATTCGTATTCTAAGAGCCGAACGAAAAATGACTCAACAGGATTTAGCTAAAAGCGCAGGGGTTAGCAGACAGACAATTATTTCGATAGAAAAAGGTAACTATACCCCGTCATTAGTGCTAGCCTTTGATATTGCAGAAGCTTTTAATGTTGGGATTAATGAAGTATTCCAGTATAGAAAAAAAGGGGAGGGGTTATAATGGCAGTGTTTCTGCTTATCGCTATAATCGCGTATATATTGATCTTTTTTGGTTCTGTGTTCTTTAGTGTGAAATTCCAATTTGGAGACGAGAGTAAGGATGAGAGAGGGAAGGGTATATTAAACACATCTTACTCAATTGCTTTCCCGATATTCATATTAGGATGGTTCTTTATTTTTTTAATTGATGAATTTATAACACCATTTTCTTTTGATGGTTACAAAATGGCTATATGGTTCTTATTAACTGGAACCTATATTATTCACGCTGTTAGTTTATATAATTTGAAAAGGATTTCATAAAGTTTACTGGAAGTTCAGCCATTAAATAAAATAGTTTTACATCTTTTAGAACTAATTGCGAAATTAGGTCAATTAAGGAGACAGCCAATAAAAGCTGTCTCCTTCTTTAGTCATAAGTACCAAGGTTACGAACAAATCCTTTTATAATTCCCTCACCTCCTGCCTTATCCTCATATAGCGATTAATTTAAATAACATTTCAATTACCAACTCTTTTAAATATGTGTCATAAAAAAAGACCAAATCATGTAGGATCTGGTCTTCAAAATTGGTACTTCTATTGGCACCCTTGCAAAACTTAATGGTTGTATGCCTGTAAGGATCACCTGAAATTCATTTACGGACAGGTTTCTCACTAAATCGATTTTGAACTTTATTACGTTTTCGATCGCGATAAAACACGAATCCGGCAATAAAAGAAAGTCCGCCAATAAATAATAGTAAACCTAATAAAAATTGTACCCAAAGGGCAGGTAGCATTGGGCTGAGTCTGCCAAAAATCATGTCTCTCATCCATTTAATTCCGAGTGCGGTTAGAAGGCCCGGAATCAATAAAAGCGCAAAGGCGATTATCCGTTGCAATTCATCACGTCCTGATCAAGTGTATTTCTATCTTCAACTTTATAAAATATAGAAAATTTGTCAAGTTTATTCAAATAACTTATGATAGAGGAAACAATGAAAAAATTTGCACTATTCTGTACCCTCACTTCAAAAGGAGGAGATTGCCTTGCAAACAGTTTTGATTATTGGGGCGGGCACTGGAGGGCTATCCATTTTAAAAATCTTACTTGAGGCAAAGGATTATCAGGTTATAGGAGTGGTGGATCGTCATTCGAGTGCAGTGGGACTTCAATTAGCTGAACAAAATCATATAAAAACAGGTAGTGATTGGGTAGATTTTATCACTGATGGCTCGGATATCATTTTTGAAGTGACAGGGGATGAGCAAGTTTACCAGGATATAGCCCGCCATAAAAGTAATCACACTCTTTTAGTTCACGGGCAGATTGCCTTTCTGTTAGCCAATCTGATTCAAGAGAAAGAAAGTTTAATCAGGAAGTCGAAAGAAGAGGCTTATTTACATGAATTAGTTTTGAATGCGACCGATAACGGGATGGTACTTATAAATACAGAAGAGAAAATAATCTTTTTTAATCAGGCTGCAGCAACGATTACGGGTGTCCCCAGAAAACAAGCAATCGGTCAGCACATACATAGAGTTATTCCTGCGTCCCGTCTTCCTGAAATCCTCAAAACAAGAAAAACGGAGAGCAATCAACGGGCTCATTTGGATAAAAATTTAGATGTGGTAACAACCAGAATGCCTATCAAGAATGAAGAAGGCGGTTTACTGGGAGCTTTGGCCGTTTTCAAAGGAATCACGGAATTTACAAGCTTAGCAGAGGAAATTACAAATTTAAAGCATATTCAAAACATGCTCGAAGCTATTATTCATTCGAGTGAAGATGCCATAACTGTAGTGGATGAGGATGGGAATGGAATCTTAATTAATCCTGCGTATACCAGAATTACCGGGTTGACCGAAGAGGATGTCCTGGGCAAACCTGCTACGGCAGATATTACAGAAGGTAAAAGTATGCATATGCAGGTTTTGAAAACAAAAAAACCTGTCCGAGGCGTACGAATGAAGGTGGGGGCATCGAACCGGGATGTGGTGGTTAATGTAGCACCGATTATGGTGAATGGTTATTTGAAGGGAAGCGTTGGCGTCATTCATGACCTTTCTGAAATACAAAGCCTGACACAGGAATTGAAAAGGGCGAGACAAATCATTCGTAATCTAGAAGCTAAATATACATTTGACGATATTATTGGCCAATCTAAAGAGATGAAATTGGCATTGGAGCAGGCCCGTTTATGCGCCCGTACGCCAGTTACCGTATTATTGAGGGGTGAATCGGGTACAGGCAAGGAACTATTCGCCCATGCAATCCATAATGCCAGTGATCGAAAATATAATAAATTCATCCGCGTGAATTGCGCAGCGATATCGGAGTCGCTTTTAGAGAGTGAGTTATTTGGCTACGAAGATGGAGCTTTTTCAGGTGCAAAGCGTGGCGGTAAACGAGGACTGTTTGAAGAAGCCAATAATGGCAGCATATTTCTTGATGAAATTGGTGAGCTTTCTCAAAATATGCAGGCGAAGCTTCTTCGCGTTTTGCAGGAGAATGAAATAGTTCGTGTAGGAGGAACCAAGCCTATTTCCATTGATGTGCGTGTGATAACAGCGACCAATGTCAATCTTGAGAAAGCGATTGCAAAAGGAAACTTCAGAGAAGATTTATATTACCGAATTAACAGAATGCCTATATATATTGAGCCTTTAAGGGAACGTAAGGAAGATATTCCCCCATTATGCGTCCACTTAATCAAAAAGTTGAATTTGGAGTATGGCCGAAGTATTGAGGATATAAGCGGTGAGGCACTCATCATGCTTCAGGAATATGATTGGACTGGAAATGTAAGGGAAATAGAGAATATATTAGGGAGAGCCATAATTTTTATGGATCAGCATGAAAAAATTATACAAAAGAGGCATTTACCTGAAAAATTATTGAAGGCTGCAGAAGGTTCTCCTAACCATACAATCGAAAAAAGATCAACAATAAATGATAAACAAAGTTTAGCGGATCAATTGGATGAAGTGGAGAAAAGCATTATTATGCGTTCTTTAGAAAAGCATAATGGGAATAAAACTGCTGCCAGCCGTGATCTAGGTTTGTCTATTCGTAATTTTTATTATAAATTGCAAAAGTTTAGTCTTGAATAAATTTGCATGCAGAATTTTTCGTATGTGCAAATTTTTGCAGGTTCTATGAAAAAAGATTCTTCTAAAAAGGTAGATTACTCAACAAAATTCATGTTGGCACGATTCTTGCATCTAAAGACTGTGGGTGGACCAAAACAAGGGGCCAAGATGGTGGCTTGAGTTTTACAGCAGCTGTGCTGTTCATAACAAGTCTGCAGAGGAGGCAAGTTCAACTACGGTCAACACCCTAAAAGGACCTAAAAAGCCAAATAACTTCATTTTAAATCTTAAAGTGTGAAAAGGTCAGTAAAAAGTAAAGGTTAGACCGAAGATAGAGAGGGGAAATGAAAAATGGAAATTTTTAAATATATGGAGCAATATGATTATGAACAATTGCTGTTTGTACAGGATAAACAATCTGGTTTAAAAGCTATTATTGCCATACATGATACAAGCCTCGGACCTGCGCTTGGCGGCACAAGAATGTGGACATATGATACAGAGGATGCTGCAATAGAGGACGCTCTTCGATTAGCGAAGGGAATGACGTATAAAAATGCAGCTGCCGGCCTGAATCTCGGCGGAGGTAAAACCGTTATTATCGGTGATCCGCGTAAAGATAAAAATGAAGAAATGTTCCGTGCCTTTGGTCGTTATATTCAAGGGTTGAATGGAAGATATATTACGGCTGAGGATGTAGGAACAACAGTGGCTGATATGGATATTATCCATGAGGAAACGGACTATGTAACGGGTATTTCACCTGCTTTTGGTTCATCAGGAAATCCATCCCCTGTCACTGCTTATGGCGTGTACAGAGGAATGAAAGCAGCAGCAAAAGAAGCATTTGGCACAGATTCGCTGGAAGGAAAAGTAATCGCTATCCAGGGAGTAGGAAACGTAGCCTATAATCTTTGTAAGCATCTACATGAAGAGGGTGCACAATTAATAGTTACAGATATTAATAAAGAATCAGTGAATCGTGCTGTGGAGGATTTTGGAGCAAAAGCAGTGGATCCTGAAGATATATATAGTGTCGATTGTGATATCTATGCACCTTGTGCGCTTGGTGCAACTATAAATGATGAAACTATTACGCGAATCAAAGCAAGAGTAATTGCGGGTGCAGCTAATAATCAATTAAAGGAAACTCGTCATGGAGATGCCATTCATGAAATGGGTATCGTTTACGCACCTGATTATGTAATTAATGCCGGTGGGGTAATTAATGTCGCGGATGAATTATATGGCTATAACAAGGATCGGGCGTTGAAAAAAGTAGAGGGTATATATAGCAATATTGAAAGAGTCATAGAGATTGCTAAAAGAGACGGAATTCCGACCTATGTTGCAGCGGACCGAATGGCTGAGGAGAGAATTGAAAAATTAAAACAATCCAGAAGCCAGTTTTTATTAAACGGCCGCCATATACTAAATCGTCGCCGTTAGAGTCACCTGAGAATCAAGAGTCCGTATACGTGTAAACTTGCGGATTCTTGTTCTCTAATAAGGCTCATTTTTGGTTTGTGAATGAGGGTTAACTTAATAACCTCTGACCATGTGGTAAGACCAGTAGAATTAGGATGGAGTTATATGAGAAAGTGTGTATCCCTTAAATATTAAGTACTGAATATAGATGTTAGGATGTGGATTTTAAATGGCAACTGATTATGATTTGGTCATTTTGGGCGGTGGCACAGGCGGCTATGTAGCAGCCATAAGAGGCTCCCAGTTAGGTTTGAGAACAGCTATTGTTGAAAAGGGCAAGCTAGGCGGAACCTGTCTCCATGCTGGATGCATACCGTCAAAAGCACTTTTACGCAGTGCTGAGGTCTACCAAACTATCAAACATGCAGAAGAGTTTGGTGTGGAAGTATCCGAACCTCGTCTAAATTTTCTAAAGGCACAGGAAAGAAAAGAAAGAATCGTTGAACAGCTCCATAAAGGTGTGCAACATCTAATCAAACAAGGAAAAATCGATTTATATGAAGGGTATGGACGCATTCTTGGACCATCCATATTTTCGCCAATGCCAGGGACCATTTCAGTTGAGATGAATAATGGAATGGAAAATGAAATGTTAATTCCGAAAAATGTCATTATTGCAACAGGTTCAAGACCAAAATCCTTGCCGGGTTTAAAAATTGACGGTGAATTCGTAATGACATCAGATGAAGCTTTACAGCTATCCGAATTACCATCTTCTTTGCTTGTTATCGGAGGAGGAGTTATTGGAGTAGAATGGGCATCCATGATGGCTGATTTTGGAGTAGAGGTAACTATACTGGAATACGCAGATCGTCTTATACCAACAGAAGACCGAGATATTTCGAAAGAGATGCAAAGGATCTTAAAGAAAAAAGGTATTAGGATCGTTACTAGAGCAAAAGTAATGCCAGAAACGCTGCAAACTGGACAGGGCGTATCCATATCCGCAGAATTAAACGGAGAAAAGAAGGAATATAAGGCTGAAAAAATTCTTGTATCGGTTGGTCGCCAGGCTAATGTTGAAGGGATTGGTCTTCAAAACACCGATATACAAATTGATAACGGCGTAATAGCTGTTAATGAGTTTTATCAAACAAAGGAATCGCATATCTATGCCATTGGTGATGTGATTGGAGGCATGCAACTGGCTCATGTCGCAAGCCATGAAGGAATCACTGCAGTGGAGCATATAGCTAACCAAAGTCCACATCCTATCCAATACGATTTTATTTCCAGATGCATATATAGTAGTCCTGAGGCAGCAAGTGTAGGAATCACAGAAGATGAAGCTATTCAGCGCGGTCATAAGGTCAAGGTCGGAAAATTCCCGTTCAAAGCAATTGGAAAGGCATTGGTCTTCGGAGAGTCAGACGGTTTTGTGAAAATGATTTCTGATGAAGAAACGGATGATTTATTAGGTGTACATATGATTGGCCCGCATGTAACAGATATGATTTCTGAGGCAGGCTTGGCCCTTGTATTAAATGCTTCAGCTTGGGAGGTTGCTCATACTATTCATCCGCATCCTTCATTGTCTGAAGTGATTGGAGAAGCAGCTCTGGCTGTTGATGGAAAAGCGATTCATTCGTAAAAATTTGAGCAAGGCTTTAGAGGAGGTTTACTAAATGACAAAAAACAGGCATGAAGTCCTGGGATTAACGGACGAAATGGTATTGGAAATGTATGAAACAATGCTGATGGCAAGGCGTATAGATGAAAGAATGTGGCTGTTAAATCGCTCTGGGAAAATTCCGTTTGTGATTTCCTGTCAGGGTCAGGAGGCAGCTCAGGTTGGAGCAGCTTTTGCCCTTGATAGGGAAAAGGATTATGTACTGCCTTACTATCGCGATATGGGGGTAGTTCTAACATTTGGTATGACACCAACTGAGTTGATGCTCTCAGGATTTGCCAAGCAGGAAGATCCAAACTCCGGCGGCAGGCAGATGCCAGGTCATTTTGGTCAGAAGAAAAATCGAATTGTAACAGGATCATCGCCGGTTACCACTCAAGTTCCCCATGCAGTCGGAATCGCATTGGCTGGAAAAATGGAAAAGAAAGATTTGGTTACATTTGTAACTTTTGGTGAAGGTTCATCAAATCAGGGAGATTTTCATGAAGGTGCCAATTTTGCTGGTGTACATAAACTCCCTGTTATTTTTATGGTTGAAAATAATAAATATGCGATTTCGGTACCAATTGAAAAACAATTAGCCTGTGAAAAAGTGTCAGACCGAGCTATTGGATATGGGATGCCTGGTGTCACAGTAGATGGCAATGATCCGCTCGAAGTGTATAAAGCTGTTAAAGAGGCTGCTGACCGTGCCCGACGCGGGGAAGGCCCTTCTTTGGTTGAAACTGTATCCTACCGGCTTACTCCGCACTCAAGTGATGATGATGATCGAAGCTACCGTGCTCGAGATGAAGTGGAAAAGGCAAAAACGGAGGATCCGATTCTCACATTTGGGGCGTATTTAAAGGAAATTGACCTTCTGGATGAAGAGAAAGAAACAGAAATCAATAAAAGGGTCATGAAAATCGTAAATGAAGCAACAGATTACGCTGAAAATGCTCCGTATGCAAAAGCAGAAGATGCTTTGAAGTTTGTATATGCTGAGACGGAAGGAGAGTAAACCATGCCTGTCATTTCATATATTGATGCAATAACCATGGCGATGAAAGAAGAAATGGAACGAGATGAAAAAGTTTTTATCCTTGGTGAAGATGTTGGCAGAAAAGGAGGAGTGTTTAAGGCTACAAACGGGCTGTACGAGCAATTTGGTGAAGATCGAGTAATTGATACGCCTTTGGCTGAATCTGCTATTGCGGGGGTAGGAATCGGAGCTGCAATGTATGGAATGCGACCGATTGCAGAAATACAATTTGCGGATTTTATTATGCCGGCAATAAACCAAATCATTTCTGAGGCTGCCAAAATCCGCTATCGGTCCAATAATGATTGGCATTGTCCGATGGTCATACGTGCTCCTTACGGTGGTGGGGTACACGGTGCCTTATATCATTCACAATCAGTAGAGGCCATTTTTGCCAACCAGCCTGGTTTAAAAATTGTTATGCCATCTACACCATACGACGCAAAAGGGCTTTTAAAAGCAGCAATACGTGATGAAGATCCTGTACTTTTCTTTGAGCATAAACGTGCGTACCGTCTGATCAAAGGGGAAGTCTCCAATGATGATTATGTATTGCCGATAGGCAAAGCGGATGTAAAAAGAGATGGAGATGATATTACGGTTATCACTTATGGACTTTGTGTTCACTTTGCGCTTCAGGCTGCTGAAAAATTAGCTCAGGATGGAATCTCAGTGCATGTTTTAGATTTAAGGACAGTGTATCCCCTCGATAAGGAAGCAATTATCGAGGCTTCCTCCAAAACTGGTAAAGTGCTATTGATAACGGAAGATACGAAGGAAGGCAGCATAATAAGCGAGGTGGCGGCGATCATTGCCGAGAACTGCTTGTTTGAGCTGGATGCACCAATTAAACGTTTAGCAGGTCCTGATCTTCCGGCGATGCCATATGCTCCAACTATGGAAAAATATTTTATGGTCAACCCGGAAAAAGTGGAAAAAGCCATGAGAGAATTAGCAGAATTTTAAACTGATTGCGAAAGGAGATAAATAGCGAATGCCAATAGAACAGATGAAAATGCCGCAGCTTGGGGAGAGTGTAACAGAAGGGACGATCTCGAGCTGGCTTGTAAAGCCCGGTGACCGAGTGAATAAATATGACCCGATAGCTGAAGTAATGACGGATAAAGTGAATGCCGAAGTTCCATCTTCCTTTACTGGAGTAATTAAAGATTTGATTGCAGCAGAGGGAGAGACACTTCCTGTCGGGGAAGTCATGTGCAGTATCCAACTAGCAGGAGAGCCTGATAGTTCTGAAGAGGCACCAAAGGAAGAAAAGAATCGTTCTGAGGAAAAAAGTGAATCGCTAATTCAGACCGACCAATCTAATAAGGCACGTTATTCTCCGGCCGTATTAAAATTATCCCAGGAACATGGGATTAACCTCGAAAACGTGGCTGGAAGCGGAGCCGGCGGTCGAATTACTCGTAAAGACATTTTGAAAGCTGTGGAGGGCGGCACTGCTGCTAAGGCCCAAGTTAACATTGAAAATGCTGAACCGAAAGCGGATACTCAGATGTATGAGCCTGATTTGGGTGTAAAGCAAAAATCATCAGGCAGTGATATGAAGATAGAAAGTGGAGATCGAGAAATACCTGTAACTGGTATAAGGAAAGCTATTGCACAAAATATGATGCGTTCTAAACATGAGATTCCGCATGCATGGACAATGGTGGAAGCGGATGTAACCAATCTCGTTCAATACCGTGATTCACTTAAGAAGGAATTTAGGCAAAAGGAAGGCTATAATCTAACTTATTTTGCCTTTTTTGTTAAAGCGGTTGCTCAAGCATTAAAAGAGTTTCCAGAAATGAATTCAATGTGGGCTGGAGATAAAATTGTCAGGAAAAAAGATATTAATATCTCGATTGCTGTGTCGACGGATGAAGCGTTGTATGTTCCGGTTATTAAATATGCAGATGAAAAAACAATTAAAGGGATCGCGCGTGAAATTAATGAATTGGCTGAAAAGGTCCGTTCCGGTAAATTAAAGTCCGAGGATATGCAGGGCGGTACCTTTACGGTAAATAATACTGGTTCATTTGGATCCATCCAATCGATGGGAATTATAAACCATCCACAGGCCGCTATCTTGCAAGTGGAGTCAATTGTCAAGAAACCAGTTGTCATGCACGGCAATATGATTGCTATCCGGGATCGGGTCAATTTATGTCTATCACTAGATCACCGTATTCTTGATGGATTGGTATGCGGAAGGTTTTTGGCTCGAGTGAAAGATATCCTGGAACATATCACAAGCGAAAATACACCGCTATATTAATAGAAAACATGAGGGCACACAGTATGTGTGTCTTCTTTTATCTACTTGAATCATTTCCCAAGAAATAATTTACTGGATTAAATGAAAACAATGAAGTTCCTCTGAAGAATGGACATTGTATACACCTGTGAATTCATCGACGTTTTTCTTTTCATTTTATTTTAAAGGAATTTTTCTCGGAGTTGAAGAAATGATAGAGTGACTGCCGTCTGATTAAGGGGATGGATGTAGCTATGTACTATTTGATAGAACCAATAGCATTTGTGAAGAATAGCAGGAAAGAAATAGTGGATGATGATTGGGGTGCTATTGTATCGTCCATTGAACTGGCTGAGAATATAAGTCAATCGTCTTTAAAAGGTATACACGAATTCTCTCATTTAGAAATTATTTTTTATTTTGACAAAGTAGATGATAGAAATATTCAGTATGAAGCAAGACATCCCAGAAATAAAGAATTTCCCGAGGTAGGCATCTTTGCACAAAGAGGGAAGAATCGGCCGAATAAGCTTGGGGTTACAATCGTTGAATTGGTGGGAGTTGAACAGAGAGTATTAACTGTTAAAGGGCTAGATGCTCTGGATGGTACCCCTATCATAGATATTAAGCTTGTAATGAAAGAATTTTTGCCAAAAGAAAGAGTTCTTCAACCCACCTGGTCAAATACTTTAATGGAGAAGTATTGGTGAATTGATTGAATAATGATTTAAGAAGATTTGGACTATTTTTCCTTTTGTTGGAGAAAAAGGTCGTTTGCATGATAAGATTAATTAACATACTATTTCGTTAATTGGCGAGGGGAGGGAGCTTTCTTTTAGTAGAAAGCAAGCTATGAAGATAAAGGATGCGAAGAATGATAGGTTTCAACAGACAACAGTGGAGGAGTGGGAAAAAGCAGTTCTAAAATCTTTAAAGGGAAAAGAACTGGACACATTACACACTCAAACGTTTGAAAAAATCATTTTGAAACCGCTTTACAATTTGGATTCAGAAAAAGATGAAGTACCCGTACCCGGTAAACCTCCTTATACAAGAGGAATCTATGAAAATGGCTATCAGCATCACCCGCTAAAAATTTGCCAAGTGGCAACAGGAAGCAATATTAAGGGAACTATACTCGAGGCATTGGAGAATGGGCAAAATACGATTTCCTTTGATGTAAACAAAATGGGCAGTGAAGAACTTATCATACTATTGAATGATTTGCCGATTGAGGACTATCCTTTATTTCTAGAGGCTGGTTCTGGTAACCGGCAGGAAATCATTATGGAAAAGTTAGCTGAGGTTAACGGGCTATCTGATCAACAAGGAGCAGTGGTACGAGATTTAATTACTGAATGGGCTGAAAGAGGGTCTATACCTACTAAAGAAAACAATGCCTTATCTGATTGGTTTCACTATATAAAGAACTGGAATCTATCTTCCTCAACAATAAAAACAATTCTAGTCAATAGTAGGCCTTATCATGAAGCAGGTGCAGATGCCGTCAAAGAGATTGCGTATTCATTATCACTTGGTGCACATTATGTATTTGAAGGCATGCAGGCAGGGTTATCAGCACAAGAAACGGCAGAAAAAATAATTTTTTCATTCTCGATTGATTCCTCCTTTTTCATGCAAATTGCCAAACTTCGAGCTGCGCGAAAGCTTTGGTTTGCGGTTGGTAAGGCATATGATCAGGAAAACATCTTTAAAATGGACATCCATGCACAGACCTCATTAAGAAATAAAACCGGGTTTGATCATTATGTAAATCTCCTTCGTACAACAAATGAAGCATTGGCAGCTGTAATTGGGAACTGTCAGTATCTCACGGTCATTCCATTCGATCAATTGCAAAGAGAAAAGAGTTCTCTTGGAAAACGCCTGGCAAGAAACATTCCACATATTCTTAGGGAAGAGAGCATGTTAATGAAAACAGCTGATCCAGGCGGGGGTTCTTACTATTTGGAGGCTTTAACAGATGAACTGTGTCAACAGGCATGGGATCAGTTTATTAAACTGGAGAAAAAAGGCGGCATTCTTTCAGAGTTAAAGAAGGGGCAAATACAAGGAGAGTTAGCAGAGCTAGCTAAAAACAGATTATCAGCGGTAGCTATTAGGAAGGAAAAGATGGTGGGTACAAATGTGTATGCAAATCCAAAAGAAGAACGACCGGATCTCACGCAGAATTTAATAGATACGCAAAGCATTCAAAAGAGTGAAAAAGAAATATTCCCGCTTAAACCAATCCGTTTAGCATCAGAATTTGAAGCTATTCGATCGATGAATTTGACCTGGGGAAATGAGATGGAGCAACAGCAAAGAATCATAGTGATTGGGCTGGGCAGCGTCTCTCAATCTAAGCCATATATTGATCTTTCAAAAGAAGTATTGGCGGCAGGGGGGCTGAGTTATACAGAGCGAACCGGAATAGTAAATCAAGAAATGCTGGAAGAGATAATAAGAGGTTGCCAGGGAAGCTATATCCTGATATGCGGTGATGAGAATCACTTGAATACGCCATTATCCAATTTAAAAGTAGACAGCAATATGCATATTTATGCAGTGGGGAATTTTGATTTGGCTATTAAGGAATTTAATTGGAAGAAAATTGACCGACATACAAATATGATTGACCTATTAACCGTATTGTCATCAAGGCAGGGGGTAAAAGTATGAAAAAAACGGATTTTTCACAAATAGATTGGCAGTCTGTCCATGAGGATTTCGTTTCAGATTCAGCAGATATACGTTCGGATATTCCTGACTTTGAAACAAATGAGCAAATACCGTTAAAGCCTCTATATAATCGGGATGATTTAGAACTGGTGGAGCATGTACCGTCCTTCCCGGGGATTGCTCCCTTTACACGGGGACCATATGCAGCGATGTATGTAAACCGTCCATGGACAGTTCGCCAATATGCTGGCTTTTCTACTGCTGAAGAATCAAATGCTTTTTACAGACGGAATTTGGAGATGGGACAAAAAGGGCTATCGGTTGCATTTGATTTAGCGACTCATCGAGGCTATGATTCTGATCACCCACGTGTGGTTGGGGATGTTGGGAAAGCGGGAGTTGCGATTGATTCGATAGAAGACATGAAAATACTATTCTCCGGTATACCACTAGAGAAAATGTCTGTTTCGATGACAATGAATGGGGCCGTATTGCCGATAATGGCATTTTATATTGCTACAGCAAAAGAACAGGGAGTAGATTCATCACGGCTTACCGGAACGATACAGAATGATATTTTAAAAGAATATATGGTACGTAATACGTATATTTATCCACCAGCTATGTCTATGAAAATTATTGCCGATATCTTTGAGTATACCTCCGCTCATATGCCGAAATTTAATAGTATATCAATCTCTGGCTATCATATGCAGGAGGCAGGAGCACCTGCAGATTTGGAGCTTGCCTATACACTGGCTGATGGAATTGAGTATGTGAAAACAGGATTGAAAGCGGGCATACCTATTGATACGTTTGCCCCACGTTTATCGTTTTTTTGGGGTATCGGTATGAACTATTTTATGGAAGTTGCTAAGCTAAGAGCGGCTCGCTTTTTATGGTCAAAACTTATGAAACAATTTGATCCGAAAAATGAAAAATCGCTTGCACTTAGAACACATTCGCAAACATCTGGTTGGAGCCTTGCTGAACAAGATCCATTCAATAATATCGCCAGAACTTTAATAGAGGCACATGCAGCGGCACTCGGGCATACTCAATCCTTACATACAAATGCTTTCGATGAAGCGATTGCGCTGCCGACAGAGTTTTCAGCCAGTATCGCCAGGAATACGCAGTTATTCTTACAGGAGGAAACCGGAATTACAAATGTTATTGATCCATGGGGTGGTTCCTATTATGTCGAGTCCTTAACGAATCGTTTAATTGAGAAAGCATGGGCACATTTGGAAGAGATTGAACAGCTTGGAGGCATGGCGAAAGCAATTGAATCCGGTATTCCAAAGATGAGGATTGAGGAAGCTTCTGCACGCCGGCAAGCAAAGATTGATTCCGGTGAAGAAATCATGATTGGAATCAATCAATACAGGACAGAAGAAAAAGAAGAATTTGATATCCTTGAAATTGATAATTCAAAGGTCCGCGAACAGCAGATTAAACGACTCGAAACGATTAAGGATACGCGTAATCAGGAACAAGTTACAAAAACACTGAATGCATTGACCAAAGCGGCACAGTCTGGCGAAGGAAATTTGTTGGAATTGGCTGTTGAGGCAGCAATTGCAAGAGCAACTCTTGGTGAAATCTCGGATGCGATAGAAGCGGTTTCGGGTCGCCACCGCGCTGTTATCCGAACAATCAGCGGAGTCTATGGTTCCCATTATCGGGAGTTGGATAAAATCAAAGAAGTTAGAGAATTAACAGAGGGATTTTTGCTAAATGAGGGTCGCCGTCCCCGAATATTAATTGCCAAAATGGGTCAGGACGGTCATGACCGAGGGGCTAAAATAGTTGCCTCAGCTTATGCAGATCTTGGATTTGATGTCGATATGGGTCCTTTATTTCAAACACCGGAGGAGTCTGCTAAACAGGCAGTTGAAAATGATGTGCATGTCATAGGGATGAGTTCTTTAGCCGGAGGGCATAAAACATTGTTGCCTCAGTTGGCCAGTGAACTAAAAAAACTTGGCCGGGAGGATATCGTCATTATTGCAGGAGGTGTCATACCGGAGCAGGACTATGACTATTTATACGAGCATGGAGCTTCAGCTATATTTGGTCCTGGAACCGTCATACCGGAAGCGGCTATCAAAATAGTAAATGAAATTTATAAAAGGCTAGGGTATGAGGAAGTGTCCAGTCATGACAGACCATAATCAGCAATACGAAAGAAAAAGATATAAGAGAGTCCATACGAAGCCCGTTGATACAGAGGAAATTGTCCGGAACTTAAAAGCCGGGCAATTACAAGCATTATCAAAAGCCATTACTTTCGTTGAAAGCAAAGGGGACGTTTATCGTCCGCATGCTGAAGAGATTTTGCAATCTATCCTCCCCTTTACAGGGAATTCAATTCGCATCGGTATTAGTGGGGTTCCAGGGGCAGGAAAGAGTACATTTATTGAGAATATGGGGCTATTTTTATGTGAGCTTGGGTATAAAGTGGCCGTACTTGCCATTGACCCCAGCTCTTCCATCAGCGGAGGCAGTATACTTGGAGATAAGACTAGGATGGAAGAACTTTCGAAACATCCAAATGCCTTTATCCGCCCGACCCCATCAGGAGGTAAATTAGGCGGTGTGCACCGTAAAACAAGAGAAAGCATGATGATTTGTGAGGCTGCCGGATATTCAGTGATCTTAGTAGAAACGGTTGGAGTGGGACAAAGTGAAGCTGAAGTCAGGGATATGGTAGATTTTTTTCTGCTGCTGACTCTTACGGGTGCAGGAGACGAACTGCAAGGAATGAAAAAAGGCATCCTTGAGCTTGTCGATGGAATAGCTGTTAATAAAGCTGATGGGGAAAATGAAAAGCTAGCAATGCGAGCGAAAGAGGAATACCGTCAAATCCTCCGTGATCATATACCGGCTACAAAGGATTGGACTGTCAGGACGTTTGCTTGTTCAGCCTTGCATAAACAGGGTCTGAATGAAATTTGGGAGGCCATTATAGAATTTTCCGTTTTCACAAAGGAAACAGGTGAATTTTCGAATAGGCGAAAACGGCAGGTCACAAAATGGTTTGAGAGTGAAGTAGAACAGCAAATCATTGATCATTTTTATACCGATAAAGCTGTTAAGAAACTATTACCGATTATCGAAGCAAGTGTCAGAGATGGAGAGAAAATAGTTTCAAAAGCAGCTGCTGAATTATTTCATCTGTATTTTTTTTCGAAGGATAAGTAAAATGTAGAGTAGTACATAAAAAAGATGGATAGCCTTATGGCTATCCAAAAGTTTAGGAGTATAGGGGGTCATCTTAATTAAAGGTACTATTCCCCTGTGTAAGTAAACTAAACCTGTCATCTGGAATATTTTATAAAAAACGGCTGCTCTGATACTATAAGGGTAGCTCCGATAGAAAGGAAGATGTTTAAGTGAGCATGAATTTTAATTTATTTATGAACGACGTGGTTCGCCAGGCTCGTCAGGAAATACAAAATGCAGGTTACAAAGAATTAACAACTGCAGAAGAAGTAGATGAGACTCTAAGCAAAAAGGGAACAACGCTTGTTATGGTTAACTCTGTTTGTGGATGTGCAGGTGGTATTGCTCGTCCTGCTGCTTATCATGCAGTGAATTATGATAAAAGACCAGACCAATTGGTAACGGTCTTTGCCGGTCAGGATAAAGAAGCTACTGCCAGAGCAAGAGAATACTTTACGGGCTATCCGCCTTCCTCTCCATCATTCGCTCTTTTAAAAGATGGAAAAATCATTAAAATGGTTGAGCGTCATGAGATTGAAGGGCATGAACCTGTAGAAGTAATTGAAAATCTGCAAAAAATGTTTGATGAATATTGTGAAGAAGTCTAATTGATCTTACCTCAGGTGAAAAGAGGAAAATAAGCTCAAAAAAGATAAGAATGAAAATGTCTAAATATAATAAAATTCTGTATATAATTTTATTATAATGTTATGGGAGAAGTATCATTTTTTGATACTTCTTTTTTAGTTTAACGCGTGAAAACTCAAGAAAAATTAATTATATATACATAATAATTAAATATTTTGCAAAACAGATTTTATGTGTTAAAATACATTTTGTTGCATATATATAATATTTATTAAATCTTAAAATATAGTTTGATAGTTTAATTGTGTAAGGAAATGAAAACTATCATCATGAAAAACACATTATAGTGGGGGTAAAGGACAATGAAAAAATGGTTGCTTAGTTTATTGACAGCAGTATTAGCAGTTTCGGTATTAACGGCTTGTGGAAGTTCTGACGAGTCAGGAAATGGTTCTGAAGATGAAAAAGTTTTAAAAATGGCTACATCGGCTGATTATAAACCATTCGAATACATTGATACAGCGAAAAGTGATGAAATTATCGGATTTGATGTAGATTTGGCAAAAGCGATTGCTGGGAAACTTGGTTATAAAGTAGAAGTTGTCGATATGGATTTTGGCGGTTTAGTAACGGCTGTGAAAAATGGACAAGCTGATTTTGTTATGGCTGGGATGACTCCAACTGAGGAGCGTGAAAAGAATGTGGATTTCTCTGATATTTATTACACAGCGAACCATATGATTGTCACTTCAAAAGATAACAAAATCGAATCAGTTAAAGATCTGGAAAATAAAACTGTCGGGGTACAAATGGGTTCTATTCAAGAAGAAAAAGCTCAGGAATTAGCTAAAATAACAAAAATGACAGTTGAAAACCGTGACAAAATTCCTGAATTGGTACAGGAAATAAAATCTGAACGTTTTGATGCGGCTATTATTGAAGATTTAGTGGCACAAGGGTATCTTGATAAGAATGAAGATTTAACAGGATTCCTTCTTGAAGGAGATGCAGAAGAAGTTGGATCTGCCATTGCTTTCAAAAAAGGCAGTGAATTGCGCGATCAATTTAATGAAGAGTTGAAAAAGATGAAAGAAAATGGTGAACTTGAAGAGTTAGTTCTAAAATGGTTTGGCGGAGACGCTGAATAATAATTTCAGAAAGGGAGAACCCCTTTCTGAAATTTTCTTTTTATTAACAGTGATAGGAGAAAGTACATGAATCTTGATTTTACAGATATTATCCCTTCCATGCCCTATATACTGGAAGGTGTATATACGACATTGCAAATAGCAGCATTGGCTGCATTGTTTGGTTTCTTGCTTGGAACCATTATAGCTTTATGCAAAATCACTACAATTAAGCCGCTCATTTGGTTATCAGATTTTTATACATCTATATTTAGGGGTACTCCATTAGTTCTTCAATTAATGATTATTTATTTTGCTTCACCGCAATTATTTGGTTTTCAAATTGAAGGGTATTGGGCAGCAGTTCTAGCGTTTTCTCTAAACTCGGCTGCATATATTTCCGAAATTATCCGTGGGGGAGTTCTTGCGGTAGATAAGGGTCAAAGGGAAGCAGCCATGGCACTTGGTGTTCCATACAGCAGCATGATGGCCAATATCATCCTTCCGCAGGCATATAAAAATATTTTACCTGCCTTAATGAATGAATTCATCACGCTTACAAAGGAATCTGCGATCGTTACAACTATTGGGGTAATGGATATCATGAGACGCGCATACCAAGTTGGGGGACAAACCTTCCAATATTTAGAGCCGCTTCTGTTTGCAGGTTTAATCTATTACGTATTAGTTATGATTTTAACGCTAATCGGAAAAATGCTTGAAAAGAGGTTGCAGCACTGATGATAAAAGTAAAAGAGCTATATAAAAGCTATGGAAAGCTGGAAGTTTTAAAGGGGATTTCCACAGAGATAAAAGAAGGAGAAGTGATTGCTGTAATTGGACCATCCGGTTCCGGTAAATCAACATTTCTTCGTTGTATGAACCTAATGGAAAAACCAACTGGCGGACAGATTTGGATAAAGGGTGAGGAGATTACTGCACCGAAAACAGATGTGTTAGCGATGCGTCAGAATGTAGGAATGGTATTCCAGCACTTTTATCTGTTTCCTCATAAGACGGTTTTAGAAAACATCATGTACGCACCAATGAAAGTCCGCAAAGTCAAGAAAGAGCAAGCCAAAAAGGAAGCAATGGAACTATTGGCAAAAGTAGGAATGGAAGATAAAGCGAATGTGTATCCTGAACGCCTCTCCGGCGGTCAAAAACAAAGGGTAGCCATAGCGCGAGCGTTAGCCATGAAGCCTGAAATTATGCTATTTGATGAACCTACATCAGCACTTGACCCTGAGATGGTGAAAGAAGTACTTGAAGTTATGAAATCACTGGCAACTTCAGGAATGACAATGGCGATTGTGACGCATGAAATGGGATTTGCTAAGGAAGTAGCCGATCGAGTTTTATTTTTAGATGGAGGAGTGATTGTGGAGGATGCCCCTCCGGCAGAGTTTTTCTCGAATCCTAAATCTGAACGTGCTAAAGACTTCTTGCAAAAGGTACTCTAAAAAGTTTATGCTATTAGTAAAAAGATGGTCTGATTTCAGAGCGTCTTTTTTGCATTAAATTGCATGAGAGGGACTACATAAACTATGTTTAAAATCGGATATCGAACCGTTAAAACGGCTATAGGGACTCCAATTGCTATATACATAGCCCAAATAATTGGGCTTCAGAGTTTTGCCTCTGCTGGAATCATTACTATATTGTGTATTCAAAGAACAAAAAAGCGATCGTTCAGGGCTGCCGGTGAGCGTTTCTTTGCCTGTTCATTGGCCATGCTTTATTCCTTTGCATTTTTTGAACTTCTCGGATATACACCTCCTGTCATTGGATTAATGCTGTTGTTTTTTATTCCGACAACTGTTGCATTAAATATTTCTGGCGGTATTGTGACAAGCAGTGTAATTATTTTGCACTTATACGCTTCTAATTCGATTACATTGTCAAGCTTACTTAATGAATTTTTACTAGTTGTCATTGGGATTACAGTTGCCTTTCTGGTTAACTTTTATATGCCGAACATGGAGCGGGAGCTAAAAAAATACCGAATGGATATTGAAAAGCTCTATAGTATTATTTTTAAGGAATTAAGTAATTATTTGGTGACAGGGAACAGTGCCTGGAGCGGTAAAGAGATTATAGATGCAGAAAATTTAATTCGAAAAGCGGTTTACTATGCAGCTTTGGAGGAAGAAAATCATAAAATAGTCGATGATGCCTCGTACTATCACTATTTTAAACTCCGTGAAAAACAGTTGAGTATCTTAAAGAGAATACTGCCTTTAGTTGCTAAGATGGATTTATCGGGTGATGAGGTCAGTCATGAACTTGGTGAATACATTGGATTTTTAAGTGATAATGTTCATCATCATAATACCGCTAATGAATACATCGAGATGCTTGAGAAGTTAGTGAAGGAAGTAAAAAAGAAAGAAATTCCAACATCCTTCGATGATTTTGAGAAACGGGCCGCACTTTTCCAGCTGATCAAAGAATTGAAAGACTATCTAATAATCAAAAGTACAGTGAAACCACTGCCAAATTCTAAAGAAAAGAAATGAATGAAAACACAGTTCAGAGCCCATCCTAAACAAAAAAAGGATGGGTGTTTTTTATGAAATGGATGTCACTCTGGTTATTACTGCAAGTAATGTCTCCAATATGGCCTTTAGGACCCAACCCAATTCCCGGGGATCCGTTTATCGTGATTAATAAACAAACCAATCAGCTAGTATTTTATGTTGATAATCAGGAAAGATATCAATTTTCGATTGCTACTGGAAAGAATGATGAAGATACACCAGAGGGTCTATTTACGATTATTACAAAATTCGAGGATCCTGAATACTCCAGAAAGTCGATTCCCGGTAATGATGAAAGAAACCCACTCGGCTCTAGATGGATGGGGTTTGATGCACGTAAAACGAATGGTAGAAATTACGGGATTCATGGAACGAATCAGGAGGATTCGATTGGAAAAAAGGTGTCTGCTGGATGTATCCGGATGAAAAATCAAGAAGTCCAGGTACTGTTTGAATTAGTTCCGCTTGGTACAAAGGTGTACATCTATGATAATTCAGAGCCTGCTTCTTTTTATGCGAGACTATTTCATGCCATAAACGAAAAAACCTCATCTGACTCTCCGTGAAGAGAAAAAGATGAGGTTTATTTTTTATAGGAAAGCTGACAAACCGGATAATAAGGTCACCGCGACCATCGTAAAAATCATAATATAAACGATTATCTTCTGTGTACGCTTTTTAGACATAGAGCTACACTCCTTTTACATTCTTCTATTTGATACTACTATGTTTAGCAAAACTCCTCAAGTCTAAAAAAATTTCATTCACTATTTGAGCAAAATATCTTTATAGAATTTTAAGAATGCTCTATTATTTAAGGTAGGAAAATAAAGGGGGATTTGTATGCAAAAGGGAATTGACCATATCGGCATTGCTGTTCGTTCCATTTCGAAAGCGCTTCCTTTATATGAGGGGATTTTTGGTATGGTAAATGAAGGGGAAGAAATAGTCGAGAGCCAGGGAGTTAGGGTAGCTTTTTTATCCACTGGTAATACACGAATAGAGTTATTGGAGCCCTTGAATGAATCAAGTGCTGTTGCAAAATTTATTGCAAAAAGAGGGGAAGGCATACACCATATTGCGCTTGAAGTGAGTGATATTAAAGAAAGAATTAAAGAAATAAAGGATAATGGCATTCAATTGATTGATGAAGAACCCAGACCCGGAGCACATCATACACAAGTAGCTTTTATACATCCTAAGTCGGTACAGGGAGTTTTAGTAGAGGTTCTAGAGAAACCGGAACGGGAGGAATAAAATAGTGGATATGTATGAAAGAATAACCGAACTGTATGATAGAAAAAATGATATCGAGCTTGGTGGCGGATGGGATAAGATTGAAAAACAACACGAAAAAGGAAAATTGACAGCTAGAGAGAGAATCGATATTTTGATGGATGATAATAGCTTTGTTGAACTGAATGCTTTTGTTGAACATCGCAACAGAGACTTTGGTTTGGATCAAATAAAAGGGCCTGGCGATGGGGTTGTAACCGGCTATGGCAAAATTGATGGAAGGCCAGTTTATATTTTTTCTCAGGATTTTACCGTATTTGGCGGAGCGTTGGGTGAGATGCATGCCAAGAAAATATCATCCATTATGGATTTGGCTGCTAAAAACGGAGCTCCAATAATAGGATTAAATGATTCCGGCGGAGCGAGAATTCAGGAGGGTGTCACCTCGCTGGATGGATATGGCCAGGTTTTTTACCGCAATGTTATCTACTCGGGCGTTGTACCGCAAATATCAGTTATCATGGGCCCATGTGCAGGTGGTGCCGTATATTCTCCAGCCATTACGGATTTCGTTTTTATGGTGGATCAAACAAGCCAAATGTTTATCACCGGTCCAAAAGTGATAGAAACCGTGACCGGAGAAAAAATTAGTTCAGAAGATTTAGGTGGAGCGAAAGTCCATAATTCTATTAGTGGAAATGCACATTTTGAAGGAAAAACTGAGGAAGAAACATTACGTTTGGTAAGGAAATTGCTTTCCTATCTGCCTTTAAATAATGAAGAAAAACCACCAGTAAGTGAATGGACTGAGCAAAATGATTATTGTCCTGATATTGCTGAATTAGTACCTTATGACGGTATCCGTCCTTATGATGTAAGAAAGGTTGTAAATGCAGTAGTCGATCAGGATTCCTTCTTTGAAATTCAAGAGAGTTTTGCTCGAAACCTAGTGATTGGTTTAGCTAGAATTAAAGGTGAGACAGTCGGTTTGGTATGTAATCAACCGAAATATATGGCGGGAGGACTCGATATCAATTCTTCTGATAAGGCGGCAAGATTTATCCGTTTCTGTGATTCATTTAATATCCCGATTATTACATTTGAGGATGTAACTGGATTTTTTCCAGGAATTAAACAGGAGCATGGAGGAATTATTCGGCATGGTGCAAAAATTTTGTATGCTTATTCGGAAGCAACCGTTCCAAAATTAACGGTGATTTTAAGAAAAGCATATGGGGGAGCATATGTAGCCTTAAACAGTAAATCGATTGGGGCTGATCTTGTCTATGCTTGGCCGAATGCTGAAATCGCTGTAATGGGGCCACAGGGTGCAGCTAATATCATTTTTGCTAAAGAAATTAACAATAGCTCTGATCCTGAAGCTGTACGCCAACAAAAAATTGAAGAATACCGCGTAAAATTTGCCAATCCATATATAGCGGCAAGTCAAGGGATGGTCGATGATGTTATCGATCCAAGAGAAACCCGAATTAAATTGGCACAGGCCTTAGAGATGCTTCGAACAAAAAAAGAATCAAGGCCGTCAAAAAAACATGGAAATATTCCGCTTTAATCTATTGAAGAGTCCTATAAAGGGCTCTTTTCTTGTAATCTATTTTTTTAATAAGGATTAATTGTATCTGATTATTAAACAGCTCAATAAAAGACTTGTAATTCCTAAATGATACTAACCGTACACCACATTCCCTGAAAAAGAGAATGGCTCAAAATTATTATTTGCAAAGGGAAAAACTGTCTGCCATATGTCAAGTGCCTGCTCTTTTCTTATGACAAAAACATCGGTATACTTATAAAGTAACTTATTCCTGATAGGAGGAAGACAATTGATTAATGAAGAGAGATTATTACAAGAATTCTTAGAATTAGTACAAATTGATTCTGAAACAAAAAATGAAGGACAAATAGCAAAAATCTTAAAAGATAAATTCAGTCTTCTCGGAGTAGACGTTTACGAGGACAATGCAAAGGAACTTACTGGCTTTGGAGCAGGCAACTTAATCTGTACGCTGCCTGGCACTAAAGAAGGTGTTGATACGATTTATTTTACATCCCATATGGATACGGTTGTTCCTGGTAACGGTGTCAAACCTTCCATTAAAGATGGTTATGTAGTAACTGATGGTACAACTATTCTTGGGGCAGATGATAAAACTGGTCTTTCCGTAATGCTGGAAGTTATCCGTGTATTAAAAGAAAACAATATTGAGCATGGCCCAATCCAATTCATCATCACAGTTGGTGAAGAATCCGGCTTAGTTGGTGCAAAGGTATTGGATCGTTCTCTTATTAAAGCTACATATGGTTTTGCATTGGATAGTGATGAAGCGGTTGGTAACATTATTGTTGCAGCACCGACACAAGCTAAAGTACAGGCTGTTATTAAAGGTAAAACAGCGCATGCAGGAGTTGCGCCGGAAAAAGGTGTTTCTGCAATTACGATTGCGGCTAAAGCTATTGCCAAAATGCCGCTTGGACGAATTGACGAAGAAACAACTGCTAATATCGGTCGCTTTGAGGGTGGTACTCAAACAAATATCGTTTGTGATCACGTAGAAATTCTGGCGGAGGCGCGCTCCCTAATCCCTGAGAAAATGGAAGCTCAGGTTGCGAAAATGAAAGATGCCTTTGAAACAACAGCTGCAGAAATGGGCGGTTCTGCTGAAGTAGAAGTAACGGTTATGTATCCTGGTTTTAAATATGATCATGGTGATCATGTAGTGGAAGTTGCTAAAAAAGCAGCCGTTAAAATCGGACGTGAACCAAAACTTCAGCACAGCGGAGGAGGCAGTGATGCAAATGTCATTGCTGGACATGGCATTCCTACAGTTAATCTTGCGGTAGGATATGAGGATATCCATACTACAAGTGAAAAAATGCCAATTGCTGAGCTTAATAAGCTTGGTGAAATGGTACTTGCAATTATTGAAGAAGTAGCAAATCCATCTAAATAATAGTGTTCGTTCAAGGTGCCACTGGATTATTCCGGTGGCCATTTTACATAAAATTGTTTAGTGCCGGATAAACAGTGAATATAAGGGAATAAGAGGGTTTAAGAGATGGAACAACGTCAAGTAAAAAAAGGCGGAAGAGTCATTTTACATGTGGATATGAATAGCTTCTACGCCTCAGTTGAAATGGCACATAATCCTGAATTGAAAGGCAAGCCATTGGCAATTGCCGGGAATGCAAAAGAAAGAAGAGGGATTATCGTGACATGCAGCTATGCAGCGCGTAAACATGGAGTGAAAACGACCATGCCTATTTGGCAGGCGCAGAAGCTTTGTCCCGGCCTTATCCTGATGGAACCTAATTTTGACCGGTACCGTGCTGCCTCGCAAGGTATTTTTGATTTGTTGCGGATGTATACACCGCTTGTAGAACCAGTTTCGATAGATGAAGGGTATTTGGATATTACCGATTATTGCGGAGATAATTCACCAGTTGAAATAGCCCAGACCATTCAAAAAAGGATTATGGAAACGATGGATTTACCTTGCAGTATAGGTATAGCTCCAAATAAGTTTTTGGCGAAAACGGCTTCAGATATGAAAAAACCAATGGGAATTACGATTCTTAGAAAGCGTGAAGTTCAGGCTAAACTTTGGCATCTGCCGGTTGGAGAGATGCATGGAGTGGGCCAGAAAACAGCTGAAAAACTGTCATCAATAAACATTAAAACAATTGGTGATTTGGCTAATGCACATGAGGTTTCGCTTAAAAAGCTGCTTGGAATTAATGGGGTTCGATTAAGAGAAAGAGCTAATGGCATTGACAGACGTGTGGTAGATCCTGAGTCGATATATGATTTTAAAAGTGTCGGGAATTCAACCACATTACCAAGAGATGTAACAAACCAGCAGGAATTGTTCGAAGTCCTTCATCGTTTGAGTGAAAAAGTTTCTGCTCGGTTAAAGAAAAAGGAACTACTGACTATAAAAGTTCAAATCATGATTCGTTATAAGGATCGAAAAACAGTAACACGAGGTAAAACCCTTCAAAATCCTATTCATAAGGCTGAAGATCTATATAGCCATGCACGAGATCTTTTTTCAAAGCATTGGAATGGAAATCCAGTTAGGCTATTAGGGGTAACAGCAAATGAAGTAGTTGAACAGCAGGAAGCAATTAAGCAATTGGACATTTTTTCTTTTGATCAGGATGAAAAAGAAGTGAAATTGGATACGACTGTGGAAAAGCTAACTAAAAAGTTTGGGGATAAAATTATCCGAAAAGGGATAGAAATAGATAACAATAAAGTGGATGCTAATACCAGTTTTAGCAAGGACTTCTTAAAACGTCCCAAACCTAGGAATGACAAGGGAAACTAATTCGTAGCACTTGCGAAAATAGTGTAAAATTGCTAAAGTTAATACGATTTAATATAGCGAATAAATCAATGAAAGGAATGTTTACAGATGGAAAAACAACAAATCGGTGTAATCGGTCTTGCCGTAATGGGTAAGAATTTAGCATTTAATATTGAAAGCCGTGGATATTCCGTTTCAGTATATAATCGTTCATCCGAAAAAACAGATGCTATGATGAAAGAGGCAGAAGGCAGAAATGTTCATCCTACCTATTCAATCGAAGAATTTGTAAACTCATTGGAAACGCCGCGTAAAATCTTAATCATGGTTAAAGCGGGTGCAGCAACTGATGCAACTATTGCCCAATTAACTCCTTATCTTGATAAAGGGGATATCCTGATTGATGGCGGTAACACGTTCTTTAAAGATACGCAACGCCGTAATGAAGAACTAAGCAAGCAAGGATTCCATTTTATTGGGACAGGTGTATCCGGCGGTGAAGAGGGAGCACTGAAAGGCCCTTCTATTATGCCTGGAGGACAAAAGGAAGCATACGAGCTTGTAGCTCCAATTTTAAAAGCTATTTCCGCTAAAGTTGGCGATGATGCTTGTTGTACATATATTGGGCCGGATGGAGCTGGCCATTATGTGAAAATGGTTCACAATGGAATAGAATACGGAGATATGCAATTGATTTCCGAATCCTATGCTTTATTACGCCATATTCTAGGGCTTAATGCTGATGAACTTCATGGTGTATTCTCAGAATGGAATAAAGGTGAACTTGATAGCTACCTAATCGAAATCACTGCTGACATCTTTACGAAAAAAGATGACGAGACCGGTAAGCCGATGGTAGATGTAATCCTTGATAAAGCAGGCCAAAAAGGAACTGGAAAGTGGACAAGTCAAAGTGCGCTGGATCTTGGTGTTCCACTGCCAATCATTACTGAGTCTGTATTTGCGCGTTTCTTATCTGCGTTGAAAGAAGAACGTGTGGAAGCCTCTAAAGTTTTAACAGGTCCTGAGGTTAAACCATTTGCCGGAGATAAAGCAGCGTTTATCGAATCAATTCGAAAAGCTTTATATTTGAGCAAAATTTGTTCATATGCTCAAGGCTTTGCACAAATGAAAGCTGCATCTGACGAATACAATTGGGATCTTCAGTATGGTGATATTGCGATGATCTTCCGTGGCGGATGTATCATTCGTGCGCAATTCCTTCAAAAGATTAAAGATGCTTATGATCGCAATCCTAACCTTAAGAATCTTCTTTTGGACGATTATTTCAAAGAAATTGCATTAAGCTATCAGGAAGCGTTGCGTGAAGTAATCGTAGCAGCTGTTCAAGCTGGTATTCCGGTACCATGCTTTACAGCAGCATTGTCCTACTATGACAGCTACCGTGCAGAAACATTGCCTGCAAATCTATTACAGGCACAACGTGACTACTTTGGAGCTCACACATACGAGCGTGTAGATAAAGAAGGTATTTTCCATACTGAATGGATGGAATCTAAATAATATCAATAAAGCAGCTTAAAGACCTTGTACTTTAAGCTGCTTTTTTTTTGTATAATCATGGGAATGAAATCCATACTAGTTAATAGATTTTAGTATATCTAGGTGACAGAAAAGTCATAATAGTTTTAGAATTATTTGACACCACTTAAGTGGCTGGCATATACTGTAAACAATAAAAGGTAAAGGAATGATATTGGGACGATGAGAATCTAATCTTGTTTTCTGCGATGTTTTTAAATAAAACAGAAGCCTGAAAATTGGATTAGTGTGCCCATAACACGTTCTTTCATTGAATAGAGTATAAATAAAGGATTCAGCTGCCATAGCTGTATTCATATTTGTATACCTCTGTTGATAAACGATGTTCACACCCCAATAGGCTTCTGTTGGGGTTTTTAGTTGTCAATTTTAAGAGGTGAGAATGAATATGCTAAGTCTGAAGGAAATACAAAAAAGCTATGGTGAAAGAACGATTTTAAAGAATATAAATATGATTATAGAATCTGGGGATAGAATTGGGCTGATTGGCTATAACGGGACAGGGAAAACAACATTAGCCAATATTATGACAGGAGCAATTCAAGCGGATAAAGGGAGTATTAGTTTTGGGAAAGATCATGTCAGTATAGGATATCTGCGGCAGTCAATTGACTATTCAGCCAGTATCTTTCAATCCATGATGGAGTCTGGGGCTGAGGCAGGAATGTTTGAGCTGACGAGTCAGCTTGGATTGGAAGGATCACAGCTATGGAATCAAGAACGTTTGGACCATTTAAGCGGGGGAGAAAGGCTAAAACTTGCACTCGCGCATATTTGGTCAACCAAACCTGATTTATTAATTCTGGATGAACCAACCAATCATTTAGACTTGGATGGGATTCTTTGGCTGGTAGAGGAGCTTGCATCCTATAAAGGTGCGGCAATTATCATCTCCCATGATCGATACTTTCTGGACCAGGCTGTCAGACGTATATACGAAATCGAGGATGGCATGGCGCTTGAGTTTACTGGTAACTACAGTGCTTATAAGAAACAAAAAGAAGAAAACAGAAGAATTCATAAACATCAATATGATCAACAACAGAAAGAAATCAAACGAGTAGAAGCGCAAATGGATCAATTGAAAAATTGGTCAGAAAAGGCACACCGTGATTCAACGAAGCATGGAACAGCCTCTGAAAGAAAGTTAATGGGTAAAAAAGAATATTACCGAGTTAAGGCCAAGAAGATGGATATACAGGTTAAGTCTAAGCAAAAAAGGCTGGAAGCAGAACTTACAAAAAAAAGAATAGAAAAGCCTGCTGATGAAGTAAAGATTGAATTTGATTTTCAGGCAGCGGACAAGCGCGGTAAACGGATAGTGGAGGCAAAAGATTTAAAAAAGCAATATAGGGATCATACAGTTTTCCAAAGTAGTTATTTTTATATAAAACATGGGGAGTCAATTGGTGTCGTTGGTCCTAATGGCGCGGGGAAAACAACGCTAATTCGGATGATTCTAGATCAAGAGCCAATCAGCGGGGGAGAGTTATGGAAAAGTCCGACTCTGAAAATCGGCTATTTAAGTCAGGATGTTGGTGATCTGCCGGTTCATAAGAAACCAATTGAAGCTCTTGGACTTTATGACAGGGATTCGATATTTAGGGCGAAAACGTATTTGGCTAATATCGGAATTACAGCAAGACAAGTAGACGAACCGATTTCCTCTTTATCGATGGGGCAGCGTACAAAAATCAAGCTAGTTCAAATGCTGATGGAAGGCTATGATTTGTTGATACTGGATGAACCGACTAATCATCTTGATTTGCCGAGCAGAGAACAATTGGAGGAGACTCTCTCTACCTTTGCCGGGACCTTGTTAATTATATCGCATGATCAATATTTAATTGAACGTTTGTGTAACAAGCTGCTGGTTATTGATGAAAAGATTATTAACCGCGTTGAAAGCAACAATCGAAAGCCAGTCAGAAAAATAAATGCAATGAATAAGAATATCGAAGAAGAACTTATGGTCGTAGAGACAAAACTAGCTGCAGTCTTAAGTCAATTGAGTTTATTAACACCCGGCGATTCTAAGTACAGTGCATTGGATGAAGAGTTTAAACAATTAATTGAGCAGAAGACTATGCTGAATAGAACCGGAAATTAGCCATTTATCTTAAAGAAGTGCTCTGCAGATATGATTGAAATTATTATGGTGTTCACTATTGGTGAATTTCACGCCCGATAAGTAAGAAGAACCCGCCATCATTTTCTGTGGGCCATCATTTTTTTATAGTATCATTTGCGAGACGTTCCTACTCATGAAGCTATAATTTGATATTAGTAAAAAATAAAAGAACTACAAAGAGACGATCATTTGTATCGACCCAAAATTTAGTTTTTCACTCTAAATTTTAGGAGTCATTACCATTTGGTCGTCTCTTTTATATTTATCATCGTACTTATTTATTTGTTTTTAGATGCCAATTTTCTACCATAATACCAGTATGTCAGCATCCCCAAGATATACGCAATAATATCCCAAGCATCACCGGTACTCGTTTTTATAAATAGAGGAGTTATGACCTCCCAACAGATTCCACAAAATAAACCGGCAACGAGGAAGTGATGGATCTTGGTTAGCTGAAACGAAGTCCAGTTACTTAGAGACAGAACAAAGTTCAGGTATGCTGCAAAGGAGATGCCTCCTAGGTAGTCATTGAAATGACATCGCAGCAGATATCCGAGGACAGGAATTTGTACATCCGCTTTAATTAATTCATTCATTTGAAAAAGGATCAGCGGCACAATGAAAAATAACAAATCCTTCTTTTGTCTCTTATTTAACCGCATATTGAGAAGAGAACCAATGCGACTATGATTGCGAAAACAGTTGACCAGAAACCCATAAGGCAGTCTCCTTTACATGATAAAATTAATTTTCCACAGACTTATATTCTGAAACTCTATAACAACATATGTACACCTATGAATGCTACATAAACCGGATGACCTAGTTCAAAATTATATTCATCCCAAGAGAAAATATGCAGTGTCATCTCAAGGTTTTTTCTAATGCAGGGAATGTATATCCTTCATACTCTGAGATCGTAAGTACACAGTCCGCCAGTTTGCCCGGTGAGATTTCTGTACTCATCGCGTTAATAGCATATCGTCCTCAATGAGAGAAAAAATATCCGCTAACTCTTTATACATGACACCTGACACCTCATCTTTCCTATGTTTATACTACATAAATGCTACAACTATCTAATACCCTATTAACAGCTAAAATAATCCGATTTAATTATACTAGAAAAACAAATTGTTATATTAGAATAAGAGATGCCTTTTTCTTGTATTATAATAACACTGTTAATTTTTGTTAATATTCAGAAGGTGGACTGCGGTTGAGAGACCGTCCACAGACGGTCAACCCATCCTGCAGCCGCAGCTGCTATGATTGTATTATGATACAACCATACAACAAAAAAGAGCCGACCTATACGGTAAGCTCCGGGGAGAGATTAGTGAGGACTCTCATTCTCTGCCTTGTTTCGGTAAAGTATAACGGCATCTAAACAACTGTAACTTGAAGATAATGATACAAACCACTCTTATATAAGATATAATTTATCGAGTTCATGGTAACACCCTCTGGTTTGCCAACATTATCAAGAATGCTTTGTCCAAAATCAAAAGCTTCAGAATACCCTAAACCTGGATCAAGTGCTAATACCGTTGCAGCTACAATCGGCGATACATCAGTCGTTTCTTCAATGAGGAAGGTAATGCCGATTGCAACGCCTTCCGAGTAACCTTGACTAACAGGAACAGATATGTCAGTTCCTTTGGAGAACGAATACATTCCGACCGAACGACTATCGTCTTTTATTCTATAAAAAAGGATATTATCTTCATCATAGAACAATTTATTTTCATCATGTTCCTCTTCTGATTCAAAAGAATATCCATTTATACCGTCAAAAGCATCATCAAATCGATCTGCAAAGGCAGAAGGGTAAATCGATAAATGATTGCCATCAACAAACGAGGTCACATCTTCTGATTCAGTATCCAAAACAGTTTCACACCTTGTGCAAGATACTTCTCTGACACTAACTGCCTCGTCATAATCTATATCCCACTCGCTCCAGGCTCCGCGTTCATGACCCAATGCTTCACCTTCAATCTTTTCGCATATAGTGCAGATTTTAGGTTCTGTACATGTGGCATCAGAATAATCATGAGTGTGAAAAAGCTGTGTTATTCTGCACGCGGATAGACAAAACAGCATACATGCAATAAATAACAATGAAATTATTTTTTTTGCCATTTCTCTTCCTCCAAAAAAAAAAATTAAGCATGTTATAGATAATATTATATTAGAATATTATGAAAATATATAGATAAATGGTTATTTTTTAGATATGTAAAGATTTACAAAGAGAGTTTACTTTGTTGTAAGAATAAGGATTCATTAATAATTTATAATCATCCTCTTCTTTTTTATATTCTATATAACTTAATTAAAGAGATAATAATCAGTGGAAAAATATCGGAGAAATATTTAACTATGGTCTTGTTGTGGGTTTTATTTTTAGCTGGGTATTTTATCTAAAAAAGAGAATAGTAAATAAAAACTATTTCCTTTCCTTATATGAAGGTGGGTATGTTTATGATCGAGAAGCTCGAGGGTTACCCTTCAGTGCAAATTATTATGATATATCAAGAATCTTTTGAAATTAAAAAAAGTATCATGTATAGTTTAATTGTAATAGAAAGATACATAATGCTAAACAAAAGTTGATAAGGCAGAGGAAATGTTGGAGTTTTTAACAAGTCAAGATTGGTATCTGAACGATGAATCTCTTAAAAGTTACTTTTCAGATTTGATATATTGGAATATCAAATGCTGTGTTTCTATAAATAAAACTGGAACTTTAATCTATCATAACAGTAAGTTATAGAATTCATCGCCCTGATTTATGATCCATACATGAATCTGCCAATTAATTTAACGATGATTAGGAGGATGAACAATGGGAAGATTGCAAGACCAAGTAGCCATTATTACAGGTGGAGCGAATGGTATTGGTAAATCAATTGCGACACGCTATGCGGAAGAAGGGGCAAAGCTGGTAATTGCCGATTTCAATGAAGAAGCATTGCAGGCTACTGTCAATGAATTTAAATCGCAAGATGTTGAGATAATGGGTGTAAAAGTAAATGTGGCAGTTGAAGAAGATGTTCAAAAAATGGTAGAAGAAACCGTAGCCACATTTGGCCGCGTAGATATTTTAGTTAACTGTGCAGGTGTATTAGATAAAATGCAGGCCGCTCATAATGTAGAAGATTCAGTTTGGAGCCGCGTAATGGATATTAATGTTGGCGGTGTAATGCGCGGTACACGTAAAGTATTGCCATACTTCCAGGCTCAGGGCAGCGGCGTGATCGTGAATCTTTCCTCCATTGCAGGTTTAACTGGTGGACGTGGCGGATTTACGTATACTGCGGCTAAACATGCAGTTACGGGCATGACTAAAAATATTGCTTCTCATTATGGCCCGCAAGGTATTCGTTGCAATGGAATCGCACCGGCACAAGTTGAGACTGGGTTAACCAGTTCGGTGGATGGTATGGATATGGAAGGATTACAATATGCAACGCGTGGTGTTAGTTTAATGCCTCGTGCTGCTAAGCCGCAAGAAATCGCAGACATTGCCTTGTTCTTGGCAAGTAATGAATCTTCCTATATCAATGGTGTCGTATTGGCAGCTGACGCAGGCTGGTCTGCTTACTAATCAGATTCAAAAAATGAATGGGTATGAAAAAGAGGCTGGGATATAAGTATTTCAGTCAATGATAAATCCGACCTATTAGGTGATATTTCAATAAATATTTCACCTAATAGGTCGGATTTTTATTTGTTTTCAATAGATTGGTTACTTCTGTATACCATTATTAAACTTAGTGGAATGGAGCGGAAGCCACCGACTCCTGCGGGAAATAACGGAGGCTAAAGCCTTCCTCCCCACGGAAAGCGAGTGGCGTAAGCGCGCAATGGAACGGACTTTTTTCCAAATTGGCTCTTTAATAAACAACAAAGTCGATAAATTAGATATCGTTCGTTTTTTCAGGATCGTTTATAAGTTATGTCCCATCCTCTATTATACTTTTGCATTCCTATAAATCATAAGAAAACAAGGGAACCAAATGGATTCCCTTGTTTATGCTTATTACTATGAGTCTTGAACTAACAACTAGCATAAAATAAGAAATCTTAAACTAATTGTACCTCATCACCTATCCGGATTTTTCCGGTTTTAAGAACGGAGGCATATACACCGAAACAATTCTGACGAGTTCTATTAATAAATTTTAATAGAGAAGGATCCTTTTCGCTGTTTTCGGGATTAATGGTAATAATCATGCATCTTTCACAATGTCGGTTAACTTGTATTTCAACCGATTCACCAATCAAAAGACGTCTTCCGAACCAGGTATCTTCTATATATGGTTGCTTTTCAGTTAGATCGAGGACCAAGTTAGGGCGAAACCGTTTATAGTCTATCAGACTTCCATACTGCTTTTTTAATTCTAGAAGAGAAGCATCTGTTACGAGCAATAAATGTTCCACCTCAATTGCGCCTAGTGGCACATCATTCGGGGTGAATTGTACAGGAGTAATACTCCTGTTTGCTGCCGTTTCTAGGTCCTTAATCAATCCAGGGTGATTCCACGTTACTCTTTTTCCTGATGGCGTGACTACTTCGATGGGTGGATAGGTATCCAAGCTGTCAGGACCCATAAAGGATGCTTGGTAACTTGCCATGATTGGAGCCTGAGTGATGGTCAGAAATTTATTTGTACGGCTATTGTCTATATAAGCATGACTGCGATCCCCATAAAGACCATAGGGCATTACATTAGATTCCTGAACATGTTCACCTGTAAAGGATTTAACAGGGTGGCGCATAATTGCTTTCACGTGCCCGATTAACATAGCAACCCGCCTTTATTTATATTTCTTTTTGAACTTCTCGATACTGGTATTTGAACCAATCAGTAAAAAGTCGTCTCCTTCTTGTAATTTGAGATCCGCAAAATGCGATAATATTGGCTGTCCATTACGAAGGACTAAGGACACCGTAATATCGAATTTTCTTGAAAAATTCAATTCGTTCAATGACTTTCCATGCATCGTTTCAGGTACTTGCATTTCAATTGCAGAAATATCCTTCGTGATTTCAATATATTCAATGACACCTGTTAATAATTCCTGACGTGCCACTTTCCGACCAGCTTCTTCCTCTGGAAGGATAATACGATCGGCACCAAGGCTTTTTAAAATTTCCCCGATTTCTCGATTGTTAGCCTTGGCGATGATTTTTTTTGCTTTTCTTTCTTTCAGTTTTTTTGTAATTAAAATGGCCGAAAAGGCATCAGAGCCAATTGCAACAAAGACCGCATTGAATTGATCGATTTTCAGTTCATCGAGTACAAGCGGATCACGAAAGTCACCGACAATCGCATGAGTCGAATATTCATCTAAGGACTCGAGATTTTTTTCACTGCGATCTGTAACGATTACTTCACAATGTTGTTTGTATAATTCTTTTACGATGCCAGTACCAAATCTTCCTGCTCCAATGACTAGATATGATTTCATGAAAAATGTCCCCTTTTTAGCCTACTGCTAAGTCTTCTTTTAAATATCTTGTTTTAACTTTTTCTACTTTAAAAATAGTATAAATGAAACTGAATACACCTATTCGGCCGATAATCATCAGCATGATTAAAATGGATTTTGAAACAGGTGTTAATTCAGATGTAATTCCAAATGATAAGCCTGTATTTGTCAGGGCAGATAACACCTCAAACATCAATGGCTCCAATGGCTGCGTTTGTAACATGGTTAATAAAATCGTAGAACCAAAAAACAATGCCATAAAAGTAAAGAAAACCATAAAGGATTTATCAACTGCTTCCTGAGCAATGGTTTTTTTATAGATAACAACCTCTTTTTGTGATTTCGCTACAGATAATACCTTTGATAATAGTACTGCAAAGGTGGTCAATCGTATACCGCCTCCTGTACTGGAGGAAGCTCCCCCTATAAACATAAATAGGGTCAAACATAAAAAGGTAGTGATTGTTACTTGTGAGACATCAATCGTTGAAAGCCCACCATTTCTTGCTGTCGCCGAAAAAAACAATGAATTCGATAGTTTTTCCCAAATGGAAAGTCCGCTAAACGTATTATTTGTTTCCAAAAAGAAAAATATAGCCATACCGATAAATAGTAGGAGAAAATGAAGTCTTATATTAATCTTTGTAAACAAACTTTTCTTCCTTCTAAAAGATAAGAAGTACTCTACCAATGTCGGATAGCCAAGACTTCCTAAGAAGATTGTTATAGCCGTTGTTATTAGGAAAAGATGATTATGTTTAAATGAAATCAGGCTATCACCGAATAAATCAAATCCGGAATTAGTGAAGCTTGCTACTGCATGAAAGGCAGACACGAATGCCGCATCCCAAAAATCATCATATCGGGGTCGTATCTCCCCTAATAATATAAAGAAACAAATCGTTTCTACTAATAAGGCAATGACTAAAACCGAAATTCCAAGAGATGTAATGGAACTTAGTTTTGACTGGTTTTGGTCCTTGGATAAAAGAAGCATACTTGATACCGTAATCTTCTTGTCCATCACGACAAACAGGTAACTGATTAATACAACAATCCCGATTCCGCCAAGCTGCATTTCCACCATTAAGATGGATTGTCCCACCCTGGTTAATTCTGTTCCTACGTCTATTGTAGTAAGTCCTGTTACGCTTAAGGCGCTTGTGGACAGAAATAGAGAATCCATTATAGAAAACCCGATGGAATTGGACTGGGGTATCCATAACAAAAAGGCAAATAAAATGATAAAACCTATGTATAGGAAGAATATTTGCCGGAATGAGTGGATTGAAGATTTGCTCTGCTGCATATTTATTTAATCTCCATTTCTTCTTTGTAAAGTTAGTGTATTGATTCATAATATAACCCGTTTGCTGTAAAAGCCAATATCATCGTACTATATCTCATAATAAAACACCAAATAACATTTTTTCGTGTTCACTAAACAGTTTTTTATCCTATCACAATTTATACGAATTTAAAACAGTAAATTAAACTTATAGGATTACGTTTATGACAGAAAATCAACCCGTAAAAAAAAATACTAGTTAACTAGACAAATAGATGGCGATTTTTCTAAAGAACTGAATATAAATAAGTGAGGACTTAATGGGAGGGGAACCATTATGGACAATATCCAAAATTTATATGAGCGTTATAAAAAAGGCGAGAAATTTGCTAAGCCCTTTAGCCAAAAGCAAGTGGGGAAGCTAAGTGCAAAAGATCCAACAGAACTGGCATCCAATAACAAAGTGGTTCAGGATATGCTAAAGAAGTATTCACAACAGTTCCAAAATAATAGACATTTTATATGAGCATCTGTATTAAACTTTGACCTTATTACTATATGAATAAGGGCATTTTTTTTGTAAACAAATAAAACCCCTTTAATTAGGGGTTTTGGCAAAGGGCCATTCTTCTTTTTCAACCATAAGTGCATACTCAATATTTTCAGCTTGATACATTAGGGCATAATGTAAAAATAAGATATTTTGTTTATCAATAACATCAAATTGAGAAGAGTAGCTGGACAATATGGTCACCTTATCAGTTCCGCGATAGTTGAAATGGAAAACAAGTCTGTTTTTCTTTATTTTCACAAGGGGAGCCTCCCAGTTTAACACTTCTGGATCGCCGGTTTCTTTTGAAAGTATGGCATATTCCCGTTCGACTCCGATAAGCTGATGTAAATCCTTGGTTTCGCATTCAAAGGCAATATTATATCGTTGTTTATAACTGATTTTAAAGTCCTCCAAAAAGTAATCAAGTGCGGAAAAATAATTCACCTCCATCGTTTCTTCATCAAGGAATGTGAACAACTTTCCGATGCTTGCATCTGAATACATGGCTGACAGAAGGGTTGCTTTTGAGCTTTGCAATTCTATAAAGGCAACTGCAGCCGTTTCTTTATCCTCCACCTCAAATTCCATTTGAAATAGCTTGAAACGTTTGAGCTGCCTCGTTGTACTAGGAATAATTAAAAATAAAATGATCCAGACTGATAATAAGAAGATTCCCTTCAATATGGTAAGCAGAAAGGTGGAGGAAATCAGTGGTTTAATTACATATTCCGTCCACCATGTAGGAGGAACAGCAGTTGAAATAGGAAGCGGTTTCACATCACCCCATAACAATTGATATAGTGTCCAGCCGATGATGAAGAGCAGCCCGCTATAATAAATAAAAGTCAGTATATCGTTTATTAGGTCTTTGATTGATGAAAGGAACTGTTTGAGGACTTCTGCAATCCGACTCACGAAATAGTCACCTCTTCACATTTTACAGGAAAGACCATAAATGTATATGCGAAGAGGTGGAGAAATAGAATAGGTAATTAAGTTTTAATCCATTTTTAAAATGGGTGTCTTATATCCAACCGTATGAATATTATTCAGCTTGACTTTATGGTTGGCATTTTTAATTGCGATATCTCCAATCTTTGATTCAGCCTGTACATTTGATATAGTTGCTTTTGCTACACCTTTACCAATATCGATGGCAGTTGGAGCTGAGTTTTTTATGGAAATAGTACTTAAACGAATGTCATCGGTATGCTGCCTGCCGCCAACTATTTTTATATCCGTACCCGCAGTTTGGAAATTTTCTATTGTTATATTTGCCAGTGTGATATGACGAGATTTATATTGAATGGAAACCATTGGATTCCTTTGATAATCATAATTCGAATCTCCGAGCAGAGTGAAATGGTTAATAACCACATTTTGATAGGCTGATACGACTAGACACCTTGGAGTCGAGCCTTCATAAAGATCTGTGAAAATGGGTGCAATTGCAACGATATTCGTCGCTGTTATATTAAAGGCAGATTTAGACTGTGGCTCTGATTCGAGATGGTGGCCTATGTGCCGAAAGTTATAGGAACGATTATCATGGATAGATATATGTCCGATAATATGAACATTGGAAGCAGCTGATGCAGTACCATGCGCCTTTATTTCAACCCCTCCAAAGCACCTGGTTGAAGAATTATTAATCAGCCAAACATCGTCAGATCCGTCATCTACCTCAAACCCATTTGAATTGGAGAATCCCTTCATGTGAGCTCTGCCGCTTGGATCACACATATGGCTGTTTGTAATCAGAATATGGCTGCTATGATGTGTTGTTATTCCATCATCTCCAAATCCATAGCCAGAAAGATGATCTAACCATATATATTGGCTCGGCCATCTCGAACGTGTGCCATCGCCCAAATATGTATAGTAGGCAGCTGAAACATCAAAACAGTGTAAACCTGCATTACGGGCTACAACATCCTTCACCCATCCATAAGTAACATGAGCATATGTTAAACAGCTCGAACGGTTATTACCGGAACTAGTTCGATCGCTCTGTGGAAGCCTTTCTACATTCCAGTCAAGTGTCATCCCCTGTACGAGAATATGATGATTACCACGGATTGGACTAGAGTTTGTAATAAGAATAGCTTTCTTTGGTGTTTCATTGGCTAATTTAAGAACCGTTTTATCTTTACCTTCTCCTATCAGACATGTGTAGGAGGGGAGCTTTAGTCCCTTAACAATAAAAACACCTTCCGGAATATAAACCATTCGCTTACCTTTACCAAGAGCAGCCTCAAACGCTTTAGTATTGTCTGTTATCCCATCACCAACAGCACCATAGTCGGTTACATTGATCTGTTCCTGGATCTTTTGATTTAAATGCTGATACTCTTCATCTAATTTCTTTTTCCATGCTGGAAAAGGGTGACCGTTCAAGATTGTGAAATCAGCTGGATTTTTTAGCTCAGGCTGTCTGCTTGTTGTCAATAAGAGACGGGGAAATGCATATTTTAAATCCCTTAGTGGCTTCCGATTAGGCATGGAAAGAGGGGAAAACTTATTTAATTTTTCATTAAGCAATGAAAACGTCTCTTTTACCAGACTTGCTGGAGTTTGGTTTGAGGGAAGCCATCTAGATAAGAGAATTTCATTTTTATTTGGATCATGATTTTTCGATAAGTACAACATACTGGAGTTTCACTCCTCACGTGAATGAAAAATGGATGTTATTGTATTCCCTTACTAGATGTAAATTAATCGTAATGAAAATGTAATATCGTTTGTAGGTATCTTAGCATATTATATGGGTATAAAATATAAGAATCATATGTAGAAACAACTAGAGGAATCATGCTTGAAAGAAGGAGACTGCGATTGAGGAAGTTATTTAAAACTGAAGTAGGAAGTTGGATTATCTCTATCGCATTTGCAATCGTCTTAGCTTATCTTGTAAAAACATTTATCATTTCCTTTTTTATAGTTGAAGGAGCCTCAATGGAACCAACACTTTATAATAATGAAAAAGTCTTGGTCAATAAGTTAGCGGCGTATAGCGGTTCTGTTGATCGTCAGGATATAGTAGTCATTCGAGATGATGGAAAAGATAAATACTATATAAAGCGGATTATAGGGTTACCTGGAGAAAAGGTTGAATATAAGAATGACTCGCTTTATATAAACGGCAAGCAAAAAGATGAGCCATATCTGCCTGATGAACAAGGAGAAGTTGATTTACTGAAAATGAATAAAACAGGTGACTTTGATCCATTGAAAGTTCCTAATGATCATTATTTTGTGATGGGAGATAATCGGTTGAACAGCAGGGATAGCCGTAATGGATTGGGCTACATAGATGAAGATGATATAGTCGGTACATGTGAATATGTCATTCTCCCATTTGAACACGCACGTAAAACAGATTGATAAAATTGCATCTCCACATGGTGTGGAAAAGGTGAATGGCTCTCGAGCCATTCACCTTTCCGTTTTTAAATATTGCGTTTATAGGTTTCTTTTGTCAGCACCGGGAATTGATCCACAGGAGCATCGAGTTTTTGTATATTGAAAACCTCTCCATATTTCTCAAGTTCATTGGCTATTTGATCCTGCAACTCTCTGGTCGGAACCTCCACGTTGTATTTAGTACCTTCATGCAAAAGCCTTGGCTCCGTTTCAAAATAAACATAGTACATGGGAAATTCCTCCAAATTATCATTTGGTTATTGTATTCCCTTTTTGAAGTTAACAAAACAATTTTTACATTATAGACCAATAATCTGATATAAATATAGATCCATATAGTCTATCTTTTGATCGTTGCTTTTTGTCTCAATCGTTCCTTCGAAAATGGATTTTCCGTCTTCGAAATTAAAGATGCTTATATAAGGTTTGTTTTTTTCCCCTCTATAAGTGAGAATCATTTTGTTGTGATATACATTTATATTGTGATCAAACATTTCTGAGTTCACTTGGATTTTATGATCCTTTGTGATTTTTTGTTTCTCAAAATCATACGTAACCATAGCGACTATTTTCTTTCCGTTCTCATCTTTAATAGCGGAAACATATAATGAAGTTTGATCATAAGCTATATTAAAACTAGAACCATCTTCTTGTAATAGCTGTTTCGTTAAATCACTCGGAAGGGTCAACCTATCTAATTTCTTTGTTTTATAGTTGTACACATATAAGTCACGGCTAACAGTTTGACTGTTTTCATCTGTATGGATAGTCTTATCTATCTGAAATGTAAAATGAGTACGAGCTTGCGTCGGGTTAGTATCTGTTAAACTGGTTATATAAATATCTTGCTGATCCGTTGATTGTTCAGTTGTCAAAATCGAATTATCGTCAATTAGTTTTTCCTTTTTAAGGTTAATCGTATATTCCTGAAGTATTTCTGTCCCATCTTTCGAATTACTGCGTGTCATGACAAATAATTCATTCGTGGAGATTTGGACATCAAGGATTTCAATAAAAGATGAATATTCCTGATTGGGCAGGTTTACTTCAAAAGAGGTTGTATCCTCTGTTTTCTTATTGAGCTGATCAATTTTTAAACTGAAATTATGCATTCCATGTCTGGTAGAAAAATCATACTTGGAGTCGACAAAAATGACTTGATTTGTGTCATTGTACAACTGGTTACTATAAATTTTTCCTCTCATAAAGGAAGAATACTGATTTGCTAAATCTTTCAATTCCGCTGTTTCTAAATATTTTTCCCCGTAGTCCACCTGCTCAAAAAAAGGTAATTCAGATCGATAAGTGGCCCCCTCTTTCGTTACATTAAACGTTTCTGTGAATCCACCTACTTGATAATCTGCTTCCAATGATAAGGTGTCTAAGATTTTAGCATCTCCATTTATTTGTTTGACGTAAAAATCAGGGAGGGTGGAGGAAGAAAAGGCCTGATTTATATAAAATACTGATATGGATAGCACAGCAACAAGCAGGATCAGAATAGAATTTCGATATTTTTTCATATGTTTCCTCTCCTTACACAGTTATTTTCTTATTTAATAAATAGCGGCTTAATAAAATGGAGATAATGCCTAAAATACTGGCTGTAACGCTTACAATGATGATTTGCTCAGATGTATAAATGTAATTACCTATTTCTAATAATTCGATTAATATAATAGGTGCTGATAATACAGCTATAACACCTACACAGTATAGGATGGCAAGAATGATTCCTTTCCATTTAAAGCTGCGCTCAAGCAATATGGCCGTGAATAGGATGCTCAAAGCAATAAATCCTGCACCATAATATAAAACGAATTCTGTGAAGGTAGATGGGAGAATAACCGTAATAAATTGAGATCCCTTGATTAAGCTGCCAATCGATACCTCATGTAAATAATCCGCTGATATAAACCATTTCAAAATTTTTGATTCAATTAGAAGGAGTATCAATTGGATAGATACTAGTGAGAGTACAAGTAGCATTATAGCTGTTAATTTCGAAAAATAAATATTCATTCTTGATGTAGGAATCATTAATAAACGATAGATAAAGGATCCTTTACCTGACCAGTCACGGTACCAAATTAGAAAGATATATAAGAAGATGGCACCTGCACATAAGGCAATCGGACCATTAAACCAAATAGAATTCACATAATTGTCCATGCCATAATAACCAAATTCTTCAATAAAGACTTCTATAGGGACACCATTCGTTAATGATTTATTAGCGTCACTCATGTAGATGTTAGCTTCAATGATTAACCCGGCAACTTGTATAATAAAAACAGCAATAATCAATCCAAATAAAATTTTTGTAAATCGATTTAACTCCATATTCACAAGCTTAAAAAAGCGATTCATCCTCTATACACCTCTCTCATTACATCTACGACAGACTTACCTTCGTTATTTCGAACTTCTTCTGCATTAAATTCTTTATAAACGACTCCGTCATTTAACAAAACAACTTTATCAATGAGGTGCTCAATATCGTTGATTTCATGGGTTGTGATGATAACACCGCGGTCTTCAATCAGGTGGCTTGTAAAGACATCTGCTATTTGTTCACGGCTGAAAATATCGATACCGGAGAATGGTTCATCCATAAGAACATAATCAACATCCAGAGCCAATCCCAATAACAAATTCACTTTCGCGGTATTTCCTTTAGATAATGTTGAAATCCGTATGTTTTCATCCAATTTGAAAAAGCTCAATAATTCATCGGCGCGATCTTGGTTCCAACTCTCATAAAAATCATTCATAAAATCCATTGCCTGCATAATGGTGAAGTTCGAAAGCATCGTGAACGTATCTGGAATAAATGTGATTTTCTCATACGTATCCTTCGTTCTTTTAGTTCCGTTTATAAGAATTTCTCCACCATCAATAGGAGTAAGGCCCATGATGGATTTCATAATCGTTGTTTTACCTACACCGTTTATACCGATTAAACACGTGATTTCCCCTTTGTTGGCTGTGAATGATACATCATCCAATACGTTTTTTCTTCCAAATTTTTTCGTTACATTTTTTACTTCTAACATGAAATCCCCTCCTTACTCTTGTTCCGCATTATATTTTTCTTTGACAATACTCAACAGTTCATCTACTGGTAATTGAATCGGTTTAATTGCCTGAACAAAGGTATCAACGGCTTCAACAATGAGTTCCTGACGAACGCTTGACAATATGACCTTGTCGGTTGTGACCCGGCTTGGGAAATTTCTTTCTGTGTGAATCAATCCCTGTTCCTCCATTTCCTTATACGCTTTTTGAGCAGTATTGGGGTTTATTTTTAGAAGATTGGCAAGCTCACGTCGAGAAGGAATCTCCTCTCCGCTTGCAAGCCGACCGGTCGCTATTTGTTCTTTGAAGTAACGGACAACTTGTAAATATACAGGATCCCGGTTATTAAAGATGATGTTCATTAATTCATCTCCTATGGCTTTTTAACCAATTATTAGTGTGTGTACTATGTAGTTCATACACTTGATATGTGTACTATACAGTTAATACACTAAAACTGTCAATAGGATAGTAAAAAATTCCCTGAAATAGTTTTAAAACGTGTAATTATTTAAGAAGGGTCATGGCAAAATAATAAGGATTCTCTGGGGAAGGAGTTTACTTGTTATGCATAATACAGGCCTGGTTCTAGAGGGTGGCGGAATGAGAGGGCTATATACAGCTGGAGTTCTGAGGTATTTGATGGAACAGGATATATATGTGCCATATACAATTGGTGTTTCAGCTGGTGCATGTAATGGCTCTTCTTATATTGCACGGCAAATAGACCGTAATTATGCGGCGAATATCGATTATGTCTCACACCCGGAATACCTATCCTATAAACGTTTTCTGAAGAAACGTGAATTATTTGGAATGGACTTTATTTTTGATAAAATTCCAAATGAACTGGTCCCATTTGATATAAAGGCTTTTTGTGAAGCAAAGGAACAGTTTGTCGTGGGTGTTACAGATTGCGTAACAGGCGAACCTGTATACTATAGAAAAGAGCACCTAATAAAAGATATTACAACGATTCTGCGCGCATCCAGTTCGATTCCTTTTTTTGCTCCGGAAATCTCTTATGATGGAAGAATGCTGCTGGATGGCGGTGTTGCCGATCCAATACCGATACAAAAATCTCAAGCAGACGGGAATACGAAAAATATCGTTGTGCTTACTGGGAATAAAGGCTATATGAAAGCATCGTCGCTTGATTGGCTTGGAAAAAGAAAATATAAGAACTATCAAGGGCTGCTAAAGGCTCTTCGCAAACGGCATATCGTTTACAATGACACGATCCGCTATTTGGAGGAACAAGAAGAAAAGGGACTTGTCGTCATTATTCGTCCATTAGTGAAATCAGATGTCAGCCGTGTTGAGCGTAACCCTAAAAAGCTGAAAAAGCTGTACAATCAAGGATATGCTGAAGCCAAGGCTGCTTATGGAAAAATCAAACGGTTATTATAATAAAAACCCATCACTTAAATGGTGATGGGTTAACGTTTAGTATGAAATTAGGCTAATTCTGATTGTAAGTAATTCCAGATTAACTGGGCAGTATATTCAATAGAGCTGATATGGGTTCTTTCAAAAGCATGTGAAGCATCAATGCCGGGTCCAATTAATCCGTGTATGATATCATAGCCGGCACGGATGGCAGCAGAAGCATCAGATCCGTAAAAAGGATATATATCTACACGGTAATCAATCTTGTGTTGCTTTGCCAATTCGACTAAATGCTGACGCAGGCCATAATGATAGGGTCCGCTAGAATCTTTTGCACAAATGGAAACACTGTATTCATCCGTAGATTGTCCTTCTCCAATTGCTCCCATATCTACAGCCAGGTATTCAACAGTTTCAGCAGGAATGTTGGAGTTTCCGCCATAGCCTATTTCTTCATTATTTGAAATTAAGAAGTGGGTCGTATAGGGGAGAGTGATGCCTTCTTCTTTTAACTGTTTAATGATATACATCAGTATGCCGACACTCGCTTTATCATCTAAATGACGGGATTTAATAAATCCATTGTCTGTCAGTTCAACACGGGGCTCGAAGGAAACAAAATCACCTACAGAAATACCTAGACCTTCTGTATCCGTCTTGCTTTTTGTCACAGCATCAATTCGAACTTCAATCGTTGCATCCTCGCGTTTAATATCTCCCATTTTCTGATAAACATGGACAGAAGTTTGATTTAAAAGAATCGTCCCTGTAAACGTTTTACCTTCAGCTGTATGGATTTTACAATATTCGCCTTCAACAGAATTCCAACGAAATCCGCCGATCATCGATAATTTTAAACGCCCGCTTGGTTTGATTTCTTTCACCATAGCACCTAATGTATCTACATGGGCTGTTAGAAAACGGTGCTTTGAATCATCCTGTCCCTTGATTGTTGCCAATAGGGCACCTTTATTTGTTTTTACTGCAGGTATTCCTTGAGATTGTAAAAACTGTGCTACATGATCAATTACTTCCGTTGTATAGCCGCTCGGACTTGGAATGGATACAAGGTCTTTTATGTACTGGAAAATTTCCTGGCCATTGGCTTTCATGGTTCCGAATCACTCCTTTTTATGTATAGATTTATTATATACCTTTGTTAAAAAGTTGGACAATAAAGGCAGAAATAACTTGCTTTTTTAGCAGTAGGACTGTAAATTTATAGTTAAATAAATATTCTGAAAAATCTTATCAAGAGAGATGGAGGGACAGGCCCTGTGAAGTCTCAGCAACCGCCAATATGGAAAGGTGCTAATTCCTGCAGGAACAATCATTCCTGGCCGATAAGAAGGGACTCACTCTAATGAAAAGTCTTCTTCTTGAAGACTTTTTTCGTTTTTAAGCATATTTTTATTCACTGGGAAAATGAGTGGATGTAAGTAATTCGTAACTTTGATGGCAAATTAGAGCCGGATGAAGGTAAATCAGAGTAACTGTATTTCGGGGATTAATAAAGAGAGAGGGGTCATACATATGACAACAGTTAAAATCGAAACACTCTTAGCTCAAATAGGCAATCGAAGTGAAACACAAACAGGTACTGTTAATCCGCCAGTTTATTTTTCCACAGCCTATCGCCATAACGGAATAGGGGAATCAACAGGGTTTGATTACATAAGAACAGGAAACCCAACCAGAAAATTATTAGAGGAAGCAATTGCCGAGCTAGAGGGTGGTAAACAGGGATTTGCCTTTAGTTCAGGTATGGCTGCCATTCACTCATTGCTATGTTTATTTTCTCCAGGTGATGAAATAGCCGTCTCTGCCGATCTGTATGGAGGGACATATCGGTTATTTGAGCAAATATGGAAGACGTATGGCATCAAGTTTAACTATTGCCATACATATGAAGATTTCGCTGAATCCATTACGGAAAATACGAAGGCCTTCTTTATAGAAACACCGACAAATCCGCTTATGCAGGAAATGGATATTAAAGAAATTGCTCAACTGACCCAATCTAACAATCTACTGCTCCTTGTGGATAATACGTTTTATACACCCATTTTGCAAAGACCGATTGAGCAGGGAGCAGATATTGTTGTCCACAGTGCCACCAAATATTTAGCAGGACATAATGATGTATTGGCTGGATTAATTGTCTCAAAGAGTAAAGAGGTTGGTGCGCGCCTAGAAGAATATCAAAATGCAACAGGCGCTGTACTGCCGCCATTTGACTCCTGGCTTGTGATGAGGGGAATGAAAACATTGAGCCTAAGGATGAGGCAGCATGAGGAAAATGCTAAGATAATCAGCCGATTTTTAAGAGAAAGAGAAGAAGTGACAGATGTCCTTTATCCTGGTAAAGGGGGGATGATATCGTTCCGGCTGAAATCAGAGGAATGGATCAATCCATTTTTAAAAAGCCTTCGCATCATATCTTTTGCTGAAAGTCTGGGTGGAGTAGAAAGTTTAATGACGTACCCTGCTACACAAACACATGCGGATATCCCTGAGGAAGTGCGTACACAAAATGGAGTCTGTAATTGTTTGCTGCGCTATTCTGTTGGGATAGAGCATGCGAATGATTTGATTGATGATCTTATTCAAGCTTTTGAATCATTATCGGTTTAGGTTATTAGAAATTTGAACTTTACAGGCATTTAGGTGCATCATGAAGGATTCCAGAAGTAATACCTAAAAAGGATAAATTAGAAAATTATGCAAATTAACGACCCGTTTTGATATACTATACCAAAATGGGTCTTTGGGGAGAATGAAAATGGCTGAACTGGTGATTTCTATTAGCAATCTTCAAATGCATTATGGATCGAAAGAAGTACTTCGAGGAATTAATCTTGATGTAAACAAGGGACAAATTATTGGCTATATAGGTCCCAATGGGGCGGGGAAAACTACCACAGTTAAAATATTGCTTGGACTCCTTACAGACTATACAGGCTCAGTGAAGGTCTTTGATAAAGAGCTTTCTGAGGATAGGATTACCTATAAAAATAGAATTGGCTATGTGCCTGAATTGGCAGATTTATATGATGTATTGACTGCACGTGAATATTTGACTTTTATAGGTGAGCTTTATGGCTTATCTTATGAGCAGGCTGACCAAAAGGCTTTTAAACTAATGAGGCTATTAAATATTGAAGAAATGTATGATTCACGAATAAATAGTTATTCAAAAGGGATGAAGCAAAAGGTTCTATTAATTTCAAGCCTTCTTCATAATCCGGATATTTTATTTTTAGATGAACCTTTAAGCGGTCTCGACGCGAATAGCGTTATGGTCATTAAAGAATTGCTTGGACTGCTGGCAAGCGAGGGAAAAACTATTTTTTATTCCTCACATATCATGGATGTCGTCGAGAAAATTAGCAATCGAATTATTTTACTGCATGAAGGCAGGATTGTTGCAGATGGAAGCTTTGCAGAATTACAGGATGTTGGCAAGGAAGGAACTCTTGAAGAAATTTTTAACCAATTAACTGGTTTTACACAGCATCGTTCAATTGCCGAAGATATTGTATCTGTTGTTAAAGAGGATTAATAGATGAAAAAATTTATGAGTTTGCGTGTGTTGGATAGAGGACAAAAGCTCTTTCAGTGGATGGGAATTGATTATCCGGTTATGAGAAGAATTCTTCAGGTTAAGCTTACAATGGATGCCAGAAGAGTTCCAACTTTGATGAATGATGGGTCTGGAAATACAGGTAAGGATTCAAATCAATTTTTAAAATCCTTATGGGTTTATGCGCTTATGGGTCTAATACTGATTCCTTTTATTATTATGGGTGAAAATTATTTTTTCCAAATGAGTATGTTGTTTGCGGTATTTATGTTTTTTATCATTACATCTTTAATATCTGATTTTTCCCATGTGATGCTTGATATACGGGATCAGTCTATTTTATTGTCTAGACCGGTTGATGGGAGAACGGTCTCGGTGGCAAAGCTGATACATATTATTATTTACCTTGGCACAATAACCCTTATTTTTATTGCGCCTGCGTTCATTGCTGCTATTGTTACTCAAGGAATTGGCTTTAGTCTGTTATTTTTGCTGGTCATTATATTGATTGATATATGGATAGTCTTGCTTACTGTTTTAATCTACTTGGTTATTTTAAAGTATTTTGATGGAGAGAAATTAAAGGATTTTATCAGTTATGTACAAATCTCCTTGTCTATTTTAATGATTGTTGGCTATCAACTAACGGTAAGGATATTTGACCTTGTAGATAGGCAAGTAGAATTTACACCAACTTGGTGGAGCTATATTCTTGCGCCTATTTGGTATGCCGCTCCCTTTGAGGTAATACTAAATGGGAATTTTGCATGGCAATATATTCTCTTAATCAGCTTGGCTGTAATTGTACCGCTTGTTTCTGTCATTATTTATATTAAAAATGTTCAAAACTTTGAGCAGTATTTACAAAAGTTAACTAATCATACAGGAGCCTTATCGAAAAAGAAACGCAGTCATTTTTCAATGTTCCTATTACGAAATAAAGAAGAACGAGTCTTTTATCATTTCGCAAAAAACCTCATGAAAAACGAACAGGCGTTTAAACTGAAGGTATATCCATCTATTGGAATGGTTATTATTTTTCCGTTTATTACACTACTCAATCAATTCGGGGAAAATGGATGGAAAGGTATTCAAAATGGCAGCGGTTATTATACAATTTATTTCAGTGCGCTTATGATTCCAACTATTGCTATTGCACTCCGATATACCGATTCATATAAAGGAGCATGGATATACAGGGCCTCTCCATTACAGAGTGCTAAGTCTATCTTTATAGGTACATGGAATGCGGTTATGGCCAAGTATGTTCTTCCCATCTATTTGGCATATAGCTTTCTATTTATTCTTATATATGGAAGTGCTATCTTTTGGGATCTATTGATTGGTCTCTTTACGTTATTTATAATGGCAGTCCTGTCGTTCAGGACATATACAATTATATTGCCATTTTCTAAACCAACTTCTGCAACACAGGAGAATGAGGGGATTAAGACCGTTTTCCTGCTTTTCATTCTTGGCGTATTTGCAGGTTTTCACTTTCTTATAAGCAAGGTTGAGTATGGTTTATATGGATATGGGGGAGTCTTGCTGATCACAGCTATTCTTGTATGGCGATATGGATTTAGGGTCGACTTTAAAGATTTAAAGGATTGATACGATTTTAATAACCACTGTGTTCGTATCAAAAAGCGCTGTTTATTTTATTGGTGGTTGACTTTCTTTAAAATCAAAGTAGGCATTTTGTAATACAATTTGATATTCTATACGTACGATAAGCGGATTTGATGGAAAATGGATAGGGGAGTGGAGAGATGAAAGCTTTAATCAATATAGATTATACAAATGACTTTGTAGCAGATGCTGGCAAATTAACATGCGGTAAACCTGGAAAGGAAATTGAAGAGTACATTGTTTCTTTAACAAAAAGATTCATTGAGGACAAAGATTTTGTTGTATTTGCTATTGATGTACACGATGAGAATGATCCATTTCACCCTGAAAGTAAATTATTCCCACCGCATAATATACGTGGTACCGAAGGTCGTTTATTATTTGGAAATCTTCAAAATGTGTATAATACTAATATTGGACAAGAGAACCTGCTATGGATTGATAAAACACGATACTCTGCCTTTGCTGGTACTGATTTGGAAATTAAATTGCGTGAACGCGGAATCACGGAATTACATTTAGTAGGAGTTTGTACAGATATCTGTATTTTGCATACAGCAGTGGATGCCTATAATAAAGGGTTTAAAATAGTAATACATAAAAATGGAGTGGCGAGCTTTAATGAAGCAGGTCATGAGTGGGCCTTATCCCATTTTGAAAATACGCTGGGAGCCAGTGTTTTGTAATTGAAGGAGGAAGTTTGATGACACATTATCCGGACGACAGCTTTGCTTTGCATACAGACCTATACCAAATTAATATGATGGAAACCTATTTTAAAGATGGGATTCATAATAAAAAAGCGGTATTTGATGTGTATTTCAGGCGCAACCCATTTAAGAACGGTTATGCCATATTTGCCGGACTTGAACGGGTGATTACATATATTAAAGACTTAAAATTTACAGAGAGTGATATTCAATATTTAAGGGAAGAGCTTAAGTATGACGAAGTATTCCTTGAATATTTAAAAGAACTGCGTTTTACAGGCACCATCAGAAGCATGAAAGAAGGCGAGCTCGTTTTCGAAAATGAGCCTTTAATGCGAATTGAGGCTCCGCTTGCAGAAGCTCAGCTGGTTGAAACAGCAATATTGAATATTATTAATTACCAAACTCTTATTGCAACAAAAGCATCACGTCTGAGTGTAGTAACTGGTGGTGAATCCTTGTTTGAATTCGGTACAAGGAGAGCACAGGAAACGGAAGCGGCAATTTGGGGAACAAGAGCCGCTTATATCGGCGGTTTTCAGGCAAGCAGTAATGTCAGAGCTGGCAAGAAATTCGGCATTCCGGTAGTAGGAACTCATGCGCACGCGCTTGTTCAGGCTTATCGGGATGAATATACAGCCTTCCGAAAATATGCAGAATCACATTATGATTGCACCTTCCTTGTTGACACCTTTGATACATTAAAATCAGGTGTGCCAACTGCCATACGAGTAGCGAAGGAAATGGGCGATAAAATTAATTTTAAAGCCATTCGTTTGGATAGTGGGGATTTAGCTTACTTGTCTAAGAAAGCACGCAAAATGCTTGATGAAGCAGGCTTCACAGATACATTAATTACGGCTTCCAATGATTTAGATGAAGCAACAATCCTGAACCTGAAAGCACAGGGCGCCAAAATTGATATGTGGGGTGTCGGAACCAAACTGATCACGGCCTATGACCAGCCAGCTTTAGGAGCTGTATATAAAATGGTCAGCATTGAAGATGAAAACGGCGATATGGTTGATACAATCAAAATCAGTGCAAATCCTGAAAAAGTGACTACTCCTGGCATGAAGAATGTGTATCGGATTATTAATAAGGAAACAAATAAATCGGAAGGGGATTATATTACACTCGAATATGAAAATCCTGCTTCTGAGAAAATATTGACTATGTTCCATCCTGTACATACCTTCATTAGCAAGGAAGTAACAAATTTTGATGCAGTACCACTGCATGAAAACATCTTTGTGGATGGGCAATTAGTGTATAAAACACCAGACTTGACGGTTATTCAACAATTTGCCAAGGATAACCTGGACTTGCTTTGGGATGAATATAAACGGTTCCTTAATCCGGAAAAATATCCGGTTGATCTAAGTCCAAAATGCTGGGAAAATAAACGGGTTCGTATTCAGGAAATAATGGAACACGTGAGAAAAACAGAAGCTGAAGTGAAAAACTGGAGATAATCAGCAATCCACCTTGCCAATAGACAAGGTGGATTTTTTGCTTTCAAAATAAATTTTAGGAAGGGAGTGCTTATACCTTGAAATGGAGACAATTATTTCGTGAGTATCGTAATATCCTTCCGAATGATTTAGAACAAGTTAGAATTAAAGGGATAAGATTACGCAAACGGCGAACCATGCTGAAAAAGAATGAATGTGGCTAAGAAATATTTAATGAACCTGGCATATAGCCAGGTTTTTATTTTTACTGACTAAAATCCGCTATAATATCAGACTGAATGTCGGTAAATGATGAAATGAGGGGAACGAAAATTATAAAAATAGGTTTCAGGATGTATGTTAGAACTTGACTTTTAAATATATAATATTGGAAACAAATGGAAGAGGGTGGGTGCATGAAAGTAGGTTCGTTGATTAAATATTATCGGACTAAGCAGGGATTAACTCAAAGTGAGCTGGTCGAAGGCATATGTTCTGTACCTCATCTAAGTAAGATTGAACATAATGAGAAGGAAGCAAATGACCAAACTATCCATTTATTATTACAACGTTTAGGAGCAGACTTAACGAATGTTTATGAACAAAATAATACGGTGAAAAGATTGCTGGATGAATGGATTGAATGCATCAATTATTTTCAGATTGAAGAGGCAAAAGAGATTGATCGGAAGTTAGATAGTTTGGTAGATTTCATTGCCTATACACCACATTTATTTTTATATGAATTGTATAAAATGAGATATTTATTATTTATTAAGGATACTAAAAAAGCCATTCAACACTATAAATGGCTTGATAAACATAAGAAGAATTTAAATTATCAGGAGCTATATTTGCTTCATTATTATCATGCTATTTGTCTGCTCATCCAAAATAAGTACAGACAGGCCAATGAAGTTTTAGAGGAATTAGTTTCTGCAAGCAGGGATGGGATGAGTGTTTCTGCGGATGTTTATTATCATTTGGCACTTGCTAAATGTCATATGGAACAGCATGGGCATGCTATCTTCTATGCTAACGAGGCACTAAATGCCTTTACTGCCCAATATAATATAAAGCGAATTATGCACACGCTTGTGATTCTCGGCATTAGTTATACCGATACAGGCATTTATGAGGTGGCAGCAGAGTGCTATAAACATTTGAAAAGAAATGCTGAGATCCTAAATGAATCGGCAACTTTATCGATTGCCTATCATAATATTGGCTATTTAAAGCAGAAAAAAGGAGAGCTGAGTGAAGCAAGAGACTATTATTATAAAGCTGTAAATTGTGAAGCGGAGAATGCCCAATCTTCTATGGTGAGCCTTTATGCTTTGGCAGAAACCTCTTATTATTTGGGAGAATGGGAACAGGCGAAAGAGTATTTACATCACTTAAAGAAGAAAGCTCAAGAAACCGGGTCTAAAATATATCAAATGCTGCCCAATTATTATTTATATATGATTCAGGGGGAAGAAGAAAGAGCGATTAGCTATTTAGAAGAGTATACTCTTCCTTATCTATATAATGGGGAATCTCATTATAATGATATTCGCAGTGTTAGTAAAATTTTGGCAGATTATTATAAGAAATCAGGAAAGTTTCAGAAAGCCTTGCAATATATTTATACAGACTACTAGTTAAGGAGGAGAATAGATGAAAAGAAAAGCTCCCATTTTGCCGCCAATCGTATAAATGGTGTCATTTTAGAGAGGGTCAAAAGGACTGATTGTCCAATCAATCAGTTCTTTTTTGTTTTCATTTTTGCATAATTAATTTAGTGGATTATTAAATTATCTGAAAATTTACATAAATTTTATTGGGAAAATATAATTCTACTAGGTACAAACACCTGTTTGTATTAATCGCCAAATAGGTCGCAAATAGGATAGAAAAATGTCGATAGGTAAGAAAAAGCGCAAAAAATATAGTAATTTGTCACAAAAACTAATCTGATAACTTGGGAAAGTTTTTTTATTTGACAAAATAGAAAATAATAATTCTGAATTAATAGTTAATTTGTTCCGTGTTCAAAGAAAAAAATAGCCACTATAATAACGATACAACAAGAAAAGTTCACAGAAAATTCAAAAAACGAGAGGAGACTGAAAGATGAAAAAAAGGAAGATATTTGCTGGAGTTGTCCTAAGTGTATCAATGGCTTTATCTTTTGGCTCAGGAACAAATGCTGAGGAGAGGTCGACTGCAAAGGCAAAGGATGTCAGCTCAGAGAAAACCTATCGTGTTCTGATTCAGGGATCTCAGTCAGAAAAAACAAAAGTAAAGAAAAATATGGGGACACACCGAGACTTCAGCAACCAAGGATTTACGACAGATGTTTCTGAAAAAGAATATCAGAAACTATTGGAAAATAAAAATATCGAAGTAGAAAAAGTACCTGAATTTAAAATTGCTGCAACTGCTATAGAAAAAGCTACTTCTGCACCTACAACCCGAGTGCCATGGGGAATTAAAGCAATCTATAATAATAGCTCTCTTACTTCTACATCAGGCGGCAGTGGAATTAAAGTAGCAGTTTTAGACACAGGCGTGTTAAAAACGCATGCGAGTCTTTCATCCAATATTGAACAATGTAAGGATTTCACTCAAACAAGCAGCACGGTTGTGAATGGCTCCTGTGCTGATGGGAATGGTCATGGTACCCATGTAGCCGGAACAGTGGCTGGCAATGGTACTGGCGTATATGGGGTTGCCCCTCAATCCAAAGTATGGGCCTATAAAGTTTTGGGTGACGATGGATCTGGTTATTCAGATGATATAGCAGCAGCAATTAGACATGCGGCAGACCAAGCATCCTCTACAGGTTCAAAAGTAATTATTTCAATGTCACTTGGTTCCAGCTCTAATAACTCTCTCATTAGCAGTGCTGTAACATATGCTTATGGAAAAGGTGTTCTAATTATTGCGGCAGCTGGTAATAGCGGCTATTCTGCCAATACAATCGGATATCCGGGTGCTTTGGCGAATGTAGTGGCTGTGGCAGCTCTTGAGAATGTTCAGCAAAATGGAACATACCGTGTGGCTAACTATTCTTCCAGAGGTAACCCATCCACAGATGGTGATTATGTAATTGGCTTAAAGGATGTTGAAATCTCTGCTCCAGGTTCTGCAGTTGAATCAACCTGGCATACGGGTGGATATAATACAATCAGTGGAACCTCAATGGCAACACCGCATGTATCCGGATTGGCAGCAAAAATATGGGCTTCCAATACAGGATACTCTCATACACAGCTACGCGCGGAATTACAAAGACGTGCGAAGTTAGTTGATATTAAAGGTGGATATGGAGCCGCTACAGGTGATGATTACGCATCGGGTTTCGGTTTTGCAAGAGTACAATAATAATTGAAACTTACGAATCAGCCTCCCGATTTTTGGGAGGCTGATTGATAATAGGATTAATTGAGAGAGTGGATTAATCTGATCTGGAATTCAATGGAATCTGCAAAACTAGGAGGTGTTTCCAGATGAAGTATAAAAAAATGATGTAAAACAACAAAACTTGTGGGGAATTCATCTTAAGCAGAGGAAAATCTGCTGACGTGGAGCTGAAATTAGCCAAAGCGAGTATATAAATAGCAGAATCCAGCCAAAATGGAACAGAATCCAGCCGAACTGGACGGAAATCCAGCCAACTGAGTCTGAAAGCCGACTGATATATCAGATACAACGAAACAATTACACTATTTAATTATTCATTACTATCCCCCTTTAGGTAGTTGCCATTAGCAAAATCCTTATAAAGGAATTGATGATAATGAAAAAATGGTTTCGAATGAAAGGATGCGTAGAGTTATTTCGCTCGATAGCCAAGAAAGGAATGCTTTATTTTTATCAATTGGGGTTAGTTAGTATTGCCGGCTGGACATTGGCAAGTTTAGTGATGGCATATCAGGAAGTCTTGATGAATCCGATACAACTGCTCATGGTAACAGAATTGTCTAACCTTGATAAAGGTTGGTTCGTAGCATTGATGACCAATATAGTAACATCAGATGCAAATCGGATTATTGGAAGAGGGCTGTTGTTGCTGATTATTTGGATACTACTATTTCTATTTGTGCCTTTAGCAACGAGGAGTTTAAAGAGCTTCAGATTATTTCAGTTTGAGATAGAGCTGGAGGATGAAGATCCTTTGGAGGAACAAGTCCCTGTCGAAATTTTTCAATATGCACGGTTAAAAATCATTTCTAATATCTATGCCGAAAACAATAAAATGAGTCTCTACCGTTTCTATAATGAACAAGCCGGTTGGGCAGATTATAAAGAGGCACTGGCTTTCTATCTGGAAATAATGGCGGAGGAATACTGGGAGCAGGTTAGGATAGGAATCAATTGGGGGGTATATGAGTGGCAGGCTTTACCGGAAGAATGGAAACACCAGGCTTATATATCAGCAGATAAAGATAAGCCTTGTATAAAGAATAAACAAACGACTGTATATGGACCATCAAAAAACTCCATGATTTATACGTATCAGCATTTTGACACCGTCCTTGTAACGGTTCTTTGGAGTTATACTCATGAGTTTGATGCTATTGACCAGCAATGCATGTATATACTTCATCATGCCTTATCTGATCGTCTGGAAAACATAGAATATGCCATCTGGATTGAAAAAAAAGCAGCCTGTGGTCATTTTTATGAAACTGATTGTGAAATTATGGAGAGGTGAGTATTGGATTGACTGATTATATTATGGACAAAGCCAAATATCGTGCTGAAAAATATAGACAATCGCCAAAAATGTTGAGTATCACTAAAGAGTGTAAAGTTATTGAAATAAAGCCGAGAGCCGAATATGGTTATGCAATTGAGAAAAAGGTGTTTAAAAAGTAGTCCATTCCGCTCAATCTTTATTATTGACTGGATGGTCTATTTTTTTATTTGCCAAAAAGAGGCTAACGTATACCTGCACATTTATCCCAAAGAGAGTAACGTAAGGGAAATTTATTTATAAACAGAGAGGGGACTAGTATGTCCTTACCTAACAACCCAAACATTACCCTTGTATAATAATTGACCGGGAAGATGCCATTAAAATGTTACTGCCTTCCATAGCGATGGAAGTTATGGGTTTATCACATATATTGAATGCAAGGGGAGAGAAACTGTAGTAAAAGCTGTCCATAACATTCAGAAGACTCTATTATGATGGATGATAGCGTTAATCAAACACTTAGGACAACTGTAATATCATAAATTATGCTGCAACTGAAATTGGAAGATATCATTTTGGGCTAGGTTCCATCTACCTTGTCAGTAGTAGTATCTTTTCAACGTGCCAATGAGGTAAGCCTCCCTTTAACTGAAAGGTTCGACTATTTCTCTCCAATTAGTAGGTACGGTCTCTGTGGAAACAGGGGACAGGGGCTAACATATCGATTGTAAGATTAGTATAAATAGTAATAAAAGAACGTGCTTTTCAAAGATGTTCTTTTTCAATGGCTGTTTTCGTATGTTGCTCAATACAAAAGACTCAATTACCATTTTGTAGTAGTTATAGATAGAGATAGCTGCTTCAACAAACCGAAAAAAGGAGTGCGTTATAGTGATAAATAAACGTTTTGAGGATGTTTATACTCAAGGAAAATGGAGGTTACTAAAATAATTCGTGATAATGAGACAGGAGTCCTATATATGTTTCATTATAACGGCCTTATTTCTGGATTAACTGTTATGGTTGATAAAGATGGAAAACCTTTAGTTAATAAAGATTTTATACCTGAGTCTGGTACTTCAGTGGAATAATGCGTCGGCCACTTCCTTATGGAGGTGGCTTTTTTTACACATATATTTAACCGTTAATCTAAAATGTACTTAAAACCATTTGATTCACTCGTTCTTTGGTTGCAAAGAGTTTAATCATTTTTTGGTCTCACAATATTGACAAGTCATAGATGAAATCGTTTGCGCAAAAAGTGAATATTATTTGACTTTTCAGGATAATTTATATGATTAAATAGGTAAATGAGTAAAAAAAGGTTTGAGATATTACATTCATATGTTAAATTGGAAAAGAAAGGTTTGTGCAAACGTTTTCGTAAAGTGGAAAATTAATAGTTTTTAAGAATAAGGTCACTGGTCTTTTACATATTTATAGAAAACGTTTACTTGAACCAAACATAAAGAGAGAAGCGAGGTAAAAGAATGAAACAAAAAAAATGGTATGCGGGTGCTTTATCAGCTTCACTATTGGCAGCAGCTGTCTTAACGGGATGCTCATCTGAGAGCTCTTCCTCCGATAGCAAAGATAAGGTAACAATTGATGTATTTCAGTTTAAAGTGGAATTCAAGGATCAATTTGAAGATGTAGCCGAACAATATGAAAAAGAAAATCCAGGTGTAGAAATTAATATTACTACAGTTGGTGGCGGGGAAGATTATGGTGCTTCTTTAAAATCTAAATTTGCTTCAGGCAAGGAACCTGCTATCTATAATGTTGGCGGACCGCAGGATGTTGCAGATTGGAAAGATAAACTAGCTGATTTATCCGATACAAAAGCATCCAAAGAAGCACTAGATGGAACTCTAGATGGTGTAACTACAGATGATAAAATCCTTGGTCTTCCATATAACCAGGAAGGATACGGCTTGCTTTATAACAAAGAAGTCTTTGAAAAAGCTGGTATTAAAGCAGAAGAAATCAGAACAATGAAAGCGCTTGAAGAGGCGGTTAAAACAATCGATACCAAAAAAGACGATCTTGGTATTAAAGCAGTATTTGCTTTACCAGGAAAAGAAAAATGGATTACCGGGTTGCATGCTTCCAACGTCTTTATCTCTCCAGAATTTGAAGAAAATATTATGAATGCTTACAAATCTGACAAGGTTGATTTTAAATATGGAGATCAATATAAAACATACATTGATTTATCCAATAAATATTCTATTCAGCCAACTGTTAGCCTTGATTACTCACAGCAAGTAGAAGAAAACTTCTCACTTGGAAAGGTAGCTATGATTCAACAAGGTAACTGGGTATATGGTTCCATCGCCGGAATTGATGAAGAATTTGCTCAAGAAAAAGTTGGTATTCTACCAATTCCTGTAGAAAGTTATAAAGAAGATTCTCTACCAGTTGGTATTCCAATGTACTGGGGAGTAAACAGCAACAATGATGAGAAAGTTATTGAAGCATCTAAAGACTTCTTGGATTGGTTATATACATCTGAAGAAGGTAAAAAGACAGTTCTTGAAGATTTCAGCTTCATTCCTGCTTACAAAGGATATGATTCTAGTAAAATCGCAGACCCAATATCTAGAGAAGTATATGATTATGCGACTGAAGGAAAAACAATTGGATGGGTATTTATGGGCTATCCAACTGGTTGGGGCGAAGATAAATTGGGTGTAAACATACAAAAATATTTAAGTGATGAAATGTCTTGGGATGAGCTAGTCAAAGAATCTCAAAAATCTTGGTCTGAATCACGCTAATATCCTTTACGTATATGTGATAGAACTGCAAAACAAAGTAGTGTTGGGCTACTTTGTTTTGCTACATAGATAATGGATGAGGTCATAAATTTTGTCACAATTTTGGAGGGGTAATAATGCGTACTCGCAGTTTTTCCTACTGGTTATTCCTTACACCGGTTCTAGTATCGCTATTTCTTGTCGTACTCGTGCCACTGGCACTTGGTGTATTTTACTCATTTACGGACTGGAATGGAATTCAAACAACCGCTTTTGTTGGTTTTCAAAACTATATTGGTATATTCCAAGAAAAAGAATTCATGGACGCTTTGTGGTTCACAGTTAAGTTTTCTATCGTATCGATTATTTTAATCAATGTGATCGGTTTAGTTTTAGCCTTAATTGTAACCTCAAAAATTAAATCAAATAATATCTTACGTACAATCTTCTTTATGCCAAACTTGATTGGTGGACTGATTTTAGGGTTCATTTGGCAGTTTATTTTCACGAAAGCATTTGACGCAGTTGGTGTGGCCCTTGGCTATGAAGGTTTACAAGGCTGGTTGTCGACTACAAATACTGGATTCTGGGGATTAGTCATCCTGATGAGCTGGCAAATGGCCGGTTATATCATGATTATCTATATTTCGTATCTTGAGGGTGTTCCAGAAGAATTAACTGAAGCTGCCGAGATTGACGGGGCGAGCTATTTCCAAAAACTACGCGCAATCATATTCCCGCTCGTAGCACCGGCATTTACCGTTAGTATGTTCTTGACGCTGTCCAATACGTTTAAATTATATGATCAAAACTTAAGCTTAACAGCTGGGGGACCTTATAACTCCACACAAATGGTCGCCATGGAAATATTCCAGACTGCATTTAAGGAAAGCGATATGGCTTATGCCTCTGCAAAAGCAGTTATCTTTTTCTTGATTGTCGCATCTATCAGCTTGACACAAGTATATATCAACAAGAAAAGGGAGGTTGAATTGTAATGCGCAGAAAGCATAACTGGCCCTTAGAAATAACTGGGATTGTATTAGCCTTAATTTGGCTCTCCCCTTTCTATATCATGATTGTTAATTCGCTTAAAACAAAAAAAGAAATGTTTACGAATGTCTTAAGCCTTCCGGAAGCATTTAATTTTGACAACTATGTGGAGGCGTACGAACAACTGGATTTCTTGAAAACACTATTTAATTCCGTGTTAATTACAGTTGTAAGTGTAGGTCTGATTATTATCTTTTCTTCAATGGCTGCATATGCTCTCTCACGGAATAAAAGTAAGATGAGTACGTTTTTATTCTTTATTTTCGTGGCAGCTATGCTGATTCCTTTCCAATCCGTCATGATTCCATTAATTACGGTATTTGGGAAATTTGAAATGCTGAATCGTGCTGGCTTAATCTTTATGTATATTGGCTTTGGTTGCAGCTTGTCGATTTTCTTGTATCATGGAACATTAAAAAGTATATCCCAATCGCTTGATGAAGCGGCTACTATAGATGGAGCTAACAAATGGCAAATCTTCTGGCATATTATCTTCCCAATGCTAAAACCAATTTCTATTACAGTCGGTATTTTAAATACGATCTGGATTTGGAATGACTATCTATTGCCGTCCCTTGTCATCAACCAGGAAGGAATGCAGACTCTTCCATTGAAAATGTTCTTCTTCTTTGGGGAATATACAAAACAATGGCATCTTGCTCTAGCCGGGTTAACTTTAGCCATTATTCCTGTCATCATTGGATATTTCTTTGCACAAAAACAAATTATTAAAGGGGTAGCTGAAGGTGCAGTGAAATAGGATTTACGAATTGAGGGGTGGCTCTGATGGATGTAACAATTAAAGATGTTGCTCGAGAAGCGAATGTAGCACCGTCAACTGTGTCAAGAGTCCTGAAAGATAGCCCGCATATCAGTCTTCAAACAAAACGGAGAGTCCGGGAAATCATGAATCTGATGGGGTATACCCCTAATTTTCAGGCTCAAAGCTTAGCTGGGAAAAGTACACAGGCTATAGGAGTAATTATGCCTGACACTGCCTATCAAGCATTTAAAAATCCTTTCTTCTCAGTCGTTCTACGTGGCATTAGCCGAAGTGCGAATGAACAAAAATATGGTTTGTATTTATCAACCAGTTTTACTCAAGAAGGTATCTATGAAGAAGTTGTTTCCATGGTTCAAGGAAAAAGGGTCGACGGGTTAATACTCTTGTATTCACGTAAAAATGATGAAGTGATTGAGTTTTTAAAGCAAGTTAATTTCCCATTCATCGTAATTGGAAGACCCTTGATGCATGAAAAAAGTATTACCTATGTGGATAATGATAATGTGACAGTTGCTAAAGATGTTACAAAGTATTTGATAGAGATGGGACACAAGAATATTGCATTTATTGGAGGAAATGAAAACTTTGCTGTTACGATTGATCGTTTAAAAGGATACAGGGAGGCGCTGGAAGAGAGTGGACTACCATTTTGCAGGGATTATCTGATTGACGAACATCAATTTAATGATAAAGGTTTTGAATCACTAAAGAATCTAATTAACTACAATCCCATGCCAACAGCTATCATTGCCCAAGATGATTTGACCGGATATGAAATATTAAGTTATTTGGAAAAACTCAATATCCATGTACCAAGAGACCTTTCCATTATCGGCTTTAATAACCAAATTCTTTCTCAGCATTCGAGACCGCCACTGACATCAATAGAAATACATATATCTCGCCTTGGTATTGAAGCAACAAAAAGTTTAATTGAAAAGATAAAGGATCCAAACACATTTCCAAAGAGAGTGACGGTTCCAACACAATTTATTGAACGGGAATCTTGCAGAAACATAAAGTGAATTTTAAAGCTGTCCAATCATTCAACCGAGTAACTGATTGGACAGCTTTTGTTATGGAGATAAAGAAATACAATACGTTTAGGCGCTTATCCTATTTTAATAGTTAGGGAGATGTATGCTATATAACTAAAAAATATGGAAAGGGGAAATCGCCTCAATTAAGTGCTGTTTTCGCTCAATTATTATGGAAAATCGCTCAATTATATTCAAGGAAAGCTATAGAATAAGATTATTTCTTATCTGTTTGGCTAATAAATGGCTGTTTTGAGCTTTTTTTATTGAAATAAGCATGTAAAAGACTTGATTGAATACAGATGAATGGTTAATAACATCATTTATAGAAAAAATCGATTCAAGCAAGCTATGAATAAGCTGAATCGATACTTTTTCAATTAATATTGAGTAACTCTTGAAGCTTGAGTAGCTTTTTTACCATGAGCTACATAATAAAGGCCTATAGCTATAAACGAGATAACAGCCATTGTTAAATAAAGCCCACTATAACCGGAAACCGGAATATAAAATCCTTGAACAAATGGTCCGATCCCGATCCCAATGTCATACATGACAAAGAATGTGGAGGTGGCGAGCCCAATCCGGTGGGGAGACGTCATTTTGATTGCTACAGTTTGTGCACTGGATTGAAAAGTGCCAAGCCCTACACCGATTATAGCGCCTGCTAAAAGCAATGTAATACTGTGGCTTGTCTGACTTAAAACGATCAACCCGATTGTGTATAAAATTAGAGAGGGGTAGATTACTGTATTTTCACCGTATATATCAAACCATTTTCCCGTAAATGGACGCGTCAGTATTAGACAAATAGAATACATGACAAAGAAGAAGCCTGCTGTCGATACTAAATTAAGCTCCTGAGAATAGGAAGTTAAATAAGATAATATACTGGAATATGTAAATCCAATGACCCCAGCTGTAATAGCAATAGGCAGTGCGGCCAGCTCAAAGTAGTCACTTATTTTATGACCTTTCATCGACTTGACTTGCTCAGCTGTAAATTGCATCTTTGGAACATTCAAGAAGAGCGTGAAGATGAAACTTAACGAAGCAAAGACAACGGCAACCGAAAAGACAATTGTATAAGAAAAGGAATTGCTGATCATTAAGCCTAGAAATGGTCCAATAGCCATTGCCAGGTTTGTACTCATCGCGAAATATCCCATACCTTCCCCTCTTCTGGATAAAGGTAATATTTCAGCCACAAGTGTTCCTGTAGCGGTTGATGCGAAACCAAATGAAATACCGTGGATTAATCGAACGATTAGTAAGAGTGCAAGGCTCGACGCCATAAAATAGAGAATAGTTGCTGCTAAAAATAAGGCTAGACTGATCGTAAGCATTTTTTTTGCACCGACCAGGGCAATTCTTTTGCCAGCAATAGGCCTAACTAGCACAGCTCCGATAACAAATATACTTGAAGCGAGTCCGGCTATACTTTGGCTCGTATGAAAAGTAGTAATTGTATAAAGTGTTAAAGTAACCATTAAGCTGTAAAATGTTAAAAAGATAAATAAATTAGCTGAAGAGATTAATAGGAAGTTTTTTGTCCAAAGTCTTGGTTTCTCCATTTGTAGTCACGTCCTTATTCATGCTGTAATTGATGCTGCATTTTGCCAAATATCTTCATCATAATTTTTATTTCATCCTCTGATACACTTGACATTACTTTTTCTTCAAATTCACTGACATGGTGTATGCAGGTGATATAAATTTCTCTTCCTGCCTCTGTTAATTGAATTCTTTTTTCCCGTTTATTATCGCTTGGAATCTGCTCGATAATATCCCGCTCTTGCAGTCTGGTAACGGTTCTTGTAATAGTGGGTTTTTCCACATTCAAATAATTACTAATATCCACGAGGGTGGAAGGTCCATAGTGCTTTAAATAATAAATAATAGCCCATTGTGAGTGGAATAAATCATGCTTGGCTAATTGATCATTCAATCGTTTTGTAAATAATCGAGCTGTCTGCAAATATTGATGAAAAAAATACTGGTGCCCGGAAATAGACAATTGTACCACCACCTCGAATATAGTTACCTAGGTAACTATACGCCGGTGTTGATCATAAATCCAGTAAAAAGCACCAATAAATTCATTTGGATTATTGTTTCTTCAAAATTAGTGTAAATACACTAGAGATGGGGAATAAAATGATGAGATAATTGAGATTAACAGATAAGGGATTAGGAGGTGAAGAAGAAAATTCAAACATAGGAATTAAATGAAGTGTGATCCAAAATGTTTTATATTTTTTTAAAATCCTCGTCTTAATGGAATAGCTTACTAGTTTTCATTACAGAGGCTAGCCTAATCTTTACATATCTAGTTTTTCTATCTGCATGTATCTATTTTGAATTGAAGGAGTAGGGTCTATGGGTGAATTATTTCAGTTACTAAAAAAAGGAAATACAAGCGCAATTACAGCAGCAATCGTCAACTTAGTGATATCTATTATTAAAGGTGCAGCTTATATGTTTACTGGTAATGTGGCATTATTCGCGGAGACACTTCATAGTTTGGGAGATTCAGCTAACCAATTCTTTGTGTTTATTGGGTCAGCGTTAAGTAAAAAAGCACCGACCGAACGTTTTCCCAATGGATTTGGCCGCTTGGTAAATTTGGTTCTTTTGGGAGCGGTATTAATAGTAGGAATCATGTCTTATGAAACGATAAAAGAAGGATATATGCATATTTTACACCCTAGTGAATCTAGTTATTTTTGGGTGAGTATCGGTGTTTTAGCCATCAGTGTAATTCTCGAAGTTTTTGTTTTAGTTAAAGCAATGAAGGAAATTATGCATGAAGTCGGAGTGGAAGCGAAAGGCTTGTCTTTCTTATATAAAAGCTTCACCTATTTTGGTAAAGCGAAGCCTGCAACTAGGCTAGTGTTTTTGGAAGACCTAGTTGCTACTTCAGGTGGGGTTTTAGCGATCATCGCGATTGTCATATCACATTTAACAAACCTACACGCAGCTGAAGGAATTGCCTCCATTCTTATCGGCATGATGATGTTATTTGTAGTTGGTAAAGTATTCTTCGACAATGCAGCAGGTGCCCTTGGTGAAGCTGATGAACTGATGGAGCAATATATTGGCGATCTGGTTCTTCTTGATAAAGATATCAAGGATGTTCAGAAGGTAGTCGTAATTAAAGAGGGCGAGGATTTTCATGTAGAAGTCTGTGTCGAAATTGACCTGTCTTTAACGGTTGCCGATATGGACGATATTAAAGATCGTCTTAAAAAGCAAATCTTAGCGGAAAAGGGCGTTGTTGATGTCATGATCGAATTCGATGAAGACGATGGCCTGGTAAATTGGAACCAAGCTGAGAAATTGCCAGCAGAATAAAAACAAAGCGCTTGATGACGGGTATATGTCTCAAGCGCTTTTGTTTTTAATTATTTAGCTGTGGCATATCCAATTTATATAGTTTTGTATAATGGGGCATCATTTGAAGAAGTTCTTCATGAGAACCGTTCATACTGATTTCCCCGTCTTGAAGAAACAGAACTCTATCCATTTTTTCCACACCCATTAAGTGATGGGTAATCCAGATCATTGTTTTACCATTTAACGTCTTAAATATGGTTTCAAGGAGGCTGCGTTCGGTTTGCGAATCAAGACCGACAGTTGGTTCATCTAGAATAACAATCGGATTTTTTTGTAAAAGTATTCTCGCAAGCGCAATACGCTGACGTTCTCCGCCTGAAAAACGCCCTCCCAATTCATGCATACGCGTTTGATACCCATTTGGAAGAGATTCAATATAATCATGCATCCTAACTAATTTAGCAGCTTCATATACCTCTTCATCGCAAGCATTTGGATTGCCCAGCCGTATATTATTCATAACGGTTGTATCAAATAAATGTGGTTTCTGATGGAGTACAGAAATGAAGCTTGTAATTTGAGAATCTAAAAGAGAAATATCTTTATTTCCTATACTGATTTTTCCTTGATTAGGTTTATATGCACCTAATAAAAGCTTTACGATTGTACTTTTCCCCGCTCCGCTTTTACCCAGCATCGCAATTTTTTCGCCAGGCTGAATGGTAAAGTTTAAATTATTCAATACCTTCTCGTCAGTAGAAGAATAAGAAAAACTAATCTGATTAAAGGTGATAGGCAATGCAGTTTGTGCCTTCAAATCATTAAATTCGCTCGTGTTTTCATTGTTTGTTAATCCTATTAATTCTTTTTCTTCCTGTAAGCCATTCATTCGCTCCAATGAACTTTTATAACTGGAGACCTGGCTAACAGCATCGGATAATGGGGCGAAAGCATCGACTAATGGGAACACTACTAGAATAAAAGCTGCAATCCAAATAGGAGAGAATTGTTCGGCTTCTACCTGTAAGGTAATCCAGCAGGCAAGTGCCACAATAATAACCAATATGACAGCTTGAAAGAGAAAATTACGTTTTCGTTGAAATAGATTGATCTTTGCTTCAAGTACATCAACCTTTTTTTCATCTTTTTCATAACATTCGATAAAATCGGACTGTCTGCCACTAATCATCCAATCACCAATTCCCATAACAGCATCTGTCAGAGATTGATATAGTCCGTTTCTTGCATTTTTCATTTGTGCATGTCTTGCACGCGTCACTAATAGTGATACGAGAGGGAACAAAATAATCAGGACGAATAACAATAGAAACATTAGAAGCGCAAAAGGAATAGAAAAGAATCCTAATGCCAAGACAATTAACATATATAAACCGATGCTTATGATAGACGGAAAGATTGTCTTAATATATAAATCTTGAAGATGCTCAATATCATCAGCCATCACACCAAGCAAATCGCCGGTTTTATATCGGGATTTGAAATCTAAAGCATCTGGTTCAAGTGCCCTATATAAACGGACCCGCATACTCGATAGTATTTTTAAAACAAGGCTATGGCTGCTTAAGCGTTCAGCATAACGAAAGGCTGGCCTTGATACTCCAAACAGCCTTACCAAGACAATCGGTACATACACAAGGAGGATGTTTTCTGGTAAAGTGGCAGATTTGGATATTAAATAGCCAGATGTAAACATTAAAGCACCTGCGCTAAAGAACGTGCCAACACCAAGTACAATTACGATAGTTAAGAGCCACTTATTTTGGGATAAATAAGGACCAACCCAAGAGTTATTGAGAATGGAGATAGAGTCTTTTTTCTTAGCCATGGTGCACCTCATTTCCCCCTATGTGTTCTTTAATTAATTGATAATAATGGCCTTCTTTTTTTAATAGCTCCTCATGACTTCCGATTTCAACGATACGCCCTTGATCTAAAACAATAATTTGGTCCATGTCTGTCATCCAATGAAGTCGATGAGTCGCAAAGAATACAAGATGATCGTCAAATAAAGGAACGATATTTTGCTTTAATTCATATTCCGTCTCTATATCAAGGTGAGCAGTTGGCTCATCAAACAAGAGAATTTTTCTATTTTTATCAAGGAATGCCCGTGCTAAAGCAACTCGTTGTTCCTGACCGCCACTCAGCATACGACCGCTTTCTCCAATCTGTTCATCCAATCCATTTGGTAGGGAATCAACAACTTCTTTTAATCCTGCTCGATCAATAGCCAACTGAATTTCCTCTTCACTGGCGTTTGGAGTGTAAAATGTAATATTGTTTCGCACAGTATCATTAAATAGATAAGGATGCTGTGGAATATATAGCAATTGATCCTGCCAGCTCATTTCTTTAAAAGAGGAATAGGAATGATTGTTAATAGTAACTGTGCAGGATGTAGGGTTTAAAAATCCGCCCAGTACATCAATTAAGGTAGATTTTCCGGCACCGCTTGCGCCAATAATACCGATTTTTCCGTATCCCTTCCATGAAAATGATAGATCATTCAGAGCGGATTGATTGGATTCCATGTGTTGGACTGTCAAGTTGCTAATGGTTAAGGAATCCTGATTTGACCAAGTAGAGAATGTTGTATTTTGTTTTTGTTTTAGATCAAGCGGCCAATTAATAATCCGTTGAATAGCAGACATACTGTTTTTTCCGTCTAAAGTAGCGTGGTAATCTGTTCCGAAGTCCCGAATCGGTAAAAAGTATTCAGGAGCAAGGATTAATACCGTAAGTGCCGGTCCTAATAAAATTGCACCTTCCATAAGCCGAACACCCAGGAATAAGGCGACAATAGCGACTGAAAGGGAGGTGAAGAAATCGAGCGCGAATGTTGAAAGGAATGCAATTCGCAGTGTCCCCATCGTTGCTTTTCGGTAACGTTCACTTACGTTTTTGATATTTCGATCGTACTTTTTACTTAAGCCCAGAAGTCGTAAAGTTTCCAAGCCACGTAAGGAATCAACAAAATGGTTGGAAAGGACTTGATAGGATTCATATTGTTTATCAGCCTTACGCTTTGCTGCAATCCCAAGCATAGCCATAAAGAATAAAAGAATAGGGAGTACAATGATTACAATTCCCGCAGAAGTCAAATCAAGCGTCAGCATAAACCCTACAATTAACAGAGGAATCAGGAACATACTCATCATCTTGGGCAAGAAAAGCTTTAAATACGTTTCAACCTGGGAAACACCTTCTAAAGCCATTGTTACTAAGCTTCCTGTCCCTTCGGATTGGGTGAATCGAGGACCCAATTCAAATAATTTCTTCAATAATTCTTTTCGCATCGCTGTCCCTGATTCGGAGGCAAAGCGATCCATCCATTTATCACGAATAAAAGTCAAAAGGTGGCGTACCAAAAAAGCTAATACGAATAAAAGGAAGGGGATAAGCTGTTCAGACAGCTTTTCCCCATTAAATAAGTTTGTAATCCCTTCAGCAAGGTAGATGGCCTGAATAATAATGGCAATCCCCTGTAATAAAGAAATCACGAATAGGAATGTCATGGTGCTCTTTATTCCTTTTATAGTTAAAATCTCTTTGTTTATCATTAATGACTCACCGGTTCCTTATCAGAAATACGCTTTCTGAATACATAGTAGCTCCATATTTGATAGCCAAGAACGAAGGGAAGTAATATTAATGCTACGATGGTCATCACCTTAAGGGTATATGGTCCACTGGAAGCATTCAATATAGTTAAGTTATATTCGGAACTAATTGAACTGACCATTACTCTTGGGAACAGACCAACAAATAACATCGTAACAGTAAATAGCATAGTTGAAGCCGTCATAGTGAAGGCTAAAGCTTCCCTTTTCTTTGCTGAGAATACATAACCTAATACGGTTGTTACAACTGCACCGAGCAGGAATAATGGTGTAGCGAGCGGCCGTACTTCAAATAAGTCTGTCATTGTATAGGTTAGTACGGCGAAAACTATAAGACCTGCTAATAGAATTAAATATATTTTTGATACTAAAGAACGTGCACGATCACGAATCTGCCCCTCTGTCCGAATGCCGATGAATGTTAAACCATGCACAAGGCATAACACAATCATCGCGATTCCGCCAACAATGGAGTAGGGGTCAAAGTAATCTCCAAAGCTAGCATACATATTTTTGGATGCATCAATTGGCATTCCACGTACAAGGCTAGTAAAAAGAACACCCAATACAAAAGCAGGTATTATACTGCCGACAAATATCATCCAATCCCAGAAACTGATCCACTTTTCATGGACTTTATGTCTGAATTCAAAAGCAACTCCTCGTACAATTAAGGCCAGCAGGAATAAAACAAATGGTAGATAGTACCCACTGAACATGGTTGCGTACCATTCAGGGAATGCCGCAAAAATAGCACCGCCTGCAGTAATCAACCATACTTCGTTTGCATCCCAGAAAGGCCCGATGGTAGAAACCAACTGATCCCGCTCTTTTTGATTACGCGCGAGAAAACGAGTGGACATTCCCACGCCAAAGTCAAAGCCTTCAAGAATAAAGAAACCAATAAATAAAACAGCTACAAGGATAAACCATAACTCATTTAGACTCATGCTCCAAAGGCCTCCTTGTCAAATAAATCTACATCTGGTTTTGTATCAGTGGTTTGGTATGGTCCTTTTTTAATTTGTTTCACAATAAGAGTGATTAATACGACAGCAAGAACAGTATAGGCCCCCAAAAATACAATAATCGATGTTAACAGCTGTCCTGCAGTAACATTAGGGGATACGGACTGTGCAGTCGTATATAATCCAAAGACTGTCCAAGGCTGCCGGCCAATTTCAGTCATAATCCAGCCAGCTGTATTGGCGATAAAAGGAAGGGCTATTGCTCCAACCATTGCTTTTAAATAGAGTGATTGATTTATTAGGTTATTTTTCTTGATAAATAATAGTCCTAAGGCTGCTAAGCCCATAATAATAGCACCAGCGAAAACCATAATGCGGAAGCTCCAATAAACAGCTCCTACCGGCGGGATATAATCGCCTTCACCATAAAGCTCTGTGTATTTCTCCTGGAGTGTATTCATTCCTTCTACAGATCCCTCAAAGCTATTATAGGCTAAGATACTTAAAGCATAAGGGATTTCAACAGACCACTTGTTTTCACGGGTTTCTTCATCAATATTAGCAATTAGCGACCAGCTTGCCGGGTCACCGCTATCTTCCCATAAACCTTCACTGGCTGCCATTTTCATAGGCTGTGAGGACATTAAATGCTGTGCCTGCCAGTGACCAGTAAATGCGATTCCAAGTCCTGAGATCATCGCCACAATCATAGCGATTGTAAATGATTTCTTAAATACATCTAAGTTTTGCTTTTTCAATATTTTAAATGCACTGATCCCAGCTACTACGAAGGCTCCGGTTGCAAAAGCCCCAAAGACCGTATGTGGAAATTCAACAAGCAGCTGAGGATTTGTGATAAATGCCCCGAAATCATTTAATACAGCTTTGCCATTCTCAATCGCAATCCCAACTGGTTCCTGCATAAAAGAGTTCGCAGCGAGAATAAACAAGGCAGAAAAAATGGTACCGATTGATACAAGCCATATAGATAGTAAATGAACCCATCTTGGCAATCGGTCACGCCCAAACATCCATACACCAATGAATGTGGATTCTAAAAAGAAAGCCAGTAAGGCTTCAATAGCCAATGGAACACCAAATACATCTCCGACAAAGCGGGAGTATTCTGACCAGTTCATTCCAAACTGGAATTCTTGGATAATTCCTGTAACTACTCCGACAGCAAAAGAGATGAGAAAGATATTTCCCCAAAACTTTGCCATGTCCAAATAAATTTCTTTTTTCTTAAAAAAATACAATGTTTCCATAATAGCAACTAAAAATACCAATCCAATGGATAGTGGTACAAAGAAGAAGTGATAGATTGTAGTTGCTGCATACTGAAACCTAGCGAGATCCAATACTTCCATTTAACTGTTCACACCTTTCAATTCTTATGCATTGTTCATTCATTCACAAAACAGACGAAAAAAAACCATTTATAAAGTGCTGTCACCTCTATTATAAAAGTAACTAATTATTTTTGCGTGAATGAAGAGTTGGCTTAAATAGTTTAAATTGTTTAGTAGGTTATCCCTATGTATATATTAATAATTAGTTAAATTTACAATGACCTTGTTTATATTAGATATAATAGTCCTATAATTTGCAAATATCTATAACTAAACTAAAATTACTATAATTAATTCAAATTTATGAAACAATATTGTCACAAAAGCTGCGCAAACGAATTGTCATTCATTTGCAAATCAGTTGACAAAAAGAACAGCTTGATTTTAATAAATCAAGCTGAAGAGGAAGATCAAGATTAATATTTTACCAACTTGTAGCCTTTTATTTTGCAGATATGATTCATAGCCTGATTAAACGTAGCAAATGTTTCATTCTTTATTTTTGTTCCCTGGTTTACGATTTGGCGGACAAGAGTAGTGGACAGGCCTGTATATATAGCTTCTGTACCCAATAAAGCAAGGGATTGAGAGATGACCTCCAGCTCTGCCACAATATATTCGTCATCCAGTGAAGTTACGCTAGTAAAATCAATCACCATATAGGAAGCCTGTTTATCAGAGCTTTCATATAAAGCCTTCTCTTTGATCTTATGAAGACGATCTTCAGACAAAAATCCAGTAATGGGCATTAAAAGTACATCATCCAGAATTGTTTTGATGATAGGAGCATACATTTCTTCCATCATCGAATGCCCTTTATGTATTTCTTCTTCATAATCGGTTACATCCTTCCAAGTGAGCATATAACCTGTTAAACCATTGTTGAATGTAAAGGGACTTATTGCAATCTTAGCTGTGTATTTATTGAAAAATATAATTCTGCTGGTATTGGGGAAGGAATCGTTTTCGAGTATTGTCCTCTTGCAGTTCCCCCCTTGATCAAATTCTGCTATGTTTCTCCCGATATATTCTTCCTTACTTGATAAACCGGTAAAAGGACTTAGACATTGAATTAATTTGTCAGCGTAACGATTGATAAATATGATGGTTAATTGATCATCACAAATAAAAATATTTTCTCCTACTGCATTTAATAATTGATAAGTCTCCTCTGATTGAAAATATCCCATAACCTGTCTCCTTATTTTCTTCGTGCTGTATTAACTCTCATTATACGGAATAATATTGGATTTATATATTAAAAAGGGTAACCAATCAAGAGGTTCAAGAGGATGAGTAGATAGCATATGGGAGACAGTACTATTATTGAGGAAAATATATATCCAACTGGTAATAAAAGTTGTATACTGAAAATTGTGAAAAGACAGGAGGTTTTTGAATGAATTACTCTCTAACATGGAATTTGGATAACATATTTCCAAATGGCTCTGAGTCACCTGAATTACTATCAAAATTAGCTGAAATCAAAGAGCTGTTAAATACATACAAAGGGGAAGTAAAAGCTTGGCAGGCTCCTTCAGACGTTAGCGGTACCAAAGAGATTGTTTCTATATTAAAACAAACAGAGGTACTGCAAAAAGCAATCTATCAGGTATCGGCATTTCTTGAATGTGCTACTGCCCAAAATGTCCATGATACAAAGGCGGATCAATTAAATGGAGAAGTATACACATTAATAAGTGAATTCGAAACAGTTTTTACAGGATTTACAATTAAACTTGTCCAAATAAATGATGCTGTCTGGCAAGAAATCATCGAACAACCAGAAATTAGTGAAATAGCTTTCTATATTAATGAGCAAAGGGAACATGGTAAGGAACAATTATCGGAAGCTGAAGAAGCACTAATTAATGCATTGCGCGTAGATGGATATGTCGGGTGGAGTACCCATTACGATTCACTTGTAAAAATGATTGAGATTCCTTATACAAATGAAGATGGCGAGACTGTTCATTTATCAGCTGGCCAAGCTTTTAATAAGATGCACGACGATCCTAATCCAGAAGTCCGAGCGGAAATTTTCAAGAAATGGGAAAAAGCCTGGGGAGAAAAAGCCCCTTTGTTTGCTGACACGATTAATCATTTAGGCGGCTTCCGTTTGGCTAATTATAAAATGCATGGTGTTGAAGATTTTATGAAAGAGCCATTGCAGTATAACCGAATGAAGAAAGAAACATTGGATGTAATGTGGGATGTCATTGCAAAAAATAAGCAGCCTTTTGTAGAGTTTCTTAACCGTAAGGCAAAGCTTTTAGGTAAAGAGAAATTGAGCTGGGTAGATGTTGATGCACCGATCGTAACAACGGAACCGATGCATTACACATTTGATGAGGGAGCAAAGTTTATCATCGATAATTTTGCGAAATTCGGTGATGAATTGCCTAAATTTGCCCAGGAAGCATTTGAAAAGGCGTGGATTGAAGCAGAGGATCGTACTGGCAAGCGTCCTGGAGGATTCTGTACTAGCTTTCCTGAAACAAATGAATCACGTATCTTTATGACCTATTCAGGCTCACCAAGCGGTGTAGCAACGCTTGCTCATGAACTAGGTCATGCTTTCCACAGCCATGTATTAAATGATAAGCCATTCTTTAATACAGATTACGCGATGAATGTCGCTGAAACAGCATCTACATTTGCTGAACAAATTTGCTCTGATGCCAGTGTCCGTGCTGCTGTATCGGATGCAGAAAAAATCACATTGCTCGATAACAAAATACTAAATGCAATTGCTATGTTCATGAACATTCATGCCCGTTTTATTTTTGAAAAAAATTATTATACAGAACGCAAAAATGGATTGGTTTCCGTTGAGCGCTTGAACGAAATGATGGCATCTGCACAAAAAGAGGCATATCAAAATTCTCTGAGTGAATATCATCCAACCTTCTGGGCAAGTAAATTGCATTTCTATATTGCAGAAGTGCCATTTTATAATTTCCCGTACACGTTTGGATATTTGTTTAGCTTAGGGATTTATCACTTATCTTTAAAAGAAGGTAAGTCATTTGAAAAGAAATATATTGCATTATTGCAGGATACAGCTGCTATGACAACAGAGGAGCTTGCGATGAAACATTTAGGTGTAGACCTAACGAAACCAGATTTCTGGCAGGCTGGTGTGGATCTTGCAATTGCAGATGTAAATGAATTCCTAGAATTAACGAAATAGAGAGGATAACATCCTTTTCATGGCATTGTCATTCCTTAGAGGGTGGCAATGCTTTTTGACTTTGATAGATCATTCAAGCATGTAAAGAGTAAACTATAGGATAGATGGTTGAAAAGGGGATTAGATATTAAATGGTCATACGTTCATCAAGAATTGAGGACTACGAACAATTAATAGAACTTGAAAATTTGATTTGGAATTATACAAATACACCGATGCCGATCGTTTGGGAATCAGTAGCCGATTATGCTCAGCATTTTCCGCCGGGAAGCATGTTTGTCGCAATTGAGAACGGGAGAGTTGCGGGCTATATGTCTGTTAAATATCCTACTCCGTTGGAGAGCAATTGTCATGTATGGGAAATGGCGATTGGTGTCCATCCTGACTTTCAGGGAAAGAGTATAGGCAGTAAATTACTGCAGTTTTTAGATGAAGAGGGGAAGAAGCGTGGGATTCGAAAAATTTCTTTAAGAGTATTGTCCACAAATACACCAGCTATTTCTTTCTATAAGAGGAATGGCTATATTGAGCAAGGGGTATTAAAGGGAGAATTTTTTCTGAATGGTCAGTATGTGGATGATATACTAATGTATAAAGAACTCGTTGATTAAGAAGGAGAGGTTGTTTGAGTGATTAAAATAGAGCTCGGCACCGAAGGAGATCAAGTGTTTATCCGGGAACATTTAATTGATTTTAATCGCCAAAAACTGCCGGAGCATAATAATACAGCTTATGGGAAAGTCACCTATGTGGTAAAGGACGACCACAATCATATACAGGGCGGAATCGCAGCTCATTACAGCTGGGGAAGAATGCAGATTGATTTCCTGTGGATTGACGATCAATTGCGACAAAAAGGGGTAGGGAAAGAGCTTCTGGCAAGAGTTGAACACTATGCAATAGAAAAAGGATGTACACTTCTGATGTTGGATACATTCAGCTTTCAAGCACCAGATTTCTATAAGAAAAACGGATTTTCCGTATTTGGAGTGATTGAAAATCATCCAGAAGGACATCATCAATAATTTTTACAAAAAAGAATCTGAAGTGTTAATTCATCTAATTGATTATTAAATTCTACTACTAAAATATTACTATATTACAGTGGATGCGGTTAAAATCCGCTGTTTTTATATGGAATAAATCGGAAAAAATGGATTAAAAGCCATTCAGTAGCGAAACTTTCTCTACATAGTTTAGTTTGTAGCAAATTTAACTCCTAACTGCTGAATAAGCTGTAAATCACTCATTTCACACCATTGTTCAGCGATTTTACCATACTCGATTCGAAATATAATGATACCCGTTTCTTTAACCTGTTGATTTTCAGAAGGAATGTCCAGTAATCCGCCTTTATAAATGCTATATCCGCTATAGCGTGCAACGACTTTATCACCTTCTTCAATCGTGTCATGAACGCTCCATTTGCGCTCAACAAAAGAGGTGCAATATCAGGATAACCAAGTTATAAAGTGCTCTATACCGAAATATCCCTCGTCATTTCCTTGGGAATGAGTAATCATATCCTCTGATGCAATATCTTTTAAAATATCTGTATTCCCCCCCCCGTAAATACTTCCCGAAACCATACTTTAACGATTTCTTTTTTATCGACGTTTCGCAAAGCAAACACCTCCATTTCATCTTATTATCCAAATTCGACACATCGCCAAAAAAAACCTGTATTTCCTATCTAAATAAAAGCTGGAATATTGGAATTCAGATAAGTTGCTCACTTTTTTTGATTACTATTTTCTTATATATAGCTTGTTGATTGTTGTTCAATCAGTCATACAGTATTTTGGATGAACTGGCTAATAATACCGGTATGAATAGAAAACTTAGGATTATAAAATAGTTAGGTTGAATACTAAGGATGAGGATGAGGATGATGATTAGCAGTAAATTAGGATTTGGAAGGAGATTCCAAATTGCTATAGTCCTGATTATGGTGGTAATCGTACTCGTTTCGGTAATGACCATCCAGAATTTAAATAGCTCCCGTGAGGACTTATTAGAAATTGTAGAAAATCGATATAAAAAAGTGAATTATACTTATGAGATAGAAAAGAACGTCAGTTCATCAAAAATGTTGGTTGGGAGTATTGCGAATGATCTATCAGGAGTAACATCAGCTACTATACAAGATAAACTTGCTAAAAATCATGTCAAGATTGAAGAACATTTTGCAAAAATCCATGGTATGACACTAAATGAGAAAGCTAGGGAAATATTAATGGATTGCGCATCCCTATATCGAATATACAAAGAAAACGAACGAATAATCATAATGGAACTAATACAAGACAATGAGTACGTTAGCAAAAATTGGGAGATAATGGAAGAATCAAGTTCTAAGCTAACAGAATCAATAGAAGAGTTTATTAGCTATCAAGAGGAGATGATGGAGGGCGCATTTAAACGGGCAAGTGAAAAGTACAATCATTTGTGTCAGGTTGTTTTCTTGTTAACAATAACTTCCTGCGGGTTAATTGGGTTAATTGGATACTGGGTTATTCGTTCAACAACAAAGGACTTAAACCAAATAACAACTGTATTGAAAGAAATTGATTTAAATGATCCATCGACCCTCCACAGGCTTGAAGTAAAAACGGATGATGAAATAGGTCTGATTGCTGAAGCTTTTAATAATATGTCCGTGTCTTTAGAAATCTACAATAAAAATGAGAAAGCGTATTTGAAAGATATCAAGATACAGAACTGGGTACTATCAAAAATTAATGAAATAATAAGCTTAACACAAAGCGTCTTTGATATAAATGAATTTGCAGATCGTCTTCAAGGTAAGTTGTCTCCATTAGTAGGAGCTTCGATTGGGGCGCTCTATTTGAGGGGTCAAGCTGATGAAACATGTTTTTATCGTGCAGCATCCTATGGTGATGGTGGAAAAGATCAATTTAAAGTTGGTGAGGGGATTATTGGGCAGGCTGCTATTGATCAAAAAATAGTTCTATTAGAAGATATCCCGGAAGATTACCAACTACTTTCAACGGGCTTATGTGAGGCAAAACCTAAAGCTTTCTTAATTGTCCCAATCATTTATGAAAATAACACGATTGGGATCCTTGAATTTGCAAGTATAACAGGCTTTTCAGATATACAATACCAAGCCATTCAGCAGGTAAATGAATCTCTTGGTTTGGCCATACACAGTGTTCTGAATAGAATGGAAATTGAATGCTTGCTAAATGAGTCAAAAGCAATGACTGAAGAATTGCAGGTTCAGACGGAAGAGCTTCATTCACAGTCAGAAGAATTAATGACGATAAATGAACTTCTGGAAGAACGTGAGCAAGAAGCTATACAGAAAACGAAGGAACTCGAACAGTCTCAGGAAGAATTAAGAATTAAGAATGAACAATTAATGCAAAGTTCAAATTATAAATCTGAATTTCTTGCGAATATAAGCCATGAACTTCGTACTCCTTTAAATAGTATTTTAATTCTTGCCGAGATGTTAATAGACGTAGATAGTGATTGTTTTTCAGCAGAGGAAAAAGAGTATATTGAATATATTTATTCGGCTGCAAACAGTTTAACATCTTTAATTAACGATATACTTGACCTTTCAAAAATAGAAGCTGGAAAGTCTGAAATCACATATAGCAAAATGAACATCAGTGAGTTAGTTGAAACCTTAAATATATTTTCGCCACAAGCCGAAAGAAAACAACTTGGATTCACAATTGAAATAGATGAAAATCTACCTTCCTATTTCTATACAGATGTACAAAAAATTCAGCAGATCGTAAAAAACTTACTATCCAATGCTATTAAGTTCACAGAACGAGGAAAAGTGTCTGTGAAGGTGGAAAAAATAATCCATACATGTGATGAAAAAGATAACCATAATACCACTCAAACTGACGAGTGGATAAAAATTGTTGTCATGGATACAGGTATAGGAATCCATAAAGATAAGCAACAAACCATTTTTGAGGCCTTTCAACAGGGAGACGGATCTACTGTACAAAAATATGGTGGAACAGGCTTAGGTTTATCAATCTGCAAAAAATTATCCTATTTGCTTAACGGTCATATATTTGTTGAAAGTGAAGTAGGGAAAGGTAGTACGTTTACTCTTTATATACCGTATCTACAGAATCAGGAAAATATTAATGTAAATCAAGGGGATCAATATCATCAGATGATAGCAGAAGTGGCTGCGGCTAAAGAACCAAATGATATCCAATTGGACATACTCCATGGAAAAAGAGTGCTTATTACAGATGATGATCAGCGTAACATATACTCACTAAAAGCAATTCTTGAAAAAAAGAAAATGGAAGTCTTAGTAGCTCATAATGGAATCGAATGCTTGGAGATTCTAAAAAAGGATTGCCAGATTGATATGATCCTGATGGATATTATGATGCCTGAATTGAACGGATATGAGACGATGAAACGTATCCGTCAGAATTCAGAGTTTGCATCACTACCGATTATTGCCTTAACAGCAAAAGGAATGAAGGGCGATCGTGAAAAATGCTTAGCGGCTGGTGCATCAGACTATATCAGTAAACCAATTAACCTGGAGCAATTAATATCCGTGATGAGAGTATGGATGAATTAAAAGGAAAATAGATCAGGATTCATTTCAAAAAGTTAATGTTTTTGCCGCTCAATTGGAGTCAATTTGAGCGGCTTTTTTTATGGAAGGACAGAAAAGAAATCTTCTGTAATATAGGTTTATTCTCTACTAGTAGTAGGTTCATTCAGTAGACTTGGAGTCAAATCATTGATTGTTAATTTGTGCTTCTATGGCACTAATTCCTCTTTGAAGGATTTTAATTTTCTAATCTATTTTAGTTCTTTATCATAAATCACAAGCATAGAGGGAATGGTTGTTTTCCTGCTTCACGAATAATATTTTTAACAATTAGGAGGGTTTTAAGCTCTCTTTCTTGAACATAAGTAGTCAAATCGTTTTATAGTTTAAAGGGGGATCGGTATGAATGAGATTGTTGATTACTATAGTGAATTTGATGAGTGGGGCAGATTAGACAGGGAACCAATTGAGTTTCAGGTGAATTGGCATTATATTAAAAAATATTTAACTCCATCAGGTACTGTTTTGGACAATGGAGCAGGCCCAGGGAAATATTCGCTTAAGCTGGCTGAAGAGGGGTATCGCGTTACCCTGTCGGATCTGACACCGAGCTTGGTTGATATTGCTGAAGATAAAGCGCGGGAATTGGGACTGTTTGCCCAATTTGATGGGTTTTATAACATAGATGCAAGAGACCTGTCTGCAATAGAAGATGAACAATTCGATGCTTCATTAATGCTAGGGCCACTATACCATTTGCAGCAGGAAGAGGATCGATTGATGGCGGTAAAAGAATTATATCGTGTAACCAAGAAAAACGGCCTTGTTTTCATAGCATTTATGCCAAGAGTAAAGCACATGTTAAATTCACTCATCTGTCCTGAACATTGGCGGCCAAACAACACGGTGGATGCCATTCGACAGTTTACCGAAACCGGCTGTTTTAATCATGCAGATAGTGGGAGATTTACGGGTGCATACTATTATCGTGTAGAAGATATAGATCCATTTATGAAATCAAGTGGATTTGAAAAAGTAGCTTTAATAGGATCTAATATAGGTTCTATGGTTACAAATCATCAGTGGAATTATTGGAGAGAGAAGGGTGAAGGCGAAATGGGAAAAATAGTAGACCTGTTGATTGAGTATGCAAAGGAACCATCTCTGCTCGGTACATCATCACATTTACTTTATATTGGTCTGAAAAAATGAAGAATAGAGCTGCCAACTAGTGTGACAGCTCTATCCTTATATCATCTCGATTAGATAAATGTAGTAATATCTTCTACAGGTAAGCGTACGGTTTTAAAGTAATGATCTCCCTCTGCTTTACCAATTGCGATTAATACTAATGGAATATATCTTTCGTCCACATTGAAATTTTTAGCAAAAGCAGTTTTATCGAAGCCGCCCATCGTAATGGTATCCAGCCCACGATTTTTCGCTATCAGCATTAATTGCATGGAAACAAGACCGGCATCAAAGCTTGCCATATTAGCTCTTGTTTCTAAAGGTGCACCTGGATAGACCCGTTTAACATCATTCACGAGCCTTTGTCTATTTTCTTCGTCAACATAGCCTGCTTCAAACATCATATCGTAGATTTGATCTGCTTTTTTATACATTTCAGTATCCCCAAGGACAGCAATAACAGCAGATGCATTTTCAGCCACCTTTGCATTGTTACCATATAAGGCAAGATCTTTCTTTCTATCCTCATCTTTAACTACGATGAAGCTCCAAGCCTGCATATTGCTAGAAGATGGAGCTAAAGTAGCTTCCTCAAGGATGCTTTTTAATTCTTCTTCGGAAATTTTAAAAGAAGCATCATACTGTCTGATCGAATGACGTTCCTTAATAATCGTTGATAAATCTTTATGTACATTTGACAAAGTAAATCCCCCACAGTTCCATAAATAAAGTTATTATTATATGCTTTGCTTATTTTTAGTAAGTAACAAGTAAATTGTAATGTTGCAACTTACATTTGTCAACTCAATCGCCAGTTAGGAACGCAAACGATATGGATTGTGAAAAAACATGAAGAAAACTAACTTTTTTTTAGGCAACTCCGTATATCTATATTCGAATAAGTGAACATCAATCTACCATTTTGCTATATGGTCTTCAATACAGCCAAGCATTTGCTTGATTGTCAGGATAGTGCTGTCCGGTAAGCGTATTTCTCCGTTATAATAGCCTACCATTTGATGTACTTCTGATTTCACTATAATAGCATCAGTCTTGGCGATCCGTTCATATAGAGGTGTAAAGGTGAGCCTTACACAATCAGTCGCCAAAGAGTCAATCTTCCATGGCTGCATGAAATCATGTTTATTATAGTGAAATTTCATATCTTCACTGATTTTTGTCAGCCGTCCATTAACTAATACGGCATTTTCATTAAAGCCTGTCCCATCAGTCCATTGTCCGCCAAAATTTAGACCAATTACATCATTTCCTTGTTTACCAGATGCCATTCCCCAATTCCAGGTACAGTTTCTTGGCCAGATACCTCGTCCGTAATCTAAGCTGGCATAGCTTTCATCAGGAGTAAATTGATAGGTTTTAGACCCAATAGTCAGCGTCCCTTTAGTAGGAAGACAGTGCATTTTCGTTGTTAATTGAAATGTTTGATCACTCCAGGGTATGACAACACTCAACGAATCCGTTTCAGGATAGCTAATTTCAAAGTTTGCCAGCAACGGTTTTTTGTTGAAATTAGGAATCTCTACGTTCAGCTGAAAACGATTATTTTCCCATAATATAGCGATGTCCATTTGTTTGGAGGTGAGTTTAGTACTCGCCAATACATCATTAGGGAGCGCTTTATTACTTTTAAAAGGAAATAAGGCTGTTTTCTCAAAAAATGTCTTGGTGTTTAAATCGAGATAATAAACAAAGCAAACCATTGCGAAATCTAAATGGCTGATTGTAGCCGAAAAAAGAACATCTTTATTTGTTATACACCAATAGTTCCATTTCTTTTTACGAAGAAAGCGTCCAGTGACATTTCCGCTGATAAGAGGCTTTCTCGACCAGCCTATGCTATCAGGTATTAAATTACCTTTTTCATCGCATAAATGAACTGGTTCTATTATTTCTCTTTCATTATATATATGACTCATCCTTAACAACCTTTCTATTAGAATTACTATTTGTAGTACAGATTTATTATTAATTTATCATTAGAGGGAAGGTGAGTCTATTGGTGAAAAAACAGCGAGCGGGTAATAGAACCCGCTCGCTGAATCTTAATTAGCGTATAATCGCTTATAACTATCAAAATGTTTTTTATAATAGCTGTTGTTTGTACTAGTAATACGTACTCCGCTGTTATCAGCATGAATAAATTCATTATTTCCTAGATAGATGCCTAAATGGGAGATTCCTTTCTTATATGTACCGGAAAAGAAAATGAGATCTCCAGGCTGAGGAGAACTTACATAATAGGAACGATTAAAGAAACCTTCAGCCGTGTATCTTGGCATAGAATGTCCCGCTTTATTAAAGACATAATAAAGAAAACCGCTGCAATCGAACCCAGATGGTGTTGTTCCTCCCCACACATATTTTGTGCCGATCAAGCTTTTACTGATGGAAATCAGATTAGATGTAAAAGCTGAGTTTCCTATTGTTTCCTGAGCGGAAGAAGACCCGCTTGAAGGTTCGGAAACAGAAGGCAAATCACTTGCTGCCTTTGAAATTTTCAGCTTTTGCCCCACATAAATCACATCAGATTTTAACCCATTCATCGATTTGATTTGTGAAACGGTCAAGGAATAGGTTTTAGCAATCTTACTTAGCGTATCCCCCGACTTAACTGTATAGGTCGTTGAAGTAGCAGTACTGCCGGAAGAGCTTGAAGAGCTGCTTGACCCTGTAGTAGTAGAAGGCTTAGACACCTTTAACACTTGGTTAGGGTAAATAATTGTACTGGATAGGTTATTCCAGCTCTTAAGTTGACTGACTGTAATTGAATGCTTGTTGGCAATTTTACTTAACGTATCGCCAGATTTCACCGTATAAGTAGTAGCGGATGAACTACTGCTGGAAGAACTTGTAGAACTTGAACTGCTAGATCCAGTAGTAGTTGAAGACTTAGTCACCTTTAACGTTTGATTCGGATAAATAACTGTACTCGATAGGTTGTTCCAGCTCATAAGCTGACTGACCGTAGTTGAATATTTACGGGCGATTTTACTTAATGTGTCTCCTGACTTTACCGTATATGTCTGATTGGTAGACACTGATGTACTTCCGGAAGAAGAATGATTGGTGCTTGATGAGGATCCGGAAGCACCTTCGGCCACTTTAATAATTTGACCAGGGTAAATGAGATCATTCTTTAAATCATTCCAGCTCTTTAGTTTACTTACAGTCGTAGAGTGCTTAGCAGCTATTGCTGATAAAGTATCTCCTGATTTAATGGTGTAAGTTTTAGAACTGATAGAACGTTCGGTAATACCGGATGATGATGTACTACTAGATACTGTGATGACTTGGTTTGGATAAATAATGTCACCTGTCAAATCATTCAACTTCTTTAAATTCGAAACCGTTGTTTTGAATTTTGAGGCAATAAAAGAAAGTGTATCCCCCTTTTTAACTGTATATGTCGATGCTGCAGAGGCTTCTTGAGCAAAAGCAGTCGACATGATTGCAGCTGCAGTGAGGGTCACAACTTTTATATGCTTCATTTGAATCAACTCCTTTACTAGCTATTTGATAAAAATACAATATCGTTATTATATTAGCATAGTAAAATTTTAGATTAAAGTTATAAGTATTAATTTTCGCTGTTGTAAGAATATGAGATTAATAAAATTTAGAAATAAAACTTACTATTTTTTATTTTTTTAGAATAATTAACAATAGGAGGAATTTAATACCTGGGTAGGGGGTGAGTGAATATTCTGGTTGCAGACGTACAAATTTAGGGAAGTGTATAATCGATGTAAATTATATTATAGTGAACCATTAGGCAGTTATATATAAACGTGTTAGAAAAAACAAAGAATTAAGCTCAGCAGTTATCCAAAGAAATTAGATATTAGCTTTAACAGTAAGTTATATGCGGATTTTGTGCATATAAAAAAGAATGACCAGAAACAAGGTCATTCTTTCTTTTTGCTTACGCAACATCCTTAATAGTTGCATTCTTTTTCCAAAAGCCTAAAAGAACAGCTGTTACTAGTGAACCAATTAGTATGGCTAAAAGGTACATAAAAGGATTATCTATTAATCCAACAACGAAGATACCACCGTGTGGAGCTGGAGTCGAACAGCCAAATGCTGCAGATAAGGCTCCAGCCGTGGCAGCGCCTATTACAGAACTGACGATGACTCGAATTGGATCTGCTGCTGCAAAGGGGATTGCTCCTTCCGTGATGAAGGAAGCACCCATAACATAGTTTGTAAGACCAGACTTACGTTCCGAGTCAGTGTATTTATGTTTAAAGAATGTAGTGGATAGTGCGATACCAAGCGGTGGGACCATTCCTCCAGCCATAACAGCAGCATGGGGGACACCATTGCCGGCAGCAATTGCTGCTATACCAAATGTGAAAGCAGCCTTATTGATAGGACCTCCCATATCGACAGCCATCATACCGCCGACGATTAAACCAAGGAACACTGCGTTTGTACCGCTTAAGTTTTCAAGCCAATTAGTCAGCCCTTTATTCATGGCCACAACCGGGTCATTAATGATGAATATCATAATTAGACCGGTAATTAATAGGCCAAATAAAGGATATAGCAGTACTGGTTTGATACCTTCCAAAGAAGTTGGCAGCCAATTGAAAGCTCTTTTCACACCAAGAGTTACATACCCTGCAAGGAAACCAGCGATTAATCCGCCAAGGAAGCCTGCGCCTGCCGTTGCAGCTAATAAGCCGCCGACCATACCGGGCATGAAACCTGGGCGATCTGCAATCGAGCTGGCAATGAAACCAGCAAGTACAGGTACTAATAAGAAGAACGCACCCTTGTCTCCGCCGCCAATGGTATTGAGTGCTGCAGCAAATTCATTGTAGCCCGGTGTCGTTGGATCGGTTGGGTTAATTCCGCCAAATAAGAAGGAAAGGGCAATTAAGAGACCGCCGCCGACAACGAATGGAAGCATATTACTTACACCGCTCATGAGATGTTTATATATTTGAGCGCCTATCCCTTTTTTCTCCTGATTCCCGCTATCCTGATTAGTGGATCCGCCTTTGGCTTCGTAAATTGGGGCATCCTGTTTTAAAGCACGGTTAATTAGTTCTTCGGGCTTGCGGATTCCTTGTGCTACAGGAACTTGAATCACATGTTTGCCATTGAAACGATTCATTTCAACGTTTTTGTCTGCAGCAACAATGATTGCACTTGCTTTTTGAATATCTTCAGCAGTGAGAGGGTTTTTGATTCCGGTGGAACCATTTGTTTCTACTTTAATATTTACATTCATTTCTTTCGCTTTTGCTTTTAAGGCATCCGCTGCCATATAGGTGTGCGCAATTCCAGTTGGACAGGCAGTGACGGCTAACACATAACCTTCTTCATTTGCCTCTGCAGTATCCGGTGCAGGTTGATCTTTTGAATCTTCATTTTCAAGCTCATTCTGTTTGGCATCAATAATAGAGAGGATTTCATCCTCTGAAGAAGCTTTCAAAATAGCCTGACGGAAATCATCATACATTAGCATAGAGGAAAGCTTTGATAATGTATCAAGATGAGTATCGTTTGCTCCGTCAGGCGCGGCTATCATAAAGAACAGGCGAGCAGGCTGCCCATCCAATGATTCATAATCAATTCCGTTAATGGAACGACCGAAACATAGGGCCGCTTCTTTAACAGCTGCCGATTTAGCATGGGGGATTGCAATCCCTTCACCGATACCGGTTGTGCTTTGCTCTTCACGTTTCATGATTGCTTCATGATATCCTTTACGATCTTTCAGTTTGCCTGCTTGATCTAGTTTGCTGACAAGTTCAGCAATAACTTCTTTTTTGTTACTGGATGAAAGATTCAGGATAATAGTATCTTTCTTTAACAGGTCTGTGATTCTCATGGTTTCACTTCCTTATAGTTTTTGAATTTCAACTTGCGGGAGAAGAGCTTCGATATGTTCTTTTTCGGCAAGGTCGTAGTTGAATGCTGTTGCACTTCCAGAGGCAACTCCATATTGAAATGCTTTTTGTATATCCTTCGTTTGATCCCACTTCCCGATAAATCCAGCTACTAAAGAATCGCCTGCACCAGTAGAGTTTTTTACATCTCCTTTTGGAATCGTAGCTGTATAAACTCCATCGTGATTAATAAGTAAAGCTCCTTCGCCTGCCATAGAAACAATTACGTTTTTAGCACCTTGCTCAACAAGAATGCTACCGTACTGAATGGCCTCTTTGGTTGTTTCTATTTTCGTATCAAATAGTTCCCCAAGTTCATGATGATTTGGTTTCACAAGAAAAGGATGTTCTTTTACAACATCGAGTAAGGTTTTTCCGCTTGCATCTACGACTACTTGTATACCTTGTGCTGCATATTCCCTTGTTAACTGCTGATACAAATCTGGCGAAATGGAAGGAGGGATGCTGCCTGACAAAACGAGAATATCCTCCTTAGTCATCTTTGAAAGCTTTTGACGGAGTTCATCCATTTTTTCGGCGCTTATGTATGGCCCTAATCCATTAATTTCAGTTTCTTGCCCAGTTTTTAGCTTTATATTGATTCGGGAATCTTCATCGACATTGATAAAATCTTCAGGTACGTTCTCTTTTCTCAAAGCATCGAGAATGAATCCACCCGGAAATCCACCGCTAAAACCAAGTGCGGTTGTTTTTGAACCAATTCGGGAGAGGATACGTGAAACATTTATTCCTTTTCCTCCTGGATATTTAGCTTCTTTGCGCATTCGATTTAAGCCGCCAAGTTGAAAATGATCAACCTCTACGATGAAATCCACCGATGGATTTAGTGTTACGGTATAGATCATGATTTCACTACCTTTATTTTTGTATTCATCTTATACTTAGCCAATTTGGCTGAATCCATCCCGCTGGTAATTATAGTTGCTTGATTCAGTTCAGCCACTCTGGCAAAGGATGTTTCATCAAATTTACTGAAATCGGCTAATATAAAAGCTTCTTTCGATAAATCGATGGCTGATCTTTTTAATATAGCTTCCTCTGGGTCAGGTGTACTGAAGCCCCAATCTGGATGAATGCCGTTTATTCCGAGAAAAACTTTATCAAACCGGTAGTTGTTTATATTATTGATAGCCTGACTGCCAATTATTGCATTTGTAGATTTCTTGATGCGGCCACCAATTAAATACGTAATAATATTGCTTTTCTGAAGTGCAGCTGCCTGCATAATCCCATTTGTGACGACTGTAACGGGTTTATTTTGAATGAAGGGAATCATAGCAAGGGTTGTTGTACCAGCATCAAGATAAATACAATCACCATCATCAATCATACTTACAGCTTCTTTGGCGATTGCTTTTTTTTCGCTTGTTCTGGAAGTGGATTTCTCCAGAATCGTTGGTTCAATGCTGCGTTTTTTCACAAGTTCAGCTCCGCCATGTACTCTCTTTAAAATAGACATGTCTTCCAATTGGCTTAAGTCTCTGCGAATTGTGGATTCTGATGTATGTAATTCTTTTACTAGCTCCTGTATTTTGATGAAGCCATTTTGGTTGATTTTTTCGATGATATATTGCTGTCTTTCTGAAGTCAGCAATCCAATCACCTCCCTACCGTTTAAATATAATGTGTTTATAAATAAAAATCAATCAAATTCATTCAAAATCAATCAAAAAGATTCATGAAGTTTTTAAAAACTATCATAGGGTTAATTCTTTATAGCACCTGAGATGGTTTTTAGATAAAATCCATTATTTAATAAGATGGGTTTAGTATAATCAAATAGAAGAATTTATATTTTGGGGTAACAAAATTGTCTATATCACAATAAAGAGGGTAACTTTATCAATAGAAACAGAAGGGGCAACTTGAGAAGGGGGTTAGTAGAAGATGATTGTATTATTTGATGGGGAATGCAATTTTTGCGATAAGAGTGTTCAATTTATCATTAAAAGAGACCCGAAAGGAATTTTTGTTTTTGCCTCCCTGCAGAGTGAAGCAGGCCAGCAGTTATTAAAGGAATACCATGTTCCTGAAGGAATAGACAGCTTAATTTTACTTGAACCAGATAATCACAAATACTATATGAAGTCTTCGGCTGCCTTAAGGATATGTAAACATTTATCGGGTTTATGGAGTATGTTGTATGTCTTTAAGCTGGTTCCAAGAACTATTAGAGATAGAGTGTATGATTTAATTGCGAGAAACAGAATTAAATGGTTCGGTAGTAAAGATCAGTGTATGTTGCCTTCACCGGAAATTCGAAAAAGGTTTTTATGATGGGTTCTACATCAAAAAAATCCACTTTCGCAGGCGAAAGTGGATTTAATCATTTATTAAAGCATACCATCCAGCAATAATACACGAGACGGAGCAGCATCAATGCCTACCAATTTAAGCGGTGCTGCGACCATAAAGTATTCACCGGCAGGGACATCTTTCAAGCGCAAACCTTCAATAACAATTACATCGTTTGCAAACAGGGTTCGGTGAGTAGGGTGTCCAGGTTGAGCACGTTCAACACCAAGCCCATCGATACCAACACCATTAATGCCAATCTCAGACACATGCTTCGCACCAGACTCACCTAGCGCGATAAATTCAAAGTTAAATTCTTCATCGAAAGAGTTTTTTGTTTTTAAAAGAATGAAGTCACCTTTTTCAATAGGTAAAGACTCAAGATCTTCTTTTTCAACTAACCCTGTTACATGAGTTAAATCAAATACTTTACACTTACCAACGAGACGTTCAAGTCCAATTGTTTCAATAGTAGCACCATCATTCATCATATGAAGCGGGGCATCTGTATGAGTTCCGACATGGGCATCAAGAGTAATGCGGGATTCGGTAACATGTCCGTTTGTTACAGTGTTGAAAACTGGCTGTTTGTCCTCAATATTTTTATAAACGGGCATTCCAGTGTAAATTGGCATAGAAACATCATAAATTTTCATATTGGTTTCTCCTCCACAACTTTATTTTAATTTACTCGTCTTCTTCTTCAATTGCCCACCAATGGAAGCCATCTTTTGAGAGCAGTTCATCTGCGCTCTCTGGCCCCATTGAACCGGATGAATAATTAGGGAAACATCCAGCAGGTTGGCTTTCCCATGCACGAGAAATTACATCTGTGAACTTCCAGGACAAGGCTACTTCATCCCAATGGGAAAAGTTTGTTGCATCTCCGCGCATCGCATCGAAAAGCAGGCGTTCATAGGCTTCAGGGGTATTGAATCGGTCGTATTTGGAAGTCCTAAAGCTTAATTTAACTGGTGTTTTTCCGCCTTTTTTAGCATTGAGGTGAAGCGTGATTCCTTCTTTAGGCTGGATATTAATAACTAGTAAATTAGGGTTTAGCTGCTCTTCAGTTCTATAAAACAGATTCATCGGCACGTCCTTAAATTGTACGACAATCTGAGTAGACTTCGCCGCAAGCCGCTTGCCGGTACGGATATAGAACGGTACACCGGCCCATCTGAAATTTTCAAATAACAATTTTCCGGCTACATAAGTTTCTGTATTGGACTCTGGGTCAACCATATTTTCAGAACGGTATGCTGGTAAAAGTTTGTCACCGACTTGACCTTCACCATATTGACCGCGCACAAAGTATTGATCTACTTCATCTTCCTTTATAGGGCGAAGGGAGCGAAGTACTTTAACTTTTTCACTGCGGATCTCGTCAGTCGTTAATTTAATCGGAGCCTCCATCGCAAGCAGTGAAACAATTTGCATAATATGGTTTTGAACCATATCACGCAAGGCACCGCTGTTCTCATAATATCTGCCTCTATCTTCAACTCCGAGAGTTTCTGTAGAGGTAATCTGAACATTGGCTATGTAGTGATTATTCCAAAGCGGTTCAAAAAAAGCATTTGCAAAGCGAATCACTTCAATATTTTGAACCATTTCTTTCCCTAAATAATGATCGATTCGATAAATTTCATTTTCGGAGAATGATTGACGAAGCTGATTATTGAGCTCTTCAGCTGATTTAAAATCATGGCCGAATGGCTTTTCGATAACTAAGCGTTTATAACCGGCTGTATTGGTCAATCCATCTTCTTTTAATCTTGTGGCAATCGGTCCAAAATACTCCGGTGCCATCGCAAGATAAAATAGTCGATTTCCATTTAACTCATATTTTTCATCCAATTGGTCTGCCAAGAGACGCAGTTCTTCATATGATACACTCGCTTGGCTGACATCCAGTGATTGATAGTAGAAATGACCGGCAAATTCAAGCTTTTCTGAATCAGTGCCATGTTCATCGGCAACCGCTTCCTGAATATGTTGTTTAAGACGATCTGTTGTCCATTCGCGTCTGCCAATTCCTATACAGGCGAAGTTTGAAGATAATCTGCCTTTCGTGTATAGACGGAATAATGAAGGGAAAAGTTTCCGTTGCGCTAAATCTCCAGTAGCCCCAAATATCAATATTAATCCTGATTGTTTGTCAATAGTGGGCATTCAGAACCTCTCCTTATATGGTAATTACGATAGTTTATTTTATCTCTTATTCAACTCTTTATCAATGGATTGAATTTTTTTCATCTATACTTAGTTTACAGATAAAGAGGGAGAAAATAAAATATTTTATCGCTATATTAAAAATGTGGAAGTATTCGGATTTTCTCAAATGCTGAAAAAAAAGGAAGAGTGCTGTAAAATAGATGTATTCAAATAGGCTGGAGGAATTAGATTGGAATTTGTATTTTTAGGAACAGGAGCCGGCATACCGGCTAAGCAGCGAAACGTATCTTCGCTTATCCTGCAGATGAATGAAGAGAGAGGGGCAAGCTGGATGTTTGATTGTGGAGAAGCGACTCAGCATCAAATATTACGCACGCCTGTAAAAACGAGAAAAATAGAGAAAATATTCATCACGCATCTGCATGGTGATCATATATATGGGCTACCTGGCTTACTTGGCAGCCGTTCATTTCAGGGGGGGACAGAACCGCTGACCATTTACGGACCGGTAGGAATCAAAGAGTATGTGGAAACGTCCTTGCGTTTGAGCCAAACTCATTTAAAATATGATCTGTCATTCGTGGAAATAGTAGAAGATGGTCTGCTATTCGAGGATGAGACATTCAGAGTGGAGGTATTGCCTTTAGATCATGCTATTTTAAGCTATGGGTATCGAATCGTCGAAAAAGATAAACCCGGAGAACTACGGGCTGATTTATTAAAAGAAGCTGGAATTCCGCCCGGTCCGTTATACAGCAAGCTGAAAAAAGGTGAAATGGTCCAATTGGAGGATGGCCGCATAATAGATGGCAGAGATTATATCGGAACACCTAAGCCGGGGAGAGTGATTGCTATATTGGGTGATACCCGCCCGTGTGAAAATACTGTCAATCTGGCATTGCACGCTGAATGCATCGTTCATGAAGCTACTTTCCAAAAGGGACAGGAAGAGATGGCCGCTGACTATTTTCATTCGACTACCATTCAGGCAGCCGAATGCGCTGTAAAAGCGGGTGCCAAGCGTTTAATCCTCACTCACATCAGTTCCAGATTTACTATGGATGATGAAATAGAGCTTGTTAATGAGGCCAAAGCTGTTTTTGCAAATACTGAATTAGCGAGAGATTTTTCGGTTTTTAAGCTTTAAAAATAAATCGATAAACTAATAGTAGAGATAGCAGGAAGCGTATGTCCTGCTATCTTTTTTTATTTCTGGGATAAGCATAGTTTTATTAGTTTTAATTAAAAACCCTTTTGTAAGAAAATGTAATACAATTGATGTATACATATATAGGGGGAATACGATTTGGATAAACAAAAGTTTGAAGTATTAATTGGAGATGTGTTTGCTGTAAAACTGCCTGATGGACGGTTTGGTGCGATAAGAATTGCTAAGCACCATCAAGAATTAGGCTCATACCTGGTTATCACAACTCCATATATAGGTGAGGAACTGCCTGTTATTGAGAATAATTGTTTAACTTATATCCTTCGTCAAAATCATTTTTTTTATAAGAATAATCGAGCCCTTGTATGGGTTGATGGAGAGCCTCCTCGGGATTTAATATATATAGGAAATCTTCCTTTGGCGGAAAAGGAAAAAGCTATAATATGCAATTCATTCTGTGAACAATGGGATCGTATTGGAATAGAGGTTTATCATGAATGGAGATGGGAGAATGATCAGGAGAATTTTATTAAAGAAGTTCAAGAGGAACAAAAAAATGATGAGGAAGAAAATCGAAATATAGCTCAAGTACCTAAAAAGATGATGCATGATGAAGAATTTTGGTCTATTATTTCCTTGCTGAATTCAAATGGTAATGGGAGAGAAGATATACTAGAACCGGCCGTTATTGCTTTATCAAAAATGAGTGTAAAAGATATAAAAGAATTTGAGGAAGCATTATCTTACAAACTCTACCTATTAGACACTAGAGAGCATGCCAAAAACATCGGAGAATATTCATATATAGAAGATAATCCAATCAATTTTTCTGTTGATTTATTTTTGTATATCCGTTGTGCAGTGGTTGCAGAGGGGCAGCAAAATTTTGAGCGTACATTAAAAAATCCCGAGATGATGAATAAAAATCGAACATTTGAACCTTTATTATCAATAGCCTCCTATGCTTATGCAACAAGAATGAAAAAGGATTTTGAGTATACATCCGGCTGCAGCTATGAAACTTTCTCAAATATTGCTGGATGGAAGGGCTAAACAGCCGTTTGAGGTGATTCTTTAGGAAAGGTATTAATGCATAAGAGTGCTATTGACTTCCGTTTGAGAGAGAAGATTTTCTACCTGTTATTAAAAATTCTCTGTTGTTTGAGATGTTTTTTTATCTGCGATTAAATGAAAGCGACCCATTTCTTATTTCATTCCAAATGAAGTTATAATATTAATATAATATTTAAAAAAGAATGGGGGACGGATTAGTATGTCTGAGGAGTTATTAGACTTAGCTATTGAATTAGCTAAAAAGTATCATAAGGATCAATTTGATAAGGGCGGTAACCCTTACATTAATCATCCATTAGCTGTAATGAATAGGTTAGACACGGCAGAAGAGAAAATTGTCGGAGTGTTGCATGATATCATCGAGGATACAGAGCTTACCTTTGATGATTTACGAGAATATGGCTTTTCAGAAAAAATTATAGCTGGAATTGATTCTGTGACTAGAAGGGAAGGAGAAGAGAGGGAAGCATTTATATATCGCGCCAAATTAAATGAGCTTGGTCGAACAGTTAAAATAGCGGATTTAAAAGAAAACAGAGACTTATCCAGAATTCCTAACCCACAGGAAAAAGATTATCAACGTGCAGAAAAGTATGAAAGAGAAATTAGAATTCTAACAGAAGATAATTGGATTTATAGCGATGATGAATGGATAGAGATTTTGGAAGAGAAGTGAATAAGGAATCAATGATATCAAACCAACTTATTTAATCATATTAGGAAAAATGATATTAATAAATATGAAAGCAAAAATTTTAATTGATAAAAAAACACCTCTTGATTTGAGGTGATTTTTTTATTAAATATATATGTTAGGCTTGGAAGAAATGAAATGTACTAAAATTAATTTGAATGAGAAATTCACTTTTAAGAATGTAGAAGAGATTTTAGATAATCCACATGTTCCTGGTCTTTATCCAGGATTTTATGGACTAGACTAAGACTTTCTTCATCTAACTTCCCCCTTACTAGGTCCTCACTCATTTTTATCCCATATATATTTTCCCCCTTAATAGCATGTTTTATAATCTCTTCCTCTGAATTGTAGTTTTCAATCAAATTTACAACTTTCGCTTCAATCCTTCCAAATATTCCTTCACTCGTTATAGGTGTACCACCTAGATTTTGAATTCTCTCTGAAATAAGGATTGCGTGATTTTTTAGGTCTTTCTGGATCGAAATAAACGAGTCTTTTAATGAGGAATGTTGTAGCTTTTTTATAAAGTGTTCATAGGCGTTAATGGCCATATATGAACCCCGTAAGAATGTGTTAAGCGTCTTAATCGCTTGTTGTTGGTCCAATCATATCACTTCCTTAAAATAATAATTTTACTATGTCCATGTAAAGTGAAAATCATTAGATTGCGGTATCGATACAGCTCAAATGTTAGCAGCTGTTGAAAATAGTGAAACGATTTTATTAGATGAAAACCAATAATAACACTGAGACCTCAACCACTTGCTATTTGGCTTGGAGAAACCGACAGACGGCAGACGGGGAAGTGTTGATTAGAAAGACTCGTCTGGATCATTTATCAAGAGCCGAAAAAGTATTCCGTAAAAACCTAAATGCTTAATCTGCAATAAAGAAATAATGAAATTAAAGTTGTTTTATTGGTGAGGGATGCTTCAATAAAAAAACAATTTAAAGTGGGAAAAACAATATTAAAGTTTAACATAGAAAAAATATATAGAATTTATATGTGAATAAATGTACTTAAAAAAGGGGATTTAGTTGAATAACGGAGACAGCAAAAAAGATATCTTTAAGGCTCAGAAACAAACCTTATAAAATAGAAAAAAGAAAGACCTTCCATAAAGAATGTTGCCAGCACGCGAAATTCTCTGAAGGTCTTTCTTTAAATTGGATTTTCTCCAAGTTTTCAATTGTAATAAGAGATTTTTATAGCTTAAATTTCGCCATTTGCTCCTGTAACTCTGATGAGAGCTTGGATAGAGAGCTTGAGGACAGGCTGATTTCTTCGGTGGCTGCAAGCTGTTCTTCAGTAGAGGCAGCTATATTAGTTGTATGCACTGACACACTTGATATATCCTCTGCTACTTGATTAATGGAATCCGATACAAGGTTGGAGCTGGCCGAAATCTGTTGGACTGAAGCGGCCATGCTATTCACTTCTTGTTCCATTTGAACCATGTAAGCCACAATTTCCTTGAAAGCCTCTTCCGTATTATTGATAACAGACATCCCTTCCTCAACCTCGACCTTTACCTCATACATGGATGAAATCGATCCTTCCATATTTGACTGGATTTCTTTAATAAGGTTGACGATTTGGCTGGACGAGGATTGAGATTGCTCAGCAAGCTTTCGTACCTCATCTGCGACAACAGCAAAGCCTCTTCCATGTTCTCCAGCTCTGGCTGCTTCAATAGCTGCATTTAATGCTAAAAGGTTTGTTTGATCGGCAATGGCTGAAATAGTTCCTGAAATCTTGCTGATTTCACTGGAACTGGTATCCAGCATTTTCAGGATTTCTTCGCTTTCAGTGGCTTTCTTGTAAATAAACTCTATTTGCTGAATGGTCCTGGATAATAATTCATTCCCATGATTTGCTTTTGATACGACCTTGCTGCCTGTTTCGGAGATTTCGTTTGATACACCTGCCAGACGCTGGATAGAGGTTGTCACTTCCTCAAGAGCGTGTACACTTTCCTGAAGTCGAGTATTAGCAGAATCAGACACATCGGCAACATGGTTAATGGAATTGGATACTTCTTCTGTGCTGTGAGTTGTTTCCTCCGAGCTTGCAGTCAATTCTTCGGATGCTCTTGCAACTTGTTCAGTTGAATGGTTAACCTGGGTGATCAGTATCTTCGTATTGTCCACCATTGTATTAAAATCACTTGCCAACTGTCCTAATTCATCCTTGCTTTTATTCTTTAATGGAGAGATTGAAAAGTCACCGGTCGCAATCCGATTTAGGCCTTTACTAACCTGTGAAATCGGTTTGGCTATTTTTGCAGAAAAGAAGTAAGCAGTACAACTGGCAATGATGACAGAGCCAATTGATATTACAGCTACTAACCAGGCAAGCTCAGATGATTTAGATGTAATTTTTGCGACGGGTTTGCTGGATATAATCGTCCATTCCCAATAAGGTTCCCTTTTAACATAAGCTATTTTTTCAACATCACCTTTTTTGGAAGAATACGATATGAAAGCCCCGTTCTCACCTTTCTCAAGAATCAGCTGATCCACTGTTTTGTCTCCGTTTGTTTTAAGGTCTTTATAATTTGTATCTGCGTTTTTAGTATGTAAGGTAAGAGTGCCATCTTTGTCGATTGCAGATAGTTCTCCATCTTCTCCAAAATCATAACCTTGATAAACTTGCTCTTCTTCTCCCAGAATCTCTTCATTTAATTGTTGCTGTGCATCCTCTAAGGAAATATAACCAGCACTCACTTGTTGGTGTAAGAGTCCGATCATTCCAATTGTCATATCAGTGTTTGTTTGGAGATTTTCTTTCTCTGTTTCAATCAATTGATCTTTTGAGATAAAAAATACGCTGATACCGATAACGATTACAGGAATGATTAACGTTATTAAAGTTAACATCAATAATTTAATCTTGATTGAACGAGCTTTTTTCTTTTTCAATATATTTTTCCTCCTATCAATTAGGAAAGTCACAATGGTCTTCAATTAACTATCGGCATTCATTTTTTTGTCTTAACATGAAAATAATGTAATTGTTGTGAAAAATAAATTCTGATAAGAGAAACTGAAGAAATGTTTGTCCCTTTGGTACGGATGTGAAGGAAAAATACTAATCTACAGCTACATCGAATTGTTCCAATATGTAATTATTTAATTTTAGTTTAAGATCTCGTCATTATTATTTTGTATTCTCCTGTCGAATTTTAAGGTTCAAAAAAAGAAAAAGCACCGTTTCTATAGAAACGATACTTTTTTCTTAATTTGTTTCCTGTACTTTATTAAATCAAAACAATGATTTAATCGAAGGAAATTACCAACCGCGACCGTATTGCACAGGAGCTTCAACAGAAGCACGCAGTTCCTTGGCAGCATTTTTAGGCCAATATGGATCACGTAATAATTCTCTACCGATAAAAATTAGATCAGCACGGTTGTTTTGTAAGATTTCCTCCGCTTGTACGCCAGATGTGATTAATCCGACGGCACCAGTTGCAATGTTGGCTTCATGCTTGATTGTCTCACTCATTGGGACCTGATAGCCTGGGAAGCTTGGTACCGGTACTGACATTACACCACCGGAGCTTACATCAATAAGATCGATTCCGTCTTCTTTCATCCAACGGGCATATTGAATATAATCTTCCAGTTCATATCCGTCTTCGTGATAATCTTTAGCGGAGATTCGGACGAATAATGGGCCGTCAAAAACAGATTTAATAGCAGTAATGATTTCTTTTAGGAATCGATAACGATTTTCCGGCGATCCGCCATATTCATCGGTACGAGTATTAACGGCAGGAGTTAGGAATTCATTGATTAAGTATCCGTGTGCGCCATGAATCTCCATAACCTCAAATCCTGCCTTTTTGGCACGAATAGCGGCTTGTTTGAAGGCTTCAACTGTATCGGCAATATCCTTTTTGGTCATTTCTCTAGGAGTTTTCATTTTTTCATTAAAAGGCACAGAAACAGGTGCGATAATTTCACCTTCAAGCTCAGCTTTTCGCCCTGCATGAGCGAGCTGAATCCCGGGAACTGTGCCATATTCCTTCATCATAGCAGTTAGCGTATGTAAACCTTCAATGTGATCGTCACTCCAAATGCCTAAATCTTGATCAGAAATTCTACCTTGCGGAGTAACTGCGGTTGCTTCCACGATGATTAAACCAACCTGGCCGACAGCCCGGCTTGTATAGTGAGTCATATGCCAGTTCTGTATTTTTCCATCACGTTCGTAGCTGGAGTACATGCACATCGGTGACATGACAATCCGATTTTTAAGAGTTATATTTTTAATTGTATATGGTTCAAATAATAATGATTTAGTCATTGATGACAACTCCTTTCAGTAACCAAGTATAACAGTTGGGATTAAGGGGTGACTAATCAAATGCTTCAAATAAAAGGAAGAGAGCATGTGGCCCGGGAATCCCCGAGTACATGCCCCCTATCTTACTTAGTAACCGCCGTAGCCGCCTCCAACATAAGAAGCACCGACAATAATTAACAAGATGAAAAGAACAACAACGAAAGCAAAGCTTCCTACACCTTTACCACCATAAGAATCACTCAATACAGACACCTCCTGTTCATTGCTGCAATAATGGGAGCGAATTCCCATTACATAGCCATCATATGGTTTAAAGTGATAGATGGATTGGACAATATTTAAAGTTGGGACAGCCTAAATTTCTGCAGCAATCATTACTCTCGAGAATTAATGGATTTAAAATTAGCTTATGAAAATTCCTATTTACCTTATTAATATGTTACGAATGTTAAAAGGTCAGCTATTTTGCTATAAGTCATGGTTTTATATAAAAAATATCAAGAACAATACTCGTAAACAGGGAGGAGAATGGCTATGAGAGATCGGAGCTCCGTGGTAATTATAGAAAACAATCAGATAGTACTCATTAAAAGAAGTTTGAATGCTTCTGTTTATTATGTTTTTCCTGGAGGAGGCATAGAGAATGGTGAAACACCTGAAGCTGCAGCTAAAAGGGAAGCCATCGAGGAATTGGGGGTAGGTGTAAATGTTAATGAATGTATTTCAAAAGTAAAATATAACGGAAATAACCAATACTTCTACAAGGCAAAAATTTTATCTGGAACTATAGGCACCGGGCAAGGTGATGAATATACAAACAAAACAAGGGGAAGAGGAACGTACCTGCCAATATGGGGGGGTCTTGAAAAGTTAACATCTATTGACGTAAGACCAATGGAGGTGGCCTTAAAAGTTCAATCATTATTTCATCATGTATGAGGGGAGAGCGGGATTCTAACATTTGCTGGGCTGAATGTTGAAAGCCTACTGGAGTGGGATAGTAAAAAAAGAGAGGATAGTATAATCCTCCCGTTAGATGATTAATGATTGACCATTTTTCTGAATGCGCTTAGAGAAGTGCTGTAATTGATACGCGCATCATATAACTATTTATTTTACTCATATAGAATTTTTTCTTTGATTTTACTTCCTAATTCCTTACCCATACGCTCTGATTGGAGGGTAGCCTCTTGAATGCATTTAATAAAGGCTTCCTTAACGCCATGTTGTTCAAGGATTTGGATACCTGCTTCAGTAGTTCCTCCTGGACTTGTTACCTCGTAACGCAGCATTTGAGGAGATTTATCGGAGGAGTGGACCATTTCGGCAGCTCCCATTAACGTTTGGATAATCAGAGTTTGAGCTTCTTGATGATTAAGACCAATTTGTTGGGCTGATTGATGCATGGCTTCAATTAAGTAATAAATATATGCTGGTCCGCTTCCAGAGAGGCCTGTGACGGCATCCATTTTCTCTTCTTCTGTAAAAACGACCATTCCTACCGTATTGAAAATGTCTTTAGCCAGTGTAAGATGCTCTGGTTTCATATAGATGTTCCCTGAAATAGCAGTGGCGGATTTTCCAACTGCCGCAGATGTATTTGGCATAGCCCGAATAATCGGCATAGTATTCTCTAAAATGGCTTCAATGCTTTGAGTAGAAATTCCTGCGGCAACAGATATAAGTACCATCTTACTGGTTAGATAAGGTTTGGCTTGTTGTAAGACTGTATAAACATCCTTCGGCTTAACGGCTATCAGGATGATATCTGCGTCAGATAGAAGGGAGGACATGTTGCGGCATGGAATAACGCCATAGTTTTTTTTCAAGCGTTCTAGTTGAGGATCATTGTTCCGATTACAGACCCAAAGATCTCCGGGTGAAGTTGCCCCTTTTTTTACAATGCCTGCAATCAATGCTTCAGCCATAGAACCGGCTCCAAGAAAAGCAATTTTTTTATTCATGCTCCTGCCTCCTTTGTAAAAATAAAAAAAGCCCTTCATCCTGTAAAGGACGAAAGGCTATTCTTCCGTGGTACCACCTTAATTTACGAGCATTCGGCTCTAGAATGCTTGCATCTTTATACCGGATAACGCCCGGTCGGACGGCCAGGTTTTCCTGACAGCTCGAAAGGCAGGTTCAATCATCAGTGGGCGGCGAAACCTTACAGCCAACGGGTTTCACTCTCTTACGCCATACATGATTTACTATTCTTTCTCGAACGCTTGTATAAGTATATTTATTTGATATTAATAGAAATTATGCAAAAAAATAGCTCATGTGTCAAGAATATTCAAACTTTATGATGGAATTTTCATACAAATTATGTAAAAATAATTACTAAAATACATAACAGGGAGTAATGAGATGAGTTCGATTACAAGGGTAGCTGAAAAAATTATTATACCGACTCCGTTTGCTGTCGGAGATGTAAATACGTATCTTCTAAAAGGAGATGCTTTAACTCTGGTAGATGCCGGAATTAAAACACAGGAAGCAAAAGAGGCACTTGAACGGCAGTTAAAGGAACTGGGATATAGGCTATCTGATATTGAACAGGTAATATTAACCCACCACCACTCTGACCACTGTGGATTAATTGATGTATTTCAAGAAGATCCATTGTATGGACATGAAGATAACCAGCGGTATCTTAAAAGGGATCCAGCATTTATGAAGGAACAAAAAGATTATTTTACAAGTATGGCAAAGCAATTTGGCGTACCTCCGCAATTGATGAAATATGCCAATGATGTAGAGTCCCTATATACGTATTCGGGTTCAAAACCCCTCACACATTTTTTGAAAGAAGGAGACTGGATTCCCGGCCATCCTGGTTGGAGAGCAATGGAAACCTTTGGCCATTCACAGGGTCACTTATCCTTCTATCATGAAGAGTCAGGTACACTGATTGGCGGAGATTTATTATTGGGTAAAATTTCACCTAACCCGATTCTGGAGGTACCGAAAAGGGCAGAGCAGGAGAGATTGAAGCCGCAACTGCAACTGAATGATAGCTTGCGTCGATTGCAAAATGAAAGACTGACAATCGTATATCCAGGGCATGGAAAGGACATTACTGAACCATACCAGCTAATAGAGAAACGTTTAAAAAATCAGCATGAGCGGGCATTTCATGTTAAAAGCCTCATTGGGGAAGACCGTCGGAACGTCTTGGAATTAGCTATACAATTATTTCCGAAGGCTGTTAAGAGAGATCCAGCACTGGCATTGTTTGAGACATTGGGCCAGCTCGATTATCTAGATAGTCTTCATGAAATTGAAAGTGAAATGGTTGATGGTGTCGTATGGTATTATAATAAATAATGGACCATTAATGAGGAAGTGAAGTACATGAATGAACGAATTCGTGGGAAAATTGTTACGATTACGGGTGCCTCAGGCGGGTTAGGTGAACAAATTGCCAGACATGCTGCTAAAAGTGGAGCAAAATTGGTTTTAATCGCACGGAGTTTGGACAAATTAGAAAAAATCCGTAAAGAATTAATGACTGATTTTAATTGCGAGGTTTATGTATATACATTGGATGTATCCGATCGGAATGCTGTTGAACAGACATTTGCCCACATCAAGAATGAAGTGGGAGATACCGATGTTCTGGTGAACAATGCTGGCTTTGGAATTTTCGAGAAAGTGTTGGACGCAAGTTTAGATGATACAGAATCCATGATCAATACAAATGTGGTTGGACTCATTGCCTGTACGAAAATGGTACTGCCTGCGATGGCAGAAAAGAAATCAGGCCACATTATCAATATTGCATCCCAGGCTGGGAAAATGGCGACGCCGAAATCAAGTGTTTACTCAGCAACGAAGCATGCGGTACTTGGATTTACAAATGCCTTACGTATGGAAATGCATACAGAGAATGTTTTTGTTACATCCGTCAATCCTGGACCGATTAAAACCAATTTCTTTAATATCGCAGATAAAGAAGGTACGTATATCAAAAACATTGAACGCTTGATGATTGATCCGGTCAAGCTGGCAGAAAAAATCACGAATATCATGCTAAAAAATAAGCGGGAAATTAATGCACCAGGCTGGATGAATGCGGGAAGTAAGATTTACAGTTTAATTCCGAGGACGGTTGAAACGCTCGGGCGAAGTCAGTTTAATAAAAAATGATAAGAGAAAATCCACCTAAAAAACAAGGTGGATTTTTTGTTCCTGCAACGACTTGATGCTAGATCCGTTTCATTTTATATAAAGAGATTAGTATTTCCATAACATAGCGATGAACTGATGTCCTGCACCAACTGTCCAAAACATAACATAATCTCCGCGCTTAATACGCCCATCCTGTATCCCTTCATGGAAAGCGAGGAACGGACTGCTCGAACCTGTATAGCCATATTGATCTCCAATATAAATGACCTTTTGGCTTTGGATATCCTAGTGTTGTTCAATGGTTAACTTATCTCCATATGCAAATTGTGAAATACAAAATGCAGCAATATCGGATATCCTCAAGCTATTCGGCTCCAAAATACGGTCAAATAGATCAAAAATAATCTGAGCAGAAAAACTCGCATCGAAAGGGGTAAATTGAATGTATTGGCTGTCAGCATTTGCATTTATGGATTTACTTAATCCTTCCTTTTGATAAATAATCTTATCTACATCTTGATTGATTACTTTCATATCTTTGCAATCTACGATTAAAAGGTATTCTTTATGTATGGCGATACCGCTTGTGCTGTTATCTTTTTTGGAATTTTAATTGATGGGGAGTAGTTCTATTGATGAAGTAGGGCAGGAGGAGGTTTATAATAGCAGCAACGTGTTAGATGGTTACTGGAAAAATGGATGTACATAAAGATAAGAAAGACAAAATTATATAAACATAATACATATTTATTGAAAAATATAGTTAATAATATTTAGATTAATGGGTATATAGTAAATATAGTTATTATAGAATAATATTTTAAAAAATATATAAGAGAGAGGGTGGCTAGTAATGAGTCGTCAAATGATTAATATTTTAAAATGGGTATCAGGCGGTATGGAAGCATTATTAGGTATACCTGTTCTTGGAGGAACAATTATCCTAAGCATGGCATGGGTACCCTTATTTATTATGCTTGCTTTCCATATCATCATTGTAGTCTTTTCGTATAAAGCCGGAATAAAAGCTAACGGAAATATACTGGGAATTGTAACGTCCGTTGTTGGCTTCATTCCTGGTATTGGAATGATTATGCACTTGTTGTCAGCGGTATTCATCCTTGTGGATGCTGCTCAAAATCAGGCTAAAACAGCTGTTTGATAGAATTGAAAATAAACCCGATAAAGCCCTTGAAGGTTTTATCGGGTTTTTCATTAATCAGTAACACGAATACTGCCGGTCTCCGTGCTCAGTTGAACTGTAATGCTTCCATCCCCACTCATATAACTTCCGGTTTTTTTGCCAAAGATTCGTTTACTGCCAATCTCAGAGTCTGCTGTAATTAAGATGTTATTTGGATCCTGATTAATTGTTAAGTCGATTTCTCCAAGTTCATTTTTGGCGATAAGCGGTTCAGTGATTTCATCGGTCGAAATATCAATCGAGCCAACTTCATTATCGACCTGGAGCTTGCCGCTGTATTTTTGTATCTTAATGTTCCCTAGCTCTGAAGAAGCGATTATTGAAGTGGAGGATACATCGCTTATATGAATGCTTCCAACTTCTGATTCTGCATTTAAGTGGGCTGCATTAATCTGAGAGATTGTAATTTCACCGACTTCATTTGATGCTGAGATTCTGTCATACTGTTTTTTTGGCAAATAGACTGTAATATTCTCTGATGATTTTTTAAAATTAACACCTAGAGAAATAGTATGATCCGCCTCGTTTGTAATGGACAGGGTTTCACCGTTCTCTTCTATTTTTATGGGATTGGACATTTTAGACCCAATTGTCTCAACAATAATTTCATCTCCAGATGTTTCTGCCAGCTTGATTGTCCCTACGGTATTATTGACATCAATCGATTGTATCTCTGAACTTTGAAACTGCTTCGTTTGTTTGTCATTCTCATTTTGAAGTGAAAAAAACGATTTTGCAGTCAGCAATGCTCCTGAAAAGCCAATAACGATGAGTATTCCAGCTACAATCAGCCACTTTTTATACATGCTTCATACCTCCCTTTACAACTGAAACATTCCATTTGCAATATTTAATAAACACTTTAGAACTAAAGATGGTTACATAATACATGCCAAACAAGAGGAGAATTCCTAAACCGCTGAACCCGATTGAAAGAAAAACTTCAAATGCATAGGCCTGATTGAAACCCAATATAATACCAATCAGGTGGAGGAATGGTGATAATATGAGACCGATACTTGCCCCCCAACCGCCTAACAATATACCTCCAAGAGCTATGGCAGGACCAAGGACAAAAATTAGATTCAGAAAGCTCAGTCCAATTGTTAATCCAATCGCACCAAAGACGTTTGAGAAGGTCATCTTCCTGTCTATCTCGGCAAATGTATTCGATATATTTAATTCCTTTGCGATTAATTCAGGAGAACCAAGATTATCTGATATTTCACTCTCGGACTTTCCCTCTAATAAACCATTTTCAAAATACTCATTATAATCATTTAAGATGTCATTGCGTTCCTCTTTAGGCAGGGCGCTAAGATGGTTAGATAATTGTTGCAAAAATTGTTCCCGATTCACTGTACTTCACCTTCCTCAATAATTTGATTAACACCTGTGGAAAATGCTTGCCATTCTCTTACCAGCTGCTTCAGGTAATCCCGGCCTTTTTCTGTTAGATGATAGTATTTACGAGAGGGCCCCTCTGTAGATTCCTGTAAATAGGTCGTGAAATATTCTTCTTTGGTAAGTCGTCTGAGAAGCGGATAGACGGCTCCTTCGGAAATTTCAAATTTATCGGAAATCCCCTGAACGAGCTCATATCCATAACGATCCTTGTTATTTAACATAACAAGTACGCAAAGCTCTAAAACGCCCTTTTTGAATTGGACATTCAATCGTAAAGCCTCCTTTCCTTCGCTATTATACATTGTATAGTAGTAACTATAGTATTACACAAGGTACTGTTTAATGCAAGGTAGTATGGATGTTTTTGTAAAAATAATTCAATGAGCGAACATGCAATTAAATTTTTGAAAATATTTTAAATTTGTAATTGACTAACAATTCAAATAGTAGTAATCTGTGTAAAGACTTACCAATTTACTTATCAATGAAAGGAGGACTGTATGATGAAAAAATCAGTGATTGTTGTAGCGTATCATCGAGTCGATATGAGATTTGTGCAGTCCTCCCGTTTAAATATGATTTAACTCGTTTTAAACGAAAAGACTGCACGTTGCCGTGAGTACTTTTGTCTAACTCAAATGTAAAGATTGGACGTTTTTACGTTCGAATCTTCTTTTGATTGGAGGAAGTATCAACACGTAATCGTTGCAGTCTTTTTTTGTTGGTAATTTTAAGTTGCATTCAAAAAAGGAGGAAGAAAAATGGAATCAAATGTGGTCAATGTAAAAATCTCAAGGGACATACAGGCAAACAGTACGTAGCAATTAAAATGTTCTTCGGTTAAGACAAAGGAGGAGATGGAATGTTTTCGGTTTTAAAGAAATTAGGTTGGTTTTTTAAAGAGCACTGGATTCGGTATACAGTCGCAATCGCGTTATTGAATATCGTAAATGTGCTGGAGGTTTTGCCACCGATGATTGTTGGGATGGCCATAGATGACATGAGTATAGGTGAAATGAATCAGGAGACACTCATGACCTATGTTTGGTGGATGATCGGGTTAATGGTCACCCTCTATATACTAACCTATATATGGAATTACCAGTTATTTAGTGGAGCGTATGTTTTAGAGCGGAAGCTGCGCTCAGGATTTATAGGTCATTTATTAAAAATGACACCAACCTTCTATGAAAAGAATCGTACAGGCGATTTAATGGCAAGAGCAACCAATGATCTTAAATCTATATCCGTTACAGCAGGATTCGGTATTTTAACGTTAATGGATTCTACCTTATATATGATTGCGATTTTAGCAACAATGGCCATTACAATTAGTTGGGAACTTACGCTTGCCGCCATCTTACCTTTGCCGATTATGGCATGGGCAGTCAAAAAGGGCGGAGAGCGAATTCATGAGCACTTCACAGTAGCACAGGATGCTTTTGGTGAACTAAATGACAAGGTCCTTGAATCAGTCGCGGGTGTCCGTGTCATTCGTGCTTATGTACAGGAACGAGCGGATGAAAAACGCTTTGAAGAGATGACAGAAGATGTATATGAGAAAAACATGAAAGTAACGAAAGTAGATGCCATGTTTGATCCGGTTATCACATTCGTTATTGGTATCAGTTATTTAATCAGTCTTGGATATGGAGCCAATCTAGTATTCGCTCAAGCCATTTCAATTGGGCAGCTTGTGACCTTTAACGTATATCTATCGATGCTGATTTGGCCGATGATCGCCATTGGGGAATTAATTAATGTCATGCAAAGAGGAAATGCCTCTCTCGATCGCATGAACGAAACATTATCTTCTCAGGAGGATGTAAAAAATGATCCGAATCCAGTGGATGTCCCGGAATTAGAGAACGTTATATTTGATCAAGTAGTATTCCGTTATCCTTCTTCAAAGGTGGATAATCTAGCCGATATCAATGTCAAAATCGATAGCGGGGATACCATTGGAATCGTCGGAAAAACAGGAAGCGGAAAAACCACATTTGTGAAACAATTGCTCCGTGAATATCCTGCTGGAAACGGAATTCTTTCCCTATCCGATGTACCGATTGAAAAACAAAATCTTGAGGATGTCCGGGAATGGATTGGATATGTACCGCAGGATCATGTTTTATTTTCTAAAACAGTTCGGGAGAATATTTTATTTGGAAAAATGGAAGCAACTGATGAAGAGTTTTGGAAAGCAGTTCGCCTCGCTGATTTTGAAAAAGATATAGAGAGACTGCCGAACAGACTGGAGACGCTGGTTGGGGAAAAAGGTATTGCTTTATCTGGCGGACAAAAGCAAAGGATTTCAATAGCCAGGGCGTTAATTAAAGATCCGGAGATTCTGATTCTCGATGACTCCCTCTCTGCAGTGGACGCCAAGACAGAAACAACGATTATCGAAAATATTCGGAATGAACGAAGCGACAAAACGACGATAATCACTACTCACAGATTATCAGCAGTACAGCATGCAGACTGGATTATTGTACTAGATGATGGAGTGGTGATTGAGGAAGGCACACATGAAATGCTGCTCAATAAGAAGGGCTGGTATAAAGAACAATTTGATCGCCAGCAAATTGAAGCGAACAAGGAGGTGAGCGCCTAATGAACGAACATTTGGAACAAACGGAATCCGGTTGGAAGACGGGAAAACGTTTATATCAATATGCAGTGAAGTGTAAAGGAACCATTATCCTAGCACTAATGATGTTATCCATCTCAGTAGGGGCGGACTTAATCGGACCCTATATCGGGAAAAACATGATAGACAACCATATCATGGGGATTGAATCTCCATGGGTGGAAACGAAGAATACAAAGGATGCCGTTCACTATCAGGGGAGCACATATAAACGTGAGGCCTATGTAGAGGATGGGGAATGGACCGGAAGTGAGGTTGCCATCCAACAGGTTGGGACGACGTTTTTATTCCTAAACCAACCGATAGAGTTTGATGGGAAGAGATCCTATAAAGATGGGCAGCTGGTGATTACTAGTGGAGAAAAAAGAGCAACCTATGAGGCTCAGAAATTGTCAGGAGCACAAATCATGGCGTTTTATCAGCCAGAGATCAGCCGTATAATGCAATTACTTGCTCTGTATTTCGGAATTATGGTTGTGGCATTCTTCTTTCAATATGGGCAGAGCTATTATTTACAAAAAGCAGCGAATCGAATTATTCAAACAATGCGAAAGGACGTTTTTGCTCAAATTCAAAGACTGCCGATTCGCTACTTTGATAATTTACCGGCAGGAAAGGTAGTGGCACGGATTACAAATGATACCGAAGCAATTCGGGAGCTGTATGTAAGGGTTTTAGCTAATTTTTTCTCGAGTACGGTTAATATTATCGGAATTATCATTGCCCTATTTTTGCTTAATGTAAAGCTTGGAATGGTGACATTGATTATTCTGCCGCTGCTCGTTGGATGGACATTATTATTTCGTAAATTTGCTACAAAGTATAATAGGGTCATTCGGGCACGTATAAGTGATATTAATGCCATGATTAACGAATCCATAAATGGGATGAATATCATTCAGGCATTCAAGCGGGAGAAAGAAACAACAGAGGAATTTGAAAAACTGAACACAGAGCATTATGTATACCAAAGTAAAATGCAAAAATTAAATTCCTTGTTAAATGGAAATCTTGTAGGTGCTTTGCGTGTTATTACATTAACGCTATTTATTTGGTATTTCGGAGGTATGGCAGCATCTGGTGAATCAGTCGTCAGTCTAGGCGTTTTATACGCGATGGTGAATTATTTAAATCGTCTGTTCCACCCAATATCAGGAATTGTCAATCAGTTTGCAAATTTTGAACAGGCGATGGTAGCCGGTGAACGCGTATTTGCACTTCTGGATGAGGAAGGTATTGATGTTGAGGATCAACGTAAGCCACGTTTTAAAGGGCATGTTGAATTTGATCATGTATCTTTTAGCTATAAAGAAGGAGAAAAAGTATTAAAGGATATTCAGTTTGAGGCTAGTCAGGGCGAAACAATAGCCCTAGTGGGGCATACAGGCTCTGGGAAAAGTTCCATTATGAATCTGTTATTCAGATTTTATGACTATCAGGAGGGGGCTATCCGCATTGATGGGATAGACTTGAAAGATATCCCACATCAAACCTTGCGTGAGCATATGGGAATTGTTCTACAGGATCCATATTTGTTTACTGGAACCATTCTTTCGAATATCACACTTGATGATCCAAAAATTTCGAGAGAAGTAGCTGAAAAAGCGTTACGTGATGTGGGAGCTGACCGTGTGTTGGCCCATCTTGAACATGGGTTTGATGAACCGGTTGTTGAAAAGGGGAGTACTCTTTCATCAGGGCAGCGCCAATTAATATCCTTTGCCCGAGCTTTGGCTTTTAATCCGGCCATCCTGATTCTTGATGAAGCTACATCCAGTATCGATACAGAAACAGAAAGCTTGATTCAGGAAGCAATGGAGGTGCTAAAGAAAGGTAGAACCACTTTTATTATTGCACACCGTCTTTCTACTATTAAAAGTGCTGACCAAATCCTTGTTCTCGATAAAGGAAGAATTGTGGAGAGAGGAAACCATGATGAACTTATGGAATTAAAAGGAAAATATTATCAAATGTATGAGCTTCAGATTGGAAAACTTGCAGGTTAATACTATAAGTTAACAAATAGCAATCTAAGTTAAAACAATGACCAGATTAATTAAAAGAATGTATACCCTGTAACTAAAAGGTAAAGAGGAAGCAATTAGCTTCCTCTTTTACTATAGTATAAGCAGATATCTAAGTATTCTTATACTAAATTATTCTTGGTATCTATTCTAGTCCATTATTGCCCAATAAGCAGGCTTAAGATTATAATCCGGATCAAAGACAAATGGAGCATCCTTTCCAACGCCATTATTATATTCCTTGGCACGGTCGTCTAGCCATGTATGATTATCTGCAATTCCCCAGAATGTCACGTTACTAATCTTATCTCCTAATCTCTCATACATTTCAAATAACTCATTATACCTGGCAGCTTGACGCTGGAACTCTTCTTCTGGAATATCCTCATATGAAGGATAAGCAGGTCTTGGTGGCCAGCCGTATAAGCTCACATCTAACTCGGTTACTTGATTATCTAAACCAAGACTAGCAAAACGATTAATAGATTCCTCCGTTTCAGTAATGGATGGCCAGCCTAATTGAATATGAGCTTGATGACCGACACCGTCAATAGGGACTTTTTGTTCAAGCAATTCAACAACTAAGTTATATAAATGGGTTTTTTTAGGTTCTACCTCTGTGTTGTAGTCATTAATGTACAGTTTTGCATTCTTTTTTGCATATTTTTTAGCTGTTTTAAATGCTACCTTAATATAATCAGTACCAGTTATTTGATACCAAGGAGATTCACGTAGCTTCTGCTCATTTGATGCATATTCGTCAATCACTTCGTTTACAACATCCCATGAGTCGACATCATTTTTATACCGTTTGACAATCGTTTTTATGTGTTTTTCTAAACGCTGTAATAATAGCTTTTTATTTTTCTCCCGCTGTTTTGGATTGGTTTCTTCGGTCATTTTATTCCCGTTCTTATCAATAAAGAACCAATCAGGAACCTGGCTATGCCATACAAGGGTATGAAAACGAACATCCATATCATTTTTCTTGGCGAATTTCACAATTTTATCTGCTTCTTTAAAATTGAATTTCCCCTCTTCGGGTTGGATGGATATAGGCTTCATTACGTTCTCTGCAACAATACTGTTATAGTGACGCTTTAATACATGACCGCTCTTACCCATTAATTGATCGGGTTCGACAGCAGCCCCAATTGTGAAAGAATCTTCGTACCTTTCATATAAAGGGGAAGCTTTTAAAGCACTTAATGGCTTAGCACTCGCAATATCAGTGGAAAAGACAGGAGTTACAAGGGCAATAGCTAATCCGAAACTTAGAAACTTACGTACTAATTTTTGTGACATGTCCTAATCTCCTTTTCATTTAAAATAGAAAGCGTTTACATGGGCATTTGAACATTATTATAGAAGGTATCTACTTAGTAAGTCTAGGAAACAAACTAAGTTGTGAGAAAAATAGGCCATAAATCACGGGGAGAAAACTAGCTGACTAGTTAATATAGGGCTAAATGCATAAAAGAAATGGAGTGCGGTATATAGATTAAAGCCAATACCTGCACTTGTTAAAAGAACAATCACTATAGTTGCTTATGTCTCAATTAAAGATATAGAAAAGGTCATTAAATCGATTAATTGCCTATTATTTAAGGCTGTTGCTCTATTGGGGAGCCGGCTTATTATTACGGAAGTAAAAAAAGATATTCCTTATAGAAATCTTTCGGAATTTACTATATTATGAATATATTGAAATAAGTAAGCGCTTCAAATGAGGTTATATGAACATATAAGTTTTAGCCTACCCATAGTGTAAGATTACAAGTATTTATTCTGTATTTATTGATTTCATGTTATTTAACTAACATAAGGGGTGTTCTTAATGATTGTTAAAGATTTCTTCATTGCTCTTTCAGAAAATCAGCTTTTAAACCGCACAGCTCAAAAATATGGGTTAAAAATGGGTGCCCAAACTGTAGTTGCCGGTACAAATATAGACGAAACAATTGAGAGTATAAAAGAGTTAAATAAGTATGGAATTTCTTGTACCGTGGATAATCTTGGAGAATTTGTGAGTGATAAAGATGAAGCTGTAAAGGCGAAGAATCAAATCCTTCAGGTTATTGAGGCCATTTATGAAAATAAAGTCGATGCTCATATATCATTAAAACCCTCTCAATTAGGGTTGGATATAGATTTGGATTTCTGCAGAGACAATCTGTTGGAAATTTTTGAAGCAGCTGCAAAGTATGATATTTTTATAAATATTGATATGGAGAACCATTCCAGATTACAGCCTTCTTTTGATTTAGTAGATCAGATATCGGAAAAATACGATAATATTGGTACAGTTATACAAGCATATTTTCATCGAGCCGAAAATGATATACAAAAATATAAAAATTACCGCCTTCGTATTGTAAAAGGTGCCTATAAGGAACCTGCTGAATTAGCCTATCAAACAAAAGCAGAAATTGATAAAAATTATATCAATTTGATAGAATATCATCTGTTAAATGGTAAGTTCACCTCCATTGCAACACACGATCATAAAGTCATAAACCATGTGAAGCAATTTGTAAAAGATCATCAAATTCCTAATGAAAAATTTGAATTCCAAATGCTCTATGGTTTCCGCTTCGATATGCAAATGGAATTGGCTAAAGAGGGCTACCAGTTTTGTACGTATGTTCCTTTTGGGACGGATTGGTATGGATACTTTATGAGACGTTTGGCTGAAAGACCTCAAAACATAAGCCTTGTAACGAAACAAGTATTCACCAAAAAAACAAACACGGCTCTTGCGATAGCAGCCGGTGCCTTTTTACTTGGCAGATTATCTAAGAGAAAAAAATAGATATGCAAGAGCCACTACCCTACAAGAGGATAGTGGCTTTTTAGTTAATCTATTTTTCTGAAATATTACTAAAATATTACAATAGAAAAAGAATTGTAATATAATAGGAGTTAAATAGAGATTTATAAAGGAAGATTAAAGAATGCGTAATTTTGCAATTATCTTGGTTACTATTATAGTATCCATAACAGTAATGAGCTGGATCAAGCCGACTTCCAGTTTGGCTGACAAAACCAATGATCAATCAGGGCATCCAGAACTGAACATGGTTACATATGAAAGGACCGTAAAAAAAGTGCCTGAAAAATTAAATGGTAAAGAAAGAAAAGTAGTTTATTTAACAATTGATGATGGTCCAAGTCTTTATACAAAGGAGTTAATTGCTATACTCGATCAATTTGAAATACCGGCTACTCATTTTCTGATCGGAAATAATATGAAGAAATACCCGGATATGGCCAAGGAATATGTCAACCGTGGAGATTATATCGGAATGCACTCAATGAGCCATGATTATAATAGATTGTACAAAAAGGGAAAAATTGTAGAAGAAGTGATGGAAACACAGCAATTAATCAAAGAACAGGTAAATATTTTGCCGATTTTATTCAGATGTCCATATGGATCATCTCCAGGGTTAAATACGAAATTGCGAGATCAAGCTGCACACGCAGGATTGAAAATGTGGGATTGGACAATCGATTCAAAAGATTGGAAGCTGCAAGAGAATCCTTCAAAAATTGAAGGAGAAATTCTGAAGCAATTAAATGGATCTGAGGAAATTATCTTAATTCATGAAAAGAAAGGTACCATTGAGGCATTGCCAGGAATAATTAAAAGTATAAAGGAAGCGGGCTATGAATTTGAAAGATACGAAGAATCAAAACATTTTCCGGCAAACTTCCATAAAGATAAGAGATTATAAGGACGAGGAATCGTATGATTAGAAAGAAAATAGGTATATATCTAGCTTTAATTGTAACCAGTATGTTAATGGCTGTTTTAATTCTACCAGTTATACAAAAGTATGATGAAAAATATTTGAAGGTTCATAATCAAGTGGCATGGGATTTTAAGTCTAATATGAATTATGGGGAGCTTTTTAATACCGAAAATAATAAGCTGCAATCCCTATACGAAATGACAGTAAAAGATGGAGCAGATAACCTAAAAAAGGCTGAAAACCAAATAAGTAAGGCTGAAGAGACAATCAATCAGTGTAAACTAATGGTTGACGAGGACAAATCATTGGTAGAAAACCAATTAATACAAATGAAAGAATCAGAAGAATTACTGAGTAAAATAGATCAGAAAAAAGTACATAAGGAAACATTGTTGAGCCTCCATGACTCACTGATTAACCTGTTACAAACATATAATCAAGCCCTTGATCAATATGAAGAAGTACTTAACTTGGAGCAAAAGATATACTCAGCGTTAAAAGCGGAAAAGGATTTAAAAGAAATAACCGCTATTATAGATGAAGCAAATCAATCATCCGGTGAATTATCTGGTACAATCAAGGATTTAAACGGCTATATAGTATCCTACAATAAGCTACAAATCTAATTCAGACATCTTCCATTGATTTGCAGTTAAACTCTTGAAATGGTTCACTTGTAAAATTGGAATCTATTAAAGAGCAAATAGTCTTTTAATAAGTAGAAAATTGGTGATTGAAAATTTTTCTCCTAACATGGTAATATGTTTAAATCAGTGTGTAGAGATATTGGTATAGTTGATATGCCAAAAATATATGTCTTGATGATACGTCTGCCATCTGAATTTTTCATTTTTCGGAGGGTATATATGCATAGAGAAGATAGGTTGCCACAAAACGCAAGAGAAGGCATATTATTTATGCTCATCATTTCAATCATCTCAGTAAATACGATTGCACCAATTATTATGGGATTGGAACGTGGTTTCAGTAAAGAAAATTATATCGAAACCTTAAAGATTATTCCAATTATGTGGATCATTGTTGTTTTATTGGTGAGATTTGTTGCTGGACCTGTGGTTGGTAAAATAATGCCTAAATTCATAGGTAAAACAGATGGATTCAATGCAAGAGTTTTAATGAATACATTTTTCAATGTAACCGTTCTATCCGTCCTTTTAACCATTATCGGTACCTGGGTTGGCTCAAAACAAATCAGCTTAGAACCTTTTCAAAATTTCTTTTTGAGCTGGTTTAGGAATTTCGGTGTGGCATTTTGGATTGAATTAATAGTAGCACAGCCAATTGCCAGATTTGTAATGAAGAAAATCCATAAGAGAAAAGCGAATAGAGCAGAGACAGTTAACGTATAAGATCTGTTAGATTCTCAGAGATTGTGAGATCAATCTGCAAAATAATAAAGTTCAACCAGAACAAGACTGGTTGAACTTTTTATTTTGCTCATTATATTTTTTGTGTCGGTACTTATGTTGGGTGTTAAAAGGCTAGGATATTCACCACAATCTTGATTAGTCGCATGCTATAATAGGCCCTTGTGAAGACAATTGAATAACGAAAAAAGGATAATATGTACTAATTTGTAAGAATATTCTATACAATAGATATAGAGGCGGAATTCCGCTTTACATAATTACTATTTATATAGAGGAGAGGTGAAAAGACTCAGTGTCGAATGAGAATGAATATTTATTAGATAACGAACAAAGTGTTCCAAAAAAGAAGGTCGAAAGACATCCTGGGGAACCAACGACTGCTTTTAAAGGTGCTACCTGGGCGGCTTTATTGGTAGGGGTTGCTGCTTATCTAATAGGATTATTTAATGCTTCAATGGAATTAAACGAAAAAGGGTATTATTTCGCAGTATTAGTATTTGGACTTTATTCAGCAGTATCATTACAAAAGGCGGTTAGAGATCGAGATGAGGATATACCTGTGACAGCCATCTATTATGGAATTAGCTGGTTTGCTCTTATTGTTGCAATCGCCTTGATGGGCATCGGTCTTTATAATGCGGGAAGTATTGATTTAAGTGAGAAAGGATTTTATGGTATGTCCTTTGTATTAAGTGTATTCGCTGCCATAACTGTTCAAAAAAATATTAGGGATACACAGAAGGCTAAAGAAAAAGATTGAGTCATTTATGAAATCAAAAGCAGATACTCCTTTTTGTTTCAAGGGCTATCAGAAGTGGCCCCCAAAAGTCGGATATCAATTCTAACTTTCGGGGGTTATTTCAATTTCTATAGGAAATACACTTTCTTTGATGGAATTTAATTATGGAAAATAATTAGAAGGAGTAGAAGAATGGAAGGACTGGTAAAGAGAATTGATACCGTATTTTTAGAGGTAAGCGATTTAGACTACTCGATTAAATGGTATTCAGAAAAATTAAGATTAAATATGAGATGGAATCGAAATGGGTATGCTGCCTTCACAATAGGAGAAACCTCGTTAACCCTTGTTCAATCAACAGACGCAAAACCTGCAAAACACTACCCATTTAATTTCTTTACAACTAACATAGATGAAGTACATAAGTTCTTTATAGAAAATGAAGTAGATGCCGACGAAATAGCTGATTACCCGGATATACGAACCTTCGATTTTAAAGATCCGGATGGTCATATTCTTAACTTCTGTCAATTTAACGAATAACGACTTGATAGCAGGGTTTGTTCCCTGCTTATTTTCTATCAATATGAAAAAAGGATAGATTCTCTATCCTTTTTATCCAATAAACTGTGCCCTACGGAATTTCATATAAATGTCTCCGAACAATAGAAATTGAGTGAGGAGTGGCTTTAGCAGCCATTCTATTTCTGCAAATACACCTCAGCTCTTTTTTCTAAATAGCGCTGCAGAAGAGAAACAGCCGCACATATGCACCAATAGATCATCGCTACAAGTATGTACATCGTCATATAATCAAATTCCCGTCCTCCGACGATTTTGGCATGCTGAAATATTTCAGGGACCGTTATCATCGCTGCCAATGAAGAAGCTTTGATTAAATCCAGCAACACATTAGAGAGAGGTGGTAGCGCAATTCGGACAGCCTGCGGAAGGATAATCCCTCCCATGGTTTGCCAATAGGATAAACCCAATGATTGTGAGGATTCCCATTGTCCTTTATCGACAGAACCAAGAGCAGAACGGTTGATTTCAGCAATATAAGCTGCACTGTTAAAACTGAATCCAATAATAGCCGCTTGCATGGCAGTAAATTCAATTCCGATAATCGGAAAGCCAAAATAAAGAATAAAAATAATCACAAGAATGGGTACACCGCGCATAAAAGAGATGTACATGCTGGCTGGCCAGCGCAGCCATTTACTTTTTGAACTCCGTCCAAGAGCCAAAAAGAAACCAATGATCAATCCCAAAGCCATACTGATAAATGAAATCAAGAGGGTATTCGATAAGCCTTCAAGAACATATGGCAATGAATCGATTGCTAATTCTGGGTTAAATATATATTGCCACTGAATATCTGCCATATAAATTCCCTTTCAATCACTTATTTAACTGAGTCCAACTGAACTTCTTTTGTAACGTCTGCGCTGTCATAGAATTTTTTAGAGAGCTCAGCCATCGTTCCATCCGTTTTTATTTCTTCCAATACCTTGTTTATTTCTTTCAACAAGTCACTGTTATCCTTTTTCATCAATATGGCTTGATTGCTTGGATTGTATTTTATATTAGGATGTACGGTAATATCGAATTCTGGAAATGCGGCTACAGCTAAACGCTGGGTATAATAATCATTTAGAATAATGTCAGTTCTGCCAGTAGAAACATCTCGCAAATATTGATCATTTGTTGCATTGTCATAGATGACTTCTTCAGCTCCATGTTCACGTGCCACTTCCATATATGTAGTTGTTGCTTCTCCAGCTGCTTTTTTCCCTTTTAAACTATCAAGATCTTTAATGCCGGATAAATCTGATTTTCTAACGATGGCAGCGCCGAAGGAATATTTATAGGGTTCAGAAAAAGAAAATTTTTCTCTCCTTTCCTCAGTAGCTGTAATATCATTGACAGCGATGTCAGTTTGTCCATTGTTGATGGAGGCTAGCATTCCATCAAAGGCCATTTCAGTAAATTCAGCTTCTAGGTTTAATCGTTTAGCTACTTCACGTGTTACTTCCACATCGTATCCGGTTAATTCATTTGTTTCAGAATCATGATAGGAAGCGGGATATAAGGTTCCGGAAGTTGCAACTTTTAATTTGCCGGATTCTTTAATGGCTTCCCAGCCGGTTTTTTCCTCTTTTTTGCTTTCTTCCCCTTTGTTATTACTGCATGCAGCAGTAACCAAAGCTAGCATTGCAATTGCTAGAATTGATACAAGTCTTTTAAAGCTATTTGTGGTTATCATATTTTCACCTCGCCTACCATTATATTTGAAAAAAATGTATATGTCATTTGGGAATAAACTTGAAAGGGTATCGCGCGAAATAGAGCGTAGAAGAAATGCAAAAGGGAACAAAATTACTAATGAATGGGAGGGCACAGATGAAGGGGATAGCAGGAGTGATGCTAGTTTACTAAATTTAATAAGTTTAGTCTGGTATACAAAGCAATAAAAAAGAAATAAACGGGTGTAGTATAATGGAATGAATAAAAAAAGGTAGTGGAAATTAATCCAAAACCTTTAGCATTTCGGTGATCTTTCTTTTCGTCTCTTCCAAGTCGTATTCCTTTTCTCCAAGTGTTTCTCCATCTTCAGAATAGAAATCTGCAAAATTTTGTCCTTCATACCGCGGAACTACATGCATATGAAAATGTGTTAATTCATCAAATGCTCCACCGTTCTGACAGACTGTAATGCCATCCGGATTAAACAAAATTTTTATCACTTTTGATAGCCTCTTTGCTGCCATCATTACGGAGCTTGCCGTATTATCGTCAAATTCATTAAAGTATCGAACATGTTTTTTAGGTAAAATCAAAACGTGTCCTTCGTTATAAGGATCAATATCTAAAATACAACAAACATAATCATCTTCAAAAACTACATAAACATTTTCTTTTTTATGTGCTAAATTACAGCCTAAACAATTCATTACAGCTCCCCCTTTATTAAATTATATACGTAATTAAAAAAGTGCAGAGGGGAATTTTAGGAATGACAGAATGAAGGTATTGATAAAGGTGGGTAAGGGAGGTGGAATCTTGAAGATTACGACTAAAGTTTCCCTATATATCGGGTTATCCTTATTGCTTCTCATCGTTATTTATCTGTATGAACTTGAACGACAAATCGACTCACCTGGAATCGAAGGAACAATTATCATTAGCGAAGCCGATGCTGTATTCATTGTGCTCGATTCAAATTTTGAGAATGAGGACGTGGATTTGCCGATTGAGGAGCTGCAAGCCAAATATAAAAATGTCGGGCGTCTATCCATCCATCAAAGTGATTATAGAGGTGAACTAAAAACCGGACAAAGGGTGAAAGTATGGATGAGCCAAACAATGGAATCCTCTCCCCCTATCTTTAAAGCGATAAAACTGGAAAGATTGTAGCAGTATTTTCATTTATTACATTAAAAAAGCCCCGTGCCATAAATAGTACGGGGATAGAATCCTTTGAAGTTCTAGACTATTTTCTTTTCTTTTTCAGCTACGGGGTTTATGCGATTGATTTCAGGAGCATGGTGCTTAGATTTAATCCAGGACCAGCCAATTGCTGCCAGTAAAATAAATCCCACATAGCCCATGATTGGATACACGGTGTTTACCAATGTAGTAAAACCAGCAAAGCTAAGACCAAAACCAATTGCTCCGAATATCACAACTGAAGGATGAAAGAAGCGTCCTTGAGGAATGATTCGCACTGTGAATGCATAAAACATTCCCACGCATGTATTGTAAATCATAGCCAATAGAATAATAGATAGCAGGTTCCCGATTAAAGGTGAGATACTATTAGCTAAAAATAAAGTAGGCATTTCTACAATTTGCATATTAGCCATATCAGTCATCATACCTATATTAATCAGCAGCATGAGTACACCGAGCAGGATACCGCCCATAATTCCGCCAATAGCTGCTTGTTTTTTATTTTTAAACGTTCCGCTAATAACAGATAGCATAGAGAAACCGACAGCAACATTAAAGGATACATAAAGTAATGCGGACATGAACCAATTTGAAGCCGCTGCTTTGTCTAAATCAACATTACGCTCTATGTCTATAGGAGTGATTCCATTTTTAATTAGCGCGTATCCTGATATAAAAATCATAATAACTAATAAAAATGGTGTGATTGAGCTAATGATAGAGATGATTTTCTCTACCTTCAATAGCATGGTCAGGATGGTGATAACTGTCATAAATAGTGAACCCCAGATGGCAGAAATCCCAAACTGTTCCTCAACAATTGATCCTGCGCCTGCTATCATAATTACACCAACGCCAAATAAAAAGAACGATAAAATTATATCCAGTGCTTGACCAAGAAAACGTCCGCAAAGAACCTCGATGATTTCTTTATGTGAGGTGGCTTGCATATGGCTGCTCAGTTGAGAGAGCTGCATGGCAATAAAGGAAAATAAGACAGTTGCCAGCAAAATAGCAGGTATACTGTAAAAGCCAAAATTCGTAAAAAACTGCATGATTTCTTGGCCAGAGCCAAATCCCGCTCCAACAATGACTCCTACAAATGCACCTGCTAGGTATAAACTTTGTTTCATTTTATCAGTCCTCTTTTATGGTAGTTTGGAGGGATATCCAAAAATTAAGTATTCTGATATATTAACATATTCATTCTATTTTAACAAATTGAAGGAAATGGAATTAAGTTTTTGGGAAATCCCGTTATAGAAGAAAGGTTAGTTTGGTAAAATGAGATAAAAGACAGTATAAGGGAGGATTCCATATGACAAGAAAAGTAGATGGAGTTCCAGCAGATACAATGAAGGAAAAGATATATTCAACCATTATAGGCGGGATTATTGGGGATGCTCTTGGTGTACCGGTAGAATTTAAAGCCAGAAATGCCGGCGTTACAGATATGATCGGTTATGGAACCTATAATATGCCTCCTGGAACATGGTCTGATGATACATCACTAACGATGTGCCTGATTGAAAATTTAATTGCAGGAAAAGATGAAAATGATTTGATGAACCGCTTTGTTTCCTACCAGGATAAAGGCTACTGGACCCCATATGGTGAAATGTTCGATATCGGCATTGCAACTGCAAATGCTATTAGCCGTTATAAGCAAGGTGTACCGGCTGTTCAGTGTGGTGGGAAAACGGAATATGATAATGGCAATGGCGCACTTATGCGTATAGTGCCACTTGTATTTACATTATCGAAAGAGCCAGATTTTCAGACGAGGAAAAAGGAAATAGAGAGAATTGCGCATGTCACGCACGGCCATCCAAGATCTACCCTTGGTACAATTATTTATGTGGAATTTTTGCTGAATATGTACGATCAACATTTACCTTTAGAATCCTTGAAAATTGCACTCAATACATGCTGGGAACAGCTTGGATCAGAGAATGAGTATCAACAAGAATTTGCTTTATATGAAAGAATCTTTAGTCTAAGCTTGCTTGAAGCAGACCGCGATGATATTCGCTCGGATGGATATGTTGTTCACTCACTTGAGTCTGCTTTGTGGTGTTTCTTTAAATCTCAAACCTATGAAGATGCCGTTCTTGAAGCGGTCAATCTGGGCAATGATACTGATACGATTGCTTTTATAACGGGAACTATAGCTGGTATGTATTACGGGATGAAAAATATTCCGGAAAAATGGGTGAATGCCCTGGTCAGTCAAGATAAAATCATAGACCTCTGTGATCGCTTTTATGGCTATTGCGTGGAGAAAGCGAAATAATTTTATAGATAAAATATATGAAATCACTAAAATAGACCTGCTCAGGAAGTCTGCAAAAACGACTTTAGGACAGGTCTTTTTTAAAAGGCTTTTTTTTCGCATAGATTGTCGCTCTGAATAGAAAGAAAGAAGTACTTCTTATATAGATAAATATGTCTAAAGGTAGTGAAATCCCATTAATCTCAACCTTTCGTAAAAAGTATGACAAGAATAATTTACTTTTTATGGTATTGTAAAAAGACATATTCGGCTGAAGAGCAGGCTAATCAGATAAATTAAACTTTTAGACGGGAGAAGCTATCTTGATGGTTATCTATAATAGGCAGTAGAGTTTTCTAGGGCTTGAGACTTAACTTAAAATACTTCTATAGCTCATTTTTATTAGCTTGTTAGTAACGTATGCTTGAAAAAAAAAGTGGGTTATAGAAAGCAATGAAGATAGAGTCAAGAACGTGTAAACTGGATAGCCTAAAGACGATGCAAATATTTATAGATACCTCTTCATTAGAAATATTTATTAATGAAGGAGAAGAAACATTCACAGCCCGTTATTTCCCTAAGCTAAAAGAAAAAGAAATTCTTTTTAGTAGAGAAGGACGATTTGATTTGATGAAATGGGATCTTGCTTAAATAATTTCCTTATCATGACTTGTATAAATGCCTATTATGGCTTTTGTGCAGGTCTTTTTTTGTAAATATAAGTTTTTTCACCCATGACATTGTGTCTAGATGAGCAAAAAGTATTTATTATAAAAGGGATATATTTGCATATGACAGAAAGGGATTCTTTGAAGCTACACATTCATTCTACCTATATTAAAAAAGTACTTTACTCGCATTTACTCTATAGCAGGGTAATAGTATCCTTAGAAATAGTACACAAATTAGAGTACTAAAAATAGAGTATTGTATCAGAGCTTACAATCATTAAGAATATGTAAGGCTAAAAGAAAAGATGGAAGGAAGGTAGATTGATGAATAAGACAGAAGAAATGGTTTCCAACCAGGTTCTGGGTGTATTAAGTGGAAAGAGTAATGAAGATCCATTTTCTGTATTTGCAAAAATGCGCGAGCTTGGGCCTATCGTTTCTATTCCCAACCCTTTGGGAGAGGCAGATCGTCAAGCTTGGATGGTTGTACATATGGATGAGGCAGTCCAAATCCTTAAAAATCACAAACAATTTACTGTAGATCCTTCCTCTATTGATGGAGAAAAGGGTTTTAGAGATAAAATTTATAGCGAGGTAGATACATCAGCACCTGACACATTTTTTACCGGCAAATCAATGCTTTTTGTTGATGGTATGGACCATAGGAGATTACGGATGTTGGTCTCAAAAGCATTTACACCAAGATATATGGAAGGCTTGCGACCGCGTATTCAAGAAATTGCAGATGAATTACTTGATAAAGTTCAATCTAAGGGTGAAATGGATCTTGTAAAAGACTATGCTTACCCATTACCAATTAATGTGATTTCTGAAATGTTGGGGGTGCCATACGCAGATCGTGAAAAACTCAATATATGGTCCTCCGCGATTGCGAAGGGGATGGGCTGGGGGAGACAAGACCCTACTGTAGCAGCCCATTTACAGGAATTTGGAGAATACACCCAAAACCTGGTTGCAGAAAAGAGAGCCAATCCTTCTGATGATTTAATTAGTCAGCTTATTGCGATTGAAGCAGAAGGAGAACGTCTTGAAGAATCAGAATTAATCTCAATGATTACTTTATTAATTTTTGCTGGGCATGAAACCACCTCAAACTTAATCGCAACGGGATCGATGTTGTTGTTTGAACATCCTGAACAACTTGAAGCATTAAAAAGCGATCTAAGTTTAGTTCCATCAGCTGTAGAGGAATTATTACGTTTCAACGGTCCATCTACAAGTGTGGGTCCACGCTTTGCAAAAGAGGATGTAGAGATAGGCGGCAAAAATATTAAAAAAGGAGATATGGTTCTTGTGACGGTAAAAGCCGCGAATCGAGATGAGGAAGTATTTACTGATTCAGAAGGGTTAGACGTGAAGCGGAAAATAGATCATCACCTAGCATTTGGACATGGTGTCCACACCTGCTTAGGAGCTCCGCTTGCAAGAGTAGAGGGAGATATTGCATTTACTACCCTATTAAAACGTTTTCCTGACTTAAGACTGAATGTACCTCAGGAGGAAATTCAATGGCAATTTGCCCTTTCCTCAAAAGGAATCGATTCACTTCCTGTTGCTTTTTAGTATATATAATAGCAAAAAGCCAAGACCTTGATTTAAAAGGTTTTGGCTTTTTGGTTATAAGTATTAAATTAATGCCTTTAAGTTTTATTGTGCTGTTAAACCACCATCAATGATGAATTCACTGCCAGTTGAGTAGCTGGACTCATCAGATGCCAAGTAAAGCACTAAGTTAGAAACTTCTTCAGATTGAGCCACACGTTTAAGAGGAATGTGTTTAGCAAATGCTTCTACGGCTGCTTTTGTATCTTCTTGTACAACCATTGGTGTAGCAATGACACCTGGGTGAATAGAGTTTACACGAATACCGTAATTTGCACATTCGATTGCAGCTGCTTTTGTCATACCGCGTACTGCAAATTTAGTATCTGTATAACCGATAGCACCAGCAACGATTCCGTTCATAGACGAGATATTAACAATTGATCCACCGCCAGCTTTTTGCATGGCTGGAATAACTGCTTTCATTCCTAAGAATACAGAAAGTTGGTTAATATCCACGATACGGCGATAATCTTCCTCAGTCATGTCTAAAATAGATTTTGCCATTGTAATACCAGCGTTATTGACTAAGACATCGACTTTTCCAAATGCTTTTTCCGCTTCTTCTACAACCTTTGCCCAATCTTCAGCACTAGTAACATTTTGTTTTACAAATAAAGCGTTTTCCCCAAGTTCAGCAGCTGTAGCTTGACCTTTTTCTACATTAAGGTCTGTTAAAACTACTTTAGCGCCTTCTTCTACTAATCTACGAGCATGTGCCGCGCCCATACCTTGAGCCGCTCCAGTAATAATAGCAACTTTACCTTCCATACGTGCCATGATGGCATTCCCCCTCAGCGCCTAATATTTAGTATTAGGCATATTATCCTACACTTATAAATTACCAAATAAATGTTCCGTTTGTCCATTATTTAGGATTAAATATCATTATATTTACATAATTTATCCATTTTTGACGAATGTTAAGAAGGCACTGCTTTCATTAGAAAAAAGAAAGTAATATAGTAGAAGATTACTCTCTTTTAAGGATCGTTAATTTATAACTGAATCGAAGTATGGCTAGCTAATAGATTAATAACACAACCAAAATAACTCCCTAAAAAACTGTAGGGAGTTAATTACTGGCTATTTTAAAGAATGACATTTGTCGGATCGTCACTGAGTTGTCTATATCCGAGTATCCAATTCCAAGCATCATCCAGCTGATCGGAGTCAAAATGCTTAGCTTCAATGCCCGGTACCAAATTACTGAGCGTTGCAATCATATTGGACCAACTCTGATCTGCTACAATTGCAATCTTGTTAAATTGATTCATTCGTTTTGTATCGAATTTGATTCCTTCTGCCAGACCTTTAAGGCTGGCTCCATCAACGTTTTCAATGACAGCTAGTAAATTAAATTCCTTACCATCCAATAAATTTTCTTTTACAAAGTTATCTAATTTACGTGCATCTTCTTCAGTCGATTTCCCGTACATTTCTACTGCGATAGTAGAAGGATCCTTACTTGGTAAAAATGTTAGCATTTCTATTCCTCCTTATGCATCGTTTTATTACACAATTCCCCTGTAGAACAATGTCAAACCAATAATTTACTATTTACAGATACTTGAAAAAACCATCATAATACATATGAGCAAATTTTAGGTATTTTATACTGATAAATCAATTAGAAGGGCGGGTAACTTGGACTATATAAAGTGATATAACAATTTTTTTATCTATTCTTTAGTTTTAACGCTCGACCGTAACATGGATTCTTGGCATGGAATAGAAGCGAAAAGGTATTTAGGCCTCTAAAAATCCAAGTGGTAAAGGAAGCGTTAGTAAAACAATAGAGGTGACAGGTATATTGCCATATACCTTGGCAGGATTAACCTATAAATAACATCATAGATTGGAGATATGTACAGTGTTTATGTTTATCGGTATGGCTGGTTTTTTAGCATTTATAGTTTATTTGATTTTGTCAGTGATTTCCGGCTTACGAAAAACAGGTAAGGCAAAGAAACATCTTAAAATGGCTGCAATCATGTTTGTCGTGTTTATGGTTGGTGCAATGAACAGTTCAGATGAGCTGGAAGAAGCTCCAGTGGAAACAGAGGCAACCGTAACGGATGAAAAGCAAGAAACAGCAAAAGAAGAGCAAAAGGAAGAGATTGCTCCTTCTGCCGTAGCAGATGTAAAAAATGCCATTCAAAAAGGGATGGATTATCAGGATTATAAGCAAATAGAGCAAGATCAATTGAACGTGGAAACAGGAGAGACCTACTCAATTGGAAATGGAAATGAAGGACATGTATTAAAAGCGACAGATGGATACGTGGTAGTTGGAACGGACTATTCGAAAGTGCTGTCAGTTGAATCATTTGCGAGTAACGAAGAAGCTAAATCCTATGCAGACAGATTAGTAAAAGAAGCTGAGGCAGCTGAGTTGGCTGCAAAGGAAAAAATCTATGAAGAGTCCAAAATAAAACTAAGCGGTTCAGGTGATGAATCAACAGATATGATTAATCTGCAAGCTGGATTTGCCGTTTTTGAAGGAAACTACACTGGCGGTAGTAACTTCATTGTGAAATTGATGGATGAAGCAGGCAATAATGTAGAATTGTTAGTCAACGAGATTGGCAGCTACAAAGGAAAGACGTTTGCCATGATTAATACGACTGGTAACTATTATTTAGATATTAAGGCATCTGGTAACTGGAATTTCTCTATAAGTCAGCAAATTCCACCAGCCCCAGCTGAACTTCCAACTGAAATCAGTGGAGAAGGGGATGATGTTGTTTTTGTAAGAGCCGGCGGCGGAAACTATAAATTTACATCCACACATCAGGGATCCTCTAATTTTATCGTTCGTATTAATGAAACGGGCTTACTTGTCAATGAAATCGGAAACTATAGCGGCTCCACCCGCAATAAACTGGAAAACGGTGATTTTGCGATTGTAGTCAAAGCCGATGGAAAATGGTCAATTAAGATAGAAGAATAAAAACAGCTCAGTAGAATGATGTTTCACCCCGAAAGTTAGAGTGAACTGCACCCCCAATTGTTAAACGTGTGTCTAACAATTGGGGGGCAGTTCACTTTTGGGGTATTTTTGTTTTGAGAAGGCTCTATTCGTAAACATTGTTGTTAATGAAAAAAGAGAGATAGCATACCGCTGTCTGCTTGTGCCTCTGCAGTCGTTAGCATAATAAGGAGGTATTTAGAAGTAGTCAGGAATATCAAGTGATAGCGTGGCGAAAACATTTTTCTTCGAATAATACATGCAAATGCTGTCTTCATATTTTTGACTATCATTTGGTAGAACAACAAAACCTAATCTTTTGTAAAAGTCTATCCCAATATCACTATAAAGGAAAAAGTTATTACAGTTATCATCCTGTTCTAATTTATTTATTGTTTTATTGACCAAAGTAGTAGCATATCCGTTTTTTCTTAAATAAAAAGGAGTAACAATTGAACCAATACCTTTTACAACTTGTTTTCCAGAAAGATTTAGTTCATATACGACGAGGGAGCTTAATAATTGCTTTGTTCCTGTTGCTTCAAGAACGTACCATTTCCCCTTTTTATACTTACTAGAGTTTTCACACATAGTTATATATTCTTTAAATGGTAATTTATCTCCCCAAACATCATAGCCCATCTTATAAATTTCTATCATATCCTCTTTTGTTGCTTCCCTAATTTTTCTCAAAGTATATCTCCTTGTATTTATACGGTTTATATTTTCTTTTTGATTTTAAGGTTATTAAGACCTCTATTCTAATTGCACTAAACTGTATCTTAGCAACATAAAGAGTTCAACAGAAAGGGATATTAATCCTACTTGTAACAATGCTCTGTTAGTAGTGAATATATATATAATGACTTAGGCTTTAACTTAATAGAAGGATATGACCCTCCGAATTAAATATGATGGCATGAGAACCAAATCTAAAAGTATCATTAAAAGCCAAGTTTATCTCCCATCCTTAGATTATTTTGTTGCATTTTACTAGATAACTTATTCTCCGCCATTACTGTTTAATCCTCTGTTCAGCCATACTAACAAGCTTTATAAATACAATATGACCGTAAAATGTGAATATTTTATGTAAAATGATAAGTCTATTTTACTAGTAAAATTAAATTTAAAAGGATTTACATATTTTCATAAAATATATACATTTACATAATTTTGTATATTCTTTATAATGAAAGCGATACCAAAAGAAGGGGTGTTCTTATGAAAGCAGAAAAAGTCATCCATCAATATCAGAATTATCTTGGAAGTGGAATAAAACCTGCGAATTTTGATGAATTTTGGGATAAACAACTGGAAGAGCTTGAACGGCTTCCATTGGATTATGAATTAGAGAGAGTTGAAATTCCTTCCCGAGTCGCTGATTTTTATAATTTGTATTTTATTGGTGTTGAAGGAGCAAGGGTGAGATGCCAATATGTTTGTCCGAAACAAGTAAATGGAAAAATACCCGGAATGCTTATGTTCCATGGATATCATGGAGACAGTGGTGATTTTGGCGATAAAGTAAGCTGGGCTGCTGAAGGCTTTTCTGTCCTTGCTATGGATTGCCGCGGACAGGGCGGGCTTTCTGAGAACAACTCTAAAGTAAAAGGAACAACGATGAAGGGACTCATCATCCGCGGTGTCGAAGAAGGGCCGGAAAGTTTGTATTTCCGTTCTGTATTTCTTGATACTGTACAGGCTGCCAGAATTTTGATGTCGATGGATGAGGTCAATGAAGAGGAAATATATATTCAGGGTGCCTCACAGGGCGGAGCTCTATCATTGATTTGTGCAGCGTTGGAACCAAGAGTGAAAAAGGTTGTTGCGCAATATCCATTTTTAAGTGATTACCGTAAAGCTTTTGAATTTAATATTACTTCTTCTGCCTATGAGGAACTTCATTATTGGTTTCGTTTCCGTGATCCGATGCATGAGCGTGAAGATGAATTCTTCAACACTCTTGAATACATAGATTTGCAACACTTTGCACCGCGAATTAAGGCGGAAGTAAAATGGGCGATTGCCCTTGAGGATGATGTTTGTTATCCAGCCCAGCAATTTGCGGTCTACAATCAAATCACTTCGCCAAAGGAAATGATTATCTTTCCGGAATATGGTCACGAATATTTGCCGAAGCTTGGTGACCGCGTAAAGGGGTTCCTATTATATGAATAAATTGATTAAAGTAAATAAAAACAAGCTTGAGTTTCATCTATCAAACAGTAAAGTAAGTTATTTATTCCGCGTGATGGACCAAATCAATCAGCTGGAGCATTTATATTTTGGGAAAAGTATTCGTCATCAGGAAAACTTCGACTTTTTAATGGAAAGAGAAGTACGTCCATCGAATAATCAGTTTGAGGGTGATCATACTTCATCACTGGAACATATCAGACAAGAGTATCCTGGTTTTGGTACCTCGGATTTTCGCTACCCAGCACAGCAGGTTCGCTATCCAGCGGGTGACAGAATCAGTCGTTTTGAATATGCAGATTATCGAGTCATGGAAGGGAAACCAGTCCTTGATGGTCTGCCGGCTACATATACGGAATCTCCTGAGGAGGCAGAGACGCTCGAAATTCTGCTGAAGGATGCGTATTCTGAGCTGACATTATATATATTCTATACGATTTATAAAGATCGGCCGGTTATTGCCAGAAGTGCTAAATTTACGAATAATGGTTCTGAAGACTACGAGCTTGAAACAGCGATGAGCTTAAGCATCGATTTTTCAGATGATAATTTTGAATTGATTCACTTAAATGGTGCCTGGACCCGCGAAAATCATCTTGAAAGGAAACCGGTTATAACAGGCGTCCAATCGATTTCCAGTACACGTGGAGCAAGCAGTCATGCTCATAACCCATTTATGGCGTTGGTTCGACCCGAGACAACGGAGCATGCCGGTGAGGCATATGGCTTCAGTTTAATTTACAGCGGTAATTTTCTCGCCCAGATTGAGGTGGATACATACAAAGTAACAAGAGCGATGATGGGCATTAATCCATTCCAATTCGCATGGAAGCTGAAGCAGGGTGAAAGTTTCCAAACACCAGAAGCCGTACTGGTTTATTCTGACTCTGGTTTAAACGAAATGAGTCAGGCATTGCACGACCTTTATCGTACTCGATTGGCGAGGGGAGTTTGGAGGGATAAAGAACGTCCGATTCTTATTAACAACTGGGAAGCGACCTATTTTGATTTTAATGAAGAAAAAATTCTTGAGATTGCACGTAGTGGTGCTGAGCTTGGAATGGAGCTGTTCGTCCTTGATGACGGCTGGTTTGGTCAGCGTAATGATGATAGCTCTTCATTAGGGGATTGGTTTGTTAATAGTGCTAAATTGCCTAATGGAATGAAGGGGTTATCAGAAAAGATACACGCCTTGGGATTAAAGTTTGGTCTATGGTTTGAACCGGAAATGGTCTGCAAGGATACTAAGCTATTTAAAGAACATCCAGACTGGCTAATCCAGGTTCCTGGCAAGAGACTATCTCACGGCCGAAATCAGTTTGTCCTGGACTTTTCCCGATCTGAAGTAGTCGAAAATGTATACGAACAAATGGATGCGATTCTATCAGACTGTCAAATTGACTACATCAAATGGGATATGAACCGCTATATATCAGAGGCCTATTCCATAGCATTGCCGGCGGATCAGCAAGGAGAGGTATGGCATCGTTACATTTTAGGTGTTTACTCCTTATACGAGAGGCTGATAGCGAAGTATCCTGATATATTATTCGAATCCTGTGCAGGCGGTGGAGGACGTTTCGATCCAGGGATGCTCTACTATGCACCTCAAGGCTGGGCAAGTGATGATACAGATGCAGTTGAACGGTTAAAAATTCAATATGGAACTTCATTCGTTTATCCATTATCCAGTATTGGCAGTCATGTATCTGCTGTTCCGAATCATCAGGTGGGAAGGACAACAAGCATGGAAATGCGCGCTAATGTTGCCTTCTTCGGTACATTTGGATATGAGCTGGATATTACCCTTCTATCGGAGGAGGAAAAGGACCAGATTAAGAAGGATATTACCTTTTTCAAGCAGCATCGCGCTTTGATCCAGCAAGGGACATTTTTCCGGTTATTAAGTCCGTTTACCAACAATGAAACGGCATGGATGGTTGTTTCAAAGGATCAAACGGAGGCGATTGTTGGCTATTATGAGGTTTTATCAAAGCCAAATCGTCCATATGAACGATTAAAGCTAAAAGGATTGGCAGAGGACAAAATGTACCAAATCAATGGAGACGGGAAAAGGTTTGGCGATGATTTAATGCAAATCGGTCTTCTTTTCGGAGAAAACTTTACCGGAAAAGCGGATGAATTTTGGTCCAGAGAGAAAACGAAGGATTACAATAGCAAACTATTTTATTTGAATTCAATAAACTAACTGTTTAGGAGAGAGGCAATCATGAAAAAGTTTCCGGATAATTTTTGGTGGGGTGCAGCTACCTCTGGTCCCCAAAGTGAAGGTAGATTTAATAAAAAACATGCAAATGTATTTGATTACTGGTACGAATTGGAACCCGAGGAGTTTTACAAACAGGTTGGACCTGATACCGCCTCCAATTTCTACAATAGTTATGTAAAAGATATTCAATTAATGAAGGAAATTGGTCTCAATTCTGTCCGGACCTCAATTCAATGGACAAGATTGATTGACGATTTTGAAACAGCGACTGTCAACGAGGATGGTGTTCGCTATTATAATGATGTGATTAATGAGTTCATTAAGCAAGGAATCACGCCTGTTATGGCACTCCACCATTTTGACCTTCCGGTTGAGCTATACAAGAAGTATGGCGGATGGGAATCAAAGCATGTAGTTGACTTGTTTGCTAAGTTTGCGGGCAAATGCTTTGAGCTGTTTGGCGACCGCGTTAAGTACTGGTTTACTTTTAACGAGCCGATGGTCATTGTGGACGGCCAGTATTTATATCAATTCCATTATCCAAAGGTGGTTGATGGAAAAAAGGCAGTCCAAGTTGCGTATAACTTAAATCTGGCTTCCGCTAAAGCGATTAAGGTTTTCAGGGAGTTGGGTCTTCATAATCAGGGTGCAAAAATTGGAATCATTCTCAACCTGACTCCATCCTACCCGGCATCCAATAAGGAAGAAGACGTAAAAGCAGGGAAAATTGCGGATCTATGGCGCAATGAGATGTTCTTAAATGCGGCTATATATGGAGAATTCCCGGCACAATTGGTTGAGATTTTAACAAAAGATAAAGTGATTTGGGAATCAACGGAGGAAGAACTGGCGATTTTGAAGGCAAATACGATTGATACCCTTGGTGTTAATTTCTATCATCCGTCTCGCGTAAAGGCCCCGGATATCTCACCAAACAGTACAGCTGACTGGATGCCTGACCGCTATTATGATCATTATGATATGCCTGGCAGAAGGATGAATGTGGACAAAGGATGGGAGATCTATCCAAAGGCCTTGTATGATATTGCCATCAATATTCGTGATAATTATAAGAATATTGAATGGTTTGTTTCTGAAAACGGGATGGGTGTTTCGCGTGAGGAACGTTTCTTGAATGATGAAGGCATGATTGAGGATGATTATCGGATTGAATTTATCGAGGAGCATTTAGAATGGATCCACAAAGGAATAGAGGAAGGATCAAATTGCTATGGGTATCATCTATGGACGCCTATTGACTGCTGGTCATGGAAGAATGCATACCGCAACCGTTATGGGTTTATCTCGAATAACATCCATACCCAGGTGAAGACCATCAAGAAATCGGGTTATTGGATTAAAGAAGTTAGTGAAAATAATGGATTAAAGTAAGTGATGGATCAAGCACCTAATTTGTATAGGGTGACGAAACTGTTCTGCAAATTAGGTGTTTATTTATTATTCTCTGGGAGCAGGAAGTGAAAATCATGTCATTACTTGTTTATGATATTGGTGGTTCGGCTGTGAAATATGCGGTTTGGGATAAGGAAGAAATAGTAGATAAAGGATCATTTATCACCCCTTCTACATGGGAGGAAATGAAAACATCCTTATTACAGGTTAAACAGAAATTTGCTGATCAGTTCATGATTAAGGGTGTTGCAATCAGTTCGCCTGGAGCTGTCAATCAAAGTAGAGGAGTCGTGGAAGGAGCAAGTGCTGTGCCCTATCTTCATGACTTTGAGATTTACCCTGAGTTAACAGAGCTATTCGGATGCCCCATTTCCATGGAAAATGATGCGAATTGCGCAGCGCTTGCAGAAATTTGGAAGGGTGCAGCGAAGGGGCTGAAGGATATTATTTTTGTAGTAGTCGGCACAGGTATTGGCGGTTCCGTGATTGTCGACGGGAAGATTCATCATGGGAAACATCTTTTTGGTGGAGAATTTGGATATATGCTTCTGAACCATGATGAGACCTTCAGTACATTGGCAAGCCCGGTCAAAATGGCTGTCCGCTATGCGAAACGAATCAATCTGCCAAGCGGAAAAATTAGCGGAAAAGAAGTATTTGAACTGGCGGAGCAGGGTGATAATATAGCAATAGAGGAAACAGAAAAGTTCTATTATAGCCTGGCACAAGGAATCTATAACCTGCAGTACAGCTATGACCCTGAAAAAATCATTATTGGCGGGGGAGTCTCAGCTAAACCAGATTTGATTCCGCAATTACAACGTAAATTTAAGGAAATCTTAGATAAGGTTCAAATTGCAAAAATGGTTCCGGACATTGCTATTTGCCAGTTTGAAAATGATGCCAACCTTATTGGAGCAGTATACAATTATCATTTAAATCACGGCGAAAGCAAATAACAAACAAATCCTGCATCTATACCATGCAGGATTTTTATTTGGCCCGTTTATATAGGCTATTGCGAAGGGTGAGTAGAGGAGAGGTGTTTTTTTGGTCTCATTTGTTTATTCATGTCCATCTGATTGTTTAAGTGAAATGCTTCGTAAACTCGTTCAAGTATACTTGATGACCTCAATGTAGTGCCTATGGTAAATAGGTTAATCAAAAATATTACTTATAAAGCGAATGATCATTCTTGGTATAAACATTAAGATCTCCCAAATGATTTCACCAATAATCTCAAACAGGGATTCTTTAAAAAAGCCATTTCTATTTCTCCTTCTATGTCTCATCCTCTTTTAACTCCTCATTAAAAATGATTGATTTGGAGCAAAAACATTTACTCTTAAATAAGATTTCTTAATCGCACAATTTGTTAAATGAAGAAATAGTCACCCACTGCTATCAAATAAAAGAGTAGTGCAGAAATAAACCATATTAAGTAGCTATTACGTTTTGTTTCTTTTACTAAAAAATGTTCTATACCAATTAATAGGAAGCTAGTTCCAAACATAAGGTACATCCAATGAAATTGACTAGTATACACCACTGAAAAAGATGCAATACCCACACCAATCCATACAATAATTTGTGCATACATAAGAGGTTTAACTGGATGTTCGTCTTTTTCAAAGAACAAGCTCATAATATTTTTCATAATAGAATTCATATTTTATCCCCCATAAATCATTTCAGGAACAATCAGCTCAAAATTACTTTGCTGTAATAGTTTACCATTTTTATAGTTATGCAACTATATTAATTGAGCTAATATTAATGAAGAGGGATAAAAAACAAGGCTCTGCTTAAAACAGAGCCTTTTATTTATTCTGGTAGTCTTTTAATTAGCTCATAACACATGCGGCCGTTATGATAAAATCCTTTCCAGGAGTCAGCGATATTTTCAGGTGTTTGGTATTGATCATTTCTGAGTGAGGAGATTACCTCTCCGTGCTCATCTATCCTTGAGAACCATTCTCCTCCCGTACGAGGGTCGTGAATCTTTTTCTGAATATACGTCCAAGCACGTTCGCTGAGTTGGATAAATTGTTCATCTTTAGTAAGCTGATAAGCATTATAAAAGCCGATAACTGCCTCTGCCTGCGCCCACCAAACCCTTGTCTTATGTATGTTTCCTTCTTTTTTAGCATCATAGATAGATCCATCCGAATCAATGCCTTCAGCTGCAACCTTGTAAGCAATCTGCTTATTCATTTCTACAATATCTGGCCGGTCAAGACCGGTTATATGTAAGGTTTCGGTTAAGAGCCAGCTCGTTTCGATATCATGGCCGTAGGAGTACGCCTCTTTTGTAGACTGCCAGTTTTCATCAAAAGCGACTCTGCAAACATGTTCTGTAGGGTGATAGATTTTTGAATAAAACAAATCCAACAGATAATTGATTTTGCTCAACAGCTGCCTATCAGGCCAAACACTATATAAATTTGTATAGGCTTCTAATAGGTGAAGATGACTGTTAGTAGTAAAAACAGCATTAGCACCTTCATTCAGCAGATGATGCTCGGTCTGTATCCAGTCCTGTGTAAATTCCTCTTTGTAACCTCCGTATGTAGTAGAAAAACATGTATCTTCAAGAAGATGAAAAAGATCAATGGCATAGGTTAAGGCTTCCTTATTGTCAGATGCCTTGACATATTCACTAAGTCCATAAATAGCAAAGCTTTGTGCATAGATGTGCTTGGTTGAGATGAGAGGCTGCCCAAGGTGATCGACAAGCCAATAGATTCCTTTATGTTCTTGGTCCCATAACGCATTAATCAAGAAATGGTAGGAATGCTCAGCGGCCCGCAAATATTTTTCATCTTTCGTGAGAAGGTAAGCGCCCGAGTAGCTCCACAGGTGACGTGCTCCTACCACACCTCCTTTAGGACTATCTTTGTGCATGGTTAAATTATAATCTAGAATTCCATATGATCCGCCATTATCATAATCTAATAGTTTCATCCAAAAGGGGAGAATTCTTTCGTTTAATTCCTTTTTAAATTCAACCTTTTCCAACTGGAACAGCCTCCTCATGTTCTACGACAATATTTTGGATCCATTTCTTAGATAACGTTCGTTTTACACCGAGAAGAGCCCGAATGATTTCATGTGAGCTTGCAAGGGCATATATAGCAACTTAATATAGCGTCTGCTCTAGGTTTTCTTTGATCATTTTCCAGGAAATAAAATCCTTTTTAACAAGCAACATGAAAAGAAAACTTGTCTGGACGAAATCATATTCAAACTGGAGATGATTAATAACTGAATCGTGATTGGAATGGTGAAGTAAAGCATTTTACGGTAGTATTCTTGTTTATGATCCATATCTGCACGTACTTTCAATTTTTTAATTTTTCTTTACGAAAATAAATGGAAAATATATAATTAATTTACAACAAATGTATATACTTATCAATCTATTAATATTACTTTTTGTTACATTTTGTTAAATCATTTGAAAGGAGAATATGATGGATTTTATTAAGGGATTTAGCTTTGGTTATATGAGTAAGCGCGGAGAATGGGAGGATGTGAAGGCAAAACAGTCTTTAAAATCTTTAAAAGAAAGATGCGGAATTGATCATGTCGTTTTAACGGTTGTGGCAGAGCAAGATCGACCCCAGTCCACTGTAATTAACTGGAGGGAACATCCGAATGTGGTCAGTGATGAAGAAATCATCGAGATGGTCCATTTTGCACAATCACTGGGTTTAAAGGTTATTTTAAAACCGATGGTGAATGTTTCGGACGGGACATGGCGTGCCCATATTAATTTCTTTGATACCGATGTTCCGTGTGAGCCTAAATGGTCTGAATGGTTTGCCTCTTACAATGAATTCATTCTTCATTACGCGAAACTAGCTGAAGAAACGAAGTGTTCCATGTTTGTGGTCGGCTGTGAAATGGTCAATGCAGACCGCCGTGAAAAGGAATGGCGTGATTTAATAAATGAGGTCCGGAAGCTGTACAGTGGACTTGTTACTTATAATTGCGATAAGTACCAAGAAGATATTCTAAAATGGTGGGACGCTGTTGATGTGATCTCTTCTAGCGGTTATTATCCGATTGATAAATGGGAACAAGAGCTTGACCGTATTGAAAGCGTTGTCAAGAAACACACTAAACCATTTTTCTTCTGTGAAGCCGGCTGTCCGAGCTGGGAGGGTGGAGATTTGCTCCCAAATGACTGGACATTAAGAGGGAAAGCAGATGTCAATGTCCAAAAAGAGTGGTACGAAAAGATGTTTAGCACAACGGTAAAGCGAGATTGGGTAAAAGGATTTGCCTTATGGGACTGGAAAGCTCATTTATATCCTATAGAAAAGGCAGATTCTGATCAGGACTATGCTGTCTATGGAAAGCCGGCAGAAAAAGTTATTTATCGATATTATAAGGAAATCTTTTAATTTACAAGACTGAAAGATTGTCTGTTTTGTTGATAAAAAGTTACAACATTTCAAAAGTATTACTTTTTTGTAATAAAAGACTATACAAACTAAAACATAGGATGCTACAATATTTTTGTAAGCGTTTACCAAATTATACTTTGGAGGGGACTGGAATGAAGAAATTATTCCGTATGGGGGTTGCCGCAAGTGCTCTGGCCCTTGCATTAACAGGTTGCAGTGATAAGAGCAATAGTGATTCCGATTCTAAAGAGTCAGGAAAAGAAACAATCACTTTTATCAACCACAAGACAGACTGGACAGGTAATGGGAAATGGGATGAATACATAGCAGAGTTTAATAAAAATCATCCCGATATAGAAGTAAAAGTGGAAACGATTACAGACTATGCCGGTCAAATGCAAATTAGGATGAACTCAGAAGACTACGGTGATGTGTTCATGATTCCAACAACGATTAAGCCTGAAGACAATGCAAACTTCCTTGAGCCGCTTGGTAAACAGGATGAATTATCAAAGAAATATATGCTTTTAAGTGACCGTTCTTATGAAGGTACTTCCTATGGTATTCCGATTGCAGTTAATACGACTGGTGTCATCCTTAACATGAAGGTATTTAAAGATGCAGGTATTGATACTGTTCCAACAACACCAGAAGATTTCGTAGCTGCATTAGAAACAATCAAGAAAAAGAACGCGGATGTAACTCCTTTATACACAAACTACGCTTCCGGCTGGACATTAACTAACTGGGACTTCATCCGTACAGGTGCTTCCGGTGATCCGGATGTTACGAATAAAATGGTGAAAGATAAAGAACCGTTTGCAGATGGTAAAGTAATGAACACAAGCTACAAACTTTTATATGATTTAGCGGAAAAAGGCTTAACTGAAGCTGATCCTTCCACTACTGACTGGGAACAATCCAAACAAGATTTGGCAGACGGAAAAATTGCTGTTATGGTTCTAGGCAGCTGGGCAATTGAACAAGTTCAAGCTCTTGCTGAAGATCCAGAAGATATTCAGTATGCAGCGTTCCCAATTACCGCACAAGATGGCAAACAGTATGCAGCGATTGGCGGAGACTACAATATCGGTATTAATGCGAACAGCAAACAAAAAGAAGCTGCTCGTAAGTTCGTAGACTGGTTTATTGATGAATCTAACTATACTAAAGATACAGGAGCCATCTCTCCTAAGGTTGGCGAAGAAATGCCAGCAGCTCTTAAAACGATGGAAACAGCTGGAGTAGAATTTATCCAGGCTAATCCATCACCTAAAGGAGAAGAATCTCTATTTAGTGACATCAACAACACATCTGAAATCGGAATTGATACAACAGAAGCAACGAAGCAACGTATTATCGATGCGGCAAAAGGCAATACAAAAGAATCCTTTGATGCCATTATGAAAGACTTGAACAAAAAATGGTCCAGTGCAATGGAAGAGATTGGCAAGTAAGGAGAATCATCTTATTGAATATACTGGGGTGTTTGCAGAATTCATACTGTAACACCCCAGTTCCTCTAATAAAGAAGGATTTGAAAAGTATCTTTGTCCATTAGGGCCAGCTAATGAGATAAGAGGAGTAAAAGCGATGAAAAAAATAAATTTGAGTTATAAGGCGCAGCGTCGTATTATCATTTTTCTGTTTTCAGCTTTACCTGTTTTTTTGCTTTTATTATTTTCTTATTATCCGCTAGTAAAAATGCTTCAATACAGTGTTACGGATTGGAATGGGATTAGTCCGACGAAGGAGAATGTTGGTCTCGCCAACTATTTAAAGGTCTTTACAAACCCAGAGTACTTTTCCGTATTTAAAGTCAGTCTCTACTATTTTGTAGCGACATTTATCCAGCTGGGAATTGCTTTATACTTTGCCACGATCCTAACTTTCAAGGTGAAATTCGCAAACTTTTGGAAGGGTATTTTGTTTTTTCCGTACCTTTTAAATGGAGTGGCTATTGGGTTCATCTTCTTGTATTTCTTCAAAGCCGGAGGAACATTGGATACGGTCATGACTTTCCTTGGGTTAGATAGTCAAATCCAATTATGGCTTGGAGACCGTTCTATAAACAATATGTCCCTGGCGTTTACGTCGATTTGGAGATATATGGGGTTCAACTTCATCATATTCCTGGGAGCTATTCAGTCCATTGATCCTGAAATTTATGAAGCAGCGGAAATTGATGGTGCCAGCCGGTTCCAGCAATTTTTATACATTATTTTACCGAGTATCAAACAGATTGTGTTCCTGAATATCATTTTAGGAATAAGCGGTTCTCTAAGTGTATTCGATATCCCATACATTATGACGGGTGGATCAAATGGAACGAAAACCTTTGTCATTCAAACAATCGATACAGCCTTTAAGTACCAGAAGCTAGGACTGGCGTCTGCCATGGCCCTCATATTGTTAGTCATTGTCATCGTCGTGACATTAATTCAAAAATACATGACTAGAGAGAAAGAGGTGTGACCATGAAGGCAAATGTCAGTGTGACAGAACCAAAGATACCAGCAAAGCAGGATCATGCATACAACATTAAGAAACTGCTTGGCGCCATTGTAAAATACGGCAGCTTACTGCTTGGAGTAGCGGTTGCTATTTTACCTGTATTGGTTGTGTTTATTGGATCATTCAAGTCAAAAGAGGAATTCCTGACAACTGGTGTTCTTGCTTTACCGGAACAATTTACGTTTGACAATTATACAAGAGCATTCATAGATGGCCAAATGACTGTTGGGTTTAAAAATACGCTTATCATCTTTATTGTTTCAATTGTAGGAAAACTCTTGCTTGGAACGATGATTGCATATGTTTTGAACCGATTTGATTTTAAATTGAAGAAACCTATTATGGGACTCTTCCTCCTTGCAACCCTGATTCCGGCAATCACTACACAGGTTGCAACATTCCAGATTATTGAAGGAATGGGCTTATTCAATACGATTTGGTCGGTTATTGTGCTGAATCTTGGCACAGACGTAATAGCTGTCTATGTATTCCTGCAGTACCTTAACAATATTCCAGTTTCATTGGATGAAGCAGCAATCATGGAAGGCGCATCTTACTTTCAAATTTACCGCAAGATTATCTTGCCTTTGCTCAAAGCTCCAATGATTACGATTCTTATTATTAGCGGTGTGGGAATCTACAATGACTTCTACAATCCATTCCTGTATATGCCGTCACCTGAATTGAAGGTTATTTCAACAGCGTTATTTGCCTTTAAAGGACCATATGGAACGGATTGGCCGGTCATTCTGGCGGGTGTTATTATCGTAATTACACCAATACTAATCGTCTTCCTGGCCCTTCAAAAGTATATTTATAACGGAGTTTCTGGTTCAGTAAAATAAGTATTTCAAGTCCATTATAGTAGAGGAAGAAAAAACTGCTTGAAAGGAAAGCCCTTCTTTTCAAGCAGCTCTTTTTATAAAGGTATTAGTTTGTCAGAATCTTAGGGATGAAGACAATTTTTTTGGTCGCAATGATTAATAGAGGCGGTGCCAAAAAAATAAAGGCGACTAAATTTACTTTGATTATCAATGTGAAAGCTAAGATCATCAGCAATATAACCAGGCTACGGAGTGGATGGCGAATGCAAGTATCAAAAGCCAGTGCATAGATCCATTTTGCGGAATGAGTATTCCGTTGATCATGAGCAAGGAAGTAAATGCTATAAATAGCAATGGTCCATAAAAGAAAAGTCCAGATCAAAATCGGTATTTGCAGCCATGTTAAGATAGGCAAGGCCTCGTGAAGCGGTGGATAGATAGACATCAGTGAAAGTCCGCTGAATAAAAACAATAGAAACGATAACCCTATATAACTTTTATTCTTTTTATAGGATTCTTGAAAAGCTGAACGGATTGAATCATCTTCTTTCCGGTGAATGAGTTCAACAGCATGGATCAGTCCGACTGAAGCGGAAACAAACCCATAGATGATTCCACCTCTAAGTATATAAAGCCAGAAATAATAGCTGGAAATAGTATATTGAGAGACGAAATCAATAAAAAGTTTTATCAGATTCTTCATGTTGGCCCACCCTAACTTTTACAATATATTCTATATATACCTTTAAATGATTACAAATTCAAGGGAAAGTTATAATCATTTAAAGATATAAGTATAATCATATCTTCAAGCATGATTTGATATTTCGATGTAATACGTTATATGGAATAGAACAAAGAATCAGGTCATTGATTACTATAATTTGCATACCTTTACTTTTACACTATATTTTTCCTGTGATAGTATTTATGATTGACTTATAAGAAGCGTTTAGGAAGGTGTTAGGAATGAACAAGTACGAGGCCATTGCAAATGAAATGAGGCGAAGGGTAAAGAGTGATTATTACTCAAAGGACCAGCCGATTCCAGACGAATATACTCTTTCGAAAGAATTTGACAGCAGCAGGGTAACGATGAAAAAAGCTTTGAATATTCTTGTTACAGAGGGGCTTTTATATAGGAAAAGAGGACATGGTACCTTTATTATCGAGCCTCCATTTGATGACAATAAAGTGAATATCATCAGTGAAGAAAATATTGGACTATCCAATCTGGCCAATAATGATGAGGTAAAAAGCAAGGTAATTGCCTTTGAAATTCAATTTCCCTCTGAGCAAGTAGCCAGTAAACTAAGGATCAGCCTTGATACACCTGTCTATCATATTATTCGTCTCAGGATTGTAAATGATGAACCATATGTAATAGAAAAAACATACATGCCGGCTAATCTGGTTCCCGGTATTAATGATGAGGTTCTTCATTCTTCCATATATAAGCATATTAAAGAAACACTTGAATTAAAAATGGGTGGAGCACACCGTAAAATCAGAGCATGTAAATCAAATGAACTGGATCAAAAATACCTGGATTGCAGAGCTGACGATCCTATCTTGGAAGTCGAACAAGTTGCCTTTTTGATTACTGGTATACCATTTGAATACTCTTTCTCACGGCATCATCACGACAAGTTCGTCTTTACAACGGTAACGGTAAATCGATAGGAAACCGCATAATTTGGCTCAGAAAAAGAAAAGGTGACTCTAGAGAGAAGAGGGTCACCTTTTCTTATTGTAAGAATAACTTGAGTTGTACAAATCTTATTGGGGTGTCTTTATAGATATTAAGTTTACCTCCTATCAAAACTATTTTTAAAAGGAGGCAGAATACCTTATTGCTAGTAGGAAAACTGTAATTCTAAAGTGGGTGTCTATGGTTTATTTAATGAATGATTCAAACGATTAATTTCTCGCTTCCAAAATAGATACTGGAAGACCCAGAACATTAAATAAATGACCACAAAGATAAGGAAGTAAAGTGAAAATCCTATAAAGGAATGCTCCATCCAATGGGAGTAATAGGCGACAGGAAACATGGCGATGGTAACTAAGCAAAAGTGTAGAGTTGTTTGTTTTGTAAGACTCCAATTATCATGTTCAAAAATGATAGAGCCTGCAGCAAAAGCAACTCCTAATAATCCGCTTAAAATAAATTGCAGTAGATAGGCATTTAATTCTGTACCCATGGTCTCTATTAAGCTGGGTACTACAGCGTAAAACGTCCCATCCCCAATGCCAAGTGAAATGCAAAGGGTTATAAAGGTTGATATAAAAACGCCTAGCGGAAATCCTATTGCCCCTCTTACGATAATTGTCTTCATCTTCATCACCTCATATTCCTAAATGTTTTTTTATCTTATTAATATAACGCCTCGAGACATATGATTGATCGCCGGTATTGAATTTCAGAGTGATTGTTCCGCTTATGCTCATATCTAAGCTTTTAACTTTTTCAAAATTGACAATCTCAGAGTTTGAAATTCTGATGAATTGTTGGCGCGGGACCATTTCTTCTAATTGGTATAATCTTTGTCGTAAGCGCAATTTTTCATTATTTACTTGTGCATAAACATATTGACCTTCAGTATAAATCCGCAAGATATCGTCCATTTGTATCAAAAGAATTTCATCACCTTTATAACCCATCAGTGATTGGTATTCATTGCCTGAAAGTTTTTCAAGTAAACTTGAAATTTCATTTGTCATTTCACTAGCATGTATGACGATTTTGGGATCTGTACATTCACTATCTAACTGGATTTCTATCCTCATATTCCACCCCCACCCTTTTTTATGGATCTTTCTCCCTTTATTATAGGAAGCAATTGGATATAGTACTACATCATTTATATACCTGGTCAGATTTCTAATATATATGGATGAAAATGAATAATAGCATGATAATCAGTGGAACCAATCCTTAGGGATTAAACCCGTGGCCAACTATGAGCCGAAGTTTAAGGGGGTGAACTTAAATGACCGAAAACCTACAAAGCAGGGGACAATCCTTTTTTAATGAAGAAACAGTTAGTTAGGGTTAGATGGGAAGCAGAGATGCTATATTCAGCGTGAAAGATCTACAATTGATAATCTCCAGATGATACTCAAGAGAAATCGAATACACTCAGTTAAATTTGAATTGATAATTGGAAGTACAGGTTAATTTAACAGGGGAAATTAGTACTATAGAAAAAGAGATTCATCAAAATTGACGAATCTCTTTTTCTATTACAGTGGATTTTTTATTTTTTCGGAAGAATGCGTTCCTTAATCTTTTATTGAAACGCGTAACTGATAGCGATTAATCCGTTTTATCTTTTAAAGGCTTCATTCTAATTGAAGCGATAACGAGTACGGCAATTAAAATCATACCCAAATATCCAAACAGTGGGTAGAAAAAGGAAACTAACTGCTTGAATCCAAAGAAGCTTGCTGCAAAGGCGACGAGTACAGAAATAACCACGAACCAATTGTATTTTTTCGTTTTCGGGGTAAAGAAGCGTGTACCAAACGAAAAGAACATACTAACAGCTGAATTAAAAATCATGCCGAATAGAATGATGGAATAGAGAACTCCAAAAAGTGGTGATATTTGATTGGCCAGCCCTAGTGAGGGCATGTCCAAGTGCCCTACCTTATCAACTTGTGCAAAGATGGCTAGATGATGCAGGACAATTAAAATTCCTACACCTATACCTCCCGCCAGTCCTCCGATCGAAGCAATTTTCTCCTTGGGTTCATCGCCGCCCATTACCAGAGTCATGGATGCTCCCATTGCGATTGCAAGTGAAACATAATTAATAATAGAACTCAGCCAATGATTTGTAGCCGAAGACTGTTCGTTCGCTATAGAGTCAAGCTCAAAGAAAGAATATTCCATGGTCACCATACTATGTATAAATAATACGACCACTCCCAATATGAGAAAAGGGGTTATCATAGCAATAACTTTTACAACCCGGTCTACGTCGGAAAGGATTGTGATTAAAATGAGAATCGTCATGATAATGATGCCAACGAAACTTGGCAACCCAAACTGCTGATTGAAAATAGACCCTGAACCAGAAATCATGACAATTCCAATTCCAAAAAGGATAAATACGAGGATAGAATCGATGAGAACGCCGAGGTAACGTCCACTGATTTTATAAATAACTTCCTTATGTGAGTCTGTCTGAAGCCGGCTGCCCAGCTTAGTTAAAACCATTCCCAAATATCCGAACAATAGGATCGAGAGAAAGGCTCCAATCGTTCCCTTCATTCCAAAACTAGTAAAATACTGTAAAATTTCTTGTCCTGATGCAAAACCGGCACCTATGATAATTCCCATAAATGCACTGGCTATTTTAATAATATTCTTCATGTCTCCTCCATTCGTAGTATTATAAAGAATTTGAGGCACGGTTCAGCCACTGCTTCTGAACCGGAATAGTCCTCAATAGAATTATTTTCCCTATATAAATAGTGTTAAACAAAAAATATGAAAATAGAAGAATTTGTTTGTGAGAAAAGAGACAGCAGTGTACAGGAAATAATTAAGCTTTTTATAAGATGGGAGGTTAGTGCAAGAAGGATATTAGGAGCGAAAAAAAGAATAGATTATGCAATACATAATTCCATCAAATTAAAGGAGTGAGTAGTTGATGAATATTCGTATTTTAGAAGAGTCCGATGCTCATTTATATCAGAAAGTGCGATTGAATGCATTGAAAATGAACCCGGAAGCATTCGGTTCAACCTATGAGAGAGAGGTGGGATATTCTTTAGACATGGTAAAGGAACGAATAAAACCAACAATGGACAAGTATATTGTAGGTGCCTTTGATAATCGAAAATCTTTAGTTGGCATTGTTACCTTTATACGTGAAGACAATCTCAAAACCAGGCATAAAGGAAATGTTTATGGAATGTACATAGCTCCAGGCAATCGAGGTCAGGGTTTAGGAAAGTTATTGATGAATGAACTTATCAGTAAAGCGAAGAACTCTGAGGGATTGGAGCAAATCAATTTAACTGTTGTATCTGATAATCACTATGCAAAGAAATTATATAAGTCGTTGGGATTTGAGGTCTATGGTATAGAAAGAAATGCCTTAAAGTTTAATGGCCGATATTATGATGAGGATTTGATGGTACTAAAATTAGCAGTGAAATAGAGATATCTTTATGATGACTTTTCTTTATGGAAATAAGAAGGAAAGCTTATGGATTATGCTATTGGTCAATGAAATCAAATTGGTTAAGCAGCATTATGGTCTTATAGTGAACATAAGTTAAGAATAAAATTGAACTATCAAAATCCAGTTTGAAAATTATTCCACAGATTTTAAAATCGAAGGTAATAAATTAATCATAGATTTAGATAAGGTGTAGGGCAGGGAAGAAGGATTTAATAATAAATTAATAGAAAATATTTTATACAGGTTAGTTAACAAGATGGTTTTCCAATTTAAGGCGGTGAGGTTATGAATGATAAAATTCTTAAAAGCAGTAATGATTTTGAACATTTGGTTAGGCTGATTGATTCAGTTCCTCAAAAACAATCAACTTTGTTAATTGGGATAGATGGCTGTGGAGGTTCTGGGAAAAGCACACTCGCTGATAAGTTAAAAGGGAGATTATTAAATACAACTATTGTGCATATGGATGATTTTTATTTACCATCTTCTCAAATTCTAAAAACACTTCCAAAGAACAAGCCTATAGGTGCAGATTATGATAGGAGGCGTATTTTAAATCAGGTTCTTGAACCCATAGCTCAAAATAAAGAAGGACATTATCAGCGATATGATTGGATAATGGATGGTTTAGCGGAGTGGCATACTGTTCCAGTTGGGGGAATTGTCATAATAGAAGGTGTTTATGCAATATGTCACGAATTTTTTAGTAAATATGATTTAACGATATGGGTTGAATGCCCACGAGAAACAAGGCTTTCACGAGGTCTTGAAAGAGACGGAGAAACAGCACGTGATAGGTGGGAAAATAATTGGATGCTATCAGAAGACGTTTATGTTGAAACCTATAAACCTTTTGAAAAAGCTAACTTAATAGTAAGTGGTATTGAATAAATATACTAACATCAGGATAAACAGATTTTTATCTTTTCTAAAGAAGGGTAAATATTGAGCAATTGATTCCAGAGAAATTTAAAACTGAAAAAGGGTATAAGGATAGAATTTGATTTCATCAGTACAATTTCTATTATGCTAATTGGCTAAGAAGAATTAATGTCTTTTTGTGTTGAATTTCTTATTGGAATACAGGAGCAGGCTAACGGAATAAAAGTGGTGAAAGGAGGAATCAATTTGAAAAAGAAAAAAAGACTTTTAGTAGTCGGCTTGCTGGTATTATTAGTGATAATAATATTTCCGCCTATATTAGGACAAATGGTACACAATAATGATTCGCCAAAATCTGCAATAAGAGATGAAATACTCAAAGACGGGCATCCATATCAAAGTTTCTTTGCTTTAATAACGAAGAATGATTATAAAGATAAAGTATACGGACAGCTATACAATGTAAATTGGTTTGACTACGACAATCCTACAGGACATACGGCAACACTGTGTTATTCAACAAAGATAGAGAGCGAAAAATACGAAGTCTCTTGTGGTACAGGGCCATAATACATTAGTTTGATTTCTACCCTTGAGGCCCTATGATCATTTCAAATTTGCTATTTCACAAACGGAGCAGTTTAGTTACATGAGGTTTTAACTAGCAAAGGTAGCAATGTTCTATTACATAAAACCAAAAGTGTGGAGAGAAAATATGAAACCAAATTATACTGACTTAGGATACGCAGATAAAATGGGTCCGAAATTAAGAATGTTAGTAGAAAAACAGCTATGTGATGACCTCGTTTTTTATGGAATAACGGCGAATAAGTTTAAATTTGATTGGTCTGAAAGTTGTATAGAGGGTAACGATGCCAGTTATTTAGATGGGGTCGTGGAAAACTTTCGGGAATTAATATATTTGATGAAAAAGATAACCATATTGCAGAGGGATGGATGGAGTTTATTTATGAGCCAACTTATAACGTTTTCATTTCTTATTGGGAATTTCTTACCTACTTTAATGTGGGGATAGAAATTGATATTAAAGATAGAGTAGGAATCCCCCTTCATATTTTTAATAAGATTCCAGTAACGATACGATTTAAGTATGAGACGAAGCTACTAACAGATTTTTAAATTATATCAAGTTATGAATAAATGTAATTAAGCAACCAGAGGCATTGATCAAAGAAGGATTAATGTCTTTTTGTGTTGAATTTCTTATGGAAGTAAAGGGGGCAGATTAGTTCAAGAGTGTTGTTTAACTATTGCTCAACAATCGCTATAACAATACGTCATTAATAGAAAAGGGGCATTCAATTGAGTTCTTTGAAATTTAGTATTAGTCGGTTGCTTTTGTACTTTGTACTTGTATCATTATTTCTCTTTGTTTCGGGTAATGTCGGACAATATTTGACTGAAACTCAAGGTATGGATCGACAAAATAGTATGCTTTTACAAGGAGTAATCTTTAGCGGGTTAACGCTTTTTGTACTATATATATTTAAAAGAAAAAAACTGACTTGTTTAAGAATATTGGCTTAAAGGGTGTAAATTCACCATCTAGTTTGATCGTCGGAATCGCGTTGCCTTTTATATTAGTCATAACAGGAATTATAACAGCTTATTTATTTGGTGGCATTGAAAATGTCAGCTTGAACCTGACAGCCACTGTTATAATTTCCATTTTAATTAATACAGTGACAGCATTTATGTATGAAGCATTTCCAGAAGAAGTCTTTATCCGAGGACTAATCTTTGAAGAGTTGCATAAGAAATTTCGCTTCATCATCGCATTGATTTTACAGCCGTTAATCTTCATTTGTGTTCCGGTTGCGGTGATGGCATTGGAGTCAATATTCTTTAGTGAGCCATTTACGTTAACTATAGATTATATTATATTGCTCTTTACATTTGGAATTGCTCTACAGTTATATAGAAGGTATACAGGAACAATATGGATGAGTATGATCTTCCATGTCGTTTATCTTGAAGTGACTAGATATATATCCATGGGAGGTATGTATGACCAAGACGTCGCTCTTTTAATATTCGATGAGACATTTAGTGGATTCATGACTCTATACTTGTCGTTTCTGTTTATAGTGGTATTTAGTGTAGTGGTGTTGTCATTTTTATTAATAATTGATAAAAGAAAAAATAAGCTATAAATATATTCACCTTTTTCTAGTCAAAAATTCATATCAGAAGTATTATACAGAAATAAACAGGGGCATTGATCAAAGGATGATTAATGCCTTTTTATGTTGAACTTCTTATGGAAGTAACGGGGCAGGTTAGCGGAACAAGGATATATGATTTATAAGAAAAGGGTGTTAAATATGAATAAAGCAGAAAGAACTGCAGGTTTACGAACTTTACAGTTTTTATGTAAAGGAACCAGACTAGAGGGACTTAATTTTTATGGTTTAAGGTTACTTCTTTCGGAGAGTGAAAATAATTCTAATCGAATAAATGGTCAAATTTACATTAATATTGAGAGTCCAATTTGTTTATTTGAGTTAATGCCTAAAAAAATCCCATTATTAAACGAATTATCTAAAAAAGTTCGATTGAATCTTTAAAGATGTTATGTGAGTTGAGATTAAAACAAATTGTGGATGTTTCTTTAGGTGTTGAAAGTCCACATTTATTCTTAACGTTTGACTCTGGTGAAGTATTGTTTATATGGGGCCAGAATGAGCAGTACGAGAGTTGGCAAGTAGGAGTTATGGATTCTGAAGATGGTGAGCATTGGGAGATAATAGCTTGTCCTAATGATAGTTTAGCAATATGGGGACCAGAAGATATTGTAGGTAATATATAATTTCCTTGTAGAACTAAAGAGGGTATTGATCTAAGTGGTTTAATGCCTTTTTATGTTGAATTCCTTAGTGAAGTAAAGGGGCAGGCGAGAAAATTTTATAGAGAAATAGGTGTTTTGTTGCAACTACGGAAAAGTTAGATTAAGTTTAAGATATATTTGAATGCATTTGAAACAAAAAGTAAGAGGTGAATTTTTATGAGTTGGAAACTCAAAAAATTTGATGAGTTAACAAATATTGAACTATATAATATTTTAAAAGAAAGAACTTTAGTTTTTGTGGTGGAACAAAATTGTCCTTATCCTGAAGTTGATGGTAAAGATCCTTTTTCATATCATCTTTTTAAAGAAGACAATGGAGAAATCGTTGCATATTTAAGAATTGTACCCGCAGGTATTGCTTATCAAGAAACTTCTATTGGAAGAGTTATTGTAAAGAAAGAATACAGAGGACAAGGGATAGCAGGGGAACTTTTAAAGAAAGGACTAGAATTTATCCAAAACGAATTAGAAGAAACAAAGGTTAAAATTCAAGCCCAAGATTATTTAAGAAAATTCTATACTTCCTTTGGTTTTCAACCTATATCCGAAACATATTTAGAAGATAATATTCCTCATGTCGATATGATTTTACAAAGATAACACACCGTTATTAACCGGCTAGGATTGGAGTTATATTAAGGTAGATATAGAAGAGATTACATTTCAACAAACAGAAGCATTGATCGAGAAGGATTAATGCCTTTTTGTGTTGAATTTCTTATAGAAGTAAAAGGGCAGGTTAGCTTAATTAAGATTCGGTCTGGTTTTACAAAATGTTACAAATGAACTAGGTTTTTTGAAGAAGTTAATTATTTTGGTTGGGAGGATATTGAATTAATGAGTAATTGGCTATACATACTTTATGCTGTAATTTTAGGAATACTATCTTGGTTTACCGGGGAAGTAGTAACATTTGTTATGTTAGGGGTTATTCTTATTGCTTTAAATAATATAAATTCAACTCTTAAAAAGATTTATCTTCAAAATAATGTGAGAAGCAATAACGAAGATAATTAGATTGATAATATTTTTTTATAAAAGGGGCTTTGATCTAAGAAAGCTTAATGTTCTTTTCTACTGAACTTCTTATGGAAGTAACGGGGACAAAGTTCATATCCTGAATTAATAAATAGGCTTTTCGTATTATAAAGATAATTCATTTAATATACTGTTAAGATAAAGATAGGAGATGTTTGTGTGAAAGACGTTAAATTAGTAAGATCCCGCTCTAACAAAGTATTATCGGGTATATTTGGAGGTTTAGCACCGATTTTAAAAATCGATGTAACCATCCTTCGGCTTGCATTTGCTTTCCTCTGTGTATTTTCAGGTGCATTTCCTGGATTAATTATTTACTTAGTGGCGAGTGTAATTATTCCATTGGAAGATGAAGAATGGCCAAATTCTAAATAAAAAAAATCATAATGTATTTTTGCAAATGCATATTCCCCGTACATTTTTCTATGTATTGGAATATGCATTTTTCATTAGAGAACTTATTCGCTTCAATTGTTGAGTAATTCCAAATCCTTTTCTCCGTAAATACCTTCAAAAAAATCTTTTCTCGACTCTCTGTATTCACCAAATACAATTTCAACCATGGAAACGATTTAATGAAATACTTAAAGGTTATTACCTATGAACTTTTTGTGTTTTTAGTATTTTTATCTTCTATTCTTGCATATTCGAATTGCTCAAATGCCTAATCAAACTATACCAGATAATGCTGATTATTTAATTATTCTAGGAGCAAGGGTGATTGGAACTGATCCTTCGTCACTTCTCCAAGAACGAATTAACACCGTTTCTGCCTATTTGGAAGATAACCCTCATACAGTCGCCATTGCTACTGAGGGACAAGGCCCCAATGAAAGCATCCCTGAAGCGTAGGCTATTAAAACAACCCATACAAACAGAGGAATAGGGGAAAATAGGATTGGAAGTAAAGATTCTTCTTTAACTAACAGATGTGTTGATCCAAGAAGGATTAATGCCTTTTTATGTTGAATTTCTTATTGTAGAAATGGGGAAGGTTTGTTCAAGAAGTTTATAGGTGATTATTTGTGTTCATCATTGGGACATATTCTTGCAGAGTTTAAGAATCTTAAGGCAAAACTACATTAAGGAGCTTAGCAATGGAAAAATGGGATTTATATGATAAGCATCGTAATAAAATAGGCAAACAAATAACTCGTGGAGATGATATGACACCAGACGAGTTTCATTTAGTAATACACGTTTGTATATTTAATTCAAAGGGAGAAATGCTTATTCAACAACGTCAGCCCTTTAAGCAAGGTTGGTCGAATCTTTGGGATATCACTTGTGGTGGAAGTGCTGTTGCAGGCGATACAAGTCAGCAGGCTGCTTCAAGAGAGTTATTCGAAGAGTTGGGTATTCATTATAACTTTGAAATGATACGTCCGCAATTTACTATTAACTTTGCGCGTGGATTTGATGATTATTATTTAATTGAATATGATTTAGATTTGAATGATTTGACGTTACAGACTGATGAGCTGCAAGCAGTGAGATGGGCTTCAAAAGAGAAAATCTTAGAGCTAATCGAATTAAAAAAATTTATACCTTATTATGAGAGTATCATTGCGTTTCTTTTTGAGGGTCGAAAGCATTATGGCTCTATTCGTTTTTAAATGAAAGGTGCAAGGAATCAAACATAAACCTTCATATACAAGCGATTATATTGATCCCTTTAAGGGCAGGTTAGTTTGACAAAAAAATGGTGTACACCTAAAAAAATGGTTTTATTTAGGTGCTTGTATTTTAAACTTGAATTATTAATGGAGTCGATTTAATGAAAATACAAAGCAAATTACCCAAAAGTAACCCGCAGTTACATTTAGAATTAATTAATAATAGATGGATTCTATTGAAAGAACCCAAAGATTTAGCAAGTGCTATTTTGTTATCCACCCCTTTAATGATTGTCGCAGCAATCATCTCTATTGGTGTAATAAATATCTATTCCAGTATTTCTTTGAGCGATTTTGGCCTAACGCCTGATGCAATCTCAATTACTATTAACTTGAGTAGTGTTTTTTTGTTAATTATATTTTTATTACTTCACGAATTACTCCATTTAATTTTCATTCCAAATTTCACAAAATCAGAAAAAACATATATAGGATTGACGCTGTTCGGAGGTTTTGTGTTAACAGAAGAAGAGATTTCAAAATCAAGATATATCTTCATTTCAATTGCTCCTTTCATTATTATTTCAATAATTTTGCCACTTGTATTAAGTTCATTTGGACTATTAACAACGACATTAAAATTTTTAATAATATTAAACGCAATGGGATCATCAGTTGATTTACTTACTCTTCTTCTTATAATTAAACAAGTCCCAAAAAATGCAATTTTAAAAAACAATGGACCAAACACATATTGGATAAAAACAAAGTTCCTCACATAACAATAGGTCCTGATGCTCAATGGTTAAATATAGTTGAATACAATGAAAAGGATGAAAGAAACGAAGTATTTCAATCGGTGGTGGGATTGATGTTGAATAAAAGTAGAGTAGGGACAATTTTAGGAATTTTATCTATATTACCAGTGATAGTAAGTATTATTTTTTTCTATACAAAAAGAGGACCGATTGCTGATATTTACCTTTTTATTACTATTGTCAGCATTTTCTTCATTATAGGTATTATACTTGCCGGAATATCTTCAAGGATGTCTATAGGTCGCATAAGCAAATTATTAATCGGATTGGTCGGGATAATTACAAGTCTAGCGGTTATAGTTGTTGCTTTTCTATTATTACTAGCTATGGGAAGCATTTTAGCAGAATAAGGATCTCAGTAGCCTGCCTTGTTCTTTTTCCGCTAAAGGGGAAGGTTAGTTCAATATGTTTAATAGATCAGTATGAAATCCTTACTTCAATGCAGGAAGTAAGGATTTTCTTCTTGAATAAATAAAATTAGGGTATTTTGAAATTTTTATGTGAATGGGAGAGGTTAATATGTCGATTATGATAGTTAAAAAGGAGTTTAAGCTTGTTGGATTAAAAGGTATTGGGGAGTTTGTTAACTTTGGTGATGAAGTACCCTTGCTTGCAAAGCAACTATTAAGTCGCTCAAACGAAATCCTAAATCCGATAGAAACCGAAATTGCCTTATTTGAGCCCAAAAAGGATGAGGGGCATAAGGTGGGTCATTATTATGTAGGCTTAATTGTGAGTGAGAAATTATATGAAGTACCAACAGGAATGGATTATATTGAAACAGATAAAAGTTACATAACTACAAGAGGGAATATAAATTGGGAGAACTTCATTTGAATTTATTGAATTGGGCAGTAAAACAAGGTTATCAAAGAGACCTCGATTCTTATATTGTGGAGACATATCACCCTATAGGAGAAGGGGAAGAGGAAGTACAGATTTACTTACCAATTCAAACTTAAAATTAAAAATCCTCTTCAACAAACGAGGCAGGTTAGCTGAATAAGAAATTTGGTTTTTTTGTGGTAGAATAATCTATAAATAAAACGGTTAAGGTGGCTTTAATAATACATTTAGCGATAAGGGGAATTCACCTTGGAAGTTAAACTATTAACAGAAAATGATTTAATTAAATGTACGGACACATTTATTGAAGTATTCAATGATGAGCCTTGGAATGATGAATGGACATTTACAAAGGCTAAAAAATATTTGCTGGACTTTTACCAAACACCTGGATTTTTAGGCGTTTTAGCGGTAGAAAACAATGAAATTCTCGGCTTTATTTTTGGTGTAAATAGAGTATGGTGGAGCGGAGATGAGTTTTTTATTAATGAAATGTGTGTAAGAAAACAATGTCAAAGTAAGGGTATTGGAAGAGCGATGTTAAATCATTTGATAAAAGAACTTCATAGCAGCAATATAAGTAACATTACACTTCTCACAGATAGAGGTATACCTGCCGAAGAATTTTATAAGAAAAATGGTTTTGAAGAAATAGAAAGAATCATTTTCTTGCATAGGAACATCAAACTATCATTATAGAGGTGGATGAATATCCAAAACGTTAGTTTAATTGCCACTCTCTACGTCTTTCTGAGTATCGTTTATAAGCTCATTTAAGAGTTTCTCAGCTGTCTCATAGTCTTTTGCCATAAGAGCCTCTTTTACGTCTTTTAAATCTCTTAATAACAGCCTAGAATAGCTTTTAAAAATTAGTTCATCTTCCACATTGTCAGCTCCTTAATTAAAATCATAAGGTGTTAATTATATCTTATTTTCTGGTTTTTGTCTGAAAAATAAGTAAAACATAAAAGGCGATCAGTTAATGTAACAGGTTTGGTTCAGGGGCATTACTTCAATATCAAGGGCTGAGATCAGCTCTTTTTTTGTAATTCAGCTAACGGGGCAGTTTAGCGGAAGAAGAAACCGCCTTATTATAGTGATTTACTTTAGACTAAATGTAATAAACAGGTGATTTTCTGTTGGAGTGGGGATGGAAATGATAAAGAGAAAATATGCAAATCGTTCAAGATGGAAACGTGTCTTGGATAAAAAATATGCCCAAGCGTTTCTTGATACCAAAAAATTCAAGGGCTATATAACTTTATTGCAACTAATGAAAGTTGCTGAACCATTATCCTTTCGATATGAGGAACAGAATATATGTATTGTTGATGATGGCTATATGTGGCTTCAACAATTCCCCTTAGAAAAAAAGCATTCAGTAACAACAATGTTCGATAATAACGGAAATATCGTGCAATGGTATATTGATGTTTGCCTTGAAAATGGTGTAGAAAATGATATCCCTTATTGGGATGATTTATATTTAGATATCATTTTGTTGCCTTCTGGTGAAGTAATTCAAAAAGATGGTGATGAGCTTGAAGAGGCTCTTTTAAATGGAATTATTGACAGGTCTCTTTACGAGTCGGCGTGGGATGAAGTACATACCCTAACTGAGTTAATTAATACTAGGAGCCTTGAATTGCTTGATTTATCTCATCATCATAAAGAATTCTTAGTCAATGAATTAAAAAAGCTTTATTAAGCTAACGGGGGCATTGATCAAGGAGGATTAATGCTCTTTTTTGTTGAATTCCTTATTGTAGAAATGGGGCAGGTTATATCAATAATATATGGTATATTATGGTTAGTGTGGTGGTGGAGAGGTTTATTAAATTTTATTACAGGATGGTGTTTATTTGGATAGTAATAAGAAAGTTAAATTATACTTTGCTGGTTATTTTGTGGTATTTCCAATAATATTTATCGTCAGTTCTTTCGTATGGAGGGCAATGATTCTAAATAAAGAAATTGCAATGGTAGCAACAGATGCTTTGTCTATAATAGGTATTTACTATTTAATCATTAGTATAATTTCTATATTTGTATATATAAAAAATATAAAGTCTTTATTATCCAAGTAACAACTTTAAGTAGCTATTTATCAATTATTTATAAACAGTAGTAGGAGGAATAAGTATGTATGAATATAAGTTTGTGAAAGTCGAATTTAAAAGATTATCAGGGAAACCTACTGAAGATTATCGAGAATTAATTAAAAATCACGCAAAAGAAGGTTGGAGATTTGTTCAGATTTTCGCTCCTGATTTCGTAACTTCCGGGGTTGCGGTAGGTACTTACTATGAACTAATTTTCGAAAGACCACAACATACATAAACTAACGAGGCAATAGCAGAAGATCAAGGCTGTCAAATTGATGGTCTTTTCTTATGCTGCTAAATGGGCAGTTTAGTTCAAGAAGGAATATCTGAACTATACATATTGTGGAATGTAAGGGTGAGTAGATGATTAAATATATTAAAAGTATTAATAATGCTTTTTTTACAGTAACACTATCTAGCTTAGCTGTGTATTTAGGAAATAAAACAAGAGATATTGATTTACCTGTTTTTCTGTATGTAGCCTTAGTTTCGTTAGCAGGTCTCATAATAACTTCTTTGATAATTCATTCGAAAAAAAGGAAGGAAACACACAAAAAATAAAAAATCAGGCTAACTTCTCCTGCTTTTTTATGCGGTTATATAATTCTTGATAGATTCTCATACTAGTTTAATCGCTCAATTTCTTTACCTTCCAACTGATGTAGCTAAAAAGTTGTGGAGTGAGCGTAGTGAAATTTATAAACGGGAGCGTTGATCCAAGGGTGAACTGCCCCGTTCTGTTGAACTCTTTATGTTACTAAAGGGGCAGCATTCCTGTAATAAATGAAAAATCAATAATGATTCATTTCAAACGGAATTAAACATTATGAAAAGGTCAGTTAATTGAAGTACAACTAAATACCTGACCTTTATAACAAAAGTGAAAATAAAGGAGCAGGTGAGCATGCAGGAAGGAATATCCTTTGACTTTATTGAATATTGATAGTGATTGCTTTTGAAGGGCAGATTCGTTGTATGAACAATGAAAAACAGGGGATTTTCCCTTAATAAATGAAGGAGGGCTATTTCATGCTGTTTATGATTATTGTTAAAGCTTCAAAGAATTCAGAAGCTGGGAATCTTCCAAGCCAGGAACTCAGGGAAGCCATGTCAACCTACAATGAGGAATTAGTAAAGGCTGGCGTGCGGGTTATGGCGAAAGGACTTCATCCAAGTTCAAATGGGGTTCGCTTTTCATATCCTAAGCCGGGAGAAAAGCCAGTGGTCACCGATGGACCTTTTTCGGAAACGAATGAAGTGATTGCGGGATTTATTCTCATTGATGTGAAGTCCAGGGAAGAAGCCATCGAATGGGCTAAGCGAATGCCTGATCCACAAGGATTTGGTGAAGGTCAAATTGAGTTGCGACAAGTCATTGAGTTTCCTGAGTAAAAGTAATCAATCTAGCGAGTAAATCTATACAAATGTTCTCGACGAAATACGTATGTCCTGTTATTCGATAATCGGGCGTTAATAGACTAGATAGAATAAAAGAGACAATCACAAATGGTCTTCTGAAAAGATGTGAGCCATCCTATTACCGCCTGATTACCTCTTTCATTGGGGTAAGTTGGTCCCCAGAATTTTTACGTTCCGTGTTGCCGCGATTGTTCCCTCAGTCGTAGCGCTGATATGGGTCGAATCTTTCGTCCAAAACCCTCCTTATCCCAGCAAATCACGATGTTTTGCTCACATTTTGTCTCAATCGCCGGAATTATATTTCACCTTCCAGAAAATTTCTTTCACTCACCTTGTTTTTCCTTAGATTCAATATATAACCCAAAATATAAGTTGGAGGAGTTTTAATGAGATTAACAAAGATAAATAATCTTTACCAGCTTTCCTTTATGCCAAATCTTTTTCCTGTTAATTGTTATCTTATCGAAGAAGAGGAGCATTTAATCGTAATCGATGCAGGACTTCCTTTTTGTAAAAAAGCAATTTTAAAGACAGCAAAGGGTATAGGAAAGCCGATTAAGAAAATAGTGTTAACACATGCACACACTGATCATGTAGGGGCTCTTGATGGACTTACTCAGGAGCTTCAAGACGTTGAAGTATTAATTCCCAGACGAGAGCTGAAAATTCTAAAAGGAGATGCATCGTTAGAGGAAGGTGAAGGGAATATGCCTATAAAAGGCGGTATTCCCAAAAATATAAAGACAAATCCGGATACCCTATTACAGGATGGTGATCGGATTGGATCGTTGATAGCCATTCATACCCCGGGTCATACTCCAGGAATGATGTCGTATTTAGATATTAGGGATCATAGTTTAATAGTCGGAGATGCTCTTCAAACAAAGGGCGGAATAGCTGTAGCTGGTGATACGCGATGGAGTTTTCCTTTCCCGGCATTGGCAACCTGGAATAAAGAAAAAGCAATCGAGTCAGTTGAAAATTTGTTGGATTATAAACCTTCTTTACTGGCAGTCGGGCATGGAAATTTAATAAGGAATCCAGTAAAAGACATGAAACAGGCAATTGAAAGAGCAAAAGGTCATTAACAGGGACATGATGATGGAGTCAGCAAAGTTAAGTAAATACATAGGGGAATGAAAAAAATACAAATTGAGATTAGAGTAGTAGATTCGAATGAAAAATTTAAAAAATTATTTAACTAATACTGGATTATTAATATAAGGAAGGACCTGCTCAAAAGTCTATGGAAAATGACCTTTGAACAGGTCCTTTTTCGTGTGGATGACAAATTGTTTATCATATACCTCCTGTTAGCGGGTTAATTAGCAAAGGTGGGACTTTGTTACTAATTTATAAGGGTTTGCCAACCTAAATAGGAAACTTTATTTGTAAAGAATGGATTAAACAAGAAATTATTTGAATTTTTTGATAAAATGTTTTTTAAGCATTTCAATACATGGTATCTTATCGACAGTCAGAAGCACTCCAAGTATGAATTTACCTGAATAAATGGGAGAAATGCTTGTTTATGTAGGGTTTACCTGGTTCTTTTTTCTCTGGGGCTTTGCAAATGATAGGAGCAACTGTGTTCAATGAATCCTCTGACAGGTGGAGTGATATGCTGGAAAACGTTATGGCAGAATAAGGGGATTGTTAGGAGAGTGATGCATGATGAGCTATGAGGAACAAATTTTGGGGTGGTATCATCATTTTCATGAACATCCCGAAATCAGCGGAAAGGAATTCGAAACAACCAATACAATTGCCGAGATATTGGATAGTTTTGGGGTTCGTTACGAACGTTTTTCTGATTGTACCGGATTAATTGCAGAATTGGGAGAAGGTAGTGGTGCAGTGGCGCTGAGAGCAGATATTGATGCGCTATGGCAGGAAGTTGGAGGTATCATGCAAGCGAATCATTCATGTGGGCATGATGCCCATATCGCCATGGCACTCGGTGCGATTCTCTATTTGAGGGAACAGCCGCTGAATCGTAAATATCGTTTTATTTTTCAGCCGGCCGAGGAGAAGGGAAATGGCTCGTTATGGATGATTAAGCGAGGTGCAATGGAGGGCGTGTCGGTATTGTTTGGTATGCATGTGCGTCCAGAAGATGAACTAGCATATGGTCAGTTTACTCCTTCTATCCACCACGGAGCCTGTATCTTCCTCGAAGGGAAAATCAGAGGTACTGATGCACATGGGGCAAGGCCGCATCAGGGGAAAAGTGCGATTGATGTGATGGTTGCCATCCATGGTTATCTGGCAACTTTATATGCTGATCCTGCAGAGAACTATTCTATTAAGCTGACTAAAATGATAGCTGGCGGGCAAAACACTAATATTATCCCAGGTAATGGCTCATTTGCGATTGATGTCCGTGCGCAGTGTAATGCTGTTTTAGATGCAATGATCGATTCTATCGCGACTGGTTTAAATCGGATAGCTGAGCTCTTTGGTGTACACATTGATTATGAATGGAAGGATTATACTCCAGGAGCCACTGTTTCAAAAGAGCCAGAAAGGTCTGCAAGGGAATCAATCATAAAAGTTGCCGGAGAAGAAGCTTTAGAAGAGCCAATCATCACGTCTGGAAGCGATGATTTTCATTTTTATAGCCGGAAGCATCCAGATGTACAAACAACTATGATCGGAATCGGTGCCCAGGTTAGCCCGGGACTGCACCATCCCAAAATGCAGATACAAACAGACATCTTAGATCTCGGGGCAAGGGTACTTGCGGAAGCGATGCAGCTTGTCCACATAAAAGAATAAATAAGGTTTCATTACGGATTAAATTCAAACAGGGGGAGAACAGATGGAGAGAAAAATATCTTTTGGGCTGGCAATTATACCGTTAGTAGTGCTGATAGCAGTTATGGCTATTACAATTATTGTTTTTGAAGAGGGACCACATATCCCGTTGATTGTTGGTACAATCACGGCCGCACTTGTGGCATGGATGGCCGGCTACAAATGGGACGAGCTTGAAGAGGCCATGTACAATGGAATTCGTTTAGCATTACCTGCTGTAATCATCATTATGTTAATCGGTCTGGTAATTGGATCATGGATTGGCAGTGGTGTGGTCGCTACCATGATTTATTATGGATTGAAGATCATCAGTCCGTCTCTTTTCCTGGTGTCGATTATGCTCATTTGTTGTATTGTTTCCGTTGCCATCGGTAGTTCCTGGTCAACTATGGGAACGATTGGGGTAGCTGGGATGGGGATTGGTTTAAGTATTGGGATACCGGCCCCGATGATTGCGGGAGCAATTATATCAGGTGCCTATTTTGGGGATAAAATGTCACCATTATCGGATACAACCAATTTAGCAGCCGGATTGACCGGCACGGATTTATTTGTACATATTCGCCACATGTTTTACACAACGATCCCAGGCCTAATCATTTCGTTAGGTGTATTTTGGTTCTTGGGGCGTGACTTCGGTAAAGGCGGTGTGAGTACAACTGATATTGAACAAACACTAGCTGTCTTGCAGGATGAGTTCCTTATTTCTCCTTTCTTATTACTGATTCCACTTATCGTCATTATTTTGGTGGCAAAAAAAGTACCAGCCATACCTGGCTTGGTGATTGGGGTTCTTTTGGGCTTCCTTACTCAGGTATTCGTACAGGGGGATACATTTGCTGATGCTATTTCAGCTCTGCAAGCAGGGTATGTAATTGAAACCGGTAATTCCATGGTGGATGATCTCTTCAATGGCGGCGGTTTGGACAATATGATGTACACGGTATCCATGGCCATCGTGGCAATGACATTCGGAGGCATGCTCGAGCATACGGGAATGCTGAACGCAATCGTTTCACAAATTCTTAAATTGGCAAAAACTGCAAAAAGTCTCATTATTTCTACGATATTATCTTGTTTTGCTACAAACGCAACCTGCTCCGAACAGTATATTTCCATTGTCATTCCGGCACGTATGTTTTCAAAAGCGTATCGTGATAAAGGACTATCTTCCAGAAATCTATCCAGGGCGCTTGAGGATGGAGGGACGCTAACGTCTGTTTTCATCCCATGGAATACATGTGGTGTCTTTATCTTCGGTACTCTTGGTGTAAGTGTATTTGAATATGCCCCATACGCGATTTTGAACTTTTCCGTGCCGATTATTGCGATTCTTTATGCGATAACAGGGTTTTCAATTGAAAAAATGAGTGATCAAGAAAGAGCAAAGATAGAAAAAGAACTTAAACAGCAAAAAGAGGATACAATTACAGTATAAGGGGTCCTTCATATGATTAAAGCTATTTCACTATATGCCATCCGCCTGCCTCTTCATGACCCATTCGTTGTCAGCTATCATACATATCACGATATGCCTTCCATCATTGTGAAAATGGAAAGTGATGACGGTTTTATTGGTTTTGGGGAAGCGGTTGCAGATGAACATGTAACAGGAGAGACATGGGAGAGTACGTATAGCCTTCTCAAGCATACATTAGCACCGCTTCTAATTGGTCAGGATCCAGGCGAATTCGAACGTATACATGAGCGAATGAATAAAACGGTATACGGAGCCCCTGCAGCAAAGGCGGCTATTGATATTGCCTGTCATGACCTAGTGGCCAAGAAACTGGGGGTACCGGTTTATCAGCTGATTGGAGGACGTTATCATGATCGTTTTCCAATCACCCATGTACTAAGTATTCAGGAACCAGCTGCCATGGCGGAAGAAGCGGTGCGGAAGGTGTCTGAGGGATATCTTTCCTTTAAGATGAAAGTTGGCAAACAGGTAGAGCAGGATATGGAACGAATTCGAGCTGTTCGCAGGGCAGTGGGAAATGAAATCGCCATTCGTGTCGATGTTAATCAAGGTTGGAGGAATAGCTCCAATACATTGAGGGCTCTCCCGTCTCTTGAAGAACTGCAAATAGACTGGCTCGAGCAACCAGTGCTGGCTGATGATCTTGAGGGGATGGCTGATTTGAAAAAGAAAGCACGCCTGCCATTAATGGTTGATGAAGGTCTAAAAGGTATAAAGGATATGAGAGAGGTTATCCAAAAGAAAGCCGCTGATAAAATCAATATAAAGCTTATGAAATGTGGAGGTATCCATCCAGCTGTGAAGCTTGCCAATCAAGCGGAAATGGCTGGAATCGAGTGTCAAATCGGGTCGATGGTCGAATCGTCCATTGGCTCGGCCGCTGGATTTCATGTTGCTTTCTCCAAGAAAATCATCACATCCGTTGAGTTGACAGGACCTTTAAAATTTGCAAAAGATGTTGGGAATTTGCACTATGATGTCCCGTTCATTGAATTAAATGAAAAAAGCGGTCTCGGAATTGATGTGAATGAAGATATACTTACAGAATTGACCGTTCACAGAGATGTTGTTCAATGAAAGGAGAGACTTTGATGATCGATAAAGGCATGTTTCCCGACGGACAAGCTTATGTTGTTCGCCGTTTAACAGAGACTGATATTCCAACTGTGTTACGTTTGCAGGATAAAGTGGTACAGGATCTGGATGATAAAACGAGCCTTCAGCCTCTTTCAGAAGAGGAGTTCCGTTACATAACGAGTGGTAATGGTCTATTAATCGGCGTATTTGTTAAGGAAGAATTGATTTCATTCCGCGCTTTAGTTGTGCCAGATACGATGGAGGACCATTTGGGAATCGATGCAGGTCTGCCAGAGAGCGAGTTGGATTTTGTTATTTATCAAGACATTAGCAATGTGGATCCGGACTGGCGTGGATTGAGCCTGCAACGCCGTATGGCAAAATGGATCATGGATGAACTGGCACGTAGCAAACACCCCTATAAATATGTATGTTCAACAGTTGCTCCGTTTAACATCCCAAGCCTAAAGGACAAGTTTGCTCAAGGAATGGAAATCGTTGCATTGAAGCCTAAATATGGAGGGAATTTACGTTATATCTTCTTTAAGGAACTCGAAAGCTCGAATAACCGAGAAGGAGAACCGGTATTATGCCAAATGACCGATACGAAGGGACAGCAGAAGCTACTCGCACAGGGCTATCGTGGTCAAAAGCTAGTAGTGATTGATCAAGTATACTATGTGGAATATTGGAGATGAATGAAGTCTAATTTCGGATATTGGAATTTAGGGTTAAAGGTTGCTTATAATTTGTGTGATTTTTCTAAATTACCTATAATTAGTTTGCGAGAACAACTAAGAATAGGGGACTGAATATGCGTACAATTAAAATTTATGATCGTAATGATTTAATTGAAATCTCTTTTGATGATATTAAAAAGTATCATGGCTATGCAGCTTATATGGCGTTAGGGGTTGGGTTCCGTGTAGTGGAAGCAGCCTTTCAGGAGTTGTTTGGAGACGAGATTCCGAATCGGAATGATCTTTCCGTTCAATCGGGGCATGGGGGACCTGGATTCCGTGATGTATTTGAGTTTATTACTCGTTGTAAAACGAGAGGGGTCTATACAGTGGATGTGAATTACCCGGTAGCTCAATACGATCCATACCGTGCGACCAGCTATGCCTATATTTTCACAAGACAAAATGGGGAAGCAGTGGAAGTTTCGTTAAAAGAAGACTTTTTACCTCCTATTTTCTATGACTATTTGAAAAAAGGCCGCGAGGATTCATTTACAGCGGAAGAATATGATGCCAATGAAGCGCTAAAAAAAGAATTAGGAAACCGTGCTTACGAAATGCCGATTGAAGAATTATTAAATGTAAAACGATTAAAATAAGTACATTCACATAGGGAATGTATTTCTTTATCACAGACATCATCTAGGTTTATTTTAACTGAGCGGTTCGCCTTTTTGAGAGTTTCTAAAGAGGGCGTAGTAGATTTAGAGGAGACAATACCAAAAGGAAGGATACATGGGTTCATGTATCCTTTTTTAGTCCTTATAATTCTATCCAATGGTGACTGATTTTTTATATTGTAAATGTCGCCCTTTGGTGAACTTCGGTAAATGCTGTTTATGTGCGTCCAGTAATTCGGACGTCATATCCCAAATTTCTTCTAATGACAGGACGGAGGAGGAGTGAGGATCTAACATAACAGCTTGATACACATAATCAATGTCACCTGTTAGAACGGCTTCTACAATCAGCTGCTGCACATTGATATTTGTCCTATTCATAGCGGCAAGCTGCGGAGGCAGATCACCAATATGGGTTGGCTGAATTCCGCGCTTATTGACCAGGCAAGGGACCTCAACACAGGCATTGTTAGGCAGATTCGTTATTAAATTGGTATTTAACACATTTCCCCATATTTCACGGTTAACACCTGTTTCCATGGAGTGTATAATCGGAGCCCCATATTCGTGACTTTCCTCTGTATTAAGGGGAATATTATTTTCGATTTTCTCTTTCGTTTCTTCAAAATGCTTTAAATTAGCTTCGCTTCGTCGGATATATTCATCAATCGGAATAGAGAAATCATCAATAAGCGAATCTCTTTTTATGAAATAAGGTGTGTATTCGGAAAGATGCTCACTTGATTCTGTGATGAAGTAGTTCAGTCTATTCATCATTTCAAAGCGTACTTTATCCTTTTTATAAATGACCGGATCTTTCATTGCCTCGAACAAAGCAGGGTACAGATCCTTTCCTTTATGCTTTAATTCCAGAAACCATGCCATATGATTAATTCCTGCAACCTTATATTCCAGTTCTTCTGCTGGAAGATTAAGATAGCCAGCTAATTCTCCCGCGGTGTTTTGTACGCTATGACAGAGGCCTACTGTTTTAATGGATGTCGCTTTTTCGATGGCGAGGATAAGCGCAGCCATTGGATTTGTATAGTTTAGTAATAGAGCATCTGGACAAACTTCCTCCATATCCCTGCAGATGTCTAAAACAACAGGAATGGTCCGCAGTGCTCTAAATACTCCGCCTACCCCAAGTGTATCCGCAATGGTTTGTTTGAGGCCGTATTTTTTAGGGATTTCAAAATCAATTAAGGTGGATTCATGCATACCGACTTGTATGAGATTGATCACATAGCTAGCATCTTTTAATGCGTCCCGTCGATTTTGATGAGCTTCTACTGTTGCAATGTTTCCATTTTGCTCTATTAAAGAAAGGGCCATTTTTTCTGCAGTTAGCAATCGATCCTCGTTTATGTCCATTAATGAGAAGGTTGTCCCTATTAATTCTGGATAACTAAGAATATCTGAAATAAGTCTTTTGGCAAAAACAACACTTCCTGCACCGATTATTGTTACTTTCATTTTAAAAATCCCTCCAATTTTAATTGATTATCCCTTGACTGAACCAGCTGAAAGACCTTTAACAAAATGTTTTTGAAGCACTAGAAACAAAATAACCATCGGGATCACTGCCATGATTGAGGCAGCGGCAACTAAATTAAGCCTGCTGGAATTTTGCCCAAAGAAACTGGACAAAGCGACGGTTAGTGTTTTAACTTCATCAGCCTGCAAGAAGAAAATAGCAAACTGATAATCATTCCATATGTAAACACAGGAGATGATTAGGATCGATGCTGTGACAGGCTTCAATAATGGAAATACAATCGTAAAGAAAATTTTTATATTACTGGCTCCATCCATTTTCGCTGCTTCTTCTAGTTCTCTTGGAATCGTAGATCGTATAAAACCTGTGTAAAGAAAAACAGCGAGCGGGGTGTAAGCAGCAACATTATTTAATATCGCTATGGCATGGGTATTCATCATCCCTAGATCAACAACTAATTGGTATAGAGGCACTAAAGCTGTTAAAGGAGGTATGACCATTACAGCTACTAATAACATGTATACGAAGTTATTTAACTTGGTCTTAAATCTAGCTAAAGGGTAGGCAGCCATAGAAGAAAATAAGATTAATAGTAAAGCTGAAAAAAACGTAATAATCACCGTGTTGATAAAGGCTGTCCCTAAATTAGCTGTTTCCCATGCTTGAGTGAAATTTTCGAACGAATACGTTTCTGGTAAAACCCATTTCGAACTAAAATCTCCTCTTTCTTTAAAAGCAGTAGTTACAAGGATATAAAAAGGGATCAAATGAAATAACCCAATAGCTAGAGCCACAATGGACAATAACCACTTTTTCTTTTTTGACGTATAATCCATCAAGCCTCAACCTCTTTTCTCTTAAAGTATAGGAGGGCTGCCAGACTTAAAATTAAGATGACAAAGGCCATTAGGATTCCCTGTGTTGCCGCATATCCAGCATCCTGGCGATCGAAGTATAAATCATACATATAGGTAGACATGGATTGAGAGGCATTACCTGGTCCACCTCCGGTTAAGGCTAGAACGACATCAAACAGCTTAAGTCCACCAATAATGTTAATCACCATATTAATAGTGATAGAAGGCATTAAAAGTGGCAGGGTAATGGTCCTAAACTTTTGTAATGAAGAGGCTCCATCAATATTGGCAGCTTCATAATAATCTTTTGAAATGCTCTGTAATCCGGCTAAATAGATAATCATTGCTACACCTGTATATTGATAGGTATTAACAAATACGATTAACCATTTATTGATATTGGGATCAGCCAGAATATTTGTTTTATCCATCCCAATAAATAAGAGTAAATCATTCAGCGCACCACCCTGAAAGGAAAAGAAGAAGTACCAAATGTACCCCATTATTAGTGGACTGATAATAACAGGTAAATAGATAATCGTCCGGGTGATCGTCCGGAAACGGATGCTTTGATTCAATAATAAGGCATAGCCCAGTCCGATGATATTTTGAAACAATGTACTTCCCAGTCCATACAGCAATGTGTTTTTCATAATTAACCAAGTGTCTGGATCCTGCAGCATTCTAGAATATTGGGCAAATCCAACGTTCTTAAAGGTCTGAGAAAATCCATTCCAGTCTGTAAATGAGATACGGATCCCATTTAAAAAGGGATAGATAATAAATAAAGAGACTACGAGCAAGGAAGGAATATACATCCATGCTAATGAAGGTTTTCGCCTGGATTTAGGTCTTTTCATCTTTACGTTTTCGATTGGTCTAGTCTGTTTTTGACTGTCTACTTGCGCTTCCAACTAGATGTTCAACTCCTTTCGGTTCAAGAGTTAGATGGTTTTACTTTTGTTCTAACAGACGTTTATATTCTTCACCCATTTTATTTGAAACGTCTTCTGGACTCATTTTCCCCGATAATAACTCTTGACCTGTTGCACCCATTGGATCCCACATCCCACTTGGCAGGTAAACACGGTCAAAATAAGGTTCAACCTTCACATCCTGGTATTTAGCAAAGTAGTCGGAGTAATAAATATCTGCCTCAACATCTGTTAAGCCGGAGGGAAGAGAAGTTCCTTCAGCCATGGCTTTTGCATTTTTAGCCTCTGCCATGAATTCAATAAATTTTTTAGCTGCATCCTTATTCTTGGAATCTTTCCAAACAGCAAGTGTATGGCGCTCTCCGCCAATCCAGCTTTGTTTATCTCCTTCATGGATTGCCGGCATAGGAAGCACTCCGAGTTTGACATCTGGATTCATTTCCTCCACCGTTGGTCCTTGTGTGCCTCCGCCGACGACAAATCCAATTTTGTTTTGGGCCAACAATTCGGGCTGCTGATGGAGTTGAGCCGTTAGAACATCCTCATTTAAATATCCTTTATCCTGCATCTCCTTTAATTTATCAGGCAGAAACGTGTAATGGTCCCAGTTGAATGTGCCATTTAATAATTCTTCTGAATGATTATTTTTACTATCTGTTATTAACAAGGGAGTTGCGAACTGATCGAAGTATTGACCAAAGGAGCTTTTATCAGAACCACTAAACCATAGAGGCGTTACTTCACCTTTACCTTTTTCTTTTATCGTTTGGAGCGCACTCATAAATTCATCAAAGGTTGCAGGAGGTTCAATGCCATACTCTTCTAGTAAAGTAGCGTTGTAGGTTAAGCCATCTTTAGCTTGATTGAGGGGAAATGCGTAAACCTTTCCGGCATCATCCATTAAGAAGGGCTTTAAAGATGGATCAAGACGATCTACCCAATCCATAGAGCTTAAATCCTCTACGTATTCGGCATATCGATTTTTTGCCCAGCCGTGAGTATCAAATAAGTCTGGCATATCATTTGCGGCCATTTTGACGCGAAGCATACTTTCATAGTCATTTGCAGGGTAGTTTTGTTTAATATCGATATCTTTGTTTTCCTCTTCAAATTTCTCAATTATTTCATCTAAGGCGATTTGGTCGGACTCATTTGTTACGGTTGAAAAAAGAGTGAGGGTTGATTTCTTCTCATCAGTAGAGCTGCTGCTCGAACAACCATTCAGAGCTACTAACAATAAGGCAGGTAAAATAAAGAATCTCAATGTTTTTTTCATAGTATTCTATTCTCCTTATCCCATATTATTTTTCAGTATGTATATCTGGAAGATTGTTATGACTTTAACCAAATCACCTCCGTTAGTGTGCTTAACAGCTTTCTCTGATTACTAATTTTGTTGGAAGCACAGCCTTGATAGGTAACTGTCTTCCGTTTAGTCGGTCTAAAAGCATGTTGACACCTGTTTCTCCCATTTCCTCCGTAAATACTTTTACAGTAGTAAGAGGAGGGCTGGAAAACTTGGCTATATGAATATCATTGAAGCTGACGATTGCCACTTCCTCAGGTACAGAAATATTGGACTCCTTTAACGCCTTTAAAGCCCCGATAGCCATAGAATCACTGGCAACGAAAAAGGCTTGAGGCAGTTTGTTCGTTAATGCCTCTTTCATTAATGCATAGCCGGACTCCATCGTATACTCGCCAATATATATATCTTTTTTCTTAAGCAATCCTTTTTCTTTTAAAATGAATTCAAAGGTGGTGAGCCGTTCATCCTCGATTTTGTAGGAACGATCAACCTGATGTTCTTTCTCAAGACCACCTATATAACCAATATGGTTGTATCCTCTGGTAAGTAAATGATCCAGTGCTAGTTTAGTGGCCTTTTGAAAGTCAATAATGACAGAGTCATAGAGGTCTTCATCTGGGGAATGATTGATATACACGAAGTTTTTCATATTAGGAGTTAGTTTTTTTAGTGTTTGATCACTGATCCTGCCAATGACGATGGCGCCATCTTTATTCATAAACTGATGTTCATGAATCGTTTCATCTATTCGCACCACCTCAAAACTATTTACACCATTCTTTACTAAAGAGCTTTCCACACCTTTTCGAATGGATAAAAAATAAGGATCCATTAATTCTTCCTCTGAGGACAAGCAGAGCAACAATAAAATACTGTACTTCTTCTTCATCTTTGCTTTCTTCAGTTTTCTTTCCTTAACTGTCTTATATCCAAGCAGCTTAGCATTCTGTAAAATCCTCTCCCGTGTATCTTCAGTTACCATTAATGATTTATCATGATTTAACACACGAGAAACAGTGGTAGAAGAAACATTAGCTAGTTTAGCGATGTCTTTGATTGTCACCATATCCATTACCTCATCATTCAAAATAAGTGATAATTTAGTAAAACATTATCCATAGAACATATATTAACACTATATAGAAAGCGCTTACAATATATTTTTAGAATTTTAAAAATACTTTTTTGGGCTAGCAAAGATAATATTTATCTTATAAAAATGATGTTTTTATATCAGTAAAATTTCACTAAATGATTGGCTGACAATCTAATTTTAGATTTTCGAATTTTGATGTAAGGTGAGGGGATAGATGGATGGACAAAAAACAGATGAATTGTACAAGGAGTATGAATAAGATGGTGCCATATCCTTATGAGAAAGCTACTAGGATTCTATTTTGAGAACATATTAACAGAATTATTGAGAAAGATAGTACCTTTTTACAGTGGGCTATTTTGCTATATATAATCTCGCATAGATTGATTAAATGAAAAAATCATTTTTGGATTGGAATTATTGATTATGCCAGTACACAACAAATTAGTTCGTGATTTGATCCCCAATATAATAGAGGAATCAGGTAAAAAATATTTTACAAGAACACTAGATCATGATGAATAATTAAGGAATTAAAAAAAAATGTCAGGAAGAGCTACAGGAGTATTTAGAAGCAAAAGATGATGAGAGTGCCATTGAGGAGCTGGCTGATTTAATGGAAACCATACATATATTGAGTAAATACCATGGGGCTGATATTGATAAGGTGGAAGAGGTTCGTGTGAAAAAGGTAGGTAAACGTGGTGGATTCGAAGAGAAAGTCTTTTTGATTGAGATGGAAGATTGAGTAAAGTTCAGTTAGGTAGTTTTATTAATTAACCCAATTAAGCGGCGGTGTAATAGATAGAGACACGACAACAAAATCATTTGGTTATAGTGAACATGGGTATCTCTGAAATGGAAGCGTGTAAATATCTTTATAAAATAATTATAGAACAATTGGACATATAAATTCCTATACATCAGACCTTGATTGCTAAATTCTTTTCGGGCTCTTTTTATTCTATTAGCTATAGGGATAGAATTGAATAGAAATTTATTTCAAACTATAAAATGATATTAGGTAGTGTGGAAGAGACAGTTTTCTGTAAAAGAAGCTGTCTTTTCTATATAATAAGGAAAAGGAAAATTTACCCTTATTTTCGAATGGTATAAAGTATATATTGTCAATTTAAAAGAGTTTACATTCTCATAGAATATTTATGTCAAACGAATATAATCGACCAGTTAAATTGTATTTGAAAAGGGGTAGAGGGGGTGAGTATTCTTCCCCTGTTGAAAGGAAACTTAAGTAATAAACAAAATGATATAGAGCAGCTTCGTAATTGTAAAAGAGAGTTGAAGAAAAGGTAGCAAGAATTCAGTACCGTGATGGATCGATGTATTGCTTGATTAATAACATAAAAATAGTTTAGCTGTTATTAAAATAGGGAATAAACTAAATTATATTGATATAATTTATTAATCTGAAGAGTGGTCCTTATTTATAATCTCAATATAATTTAAATATGTATATAGATGAGCGTCTTTTCGTCCTGCGTATCTTGTTGGTAAGGAATAAGTTATTTCTTCAAAGTTCACTAGTCTATTAACATTGGGTTTTACAGAAGGTCAACTTTTATTTTAGCGTTTACATATAACTAGTTGATATTGATTGTATCATCCCTGGTAGTCATTTCTAAATCAAAGATTTTTATCAACGGAGCATTTTCAGCAAATTTCTACTGAAAAGGCCTTAATTCTATATGAAATATGTGAAGCGTAATGCTTATACAATTAATAATCAATTTCTTTTGAATATATTATTAAGTATTTGTTGCGATTAAAATAGTTTAATATATAGATGGAGTATCTCAAGTAAGTAGCATATTGAATTATTAATAAAAGATAAAAAAGTATTTAAATACCAAATTAAACAGGGGAGTTAAAATGCATACTGATTATATTAATTATTTACAATCTATGAATAATGCTAATAGTTCTAATGATAATGCTATTGCTGAATCTCAATTTATAAATCCTTTTTATGAAAAAATAAGAGTAGAAAGTAATATTGGTAATTTCTTGATAGATAAAATCAAAGAAAAACCAACATTTATATTTTTAACTGGTCATGCAGGTGATGGCAAAACAAGTTTGTTATACCAAATTTTGCGACAATTTAATGCTATTTCTGCGGGGGTTCCATTAAAAGAAGAGGATTATGTAGATAACACTTATAACAATAAAAAAATTTACTATGTTAAGGATATGAGTGAGCTTGTTTCAAATAAGCAGGTAGGATGTATTAAACAAGGGGTAATAACTGTCTCAGAAGAAGGTTCTTGTATCATTGTTTCTAACACAGGTACGTTAATAGATGCACTGAAGAAATACTTTTATGGTTCAAAATTCAGTGCAAGTGAAATCGAAATGGATATCTTGAAATTAATGGATGAAAATTCCTTTGTAGAAGGGAATGTTGGTGATATTTCTGTACTTGTCGTTAATCTAGCGTTAATCGATAACACAGAAATAGTATCTAAGCTTATTGATAATTTATTGGAGGAGGAGCTTTGGCAAGGATCAGACACATGTGAGTTAAAGGAAGCCTGTCCCATTCATAATAACTATAAGACATTAAAACAGCACCAAGAGCATTTTAAGCAATTTGCAATGAATTATTATCGTTGGTTAGCTGATAATGACAAACGATTGACTATTAGACAAATTTTATCTCATTTGTCATATTCCATTACAGGAAATATCCAATGCCAAAATATTAATGTTATTAATCAGCAAAGAATTTTATTTGACTATCATATTAGTAATTTGTTTTTTGGTTATGTAGGTATTGATGTTAACAACGATGCCCAAAAGATTAAATCTATTTCTGAAATTCAAAGTTTAAATTTAGATGAAAAGAAGTTAATTTTCGATCAAGAGTTATTTGTGAAAGAAGATTTTTCAAATTTAATAGATGAAGTTCAACCAATAGCTAAGGATATATGGAACTATTACACTAAACGCCAAATTTATGATACTACTCATTTATTATATGGAGAAACACCTGTAAAAATTCGAAAGGCAATGCGAAGAATGCAAATGTTATTTGCAGATATCACGGATGAGCAAAAAGAAATATTATACGGAGATTTATACTCTCCGATTTTTGTTAGATATTTAGATTATCGTACAAATGGAATGCGAGTGCGTGCAAAACGTCAACTTAAAGAAATTATTTTTAAAGCCCTTCAAATTTTAATTATGGGTGATAATGGCGATATTTCTTCAAGTAGTATACTGTATTTACCGTTAAAACGTAGCGGTCTTAACAATCAAAATGTGTATTTATTGGTAGGGAAAATCGATTATGAAAGTTTATCAATTGAAACAATTGAAAAGGAAAGTGTTGTTTCAACGAATCCGGTTTATCAAATTGTAGTGAAATTTGATCGTCTATCTAAAGAATATATACTATCGTTACCTTTGTTAGAATACTTTTATCAGATTGCGAATGGATCATTATCGACAAAATTAAATCCTGTTTTGTCGCAAGGTATATATAAATTAAAAGCTCAACTATATAGAGAATATAAATTTACTGATGATGAAGAGGTAATAAAATTGCTGATTCAAACTTTAAGAGGACCGAAAATTATTGATATTGAGTTAGATATAGAAAATAAGAAATTATATTTCAATTAGGAGGAAAATGAACATGGTATTAGAGTTCTTTCCTAAATATAGCGGATATGAAATTGATAAACAAAATCCCCAAATACAAATTTATGGACATCGTATATATAAAGATCAAACTTTGTATGAATATCTTTTAGAGTTTTTATTAGTTTTTATCTCTCCAAAGAGTTTAGGAGAAGTGAATTATGAAACAATTAAAACTGAAGGTTTTAGTTTCATTGAAACCACGGATGAATCAAAGCAGATTTATTATTATCCATCACCTCGTATGGGATTAAAGCGTTATATATTTTTTAATCGTAGTGATTTAGAAAAACGTTTTGAGGTAGATCGTAACGCCTTAAAACACCATCGTAATAATTTGAAGAATTCTATAAGTGTAGAATGTTCAAATTATGACAAAGATTTCGCATTAGATGTAATACAGGAGTTATTTTACGGCTACAATGCAATTATTGGCAAGCGTTCTTGGTTTGCGCAGTCATTACTACCATTAGCTCCAGAAATAATTTTCACAGAATCAATAGGAAATAAGAAAACGAGAACAGATAATTTAAATGTAATTGACTCCTCTTTTTTAGATATTGACCGTAAATTCCAATTTAATCAGCATATGTTTATGGCACGCGGGGGAGAAATATATTACTTGCATGTTCTTCAAGGATTAAATCAATTAGAATCAAAGTATAGAGAGGAAATTTCAAAAAAATTAAAAGAAATGGTTACATCACTTCCTCAGTTAAGCACATTAGCAAATCTCATCCAAAATGATTGGGAATGTATAGTTGATGCTCCGGAAAACAAAAAAGATTTTCACTATATCGTTAAAACTATTGAAGTTATTCCCAAAGAGTACGAAAAAGTGGCTCCTTATACTGTGAAAGAGCTACAAAATTTGTTAAACAGTGAACTGGATTCTTTTGAAAAAGTTGAGTTACTAGGTATGTTAATTGCTCTTCAGATTATACGAATGATGACACATCGTTCAAGAATGGTATTAAATCTTGAAAAAAAACAACCTTGGGTAATTGATCTGACTATGAATCCTCAAGGTGCCATTCGTAAACAAGCAATTCAAAGCTATGACCAGCTTGAGGAAAACTTATTTAGAGCGATTTTCAGAGTTTATGATGAAGATCGTGATGTTGCTAATAAGAATACTATAACAAATGCTGCAAAAGACACCAGTCTACTAGTAAGGAAATTATCAAAAGATATTGGGTTGGTAATTCCCCCTACTGGCACACATATGCGAATGACTTTAAACGAGAACTTAGTGAAAATTTTAGTTTTAACTTTAATTAAACCAGGCGAAAGACTATTGTTTACGACGTTCTTAGAAAAATGTTATGAGCGTTATAACATTATTATTGGTCCAAGAGAAGCGGAATTACATTTTGGAGACATCTCTTATTTAAATGATTTTAACGAGAATGAACATGTTTTCCTTGAGCTACTTAGTAACTGTGGATTCTTGAAAAATTTATCTGATGCTACATCAATCGTAGAAAATCGGTTTAAAGGGTGATAATAATGAAAACCTATATTAACAAGCTAAATAAGTTAATTGAACAAAATATTAATAGTAGTACAAATGCGTCATTTATTCGATTAGATTATTTTAATCATCCTGCAATTTATTTAGGGGTAGCAGTATATTTAGTTTCAAAATTTAAAGGTATAAAAGTCCTGCTTTCGGAGGAAAAAGTTGAAGCATGGAAAGACGAATATCCCACTATAATAAAGCAATTGAAAGAATTGGGATTTGTCAGTGACAATCAACGTTTTACGAAACTAAGAAATGCGTTCGGTACAGAAAAGCAATCTATTGTATTACTTGCTTCTGAAAGTGTACAGGATACAGGTGGTCTTGAAGATTTTTATTCGATTACTCCGAAGGATGTGAATGCAAAATATAATCAAAAATTTGTAGAACTGTTTGAAACTGTTGACCAAAATGATGATTACGCTGTAAAGATTATTAATAATTTATTTTCTAGTATTTTTAAACATGTACCTTTAGATTTAATTAGGGTTAGTGATATAGCTGATATAGTCCAAGAAAAAGGTTTATATGAGGTTGATGAAATTGTCGACTTCATTTTGAATAATTTATGGGATGAATTTGGAATTCCTAATATTAAGACTGTAAGCAGTAAATTGTTAAGTGAGCTTTATAAAGGTAATTCTTTTAAGTTGCTTGATAGTGGCATAAAGTTCATTAAACGTGAAGCTTATAAAGGTGGTTTAAGTAGTAGTTCTCAAAAGAAACTCCTTGAAAAATTTGATAAGTTTAGAGAAAACGGGAAATTTGAGGAATACCTTGTATCAATACAGGCTTCATTTGGCTCTTATGAAAAATATTGTAATGATATCTTAGATTTTGCTAAAGGTGAAAACTTGGATCGTTTACGGCCCAAATTAGCACAGTTTGACCAAACAATAACTATAGAAATCCTAGGTGTTAAAACTTCTAGTACACCAGGTAAGAGAGAGAAAGCGAAAAAAATTAAAGGTGATCCAATTCAAGCTTATTCACAAATGTTAATTGAAGTAATAGCGAGTTTACCTATTGAATTAAATAGTTCAGACAAGCTTACTATGAATGTAACAAATGTAAAACTGGCTGACAATGGTCAAAAAAACAGTTGGAGTGAGTTATGTATTGCAATAGGTGGTTTACTTGATTACCTAAATGTTGAAATACAAGACATTGTAGAATTACAATATCGCGATAATGAAGATCCTTTTGCTATAAAAGATAGTTCATCTGTAAATTTGGACTTTAGTAAATCATCAAGTATGGTTTCGAAAATTAATTTTGAAATAACTATTTCTGGTATTAGTGATAGGTGGCTATTCGAATGGTTATTTAAACCTTATGACTATTGGCTACAATCGTTTAATTTAATACCTTATTTTAAAGCGGAACTTTCAGATAATAACATAATGAAATTGCCTGTTTTCACATGCAAAAATATTGGTAATCTATTAACTAGTACAGATTCTTCATCATTCCATTCTCAGCTTAACAACTCAGAGATTCTTTTACGTGATACTTTAAAAATATTTAAGAAAACAAGTAATAATGGTTCAGAAGAAAATAACGTTGTATATAAGTTGTATCGATTAGTAAAGCCATTTATGAAGTTTATTAATACGGTGAGTGAAAAAGGTATTTATAGTGCAATGAACATTAATAAATCAATGGATACTGTTGATTTAATTGGTACGTATACAGCGGTCTATAATGAATTATGGCAATCTTATAATTCATATCCACAATATGAAAAAGAGCATTTCTATTTAATATCTAATTTATTCGCTATTCTTGAAGAGGAAGACTTTGAATCTTTAAATAGGGAAATTCAAGGAGCTATTATCCCTCCTTACCATCCTGCAATGCTTGAAAAATATGAAGCACAGCAATCATTTATTCGTCGAGGACTTTACTTGGTTTTAGAAGAAATTATAAATACTAATACAAATGATGTTAAGATGTTTGTTGATAAATTTAATCGTTATAGAAATAAATCAGAAATTTTATCAGGTGTAGATACACTTATTACTGTGAAAAATATACATCATGCACCTTCTCATGTGCTAGGTTACTATGCCCTGCATGGTGAATCTACGAGAGCTCAAATTATCGATAGTTCATACCTCATAGAAAAGGGTGTAATGGATGAATTGGATATTACAGAAGAGAGGGAATCTAATTATTCTAAGACTATTATTATTGATGCACATATTAAAGAATATATAAGAACATTCCCTTCAAGTATAGATTCATTATCCTTATGTTTTGTTAACTTTGAACATTTATATCCAGTTATTGAAGGGATAAGACACTATATTAAAGAACAACAAAAATATAGTCGGAAAATCACATTAAATATTGATATTTTAACACCCAAAGTAAATTATAAAGCTCAAAACTATGTGAAAATGTGGTTAGATGATACGTTTAGTGTAGATGATAACATTATATTAAATTTACGTTTTAATACGTATAATCCGTTAGAAGTAGATAAGCTAAAAGAACAATTACAATATAATTCTTATGATTTAGCTTTTGTTGATGGATTACTATATACAAGCGATATTAAATATCAAATTAATAGAGGAAAAAAGATTGCACCTTCAGAAATGAAATTTCCAATGGTATTTAATCCTATTCCAGCTCCGAATGACTTATATGAAAGAAGAGTTTCAATTAGTCAATTGCAATTTGAAGCGTCATTTGCACACTCTCAACTTGTGTTTTGGTCTGAAAATGATTTTGCAAAAGAAAATGAGTTTTATCGTGTTGAGAAAGTGCTAACAGTACAAAAAGGTATGGATCATATACTAGAAATGCTACATGAAAAGTCGAGATGGGTTGTTAGTATAGACACTGGTTTAGATAAACAACTCTTTAATAAAGAAAATATTATTAGTTTTTCAACTGGCGAAGGTGTTTATGGTGAATTAAACGTTGCTATCTCTGCTTCAAAAGATATGAAAGAAGATATCAAAAATCGTTTAGAATCAAGACTTCGTAAATTATTCCCTTCTTGGAATCCAAATATGTATTCAAGAGGATCTGAATATTGTTTAGATAATTCAGTTATACTTGATGGAATAAAAATATTAAAAGCGTTAAATCCATATGATTATGAGATTCATAGTTATTTAGCTACCTTATTCGCAGTACAGTCCTTAAATGTTGAGCATATTGGAGATGAGACTTTATTAAAAAGTTTTATATCTTTAGATTCTTATAACCATTGGTTTATAGATCAACCGAATCGACCAGATTTATTAGAGTTAGAAATCGTTAGAAATGAAGGAGAGCAGTTGCATATTAAAGCAAATTTAGTAGAGTGCAAAATGGGTAAAGAGAACCCAGCTCATATAGAAAAGGGAGTTCGACAGTTAGAAAACGGTTTTGAATTTTTGTCAAAAAAATTCTCAAAAGACTCAAATGATCATGATCGTCGTTATTGGTTTGCTCAATTATATAGACTCCTTGCCTTTTCACCAATGTACCTTACAAATGATGACCAAAGTCGTGAAAAGTTAAATAGTGACTTAATGAAAATATTGAACGGTGAGTTTATTATTGAGTGGAAAACAACCTTATTGACCTATTGGCTTGACTATAATGCAGAAGAAATAAATGTACAGGAATCATTATTAAAAGGTACTGATATTACACTACAACACCGTGCATACGGTCAGTTATATATTCAAAAATGTTTATTACCAGAAGAACAACGTGAAACTGTTACATTCGAAAATGCACTAAATGAAGAGTTTGAAATCTTTGTAGACGATGAGAACTCATTTAAAGAGTACTTGAAAGAACTGTCAACTAAGGAAAAAGTAGATTACGAAGATGAACCTTATGAAGTACAACCAACAAATCCCGGTAAAACTATTAAAGAGATAAAAAATAATTCAATAGGTCAATCTATAAATGATGATGAGAACAAAAAAAATGATGGCCAATCGGAAATTGATTCAAAAGGACAGGAGAATCATCTGGATAATAAAGATGATAAAGATGATAAAAAGTTTGGAAAAGAGTTAGATCCATCAAATGATAATACAGATAACGATTATGTAAAACCATTGAATGAAATTCGCATCTTATTAGGGAAAGAACAAAGAACTAATAGAGAAATTTACTGGGAGTATGGTCATCCGAAATTAGAAAACAGACATTTATTAATCACTGGTACTTCTGGAGTTGGGAAAACATACTTCATGCAATGTTTATTATTAGAGTTAGCAAATAACGGTGTGTCAACCTTGATATTTGACTATACAGACGGTTTTAAGAAAAGCCAACTAAATGATGACTTTAAGGAAGCTATGGGTGATGGAGTTATTCAATTTAATGTTCAACGTTCAGGTTTTCCTGTTAATCCATTTAAGCGTAACTATAAAGAGTATGACGAAGATGAATTTGATTTGGAATCAGAAATTGACGTAGCTGAAAGGGTTGCAGGTATTTTTTATTCAGTTTATAAAAAGAATGGTATAGGAGATCAACAAAAAAATGCTATCTATAAAGCTACTTTAAACGGATTACAAAAATATGGAGAAAAAATGAATCTAGATTATTTAAGAAGTGAACTAGAGTTATTAGATAAAGGAAGCGCAAAAACAGTACTTTCAAAAATTGATCCATTAATTGATCGTAAACCTTTCGCAACAGAAAATTTATTCGATTGGGAAGATATACCTAAATCTAATGGTAAAGTATTTATTGTGCAGTTAACAGGTTTTGACCGTTTCACACAAGTATTATTAACAGAGTTCATTTTATGGGATATATGGAGTTATAATATATCGCATGGTAACGTTGAAACGCCATTTCCAGTTATCTTAGATGAAGCACAAAACTTAGATCAGTCTGAAAATTCACCGAGTGCACGTATTTTAACGGAAGGACGAAAATTTGGCTGGTCAGGTTTATTTGCTACACAATCGTTACAACATCCGATAACAAAAGATGCTATTACTAGATTCCAAAATGCTAGCCAAAAAGTTCACTTTTTACCTCCAGAAGGTGACAATAGGAATATCGCCAGTTTTTTAAGTCCTGACAGTACGGAGCAGAAAATATGGGCTACTAAACTTGCTAAATTAGCTAAAGGTCAATGTATAGTTGTAGGAGGAAATAGATTAGCTGATGGGAGTCTTGGTCATAAATCTAAACACATAATTGACGTGACGCCTTTATATGAAAGGAAAAATAAAAAATGAGTAATCATGAGGTAGATGTATTTCATCTGAACTTTCATCAAACATTTGCACCTGAAACGGAATCAATTATTCGCATTTTGTCATTAGCTTCTTCTAGTAAAGATTTTTTAACAAAGGAAGAAATTTCTGAGGTGACTTCTATTCCTACTGGTAAATCATCAGGAAAAGTGGAGCCGCATATTTATTATGCGGCTGCCATGAAGTTAATTACTTATGAAAAAGTATCTGGTAAATATAAGGTTGAGTTAACAGCTGTTGGAAAAACAATTTTGTGTGAAGACCCATACCTAGTAGAAAATATAACAAAATTGTTATTGCATGTATTTCTAGTAGATAGATATTCTCCGGCAGTTTTATGGTCATACTTATATAACGATTTTTTTCCGAAAGTTATGGGTAATTTTAATAATGATCAAATTCAAATGTCTGTTGAACGTAAATTCGAGTCAAGTGTGAATCTAACACCTTTTAGAACTTGTTATACGAGTGATTTATCGTTTGGTAGTTTAAATTTAATTAAAATTGACGATAAAATATATACACTAACATCGCATCGATTAAGAAAAGAATTTTTGTATGTTTATTCCTACTTATTATTTTACAAATGGGAAGAATTATTGGGAGATAGAACCGAAATCACAATTGATGAAATTATTGATACTTTATATTTTGGAAGAGCATTTTTATGGGGTGAAAAGCAGATTAGAGATGTCTTAGATTTAATGGGAGATGAAGGGTTAGTGAAGCTAAACGCTCAATTATCACCTATTACTATTATAAAGAACCAAAGTGCTGAGCATTGTTTGAAAAATATATATTCATTACTTATTTAATTATAATATAGAATAAGTGAGAGGAGTTCTAATGTTTAAATTCCAAGATATAATACGTTTTAAAAAAGAACTGTATTTCAATGGTGCGATTCAAGTTGATTGGTTTTATAATGAACAAAAACAATATGATGTTGCTAGTAGTTTTGTGTTTCATGGACCAGAATATTTTGGTGTTTCATCAGACGAAATTGCAATCAAAAGTCATAGATTACTAGATACAGCTTCTTTTATGAACGTTTTAGTTGATAAAATTTATGGCGATAGTCAACTTTCTAATTTTTTCCTGACGATTGCTCCGTATGGAACAGGCAAATCACATTTATCTGTCGCAATGGCTAGTTTTTTAAGTGGTAATACTAAAGCTCAAAATGTCATTTTGAATAATTTACAATCAGTCGATAGCAATATAGCAAAACAAGTTGCAAAACATGAGTTAAAGCCAAACTTAGTTTTAATGCTAAATGGTATGCGTGATTTTAACTTGAACTATGAAATACTTAATGCAACACAAAAAACTTTAAATGAGCAAAATATTGATACAGAGTTTTTGAAAGAGTTAACAAAATCTTATGATATTGCAAGAGTATTTGTAGAAAATACATTTGATAATTTTAAAACGCAATATGAAACGGCTGCAACAGCTTTAAGTAATTCAGGCGCAAAGTTAAATTTAAAAGAATACTTAATTGAGAATATACTTTCTGATTCTGAAGTTTTTGAAGTAATAAACAAAGTTTATAAAGAAATTAACGGTACATATATTAGATGGGATGAAGGAGTATCAGCTGGAGATGTACTTGAAAAAATTGCAGATAAAATGTGTGGAGAGCGTGAACCATTCAACAAAGTGATTGTTTTCTTTGATGAGTTTGGTCGTTATATTGAATTTGCCTCAAGTAATCCAACAAAGGCATCTGATGCAGCACTACAACAGATTTATGAAGCAGTACAAAATGCAGATGATAAGATTGTGTTTTTAGGTTTCATTCAATCTGATTTGAAATCTTATTTAACTCGTGTAGATCGTACAGCCAATATTAATCGTTATGTTGGTAGGTATGAATCGAGTGAAAAAATACATTTATCATCAAATTTAGAAACGATTTTCGCAAATCTAATTGAACGTAAAAATGTAAATGCGTTTCAAGAATTGGTTACAAATAAAATTAAAAAGAATGATGATGAGTGGAAACTTTTTCATAAAAAGCTTATGAAATGGTTACCTGATGCTGGAAGCTCCAGTGTTTGGAGTAATTATTCGCATTTTAAAAAGGTAGTCTTAGAGGGGATTTATCCGTTACATCCGTTAACTACTTGGGTGTTATCAAATTTATCATCATGGTTACAGCAACGTTCGACTTTAACTTTCTTAGAGAGTATGATTAATGATTTAACAGATCGGCAAGTGAATGAGTTTGGAGATTTAATTTTAATTCCATCAACTCGTATAATTCGTTCAGAATTTTTTAACGAATTATTGGCTGCTGAGCAAGAAGGTCGAAAACAAAGTGAATACTGTATTTTATATAATCAGATCTTAACTAAATATGGAGATAAATTTGATGAGCGTGTAAAGGAAACTTTAGCAGCAATTTTGATCAGCCGAATCGGACGTTTTAAAACACACAGTCGGTCGGAAACATTGGAATTAATTGCTTATATTTCTGACACTTCTATTCGTGAAATTGAATCATCAGTTATGTTATTAGAAGAACAATTTGGTGTTCTAGCATACGACGAAGTTGCAAATGTATTTGATTTTATTGCTGACGCAATAGGTGTGAATGATTTCAAGTTGTTATTACGTAAAAAGAAACGTAATTTTGAAATTGATATGTCTTCTGTATTTGATGTTGGTCTAAATGACGAACTTCAACTTGGTGAAATTGAACCAGCTTTTGGTAAACAACATTTCATTAGGACACGTGAATGGAAGTTTACACAAACAATAATGCATGTAAATGATTTAACTTATCGTGGCTTATCAAAGATAAAAATGACACATCTAGAAGCTTTGGAACCTGATAAGGCTAAGGGCCAGATTATTTGGGTTTATGTACCTAATAATATTAATTCCGAAAAACTATCCGTAATCCAGAAAATTTTAAAAGAAGAGAAGTTTGATACTTTACCCATTGCATTTTTTATTCTAGATGATAAAGAAAATAGATTTTATGAAGCTGTAGCAGAATATAGACTTTCTAAAAGTTTTACTCAGCAAGAGAACGATAAATACCTTCGCTTTATTAATGACTACCAAGTGAAAACTCAATCGGTTTTGGAAGATGTGTATCGTGAGTTAGCTAGTGAACGAATACTTTTAACATCAGAAAAAATGGAGAAAGTGCCAACTCGTTTATTGAATTTTACAAATGAATTATTTGAGAAGTTATATACAAGAGTAATTCCGTTCTCATATACAGAGTTTGCTCATCCATCATTAAGTAAAGCAAAAAAAGGTTTATCTCGTATATCTCGAATTATTCTTTCGAATGTTATTTACCAAGCTATCCATGCAGAAAGCGCAGATATTAAAGGTCGTATTGAATCAGTGCTATATCAAAAGTCATTAGAATCTTGGGCTGTTCTTAATGATGATTATAATTTAATTGCCCCGCGAAATCCAAAGGTTCAATCCATATTTAGTGAGTGGGATCAACTGTTAGAGACTGAAGGTGGATTTGAAATACAATCTATTTTCGAAAAATATCAAAAAGTGCCATATGGTATTAATGATTATGCTGTTTCACTTCTTATAGCCGTATTCTTAGCGTCTCGGCGTGAAGAAACAAAGACTCAAATAGGAAATAGCCGTATACGTTTAGATGAATGGTCCATAAAAGTATTTACAGATAAATCTGTTAATTTAAATGTGATGTTTGATACAAGGGTTGTTCAGGTCAAGCCAGAGGAGTCTGCTAATAAGTTTTTAAGCTTATATAAAAAAGCAGTACAAAATACTGATGTAATAGTAGCAAAAGATTTATTTGAAAAGTTTAATGAATTAAAAGTTGAAGAAGATATTCCGATGGAATTAGAAGATAAAGTTACTAATATGGAGATGATTCTAAAAGAAGGTAATAATTTGTATAACCAAACTTTAAATAAGTTTGGTCAACTGAAGTATAAATTATCAAATTTAAAAAATAAACAAGATGATATCCGAGCTGTTTTTGAAATCCTAGACACTACAGAAGAAATTCAAAGTTATATTGGAGAATCAGAAAAATATATCTATAATTCTTTACAATTAGATGATGCAAGGAAAATAGAAGAAGAAGCTCATAAACATTTAGAAGAGGTTTTCCCGTACTTTTTGAAACATCTGAAGTGTCAATCTCGAAGCCAAGCTACTATGTTCGAAAAGTGGGTAAAAAAATTAATAGAATCATTAAATAAATATAATTATCGAACTGAAGCAAAAGCGTTGATTACAAAGCTTGAACAAATTTTAGATAATTTAGATCCTATTCAAGATAAGGTCAATGATTACATTTCTAAATATACGCCTAAACCGTTTCATGGGTATTCTAAATTGACTGAAATACAACATATAGGTGAAAAGTTACTTCCGTTAATCGATTCGAGTAAGTTACAACAACAAGATAAACAAAAATGCGTATTGGAAGTAAAAAAAGTTATTGAACAGGCTAAAGAAGCGGTAAAAGCTTTAAATGATGAGGTTGGGGAAATTTACGAAACAATGTATGATATACAGACATTGAGTCAATGCCAAAACTTTTTCCAAAAAGTCAAAACAATTTTAAATAAAGATATTAATGAGATGGATCGTGAAGGAATTGAGGAAGCTGCCAATAATATTCAAAACTTCCTGAATGATTTACAAGCGGTAAACTTAAAACAAGATAATCGTTTCGAAGTGCAACAAGAATTCGAGATTTTAAAACGTAAATGGAGTGAAATCGAATCTGAGGTTGATTTTGTCCAAATTTTAGATAATTATAAAGCAGAGATTGATGAACGATTATCTTTAAAAGAAATAGAATGGTTGAAACAATATTTGGTAGATAGGTCAGAAATTAATCTATGGTCAGCTCAAGAATGTACAAATTGGATAAATAATATAAAAAATACACCAAGCTATTTAACCGAAAAATCTATTAGAAAATTAGAAGAAATAACATATGTTGTGGAATTAAGAATGCATGAGTTAAATGTAGAAGCCGTTATTAGTATGTTTAACAATCTAACACAAGTAGAAAAAAAAGAAGCATTAGAAAAGATGCAGCAGTTAATTTTAATTTAAAGCAAGAAGGCAGGGGTTTCCTGCCTTCTTGCTTTAAATCTTATTAGGTTATCGGCAATTCGGGTTTATAGATGCTTTCATCGTGTACCTACATGTACCGTTTTTATATTAGCAATAATTTTACATACTAAAGCTGTTGATTATTATGTCTGTATAATGAAATTTTTGATATAATCACTACTTATTAATGCTCACTTTAATGGTTTGGCTTTAATTATCATAATTAAGTTAGGGTTTTGATTAGGAATTTTATTAATAATTAGAACAATCTTTTTTTAAGATTTACGAATGTATATTCGCAATTTCAGCTGAAGATTGTTATAATGAACACTGGAGGCACTCTCCAGAAGATAAAAACTATACATTTTTAATTCATATTACTTCTGGGTAATAAGACCAGAATATAAGAGAGGGAAATGATGGCTTACGGAAGACATGAAAGTTTCTATTTAAGAAATAAATGGATTAGTAAAGGTTTAAAACATGTAGAAAATTCTCCTACATTTTTTTACGAAAAAGATAATTTTGAGAAAATAGGACTCGGGAAAAATATGGTCCGTTCTTTAAGATTTTGGTTGACAGCTCTGAATTTGGTTTATGAGGATAATAAAACTCATCATTTAACTCAGCTAGGAGAAATCATTTTTAATAAGGATCGCTTATTAGAAAAACAATCAACAATTGCAATTATACATTCAGAACTGTTATTAAATATTGGAAATACAGCCACAGTATTTAATTGGTTCTTTACTAAATATAAAGAAACGGTCACTTCAAGAGCAAATCTAAAAGCCGCTTTCAAATTTTGGGTTGATGAAAAAGAAGCAAAGCCTGTTTCGGAGAAATCATTAGAACGTGATATTGATGTTTTAATTCAGTTATATACGAAAGAGGCAGATGAAAATGACCCTGAAGATTCAATCTTTAGTCCTTTTACATCATTAAATTTGATTAAAGAAGAACGTTCGGGGGAGAGAAGCGAGTTAATTCGGAAAAGTAAAGTTCAATATAATTCCAGTGATTTAACAGCATTTTACTATTTATTAATTCGATATGCTCAAAATGAAAAAGTAGAATTTATTCAATTGGAAGAGATTATGAACCACGAAACGTTATGGGGAAAAGTATTTAACATTTCAAAATCTCAAGCCATTGATATATTAAACTCTTTAACTTCAGATCAAGAATATCCTTTAGAATATGTACGTACAAATAATTTAGATAATGTTAAAGTTCCTCCTATTTCAGCATTAGAATTTTTGGAAGCTAAGCTATAAAAAGATCAGGTGAAAAAAATGACATTTAAAACCAGCGTAAATATTAGATTTGATATCGGTAAAGAAGAATTTGTAAATCGTTATATCCCAACTCCATCACATACTGAAGCTTTAATTGGATTATTAGATGGCTTTTTAGGAACTGGAAACCGTTCACATATCATTGTAGGAGCTTATGGTACAGGTAAGTCCCTTTTAGCGACAGTTGTTAGTACGTTAATGTCAAAACAAACAAATAGCGTTGAGAAGTTGACGAACAAATTTAAGCACTTTAATGATGAAATTGCTGATAAGATTCAACAAGCTAATAATACTGAAGTAAAATACATTCCAATAGCTTTAAGCGGTAATGAGGGGCGTTTTAGAAAGTCCATTATTCAAGGAATTGTGCAATCAATTCACAATGAAGGAATTGAGGTAGTTTTACCAGGTGTTTCTTCTAGAATTATTCAATCAATTAATGTGTGGAAAGACAACTTTCCATTAACATATGAACAATTTGAAAAATCAGCAATAAATAGCGGTTGTAAAATAGAAGACTTATATAAAAAAATTGTTGAGGAAGATGAAGCAACAATTCAATGGTTCTGTGAAATTTATCCGAAATTGACTTCTGGAGCTGAATTTGAAGTAGATTATGGAGACGGATTTCTTCAAAAATTAGAATATTTATTAACTGTAGCAAATAAAAACAATTTAGGGTTCATTGTAATTTACGATGAATTTGGGCGATTTTTGCAAGGCCTACCGAATGAATTAATGAATGAAACAATGCAAGATATTCAAGATTTAGCTGAAATAGCAGATCGTGAAAAAGCTTTGCATGTTTTATTGATAACGCACAAAAATTTAAGACAATACTTCACAGGATTCAATGATGAAATCGCTAGAGAATTCCAACGTGTAGAAAAACGTTTAAGACAATACACCATCTCTAGTGACCAAGCAACATTTTTGAAAATTGCAGAAGTTATTTTAAGTGAAAATCTAGAAAAAAAGCCAAATATCAATACTAAACTCATCCCACAAATGACAAAAGGAATACAAACATTTTCATTATTTCCAATTCTAAATGTAGAGGATCGTCAAAGAGTAGTTATAGAATCACTATATCCAGTTCATCCAGTCACTGTATATTTACTACCCAAACTTTCAAGTGTATTCGGTCAAAATGAGCGTACGTTATTTACATTTTTAGAAAGTAAAGAAACTGGTGGACTTCAAAATCACATTTCGAAGAGTTCAGATTATTATTCGCCATACAAGTTGTTTGATTATTTTTTTACTACCATAGATGACGGTGATATAAGTAGTGTAGCAACTGAACAATTTATTTTATATCGTAAAGCATTATCTAGGATAGATAGCACACAAATTGATATTTCTTTAGCCGAGGCAATTTTAAAATTCATCTCTCTCTGGCAAGTATGTAATTTAACTGTGCACCAAAAGTTAACAACTGAATTTATCCAATTTGCATTGTTAATAGAAGAAGATGAGTTATCTTATGCACTAAAATACTTATCAGAAGTTAAGGCTATTCGATTCAACCCACTTATTACTGCTTGGGAAATTCATACTGGTAGTATTGTTGACTTACAGAAAAAAATTGCTGATAAGAAGAATACGTTTGTATTAAATCAAGAACTAGTTAGAAAAGAGTTGCTTGCAAACAGCAAAGCAAAATATTTTTTCCCGAATTATTATAATGATGAAATTGAAATGACTCGATTTGCAAAAGTAACTCTAATTTTAAATTCTGAAATGCATAAGTTAAATCAGTATCGAAAAATAAATAATCATCATGATATAAATATTTATTACATTATTCCTGATAATACAGGTCCGAAAAAGATATTAGAATATATTCGTAATATGCAATGCTTCAAAAAAGAAATCTTTGTAATTCATCCAGATTCAGTTAAAACAATAAAAACAGAATTAATAAATGCTACTATTTTAGAAATGTTTATGTTGGATAAAAATTTATTGGCAGAGGATAAAGGAATTTTAGAAGAAATTAAAATTCTTCAAAGAGAAGCGACTTTTGGAATTTCAAAATATATCAATAAACTTCAAAGATTAGATAAGGATTTACTATGGCATCATGTGAATAAAACGATAAATCCAAAAACGGATAAAGAAATGTCTGAATGGTTATCTGAGTTGTGTTTTAATTTATATCCTTTAACGCCGAAGATTGTTAATGATCTTTTCAATAGAATGAAACTATCATCACAACAAAAAGCCGGCGCAAAACAATTAATTAATGGTATTTTAGAACAACCTAAAGAACCCCAATTTGGAATTTCAGGTACCGGACCCGCTTATGCAATTTATGCAGCTATATTTAAAAATAATGGACATTTTGAAACCAATATCCATACGACAGACTATGAAAACATTAATTACGAGCCATATGCTAAACTACGCAACGATATTTTGGAACAATTAGAACGAAAACCGATTGGAAACTTTGCTGATTTAATTAAAATATTCACAACATCACCATACGGAATTCGTCAACCAGTAGTACCTTTACTATTAGTAGCGTTACTACGAGATCGTTGGAGCGAATTTATGCTATATAGAAATGACATTTTCGTACCCGGATTGAATGGTGATAAACTATATGAAATTTTAGAGGAAGAAGGAGCAGAAAACTATAGATATTCATATGAGAAAATTGCTAATGAACACTTGAAATTCTATAATCAAATTAATGAAATTTTTGCTGAATTCAACGAAAATCGTCTTGAGGGACAAAATGTTTCTCGATTGATTCAGACTTGTGGTACCCTAGTAAAATGGTTACGTTCATTGCCACGTTATGTTCAAATTTCTCATGATGTATCAGATGAATTTGATAAGCTACGTAGATTAATTAAACAAACTGAGGTTAAACCTCAACAAAGTTTGAATGAATTATTTGAAATATTTGGGTGTGGTATAGAATCATTACGTGCAGTAAAGCAATATGCTGAACAATTAATTTATAGTAAACGGTCAATAGTAATAGAAACTTTTGGGGATATTACCTCGATTAATTCCCGTGAAGGGTTGTTTGAATGGTTAAAGCAGTATGAAGACTATAAAAAAACTAACGATCTAGTTAAATCTTTAAATTATGCTCAATCTAGTCCTAAATGGATTGATGAGTTTATCGAATTATTCACTGGTGTACGTTTAGAAGACTGGTCAGATAAAACGTTTGAAAAGTTTGTAGGAGAGTTAACGGAAAGCTTTAAAGAATTAACAATCGATTCTTCGAAGAATGGTTTAGAAAGTAAATCGAATTCCGTTGTATTAATGATTGGTGAGGATAAAAAAGTTATTACTAAGACTGAGTTTTCGGTAAAGGCAAAAACAGTTTATTCTAATATCGATCGTATTTTAAAAAATGCTGGTAGAAGCATTCCTAATAATGAAATTGAATATATGATCTATTTGTTAACAAAAGATTATATTGAATAAAGAGGTGAAATAATGGAACAGCATGTTGTAGTTGGTTTTGGCGGAATTTATAGTGCATACACAATAAAAATGCTTCAAAAAAAACATGAGTCAAATTCAATTAAATTATTTTTTATAGATTTATTTAGTGATGTTTCTGATGAGCCACTTTATTTAAATAATGCGTTATTTATGAGTAATGTAGCCGAAAAATTAGGGGTAGATTTAATTACATCAGATTTATCTTTGCAAACTGATAACTTAATAGAAACAAATGTTGACGAAAATATTACTTTTAAATTGAGTATAGTTGCTGAGCAAATAAAGGCTACGTATGAAAATTTATCTAATGTAATAATACATTTACCAATTACACCGAAAATTTTAAAAGGACAAAATAAAATTTGTATTGAGAGTGTAGAAAATGACTGGAATGATAGTTTTGAAGTGTTAAGCTTGTTTGAACAATTATTACCTGGAGTACAAGTAAGATTCACTATTGAACATTTAGCTGATAAAGTTAATATTAAGGATGAAATTTTAAATGTATGGGGTATTGATTTACCTCGATCTGAGAGAAGACGTGTTCATATTGCAATGTTCTCAGGTGGTGCTGGAAGTGCTTACGTATCCTATTATATGGTTCAAGCATATAGAAGAGAGAATTGTAAATTGTTTTTCACTAACACTTTATGGGAAGATGAAGATAATTTACGTTTTATGGATGAAGTTGCTGAATATGTCGGTTTAGAGATTACGGAAGTTCTAGATGGTCGTACACCAGAAGAAGTGTTTTTTGATATGAGATATTTAGGTAATTCACGATTAGCTAAATGCTCTGAAGAGTTAAAAGTACGTCAGACTTTGATATATTTAGAAGAGCTTCGTGATAATGAAAAAGTTGAGCCTATTTTATACTTTGGTATTGCACCACATGAAAAACATCGTCGAGATGACAGTCATGTAAAACGTCGAGAAAATATCGTAGAAGAGAATAGCGGTGATATGAATATCCGTAAGGCTGCAGGAATTCGCTCTTTTTATGCTCACTTCCCTTTAGAACCTATTGAGACAAGGTTCCCATTAATAGAAACCTTACGAGAAGATATTGATGCAAAGGGAATAATACAGTATGAATGGGGTATTAAGTTACCTCGAATGTATACAGCTGCAATAGAGGCTGCAAAGCTGGAAGATAATATTCTTGCGCGAAAACTGGTAAAAAAAGGTATAAATGGATTCTCCCATGCCAATTGTGGTGGACGTTGTGTTCGTGGCGGTTTTCAACACTATGCGACATTATATGCCATTTGGCCAGAACAATATAAAGAGCAGGAGGATATGGAGAACCGCTTTCGTGAACATTTCAAGAAAGATGTTTCCATATTAAAGAAAAATGGGCGACCGTATACCTTAAAACAATATCGTGAAGATATGGATTTTCAAGGTGTAGAGAAATTTTTGTTCCAGCCGGATGATACGATTCCTTGTGTTTGTTCGTTCTCTTAATCGCAACTTAAATAATTTAAGAAGCTTTTCATAGGTAAAAAGAACTTATGAAAAGCTTCTTTTTTCATTATTTTTATATGGAGGTTCAAGAATTATTCTAGAATTTACACAACAAATTTAGGAAATCGTATGTCCAAAATATAAAAAATAGGGCATTTTTATGGTGGCATGATGGATAGCTGTAAATGATATGCTAAACTAAACATTAAAAAAAGGATGTTTCTTCATTTTGTAGAAGAGTAACGTAATTCAATAGTATTAAATTGACTCATTTCATCTATGTTCCTAAAGAATTACGGTCATTTCACCACATAGAGAAAATTATGGAGCATCTTAAACATAGCTTGAGACCCCATTTTAAGTATTTTCTAGTATGTTATTCTTAAAAAAGAATGTACATAAACTGACTTAAGAACTTAACAGTAATTAAAAGTAACTGCTACTATATAAGGATTCTTTTGATTCCATGTTCCTAGAGTTTTTAAGGTACAAAAAATATAGTCCATCTATTATTATGTCTAGTAAGGACTTTGCATGGTAGACTAGCTACTAATGTATAAGATGATTATTTACTTATATGGTACTATGTTTATGAGTGTTACACTTTTACTACATTCAACAGTCAGGAGACATCCATGAAAATCGAAAAAAAACTTATTGTCAATTCGGATAAAGGGAATTTGTTAAATGAACTAATTTCTTCTATAAATCAATGCAAACGGTTTTATTTTAGCGTGGCGTTTATTAATTTTAGTGGGTTGCAGCTTTTGTTGGATGCTTTTAAAGAGGCGGAAGATCGAGGTGTTCGTGGCCAGATTATTACGTCCACTTATTTGAATTTCACTGAGGCTAAGGCGCTTAAGAGAATTAATGAATTTGAGAATATACACTTGAAGGTTTTTGAAACAGATAAGACAGTTGGGTTTCATACGAAGGCTTATATCTTTGAGTACGAGGACTATTATAAGATTATTATTGGCTCCTCGAATATTACTCAGAGCGCATTGAAGAGTAATATTGAATGGAATGTGGAAATGATTGTGAAGGAAGACACACATTTTCTTCAGGATGTACTAAATGAATATGAGATATTATGGAATAGTAGTACTCAAGCAGATGATGCTTTTATTGCTAAGTATGAGGACTTTTTGAGTAAGTTGAGTGATTTTACGAATAATCAATCATTCATCTATGAAAAAGCAGAGTATATCACACCTAATAAAATGCAAAGACGGGCTATGGAAAATTTAGAGCGAATTCGCTCTTATGGAGAGAAAAAGGCATTGGTGATTGCGGCGACTGGAACGGGAAAAACGTATATGTCTGCTTTTGATGTCAAATCCTTCAAGCCTAAGAGATTACTCTTTATTGTCCATCGTGAAGAAATTTTAAAGAAGGCAAAGGAGACATTTGAAAAGCTTCTGCCTAATGAGAAATTATCCTTCGGCTTATTAACAGGGAATACAAAGCAAAAGGATGCTGATTATATTTTTGCGACGATCAATACGATCTCAAAGTACCACCAGGATTATCGACCAGATGAGTTTGATTATATTATTTTTGACGAGGCACACCATGCGACTAGCCCTAGCTATCAAGTGATTTTTGATTATTTCACTCCACAATTCACGTTAGGAATGACGGCTACTCCAGAACGTAGCGATCAGCAAAATGTATTTGATCTGTTTGATAATAATGTGGCGTTAGAGGTTCGTTTACATGAAGCACTTGATGATGATTTAGTTATTCCTTTCCACTACTTTGGGATAACAGATATCGCTGAAGTAGATTTAAGTGACGTGGATATTGATGATGTGGCTGAAATTACGAAGCGATTAAAGGTCAATCAACGTGTTGATTTTATCATTGACAAAATGAATTTCTATGGCTTTGACGGTCTAACGAGAAAGGGCCTTGGATTTTGTATAACGGTCGAACATGCTAAGTTTATGGCGGAGGAATTTAATAAGAGGGGCTACCCAAGTGTTTGTTTGTCTGGCGATGATAAATCAGATAAACGTACAGCACTTATTAATAGACTAGAAGATGATAATGATGAATTAGAGTTTATCTTTACGGTTGATATCTTTAATGAAGGTGTTGATATTCCTTCTGTTAACACAGTCCTTATGCTGCGACCTACGAATTCACCTATCGTATTTATTCAGCAGCTTGGTCGAGGACTACGTAAATATAAGGATAAGAATTTCTTAACGGTGCTTGATTTCATCGGTAATCATAGTAAAACGTTCTTGATTGCGATCGCATTAAATGGAAGCCGCTATTATGATAAAGAAAGCTTGAAAGTGGCGATTGCTACTGGCTTTGCTAATATTCCAGGTTGTACGCATATCCAGATGGATAAAATATCTAAGGAACGAATCTTAGCGCAAATTGATAAGGAAAACTTCAATTCCTTACAGTATTTGAAGGAAGAGTATTTCGAATTTAAGAAAATGAATAATGGTCATATTCCTTACTATTTAATGGATTATATGAAGTACGATGGTTCTCCTAATCCTATTAAATTTATTGATCGAGAGAAGACATACTTACAGTTTGTAGCCAAGGTAGAAAAGAATGAGCAGTTAAAGAATTTGCTATTAAATGATTCATTTGAAGGGGCCTTAAAAGAACTATCTAGTAAGCTGCCACTTAAACGTGTATATGAATTTGTGATTGCCAAATTTTTATTAGATCATGATCAGCTTTCTTTAGACCAAGCTAAACAAGAAATATTAAAGTATGTGAAAGATGTGGATGAGGATAGTGTCTTGCATGCGCTTGAATGCTGGAATCAAGATTATTACGATCCAGCTCAGAAAAAACGTAATTTCAAATTGTTTTTACTTGTGAATGGTCAGTTAACGAAAACACCAGCCTATCAACGTCTTTTAGACAATGAGATATATAGACCATTTATAGAGGATACCATTCATTATGGGATATTTCGATACGAAAAGGAATTTAAAGAAGACTATTATGGCGTTCCTCATTTTAAGCTGTATGAACAATATCAGATGGCTGATGCGGCTTTACTTTCTAACTATCGGAAGAGTCATAGTGCCTTTAGGGGATCGGGTTTACTAGCTAACGGGAATGATTACTTCCTGTTTATTGATTTGCATAAGGAAGCGGATATTAAGGAAAGTATTAATTATCACGATGAATTTATTAATGAACGCTATTTTCAATGGCAAACACCTAATAAAACTGCTCCAACATCGGAACAAGGTAAAAATATCGTCTATAATAAAGATAGAGGAATTACGCTTCATTTATTTGTAAGGAAGTATAAAATGATCGATAAGAAAACGGAGCCTTATATTTACATCGGTAAAGGAAATACGGTTGAGTTTGAGGGAGAAAAGCCTATCACAGTGAAAATGGAACTTGAACATGAAGTTCCAGCTAGTTTGTATACGGAGTTTACGAAAAAAGTATAAATAACAAGGGAAGTGGGTATCCACTTCCCTTGTTTTGTTTACTAGGCTAATAATGCATCAATGGTTGGCAAATCAGCTGGTGCCCATTCCAATGTTCTTAAATCCTTAAGTGGTACCCATTTAAGTTCAGCATGTTCTGTAGCGATCGGTGTACCATTTGTAATTTTCGCTTTATATGTAATGAGGTTAATAATGAAGGTAGGATATTCATGAACGATATCTGCCACTAATTCTCCCACTTCAATCTGGCATTCAAGCTCTTCTTCAATTTCTCTAACTAGTGTTTCTTCAGGTTTTTCACCTTCTTCAATTTTACCTCCTGGAAATTCCCATAGGTTTGGTAATGCCATTTCAGGAGAGCGTAGAGCACATAACACCTCGCCCTTTTCATTTTCCATAACAGCGCCAACTACTTTTACTTTTTTCTTCATTCTTCATACATCCTTTATCGTTGATCTTTTTATATAATATCATATCTGAAAACTATATCTTACTGTCAGAAGAAGATGGAGAGGAAATTTATTAATCCTTCGAAACTCTATCCTGATATACTCTCTTAAAATATGCAAGAGATACTTTCCTACGAAATACTTCTATACTGGGTAAACCTGTATTATCTGTAGCTACTTCATCCTCGATTTGGACGTATTTATGATTCATTTTTCGTATATCATATTGCTTGCCTTCAAAGTAAAACTGAATTCAAAAATAAGAGGTAGAGTAGAAACAGATCCGCTCGATTTCTTAATGAATTATTAATTTTATGACTAGGATATTTTCGCTTGCTTTCAAAGCACTCAATGAATGACGGATAAGATGGATGATTTGAAGTGATTTAAATAAGACAGCAAGTAAAAAGTGGAATGGGATAACCTATCTCACTTTTTGTTTGTATTCTAGTATACAGAGTAATCTAAATAGTGGTTGTATTTATAACATTGTATCTATAATTAATTATAATGATATAATTAAAGCAAGTCAGGTATGTACTTTATCAGATGCACGGATAATTTTAATTACTTGCCAAACGAAGAAAGGAAGTGTTTAAGATGCACAAGAAAAAAAGGTTGTTAATGGTTGTAGTAAGCTTAGCTCTATTTTTCAGTTGTTTTTCTCCGAATTTTGTCAGTGCAGCAACCGACAAGACTAAACCGACCATTACTGGGGCAAAGAATACAACCGCTTACTTAAACCACTCGTTTAATCCGAAAAAAGGGGTTGTAGCGAAAGATAATGTTGATGGAAACATCACAAGCCGTATCAAAATATCGGGAAAGGTGAATACAAAAAAGACGGGTAAATACACGCTAACATATAAGGCAACTGATAAGGCGAAGAACACTCGTACAGTAAAGCGTGTTGTGACAGTTAAGAAAGATACGACTAAACCAATAATCACTGGAGTATCAAATAAGACCGTATACAAAGGGTATTCTTTTAATCCCAAAACAGGTGTCAAAGCTACTGATAATGCCGATGGGAACCTCACTTCCAAAATCAAAGTAAGTGGAAAAGTAAACACCAAAAAAGTCGGAAAATACAAAATTAAATATACTGTTATAGACAAGACGAATAACAAAAGAATAGTCACTCGAACTATTACAGTAAAGAAAGATACAACCAAACCTACCATTTCCGGCGTTTCCAATAAGGCGATCTACGCTGGCTCAACATTTAAGCCTCTTACCGGTGTTACTGCCAAAGATAATGCAGATGGTAATATCACTAAAAAAATCAAAGTCACTGGAAAAGTTAATACTAACAAAATAGGAACATACAAACTAACCTATACTGTATCAGATAAGACAAAAAATAAGAGAACTGTTACACGCAAGATTACTGTTAAAAAGGACACTATTAAACCAACTATATCTGGTGCAAAGAATAAATCTATTAACATAGATACTTCTTTTAATCCACGTGCTGGTGTAACTGCGAAGGATAATGTTGATGGCAATATTACTAAAAATATTAAAATATCTGGAACGGTAAATACGAAAAAAGCAGGATCTTATAAGCTTACCTACGATATTACAGATAAAGCTAAAAATAAAACAACGGTTTATCGTACCATTAAGGTTGTAGATAATGTTAAGCCAGTAATTAAAGGGATTAATAACACCCAAGTTGCTCTTGGAGAAATGTTCGATATTTTAAAAGGTGTGTCTGCTTCTGATAAAAACGATGGGGATTTAACTTCCAAGATTAAAGTTGAGGGTACAGTTGATGTTAATAAAATTGGTACCTATAAGCTGACTTATTCTGTTTCTGATAAAGCAGGTAACAAAGTATCTAAACAACGTAATGTAACTGTTGTTGACAAGGTTTCCCCCGTTATTAACGGTGTTAAAAATTACGAGATTCCTTTTGGCCAAGAGTTTGATTCTTTGAAAGGTGTTGCGGCAACTGATAATTATGATGGGGATTTAACTTCTGAAATTAAGGTTGAAGGCGAAGTTAATGTAGAAAAAGCAGGTATCTATTCTCTTACGTATTCAGTTTCTGATCAATCTGGAAACAACGTCTCTGTAAAACGTACTGTAACAGTTATTGATAGTACTGCACCTGTTCTTTCCGGTGTGGAAGATATTCAAATTAATTTTGGAGAAGATTTTAATCCATTAAAAGGCATAACCGCTTCAGATAACAGTGATGGAGATATAACTTCTAAAATTAAAGTGGATGGCACGGTCGATATCAACAAGGCTGGAAGCTATAAGCTAACATATTCAGTGTCAGATGTGTCTGGAAATACTGTAACTGCAGATAGGACTGTAACTGTAATTGATAATGTTAAACCAGTTTTCTCGGGAGTATCGGATGTAACCATCGGTCTATATACCGAATTTAACGTATTAAATGGCGTTTCCGCTTCCGATAATAACGATGGTGACATCACTTCGAAAATATTGACAGCTGGTTCAGTTGATACACAAAAAGAAGGTGAATACACTGTTACGTATACGGTTTCCGATGCTGCAGGAAACACTGGAAAAGTCACAAGAATTATCACAGTTCAAAAAATCCCTGTCTCTAATATCACTATTAATGCTCCATCTAAAATGAGAACAGGTAAAACGCAGCAGTTGACAGCTGAAATTACACCAACAGATGCTACAGATCAACAAGTTACTTGGAAGAGCAGTGATGAATCTATTGCCGCTATCAGTGCAGATGGCATACTAAGTACCATTTCGGAGGGTACAGTAACCATTACAGCAACTGCCGATGGAAAAAGCGGGTCCAAAACTATCGTCATTTCAGATACTAAACCAACTATGTATTTTTCATCAGTTGGGTCATCGAGTGTTAATGGTGTAATCAAGAGCCTCTCATTTACATTGATGAACCTAGATTCTTACGATAGTGTATATGTCGAGAAAGTCCAATTTTATAATAATAACTCATTATATAGAACCTTTACTGCTGAAGAGATACAAAACAATGGTTTACCTACTGAGATTAAACCATATGGCAGTTGGGACTTTGGTGTTCGATTTAATATAGGAGGAATTCAGGAGTCCAAAGGCAAAGCGGTTGTCACAGTTAAGATGGATAATGGGAAGATATATGAATACACTTTATCTTTTTAGAAGAAAATAAATTTTAATCGTTATATGTTTGTTTGAAAAGGTAGATTAGCAACTATGCTAATCTACCTTTTTTAAGTAATATCTTTGGTTACTTCTTTTGCTTTTTCATTATGAAATTCTTGATTCTCTCTGTCATCTTGGTATTAATACCTTTTTAACACAGTAACGAATTAAACGTTGGAAAATCCTCTTTATCAAGAAATGAAATCAAAATAGATACCGCGCTATACTTACTGAACGGATCCTGACCTTGAATAAGGTTAAGATTAGACTTAAATATAGGAACGATCCATTTCAATGTAGATAATCAGTTTGGATGAAGCAGGAAGGGAAATGTTGATTCATCATACTGAAAGGACAAAAATCTGACCTATCAGTATGATCACAACTTGATGAATAGTGATTTTTCGGAGGTTGGTATGAAAGACAGCTTGTAATACGCTGTTAATCATCATGCATATTCATTCTGTAAGATATATTGCAGGGATGATTTGAATTCAACTATACTTTCAAGTTCATAGGTAGAAAGAACCTTTGCCAGTCTTGGTTGAATGCCGATTAGCTGGATCTTGCTTCCTGCCATAAATCGAAGTGTACGGATGAGGTCGATTAATTTTTTGATACCATCATCTTCTACCTCACCAACAGCGGTTAAATCGATTAGGATATTTTGATACTCTCCATTAAAGACTGAGTGAAGGACATGTTCGGATATCAAGTTGATTTTTTCAGAGGTTATATCCCCGAATAAAGGGATATAGCACATTTTATTGGACAGAGGGATAAAGGGTCCGGAAAGTTTGTTTAATCGCATAAGTACATCTTCCAGTTTTTCCTTTTGCTCGAGTAATTCAAAATCTGTGTGTGCCAGTCTTTCTTGCAATTCTATAATTTTATTAAGATATAATTGATTGCTCTTTTCCTTGGAGACAAAAAGAATATGCATTCTTCCGGTTGAGTCATCTGATAGATATACATCAAATAAGGCCAGCGAGGACTCCTTCGTATGAACATTCAATTCTATTTGTTGCGTACTTTCATTCGACAAACTTGCTTTGACAAGCTTGTTCATACTTTCATCATCTATAATCCCTGAAATATCTGAGGTGTTTAAATTAAATAGATTAGATGACAGGGAATTGTATTGCAGAATTTTTCCGTTATAGTCTACTACTATATAGGGAAGTGGTAGTGGTATGTCAATACATTGCATTTTTTGTCTCTCCTATAGAATAATCTTTTAGCCACGTCTCTATATCCGATAAATCCGTTACGATGATGGGATCTCCGCTTGAGTACGTTTTTAAATCATATTTATTGCCCAATCTGCTGTCAATAAGGATTTTCGGAGGCACAGGTAATGCCTTGAAGCTGTCTGTATATGATTTTAACTTTGGTAAATGGGTTACAATGGTCAAGGAAAGTCCAATGACATCTGGTTCCCATTCGATGGCAGTATGAAGCGCATATTCAAGAGGAAGATTCGGTCCGAAATATTTGGTTTCCCAGCCATATTCCTCGAATAATTGAGCGGCCATTTTTAGACCAATATAATGTTGCTCTCCTTCTATACAAAGAAACATTGCTTTTTTAGTAGTAGGAGTTTGGTTTAGATTATGCTCAAACGCCAATCTGGATAAAACAAAATCGCAGGTGGCTGTCGCTATATGTTCATCGGCTACTGTAATCTCATTGTTTTCCCATAAGTCGCCAATTCGTTGCATGGCAGGTGTTATGATTTGATCATACGTCTCTAAAGTTGAAAGATGTTTAAGAGATTTAATATAATCCCAGGCTTTATTGTAATTGCCAGAAAGTAAGATGCTGGTGAAATCGATAATCGATTGCATATATTTATGCCTCCTCTTTGGCTTTTTCGCACTCAAGAATGTCTATGGCATCTGTTAAAAATGATAGGTACATTTTCTTTTTTATATCTGGCATATCTGAAATTTGCTCCATCTCTTCTTTTATTATCACGAAATTATCCAGCAGTGTTTGTGTCTTCATTCCGTATTTTTGCAGGATTCCATTTAACTAGAGTGTATAATCCGTAAATACTTTTGCATTATCTAATTCAAAGGCCGTTTGTAGATGATCAAGATGGTGTTTGTTATCTGCCCGGCATTTGTCTTTTCCTTTATCACCATAGCGTTCCTGTAAGGATGAATCGAGTGCATAGATTCGTTCTGTCACTTGTTCAATGAATAGAGTTGTATTCATTACTTGCAGACCACCATATATTTTGTCACTGTAGGTATAACACCGGCTAATTCTTGATCAGGATACTTTTTTTCTAATTCGTGAATCTCTTTGAATTGGCTGCTCCTTACCCAGTTAAGATAATCCTCTTTCTCTTCAAATAGTAATTGAACGGTCAATTCATCAGGATGTTTCTCATTCTGTAAGAGGAAAAAATCAATGAATCCGGGAGCTTGATCGACTTTCCGGGAACGGTTTCTATAAATCTTTATAACTTCCTCGCTTTTTTCTCCTGGTACCTTAAATGTAGAAAATACGCTAAAGATAGTAACACTCCCTTTTAATTCAAAGATTTTCACTACATTCTTTTAAAATTATATAAAATAGAGTCCTTTTCATAAATACAAAATATTAAGAAAAAAGAGTCCATATTATGATGAACTCTTGATAGAATTTGTTAATTTGTTGATTTACCTTATTAATCTGTTACAGATGGTTTGATTTGTTTCATATTCACCTTATCAAAAGTTGAACCTTCCTGTCCATTGACAGGGGGGAGGGTTGAAAAGGAACAAAAAAGAAAAAGCTCGTAATATAAGCGAGTGTAGACGGGATTCTTTATGTGGATGGGCGTAAATGGTCGCAAGAATGGCATCATCCGACCATTGAGTTGAAAGATGAAGCCTTGCCGGAGTGGCATACTATTTTTCGAGTTTAGCTATGAGAGCATTAGAGCAACTGAATGAAGCTGAATGCTAGATGATGATCTAGATGACCTGTTTCGTTACTAGCAGGGTCGTTTTTTTATTATTTACAGATTAAATAAGAGTTTTCCAATAAAGACATGGCAATATTAGTAGAATCATTTGCATCTTCTAAGCTAATTCGATCGTCCATTTTTTATAAATATAATGTCTTCTATATCTTATGTTAGAATCCAATCTAGCATTTTATTATTATCCGAAATATTCCACCTTTAGAAGTATAAGTTTACTCGGACAAAAGTTGATGTCATGTTTGTTTACTAGAATGATACCTGAATGAACGTAACACCACCTCTTCTTATCGATTTTTAATTTAAATCATAAATAGTTTGGCACTTTTGTGTCCGTAATAGACTATTTGTGTTTTTTGGTAGCCATATTATCCAATCTTTAATGGATATTTATTTGTTTTTATACTATTGTGTAAGTATGGGAGGAAAAATTTTCATGTGAATGCGGTCTAACTCGCTTTTTGATTACAGATAATGTGATAGTGTGAGCAAAATTCCGTAAAAAAATAGAGTAAGAGTAAATAATTCATTGAGGGGTGTAAGTATGATTTATTCATGGGAAACAAGCACAACCGAAATAAAAGATTATGTCTATAAGGTTTTAGAGCAAATAAAAGAAAGTCTTCAAGATAATTTTAAAGGGGTCTATGTTCATGGTTCATTAGCTATGGATGGATTTAATCCGCAGTCCAGTGACATCGATCTTATCGTAGTGACTGAAAATCCACTAACCTTTGAGGCTAAAAAGGAGTTAGTTAATTATTTTCTATCCAATTCCGGAAAACCATTTCCGATTGAAGTCAGTTTTTTAAACAAAGATCAACTAAAGAATTGGCAGCATCCTTGTCCGTATGATTTCCATTACAGTGAATATTGGAGAGAAAAGTATGAAGAGGATGCAGACTACTATCTTAATAAAGCAGACTTAAAAGATCCAGATTTAGCTGCCCATATCACGATTCTTCATAGACGTGGGATTTGCCTTGAGGGTCCTCCAATTGAAGAAGTTTTCCCGCTAGTTCCCCAAAGTGATTATCTATCATCCGTAATGGAAGATTATCGGGAGTGTCTTGTTAACTTAGAGAAGGATCCGAAGTATTGTGTGTTAAATATGGTTAAAGTGTATTGGTATGTAAAAGCAGGAATCATTACTTCTAAGCAAGAAGCAGGTCAGTGGGCAATTAATACACTGCCTAAAATGGTAGCTGAAACCGTAAAGAAGGTTATGGATGGCAACAGACCGGAGGAAAAGGAACTGCAGGAATTCAAGGATTATATAGACAATAAGTTGAATAACTAAAGGTACCTCCTCCTTATTTGTTAGAGACATGGCATAAGTGACCTCTACCCGATGGAAACTTTAACGAGGGCTTGGTTTTCGATCAGGCAACGAAAACAAATAGTGAAATAAGGAATTAATGAAAGAACACAGGACTAATTTGGGACAACATTATGCGAATAAATCACTCGACTTAAAAAAGCCTTTAAATAAGGCTTTTTTTTTGTGTCGCATTCAGAAAAATAGTGTTTGCCATCTGTAGACATAAAATTTAAAACAAAGATGAGAATTTATTATTTCTAACCCTCTATAGCTCAAAAACTTCCCCTCTAATAAAATGACAATTTTGTTAACTATCCTGTTTTGAAAAATCTATCTTTTGGAGCGGTGTATATCCAACAATGGGTTATGCACTTTTAAAAAATTAAATATTCTTAATATGTATATTAATATAATTAATACCAATAATTACATTGATTAAAATAATCTAAATGTTGATAAGATTATAATGTAATATGATTTTCCAGAATATTTTAAGTTGCAAAAATTATTCTGGAAAAGGAAAGGAGGTATTAAGGGATACTCTGATACAGCTTTACAAGCTGTTCGAAAAAACTTCATAAGGGTGTGTGAATCATGATTTCGAGTCGGAGTAAGTACTACAGGAAGAAACGCATGAGAAAAAGAGTATTTTCAGTTCTGACGTTACTTTTTCTTCTTGTACAAACAGTTATAACTCCAGCAATTCAGTATGTTAATGCTGATAGTACAACAGTTATCTCTAATACTTCTTCTGCTCCAGAAGGCGAAGTACTAACAGAAACAGAAGTGAAGACAGAAGAGGTAACAGAAGAAACAACGGACGGAGTAACAGAAGAAACATCAGAAAGTACAACTGAGGAGGATGTCGCAGATTCTGAAGAGAGTGTAGAGGAATCTGTGAAAGAGTCTGAAGAAGAGGTTACCACAGAAGAAAAGACGGGTGAGTCTGCTGATAAGCAAGAAGCAGTAGTAGAGAATGCCAAAGAAGAAAAAACTAAAAGAGTGCAGAAGTCAGCTGAAAAAGAAATAGCTGTAACTGAAGAAGCTGAATCAAAAGATTTGAAGAATTCTAACTCTGACAGTGAAGCTAAGGCAAAAGAATCTACTGTGGCAGAGAATGATGACGGAGCGACAACAAAAGCTTCTACCTACGATCATATCGATGTTGTGATGGAAACAGGCAATATCACTTTCACAATCGATGGAACTCCTTATACAATTAAAGGGAATGTTATTCAAAGTAGTATTGTGGCTACCTCCGGTAATCAAGAGTGGAAAAATTTTAGCAAAGGAACATGGGATTCTAATAGGAAGGATTATGAATACCGTAAAACAAATATCTCAATTAGTTCTGCTGCTTCAGTAACGATTTCCTGTGATATTCAAATTGACACGACTAATTTAACAGCAGCAACCATCAACATTCTTAAAGAGCATCTGGGTATGAGTGATGCAGGCGTTATTCCATATCAAGGTACATTTACTGATGCGAATAATGTTTGTGGTGGAAGTGGAAATAGCAGAGGATTTGACTTTGAAGTTTCCGGTAAACAATTAGGTGAATATTTCACTACTGGTACATTGACTGTAATCAAAAAAGACTCTGAAGAAAACCCAACTTATTTAGCTGGAGCTAAATTTAAGCTGCTTGATAAGAATAATAAAGAACTTATTACTCCTGAAACCAATGCAGAAGGTATTGCCACTACAGGTAGTGATGGTAAAATAATCTTCACTTCAGTCCCATTTGGCAATTACACTTTAGTTGAAGTAGAGGCTCCAGAGGGATATAAGCTGTCTGATCAGAATACATGGCCTATTGTAGTATCAAAAGATAACAGAACAGTAGAAAAGGGTGTAATAAACAAAGAACTTACTGGATCTGTTGTTGTGAACAAAGTCGACAACAGTAATGATCCGAAGCCATTAGCCGGGGCTGAATTCACATTGACTGATGCGAATGGGAACAAAACTGTAGAAGTAACCGGAGAAGATGGAAAAGCAATCTTTACCAACCTTAAATACGGAGCAACCTACAAGGTTCAAGAAACAAAAGCACCAACAGGCTATGTAATTGATAATAGTGATAATGCAACAAAAGAATTCACCATCTCTAGTGATGAAGCTCTAACCTTTACTTTTGTAAATAGAGAGATTGTCGGTTCAGTCACTGTTACAAAAGTAGATAAGAATGATACTACGAAGAAATTGTCTGGAGCGAAATTCACTTTGACGGATGCCAAGGGAAACGAAACGGTTGAGGTAACTGGAGAAGATGGAAAAGCTACATTTGGCAATTTGGTTTATGGTAAATACACCATTAAAGAAACTGAAGCGCCGGAAGGCTACGTCATCAGCAATCAGGAGAGTAAAGAAATCAATATTTCCGAAGATGGTCAACTGGTTGAACTGGAGTATGAAAATAGGGCAATCAAAGGCTCTCTTCAAGTATTAAAAGTCGACTCTGTTGATAACACAACCCCATTAGAAGGGGCAGAGTTTACAGTTTACGATGAAGACGGAAATGAAGTAGACACAAAGGCAACAAATAAGGACGGTCTGGTGATATTTGATAACTTGGCATACGGAGTAAAATACAAAGTCAAGGAAACGAAAGCACCTGACGGCTACATTATTAGTGATTTAGCTAGCAAAGAGTTCAATATCGTAACAGATGGACAAACTGTGAATCTGGTATTTGCCGACAAAGCGATTGAAGGATCTGTGAAAGTCTTGAAAGTGGACGCTCTTGATAACAGAACGCCGTTAGCTGGAGCAGAGTTCACTCTTTATGATCAAGATGGCAAACCTGTACGCACTAAAACGACTGAAAAAGACGGTCTGGTAACATTTGATCACTTAGCATATGGTGTGAAATATACCGTTAAGGAAACAAAAGCACCGAAAGGCTATGTTCTCAATACTGAGAAAATTGACCCATTCACCATCACTAAAGACGGTCAATTGGTCGAACTCACAGTAGAAAATAAAGCGATTGAAGGATCTGTCAAAGTAATTAAAGTAGATTCTGAAAGCAAGGATCCAATTGCAGGAACAGAATTTACTCTAACCTATCCGGATGGTTCAGAAAAAGTGATGGTAACAAATGAAAAAGGTGTCCTAACTTTTGGTGATTTACCATATGGCGGCGAATATATTGTGAAGGAAACGAAAGCTGCTAAAGGATATCTACTAAATGAAAAGGCAACAGCAAATTTCTCCATTACTAAAGATGGCCAAGAAGAGGTTTTCACTTTTGAAAACACAAAAGGAACCCCTGGTCTTGAAGTAGTAAAATCAACAGATAAACCTGAATACAAACCAGGTGAAACCATCCATTATACAATCAGCGTGACGAACACTGGTAACGTTGATTTAGAAGGTATCGAACTTGAAGGTCTCTTCAGTAAAAATGGGGATGACAGCATTGAGCAATTGAAACTCAAAGAATACGCAGGTCCATTTAACCTTAAAGTTGGCGAAAGAGTTACGTACACAGTTGACTATGTGATTCCGGAAACAGACCTGCCGGATACAGAGTATACAAACGTCATAACAGCAATTGTAGATGGCATGGATTCAATCAGCGATGAGGTTACTGTCATTGTTGATCCAACCTACGCTCTTGAAGTGAATAAAAAAGCGGATAAAGAAGAGGTTAAAGTCGGAGAAACCATCACATACACGATTGCTGTGACAAACACAGGCAAGCATGATTTGACTAATGTGAAGGTAGTCGACGAAATGGTTGGTCTTGATACGACTGTTGAAAAACTTGAAGTTGGCGAAACCAAAACATTTACAGTTGAACATGTGGCTGCAACAGAAGATATTGGAGAATTAACGAACGTTGCGGTAGCCAAGGTGATTGTGAATGGTGAGGAAATAGTTGAGGAAAGTTCTGAAATCGTTAAGGTATCTGAGCAAGATGCTCCGGCCCTTACAGTAGAAAAAACAGCAGACAAATCTCAATACAAACCAGGCGAAACGGTAACTTACACAATCACGATTACGAACACAGGTAATATTGATTTGAAAGGTATCAAACTTACAGACGTCTTCAGTAAAGATGGAGATGACACTATTAAGCAATTGACATTAGAAGGCTATGATGCTGAAAATGGTTTTGATTTAGCAGTTGGTAAAACAGCTACATTCACAGCTACCTACGTCATTCCAGAAACCGACCTTGCTGATACAACGTATACAAACGAAATCACAGCAACTGTAGACGGTGTTGACATGAAACCGGTAACCGATGAAGAAATTATCACTGTGGATCCGTCTTACGCTTTTGAAGTGAATAAAACCGCTGATAAAGAAGAAGTTAAAGTCGGGGAAACAATCACTTACACCATTAAGGTAATCAACATAGGTAACATAGCCTTGACTGATGTGAACGTAGTCGACGAAATGGTTGGTCTTGATACAACCGAGAAACTTGAAGTTGGCGAAACGAAAACATTTACAGTTGAACATGTGGCTACAACCGAAGACATTGGAGAATTAACGAATGTAGCGGTAGCGAAGGTGATTGTGGATGATGAGGAAATTGTCAATAAAGATTCTGTAACTGTTCAAGTATCTGAAGAGGATGCTCCGGCCCTTACAGTAGAAAAAACAGCAGACAAATCTCAATACAAACCAGGCGAAACGGTAACTTACACAATCACGATTACGAACACAGGTAATATTGATTTGAAAGGTATCGAACTTACAGACGTCTTCAGTAAAGATGGAGATGACACTATTAAGCAATTGACATTAGAAGGCTATGATGCCGAAAATGGCTTTGATTTAGCAGTTGGTAAAACAGCTACATTCACAGCTACCTATGTCATTCCAGATACAGACCTTGCTGATACAACATATACAAACGTGATAACAGCAACTGTAGACGGTGTGGATATGGATTCTGTAAGCGATGATGCGACTATTGTAGTTGATCCGACTTACGCTCTTGAAGTGAATAAAACCGCTGATAAAGAAGAGGTTAAAGTTGGAGAAACAATCACTTACACCATTAAGGTAACCAACACAGGTAATAAAGCCTTGACTGATGTGAACGTAGTCGACGAAATGGTTGGTCTTGATACAACTGTTGAAAAACTTGAAGTTGGCGAAACGAAAACATTTACAGTTAAACATGTTGCTACTACTGAAAATGTTGGTGAACTAACCAACATTGCGGTAGCAAAAGTGGTTATTGATGGTAAAGAAATAGTTGGGGAAGGTTCTGTAACAGTTAAAGTATCTGAAGAGGATGCTCCAGTAGTTGCACCGGATCAGGATAACTCTGCTACAGATCAAGAGGTTCAAGTTTTAGGTCAAGATGACACAACTGCAGATCAAAATGATCAAGCTGTAGACCAGGAAGAACCAACTATTATTGAAGTGGTACAAAACTTCATTGAAAATCCTAAAACTGGCCAATCTACATTAAATATTCTGTTGGTTTTAGGTGTATTCCTTATCGCTGGAAGCGGCTTGTATGTTTGGAAAAGAAAACACTGAGCTTTTAGAGTAAGTGAATATTAACTAATAGAAAACCAGCTTGGGAGATTAGTTCCTCAAGCTGGTTTTTTAGGTTTAAATTAATATCGAATCCCAACTAAAAAGAGAAAAAGCGCCATGCTCGCCTTCTTTAATAAACCAAAAAGGTGACGTTTGCTTTTGTTGATAGGTCAGGAAATCAGTCCTGTAAATTCAAAAAATACTCCACTTTAATTCCACATCTTATCCATCTGAAGAGCTTGCTGATATTTAGTTTTATTAGAACTAAAAATATATTAATATAACTATTGTAAATAATTACATTAGTTATAATTGTTTAAAAATTAATAATATAGTGTATTAAATAGTTTATCAGAATAATAATTATTTTATAATATTATTCTGATAAACAAATATAAAGGAAAGGAGATATTCTTTGAAATTGATTAGATAAAGCTTTAAAAGTGCTCCAAAAACTTCATAAGGGTGTGTGAATCATGAGATCGACTCGGAGTAGGTACTACATGAAAAAACGCACGAGAAAAAGAGCATTCTCAATTCTGACATTGCTTTTTCTTCTTGTGCAAACGATTTTAACTCCGGTAACTCAGTATGTTAATGCTGACAGTACAACTGTTGGAATCAGTTTCGACAATCCATCTGCTCAAGAAGGAGATATGCTAACAGCGACACTTACTGACAGTGGAGAAGATTCTGGTACATTAACATTCTCTATACCAACTGGTTTGAGTATTAAGGAATTTACTGAAGGTCAAGACAATATTGAAATCAGTAATAAAGATGCTCAATCCTTAAGTTTTACTTGGAAAGAAGAAAGTAATCAAGTTGTGAAAGTGCAAGTATCAGCTGATACAGCTGGTGACTACATGCCACAACTAACTTCTCAGAACGGAGGTACTCAATCTGTTGCGATTCAGGTCACATCACCAGAAGTGACAACTGATGAAACAGAAGTAACAAACGAAAAAGTAGAAGCAACAGCGAAAGAAACCGACGTACCAAAAGAACCAGCAAAAGTTACAGAGGAAGAAACTGAAGACAAGGACGAAAAAGGAACTGAAGAAACAACGGAAAATGTACCTGCTGATATTCTGACGGTAAATGAGTTGGAGGAAAATGTTCAAGACAGTGGAAACAATGAGGATAGTTCCACTGGAGGAGATAATTCAAAATCTTCCGCAGCAAGTAGGGCATTAGAATTCGTACCATCTAATGACGGAGAACTTGCTGATTCTAATGCGAATTTATCTGCAAGTGGAGACATTAGGTTACCTATTACGATTCGTGATTTTAAGGCGGATGGGTATCTATTTGAAATGAGTTTAAATTCTACTTCAGGTAGAAAAAATATGGTAAATGGACAAATTGGTGAAGATAAAAAGCCTGTTTTTAATCAGAATATGATTGATTATACACGGTTTATGTTTTACCATAATGCTCCAAGTCTTACAGATGAACAAATCAATGCAAAACTTGATGAGTTATTCAATAATTCAGCGAATAATATGTCATTATCAGCATATTTACCGCTGAATAAAAACAGTGACGGAACATATAGCTATCACAGTAACCATTTTTATCCAATTGATGATCTGCTGTTTGGAAATGAATATAGACATCACAACTATCATTTCTCCCTAGAAATGCATACAAAATTCACTTATAAAGGTGAAGAAAAGTTTACATTTATAGGTGATGATGACGTATGGGTTTTCATTAACGGTAAGCTAGCTATAGATTTGGGTGGGGTTCATAGCGAACAAGAAGCTACCATAGATTTGGATAAGATGGCTAGTACGTTGAGGCTTGAAAAAGGAAAAGATTACGATTTTGACTTTTTCTATATGGAAAGACACACAACTCAGTCTAACTTAAAAATTACGACATCTATTCAATTTGAACCAAATGTAAGTGCAGTGAAGGAGGTCAATAAGACTGAGGCGTTAAATGGAGATGAGTTAACGTATAAATTCACAGCATCTAATACAGGTGAAAAGAATGCAACAAATGTTATTTTGTCAGACACTCTTGATCCAGGATTATCATTAGTCAAAGATTCAGTAACTATTAATGGAAACCCTATCGAAGTAATCACTAATGGGAATTCTGATGTTAAAGCAACCTTCGATGAGAGCACTAGGGTTCTAACAATCCCAATTGGGGATATGGCGGCTGGCACTGAGGCTAAGATTAGTTTTAAAGCTAATGTTAGTGTCGATGACTCACTGTTCGATAGTCAGAATAAATATGTTATCCGCAATACTGGGCAAATCGATGGAACAGACACGAATGAAGTTACAACAACAATAACTGGTCCAGAGAAGACGAGCGTCAAGGTCAGCAAGGTTTGGAATGACGCCAATAACAAGGAAAAACTCCGTCCTGAAAAAGTAACTGTGAAGCTGTTAGCTGATAATCAAGAGACAGGAAAGACAGTTGAATTAAAAGAAGGAAATAACTGGACTGCAACTTTCAGTGGGCTAAATAAATACAAGAGCGATGGGGGAAAAATCAACTACACCGTGGTTGAAGCTGATGTAGAAGGATATCGAGCATCAATCATTGGAGATGAGACCGATGGATATGTGTTAACCAATACCTTGCAGACTTCAGTGAAAGTGAGTAAAGCTTGGGACGATGCAGACAACCAGGACGGAATCCGCCCTAACAAAGTAACGGTGAATCTACTGGCCAATCGAGAAGCGACAGGCAAGACAATTGAGTTAAATAGCAGTACCGGCTGGACTGCCACTTTCGATGGGCTAGATAAATACGCTGAGAATGGAGCGGAAATAAATTACACCGTAGCTGAGTCTTCTGTTGAAGGCTATGAAGTTTCTATCAGTGGAGATGCGACGAATGGCTATAAATTAACCAATACTCATAAGGTAGAGAAAATCGATATCTCCGGCAAGAAAGTCTGGGAAGATGGCGACAATCAGGATGGAAAACGACCTACATCTGTTACCATTAACTTGCTAGCTAACGGTAATCTTATTAAAACTGTCACAGTGACGGCTGAGGATAACTGGGAGTTCACTTTTAATAATCTTGATAAGAATGCAAATGGAAATAAAATCGACTATAGACTAACCGAGTCAACGGTTAAAGACTATAGCACCAAGATTGACGGAACGACAATTATCAATACCTACACACCTGAGCAAACTTCTGTGACGGTGACCAAAGCATGGAATGACGGGCAAAAAGCGGACAATCTCCACCCTGACAAAGTCACCGTGAAGCTGCTGGCTGATGGAGAAGAGACTGGCGAGACTGTTGAGCTAAGCCCTGAGAATAATTGGACCAGCACATTCACCAAACTTCCTGTGTATAAAGACGGCGGGAAGAAAATTACCTATACCGTAGCTGAGTCTGAAGTTGAAGGCTATCGAGCATCCATTACTGGAGATGCAAACATAGGTTTTGTGATAACCAATACGGAGCAGACTTCTGTTCAAGTAACGAAGGTATGGAATGATAGCAACAATAAGGACAAGCTTCGTCCAGAAAAAGTATCAGTTAGTTTGCTGGCTGATGGGGATGAAACGGGAAGAACCATTGAATTGAATGGTAAAAATGAATGGAAAGCCGCATTCCTCAAACTTGATAAATACAATGAGGAGGGCAAAGAAATCATCTACACCGTAGTTGAAGAAGAAGTCGAAGGTTATCGAGTATCTATCGCTGTAAATGCGACTGATGGTTACGTGATAACCAATACGGAGCAGACTGAAATAAAAGCGAACAAGGTATGGAAGGATGCCGATAACAAGGACAATCTTCGCCCTGAGAAAGTAACGGTGAGCTTGTTGGCTAATGGTGAAGAGACTGGAAAAACGATTGAATTAAAGGATACGAACAATTGGGAAGGTAAATTCTACCAACTCGATAAATACGATAAGGATGGGGAAGTAATCACCTACACTGTGGCTGAATCTAAAGTGGATAGTTATCAGGTATCTATCACCGGTGATGCGACCGATGGATATGTGTTAACCAATACCTTGCAGACTTCAGTGGAAGTGACGAAAACGTGGGATGACGCGGATGACCAGGATGGAATTCGCCCTGACGAAATCACGGTGAGCTTGTTAGCTAATGGAGTCGAAACAGGTAAAACCGTTAATTTAAATGATACAAATAACTGGACAGATAAATTCCTCAAACTTGATAAATACAATGAGAATGGGGAAGTAATCACCTACACCGTAGCCGAGTCCGCTGTTGAAGGCTATGAGGTTTCAATTAGTGGAGATGCTGCCAAGGGATTTGAGTTGACCAATACCCATGAGGTGGAGAAAACCTCTATCTCTGGTAAGAAGATCTGGGATGATGGAGACAATCGAGATGGAAAACGTCCAGAATCTGTCACTATTAACTTGTTGGCAAACGGTAATCTGCTCAACTCTGTTACAGTAACGGCTGAGGACAACTGGGAGTATACTTTTAATAATCTTGATAAGTATGCAAATGGAAATGAAATTGCCTATAGCCTAACTGAGAATAGGGTTGAAGATTATAGCACCAATTTTGAAGGAACGACAATAACTAATACCTATACACCTGAGCAAACTTCTGTGACGGTGACTAAAGCTTGGAATGACGGGGACAATGAGGGCAAACACCGCCCTGAGGAAGTAACGGTGAGCCTGATGGCTGACGGAAAAGAGACAGGCCAGACGGTTGCGTTGAACCCTGATAATAACTGGACCAATACTTTCACCGAGCTTAATGTATATAAGGACGGTGGAAAGAAAATCATCTATACCGTAGCTGAGTCTGATGTCGAAGGCTATCGTGTATCTATTACTGGAGATGCATCTCAGGGTTATGTAATAACCAATACTGAGCAGACATCAGTAAAAGTGACCAAAGTTTGGGACGATGCAGATGATCAGGACGGACTTCGTCCTGAGGAAGTAACAGTGAGCCTGATGGCTGATGGTAATAAGACAGGTAAGAATATTGTATTGAATGGTAAAAATGATTGGACTTACACGTTCACTGAGCTTGATAAGTACAAGGAAAGTGGAGAGTTAATTGACTACACGGTAGTTGAACCCGAAGTGCCGAATGGCTACACCGATACTATCGCTGGAGATGCAAATGAAGGTTATAAAGTATATAACATTCATCTGCCGAAACAGACTTCAGTGAAAGTGAATAAGACTTGGAATGACGCGGACAACCAAGATGGAGTTCGTCCGGATAAAGTCACTATGAGTCTATTTGCGGATGGTAAAGACACAGGCGAAACAATTGAGTTGAATGATGAAAATAATTGGACTGGCGTTTTTGCCCAACTCGATGTGTACAGGGATGGTGGTCAAGAGATTTCCTACACTGTAGTTGAGTCTAACGTACCAAAAGGCTATACCGATACGATTACGGGAGATGCTGCTGAAGGATTTAAGGTTACCAACACCCATGATCCTGAAACAATCGACGTTTCCGGTACAAAAACATGGAATGATGCCAACAACCAAGATGGTAAGCGTCCTGGAAGCATCATGGTGAACCTATTGGCTGACGGTAAGAAAGTTGACAGCAAGACTGTCACTGAAGAAGATGAGTGGACATACAGTTTCACCAACCTACCGAAATATAAGGTGGGTAAGGTAGGTCAGGAAGTCGAGTACACTTTAACCGAGGAAGAGGTCAAAGAATACAAGACAACCGTAAATGGCTATAACATCACCAACACCCATACACCTGAGAAAATCGATATCTCTGGAACAAAAACATGGGATGACAACAAGGATCAGGATGGTAAACGTCCAGAATCTATCACGGTGAATCTGCTGGCTAACGGCAAGAAAGTCGATAGTGTTAACGTGACGCCAGATGAGTATGGCAACTGGAAGTATACCTTCAAAAATCTTGACAAGTACGCTGGTGGTAAGGAAATCAAGTACACTGTGACTGAGGAACCAGTTCCTGGATACAAAGAAACAATTAAGGATTTCGACATCGCTAACAGCTATGAGCTTGGTAGCGTAATGGTGAATAAAGAGGTGACTGGAGTATCTGAGGATCATTTGGATGCTGCTGAATTTACCTTCATTATTACAGGCCCAGATGATTCTGAGCAAGAAATCATCATACCTGCCGGAGATAGTAGGGTACTTAAAGGCTTGAACCCTGGTACGTATACCATCAAAGAAGTTAAGCCTGATCAAGCTTACAGTAACGAATCTTATAACTATCTAGGAACAAGCTATCAAGTCAGCGGTGCGGAAGAATCTGTAGAAGCACTTGAAGGTCAAATAGTGGTAAGTGAAAACAACAGAACTGTAGTAACCTTCACGAATGAGTATGAGCCGGTTGGTGACTTGAAAGTAGTTAAGATCGATTCTGCAGATGACGAGAAAGTCTTGGAAGGCGCAGAATTTACGCTTACAGATAAAGATGGAAATGTCCAAACTCTAACTACCGATCAAGAAGGGGCAGCGTTCTTTGAGAACTTGCCATATGGAGAGTATGAATTAGCAGAAACGAAGGCTCCTAAAGGGTATATTTTTAAAGAAGGACAAAAATGGACAGTTACAATCGACGATCACTCTGTAGTTGAAATGCCAATCCAAAATACCAAAGGAACGCCTAGTCTTGAAGTGTCCAAAACAACAGACAAACAAGAGTACAAACAAGGTGAAACCATCCATTATACAATCACCGTGAAGAATACAGGTGACATTGATTTGGAAGGAATCGAACTTAAAGGCATCTTCAGTAAAAATGGCGATGCTAATATTGGACAATTGGAACTTGAAGGCTATACAGGTCCAATTAATCTTAAGATTGGCGAAAGAGCTACGTACAAAGTTGACTATGTGATTCCGAAAACAGACCTTGCGGATACAACATACACAAATGTGATAATTGCAACTGTAGACGATGTGGAGATAAGTGATGAAGTTACTGTTATCGTTGATCCAACTTACGCTCTTGAGGTGAATAAAGAAGCGGACAAAGAAGAGGTTAAAGTCGGAGAAACTATCACATACACCATTACGGTTACGAACACAGGTAAACACACCTTAACTAATGTAAACGTAGTGGACAAAATGGTTGGTCTCGATACGGTTATTGAGAAACTGGAAGCAGGCGAAACTAAAACCTTTACAGTCACACATGTGGCTACGGCGGAGGACGTTGGAGAATTAACGAACGTTGCGGTAGCTAAGGTGGTTGTGAATTGTGAGGAAATAGTTGAGGAAGGTTCTGAAATCGTTAAGGTATCTGAGCAAGATGCTCCAGCCCTTGATGTAGAAAAAACAGCAGACAAATCTCAATATAAACCAGGAGAAACTGTTACTTACACAATCACTATTACGAACACAGGTAATGTAGATTTAAAACGTATCACTCTTAAAGACGTCTTCAGTAAAGATGGAGATGACAATATTGATCAATTGAAATTAGAAGGCTATGATACCGAAAATGGCTTTGATTTAGCAGTTGGTAAAACAGCTACATTCACAGCTACCTATGTCATTCCAGAAACAGACCTTGCTGATACAACATATACAAACGTGATTACAGCAACTGTAGACGGTGTGGAAATGGATCCGGTATCTGATGAAGCTACGATCATAGTCGATCCAACTTACGCTTTAGAAGTGGATAAAACCGCTGATAAAGAAGAGGTTAAAGTTGGGGAAACGATCACTTACACAATCAATGTAACCAACACAGGCAATAAAGCCTTGACTGATGTGAAGGTAGTCGACGAAATGGTTGGTCTTGATACTGTCATCGAGAAACTTGAAGTTGGCAAAACTAAAACATTTACAGTCAAACATGTGGCTACTACTGAAAACGTAGGAGAATTAACGAACGTTGCGGTAGCAAAAGTGGTTATCGATGGCAAGGAAATAGTTGAGGAAGGTTCTGTAACAGTTACAGTATCTGAAGAGGATGCTGCAGTTGTTACACCAGATCCTAAAGAACCAACTATTATTGAAGTAGTACAAAACTTCATTGAAAATCCTAAAACTGGCCAATCTACATTAAATATTCTGTTGGTTTTAGGTGTATTCCTTATCGCTGGTAGCGGCTTGTATGTTTGGAAAAGAAAACACTAAGCTTTCAGAATAAGCGAATACTAATTAATAGAAAACCAGCTTGGGTGGATTAATTCCCTCAAGCTGGTTTTTCTTATTTTATGAATGTTGTATTAATGGTAATCCACTCTAAGACGATTTTATATAAAAATTGACTTTATAATAATGATTCCAGCTTACTAATCCTTGTCCTGCTTAGGTAGAAAATATCTCTATTAAATTTAGAAGGTAATATAATTTCTATTTATGATAGTAGATTGTTTAGTAGAGGTGTAAATCTTAAGATGTGAGATTAGTAAGCCGGGGTTAGTGTGTATTAAGATTTCTTAAGTCTGTCATAAAATCTTCGTAAAGTTCTTTTTGGCCCAAAGACTTGGCCAGGTTCATAAGGTCTAAGTAGTCGTCCGTTTCTAGGGCTGTTTCGTCTAAGCTGTGGAGATAATCGTACCGAAATGTTCTTTTCCTTAGGTTATAAACTGGTTTTCTGAAATAGACAGTAGCTGTTTGCCTGGTATTGTCAATTTGGGCAATGACCCCTTCTACCTTTTCGCCTTTTTCCATAATAAATACGGGATTACCAACCTTGAATGTTTTCATCTTTAAACATCCTTTATCATTGATTTTTATACTTCTTTATATAAAATATATACCCTTTGCTGTAAATTAGTACTCAATTTAATAATTTTCAAAGAAAATAATAAAATATTACTAGAAAGCATGAACAGTGTGAGAGATTTGCCCCATCTATATTACAGATATGAAATAAGCTAATCTACCAATCCGATGAATTACTTCCATTTAATTATGGGTATAAGCAATAGATAGGATTAGAGAGGATTGGGAGGGTATTGTATGAAATGGAAAGGCAGAAGGGCCAGTACAAACGTGGAAGACCGCAGAGGGATGAGCAGTAAAGGGATCATCGGCGGTGGGATTGGCGGTATTATACTATTGTTGGTGATTACGTTTCTAGGTGGAAATCCTGCTGAACTATTGAATCAGCTGGGAGGAGGAACATCTACCAATACTACAAATACTGAGTATGTTGGAACGCAGGAAGAAGAGGAACTCGCTGAATTTGTATCAGTCGTTTTAGCTGATACTGAGAAGGTTTGGACTAAGCTTTTTAAAGAAGAAGGGTTGGTATATGAAGAGCCTACTCTCGTTATCTATAATGACAGTGTTCAATCAGCCTGTGGAACGGCTGGGTCATCTGTTGGCCCATTCTATTGCCCAGGAGATCATAAGCTTTACATAGATTTAAGCTTTTATAATGAGCTGAAAAGGGAGTTTCAAGCACCGGGTGATTTTGCGATGGCCTATGTTGTCGCCCATGAAGTCGGCCACCATGTACAAACCTTATTGGAAACCGACAAAAATCAGCAGCGTACAAGCTCTAATGACTATTCAGTACGGTTTGAATTACAGGCTGATTATTTAGCCGGTGTATGGGCTCATCATGCAGAGAGTATGGATTTACTTGAGGAAGGGGATTTTGAGGAGGCTATCACAGCGGCCAGTGCTGTTGGCGATGATACAATCCAAAAAAGGGCTCAAGGGTATGTGGTTCCGGAGAGTTTTACTCATGGTTCATCTGAACAGCGGATGCGCTGGTTTAAAAAAGGATTTAATTCCGGGAATTTAGAGGATGGGGACACCTTTAATGTGAAAAATCCATAAGGAAGAAAAGAAGGCCTGCTTCGCGAAGCAGGTTTTTTGTTTTTATCTATTTTAAACAGGAAAAGAATAATCGATATCGAACTAATAGAGTAAACCATTTAGGAGGAGAAAAAATGAATCGTCTAAACTTAGTAACGCTTGGCACAAGGAATATTATAGAATCCCATCGGTTTTATAAAGAATTGGGCTTTGACATGTCCATGATTGGTCCGAAATCTAGTCCGCATGTTATTTTCTTTAAAAATGAAGGGTCCCGTATTTCCTTGTATCCATTGGAGGATTTAGCGCGTGATCTTGATAAGAGTAATCCACCCAATTTAACTTCTGCTTTTTCAGGAATTACGCTAGGCTATAATGCGAAATCAGCCGAGGAGGTAGACCGTGTTATGGAAAAAGCGGAGCAGGCTGGCGCAAAAATTGTGAAACAGCCTGAAAAGACAGACTGGGGCGGATATGGAGGTTATTTTACAGATCCGGACGGATATTATTGGGAAGTGGCATATGGTGAGATGTGGCAATTTGATGAGTCCAACATGTTGGTTATTGAATAGAATTGGAGGATGTTAATCTACCTTTATAGGTACAAAAAAACTTTAGTTACCTTGGAACCGATATTGCTGGCTCTACGTTACGGTAATCGCTCATACAGTTCATTTTTGTGTGATTTTTCTTTTGACTGTATGGGTACCTTTAGAATTGGATTTTGCTAGTCTAAATGTTTTCTTCCAGTCTGACCATAGAATTTACTTCTGCTTAAACATTCTTATCCACTTTGTTACGGGAGGCAATAAAAAAGGCCAACCTTTATAGGTTAACCTTTGATTGTTTACAAACCATTTGAATAAAATTTTCAACCGCGAAGGCTGAGACTCCAAGAGCAGCTGAATAGATGGATAAATTGGAAAACTGAATCTGCAACTGGGATTTGGAAGCATCCAGGGCACATTCTCCTACAACATGTTCAACTTCATTCTTTAATAAATCTTTTGCCATAGCAAGGCGGTTTCCGATAATGATTTGCTCGGGATTCAACGTGTTCGCGATGCTGGCAATGCCGATCCCAAGGTACTTTGCGGTTTCTGTAAAGATTGCTTGTATCTGTTTATTGTTCTCTGCTTGTTCAATTAATTTTTCGAGCGTCCATTCTTCATTTGATGGGAGGAGGGTGGAAGCCTTTTTAATCAATGCCTTTTCAGAAGCATATAATTCCCAGCACCCTTTACTTCCGCATGAACATGGCAATCCATCATATTGAATGATCATATGGCCCATTTCACCGGCAAACCCATTAGATCCACGGTAGAGTTCACCGTTTAAAATCATTCCAACTCCTATTCCAATTCCGGCACTTATATAAACCGTATTGTTTGATGATTGTCCGGGACCTATCTTTTTCTCCGCAAAGGCACCTGCATTTGCTTCATTTTCGATTATGACAGGCAGATTAAATTCGTCCTGGATTTGGTTCTTTAATTGCTTCTGTTTCCAATCTAAATTAGGAGCGAGCAGAAGTTCCCCGTCTATGTTTACCATTCCTGGAACAGCCAGCCCAATCCCAACAACGCCATATGTACTAGCAGGAGCTGAAGTGAGGAGAGAACGAATTAACTCATTTATAATCTGTACAGCTTCGTCATAGTTTGGATTCATAGCTGGCTGTTTGAGTTCTTTAATGATGTTGCCATTAAGGTCTGTAAGAACGCCAAGTATGTAATTCACTCCAATATCAATACCAATCACATGAGCAGCCGAATGCTGAAAAAGAAGCATGACCGGACGCCTGCCGCCACTCGATTCCCCTGGCCCCGTTTCATAACAGATATTCGCTTCCAAAAGCTCGTTGACAAGGGTGGAGACCGTGCCCTTTGTCAGGCCGAGTTTTTGCGCTAAATCAGCTCTTGATATAGGTGCATTATCTCGAATGGACTCCAATATTTTTAGTTTATTATTGATTTTAATGGTTTGCTGATTCCACTTCATATCTATACTCCTTCTTTCTATCTCTATTGATAGTTATACCATACTCTTTCAAAACAAAAAACAAGTTCATCCGCCAGAGGAATGTAAGCTAAATGTAACGAAATAGATGATCAATCATAAAGACTGGTATGGGTAAGGCGCGATACTTAATCATTCAGGAACCTCTGCATTCTAACGAGAATGTAATATTATAATTATTTATAATATTAAAATAATAATTATTATTATGATATAATTTTTTTATCTATTAATATATTTGGAAGAGGGGAGTTCTTTGGCTATTAAGATACCATCGATGTTGCTTTCTCTATGCTTATTGATTGTTCTTACAGGTTGTTCGGACAAGAATGGTACTTCCACTTATCGGGAGCATGAAGTGAATGATGATGCGTATGTTATGTTAAAAGGTACGGACCTGTATATGAAAGAACATGAGTCTGATATCGAAAAGGTTGATTCAAATGTTAGGGAGGATACGATTCATTATCGGGATGAGCATCGCGGGCTCATGTATATAAATGGTGACGATGATTTGTACAGCTATAAAGATGGGGAGAAAAAAAGAATAGCTAAACAGGTTTCTGCCAGTAGAATACCGTATCTGCTTTCCTTTGATGAGAGCACTCTTGCCTATTTGACTGATGAAAATAATCAGTTATACGTGATCTTTGATGAGAGTAAACCTCGGAAAGTTCGTTCAGATATTGTCCAATACAGATTATCTATAGACGGTAAACGATTATTCTATATCAATGAAAATATGGACTTATATATCTTTACAAAAGATAGCGGTGAAGAAAAAATCGCTTCAAAGGTGGTTAATTTCCAGGAATCAGAGGGTGGTACCAGGTTACTCATCAGTACGGATGATGGTGAATTATACATCAGGGATTTAGAAAAGACTGAGAATGTCCATCTTCATGCAGATAGCCATGATTACGGGGGATTTCAGGTTGATGATTCTGGGCACTATTCCTATTTAGCAGATTATCAGGGTGATATAGGGGAGCTTTACAGCCTATCTGCTGAAAATGAACCAGTTCGAGTCGCTTCTGATGTTCTCGATTATGAAATGAAGGAAGATTCCTATATTTATTTAAATGGAAACCAGCAATTGCTTATGAAGCAGATGGAAGATCAGAAATCTGATTTACTCGCAGAGGGAGTTGTGGACTTCTTTATACTCAATGATGATATCTATTATTTAGATGAGACACAGGCGATGTATAAAGTAAAACAATCAGGTGTTCCTGAGGAAATTGCCCCCAATGTGATGATGGATTCCAGCAGCCGGCTTTGCTGGTCCATTGTAGATGATAAAATTATTTATTTATCTGCTAATCATTCTTTAATTCTAGATGGAAAGAAAATAGCGGATGATGTCACCGGTTTCGTGTCATATGTGGACCATGTCGTTTACAATACCGAGGATGGCCAAATAAAATCCGTAAGTGTTCATGACACGGATGAACTACACACATTTGACCATGCTGATTCCTATACGAGGATTTATTACGGTAATCAGCTGGTCTATAGCAAGACATTATCTCTCGCAGATATAGACGGTATTTGGGGAGTAGAGGGCACGGAAGAGGAGAAGTTGGATGGGTATGGAGAGGAATATGGTCCATACTTTTTCGAAATCATTACGGGTGCCGATTGTAATATGGGGTATCTTGTTATGTATGATGAAGAGGAAGAGCTTGTATTGGAATTGAACATAGAAGACTCCGACTCTGAATATATTAAAGTGGATACAGATGTGGAGGATACGTCCTTCATGTTCAAAAAAGTAAGCGAACAGGATTTAAACTTCATTTTTGATGGAGATGAATCCGACCCGCTGCCTCTTTATAAAACTACTGTGGATGAACTTGAGCAGTATTATGAACAATATCAACTTGCTTATTTTTAAGTAGCAGCATGAAAAGAGATGTTTAGATTAGTCTTTCGGGGGCTGATCGACATCTCTTTTTTGTGGTGTAAGAGAGAGGTACTTTTTCAGGAGTAATTAGTGTATAGTTTGATAGATTCGCTCAATCACTGTTATGCACGCTCAATGGGTAAAATTTTCGCTCGATTGCTTATACTTTCGCTCATGAAAATGAGGGTTGGCCCAATTATTGGCTGTTTTCGCTCAATTATAGTCTAGGTCGGCTTGATTAAGACTGAGTTTGGCTCTATTATTCTCGTAATCGGCTCCATTACAATAGAATTCGGCTCGATTGCTTGAAATCTTTGATTCCATATCACCTAATAGAGAGAATTACCTCTTGAAACTGGCAATCTAGTTAGCATCCCTCGTTGAATTCAATGAAAAAATAGCATCTGGCGCATTATTTAGCCAGCAACAGAGACACACGTTAAGCCGCCTTACGCTACAAACGAAAAAACCGGTGGAGGAAACATCTTAGTTTCCTCCACCGGTCCATCCATACGAAATACATTAATTCGCTGCAGCTTTTCTGCTCTTTGCGGATCTGAACAGATTGGATGCTGTATAAATGATTAAGGCAATCCAGATAAACAGGAATGATATACCTTGAATCAGGGTGAATGTTTCATCGTAGATCACGACAGCCATCACTAGCATGAGGGTTGGAGCTAAATACTGTAAAAATCCAATCATCGTATAACTGATTCGTTTCGTTCCTTCGGCAAACAGCAATAACGGAATTGCGGTTACAATCCCCGCTCCCATAAGAACTAAATCAACTTGGGTACTGTATGATAAAAAGGAATGCTCAGCAAAGAATAACAGATAAATGAGTGCGAATGGTGCAATGATCATCGTTTCGAGTGTTAAGCCTGTCCACGGATTGATTTGAACCATTTTCTTAATGAGTCCATATAATCCGAAGGTCATTGCCATGCATATAGCAGGCCACGGGATTGAGCCCTGGCTCCATGTCAGAATGATTACGCCAATTGCCGCAGATAATACAGCTATCTTTTCGCCATTGCTCAGCCTTTCCTTTAGGAAGATGGTTGCCAGTATGACATTGACGATTGGATTGATATAATAGCCCATGCTGGCGGATAAGATATTATTGCTATTGACTGAAAAAATAAAGATAAACCAGTTGGCTGAGATTAATAGGGTTGCTAGGGTGATTGCTAACGTCAATTTAGGCTGTTTAAGGATGGTGGTGATTTCCCCAAAAACATCCTTTGACTTTCCGAAACAAAAGACGAGCAGCACCATAAACACAAAGGACCATAAAATACGGTGTGCCAGGATTTCCAAATCAGATACATCACCGGCTAATTTCCAATAGACCGGTAGGCATCCCCATAAAAAATAAGCTCCGCCACCAGCTAAAATGCCGAGCTTTTTCTCTTTTGCTTGATTCTCCATGCTTACACTTCTTTCTACTATAACATTCATTTATATCAACCTATTATACTGCTGAACAGTTGAAACGAAAATATTAATTGTGATAGTTATCATTATAGTTTTACCTAAAGGAAGATGAACCTGGCAATCACAACAGGTTCATCTTCCTTCGTTCTGTATCTTACAGCCTTGGGTCGACCGGGTCTGATTCGAGAGAGAGTGTGCCAAGGACACATTCATGTACGCGCTGCAGGGAATCTCCGTTGACAAAGCGGCGAATGCCTTCAACTCCCAGAACAAATTCACGTAACGCCAACTTTTGTTTTTTGGAGGTGTTTCTATTTTTCAAGCGTGCTAGATTAGCGGGGGATAAATAATCCATCCCATAAATAATCGATAAATATTTTCTGCCTCTTACTTTAATAGCGGGCTGCAACAGCTTGCCTCGTTCTTTAGCGATAAAAGTTTCAGGCTTGATGACAATGCCTTCGTGTCCTTCCTCAGTCATTTCCCTCCACCATTCTATGACATCTTGCTCGCTCGCCTCGCTATCGATTACTTTATATTCAGTTTCAATAAAGAATTTGGATAGAGCGCCGAATTCATGATTCATGTGCATATGCCATAGATGCGGGTGGTCAAAAAAGGTTTCCTTGCTATGGGCCAGCACATGAAAGGGAGCAATCTGAATCTGGTGAATATCCTCGACTTCCCAGCAATAGGTTTCATATACTTCTTTGAAATTCTGCGCATTTGCCAGTTTTTCAGTATATTCGTTTAGCCAGCCGTGCAGTTCAGAATTTGCTGATACGGCCTGTTCCAGCTTGTTTTTGAGAGAATCGCGATCCATGATGGCATTTTCAGCAACATGCGCATATTGGTTTTGGATAAGCTCCTTCGCTTTCAGGTTCCACGGCATAATTTCCGCATCCAGCAAAACAAAATCTGTATCATATTTCTCGAAATAGCCATGATTGATCAAATCAGAATGTAATTCGTGAACTACCTTCTCCTCAGTAATGGAATCAAAGAAGCATCGACCTCTTCGCGTATAAATAACGCCAAGCGTTTCATATCCAACATAATGAAGAGCGGAGGGCTGATCCTTGAATAGTAATAAAACAGCACGGCTACCCATATGCTTCTTCTCAGCAATCATTCTTTCAATACCATGACTGCGATAATAATCAATCGCTTCCCTCGGATGCTCTAAATAATCCGGCAGCTGAGAGGGCTTTGGAGTTGGACTCATGGTTGGCGGAATATAGAGCAATTTTTCTATAGGGATGGTGAAATGGGAAACTGTATCAATGGCAGCCTTCACATGCTCCTTATACAATTTTACTTCACCGAACTCTTCTGTCAGGACAGAATACCCATTTATAAAGCTGCCGATATTAGGCGGATTTAATCGATTCCTTTCCCATTCCATCAAGGGGTTGTCATCGCTGTTTGAATAATCCTGCCGGGCTTTTACGCTGACGAATTTTTCCTCCGGATAACGGAAGGCAGTGAGCTGGCCGCCAAAAACAACACCCTGATCTATATTTATCGTGTTATTGATGCGCAGGGGCTGAGGTTTCGGATCATGTCCCCATATAATGAGGGGACTGCTGTTATGATTAACAAACCAATCCTTCCGGCGCGGTTTTCCAGCTTCATCAAAGCCGTCTGTATCTCCATATCGGCAAAAATCACTGATTTCCTGAGATTGTCTGCCGATATAGTCATCCTTTATCCCGGCGTGAGTACAAACCAGTACAGGTACGTCATTTTGTAAAAACACATAATGGGAAGGGGCTTCTATCAGCATCTTCTTCATCTTATTTTTAAGTATATTTGCTTCTTCAAAGCCGTACCTGTCTTCAAATTGTTTAAACTCGTCTGCCGTCTGCTCATCTCCATGCTTGAGGGTAACTTTTCGCCCATCCAGCCAGCGGGCGATTTTCCATCCGTGATTGCTATCAATCATGTACGCTAAACCATGTTCAATATGACGCTCGAAAAATCGCATCGTTTTTAACGAGTAGGGGCCACGGCTCATAATATCTCCAACAGACACAAATCTTCTGCCATTTGGATGAATGTATAAGCCACTATCCTGAGCTTGATAACCAAGCTTTTCAAGTAATTCAATCATTTCCTCATAGCAGCCATGTATATCACCAATTAGATCAAGGCCGCTGCCGACCTCCATATATAGCGGATTTTCCATCCTGTGAAGATAGACTTCATCTATATCCTTAATTGCATAAATTGCTCGGAAGCCTTCCTTTTTGATAAAACGTTTTTCGCTTTTGAAGGTCTGAAATTGCTGTTTAATTCGGCGTTTTCCTCTTGGCTGCTCGCGCTTTTCATCCCGTTCCAAAAGTGTTTGTTGATCGGTATCCAGTATGATGGCAATGATAGGTAAGTGGTGCTTCCTGGCAATATCAATATATTTTTTTCGATCATCGGCCTTAAGATGAGTGGCATCAATGAAAGTTAGCTTATTTAGCTGACATCTAGCCTCTATGACAGAGTATATGACCTCAAATGCTTTTTTTGAGATGGAATGATAGTGTTCCACCAGATAATCTGCTTCTGTTTTGGAGCGGTTCTTCCAATCTATAAAATCGGTATCCCCAACGATTTTTCGGAAAGCATCTGAACTTACAACCTCGGAAGGGAGGAGTGTTTGATTATTGATTAATTTGGATAACAGAGTGGTTTTACCGGAATTGGACGGACCGACTAAAAGGATAATCCCGGCACTTGGTATGTTAATGTTCATCTGATTGGCCTTCCTTTCGTTTGAAAATGCACATTTGAGTAGGTGAGCCATACAGTTCATGAATATCGCCAATTTCTTGAAACTGAAGAGTATATGGCTGATTGGCGACGTTCATCCTGCACCAGTCCTCAAATTGCTGCCTCGACCATTCAAAGCGATGGTCTGAATGGCGGAAGTGTTCATGTAAGTCATATACAGCGTTGTACTCTTTATTTGGTGTTGTGATAATAAGAGTTTTTGGCCGATAATCCTCCAGGATCATTCTCATGATTTTGGGTAAACGTGCCTCATCAATATGCTCAATGACCTCGCATAAAATCATGCAATCCTTATTCTTTAAACGTTCATCATAATAAAAAAGCGAACCCCAAATCAGTGTGGGAGAAAGGAATCCTACCTTGCCTGCCACTTTTTCGAACCTTTTGATTGCCTGTAATGTCATATGCTCAGATGGCTCGACTGCCAGGATTTCTTTAACTCCATCCAGAAATCCTAGTTTGAGAGAAAGCTTTCCCTCACCTGAACCCATATCTACAATTGTCTCTTTATCATCAAGTTCACTGACTGTTTTCAGTATTTTTTCATAGCGAAGGGCAGCCAGAGATGGTTTGGATGGAGTTTTTTGCTCCTTATCCAGCTTTTTAGGTGCTTCTGTTGGGTCATATAATTCTTTGAATCGTAATGCCCTTTGTAAAATGAATGACCTCATTGGATGATTCTCAAGCCATCCTTGTCCATAACGTTGAAGCTTTTCAACTTCCTTTTCGTCTATGTAATAGTGCTTATAGTTATCAAGAACAGGGATGAGGACAAATAACTGTCTTAAAGCATTTTGTAGAGTTGTTACCCCATCCAGGGTGATCATTCTTGCCGATTTAGTTGGGGAGGACGTATTTTTCCCATGTGTAATGGCGATTTCAAACCCCAGCGGACTAAATAAACGTTCTATTTCTTGATCCGTTAGTTCTGATGAAACAGGTCCAAGGGTAAATTGAAAAGGAAAAGCATGGCTGACCCATTGTCTATATTCCTCTTTCGGCTGTCCATTCAGGGCAGTTCCAAGAGCATTCCGTATAAAAGAGCAGAAAATACTGCTTACGGCAAATTCTCGATCATTTATATAATGTGTAATTTCATATTGATTGGAATGGCGATCCAACAGCTCGATTGGATCAGGTGTAACAAATATAGTCGCTTCCACTTCTTTTTCTTCAAATCTACTATAAAAAAGACGAACTAAATGTCCTTTACTGGACCGTTCATACAAGGAGGCTGGGTTTTTAGCAAGCAGGTAGGATAAGACTTTTACATGATCACCGGTTGCTTTCATAGTTAACTGCATCGTATCACTCCGATATGGAAAATATTAAGATAATAAACTAATAATACCATTTTAAACTATGGAGGGTCACATATTATTTCTGGTTCCAAGAGGGGTTTGGTAATGAAGGATAGAATAAACTAAGTGGACTTACTGCTAGGAAGAAATCTGCAAGAATAGCAATGAGATTCTATACAGAATACAGAGTAGCGTTAATTTAGGGGGATGGGAAATTTGATTACACTCTATATAACTAGGCATGGAGAAACAGTTTGGAATACGGAGAAAAGAATGCAAGGAAGATTAGATTCACCCTTAACAGGAAAGGGTGTCCAAAATGCGATCTCACTGGGCAAAGGACTGCAGGATATTAATTTAACTGCTATTTATTCAAGCCCGAGTGGCAGAGCGGCAGATACAGCAGCATATATTATGGGTAATCGGGATATTCCGCTAGCCTTTGATGAAAATCTACAAGAAATTAACATGGGAGAGTGGGAGGGAGAAACACAAGGAGTCATCGAGGCTGCCTATCCAGACGAGTTTGATGCTTTCTGGAACAATCCCCATTTATATAAGCCTGTAAAAGGGGAAACATTTGTAGAAGTTAAAGAACGGGCGGTGAACATATTGAATCGTATTCAGCATGAATATGAATCAGGCAATATCCTGATTGTTACTCACTCCGTTGTCATAAAATGCTTCTATTCTATTTTCAAAAACACCTCTATTGAGAGCCTATGGGATCCTCCTTTTATCCATGATACGAGTCTTACTGTTGTAAAGATAGAGGAAGATGGTTTTAACATCGTCCTGGAAGGGGATTTATCACATAGACAGATTATTATATAGGATGTCTATATCAGAAGAGGAAAGGTAGGCTGATTGAATTTATCATTTATTTGTTTTAATAGAGTTTATTTTCGACCAATCTATGATTACTGCCATCATAATACCCAGTGTATACCGCAATAGATCTATCCACAGAAATCCCTTACCGAGGATTAAAGCCCCGATGGTTGTGTTTCGTATTTGGTTGATCCATGCTGCTTGATATAACTGGCTGAATTCAATCCCGAAGCTGAATAGGACGCTGAACCAAAAAGCAGTAAATGGTTTCTTTTGAACGAAAAGAAATCGAAACCCAAAATAGACCATCATTGCCTATAAAGCATCTCCGGCATGCTGAGCTACAAAAGGATGCAGGATCGAACTATATATACGGGAAGCTAATCCGAGAATGATACATAGAGTAATGGTTGCTAAATAAAAGAATCTATTTATATGGTTGGTTGGATTCATATTCATTCACTCATTTACTATTTTTTATAACGGCAAATTTTAATCTATAAGAATATAAACATCTATCAAGTAATTTTTGAAATATTCTTGATATAATTAAAGTAACAAAGGATTATCATGCTTTGCAACACAGAAACTACTAAGAGATATGAGGGATGGCCTATGAAATTAATATGCTTTGGTGATAGTTTAACTAGGGGAGTATCCTATGTTAAGGGTCGTTTGAGAATTTTAAGAAATAATTATCCTGCCTATTTACAAAAGCTTATGTCAGAGGATAAATTGAATCCAGAGATTAGCCGGGCAGAAGTGATCAATAAGGGAGTATTCAATGATAACTCTGATTTACTTTTATCCAGACTTGAAAAGGATGTTATTCAAGAAGAACCGACCTACGTGATTATTGGGATTGGCGGGAATGATTGTGACTTTGTTTGGAAGGAAGTAGCGGCTAAACCGAATGACGAGCATCAGCCAAAAGTGCCTCTATCACGGTATGCCAATAATTTAAAAGAGCTTATTACCAAATTAAAATCAAATGGAATTACACCGGTTTTAACCACGCTGCCTCCATTGGATCCGGCTCGCTATTATCAGACAATTTCCACGCGTTTCGGTACAGAAGTGAGTCAATGGATATGCAAGGTGGGGGGAATAGCCTACTGGCACAGTAAGTATAATCGAACCGTAAAAAATATAGCAGAAGAAATGGATGTATTCCTGATTGATGTAAGGAATGCGCTGAAAAACAGAGGTCAGTTAAAGGATTTAATTAGTGAAGATGGCATTCATCTGACCGAAAAAGGCTATAAGGTTATGGCGGCTGAGATTTATGATAACTTAGGTAAGCTAGCCCCGCAAAAAGTACTGCAGGAACAATAATTTTGGTTATTATGAAGAATTCGAGAGCGGAATAAGGTGATTATAATAGCCGCAGATGAAAAGTTATAATCGTATAATTAAAAGGAGACCTCTCAATCGAAAGGTCTCCTTTAATTATATTACTCAGCTGAAATTAATTCTAGTTTACGCAGTCTTTCTGCAACCTCTTCCTCAGTTAAGTTATGCTCTACAACATAACGATTGCGAGGATGTACACGACATTCATCCGTGCAGCTGCGCATATATTTATGCTCATTTTCTTCACTGCAAAGAATTTGATCGTTACATTCAGGGTTTGCACAATTAACGTAGCGTTCACACGGTTCACCATCGAAGTGATCTCTTCCGACGATCACATGTTCTACTTGGTTAATTGGAACAGCGATTCTTTCATCGAATACATACATTTGTCCATCCCATAATTGACCTTGTACTTCCGGATCTTTCCCATATGTGGCAATCCCGCCATGGAGCTGACCGACATCTTTAAATCCTTCTCTTACTAACCAACCGGAAAATTTCTCACAACGGATTCCGCCTGTACAATAGGTTAGGACGCGTTTTCCTTCAAACATTTCTTTATTATCACGAACCCATTGAGGAAGCTCGCGGAACGTTTCAATGTCCGGCTTGATGGCGCCGCGGAAATGTCCAAGTTCATATTCATAGTCATTACGCGCATCTAAAACAATTGTGTTTTCATCCTGTAAGCCCTCGAAAAATTCTTTTGGGCTCAAATACTGTCCAGTTAATTCGTTCGGATTAATATCATCTTCTAAAGATAAATGAACAAGCTCAGGGCGTGGTCTCACATGCATTTTTTTAAACGCATGACCGTCTGCTTCATCTATTTTAAATACAATCCCTTCGAATTGAGGATCGTTCTTCATCTTATCCATATAAGCATTTGTTTGTTCCACAGTACCGGAAACCGTACCATTAATTCCTTCTTTGGCCACAAGTATACGGCCTTTCAGTTCAATCCCCTTACAAAATGCAAGGTGTTCTGCCGCGAATGCAGCTGGATCTTCAATTGGAGTATAAAAATAATAAAGCAAAACTCTGTATGGTTTGTTTTCTGTCATGGTTCTTACCACCTATTTTTTAATATTTGCAAGATACGTATTCAAAAGGTGATTTTTAGATACTTTTCTTACACATCAAAACATTATAACAATTGTTAGTAAAATGTGCTAATTAAACAACTTATTTCCTCTGGAAAATAAAGAGATAGGTGGTTAGTGCATAAAAAAACACCAATTCTTCTATTGAAAAGAATTGGTGTTGAATAGAGTTCTTTAATCCGGGAAAACAACGATTGTTCTGCCGCGTGCTTCACCTTTTAGAAGGACAGGAAATACATTTGGCAGTTCTTCGAGCTTTACTTCTTGCTGGATATGATTCTCATACTGATTGAGCTTTAAATCCGTAGCTAAACGTTCCCAAATTTGTTGGCGTGTATTCATCGGGCATTGTACAGAATCAATGCCTAATAAATTAATCCCTCTTAATATAAATGGGAATACGGAGGAGGGAATCTTCGTGCCAGCCGTCAGTCCGCTGGCAGCAACAGAACCGCCATATTTAATTTGGCTTAAAAGAGATGCTAAAGGTTCCCCGCCAACAGGGTCAATACCAGCGGACCAACGCTGTTTTCCTAAGGCGCGAACCTTACCGTTGTATACTTCATCCCTTGAGATTACATTCGCAGCACCGATTGATTTTAAGTACTCAGCTTCCTCTAATTTTCCTGTGCTGGCTTCAACGGTAAATCCGAGTTTTGCTAAGAAGGAGACCGCGAAACTGCCTACACCGCCTGTAGCTCCAGTAACAATCACAGGACCTTGATCAGGAGTTACCTTATTTTCCTCCAAACGCTGGACGGATAATGCAGCGGTAAATCCAGCTGTACCAATGATCATGGCTTCTTTGAGAGTGAGCCCTTTTGGCAGTGAGACAACCCAATCAGCAGGAATATAAGCATATTCCGCATATCCTCCATCACGGGATACACCGATTTCGTAGCTCGTGGCAATTACCTCATCACCTTCTTTAAAGCGAGTGTCAGTCGATGAAATAATTGTACCTGCTAGGTCGATGCCTGGTACCATCGGGTAGGAAGTCACAATATTTCCATTCGGAATTGTAGCTAGGCAATCCTTATAATTTACACCTGAATATTTTACTTTTATGAGAACTTCGCCATCTTGTGGGGTATGTAACGGTTTTTCTATAAATTTGATTGCTGTTTGTTCATCCTGTTTATCTACGATTAACGCTTTATAGCTTTGATCCATTATTCTTACCAGCTCCTTTTCTTCACTATATACCATTATATAATGAACGTTGAACCGTCTTTGTAAAAGTGATTTTTGATGATTTGTTTTATTTACCATCGCTTTAATAGGTATAATTTTGCAAAAGAGTTTCAAAAAAATCATGATTTGAAGAAAAATTTAAAAATAATTGAGGTAATCGTTTGCACTTCAGTCCAGAACCTGTTATTATTAGGTAGAATTATTTTTGTTTGATGTGGTTGAAAGTTGAACAATTATTGTCGTCTTACGATCGAAAAGCAAGGATAGTAATACAATTGTGTGTTAGCACACTAGGAGGCAACAAAAAATGGAACATGGTAAAGTAAAATGGTTTAACGCAGAAAAAGGTTTCGGATTTATCGAGCGCGAAGGTGGAGACGATGTATTCGTACACTTCTCAGCTATCCAAGGTGAAGGTTTCAAAACACTTGACGAAGGTCAAGAAGTTACTTTTGAAGTAGAACAAGGTCAACGTGGACCACAAGCTACTAACGTTCAAAAAAACTAATCTGATCGACACATAAATAAAACAGATCCTGGTTACAGGATCTGTTTTTCTTTTGTTTAAGCTTTGTTGAATGATTCATTTTAATTTTGCATGAGTATTATTAGTATGTATTTCGTAAGGATTTAGAACTATTGTACGGAAAACTATCTATCTCTACTAGAAAATGTTTATACACAGTGTTTTTATTTAGGTGAAATGTGTATTCCTTCATCACTTTTCCACTCAGCATAAAAAATGCTTTTTAAATCATAACCTTTATTATTCAACTCACTAATTAACCAATTTTCATCAAATCCACATTCTGCTAAATTACCAAGTATAATTTTCCCATCGCTAATAAGGGTTTGCGGTAGCACGATTTGTGTTTTTCAGTAAGGTTTAAATCCTCGATTGTTGGATTTTTATATTTAGATTTCAGAGCGATACTTATTTGCCTATTAGATTCTAATATTGCAAATTCAACTTCTCTTACAGAAAAAACACTTTTTTGCCGTAACATGCTCAATATTTGATTTAGATCCAACCTTGCTTTTTTGGCTGCTTTATAATCAATTATTCCATTTCTAATGAATAGAACTGGCTTCCTCTGAATGAAAAATCTAATCTTTGTAAACTTAAGCGTGGCATACTCTAAAATAATCATTAAAAAAGTCCATATTCCAATTGCATATAGATATTTTAAAATACTTACATTATTTTCATAGATGATACGTCCTAAAAAATCATCGAGTAACAGAATAAAAACAAAATGAAATGGTGTTAATTGAGAAATGGAGGTTCTTCCAGTTAAAATGAGTATAATGTTTAGAGATATAAATCCAACGATTACTTTCATTGCTATTAAGCCTAAACTTATCAAATCCACGTTTCTATCCTCCAAAATTCTCACAGTACAGTAATGTTTATCTTCTCATTATGCTTAAAAAAAGCATTGAATATACCAATTAGCTATTACCTGTAATTGCTAATCCAAGATGGTTCTATGGCATTATCCATTATTCATAATATAAAAGTAGAACATTATACAGCTGAGAGAATTAGTGTAACAGGCGTGAAATGTAAACCATATTAAAACGGGTAGATGTACTGGGATATTCAGAAATGAATTTCGGAGGATTAATCCAAGGTGGTTTAAACCTTATTATATCAACTTCTTTTGTGCTGGTATAAGGTAGTTTAGTGGAAGAAATAAAAATGCCCTGCTCAAGGCGAAGAGAGCAAGGCAATTGAAACAGTAAAGCATAAAATAGTATAACAGTTTTAAAGGTTGACTAGATTATAGCATATAATTAAAATCGTGGCTAATATATTTCTCCTGTTAATTTTAGTAAATTCATTTTTGTCATGTACGTTGCTAAATAAGTACTAGTTTTCTATAATTAAATGGATATATATGGAGGTGGATTATACTGAGACATAAGCTTACTAGAAGTAGTAGTGTCCAAAGTTTTAGAGAATTTTATTGGGTGAAGGAAGAATTGCAAATATTTTGCAGAGAAAATGGACTTGCTGTTTCAGCAAAGATAGAGATTTCCAATCGAATCGAAGCCTTTCATGAAACAGGAGAAATAAAAAAGCCGGTTAGAAAAGTAAGGGCCTATGTGAAACCACAAACACCCGAAAAAATCTTAAGCCTCGATACAATCATCAAAGAAAATCACCGTTGCAGTCAAGAAGTAAGAGTATTTTTTCAAACGGTCATTCCTACATTTCATTTTACTACCCACATCCAGAATTATTTTAAAAATCATGTCGGGAACACTTACCGTGAGGCGGTAAATGCCTGGTATGAGGAAGAAAAACGGAAAAAAGATCCATCCTATACGGAAAAAGTTCCCCACAATTTGAATACAATCAATTCATCCATGACTATTATGCTGACCCGAACAATCAAGGGAAGCAGCACAAAGATGCGGTAGAAGCCTGGAAGAAGATCAAGCAGCTCCCAAGCAGCAATCGCTATTCATCTAACCATGTGTGAGAAATCCCCAAGATCTTCCTATCAAACATAATAGGCAGGAAAAAAAAGGAGGTTGCATGAAACGATTTAGTTTGTTGTTTACGTTCCTATTTGTCTTTATCAGCATTTTTAGCGCTTGCTCCACGAACACACGTCTAGAACTGGTCAGTGCAGAAGCAGAGATTGTGAATGATAAAAACAAAACGGGATCCACTATTCTGCAGGAAGGTAAGAACGCAGGAAAAGAAGTCGTGCCTACAGCCCTGTATTACACATTTGTGATTAAAAATGTAGGAAATAAAAAGATTGGAGACATAAGTAAAGGAGTAGGCTTGGAGGCTAGGATTGAACCTGACGAAAAATTAGTAACCGCCTCTAATGAAGTGATGGGCTTTAATATTTTTGAACCGGCAGATTATGAAGGTTCAGGCTTGGGCTTCGGCTATTCCTATACTGCTATTATTGAAGAAAAAGAAACAGGAGAATTCACCATCTATTATGATTTAGGTGTTGAAGAAAAAACAGAGGAAGTTCTTCCAGTACCTTCTGTAGACAAGTTAGAACATTTAAAAGAGAACGCACTGGAGGCAACTTTAATTGTATCCTTGGGAAAAGAAGAAATAATTCGTTTTGATTTGAGTAAAAAGAATTAATAGCTGTCTTGCTTGTGTTTAGCAATAGCTTTATAAAATGATCCCTCAAAGATAAACAAAAGGCCCGGCTTATAAACCGAGCTAATTTTTAGTTGATTGCCCTGACAGTTTATCTAATTTATTTTCAATTCGATCTAGCTGTTCCTTCCGCTTTTTTGAAGAACGAAAGAAAGATACAATCATCACAATAAAAAAGATAACAACTAAAATTGAAAACAACTGATAAATGATGTCACCGATGTTCAACATAAAATCCACCTCACTTTAGAATATTATACCATTTTTGCTTATGGGTTCTTTCCTCTTAAGGTAAGAATCTATTTAGTTAAGAGTAAATAAATCATTTATCACCTATGTGTGTGTTGCCCTCAGAAATTCTATATAAAATTTTTGCAATATTATGAACTATTAAAGGAGGTGAAATATTCTTGGTAGCTGAAATGACCTATCAGGTCCGTGTGGCTGATTTTGAACAAGGTAGGAGATGGTATGAAGTATTTTTGAACAGGGCACCAGATTTTGTGCCGCATGAAGATTTTGCGGAGTGGGAGATAATTCCCGGGGGCTGGCTGCAAGTCGCTAAAGGGACACCGGCAGAAGGAAGTGGTCCGCTTCGGCTTGAGGTTACATCTATAGAAAAGGAAAGACAAAGAATGATAGAAGAGCTGCATATTGATTTTTTTGAAATCTACTCCCGTGAAGAAGTACCGGTTAAATGGGCCACATTTACAGACCCATGGGGAAATCGTTTAGGCTTCTTTGAAAATATGAACGAAGAAATATAGCAACCTAATACAATCAGATAAGAGGCAAAAAGGATGGAGTATTTATTAAGAAAACGTACCGAAGAGGATATAGAGGACTTTTTATCATGGACGTACGATGATATGTATTCGTTTTACGATAATTCGATTCAACAAGAAAAGATAGATGGCTTTAGGCAAAGTGTTCAAAAAGAACGGGAATTATCGGTAGTAAATGAATGGGGTGAACTTGTAGGTAACTGCGAGTTTTTTGATGTAAGCGATGAGGATGAAGCGGAGATACTGGCAGTTGGAATTCAGATGAAGCCATCTATGACTGGAAAAGGACATGGCCCTGCTTTCTTCCATGCCATTGTGGAGCAAGGGAGATCCCTTTTTCACTATGACCATTTAGAGTTGTCCGTAGTGGACTTTAATCACCGGGCCATTAAAGTGTATGAAAGAGAAGGATTTCAACAAGTGGGAGAATTCATGAATGACATAAGAGGAGAATCATATCGATTTATCATTATGGCGAAGGATTGGGAATAAATAGATTGATTACAGGGGAGATGGGATGAAAAATAAATTTATAAGAGTTGGTACAACTTATATTCCTGCAAGGAATGTTAAAGAATCTTCAGCATGGTATGTGGATAAGCTTGGAGCAGAATTAAGCTATGAAGATGAGGATAAAGCGATTATTAATCTTGCAAATCAAAGCTTTTTCCTTGTTCAAGCACCAGATGGTGAAAGTTCTAATTTTATAGATAAGAATGGAAATGAACGCTTTTCGATTACCTTTGAAGTAGATGGATTGGAAAAGTTAACGGAGCTTCATATGGAGTTAACAGAGAAGAATGTAAGGGTAGGGGACATTGAAGATCGAGGGCACCCTGGACGGAATTTTGTTTTTTATGATTTAGATGGTCAAGTATTTGATGTCTGGAGTGAATTAAGTCCAGGATTTAAGGACAACTATTTGCTGTAGGTTGTTATCTATCATATGTTTTTCATAATGTGGGTTAGATGGATTGGGTATCACAAAAAAATGAATATGAGGAGTATGTCTATGTTTACATTTCCTAAGCCAGATGTAGAACAATTGCTGCGAACCGTTTCCATAATTGATTTTGCTGTGAGTCCCGATGAAAAACAGATTATCATCAGTACCAATATAAGTGGAAAATATAATCTTTGGGCGATGAATATGCCTAATGCCTTTCCATATCGGCTGACCTTCAATGATCAGCCATCTGAGTATTTACTGTATGACCCAAAAGGAAGATTTGTTATAGCTGGCTTTGATCATGACGGTGATGAGAATACTCAATTTTATGCCATGCCGACATATGGCGGTGCCTTGAAGGAGCTAGTTTTTCAAGAGAATACACGTAATTTTCATCCGTTTCTATCGAAGGACGGCGAGCGATTATACTATACATCTACCAAAGAAAATGCGTCTTTCCTCAGTAGCTATTGCTTACAAATGGACACGGGGGAAGAGACAAAAGTATTTGATGGGAACGGAGGCATTACCATTCTAGCGGAAGTGAGTGAGGATGAATCCGTTATTCTCTATACTAAACAATTTTCTAATACTAATTCTCTATATTATGTGAAAAAAGCGGATGAACATATCCTGCTGACTCCGCCAACTGATACGGAGCATACCGTTAGTGAAGCTGTTTTCGTTTCGGATCAAGAGGTCTATTTAATCACGGATTATGATGCGGATTTTTCTTATTTAGCAAGCTTTAATTTGGAAACCAGGGAGTTTACTAAGCTTAAAGAATTACCGCAGGAGAGCTTCACCAATCTTACATACGATCAGAAAAACAAAATAGTCTATATTACTGCTGAAAAAGGAGTGCGGGATTATTTATACGCCTATCGTATTGATAATCAAGCATGGGTAAAATTGAACCCTCCATGTGACCTCCTAACGAAAAAGGTTGTCTCTAATTCTGGTTCCCTTTATTTGCTCGGAAAGAGTTCAAACACACTTGCGAATATATTTAAACAGATTGGTGAGGATGAATGGGTCACAATTACTGACAATACCCTAGCTGGTGTTCAGAAGGAGGATATAGTAGAGCCCGAGATTATTACGTATTCATCTTTTGACGGTCTCCAAATTGAAGCGCTTTTATATAAAGCAAAACCTGAAAATGATAACGGAGAGACTCTTTTATGGGTTCATGGGGGACCGCAGTCTGCAGTACGGAAAGGTTTTAATCCATTCTTTCAATATGCCTTAGATAATGGATATAGTGTTTTTACTCCTAACTTCCGTGGTTCCACTGGATATGGATTACCATTCACCAAAATGGTGGAGCGTGCCTGGGGTGCAGGAGCCCGATTGGATATTATTGCTGGTCTCGATTGGCTGATTGACCGTGGATATACGAAGAAAGGCGATATCTTGCTGATCGGAGGCAGTTACGGTGGATATATGTCATTGCTTTTACATGGACGCCATGCTGATTACTTTAAGGCTGTGGTAGATATTTTTGGGCCATCCAATTTATTTTCCTTTGTTCATTCAGTGCCGGAAGATTGGAAACCAATCATGGATGCTTGGGTAGGTCACCCCGAAAAAGATCGCGAGAAATTGATAGACTACTCACCTATTACCTATATTGAGCAGATGATAAAGCCGATGCTTGTTATCCAAGGTGCCAATGATCCAAGAGTTGTAAAGGCCGAATCAGACCAAATTGTGGAGACTCTTAAGGAACAGGGGAGAGATATCTCCTATATGGTCATGGAGGATGAAGGACATGGATTTTCTAAAAAGGAGAATGAAATCGTTGTGTATCGCAGGGTTTTAGCTTTTTTTGAAGAGCATCGTCTTGTGGAAGTAAAATCCTAGCCTAGATTTTCTCAAACGGCGAAAAGTAATGTATTGCAGTTTGTGGCGTTTTCCTTATGGAGAAAATGATAGGAGATTTTCAAGTGGAGGGACTAACGTGAAGCATTCTAAAGTAAAAGAATGTCCTCAATGTGGTGAGAAAGAGCTGGGGATCGGGAAACATACCGGATATGGAGTCATGTACCCCAAAAATAAAGTAAGTATAGGTTCAGAGATTGAATACATGATTTGCACCGGATGTGGATTTATCATCGAAGGCTATGTGAAAAAGCCGGAGAAATTTAAAGAAACGCTTTACTGAGAAAGATGACTAAAAAGAAAAGAATTAGCTGAATAAAGTGTTGACCCTATTCAACGCTTAAACCCAGGGAACATAAACTTACTGATATCAAAAATGCTTGGAATTATATGATCCAAGCATTTTTTGTCTGGTTTCAACAAATAGGGACATTTCATGAGGTACCAGAAATATAAGTTTGTTTTTATATAGGGAAGATAGCCTTAGGGCGATCTTGTTTCCAATCTTCAACTGTAGGCAATGTATCGCCAAATTGTGTTTCCCAGTGTTCGAAGGATTGCCATGTTTTTGGACGTAAGGGTAATTCTTTGTGCCACGGGCGTGGCTCCAAAATATTTAATTCAGGAATGTATTTATCCATATCCGTATATAACTCAATGACATGCTTATCGGGATCTAGATGGTAAGACGCGATATTGTGACCAGCTGTATGGCGGCTGGGTCCCCAAATTGTTGGTATATTGTGTTTCATTAAAATATCAGAGCTGTCATATTGATGAGCGGGATTGCGTAATTGAAAGGCAATATGATGCATGTACGATTTTTTACCTTGAATGATATTAATCGTATGATGATCTTCATTACATGTTAAAAAGTTGGCTAAATCAAGTATACGGTCGGTTTTGTAAAAACCTAAAATATGGTGGTAGAAGTCCACCGTTTTCTTCGCATCTTTTACGCTGATTGATAAGTGGCCCAATTTAGTAGGAATAATACCGGATGTTGCGTATCCGGGAGCGCTGTAGTCTATACTATGATATAAAAAAATGCGGTTTCCATCCGGATCATGCAACTGCAATTGTTCAGGTATTCCAACTTGTCTATCATGGACAAGCTCACTTACGATTCCTTCTTCTTCTAAAAGGGATTGAACGTATTCTAATGATACTTCAGGATTTACTTGCCATCCGATTCCTTCCATGAAACTTTCGTTACTTGGTTGAATGACAATATTATGATGTTCTGCACCTGTACTGATATAGGCAACTCCGTCTCCTCCGCGTTCTACAAGCTTACATCCGAGAACAGTGATATAGTAATCGACCATGGCCTCAACATCTTTCGAAAAAAACGTCACAAACCCTAACCGGAAAACTGGAATCATGTGGACGCCCCTTTACTTTACAGCAGCTGCCTGTATTATTTTATTTTCTTGTACACCTAAATCAATGGAACCATCCGTGCTTTTTATTTCGAGAAGCATGATATCTCCAGATTTTAAATAACCATTGTTTTGTTGAGTTTCAATAAAATGGTCAATTTTATCCTGATGTGAAATTGTATTATCATAAATATGGTTGATGATTTCAGAATTTAAACGAAGACATACTCCACCTGGGGTACCTGTTAAAATTAAATCACCAGTTTTTAAATTAAAAATCTCTGACATCTCAGTCAGTGTTTCCGTCGGTTTAAATAATAATTGATCAGTTAAAACCCTTTGACGTGTTTCACCATTTATTTGTAAATGTAATTCCAATTGATTCAAGTAAGGAAATTCATCTTCATCGAGTAAATAAATATATGGTCCCACCGGACAAAAACCACGATAACTTTTTCCTTTGAACCATTGCTGTTCCAGAATTTGAACATCACGCGCCGAAATATCATTGGCAATCACTATTCCAGCAATATAATGGACTAAATTATTTTCTGTAATTTGGATGGGCTCAGTAATGTCAGTTTTAATAATTAATCCCAGTTCGATTTCATAATCCAATAGTTGAACATGAGTTGGGCAAATAATATCAGCAGCGGCAGATGTTAAGGTACTGGATGCCTTTGTGAACAATAAGTTATATGGTGGCTTTTGCTTAGTAAAACCAGCTTCTTCACGGTGTACGCTATAGTTTGTACCCTGACAAAATATATTTGCATCATCTGTTACGGGTGATAGGATTGTGATTTCATCTGTATAAATAATTGTTCCGGTGTGTTTTGCCCGCTCAATTGCCTCTCGACCGTTAGATAGTAAGTCATGTAAGGTTTCAGCCTCGTGTTCAACAATGCGGATTTGTTCACTGAAAACACCCCAATATGTACGGTCTGATTGTTTGAATCGAAGTAATTTTGTCCCCATATTTTGATAGCCTCCCAGAAAATAATTTGTTTGTTTAAGTGTAGATGATAGAAAAGGCACTTAACTAGAATAAGAATTATTGAAATACATAATGAAATTAAGTAAAAATCATTGAATCAATCTAACTGGGGGAAGAACTTGGCTTACCGTTATCTGATTATGCGACTGGACAAAATACCAAGGTTGGAGGGAATTGGTAATATCGTTTCTCGGAATTCCACATTTACGGAATTACTCGGCAATAAAGTACTATAAAATAAAAATGATCTCATAGAGACTCTCCTTATGAGATCATTTTTATTCTCGAATTAGGTAAATACTTACCGTTAAATAATATGTGTGGTCTTTGAGGTTGCGTTTGATTGTGAGTCTTTTTCTTTGATGAGAGTCGTGACCGCAGACCAAGCAATCGCTAAAAGGAATAGGCCAATAGATGCTAGAAGCAGAGTGAATCGGCCGTTTTCCTGGCCTGTTATATTAAGTAAAAACTGGTACATAAACGAACTGGTAATACCACCTAATCCTTGGGCCGCAGCAGCGAATCCTACAAAGGAAATACCCTTCGCAAGGTTTGACAATTCAGATACTCGGGCGAGTACGCCTGGAATCACAATTCCTAATCCCATTCCTCCAAGAAAACTAGCCATATTGATCATCATTAAAGTGTTTGCATAATAACACCATAAGATACCAACAGCGGTTAGTAAAATTCCAAAGGGAATATTGAAGTTTGGCCAAAGTTGGCGCATGGGACCAAAGAAAAGTCCGACAACCAAGGTACCAAAGGTGAATAAAGAGATGGCAAAACCGGCCTCCGTAGCATTCCCAAGGTTTTCCGCTTGGATGATAATAGAAATATTTGTTACATACCCAAACACCAATGCTGTGAAGATAACTTGGCCAATCGTAAAACCATAAACGGTTTTTGGTGCAGAGAACAGGATCTCTTTAAAGGATGCATTGTGTACTTCTTGTTTTTTAGGCTCAGGCAAATATAAGAAGGTGAGTGCTAAAATCAAGATCGGGAATAAGTAAACTAAAAAGCCAAACTGCCAATTGTACGCATCAGCCAGCATACCTCCGACTACCTGGAAGAAAATCGCTCCGATACATGCAACTGTGGATGTTCCCAAACCAATTAAGAAATCACGATCACGACCATCAAAGAAACTTGTGATAATATCAACCGATAATGGTAATGTAATGCCGACTCCAAGTCCCAATAGTCCACGGAAGGCAATAATTAAAAAGAGATTATCAATGAAAAATGGCATGATACCGCCAATGATGAAGAAGGCTAGTCCTGTAAATAATAATCCTCGTTTTGAGTACTTATTAGCCAGTTTCCCATAAAGCAATGAAGGTATTATTTGAAAAAATCCTGGGATAGTAGCAATTAACATGACTACCGACGGATTGTAGTTTGGGAACGCTTTAATTAAATCGGCCATGATAGATCCTGCAACCCCGGCAGCAACGTCCTGAAATGCAATTAAAACAATTAAAAATTTCAAGAAAGCAGTACTCTTTGCCTTCGCCATCTTTTAATAACCCCCTGTTTTACTATTTCTATACGAAAAGCAGCCTCACTACTATCCTCTTGTTATAACAACTCATGCGATAATCGTCATGAAGATGAGCAGAACTCCTTACGTTTAGATTACACTCGATATTAGCACAGACAATCGAGGCATAAATCAATGATTTTTAGGGGAAAAATTCATTGATTTTGTAAAAAGATATTTGTTTTTTACTCCATTAAATAACGAAAAATCAATATGGCAAAGAGCATAAAGGTGTAAATTAGACTATTTTAGAAAGTATATAAAAATCTGCGTATTTCACTAAAATTTATTGAAAAAAGAGAGCTAATCAATTTCAATTTCACCAAGAATAATTAGAGAGTTTAAGAGCAACATCAACTCAAAGGAGTGCTTGGAATTTCTTAAGTCTTTTTGTAGTAGTTCTTCTAGCTTTTGAATTCGATAGACTAATCCGCTCATGGATAAATTCAAGTCCAGCATGGTTTGTTGCAAATTCCCGTAATTGTTTAAAAATGCGTAAAGAGTTTTAAGAAACTCCTCTTTTTTATTTGGCTTCAATGATAGGATGGGCTCTAATTCACGTTGCGCGATTTCGATAATGATAGAGCTATTAGTTTGGTTAATGATTGATCCCATCACACTTGTATCTTCAAAATAAATGATATCACTGGCTTTATTGACATTAAGTGATGTAATGGATTGCCGTTTTGCCTCTGGAATATCGTCTATATCATGGATAGCCCGGCTTAATCCAATACGGAATTCATGGTTTTTGAATGTACGATGCAGGTGTTTTAATATATTTCTTAGTATTTCTTGTGTTTTATCAATTTTTGGGAATAAAAACGTCACTTCTTCCTGAAATTCTGTAATAAATATAGGGATTTGATGCATTTCTAAATAAATAGTAAAAGACTGGATTATTTTATTAATCATGATGGAATCTTTAATAGGAATGCCCTTTTTGGTAATGCGTAAGTTTCCAATATAGAAGTCTTCATTTAAATCTATCTGGAGTAAATAACTGCGATAAATCATATTGCTTTTGGAAGTATACTGCTGTTGTAAAAGTTGCTCGAAAAAATACGCTTTCATGTTCTCGATTGCTTCTAAGCTCGACTTTTCATTCAAATAACATAGTGATATGGAATTAGCAGCACGCTGTAGAAAATTCATTTCATCTTTGAAGTTATGGTCAGTTGACCGATAAATAAACGAAATATATCCAATAATTTGGTTTTGGACATTTATGGGGCTGATCAGGCGAATATGTTTTTCGCAGTTTACTTGAATAGAGTGCATCGGCTCAAGATGCTGCATTAAAATCTTCCCTGAACGTGTTTGAGGCATCTGGCTGGCAAAATCTAAGGTTAACTCATTTAATTCTTCTTCAGTAATTCCAATTAAGTGATGGGTATTAAAATTTAAATCCTGAAGGATGACTGGAACGTTTAAATTATCATAGATTGTTTCTAAAATTTGTTCTATTCGCATACCTTGGGCGATTCCAAGGGTTAAGTTGTTATGGAATGAAGATACCTTCTCGGTTAGTTTTTTCTCTTCATACAATTGTTCATATGTCTGGTTTAGTTCATCAATCATACGGGATTGGTGAATTTTTTTAAATTGTGCCTGTGTTGCTTCATCCCAATTCTCAATCATGCGCATTTCAAAGGCACATTCATCATCCCCTCTAGCTTTACATGTGACCTCTACAATATAGATTTTACGTTTGGTTAAGTAGGATGTGTAACCACTTGAATAGCCTGCTAATGTATGGCAAATACAGGTTTGGCTTTTTCCGAAATATTTGGTGTGTTCAGTTACTTCGTAAGAATTGATCCAAACCCCCTTTGCATGCATAAAACGAACCGTATCATCGGGATTCAGCTCTAAAATGCGATTGGAGATTAAATCTGTAATTTGTCCGGAATTGAGATGGTAACCTGATGCGCTATCAAGCTTTTCACGCAAACTTAATGGACGCTGTTCTACTTCTTTGGCATGAGTGACCCCGATATTCCATCCATAACGCTGTAAGAAAATCTTTGCATGCTCCAAACCTAATGTTTCTATTAATTCTTTTCGTAATAGTCCAATCGTATTGGCTGTTGTAAAAAGTTCTTTATCTGCTATATTAGTAGAATTTGTTGTCATAAGAATACCTCCTCTAACTAATAAATACTTAATTGAAGCGCTTACAGTATATATTAGCAGATATAATTTTAATTTTATAAAAATTTTGAAAATACTTTATCTAAAATCCATTAGTGCAAAGTGCCTAAAAGATAATCGGTAAATTTGAGGTGATATTTTTCTATATGCCAGATTGAAGGAATGCCAGATTAGGTGGGGGAAAGGCCATGGGATTAGAGGAACTGATACAGATAATACCATTGTATTTTATTTATGATTCGGTAGTTTTTATTGGAAATAAGGTTGAAAATTCAAATAATTTAATCAGACTTTTATGAAAGTAGGTTTGATAAATTAAAGGTACATTCAGATAAGGAGTTGAACATATGGATACAATTTTAAAAGAAACAGAATTGGATCTTATGACAAAAACGAAAGCGGTTGCAGATGATATTCGCAAACGTGTTAAGGAAACTGAAGAAATTCGCAGAATTCCAGAATCGACTATTAAACAATTAAAAGACAATCAAATTTTCAAAATGCTTCGCCCTAAACGATATGGTGGACTTGAAGTCAGTATTCAAACATACAGCCAGGTTATTGTTGAAATTTCAAAAGCCTGTGCGTCTACAGGATGGATTGCCTCCTTATGCGCAATACGAGAAATGATGGTGGCTGAATCATTTACAGAAAAAGCTCATTTGGAGATTTTCGCAAATGATCCTGAAGATGTATTATTTGCCGGAGTGTATGAGCCACGTTCTTGTGAAGTGAAAAAGGTTGATGGCGGTTACCTCGTTGAAGAAGGACATTGGATGTTTTGTTCGGGATCTTTACATGCAACATGGGGTTATTTTGGCATGTATTTGAAGAACGAACAAGGTGAAATTGAAAAGCAGTTACTAGCAACTCTGCCGTTTAGTGAATTGGAAATAGAAGATGATTGGAATACATTGGGGCTTCGTGGTACTGGTAGTAATGCAGTCCGTATGAAGAATGTTTTTATACCCGATCATCGTTGTACATCCTTTGTAGACATTTTAAATGGAAACTTTCAATCAGAGCATTTACGGGATATCCCATTATATCATTCTGCTTTGTTTCCATGTTTAATTTTATCGCTTGGATTGCCGGGATTAGGGGTCGTAAAAGAGATGCTTGATAAGTTTCATGCTAGTTTGCCGTATCGTACAGCCCAGCATATGGGGGTAAAAATGATTAAGGATGCAGCAAGCACGCATTCATTAATTGCTGAAGCAACTTTAAAAATCGAAACAGCCGAAATTTACTTAATGAATATTGCCAAAAAAATTGATGAATGGGCAGAGAAAAAAACAATTATGCCAAGTGATGAGAGATTAAAAGTACTGGCAGATATCGGCTATAGTAACAAATTAATGAATGAGGCAGTACAACATATTTTAGCAGCAAGTGGATCAGGATTTGTATATGATGCGAGCCCAATGCAGCGATTGATTCGTGATTTTATTACATTGCATTCCCACCGTTCATTGTCGCCGGTTATTACCCAGGAAAATTATGGGCGTCAGCTTGTTGGTCTACAACCTAATGCGGTTCGTTATTAAGTAAATTTTATTGAAAAATAAGCAGTTATTAGTGAACTTTTTATATAGTTTACCAGTACTTAGTTCCTTAATATAAAAAATGAGGGGGATTCTTACTCATGGGACCGCGAATTGCCCAATTAGGTTATGTTGCTCTTGAATCTTCCGATATTGAAAAATCGGTGGATTTTTTTCAAAACATCATTGGTTTAGAGCTGACTGAAAAAGTAGGCGAACAATACTATTTCAGAGCCTGGGGAGATTTTCAGCATCATACATTATCAATCTCACCCGGCATTAAGGGCAAGGTGAAGCATATCAGTTTTCGCACCAAATGTGCAGAAGATGTGGATTCGTTTGCAAGCAGACTGAATCAAAAGGGCTATGAGATTGAATATGTGCAAGCTGGAACGACACCTGGTATTGGCAGAGCGATTCGATTTATGGCAGCTTCCGGGCATAGAATTGAATTGTTTTATGATGTCGTAAAGACAGAGGTAGAAGAACATCGACGTTCTGTGCTCAAGAATCAAACGTATAAAGCATGGGCAAAGGGTATTTCACCAAGGCGTTTCGATCATGTCAATATTCATACAGCTGCGCCGGAGAATACAGCTTATGATTTCTTTATTGAAGAATTAGGATTCCGCATGAATGAATGTATTGAAACCGAGGATGGGAAAATATTGGCGGGTTGGATGAGCGTTACTCCATTGGTGCATGATGTCGCACTTGTTGCTCATGAATCATTGGAAACAACAGCACGCTTCCATCATATCTCCTACTGGTTGGACAGTTCAGGGGATTTAATGCGGGCAGCTGATATTTTAAAAGAACATGACCTGAAATTCATAGGACCGGGTAAACATAGCATTTCGCAGGCTATCTATTTATATGTTATTGATCCGGGAAGTGGATGCAGAGTTGAATTATTTACAGGTGGATACTTAATATTTGAACCTGATTGGGAAACAGTGGTTTGGCGCCCGGAAGAAAGGGCTTTTGGCAATACGTATTGGGGAGATAGCATTACGGGAAATCCGTTAATTGTTCCAACAATTGAAGCATAGGGAGGCATGGGTAAATGGCAATGACAAAAGAGGTAACCATTACATCAAAGCATCTGAAAACAGGTCATTATACAACATGGATAAACGAAGCTGGTAAAGGAAATGCAGAAACCATTTTATTTTTACATGGTTCTGGACCAGGGGTAACATCATTGGCTAACTGGAATTATGCATTACAGGAATGCGCTGATTCTTTCTATTGTTTAGCACCAGATTTATACGGTTTTGCCCAAAGTGATCATCCGGCTGAGCCATTAAAAAATCGCCAAATGTGGATGGATTGTTGGATTGAACAAATCATAGAGTTGCTCGATTATTACGAATTAGAGAAAGTGCATGTTGTTGGAAACTCCTTAGGCTGTTCTATAGCCCTGGAATTGCTGTTGGAGTATCCAGAGCGTTTTGACCGAGTTGTCCTGATGGGGCCGGGTGGTACACCAAATACTAAACTAAGTTTTGAGCTGGCACGTGCTAAAGCATTTTATGATAACCCGTCAAAAAAACGACTTCAACAAATTATGGGCTGGTTTGTCTACGACAAGGAAGCAATGCAGCCAGTCATTGATGGGCTTACGGATTCCCGATATGAAAATGCAATGCGTGAAGAAGTTCGCCGTTCAAACAATTCTATTTTTTCAACGGCTGCTGTCCCAGTCCCAACCGTGGCATTACGCAGAATTAAGAACCAGATCTTACTGGTCCATGGCCGTGATGATCAAGTATGTTCGATTGAGTCAAGTTATTATTTATTAGAGCATCTAAATGATGCCCAACTCCACGTTTTTAGTAAATGTGGGCACTGGACACAAATTGAAAAGAAAAATGAATTCAACAATCTTATTCAGCAATTCTTTAAAGGTATTTTATGAAACTCTTATTAAGCGCTTACAAGATGGATAGGAGTGAATAAAATGAGCGAAGCAACAGACATTGTGGTGGTTGGGGCTGGAAATGCTGCTTTGTGTGCTGCGATTGCGGCAGCAGAAAAAGGAGCCCATGTGACGGTACTTGAAATTTCTTCAGAAGAAGAAAAAGGGGGAAACACGGCTTATACACATGGTTCGATTCGCTTCGCCTACAATGATGGAGCACAGGTTCGATCGCTAATGCCAGAAATGACAGATAAGGACTTCGAAATAACGGAGTTTGGGACATATATAGAAGGAAAATTTTTTGATGACTTGTGCCGGATGTCCAATTATCGCACAGATTACGATTTGGCTTCCATCATGACAAAGAAGAGTTATGAGACTGTACTATGGCTAACAGAGCACCATGTGAAATGGCTTCCGATTTATGGGCGCCAAGCTTATAAAATGAATGGGAAATTCGTGTTTTGGGGCGGCATGGTCATTGAAGCTGTGGGTGGAGGAAAGGGCTTAGTAGATTCTCTGCATAATGAAGCCAAGCGTTTAGGCATAACGATTCATTATAATACAGCAGCGGTCGAGCTTGTCACTGAGAATCGGACGATTGAAGGTGTGATTGTCCGTTCGAATGGAAAAGAGCGCAAAATAGCTTGTCAAGCAGTCGTGCTGGCATCCGGCGGTTTTCATGCCAATGTTGAAATGCGAACAAAGTATTTGGGGGCTGGTTGGGATACTGTCCATACACGCGGCTGTAAATACAATGTTGGTGACGGCCTGCGAATGGCCATGTCATTAGGTGCACGAACAACCGGCAATTGGTCTGCGGCACATGCCGTAAGTGGTGATCGATACTTAGCTGATTATAAAGAAGGGTTTCAAAAATTGAGCTTTCCATTCGGAATTATGGTCAACAAGGATGGCAAGCGTTTTATTGATGAGGCTGCTGATTTTCGCAATTATATTTATGCAAAAGTAGGACGTGAAATTTTAAAACAACCGGGTCAGCATGCATGGCAAGTGTATGACGCTAGAGCTAAACCTTATTTACGTGAAGAATATAATGGTCGTCATGTTTCAAAAGTGGCTGCAAATACACTCGAAGAATTAGCAGAAAAAATGGAAGGCATTGATGCCGATAGTTTTTTGAGAGAGATTGAGAGGTATAATGACTCGATTGATCAGAATATACCATTTAATCCAAACCAGTTAGATGGGAAAAAAACAACAGGCCTTTCTGTTCCTAAATCAAATTGGGCGAATCCAATTGATGAAGCGCCGTTTGAAGCATACGAAGTTACGTGTGGAATTACCTTTACTTACGGCGGTTTGAAGATTAACAAACGAGCGCAAGTGATCCACAATGATTTCACGCCTATTGAAGGCTTATACGCAGCCGGTGAAATAGTAGGGGGATTATACTATGACAATTATCCTGGCGGAGCCGGTTTAACCTCAGGTTCTGTATTTGGAAAAATTGCTGGGGAGAATGCGAGTCTATATAGTACGAAACGAAAAAATAAGATGTCGATTGTGAATAAAATGTAGTTGTAAACAAAGGAGGATTCTTATGACGATTTTACAAAGAAAAGTGAAAACCGGAGATTATGAAACCTATTTTCATGAAGGAGGTTCGGAAAATAAAGAAGTTGTGATATTAATTCATGGTTCCGGACCGGGGGCAAATGCAAAAGCAAATTGGCAATTTGTTTTAGAAGATTATGCGAAAGATTTCCATGTCATTGCACCTGATATAGTTGGCTTTGGAGAAACGGATCATCCTGAAGTATATCCAGAAAACGGAGTACAGTGGATGTCATGGCGTATCAAACAAATTTTAGATTTAATGGATGCTTTAAATATTGAAAAAGCGAATTTAGTCGGCAATTCACTCGGTGGCGTCGTATCCATGTATTTAAATATGCAGGCTCCGGAGCGGTTTAACAAAATCGTATTAATGGGCGCCGGTGTATTGTTAAAGGAGCCGACACCTGAATTACTAAAATTAACAAACTTCCACTTAGATCCGAGTAAAGAGAACTTACGCAATCTATTAAGCTGGTTCGTTTATGATTTAGATAAAATGGAGGATTTCGTGACCCAAGTGGTCGAAGCACGTTTTGAAATGTTCCAGCGTCCAGAAATTTTCCGTTCTTATCGTGAAAACTTTACCAAGTCATCCTTAACCGAAATGCTGATTCCACAAACGGCACTTGAGAGAATGAAAAATGAATTTTTATTAATCCATGGTTACTACGATCGGTTTGTTCCTTTACAAAGCAGCCTTTACGCTTTAGAACACTTACCAAATGCCGAACTGCGCGTATTTAAAAAATGCGGCCACTGGGCCATGATTGAGCAACGTGAGGAGTTTTTACACGCAACCAAACATTTCTTTACAAAGGATAAAACGCAAGTTGAAATTTAAGAATATTCAAAAAGTGGGGGTGAACTTATGAGTGAAACTATAGTAAAAAGAGAAGAAATCAGCGAGGTATTAATCGAAAAGGCGCGTTCGCTGCAAAAGCAATTACGTGATGCAACCCTTGAAATTGATCAAACGAGCAAAATATCAGACGAGATTATTCAGGCGATACGTGAGAACGGATTACTGAAAATCCTTCGACCAAAAATGTTCGGAGGCTTTGAAACAGATATGCGTACGTATTTTGATGTAGTCACAGAAATTAGCCGCGGAAATCCGTCAGCCGGCTGGTTCGTATCGTTAAGCAATATTCGTGATTACATGATTTCATATGCATTTGGGCGCGAAGCTCTGCACGAGATTTTTGGACCGAATCGTGACCAGGATGTCGTTCTAGCCGGGAACTTCAAACCGATTCGTATTGATATTGAAAAGGTCGATGGTGGTTATTTTATCAAAGATGCACAATGGCCATTTGTTTCTGGATCTCCATATGCAGACTGGTTCTACTTTGGGGCACCGGTAGATGATGGGAATGGCGGAGTAGAAATGGCGATTTTAGTCATCCCACGGAGAGATGTAGAAGTAATGGATGACTGGAATGTAGTTGGTTTACGTGGTTCAGGCAGTAATAGTGTAGTAGTCAAGGATGTCTTTATTCCTGACCATCGTGTGTCATTAGATCGACTGGCACAGCAAGGTCACTATATTATTGAAGAATTACAGGGGAATCCATTATATCGAACGCCGTTTGTGCCATCCTTAACCTTGTCTATTGCAGCCCCAGCACTGGGAATTGCCCAAGGTGGATTTGATCTACATAAGGAGCGTGTGTCAAAAGCAAGCATTGGAAATACCTTTTATTCCAAAATGAGCGAGGCTGCCGTGACACATTTACAAATTTCTGAGACTGATATGAAACTGGAATGTGCTCGCATGCTGTTTAATCAAGCTATCAATGATTTAGATGATTATTCAACACGCGGACAGGATTTCACACAAAAGGAAAGTATTCGAATCAAAGCTATGTTTGGATATGCCAACCAGCTCTGCAAAGAAGCTTTTGATCTCATGCTTGCAGGAGCAGGATCTGTATTTGCTTACAATAATAATGTATTCCAAACCTTTTATCGTGATTTTATTTCTATGCATTTACACGGCTTCATTACTCCATCGAGTTTATTAGAGACATATGGACGCACTATGTGTGATTTGGAACCAAATACGTATTTTGCTTGATTGATAAATAGGAGGTAGGGAAAATGAGTAAACCGGAAATTTCAAAATTAGGGCATTTTGGATTAGTAAGTACAGATTTAGAGAAATCATTATGGTTCTTTAAAGAAGTTATTGGTTTGGAAGAAACAGATGTTCAGGATGGTGTGCATTATTTGCGTGCTTGGGGGGATTTTGAGCATCATACATTAACGATTCGTGCAGGAGAAGAATCCCATTTGGATCATATTGCCTGGCGTACAAAACGTCGTGAAGATGTGGATCTATTTGCGGAGCAGTTGCAAAATAGTGGTATGACAATCGAATGGGTAGAAGAAGGGGCAGAAAAAGGACAGGGGAAGGCATTTCGCTTTAAACTCCCTAGTAATCATACATTTGAAATTTACTTCGATATGGAAAAAACCTTGGCTTCACCTGAAACACGTTCTGTATTAAAAAACCAAACACATAAGTCTTGGAATCGTGGGGTTTCACCCCGAAGGATTGACCATGTTAATCTATTAAGCTCTCTTCCGGCTAACGAGCTATCCGATTTTATGCAAGAACACTTAGGTTTCAATTTACGGGAATATGTAGAAGCACCGGACGGTACCTATGTAGGTGCCTGGTTAAGTGTGACACCGCTTGTCCATGATATTGCATTTAGCTTTGATCCGAATTCACCATCCACACATGAAGTTCACCATATTGCCTATTGGTTGGATAACGCACAGGATTTATTGCGTGCAGCTGATATTTTGAAGGAGAATGGAATTTACTTCAAAGGACCAGGGAAGCACGGAATCTCGCAGGCTATGTATATTTATGCCATTGATCCAGGCAGTGGGGTAAGGCTGGAGATCTTCACAAATGGTTATCTCATTTTTGAACCGGATTGGGAGCCAATTCGTTGGACAGTCGAAGAAATGGAGATTGGTTTCACCTATTGGGGAGACCAAATGGACGCCAATACTGAAAACAATCCAACCATTAAAGCATAAAAAGGAGGTTAACCAAATGGATGATCGTTTATTTCGAAATGCAATGAGTAAGTTTGCTACGGGCGTGACCGTCATAACAACAGAGCATGAAGGACAGGCTCACGGTATGACAGCAAATGCATTTATGTCCGTCTCACTCGATCCGAAATTGGTTGTCATTTCAATCGGTGAAAAAGCGCGTTGTTTAAATAAAATCCGTGAAAGTAAACAGTTTGCGGTCAATATTCTGGCAGAGGATCAACAAGACTATTCAATGATTTTTGCTGGACAGAAGAAAGACGGTGCTGCTATTACATTTGATCGATTGGCGGATGTTCCGGTATTAAGCGGTGTTTTGGCACAGATTAGTTGTGACGTTGTTTCAGAGTATGTTGAAGGAGACCATACCTTATTTATTGGTAAAGTCCGGGCAATCCAGCTTGAAGATAAAAATCCCCTTGTATTCTTTGCGGGGCAATACAGGTTATTAGAGTCTGTAACCGTTTAAGGAGGCCATGTAAATTGGATATTCAAAAAGCAGCTTTCGATTTACTTGTAGCTGAACGTTTGAAAACACCGATTGAACCTTTTACATCGTCAACCGATCTCTCGGTTGACGATGCTTATCGTATTCAGCTTTTGCAAATTAATGAGAAGTTAAAAGATGCACATTTGGTAGGAATGAAGATTGGTTTAACAAGTAAAGTTATGCAAACGATGTTTAATGTCGATACTCCTGATTTTGGGCATATTTTAAATACGATGGTATTTGAAAATAGACAGACACTTTCGGTTTCTCAATTTATTGAACCGAAAGTTGAATTTGAGCTGGCCTTTGTTTTGAAGGAAGATTTAAAAGGTCCTGATGTGACCAGTGAACAAGTTTTGGCAGCGACTGAGGCAATTGTCCCTGCCATTGAAATCATTGATAGCCGTATTAAGAATTGGCAATTTAAATTTCAGGATACGGTTGCAGATAATGGATCCTCTGCCGGTGCAGTATTGGGGGAAAAACACCCTGTGCCTTCATTGGAGCAATTAGCTAATATTCGAGTTGTCGCCAAGAAGAATGGTGAAGTATTTGATGAAGGTATGAGCAGTGCAGTGATGGGAAATCCGGCCAAAGCGGTGGCCTGGTTGGCCAATATGCTTGCAGACTATGATATTACTTTGAAGGCAGGGCATTTTATTTTAGCCGGTGCGATTACGGCTGCGGTACCATTTGAATCAGGAGATGTCTTTGAAGTGGATTTTGGTTCCTATGGAGAAGTGAAACTATCTTTTACGGAATGAGGTGAGCATATGGAAAAGTTGAAAGTAGGAATCATTGGTTCAGGAAATATCGGGACAGATTTAATGTATAAAATCGAACGATGCGATGCTTTGGAAATGTCAGTTATGGTCGGGATTGATCCTGAATCGGAAGGTTTAAAGCGAGCCCGTGACCGGGGATATGTCACAATTGATAACGGTATTGAGGGTTTATCTGAAAAAATGGAACTGGTCGATATCGTTTTTGATGCAACAAGCGCTTATGCTCACAAGGCAAATTATGAAGCTGTTAAATCAGCGGGAAAGAAAATGATTGATTTAACACCGGCGGCAATTGGACCATACATGGTGCCGCCGGTTAATTTAATGGAACATTTAGATAAGGATAATGTCAATTTGGTAACTTGCGGAGGCCAGGCTACGATACCAATCGTTCATGCAATTGGCCGGATTGTTCCTGTAGAATATGCAGAAATTATAGCAACAGTCGCAAGTAAAAGTGCAGGACCTGGCACACGCGCCAATATTGATGAATTTACAAGGACAACCTCTAAAGCAATAGAAGTTGTCGGAGGAGCTAAGAAAGGTAAAGCAATCATTATATTAAATCCAGCAGAACCGCCGATTATCATGCGCGATACGGTTCATGCCATTGTGGAAGCGTCAGGACAGGAAGCGGAAATTACACAGTCCATTCAAACAATGATTAAAGAAGTTCAACAATATGTACCTGGTTATCGGCTGCGGGGAGAACCTATTTTTGAAGGGAATAAGGTTTCTGTATTCCTCGAAGTAGAGGGTGCAGGAGATTTCTTCCCTTCCTATTCTGGGAATCTGGATATAATGACAGCTGCGGCTGCCCGTGTAGCTAATGAAATGGCGAAGAACATTGTGATGCAGGGAGGTGCTATTTCATGAGAGATATTCACGTATTAGACGTATCCTTACGTGATGGGAGCCATTCAATGAAACATGCTTTCACAGAGCAACAAGTCCGGAATATTGCGAGTGGTCTGGAGCGAGCGAATATTGAATATTTCGAAGTGGCACATGGAGATGGACTAGGTGGTTCAAGTCTGCAATATGGTCTATCTGCGGTTGATGAACTGAAATTAATAGAAGCTGCGGTAGAAGAATGCACCAATGCAAAAGTGGCTGTGTTACTCATTCCGGGAATTGGGATTAAAGATGACCTGAAAGAGGCGGTAAAAGCAGGTGCTAAAATGGCAAGAATTGCGACACATGTAACGGAAGCTGATATTGGAGCGCAACATATAGCCATGAGCCGTGAATTAGGTTTGAAAACGGTTGGTTTTTTAATGATGGCCCATATGGCACCGACAGATGTTATCGTGAAGCAGGCTCAATTATTTGAGAGCTATGGAGCTGAGATCGTATATGTGACCGATTCGGCAGGAAATATGTTACCTCATCAGGTGACAGAGCGGATCCGTGCATTGAAAGAAAATGTCGGAATTGAAATTGGTTTCCATGCACATAACAATCTATCTCTGGCTATGGCTAATTCATTAGCCGCGATTGAAGCAGGTGCCACGTATATCGACGGCTCACTACGTGCACTTGGGGCGGGCAGCGGCAATACACAAACAGAAGTCCTGGTAGCTGTTTTGCAAAGACTTGGTATTCAAACGGGTGTTGATTTATATAACATAATCGATGTTGCCAATAAGATGGTTGCGCCCATCCTGCCAAGACCGCAAGAAATCTCAGGTTCCAGCCTTATTATGGGCTATGCGGGAGTTTACTCAAGCTTCTTATTACATACAGAAAAAGCTGCCCGACAATTTGGAGTGGACGAACGAGAGATTTTAATAGAATTGGGTGAACGCAAAACGGTTGGGGGACAAGAGGATCTTATTTATGAAGTTGCCCAGCAATTAATGTTAGCTAAATAGATCTATAGCAATCTCTAAGAGAAAAGAAGGAAGATTAATTAGCGATCTTTCTTCTTTTTTCAAATTCTATCGATTTTTTGAATCATGAATGGTAGTTCCACTAAGAATTTTACCATTTGTAAGATTAATTGGCAGATAAGGTTTCAGGTGGTAGGGGAAATACTTTACTGGTTTTTAGATTATGGTGATGATGGCTTCTGTAAGGCACGGACATCCGAGTAAATGGATTTCATGCAGTTAAATTTTAATGAGGGATGGTGAATAGAAGAACTTCGATTAAATTGACACACTATCCATAAACGTAGGTGATGAAAATATGAAAAAATGTGGACAGTATCGTGCCAAATTTGGTAAAGGCCCCATTTGGCACGAAGCGTATGGAATTATGTGGCTGGATATCGCTTCTAAACGAATTATTACGTATAATCCCGCAACTGAACAAGAGAATGTATATGATGCTTTAGGCTGGATTAAGGCGATCATTCCATTAAAGGATGGAAGATTTATTGGTATATATAAAGACGGTTTATATCATTTAAACTTTAAACAGGGAATTAAGTCTCCTTTTGTTATACAGGAATCATGGAATAATATGTGTTATTTGAATGATGGAAAGTGTGGACCTGATGGACAAATTTGGGTTGGTTCATCGGATGGCTTTTTTAAAAGCTTTAAAGAATCACCTCATACTGCCTTTTCGCAATATCCTTTTTCGAATTCAAAATTATATTGTATAAATACGTTCGGTAATGTTTCAGTACAAGTGGATGGAATCACGCTATCTAATGGATTAGATTGGGACAGGAAAACAAATAAATTTTATCATATTGATTCGTCGAAATACTCTATTTACCAATATCAACTTATGGAAAACGATCAGATTCAATTTGAAAAAATTGTGTATACATTTGAGATGGATGAAGGGTTTCCTGCTGGCATGGCAGTAGATGGAGAGGGAAACTTGTGGGTTTCCCTTTTTAAAGGTGGAATTGTGGCATCCATTTCAAAAAAGCCGACTCGTATTGTTTGTATCAATCCGAGGAAGATGCAGGTTATTAAGGAAATTGTGATTCCCTTATCCCATATATCTTCGTGTACGATTGGCGGAGAGAAAATGGATACCTTATTTGTTACCACGGCCTATGAACCACTTTCTGAAGAAAAAGTGAAGCAGGAACCGTTTGCGGGTTATTTATTACAAATGAAGATTGAATCTATCGGTGTAGCAAACTATGAATTTGCACTGAATAATGAAAATAGTAAGAGATAAAATTCGGTATATTTTTATGGAAAATCAATTAGTTTTAAGAAAAATGCTGTGTAGCTATCCGTATTGTTGTTTTGTAAGATTAAAACGAAGTAAGCGGAAGGCTCAGATAAATAGAATTGTAGCAAGGAGGTCATGGAGAAGATGAAGCCGGAAATTGCAAAGCTTGGGCATGTTGCACTTGTGACAAGTGATTTAGAGAAGTCATTATTCTTTTTTAAAGAAGTCATTGGTTTGGAAGAAACAGAAGAAGTAGATGGTGTCCATTATTTACGCGCGTACAGTGATTTTCAACATCATACATTAAGTGTCGAAGCTGGTGACAGCGGTTACATTAAGCGGATCGGCTGGCGTACAAAAACACCTCAATGTCTGCAGGGATTTAAACATCTGCTGGCAGATCAAGAGGTTGAAGTAACAGAATATCCAAAAGGGACAACAGTAGGTATTGGAGAGTCCATACGTTTTAAAATGCCAAGTGGCCATACTTTTGAATTGTATTATGATGTTGAAAAGCCAAAGGCACTCAATGGGCATGCTTCCGTTTTGAAAAATCAAGTTTATAAGTCATGGAGGAAAGGGATCTCTCCACGTCGTTTTGATCATGTTAATATACACACATCTACTGATGCTGATCAATCTTATGACTTTTTAATCGATGTCTTAGGATTCAATATGAGAGAGTATATGCGTGGGGATGAGGGGATTTTGGCAGGATGGTTAAGTGTTACCGCATTGGTACATGATGTTGCCTTATTAAAGAAAGACACGTTACCAACCCCTGCACGCCTACACCATATTTCATACTGGTTGGATGATTCGCAGGATATTTTACGTGCAGCTGATATTTTAAAAGAAAACGGAATGACGTTTATCGGTCCTGGAAAACATGGTGCATCACAAGCAATTTACTTATATGTCATGGACCCGGGCAGTGGCTGCCGGGTGGAACTGTTTTCCGGCGGTTATTTAATTTTTGAACCAGACTGGGAGCCGGTTGAATGGACATTGGAAGAACGCTCATTATGTAACACATATTGGGGAGATACCGTCCAGGATAAAGAGCTTAACAATATTACTATCGAAGCGCGGTAATACCTAAAAAGGCAGGGGAGGAATATGAAAACGATTATTGTCAACGAGAAAAATCTATCCATAGTGCAGGAGAATAGTCAGCAGAATGTCATGGCTTTAGGATTTTTTGATGGAGTTCATAGAGGTCATCAAAAAGTAATTATGCGTGCTAAAGAAATAGCAAATGAGAAAGATTGTTCTCTTGCCGTAATGAGTTTCTTTCCACACCCCAAAACGGTGTTTTCAAACCAGGAAGTTGATTATTTAATGCCAATGGAACAAAAGGCAGAGCGGCTAAAAGAGTTGGGTGTAGATATTTTTTATATTACTGAGTTCACGAAGGACTTTGCTGCTCTTTCACCAGAAACATTTGTACAAGAATATTTAGTGAAGATGCAAGTGAAACATGCTGTGGCTGGCTTTGATTACACCTATGGTAAAAGGGGAGCTGGCACCATTCATACGATTGCCCCGCACAGTCAGTTTAAGATTGGTGTTGAAGTTGTTGAAAAGTTTGAGATGTATGGCTCAAAGGTGAGTTCAACCAACATCCGGGAACTTCTTCAAAATGGTCAGATCGACACCGTCACAAAGTTACTGGGCAAGCCTTATCAAGTCAAATACTCCTTTAAAGAAGGCGTTGCGCCGTACTATACACTTCCTGAAAAAGGTCTGTATTATGTAAGCATTATTTTTGAAGGAAGAATGGTTTCGCAAACAATTTATGTACAGGATTGCCACACTATACTTTTTAATCGAGAATTCTCCAATCAAGATTGTACAATCATTTTTCATCAGCGAGTAACCCAGCATGAACAAGTAATTAGTTAAGGGATTGAACTGATATGATATCAAAAACAAAACAGTTTCAACATTTATTAAATGGTTCTGAAACATTTATTTTGCCAGGTGCTTATGATGCGATGACTGCCCGATTAGTCGAAGAAGCTGGATTTGGAGCTATATATGCGACAGGTGCAGGAATATCAAATGCCCAGCTAGGTTGGGCCGATGTTGGTTTAACCACGTTAACAGAAATTGCACAGGTAGTTGCCTGGATGGCTGATGTAACAACTGTTCCTCTTGTAGTGGATGCAGATACGGGGTTTGGCAATGCCATTAACATGCAAAGAACGGTCAGAATATTGGAGCGTGCCGGTGCGGCAGCCATTCAGATCGAGGATCAGGTGATGCCCAAAAAATGTGGTCATTTTAATGGAAAAGAAGTGATCTCTAAAGAGGAGATGATAGGAAAAATAAAAGCAGCCCTTGATGCTCGGGCCGATGAAGACTTTGCGATTATCGCGCGTACAGATGCACTGGCGGTCCATGGGATTGAAGAAGCGGTTGACCGAGCGAATGCGTATAAGGAAGCTGGTGCACATGCCATATTTGTTGAGGCACCAACTGCCATCGATCAGATAGCATCCATTCCAAAGTTAGTGCCGGATATTCCTTTAATATTAAACTTGGTGGAAGGCGGTAAAACACCTCTTATTTCAAAAGAAGAAGCCCAGGCAATGGGATATAAAATTGTGCTTTGTGCCAATACAGTGTTACGAGGTGCCATTAAAGGGGCAATGGATGCACTGCGAGTGTTGCAGCAGGACCAATCACAAGAAAATATTCATGACTATATATGCTCATGGAAAACAAGACAGGAGTTATTTAAATTACATGAAATAAATGAATTGGAAGTAAAATATTCTGAATCTTTAAAAAGTGGTGATTCCAGATGACTGAAGTAGATTACGATTTAATTATTGTTGGTTGTGGTGCAGCCGGAACAGCCACGGCTTTGGCGGCTGCTGAAAAGGCTAAAGAATCAGGAGAAAATATGTCAATTGCTATTCTCGAACGTGCGCCATTTGAAAAACGAGGCGGGAATACACGGTGGACAGCAGCTTATATGCGCATGGAAAACATTGATACACCTGCTCCAAACTTCGTTGAAGACATGTTGAATTTTTCGGATCAAGCGATGGGCCGCGAATATGCAGAGACCTTACAAAGCGAAGCAGGACCGACACTGCGTTGGGTTGAATCAAAAGGGGTGGATTTTGATTTTCTGCCAACCATGTTTTTGACAGCTTCACGTCCGCGTTTACTGCCTGTTGGGGGTGGACGTGCCATCATCGATACCCTAAGTCAGCGTGCCCGTGCTTTGGGAGTAGAAATTATTTATGAAGCAGCAGCCTGGAATTTGTCCCTAAATGATGAAGGAGCTATTAACGGAATCTTCGTACGTTCTGCAGATGGAAGCAGTATGCATTTGAAAACAAATGCTGTTGTTTTGGCTGCTGGTGGATTTCAGGGAAATAAAGAAATGATGGCCCGGTATATAGGCCATGACGCTCATAAAATACCTCCCGTATCAGAAGGAGGGCTCTTTAATAAAGGTGAAGCTATTCGAATGGCTTTAAATATTGGGGCAGCGGGGAATGGCCAATTTGATTCCTTCCACGCTGAAACGGTTGATCCACGCAGTAAACGTGAGGAAGCCGGAGTCATGTTGTTTCCGTATGCTATTTTAGTAAATCAAAATGGAGAGCGTTTTACGGATGAGGGTGTAACCACCATTGATGAACAATATGAAGAAGTGGCCCGTAAAATCTTCTATACCTGTGAAAATCATATTGCCTATATGATTACAGATCAAAAAATGTATTCGATTCCAAACTATGAAGAAGCACTTCAGACAGATATACCAGCAGTTGTCGCTGATTCTATTGAACAATTGGCCGAAAAACTAAATGTGAATTCAGAGAATCTCGTAAAAACGGTGGAGGAATTTAATAGCGCTTGTCCGGAAGGTGAATTTATCTATAACCGGTTAGATGGATTAGCAACCAATGGATTGACTTTAAATAAATCCAATTGGTCCATTCCTATCAACGAAGGTCCCTATATTGCTTACCCAGTTCATTGCTGCAATGTGTTTACAAATGGCGGATTAGCTACTGATACAGATGGAAGGGTGTTAACGGGAGATGATATTGCTATTCCGGGTTTATATGCAGTTGGTGAAACTTCAGGCGTATACTACGGGAAATATCCGGGTGGTACATCTGTGCTTCGATGTCTGGTATTTGGTCGACGGGCTGGTAAACATGCGGTCTCGTATATTTCCAGTTTCCAAACAACCCGGTAAAAAGGAGATGATTGGGTGGAATTAAAGGGAAAAGTGGCTCTTGTCACAGGTGCAAGCCGTGGAATTGGTAAAGAAACCGTCGCTTTATTGGCTTCTCGTGGCGCGGATATCGCCATCTGTGCACTGGATCAGGAAGAGTGTGAAAAAGTTGCTGATTTTATTCGTACAACCTATTCAGTAAAAGCGATAGCTGTATCTTGTGATGTAGCCAATCAAGAGGAAGTAAAAAAAGCCGTATATGAGGTTAACAAGCAATTGGGACCGATTGATATATTAATTAACAATGCAGGTGCCATGCTGCTAAAGCCATTTACAGAAACGACAACCGCAGAATGGATGAACATGTTTGATGTTAATGTACACGGACCATATTATTTCTGCCGTGAGGTTGTGGACTCGATGAAAAATCGCCAGGAAGGGATTATTATAAATATTTCTTCCATTTGGGGAACAAAAGGCGGTCCCAATCGCAGTGCATATATTTCCTCTAAGCATGCAGTTATTGGTTTTTCAAAGGCATTGGGAGAAGAATTGAAACCTTTTGGCATACGCGTTAATGCAGTTTGCCCCGGTCCGGTAGACTCACAAATGACGGATGCATTGGGGACTAACATTGATAAAACAGGCTGGCTGCAGCCGATTGATATTGCTCATGTTATAGCTGATTTAGCACTGCCAAAAAGCAAAGCTATTACCGCTACTTCGGTTGAGGCTTTTGGTGCCGGAACGCCTGTCGGTATAGCAAAATAAATAATAAAGGGGATAGGATCATGAAAGAATTTACTTATGCTTACACGCAACAAACGATTACATTGGAACTAGCCAAAGCTATGCTTGAAAAAGCAGAGGAAAAGGGAAGAGAACTGGGAATGAAATTTGCGATTTCTATTGTTGATAAAGCAGGTAATTTAAAAGCATTTTCAGCAATGGATGGAGCACCTGTATTGGCATTGGAGATTTCTCAAAACAAGGCATTTTCAGCTGCAGCATACAATCGTGCAACCCATGAGTGGTATGATCGCTTAAAAGATGATCCACCTTTAATGACAGGTTTAGTACATACCAATCGCCTGGTCGTTTTTGGCGGCGGTTATCCAATTCACGTTAATGGTGAGTGTGTAGGCGGAATAGGCGTCAGCGGCGGTCACTATACGCATGATATGCAGCTTTGTGAGGCAGGATTAAGTGTAGTCGAGGCAGTAAAGGAAGTGTAGCTTTTTGAATCAGTTTGATTTGATTATTGTTGGTGCTGGCATGGCAGGTCTTTGTGCAGCTGTTGAGGCATCAGAGCGAGGTGCCAATGTTGTCATTTTCGAAAAGCAGGCAGACATCGGTGGCAGTTCATTGCTTAGCGGTTGTTTTATGGCGTTTGCTGAAACAGAACTTCAAAGTAAGCTTGGCATAAGTGATACTACCGAGAGTTTGATGAATGATTTGTATGTTGTCGGTCAATTTAAAAATGATAAAAATCTGGTTCAGGCATATGGGAAACATCAGCTTTCCACTTATAACTGGTTAGTTTCACATGGAGTAATATTTCAAAATTGTCAGGCCGTAAGTGGCCATTCAAGCCCTCGGGGGCATACGATCATTCCTGATCAGGCCATTCAAACACTGAAAAACCATGCTTTGAATAATGGTGTTTCACTGCATGTTAATAGTCCTGTCGTACGTTTGCTAACTGAGCAACAAAAAGTAGTGGGTGTACTTTATCAACAAAATGGCGAGCAAAAGGAATGCTATACATCTAAAGGGGTCGCTTTAACCGCAGGTGGATTCTCACAAAGTGAAGATTTATTAGGAGCCTTTGCACCACAGCTTGAACACACAATCAGGTTAGGTGGAGAAGGGAACCATGGAGATGGCATTAAATTAGCAGCTTCCGTAGGTGCCTGGTTAGAGGATTTTCCATACTTAAAAGGAACATACGGCTTTCATCCGAGTTCTACTAATCAAAAGAAACGGCAGGCTCATGCCTTTTATAAAGGCGGCATCATTGTGAATGAACAGGGGAAACGATTTGTTAATGAGTCGATTTCCTACAAATTATTGGGTGATGCTGCATTGCAGCAGCCTAATCAACATACATTTCAAGTTTGGGATCAAACGGTTATGGATCAGGGTGTCGAACATGATGCGCTATATGATTTTCAATTATTGTTTAATGAAGGCTTAATTATCCAGGCTGAGACACTTGAGGAATTGGCCGAAAAAACAGGTCTCCCAAGTCAATCTCTTCACCAAACGATTGACTCATATAATAGGCATCTTATTACCAGTGATGACCCATTCGGTCGTAACACATTGACCCATACATTTGGTAAGCCACCCCCGATTCAAACCGGTCCTTTTTACGCAATGGAAACAGTGACTGCTATGCTCGCTACATATGCAGGAGTTCGTGTAAACGAGGATGCAGAAGTTTTAAATCCGTTCGGCGACCCAATTAAAGGATTATATGCAGCCGGAGAAATGGTGGGTGGCTTCCATGGAGCGGGTTATATGACAGGGAGCTCGCTCGGAAAGGCAGCTATTTTTGGACGTATTGCTGCTGAACAAGCCCTTCGAATAAAGGAAGAGGAGGTAGCGCGATGAAAATTTGGCATCAAAGCTTAACTTCCATTGAAGACATACCTGAATATCGTGATGCGGTCATACAGCATGTATCCAAAATTGCTCGACCAGATGTTGATGTCGTCTTACATGGAATGACAAAGGAGACTTATCCTGCTCAATACCCGGGGCACTATATTACCTACAACTATCTGCAAAGCCTGCATAAAGAGCAATTTATTCGAAACACATTGATTGCTGAAAGGGCAGGGTATGATGCTGTTTTTATAGCTACCATACCGGATGTCGGCTTGATTGAGGCTCGTTCATTAGTGGACATCCCGGTTATTGGCTACGGCCAGGCATCCATGCATATTGCCTCAATGCTTGGAACAAGAATAGGCATCGTGAATTTTTTAGCTCCACTGGCAGATCAGTTACGTTTTAATGCGAAGCAATATGGTCTTGAACAAAAATTGGGCCCGATTATTCAGGCGGATATTGGATTTTATGATATTTTGGAAGGATTTAAAAATCCTGAGCCGATTTTGGAGAAATTTAAAGCTGCCGCAAAAACAGCTATTGCCGAAGGGGCAGATGTCATTATTCCTGGAGAAGGTCCGATGAATATATTTTTAGCAACCCACGGTATTCATCATATTGAAGATGTCCCGATTATCGATTCATTCGGCTCGGCCATTAAAATGTGTGAATCACTTGTCGATTTGCAGAAAATTAGTGGTATGACGACTACGCGAAAAGGGTATTATCATGCAAAACCACCCGAAGAGATTGTTGAAAAACTGCGTGACTATTATCAGTTGCAAGCTATAACCAAGGAAATGGATTTTGGATTATCTGTGCGTGAGTTTGCTGCTAATTAATACAATTGAGCATGATTATATTGATAGAATATAGCATAAAAGGTCTTTCCTAAGTTTTTGGAAAGACCTTTTGCGTACATTATTTTGTTGGAGCTGCTTCTTTTACAGACGCTACTCTAAATGTAGTTTGTTGGCTTCCTAACATAGGAGAGTCCTGTTTAGCTTCATCCGGTTTGCCTTCCGGACGTTTGTGCGCTTTTTTGAAGGAGTCGCTGTTTTTCCAGGCAAGGAAGCTTTCTTCATCCTCCCAGTACATATTGACGCTCATCTCATCATATTCTGTCAGGCCCTCTGTAAGTAAAACCTCTACTTTAACAAATCCTTTAAATTTATCTAATTCGTTACCGGAAGTGAAACGGCCTGCCATTTTTTCTGCGAAACCTGGTTTGGTTTTAATTTTGTTTTGAACAACAATCATGTGATCATTCTCCTTTTATTTTTATTTTTCTGGAAAATATATCAGATTACTTCTTTGAAAATCACTCTTACACTGCTATTATATATCTTTTTCGAAGATTTTGAATTCATTATGCTTTAGGATTTGCTAATCATGGCTCTATCATATTTTTTCTATATGATTGAAAAGCATTGCATGATGAAATAACCAACATAGTTCGTTCATCCTTCTATATAACCCTTCAAATAGATTAGTAATCAATTTTTCTATTATTTTTTGCAAAAAGATCTTAAATTAAGAGTTTTCGAGACTTACGAGTCAAAATTTGAGTGACTAAATGACTGTATAAGCTAGATTAGTCTAGTAATCCAGCCGATTTTCGCAGGAATTGAGCGGAAATTGATATTAATTGAGCGGAATTCCATATAATCGAGCGGAAATGGAGTGGAATTGAGCGATTTTCGTAATAATTGAACGAAACTCAACATAATTGCTCTAATTTACTTATTTATGAGCGAATTGAAAAGGAGAAAAGTGAAAATAATAGTAGATGAAGCGACTGTTTTTAAAACGTTTTCGTAAATTTTTATGGTGAACTATGTCCGTTGTCTTAAAGTATTTGCACGCTTGCATGGACTTATACATAAATTGTAAATAATTTTCCATTGAACACGAACGTATATTCGCTTATCATTAAGAATATAATAAAGGCGAACATACATTCTATTTAAAAGAAGGTTTTTACATGATTGATTACAGTACTTTACCGCATCATTATGTTATGTGCGTGGATATGAAAAGTTTTTTTGCCAGCTGTTCAGCGGTGATGATGGGACTGGATCCGCTTGAATGTTATTTGGCTGTGGTGAGTGACACGGAACGGAGCGGCAGTGTGGTGCTGGCTTCATCGCCCAAAATGAAGAAAGAGTTTGGCATCAAGACGGGCTCAAGATTGTTTGAGATTCCGGATGATCCGCGCATTATAAAGGTTAATCCTAATATGGCTACGTATTTGCGTATCTCTACTGAAATCAGCCGTTTATTCAATCGATATGTACCTAAAAGCGCAATTCATACGTACAGTGTGGATGAAAGCTTCTTAAAGGTGGATGGGACGACTCGTCTATGGGGAGATATCGTAGAAATTGCTGAAAAAATCCAAGATGAAATTGATCGGGAATTCCAGCTTCCATGCGCGATTGGGATCGGTCCGAATATGCTGCTTGCTAAGCTGTGTCTTGATTTAGAAGCCAAGAAAAAAGGAATCTCCCAATGGACCTATGAGGATGTACCAGAAAAATTATGGCCCTTATCCCCCTTGAGCGAAATGTGGGGAATCGGAAAGCCGATGGAAAAGAAACTGAATGGAATGGGGATTTTTTCAATCGGTCAATTGGCGCGTTATGATCTGGAGACGCTTGAAAAGAAGTTTGGCATTATGGGCAATCAATTGTACCACCATGCTTGGGGTGTTGATTTATCGGATATCGGTGCTCCGATTATGGAAGGACAAATCAGCTTTGGAAAAGGCCAGGTATTACTGCGTGATTATAAAAAGCCTGAGGAAATCAAGCATGTCATTCTGGAAATGAGTGAGGAAGTAGCAAGAAGAACACGTGCAAGCGGGATGGCGGGCAGAACCGTCAGCTTGGGAATTTATTATAGCCAGGATGAATTTGGAGGCGGATTTCATCGCTCTATGACAAGAGAAACGCCGACCAATATTACGATGGATATTTATGAAATGTGTTTAACCTTGTTTGAACGGTTTTATACAGGCAAAACAGTTAGGAAAATTTCTATTACACTTTCGAATGTTATCCCCGATCGAGAGATGCAAATCAGTCTATTTGACCAGGATAGCTGGCGCAAACGCGAACTTGGCTTTGTGATGGATCGAATGCGTAAAAAATTTGGATCCAATGCGATTTTACGTGCCGTATCGTATACAGAGGCAGGAACGGCCAAGCATCGCAGTACATTGGTTGGAGGACATAGAGCATAACAGACAAGTGAAATGGAGGCTGCAGGGAATGATTCGAGATCGCGGAAAAATAAAATGGACATCAATGATGCTGCCTGAGCACGTAACAATGCTTAGAGAATGGGCACAAGAGGACAGCTATGAAACAAGGAATGAGCTTGATGAACAGCAAGTGGAAGCGATGAATACGATAATTATGGAGGCTTTGGAATATGGGAAGCCTGTGATGATCCGCTATTACCGTACAGCCAGTCGCCGGTACGGGACGGTAGAAGGACATATTCATTATTGTAATGAACAGGCTCAAAAGCTTCATATCGTTGATGAGGACGGAGATATTTGTTTTGTATTTTATCAGGAAATTATGGACGTACAATTGAAAAATTGATGGCCTTCAATTTGCTATAAGCTTATGCATATGTTGGTTATGGCTCTTCTTTTTTGTTCTAAATAAACTTTACTACCCAATTTTGAGGACATGAAAACGCAAATATTAGACAAAATTCCACAAAAAGTTTACTATGTATATAGACCTAGAAGTAAGAAATATACAGATAATGAATTTTTAACATCGATTTCAGTTCTGATAACTTTGCCATGGGATATCAAAACAAAAGGGGTAAAGAAAAATGGAAAAAGAAAAATATAGCACGATTTATCAAGCACCTTATGGATTAGTTATAGGAGAGTTAAAAAAAGAAATGACTAAAGAAGATGCTGTAGCATTAGGGCAAAAATATTGCTCAGAGAATGGTTTCAGTTATAAAGGTACGTATACTGGCGATGAAGCAGTGGCGGCTTTACAAAGTTTGATACAAAAACATACGAGAGCAGTTCATTAAGCTGAACGTTCATTTTTAAGACATAGAGGCAGTGTTCATTGAATGCTGCTTTTTTTATTTCAGATTTAATTATTAACAGGTTTGCGGGTTAAGTGAAATCGGGAACCTATGAGATAAATAGAGAGAAAGCATGGTGGACAACAGTGGAAATTACATGGACAGACGCAGCATTAGAAAAGGTAAAAGACAAGCTGACAGATCAAGAAGGCGTATTTTGTTTGAAGTATGAAACAGAAGGCTGTGGCTGCGTAGTAAGCGGTGTAACCAATTTATATTTTGTTAAAGAAACTACTTCTCAAGAAGTAAAATGGGAAACCAATGCCTATCCTGTATGGTTAAATAAATATCATGAAATCTTTTTAGATGAAAAGCTTATTATTGATTATTCCAGCAGTACAAATAGCTATCAGCTGAAAAGCCCTAATCAGTATTTAAATCCAATGATGAATGTCATCTTTCAATAGGCTCTATAAGGAGAAAATTCAAAAGGTTCAGTCAGAAATTTTGACTGAACCTTTTTTTAAACGAAAGCAAAGGGAAATCCCACTCATTTTTTTGTATAAAACACCTTAGAAATAAGCAGCCCAATTACGCCAAGTATGATGAATAATATTGCTTTCCAAACTACATCTATACCTGATAGGTCGTAGAAAGTAACTTTTAATAGCGTAATAAACAGGAATATTAAGCCGATGTTTTTCCAAACTTTTTCTTTAAAGTAACTAAATAACCCGTATGTTACTCCAACGATAATGATCCAAGATAATGACAAACCGATATTCTTAATCATTAAAGAAGAATCATCTGTGAAATAGTATGCCATTTTGCTTATAAATATGATCAGTAATACTTCTATTATATAGGGTAAAGTAGATTTCATTATATTTCTGTCGATGATTTTTGTTATTGTTTCTTTTATATAGAGAACAAAGAAGAAGCTGATTATGATCATCCATACAACAACAGTTTCTAGTGATAGCATGTATCCCGGCTTGTCGAATAATTGTACCAATACGGATAAGAGCAGTATTATGCTAGCTATTGTCCCTAATATACTCTTCCTTATTTGAGCAAAATAGTAAACTAGTACGGCTTGCATGGTAAAGAGGATTAATTTTGATGATGGATCAATCACTATATCGTTTAGCAGTATAAATATGTAGAACATCGAAATAACAAAGAAAATGTTTTTTAGTTCAGTGTGACTTTTATTTTTCACGTAACTAAGCAAAGAGTATACGATGGCCATTATTGAATAGAACGTGTATTGGTAGCTTGGTGTTTGATCAAACACATCAACTCCGATTAAGAGCATGAATAATGAACCGATCGTGATAGCTGGAATATACATATTTTTAACAAATATGTTGTTTGTTTTAAATGTTAAATAAATGATAAAGAAATGCTGAATAGCGATTGTGAGGAACGTTAAGGTTGAAATTTCCCCACTGCCTACTAATCCAAAAAATAATACAGTGAACATAAATGCATAGTTTGCCACATTCCAAGTGATTTTATATTGCCCTCTAAGAGATTCTAGTATTAATCCTATAAATACAGCAGTTTCGTATATATAAAATACATATTCATTCCCTTTGTCTCCTGCAAATAGGAAAGGGTAAAAATAAGCACCTACTCCTATAATGGTAAGCAAGGATTGAGATTTGTATTTTCTCGATAGATAAACTCCTATATATATTCCGAGCGCTAATAAACATACAGTCACATAGAATGGGATAATGTGGTACAAAACATTACCGGAGAAGACAGATATAAGATAAACAATTATACTTCCGCCTAACAATACTATTCCTAACGTATTCTTTGCCTTTTTATATTGCTTTTCTCCAATGATATATAAGAATCCAGCTAATAAGAAACCAACTATTACACGAACCACGGGATTTATCCATCCGTTTTCAGATGCTGCCATAAAAGCCCAAATAACTCCTAAAATAAAAACGAATATAAATATTCTAGGTAACCAAGTTGAGATCATAGATTCAAAGCTGATTAATTCTTTTTCTGGTTTTATTTCAGGTTTTTTGATATTTCTTTTTATCTCAACTTTTTCACTTTTGTTTTCCACATTAAGATTAACTTCATTATGTATGGTTCTTAACTCTTTTTTTAACTCCACTAACTCTTCTTCCATATATCTTATTCGTTTGGATAAATCATAAATTTTATCGTCCAACCATTCCGCCTCTTCTCTGTTTAATCATTTACACACCTCTAAACTCAGAATTTTCAGTATATCGTTTCCCTTATTATACCAGTATTTTTTCTGTAAACATATGCTAAAAGGAGGTGGGTATTAATAATTCAATCTTTATGTTATTTACGTTTCGAATCCTAAGGTGTTTATTTAAATTTTCCCTTTTTCACTAAATAGGTCTAAGAGTATGGAAAAAACAACTTTAAATATTCAGATTATTGTGTTAGTATTAATCATCTTTAAAATGGAATTTTATAGGAGGTTTGTTATGTTAGTCTTTGTCCCGTTTGGTTTAGGTGTAATTATTGGCATTATCTTTATTGTTATAACTTATTTTCTTAAGAAATATCAAAGCGCTTATACAAAATATTTCAGCTGACGAAGGCATTGATCCAAGAAGGTCAATGCCTTTTTATATTGGGCTTATAATTGGATTGGTAAAGATCAACGAAGTATCAAACAAACAGGGCTTAATAAAAGAACTCATAAGATAGGATATCAAAGGAGATTCTAAATAATAGAAATGCTTTTTTCGACATGGACAAATTTTCAGAGCGAGTATTTACCAAAATGGTAATTATATTTAAGGAGATGTGATAAATGCTTGGTATTTTACTTTTGATTTTGGGCTTGGCGGCGTATCTATATTTTAAGCGTCAAAAAGAAAGCCCGGTAAATCGAAATCAACAAACGACGCGTGAGGCTGAACCAAAAAAACAAGAAACTATACAGACTGTTATGCCGACAAAAAATGAGACTGCACAGGACGCTGAAACCTTAAAACAAGAGCAAGTGCCCGTTGAACCTAATGAATCTGTTGAACAATCAAGTCCGATCGAAAAGCCGGAAAAGGAAACTGTTACTGTTACATTTTCAGATGGAACAACTAAGGAATATAACCTTAACTTAACACTTAATGACACCCATATTTGCTTGTTATCTGACGGCGGGAAAACGTATCATACACACGTTAATTGTTTTAAAAACTGGCCTGCTGAATATCAAGAAAATTTTAAAGGATGGAAAGCAATAACAACAGATGAAGCAGAAAAAATGGGCTACAGAAAATGCAAATATTGTAATAAAGCTGATAGAACAGAATGGGACTATTACAAGGACAGGAAACCCCTTAAAACTTTCACTGTCACTCATAGGGGAGAATTTGCTATTACAGAGATTTATAACGTAGGTAATGAAGTAAATACGGGCTATGATTTTGAAAAGGACAAAGACACGTTAGAAATAGACTATGAAGAAATTTGTTATATGCCAAAAAGCGCAAGAGATTTCTTTGATGAGAATTACGGCGAGTATAAAATGTTTGTGTTAGATGTGTATGAAAATGATAATGGAAAAGTGAAGCTTAAGATTGGAATATTTGAGGAATTAGGGAAAAATAATTGATGATAAAGCATTAAACCGCCTAATGTATAGGCGGTTTTTATTATATGTAAGGCGAGATGTATTCTTAAATCAATTTTTCTCGTCATATATAATCCTCCTATTCATTGATATATCCGAATTACATCTATATCTCATTGAAAGGGTGATCTTATTTCTTTTTTGGTTTGAATAAAGCACTGTATGTTTTAACGTCCGGGTCATCAATCAACCAACCGTATTTCTGTAAAAAGGATAATTTTTCTGTTACTGTTTCAAGTAATTGTACAGACTGTTTTCCCGGAACTCGTACATTTTCCTTGTTATCAAAAAATTTACTATCTGCTCCAAAGCGGAGAATTTGTGGTATCCCATCCTTTATGATTTTACGGTAAGTTACTTTGGCATAATCTCCTGTTACAAAATCATTTCCTACTATACATTCCAACAAACCTTTGTTTAATTTTGCAAGAACTATTTTCTCTAATTCGTCTACCTTCATAATTAAAGCTCCTATATCTGATTATTCTGAGTTATTTGTCTGTTTATCTTTATAATATCATACGTTTGTGAAAAGATTAACATGAACAAACCGGTGCGCTGATTCGAGGAGGATTAATGCTCTAGTTTGTTGAATTCTTTATTCTACAAACAGAGCAGGTTAGCGAAAGAAATAATTATTATAAGATATATAATACAAATGCCGTATAAAAGGAGGAGAAATGATGGAGCTTTTTGTTGGTCTTATCACTGCAGGGTTTCATTTTTTGCTTGCTTATATCATTTGGGGAAAGGGGAAAGTGCATATTTTAGCAGGATATGTGGAAGGTCAAGTTAAAGATAAAAAGAAACTTTCAAAGTATGCGGGCATATTATTTATTGGCCTTGGCATTATATCTGTTTTTTTCCCTTTGGTTCCGGACAGTTTTTTCTATTATGTATTTGCATTATATATTTTATGGCTTTTGATTGGTATTGTTGTTATCAATGTCAAAATAAAATAGAACATATCAACCTTATAATACGAATGGGGCTTTAGTAGAATAACGAGTTAATTGAATAATAGCAAAAATGATCCTTACGAAAACAGCCATTAAAAAAGTGCCACCCTAAAAGAAAGGGGGCACATGTGCTTTAAGAAAAGAATCGATTACTTTTTCATAAGCTTCAGGATTCGTATTATAGGATTGGGCGTGTTGGCCTTTTTCGGCTAGGTACAGCTGTTTCGGTCCTTTTTTGTGTTCATATAATTCCTCGCTCATGGTTGAGGGAATATACGCATCCTCTAAACTATGGATAAAAAGAACAGGGCTTTTTATATTCTCTACTGCCTTTAAAGGAGAAACTTCTCTAAATGAATAGCCATCTCTCCGTTTAAGCCACCAATCCCCAAAGGGGAGAACCATCCATTTTGGAAGATGGAAGTCTTTTTTTAGGCGGTAAGCTATTTGCTCGGAGAATTCGGAGAATGGACAATCCGCTATGTAAAAATCAGCTCCATCCTCAACGGTGCCGGCATATAGTAACAGGGTGACCGCACCCATTGATTCACCGTGGATGCCAAGCAAAATATCATGACCCTTTTGAGCCTTTAATTCTTCTACAATAGCGGCAAGATCATCTTTTTCATAATATCCGTAGCTGCTTGTTTTTCCTTCCGAATCACCATGGCGGCGATGATCATAAATGACGGTGTTAAATCCTTTTTTTGCAAATAAATTGACATAGCGAATCGAATTCCACTTATTTTCAGTGATTCCGTGCGCAATGATCATCCATTTTTTTGATTCCTTATGTGGTTCTGCAAATATAGCATGAATCCGGTATCCATGTTTGGATTGAATCCATTTCTCCTCCTGAGGCAGTTTTTGAAAGGAAGCAGTGTCAAAACGGCCTGCCTCGATTTCACGTTTCCGAACGACCTCAACATCTTTTCGTTTCATATACATCAGCATGTTAGAGAAGAATACGCCAATTCCGATTATGTATGCAATCATGACACCGAAGATAAAATACCATCTTTTCTTTTTCAAATGAAACCCTCCGAAAAACACATTATCATCCTTTAGTTTACCATTCTGCAGAGAAAACAAACATTGAAATAATAGGCAGATTCACAAACGAAAAAACCCTATATTGCTATAGGGATAGATGCTATTGTTTAATTATTGTTTAGTGGCATGCATGAGCCAGACAAATGTATTTAGCTGCTCAAATGTTACATGAAATTGATGCTTTTCCAGGATTGATTTCAAGTAAGGGATCGTCGTGTAATATTCAGTTCGTAAATCCTCTGCTAATCGATCGAAATTGTTGCGCTCAGCGTTATCAATGACCGCCTGCTGATCCTCTTTCGTTAAAAACATCGTATCCGCAAAAACGATTTTTCCGCCTGGTGTTAGAAGATTGGAGTATAGAGCAAAAGCTTTCTCTTTTTCCTCATCGGTTAAATGGTGAAAGGCATAGGTGCTTACAAATGTGTCGACTCCATTTTCAACCGGAAAGTGAAAGAAATCACCGTCTACAATTGATAAGGATCCGAGCTTTTTCTTTGCCTTTTTTCTCATTTCTGTGGAAGGCTCAATTCCGAGAACTTGGTTTCCTTTTTCCAGTAGCCGTGCAGTCAAATTCCCTGTTCCGACTCCGAATTCGATTACAGAGCCATCCGCATGGGATGCAACTGTTTCTAGGATTTGTTCATAATGTAAAAAAACATCGGTATATTGGTCATCAGAACCGGATACCGTTTCATCATAATTAGCAGCCCATTCATCAAATAGCTGGTCAAATTCTCTGCCCATCATACCCCTCCTTTAGTTCCTAATAAATCATATCATATTTATATGAATAATATGGTATAAAGTTACAATTTTTACCTTAAATAGGAAAAAGGAAATAGAGGCTATTAAAAAGTATTAAAACCATACCTGACTTAATTTGACTGACCCATTATAATAGAAAGAAAAAAGGAGCTAATATCCGATGATGAAACATAAACCATCCAAGAAAAACGATGATGGCTCAATTAGCTTGGGAGATCTGCTAAATCAAGATATTTTGAGCCAATTGCAGAATAAAAAAGGTGAATTAAAGGAAGAAGAGCAACGTCGAATACAGCAAATGGAAAAACAAAAGCGTGAGGAACGAAAACGCCGCGAGAAAAATAAAAGCTTTGAAGAGCTATTAAATGAGAGCAATCTGAACTGGAAGCAGTTTAAGGGATAAAGGAAGGGACCACCCTAAATGTAATGCACTCTTAAAAGGAAGTTGAACACTACCTTTTCGAGGCACTGCAAAGCAGGGTGGTCTTTTTATTTGTATAAGTAAATAGTTCTAACCACTATTTACCATTATTTCTGCAAAAAATTATAGGTTTCTCCACAAAATGGTTACATATTACGCAGAACTGGCCGATATAGATAACGGGAAGATATATCGGGAATTTTTGGAGGAATTTTAGAGATGAATATCAGGCGAAAAATTGTTATCACTTTTATCAGCGTTACTGTTTTAAGTTTAATAGTAGCTGCTGTTCTCGCTTACAATCTGTATTCGAATGAAAAGCGCATTCAGGAAATAAATAAGAGTTCCTTAGAGATTGTACTACTAACAGATCAAATGAAAGTCAATGTTATTCAGGTGCAGCAGGTATTCAAAGGAATCAGTGCTACGAAAGGCTCGGACACGATTGATACTTATTCGTTGGCTGATACGTATGCAGAAGAATTTAAGAATCATGCCGAGGATTTAAAAAAACTGGGTGTATCATCCGGAAAATTGGATTCATTAGCAGATTCCTTTACCGAGTTTTATCAATCCGGGCAGCTAATGGCTGAGAGTTTCACAGAAAAGGGGATAGAAGCTGGTAATGAGCCTAAGGTGATCTTTACTCAATTTGAACAAACTATGGAACAGCAGCTTGGTGACTTACAGAAACAGGCTGTTGATGGAATTCATAAGGATATAAATCAATTGACAGAGCAGACGAGAAAGGCCTTAACGACTGCGTTAACGGTTTTTGTTATGAACCTAGCGATCGGCTACACCATGGTTTATAGAGTGACACGTCCGGTTACTCGGGGAATAGAGAAGTTATCTAAACAAGTCATGTTGATTGCCAAGGGAAATTTAACAGAACCAATTGTTGCAGAAACAAAGGATGAAATCGGCACACTTGCGAGTGGAATGGAACAAATGCGTACAGAGCTTGTGTACTTAATAGGTGCCATCAAGGAATCATCTGATAAAATCCATGCCAATACCGTTAAGATGGCAGAGGGTACTCAGCAAACCGGTGTGGCTGCTGATCAAATTGCCACCACTGTTTCGTATATCGCATCTGGAATTGATACTCAATCACATAAAGCTAACCATATCTTTGAGACAATGGTGAATATTACAAAACAGGTTGAAACAGGGACTTATTTTACAAAAGAAACATTGGGCAATGCAGAGGAATCATCACTTATAGCAAGGGATGGACAAGTGATGATTCTCGAAGGACTGCAGGTATTAGTAGCACTTGGTGACGATATTGCTCATGCCAACGAACAAGTGAAGCATTTAGGCGAACGAGCAAATGAAATTGAAAATATAATTCGGTTTATTACAGATATTTCGGCCCAAACGAACCTATTGGCTCTGAATGCAGCTATTGAAGCCGCAAGAGCGGGGGAGCAAGGGAGAGGCTTTGCAGTAGTGGCAGATGAAGTACGTAAGCTGGCCGAACAGACAAATAAAGCTACTGAAGAGATCAAGGATTTAATTAATAAAATTCAAAAAGACACATTTAACACGATGAACGTTATGGAAAATAATTTAAATCAGTTCCGTACTCAGGTTGAAACAGTGATGGAAGGCAGCAGTACACTGACAATCATAAATGAAAAGGTTGGGTATACAAAGAATCATTTAGAGAAATTAACTGAGTCCTTTCAAATGATTAATGAAGATGTTAAAAGAGTTGAGGGCATGATTGAAGAGACATCCACAACCATTCAGGAATCAGCGGCTTCTGCTGAAGAAGTTTCTGCATCCGCAGAGGAACAGAATGCGATGGTAAAAGAGACAGCAGAATATGCTAATGGACTTGCTCAAATTACAAATGAACTTATTGCTCTGACAGGGAAATTTAAAACTGAGAAATCAATGGAAGAATAATGGAAGGCCCTCATCACTGAAAAGTGATAGGGCTTTTTTGTAAGAAAGTACTATTTTCTCCACGGCAATAACCAATAGGCTTTTTATTCATATACTGTTACTGACTTATGCAGATAGAAGGTGAACAGGATTGCTGAGGGCAAGAATTGGAAATCATCAGCGAGAATGGTTTGGAGAGCTGGAGCAATATTTCCATGATTTTCGCAAATACATTATAGGAAATGACAAAACGTTTTCAACCCCATACGGAGAAAAGCCGATTATATATGCGGACTGGACAGCAAGCGGAAGATTATATAAACCGATAGAGGATAAAATCACGAAGGAATTTGGACCGTTTATGGCAAATACCCATACGGAATCAAACCAAACCGGCTCATTCATGACGAATGCGTATCATCATGCAAAGAAAATCATAAAAGAGCATGTAAACGCTGGTCCGGATGATGCGATTCTCCTTGATGGCTTTGGAATGACGTCGGTCATTAACAAATTTCAACGTATACTTGGCTTGCGCATACCAGAAAAATGGGAATCGAGGCTTGAACTAAAGCCTGAGGAAAGACCGGTTGTATTTATTACCCATCGGGAACATCATTCCAACCATACCTCCTGGCTTGAGACGATTTCCGATGTAGTTATCGTGGAACCTGATCAAAAAGGGAATGTCAGTCCGGAGCAATTAGAACGGCAGTTACAATCCTATTCAAACAGACCGTTGAAAATCGGTGCTTTTACCGCATGCTCCAATGTAACCGGACTCATTACTCCATATCATGAACTGGCAAGCGTGATGCATAAGCACGGTGGTATCTGTGTGATAGACTTTGCTGCATGCGCTCCATATGTAAATATCAATATGCATCCCGAGAATCCTGCAGAACAGCTGGATGCGATTTGTTTTTCTCCGCATAAATTCCTGGGCGGACCCGGTACGAGTGGTGTTTTAATTTTTAATAAAAATTTGTATCACAACCACATACCTGATCATCCTGGCGGCGGCACTGTCAATTGGACGGATCCGTGGGGAAACAAAAGCTATTATGAGGATATTGAAACGAGGGAGGACGGTGGAACACCAGGAATCCTGCAATGCATTCGAACAGCATTATGTATAAGGCTAAAGGAGGAAATGGGGGTAGACAATATGTTGGCAAGAGAGAAAGAATTGCTTTCCATCCTTCTTCCGGGATTGTTATCCATACCTGAAATTAAGGTTCTCGAACCAGAGAAAGAAGAACGATTGGGTATTATTTCATTTATGATTCCGGGGGTACACTATAATCTGATTGTTAAACTATTAAATGACCGGTTTGGAATTCAGGTACGGGGCGGATGTTCCTGTGCGGGAACGTATGGGCATTATTTATTGGGAATCTCCAAGGAGAGTTCCCAACAAATCATGGAATTGGTTGATCAGGGCAATTTAGAGGTTAAACCTGGATGGATTCGATTTTCCATTCATCCAACCATGACGAATGCGGAAGCCTACCAATTTATTTCAGCCATGAAATGGATTGTTGACCATTTCGAAGAGTGCCAGCAGGATTATGTGTATGATTCAAAAACGAATGATTATTTTTATTGTGATTACCAACGGGAAGATTTCGACTGGTTATTCTATGTATAGGATAAAAATAAGAAAAGGAATCAGGCTATTTAGATGAAATAGCCTGACTCCCGTTTAATCGCGATGTGTCTCATATTTATTTGCTTTAGTTAAAGAGCGCAATAGTTCCAGCTCTTCGGCTGCTAACGGTTTGCTGTTTATAGCCTTTATATTTTCAAGTAATTGTTTTTCGCTGCTTGCCCCAGGGATCACAGCAGCTACCGCTTTAGAAGAGAGGATATATTGTAAAGCCAGTTCATTCATGGAACGGCTCGCTATTTTTTCTTGAATGGATGGAAGCAGAGACTCTAGCTCCTCATATGTATAGTCCAAATATCCATTTTCACGGATAGAATCGGAAGCTTTATTTAACATTTCCTCTGTTAAAAGGCCTTTTGCTACAGGGCCTCTAGCAATGATGCTGATTTGATGCTCCTTCAGTAACGGCATCCATTCCTCCGGTCTTCGATCGAGAAGGCTGTATTGCATCATGACCGATATGATACTTGAGTGGTTTGCAAATTCCTTGATGACATTGGGACGGATAGAGGAAATGCCGTACTCACGTATATAGCCTTCTTTCTTTAATTCTTCAAAGGCAGAAATGGTTTCATCCAAGGGATCGTCTATTGTACCGCCATGAAGCTGGTATAAATCGATATAATCGGTCTGTAAACGCTTTAGGCTATCCTTTACGGCCTGCTTAATATAGGTTCGCGAAGGGTCCCAGGACCATGAAGTTTTCTCGTCATTCCATCTGTTACCGCCCTTTGTAGCTAATATCAGGTTCTGTCGATATGGTTTTAACACCCTTCCGACCATTTCCTCATTAAGGCCAAAATCATACAAATCGGCTGTATCAAAATAGTTGATTCCGTGTTCGATAGCTGTCTCCAGTATTAGTCGGGCTTGTTTTTCGTCTTTGCCGAGAGACATGCATCCTAGTCCCATCTCCGTAACATATAAGTCAGATTCTCCAATTTGTCTCTTTTTCACAGGAAATCTCCTTTCGCTATTACAGTGTGTCTTTTCTTTATTGTAATGGAAGGAGTTAAATCCGTCATTTTATTTGCCGAGCGGCCTGCAGCCAGTCCGTAACATACACATATTGATTGCTATATTGCTTTAATTTCTCTTTTACTTCCCAAGCTTTTCCGCTCAAAATGATTTGATTGTCACTGATCCATATTTTCATAACGCACCCCTTTGGACATGCTATATGGTAAAATGTATGAACAGAGGAATGCTTTTTAGAACAAAAGGAGAGATTTAACGATGTACAAATATGAAGAGAAAACGATCAAATCAGAACCTATTTTTAAAGGAAGAATTTTAGATGTACGTGTGGATGAAGTGCTTCTTCCGAATGGAAAGACGTCGACCAGAGAATTAATTAAACATCCTGGAGCGGTCGCAGTGATTGCCGTTACAGATGAAAATAAGCTCGTGCTTGTTGAGCAATACCGTAAGCCGATGGAAAAAGCGTTAGTTGAAATTCCTGCCGGTAAATTGGATGCCGGTGAAGATCCAAGAGATTGTGTGGTTCGCGAGATGGAAGAGGAAACCGGATATGCCTGCGAGTCCATTGAACATATTATTTCCCTCTACACATCGCCTGGATTTGCAGATGAGATTGTACATATTTACCTGGCTAAGGGTCTTTCTAAAAAGGAAGATGCAAGAGGCCTTGATGAGGATGAATTCGTGGACTTGATGGAAGTCACATTAGAAGAGGCTTTGGAACTGATTAAAGAAGAGAGAATTCAGGATGCCAAAACAGCCTATGCGGTTCAATATTTACAGCTCCAAGAGGCACTGTCTAAATAATGAAGACATATTACGCGGATTTTCATATTCATGTGGGGAGAACGAAATCAGGGAAGCCTGTCAAAATTACAGGAGCGCGGACCCTAACGATTTCAACTATTCTTGAATATGCTGCGACAAGAAAAGGACTCGATATGGTTGGGGTCATCGACTGCCATGTTCCTGAGGTGATAGAAGAACTTGAGGGGCTCATGGCAAAAGGAGAGATGAAAGAACTCGAGGGCGGCGGTCTTCAACATAAAGACGGTACCGTTTTGATTCCGGGCAGTGAGATTGAAATCAATGATGAAAACTGCAAAGGGCCCATTCATGTGCTGGCTTATTTCCCTACTCTTGAAAAAATGAAGCTGTTTTCGGAATGGTTTGCAGCGAGAGTTAAAAATAATACTCTCAGCTCTCAGCGTATTTATGAGAGTGCTACCGTATTGCAGAAAAAAGTAAAGGATTTGAGCGGGTTATTTATCCCTGCACATATTTTTACTCCCCATAAAAGTTTGTACGGCAGAGGGGTCTTAAAGAGCCTAAACGAGGTTCTGAATCCAGACTGGATTGACGCTGTTGAGCTGGGGCTCAGTGCTGATACGACAATGGCATCCAAGTTAAGCGAGCTGAACCGCTATCCCTTTTTAACAAATAGTGATGCACATTCGTTGCCAAAGCTGGCTCGTGAATATCAAAAACTGTTGCTGCAGGAGCCTAACTTTACCGAATGGCATAAAGCACTTCAACAAGAAGAAGGACGTGCCATTTTAGCTAATTACGGACTGAATCCGTATTTAGGTAAATACCATGAAACAGTTTGCGAGAATTGCGGCGAAACTCTAGCTGTGTATTCAGAGCGCTGTCCTTATTGCGGCTCTAATCAGGTGACACGTGGAGTAGCTGAACGTATCAATGATCTTGCAGATGCAGAGCTGGGAGATGTTCTGCAAGAGAGACCGCCTTATATTCATCATATCCCGCTTGAGTTTATTCCAGGGCTAGGACCGAGAACATTGGATAAATTAGTAGCTGGTTTTGGTTCAGAAATGGCTGTCATCCATGAAGCCAGCCTGGAGGAGCTAAAGGGGCTAGTTCCTGAAAAAATAGCCATGCTCATCTATCAGGCACGGGGTGGTACATTGTCTCTGCAAAAAGGCGGAGGCGGTATTTACGGGAAGATTATTACGGATTAATGGAGAAAAAGGGCAGTGAATAGCATTCACTGCCCTTTTTTCTATTTTACAAATCACTTCTGATTTTAGAGAAAATGCATGTATCACGAAGGGAGGTACCTGTAGAATCATAGCTGTCGTGTCTTAATGTCCCTTCAAGAGTGTAACCCAGTTTTTCAGGAATCCGTCTGGAGTTTATGTTTTTTGAATCACAGCGAATTTCCACCCGGTTAGCTAGTAATTTATCGAATGTGAAGTTCGTCAATAATTCAACAGCCTCTGTCATATATCCTTTTTTAGTGTAACGAGAATCCATCCAATATCCGATCTCGAACTTTCTTGTTTCCCAATTCATTCTATGTAGTCCGGTGGAACCAAGGAAAATATTATCTTCTTTTCTCATCACATATAGACGTATATCTTCTCTTAAAATAAACTCTGCCTGTGCTCTTCGTAAATTGTCCTCTGTCTCCTCTAATGTCTGATCTCGATTAGCCCAGGGCATCCAGGGTTTTAAATCTTCTTTTGAAGCCAATATGGCATCATGGACCATAGGCCCGTCTCCCGGCTTGCAAGAACGCAAATAAATTCGGCTTCCATCAAGTTTTTCTGGTATGTCCATCAGGATCGGATTCATGCCAATCTCCTCCTTTTATGTAAATTAAAGAGATTATATCATACTATTTAGACTAGTAAGAATTTATTTTTTACTAGAATACAATCTCTAGTAAATACATAGAATCTAGTAATGGAACCGGAGAGGAGAATTCCCCTGTGAAAAAATCGTATTATAAAAGAGCTTTGCTTTTTCATATTAAAGATCATTTATCTATTTTCATTTTTATTATGGTCCTATTCCTGATGGGAATCATTTTTGGGGCAATTATTGTCAACAGCTTATCTTTAACTCAGAAAGAGGACCTGTTTTATTATTTGTCTCAGTTCTTCGGAGAATTAAAGCAAGGGAAAGTCAGTGCAAGCAGTGAAATTTTCATCTATAGCTTTCAGGAGAATGCGAAGTTTATTATCTTAATGTGGATTCTTGGAATCTCGATTATCGGGTTACCAATGATTTTAATCCTTCTTTTTATAAAAGGAATCGTGATCGGCTTTACTGTCGGTTTTTTGGTTAGCCAAACAGGGTGGCAGGGCTTTATGCTTGCGTGTGTATCCATATTACCTCAGAATATCATCCTTGTACCCGTAACCATTATCATGGCATCATGCGCCGTCATTATCTCCATTAAAATGATTAAACGCCAATTTTTAAAATCAAGCCGCGAAAAATTAAGGCCTTATTTTTTCCAGTATTCTCTGTTGCTTGGAATGGCCTTAGTGTCTTTTGTTGTTGCAGCCTTGATTGAATCCTTTTTATCACCGGGGCTAATGAAAGCTGTAATTGATAATATGAGTTAATAATAATTATTAGATAATAATCATTATTATAAGTTGTTTATAATTATTATATTTTACATGGACGTTTTTTTTGCTATACTATAAATGGTGATAGAAGGCCGGACTCATAATCCCTTTTTGCCTTCTTCTATAATATGATGATGAAATCCGGACAGATTCAGCGGCGAGGAGGAAAAGGGTTGGAATCTAGATTAGATCGAATAAAAAAGCAATTACATTCTTCAAGTTACAAGCTGACGCCGCAGCGAGAGGCCACGGTTAGAGTGTTGCTCGAGAATGAAGAAGACCATTTAAGTGCAGAGGATGTATATTTGCTCGTTAAAGAAAAAGCACCGGAAATCGGTTTGGCAACTGTATATAGAACGCTTGAATTGCTTACTGAGCTTAAAATAGTAGATAAAATTAATTTTGGTGATGGGGTATCCCGTTATGATTTGCGACAAGAGGGAGCAGCGCATTTTCATCACCATTTAGTCTGTATAGAATGTGGAGCAGTAGATGAAATTCTTGAAGATTTATTAGATGATGTAGAACCGATTGTTGAACAGAAATTCAGATTCAAAATTAAGGATCATCGCCTGACATTTCATGGGGTTTGCCATCGTTGCCAAGATAAAAAAGAAGAGCCGGAGACTGCAGGGTCCGGGAATAACCATGCAAGATAAGCCTTTCCGTTGTGGAAAGGTTTTATCTTTTACTCATAAAACGTGGATGATATGTATAAAACATGTCCAAACAGGCATAAATTGATAAAAAGGCCTGGAGGACTAGAGAATTATGAGAAATTTGATTAAATTATTTTGGCAAACAAGCAAGGTATTCATCATGTTTGTTGGCTTTACGATATTATTTTATTTTGCTATTGTTTGGTTTAATGAGGAATATGAAAATTATCATCGCTATGACGAGCCTAAGGGAACGGCTGTAAAGGTTTTTCAATCCATCAATGATGAAGAGGAGCCTGGATGGAGAGAAAGACTCTTTCTATTTTATTTAGATGGGGAGTAAATGAAAATGAAAGATCCATTGCAGGATTTTATCCATTATTTAACAATCGAAAAAGGGTTGGCTAAAAACACCCTCCTATCGTATAAACGAGATTTGGATTCCTATTATAAGTTTTTGAAAAATCAACAAATTGACAACTGGAAGGACGTTTCCCGTGTTCATATTGTCCAGTTCCTGGGTAAATTAAGGGATGATGGAAAATCGTCCAAAACGCTGGCACGCCATACAGCTTCCATTCGATCCTTCCATCAATTTTTATTAAGGGAACGTATTTCGGAAACAGATCCGTCTGTCTTGATTGAAAGCCCTCATACTGAGAAATCATTGCCAAAGGTTTTAAGCCAGGAGGAAACGGAGGCATTGCTGAATGCACCTAACCCAGCTGACGCTTTCGGTATACGGGATAAGGCTATTTTAGAGCTGCTCTATGCAACTGGTATGCGGGTTAGTGAATTAATAGAGTTAAATATTGATAATGTACATATAGAAATGGGATTTGTTCGCTGTATAGGGAAGGGAAATAAAGAGCGAATTATCCCGGTGGGGCAAATGGCCCTTGATTCGATTACCACCTACTTAACATCAGGTAGACCTAGATTGGTTAGCCAAAAGAATAAATCGGATGCTTTATTTTTGAATCATCACGGCGGACGTCTCAGCCGCCAAGGGTTATGGAAAATTATCAAGAAGCTTGCTGAGCAGGCGAATATTCAAAAGTCATTGACACCTCACACCCTTCGCCACTCATTTGCCACTCATTTACTAATGAATGGTGCGGATTTGCGGGCTGTTCAGGAGATGCTCGGACATGCTGATATCTCGACAACACAAATATATACACATGTCACGAATGTCCGTTTAAAGGATGTATACAGTAAGTTCCATCCCCGAGCTTAAAAGGGGATTCTCTAAGTTTAGGATAGTTACGGCGGCTTCCGGTAAGGTGCCGTCTTTATTTTTGAACACGTTTCTAAAAAGAAATAAGCAGTAGGTCTAAAGACTTTTTGAATATTGAGTGAATACCGAAAAATAAAACTATTAAAATTTGGTAAACTTAAATTGGCAACGTTTCCCCGGTGATGTAAAATAAAGAAGTCAGACCTCTGACGCCTGCAACTTTTGACCCGTAAATTCTACTGAAATTTATGGAAGATTACAGGCGTTGAGAAAGGGTAACCTACATATAAAAGAAGCTGGAGGTTTCAGGTATGAAATTTAAGCGAGTATTTTTAACTGTAATGGATTCTGTTGGGATTGGTGAAGCGCCTGATGCAGAGAAATTTGGCGATAAAGGTTCGGATACACTTGGACATATAGCTGAAAAAATGAATGGGTTGAACATGCCTGTCATGGGTAAATTAGGCTTGTCAAACATCAGAGAAATTAAAGGGATTCAAAAGGCAGTCAAGCCAATGGCTTATTATACAAAAATGCAAGAGGCATCCAATGGGAAAGATACGATGACTGGCCACTGGGAAATCATGGGGCTGCGCATTGATACACCGTTCCGTGTATTTCCGGATGGATTTCCGCCGGAATTAATTCAGGAGCTGGAAGAAAAGAGCGGCAGAAAAATTATTGGGAATAAACCGGCGAGCGGTACAGAAATCCTAGTAGAATTGGGAGAAGAACACGTAAAAACCGGAGCATTAATCGTGTACACTTCTGCTGACTCCGTTCTGCAAATTGCAGCTCATGAGGATGTAGTACCTCTTGAAGAGCTCTATCGTATCTGTGAAATTGCCAGAGAAATGACTCTTCGTGAAGAATATATGGTAGGCAGAATTATTGCTCGCCCATTCGTTGGAGAGCCTGGTGATTTCAAACGTACGCCAAATCGCCATGATTATGCGTTAAAACCATTTGGACGCACGGTAATGAATGAGTTGAAGGATAGTAACTTTGATGTAATCTCCATTGGGAAAATTGCTGATATCTACGATGGCGAGGGCGTAACAAAAGCGCTTCGCACAACAAGTAATATGGATGGAATGGATAAGCAGGTCCAAACATTGGACATGGACTTTACTGGTCTAAGCTTCCTGAACCTTGTTGATTTTGATGCTGTATTTGGCCACAGACGCGATCCTATTGGGTACGGTAAAGCATTAGAAGAGTACGATGGAAGATTGCAGGAAGTACTGGATAAAATGAAGGAAGACGATCTGCTAATTATTACAGCAGACCATGGTAATGATCCGGTTCATCCTGGAACAGACCATACGAGAGAATATGTTCCTTTACTTGTATACTCCAAACAATTTAAAGAAGGTAAAGAACTGCCGATCCGCAGTACATTTGCGGACATTGGTGCAACCGTTGCTGATAACTTCGGTGTGAAAATGCCTGAGCATGGAGTAAGCTTCCTTAAGGAACTAAATTAAAAGGAGAGAACAGAATGTTTGAAAAAGTAAATGAAGCAGCAGCGCATATTTTAGAGGTATCCGGTCAAAAGCCGGAACTAGGATTGATTCTTGGTTCAGGGTTGGGAGTATTGGCTGATGAAATTGAAAATGCCACTGTAATCCCATACAGTGAAATACCTCATTTCCCAGTTTCTACTGTTGAAGGACATGCCGGCCAACTTGTTGTTGGAACGCTGGCAGGCAAAACAGTAGCGGCTATGCAGGGGCGTTTCCACTATTATGAAGGATATTCCATGCAAGAAGTTACATTCCCGGTACGTGTTATGAAGGCAATGGGAATGACGCATATTCTTGTAACAAATGCAGCAGGCGGAGTAAATGAAAGCTTCAAGCCTGGTGATTTGATGATTATCACAGATCATATTAATTACATGGGCGCACACCCATTAATTGGACCGAATCACAGTGAGTTTGGACCAAGATTCCCTGATATGACAAGTGCTTATACAAAATCATTAGTGGAATTGGCAGAACAAGTTGCTTCTAAACAAAATATTGCGATTCAAAAAGGTGTTTACATTGGATTTACAGGTCCTACTTATGAAACACCAGCAGAAGTAAGAATGGCACGTATTTTAGGCGGAGATGCAGTGGGAATGTCAACAGTTCCTGAAGTTATCGTTGCTGCTCATGGAGGCATGAAGGTACTCGGTATTTCATGCATTACAAACATGGCTGCTGGAATCCTGGATCAGCCTTTGGCACATGACGAGGTAATTGAAACGACTGAAAAAGTAAAATCTACGTTCTTGAACTTAGTGAAATCAATCGTATCAGAAATGAAAATTGAAGCGTAAGTAAGTTTTAACAGGAGGCTGTCTAATAGTTTTTATTAGATAGCCTCTATTTTTTTACGGTTAATAGTAGGAGTAAGATACCATGCGTAATGACATGCTAGGGTAAAATGAATAAATAATTCACTTTGGCCTGATATAAATTGCTCTAGTGTCCAAATTTGATTCAATTACTGTGTAAATCGTTCGTTCAAATGCTTAATGATCGCACAATAGCCATGCTAATCGCTTAAGAGTCTTACATGATCGCTCAATCACCAGAATTCCCGCTCAATTAACCTCATTTTCCGCTAATTGCTTTACCGTTCGCTCAATAAATTGAAATATCGCTCAATTCCACTCCCTTTTCGCTCAATTCCTTTCAAAATCGAACTATTGCTATAAAATTTCGCTCAATTGTTTATAGGTTGCCTGTTATATAGATGAAATTTAAATACTGATTATAAAAAGCAGACTGAAAAGTCTTCACTTTAACCAATTCCCTTTAAAAATAAGGATGTTTTTATGATTTACAGGCTCAAATTTCTCTCCTCTCGAGTTTTGCTCGATAATTTAATTTCAGAACATCTAATGTTAGTTAATTTGGTTCCTACTAACACAGAAATAGCTAGAGTTCCCTTTGAAATTAAGACTGCATATTTAAAATCTTCATTCAAATTAGTTAGGTCCTCATCAGGAAATATAATTTTATCTGAGATAAGATTCTGGACTGTATAAAAGTGGTGTTGTTGGTAAAACTGGAATTTATCATGAGTAGGAGGTCTGTCCATGAAACGGTATGTTTCAGCTTTATTAGTAGTAGTGTTCACTTTAAGTATGTCTGTACCATCATTTGCAGCCGAAAAAACAAAAACGGCGGAATTAGATTTAGCACCTAAAACGAAGTCAGCAATACTGATAGAAAAGGATACGGGTTCTGTCATATATGATAAAAATAAAGATGAGCGGCTGTCTCCCGCCAGCATGACGAAGATTATGACTATGCTGTTAATCATGGAGGCATTAGATCAAAAGCGTATAACGATGGAAGATAAAGTTCGAACAAGTGAATATGCTGCCTCAATGGGTGGTTCGCAAATATTCCTTGAACCAGGTGAGGAAATGACAGTTGATCAAATGCTTAGAGGAATTGCGATTGGTTCAGGGAATGATGCCTCCGTTGCCATGGCTGAAAAAATTGCTGGAAGCGAAGAGGAATTCGTGAAAAGAATGAATGCCAAAGTGCAGGAATTGGGATTGAAGAACACTAAATTTCAAAATTGTACGGGACTGCCGACAACTGATCATTACAGTTCAGCATTTGATATGGCGACTATAGCAAAAGAGTTACTAAAGCATGAGGAAATCACAAATTTTACGAGTTTATATGAATCTTACTTACGTGAGGATTCAGATAAAAAATTCTGGCTTGTGAATACGAACAAACTGGTGAAATTTTACCCAGGTGTGGACGGATTAAAAACAGGTTTTACACATCAAGCAGGATATTGCTTAACCGCAACAGCTAAAAAAGATAATTTACGAGTCATTGCAGTTGTATTTGGAGCTGAGAATCCAAAGGAACGAAATTCTCAAATTACAAAAATGCTGGATTATGCCTTTGCTAATTATCAATCACGTCCGGTCTATAAGAAAGAACAGCCTCTTGCACTTTTGAAAATTGAAAAAGGTCAACAGAAGAAAGTAAGTCTGGTCACAAACGATTCAGTTTCTCTTTTAAATAAAAAAGGGGAAGACAATGTGAATATCCGTCCGAATATCGTACTGAAAAAAGATGTACAGGCCCCAATCAAAAAAGGGGATCAGCTTGGTGTCTTAAAAATGATGAGAGACGACAAAGTAATTTCAGAAACCCCTCTTATTGCATCAAAAGATGTAAAACGAGCAAGCTGGTTTGATTTATTTAAGCGTTCTTTCGGCATGTTTACCCATACCGGCGACGAATAAGCATTGGTATGCGAAATTAAACGAATAGAAAGAGAATATCACTAGTTTTGTCTTTAAGAAGGAATTGAAGTGGAGCTTGGCGAAAATCACCACTATACTTTCTTTGAAGGGGGCAAAGGTACTGTGAGTCTAGAAATTGATATGAAGACGATTGAGGATATATTATGTATTCGCCTGAAGGGAGAATTGGATCATCATACGGCGGAGGATTTAAAGAACAAGGCATCTCAATTAATAGAAACTGGTGGCATTCGCCATATCATTTTAAATTTGGGCGAGTTGAGTTTTATGGATAGCTCCGGTCTTGGGGTGATCTTAGGCAGATATAAACAAATTCAGCAATTTGAAGGGGAAATGATTGTTTGTGCCATCTCGCCTTCTGTTCATAGGTTATTTGAGATGTCCGGAATGTTTAAAATTCTTCGTCTTGAATCTTCAGAGGAAGCAGCTATACAGGGATTGGGGGTAGCGTAAATGAAAAACGAAATGGCTATAGAATTTTCTGCATTGAGTCAAAACGAATCATTTGCACGGATTACGGTGGCAGCTTTCATCGCGCAATTGGATCCTACACTTGATGAGTTAACCGAAATTAAAACGGTTGTATCGGAGGCGGTCACCAACGCGATTATCCATGGATATGAGGGAGATGCCAAGGGCAAAATCTATATCACTGCGATATTGGATCTTGAGGAAGAAAGAGTGGAACTGACAATCCGGGATAATGGCATTGGAATCAGAGATATCGATGAAGCAAGGCAGCCTTTGTATACAACAAAGCCAGAATTGGAAAGGTCCGGTATGGGCTTTACCATAATGGAGAACTTTATGGATGAGATTTATATCGATTCATCCAGAGGTGAAGGAACAGAGGTAAGGCTTATGAAAAATCTTTCCAAAAGCAAAGCTTTATGTAATTAAGGAGACTAATACAATGGATGTGGAAGTCAAAAAGGGTAAAAAGACCGCCCAGCTTAAGGACGAAGAGGTAAAAACACTTATACTTCAAAGCCAGCAAGGTGACCAATTAGCTAGAGACGAAATCATCCAGAAAAACATGAGGCTTGTATGGTCAGTTGTACAAAGATTTCTTAACAGAGGATATGAACCAGATGACTTATTTCAAATAGGGTGTATTGGTTTATTGAAATCTGTAGATAAATTTGATTTATCCTATAATGTTAAATTTTCAACCTATGCAGTTCCCATGATTATTGGAGAGATTCAGCGTTTCATTCGTGATGACGGCACGGTAAAAGTCAGTCGTTCATTGAAGGAAATGTCCAACAAAATCAGAAGAGCGAAGGATGAATTATCTAAGCACTTCGGACGGACGCCAACCATTACAGAAATCAGTGAGTATTTGGATTTATCACCTGAGGAAATCATTATGGCACAGGAGGCAAGCCGATCGCCTTCTTCAATCCATGAAACGGTTTATGAGAATGACGGCGATCCGATTACCTTGCTAGACCAAATAGCAGATAGTTCAGAGACAAAGTGGTTTGAAAAAATTGCTTTGAAAGAGGCAATCGCCTTATTGGATGAACGAGAGAAATTAATTGTTTATTTACGGTATTATAAGGATCAAACGCAGACGGAGGTTGCAGAGAGGCTAGGAATCTCCCAGGTACAAGTATCTAGATTAGAAAAAAAGATTTTAAATCAAATGAAAGACCGTATGGACTAGAGTGCTGGTTCGTACGGTCTTTTTTTGCGATTGAATGTATCTCTCTATAAACTAATTTATGATTTTTGGTATGGTTCCTGATTTTTCTAACCATACTATAAATACATGTGAATTTAGGAAATGGGGATGAAAATATTCATGGAGGAATGTGTTTATATCCGTTTAAAATATCGGGCGAAAGTTTTGCCGAACCATCCGATAAGACTTTCGGATATTGCCAATATAATTGGGACAGACGAAGTAAAAGAAAAGGTTGGAAGTTTAGTTCTGGGTGAATTTTCGAAGAATAAAAATGTTTTTATTCTGGATGTAACGGTTGTTCTCCAAGCAATTTTTCAGCATTTTCCCGAAATGAAAATGGACACCTATGGCCCATCGCAAACAATTGTAGAGGTAGAACGTAAAACGAAGAAAGTATCGAACCTTTTGTTTATTCTTGTGTGGATTGTCCTTTTTATAGGGGCTGGCTTTGCGATTATGAATTTTCATGAGGATGTCAGTATGAGGGAGCTGCATGAACGTCTCTATTATATGATTACCGGTAAGCATTCTGCAAATCCACTTGTATTTCAAATACCCTATTCATTTGGACTCGGAATTGGGATGATTTTGTTCTTTAATCATATTTTCACAAAAAGATTAAATGATGAACCAAGTCCAATGGAAGTAGAGATGTTTAACTATCAGCAGGATTTAGATCAATACATCATTATGAATGAAAACAAACATTCGATTACTTCCGTAAAAGATGACTGAGTTCGTTTTTGTGCTGATAGTTGGATTCTCAGGTGGGGTATCGGTCGGAGCCGGATATGTGGCTTTCCTGACTGTCCTTAATATTATACCAAGGCTTACACAGCTTACGAAGGTTAAATCTGTTCATTATTTTGAAAGTGCGGTTATACTCGGAGCAATAGGTGGGACCATATCCAGCTTATGGGACTTTTCATTGGGATTAACTCCGATACTCCTATCAATCATGGGCATATTTAGCGGCGTTTTTAACGGGATGCTAGCAGCAGCTTTGACAGAGGTTTTAAATGTCTTTCCGATCTTGGCAAAAAGAATCGGAATGCAGGAGCGGATTCTATATATTCTGATGGCGCTTGTTCTCGGGAAAATAATGGGCTCACTATTTCAGTGGATTGTTTATAATCAATAAAAGTCATAGGGCGGTGAAAGAGTTGAAAGGGAAGCGAAATATCATCATTATCACAGATGGAGACGAATATGCGAAAAGAACGATCGAACATGTAGCAAAAGAAATCGGCGGTCGCTGCATTTCATCCTCCTATGGAAATCCAACAAAAATGGGCGGAGCTGAACTGATTAAACTCATTAAATCTGCAGCCCATGACCCGGTGTTGGTTATGTTTGATGACAGTGGTCTGGTCGGAGAAGGGGCTGGTGAGCAGTTAATGAAATATGTTGCGGAACACCCTGATATCAATCTTCTTGGAATTCTTGCGGTTGCTTCAAAAACGAAACAGGAAGAATGGACAAAAGTAGATGTCTGTATTGATCGCGAAGGGAATCTTACCGGATTTGGCGTTGATAAATTTGGAATACCAGAAATGGATGTTAAACGAATTAATGGAGATACAGTCTATAGTATCGATTCTATTCATGCACCTATTGTTGTCGGTATTGGTGATATAGGCAAAATGTCTAAATATGATGATATTGCTAAAGGCAGTCCCATAACACTTAGTGCTGTAAAACTGATTCTCGAAAGGAGTGGATACCATGCAGGCCAATCAAAAGGAGAAAACACCCATATCGAGTGACATACAGGCCGTAAAGCAATACATGGAGAAAAATGTGGGTCTTGGAGTAAGTTTTGATTTAGGAGTAAGAGAAATCCTGATTCGCGATACAATGATGCAAATGTATTATGTTAATGGTTTGTGTGATACCAGTTTTATCATAGAGATTTTAGAGACATTGACTGATATTAATGAACAAGAAGACAATGCCTTGGATGTCCCTATCTATGACCTGGTTAAAAATCGGCTAGTACAACAATCTGTCGAGGTTGTTCAAACGATGGATGAAATGGTAGATCAGGTATTGTCAGGCTTGATTTCCATTATTGTTGCAGGCAGCGGAAAAGCTCTGATCGTAGATGTGAGGAGTTATCCGGGGAGACAGCCCCAGGAACCGGATACAGAGAGGATCACAAGAGGAGCAAGGGACGGTTATGTTGAAAATATTATTATTAACACTGCCTTAACACGCAGGAGAATTCGCGATGAACGTTTGCGATTCGAAATTATGCGTGTTGGAGAACGCTCCAAAACAGATATTGCGATTGGATATATTGATGGGGTAGCTAACCCGAAGCTCGTTAATATCATTCGGGATGAACTGAAATCAATTGAAATTGATGGATTGACGATGGCCGAAAAAACGGTTGAGGAATATTTGGTCAATCAAGGGTATAATCCTTATCCAATGGTTCGCTATACCGAGCGGGCAGATGTAGGAGCCAACCATTTACTCGAAGGGCATGTCCTTATTTATGTAGATACGTCGCCAAGTATCATGATTACACCGACGACCTTTTTTCATCATGTCCAGCATGCAGAGGAATACAGACAGGCAGCTTCAGTGGGCACCATTCTTAGATGGTTCCGTTTTCTCGGTATTTTTGCTTCTCTTTTTATATTGCCATTATGGTTATTATTTGTATTGGAACCCCATTTGCTACCAGAAACTATGAAGTTTATTGGTCCGCAGGATGATGCACATGTTCATATTCTATTACAGATTGCTGTAGCGGAGGTTGGAATTGAACTGCTCAGAATTGCTTCGATACATACACCTGCTCCTTTATCATCAGCCATGGGACTTATTGCTGCCGTCCTAATTGGTCAAATAGCCATAGATGTTGGTTGGATGGTACCCGAGGTATTACTTTATGTAGCCATTGCATCGATTGGCAGTTTTGCCACTCCAAGCTTGGAGCTCGGCTTGGCCAATAAATATATGCGGTACCTGATTTTAATATTAACTGCTTTGTTCCATGTACCCGGGTACATGATTGCCAATACGTTCTTCGTTTTTTTCCTAACCAGATTAAATACGTTATCTACACCTTATTTATGGCCGTTTATCCCATTTGCACCTAAAGCGCTTTCGAATATTATTATCAGAAGGCCGGTGCCTGGCAGACATTTAAGACCGCGGATTTTACATCCGGTGGATCGTACAAAATAATTCATTTTGAATTAGGGTATTAGTGTGATAAAGTAGTTATACTATTCAAAAAATAGACAGCATTAATGGCTGTCTATTTTTGTTATAACGTCAAGGAGGAGTTTACATGCACTTTTATGGGACAGGAAAAATGAGTGAACATGGCCATTTAGAAATAGGGGGAGTAGATACTGTTTCTCTTGCAGAGCAACATGGCACTCCCTTATACATATATGATGTGGCTTTAATTAGAGAACGGGCAAGAATGTTCAGAGATACGTTTGGCAGGCTGGGTGTTGATGCTCAGGTGGCCTATGCGAGCAAAGCTTTTTCTTCCATAGCGATGTTTCAGCTTGCTATGGAAGAAGGGCTATCTTTGGATGTAGTTTCTGCAGGCGAATTGTATACAGCCCTCCAGGCCGGATTTCCGGTTGAACGGATTCATTTACATGGAAATAATAAAAGTGTTGATGAATTAGAAATGGCGCTTGAAGCGGGGGTTGGCTGTATCGTAATTGATAATTTTCACGAGATTGCTATTTTAGAAGAGCTGTGCAAAATGAAAGGTAAACGATGCTCCATACTTTTACGGGTAACTCCTGGAATTGAAGCGCATACTCATGATTATATTCTAACAGGACAAGAGGATTCTAAATTTGGATTTGATCTATGGAATGGCCAGGCGGAACAAGCTCTGCAAATTGTACTGCGGAGCGAGTATTTTGACGTACTGGGTATACACTGCCATATTGGTTCACAAATATTTGAAACAACCGGATTTATTTTGGCCGCTAAAAAGATTAGTGAACAAATTGCGAATTGGAATCAAACATATGGATTTTCACCAAAGGTTTTAAATTTAGGTGGTGGTTTTGGAATCCGTTATACAGAAGAGGATGAGCCTATTCCAGTCTCTCGCTATGTAGAAGAAATTGTGAGTGAAGTAAAAGCCGATTTTGAAGAAGCTGGTCTGTCTATGCCGGAAATCTGGATTGAACCAGGGCGCTCATTGGTGGGGGATGCCGGAACAACCATTTACGAAATTGGATCAAGTAAGCATGTGCCGGGAACTCGTAAATATTGGGCGGTTGATGGAGGAATGAGTGATAATATTCGTCCTGCTCTCTATCAGGCAAATTATGAAGCTGCTCTTGCCAATCGCCTGAATGATGAAGTATTTGAAGAAGTAGCCATAGCAGGGAAGTGCTGTGAAAGTGGGGATATGTTAATTTGGGATCTTCCGCTGCCTAAGGTTAAGCCTGGGGATCTGCTGGCGGTCTTTTGTACAGGTGCATATGGTTACTCAATGTCCAATAACTACAACAGGCTCCGTCGTCCTGCGGTTGTGTTTGTAGAAAATGGGGAATCGCGTCTTGTTGTGAGAAGAGAGAGTCTTGAAGATCTAATAAAAAATGACCTGCCATTATATGAATAAATAATTAGAGGCTGCCATTTCCGGCAGCCTCTAATTGTATTAGGAGAATAAGGATTTAATTGCGTCGATTAGACTTACAAAAAATGCTTTTAATTTATCAAGGAAGGATTGCCCTTCTTCTGATTGAAGATAATTGGTCACTTTATCTTTAGCGGCATTTATTTGCTCTCCAACTTTGTTCCAGTCAATTCCTAGATCCTGAAGCTTGTTAAATAAATCGATTAGGCTCTGGATCTGTTGCTCCGTTAACGTGATGCCAAGCTGCTCTGCTGCCTTTTCGATGATGCTGCGCAAATCAGCATCATTTTGAGGCGGGTTAACAGCGATCTCTTCTTTAATGGACTCAACCAGCGATGTAGCTTCATCTGTACCGATTTGGTCACCTAGTTTGGCTGTTTCAACCATTTCTTCATTGGCGGCTTGTTTTTGTTCCTCAGATATTTTGGTGTCTGTTGTCACTTCGTATGCTTTAATTAAGCCCGTTAAGGCAGCTGTACCGGAAACTTCAAAAGGAGCCGTTACATAAATCTCTGCATCTTTTATACCGGCAGTCGCCAAGGCGTTTTTATACATATCTTCTGTTACCCAATTGATATTTTTCGTTTTGACCGTAATCCCGGAACCTTTGGCAGCAATCGTAATGGATGAAGAGGAGATTGCTTTTGTTCCAATCAGTCTGCTTGCAATTTTACCATCCAAGTATTTATGCTCTTCTGAATTAGAAACTGTTACAATCTCTACATCCTTTGGAGCGTCCATTTCAGCTAACAATAATTTTTTTTGTTCCTGAGTCAGGTTTTCGCCAAGTGTAACGACCATGTCGCCTCTTTGCATATCAGCCAAAGCTACACTAGGGATGAGAAAACTAACTGCCAACAAAACTGACATTAATTTTAAAAGCTGTTTTTTCATTGTGATAACCTCCCGTACCAGTTAGACGTAAAAAAATGATAAAAGTTTCATTTTTTTATGTAGTTATAGTAATCTAGGCAAACAAATTGCCAATTGTGTTAACTCTGTCATATTATAATGGAATTGGAAGATTGTCTATTCTTTCTTGCATTCTTTTACAGTTATTTCTATCCATTTTGGCTATATTGTATAGGGTACGAATCGTTAGAATTGTATATATAAAGCCTTTTTGGGATAAAATGTATGTCTGTTGTCTAGCATGGCAAAGAAAGGACTTTGCATTTGTGTCAGTTGAATTCATTGTTAAAAACTAGTATGATAAGAAAGATTATTAAATACCATTCTATTATTCTCATTTAATGAGGGATCAAACATGTTAATTAGATACAAGAAGAGCTTTGAAAAAATCGCAATGGGTTTATTATCTTTTATGCCTGATGAAAAAGATTTAAAGAAGCTCCAGAATACTGTTAAATCATATGAAACAGAATCAGACAGGCAACTATATCTTTGGAAACAAGATGAGGACATTATAGGTCTGATTGGGGTAGATTTGGATGGAAAGACGGTTACGGTAACCGATTTATCCGTTAATCCCTCTCATAGGGGACTGGGAGTTGGCCATGAAATGGTAAACTGTCTGATTGAATTATATGAGGGATACGAAATTATTTCCAGAGATATAACAGCGGAGTTTATTTCAAAATGTCTGGATTGTGAAGCCGATAATAAAGCATGAAAATAGAGAAACCCTTATTTAAGAGGGTTTCTCTATTTATTTTTGCTGCGCTTTTGAAGTTGCTTGAATCGTTCCTGAATAACATCTGTACGATCACGGGTAGAATGCCTATTCACTAATAATGGATCAGTAAGATTGCTGCTGCAATTCCATGAATATCCATATTCTTTGCAAATGGTTTGGCAGGCCGCGAGCAAATCTGGATCTTCAATCGGCAAAAATGGACTTTTGTATGGTTCATTGTTTTTTAACCTATGTATGGAGTCAGTCAGTAATTGGAGTAAACCATCTGAATCCATACCTAATTGATGCATTTCTTCGGTATGTTTGTTTAAAATTTGCTTTGATTTTTGTAAGGTGCGAATAGCTCCTGATTCATTATTTCTGCGGTAATGATACATACCGACGGCCAGCTGGATAAATCCGACCCATACAGATTCTCGATCTAACGGGAGATGTTTTTTCCAGTACTCTTCAAGTATTTCATGGCATTCAAAATAATCTCTGCTTCCATGAAATTCGGCTAAGTACTGAATGAACTCAATTGGGTAGTTCATTTGGTTATTGTCACCTCAATATCTCTCTATGATTATAGATAAATATACATGAACGAACACGGATAAGAAAAGAATAAGGATTTTAAATGGTGAGAAGAGCGGGATTATCTAGCTGATAACAATAGAAACAGGCTATCAACCTAGTCGACAGCCTGTTCCTTAGATTCATCATTTAATTAACACCAAGCTACTCCAACAATTACGAGTAGAATGAATAACACTACGATTAGCGCAAATCCGCTACCGTAACCTCCAACTGCGCCATCTCCCATTTGTGAATCCTCCTCTTTGGATCTTTTCTTTACATTGTCATACTATGTAATCCATACTGGAATGTATGGGCTTTTGCCCACCTTTTAGAAAATCAATTTGTTCATTCTATTGGAAAGAAGCTTGAGTTAAATTATACTTAAACTAGTTGAAATAAGTAGGAGTGCCTATAAAGAGATGAGTTATAAAATAAAGATAGATGCATTTGAAGGTCCACTCGATTTATTACTGCATTTAATAAATCGATTAGAAATAGATATTTATGATATTCCTGTTTCTGAAATCACCGAACAATATGTTGCCTATATCCACACCATGAAGGAGCTGGAACTGGATATAGCCAGTGAATATTTAGTCATGGCGGCAACACTTTTAGCTATTAAAAGTAAAATGCTCCTACCCAAACATGAAGAGGAATGGGATGAGGAAGAGGATGAATTCTTGATGAGTGACGATCCTCGTGAAGAATTAGTTACACAGCTGCTTGAATATAAAAAATATAAAGAGGCAGCTGATGAGTTTAAAAATATGGAAGCTGAAAGGGCGTTATTATTTACTAAACCTCCGATTGATTTATCGCCATATACGGAAGATGTAAAAACGGAACGCCATGACTTAGATGTCAGCCTTTATGATATGCTGAGCGCCTTTCAAAAATTAATGAGACGAAAAAAATTAAGAAAACCGTTACAAACTCGAATTACACGTCAGGAAATTACGATAGATAAACGGATTCAGGAAATAAAGGATTATCTTAAGGAAAAAAGAGAAAAGGTCTTATTTACCTCTCTCTTTAACACAGAGGAAAAAGAGCAGTTAGTTGTCACCTTTCTTGCTGTCCTGGAATTGATGAAGCAAAATGAAATTCAGGTGGAACAAACAAATAACTTCGAGGAAATTTTCATAGAATGGAAGCAGGAGGATTTTACAGTTGGATATCGTTAATTGGAAATCAATATTGGAAGCATTACTTTTTGCGGCAGGTGATGAAGGGTTATCTCTTGAGCAAATTTCATCCGTAATGGAAGTGACAGAAGAAGAGGCAAAAGATGCGTTATATGATCTTAAAGAGCTATATCAAAATGAAGATCGCGGGATCTGTGTTGTTGAATTGGCCGGTGTCTACCAATTGGCGACAAAAAAAGTGCATGCACCCTATTTGAAAAAGCTTGTTGAAACACCTTCGGCACACACACTTTCGCAGGCTTCACTGGAAACATTGGCGATTATCGCCTATAAACAGCCTATAACCAGAATTGAGATTGAGGCTATCCGCGGTGTCAAAACGGAACGCCCTTTACAAACCTTAATGGCCAAGGCTTTAATTCAGGAAACGGGTCGTGCAGAAGGGGCGGGAAGACCCTATTTATACGGAACGACCAAGGAGTTTTTGGATTACTTCGGTTTAAAATCTTTGGACGAGCTGCCGGCGCTGCAGGATGACACAGATGATGGATTTAATGACGAGGAAGCAGATTTGTTTTTTCATAAATTCCAAGAGATGGAATAAGGAGGATGAAGCTTGAAAATCTTGTCTTGTATAGGATATGAGTTAGAAAAGGAAAAACCCAATTCACCTGAGGATTTTTTCAATCGTTCAACCGTGACATACAAGCAAAATGGAAAAATAAAAGAATTTCAGGTTATTTATCTTCGGTATTTTGAAGAAGTTTTGTTAGAACAAAAGGCTGAGTGGATGTCCCCAGTTCGGGAATTACTGACTGGATATACGTTGAGAGATATTGTTGCCCTCCTTTGTTTGTTGCAAAATTCGCATTTTCATGAAAGAAAACGGGTATATATAAATTCTGAGGCTATCTTTTTAACTATTTTTAAAGATTTACCATACGCCCGAATAAAAGAAATTTTAAATAAAATGGAAAAAAATCCAGAAGTTTGAGCTTGAATTGTCGTATAATAATGTAAATTATTCCTCCCTGAACGTTAATCAACAATAAAAAGTAGGTTGAATATGGTAAACTATTTAGTAACTGAGCTTAAAAGAAACGATTATGGCCAGGGAAGGTTAAGAGTTTGTTGTCCTATTAGAAAGTAAATGAACACAAGGAATAGTGGAGTTTTACATGATCAAAGTGTTTGAATTTTTAAGGGAGGGTTCCGGTTGGGTAATACATTAGTGAAGAGCCAGTTGGAGGATGTAACAACATTTTTGGAGCAAACAGTACAAACTCTCGAGATTTACATGAATGAAATGACAATTGATCGTTTGATGGAGGAAAAAAGCGGCGATGAGCTCTATTATAAGGGCTTGTTTTCAACAATCCGCAAGCTGCTGGTTTATTGTGAAGAAGGCTTAGAGGCTTGCAGGATTGTCCTTAAAAACGAACCATTTAATAAAGGCGCTGCAGAGCGAGTTCTTTACCGCGTATATCATAAATGTATTGAAGAATATTTTGCTCCAAAAAGTGATTTATGGTTTGAGGACAGCCGTTCAGCGTATACAGGGCGCAATTGTATAAAATTCCGTGAAGAAGCACCAGAAAGCTTGAAAAGCCTGATTACAAAACTGGAATTTGATGTTCAAAAAATCAGAGAAGAACTTGAATACTATGAAACCGATTATCGGACAAAGATGGTTCAATCAAATTAACAGGATATGAAGTGCGATTACGTATAGTGTAATCGCATTTTTATTTGGATTTATTTTTAATTGGAAAGTCATACCTATTTCATTGAAAAAATAAGAATTAAGTCAACCTCCTCTTGAATATTGTTGTATGACGGGGAGGTTGATGAATATGAATCCTTTTAAAAAGTATTGGGAAGAAGTAGATAAATGGAAGACTGCGATTGTTGAATGGGCAACCAATCAAGAGGAGTCATTTCGAAGCTTGATCATGGAGCGGGTTGATAATCTCACGGCCCTTTTAAACAGCATGAAAAATAAAACTCCATCCCAACATGAGCTAATAAAGCTTCAAAATATGATGGAGGAGCTGGATGAATCTGTTCAAAAGGCACATAATGGCGATTCATATGTACCGCCTGGAAGACATGCCTTGCCGCCATTGCCATACTCCTATGATGCTTTGGAGCCCTTTATAGACCGGGAGATTATGAAATTGCATCATACTATTCATCATCAGACATATGTAGATGGTCTGAATAAAGCCGAAACTAAAATGAAAGAAGCCCGCGATAAGGATGACTATGACCTTTTAAAGCATTGGGAGAGAGAAGCTGCGTTTCACGGATCTGGGCATTATTTGCACACTATATTTTGGTACAATATGAAGCCTGATGGCGGTGGGGAACCAACAGGTGAATTAATGAACTTTATTAAAAGAGATTTTGGCAGCTTTGCAAAATTTAAAAAGGAATTTACCGAAGCTGCCAAAAAAGTGGAAGGTGTAGGCTGGGCGATTTTAGTTTGGTCCAATCGAGCCCATCGGCTGGAAATTTTACAATCTGAACGGCATATGATACTGACGCAATGGGATACAATCCCTTTATTAGTATTGGATGTTTGGGAACACGCGTATTATTTACAATACAAGACCGATCGTCCGGCTTATATAAACAACTGGTGGAATTTGGTGAATTGGGACGATGTTAGCGAACGATTTGAACAGGCACGGAAAATTGGCTGGAAAATATATAAGAAATAAAAGTACGTTCAAATACACCAGGTTTATTCTTAAAGGTTGACCAAGACTTTGGTTGACCTTTTTAGTTGAGGTCTAGTTTATCCCCTTATACTTCCTTACTGGGCAATCTATTACTTCCAATATTTGTGATAATATGATGGGAGGGAGGGATAGGCATGAGTTTAATAGAGCATCGGGGATCGGCTCCGGATTGTGTGAAGGTAATGGTGCTTACGGTAAGTGATACAAGAGATGAGCATACGGATCGAAGCGGGCAGCTTATGATGCGTTTGTTGCAGTCAGCTGGACATATCATTACGCGCTACCAAATAGTGAAGGATGAGCAGGATGCGATTCAGCAGGAACTCTCAGCTGGGTTAGAGGATAAAGAGATTGATGCCATTATTTGTAATGGCGGTACTGGGATTGCCTATCGGGATGTAACGATTGAAACAATTAAGGGTTTACTAGATAAAGAAATGCCAGGGTTTGGTGAGATTTTTCGAATGCTGAGTTATCAGGAGGATATTGGTTCCGCAGCTATTTTATCCAGAGCCATCGCCGGAGTAACCGAAGGGAAGGTAATCTTCGCAACACCTGGTTCCACTGGGGCAGTGGAGCTGGCAATGAATAAATTGATTTTGCCGGAGTTAGCACATGTCGTAAGAGAACTGAAAAAGGATCTATAATGTATAAAAAAGATGAAGCCTTCATGTAATAGGTTTCATCTTTTTTAGTCAAATAATGATTCACTGGTGAGGTCTATTGTATTTAATTTTCTGATAATATAAAATGGAATACAATCCATTATCTGGTCGGCAGATTGGAGAACGTGTAAGACTATTAAAGAGATGAGTAGATAGTTCGTTTAAATAAAGGAGCCAATGAACATGGGTACCCGATTTTCTAGGCAAGAGTTGTTTAAGCCTATTGGCTGCGATGGTCAAATACGCTTGGCTGAATCAACAGTAGGTATTATCGGTTGCGGTGCACTTGGATCGGTAATAGCGGAGACACTTGTTCGTGCAGGTATAGGGGCGATACATTTAGTGGATCGTGACTTTGTAGAAATGTCCAACATACATAGACAGCAGTTATTTGTGGAGAAAGATGCTTTAAATCTGACAGCTAAAGTGATAGCTGCTGAGCAACGATTGAAGGAAATCCGTTCAAATGTTCACCTCTTTACGTATTTAGAAAATGCAGATGGTACACTCATCGAAGACATAGCAGAAAAATGTGATATCTTGGTAGACGCAACTGATAATTTTGAAACAAGAATGGCTATAAATGATGCTGCACATAAATATGGGATACCTTGGGTGTATGGGGCCTGTGTAAGTGCGAGTGGCACTGTTTTCACTTTCATACCGGGTAAAACGGCTTGTTTCAGATGTCTTTTCCCGGCTTTGCCCTCGTTAAATGAAACCTGTGATTCGGTTGGAGTTATTGCTCCAGCCGTTCAAATTACAGCAGCCCATCAATGTACAGAGGTTATGCAATGGTTAACTGGTCATCCGGAGAAGTTGCGGGGAAAAGTATATCATTTTGATGTTTGGAATCATACCAGCTTAGAGGTTGGAGTATCTCGTATTAAAAAAGAGGATTGTCCTACATGCGGACATTGTCCTGTATATCCTTCGCTCGAAAAAAGCGAAGAAATGAAATCTATGGTGTTATGCGGGAGAGACACTATACAAATCATCCCTCAAGCTAATCGCCGTGTATCTTTAGAAGATGCTGAGCGACTGGCAATAAGGCAGGGATATCGATTTAAAAAGACTCCTTATTTTATCCAATTTCATACAGAACAATATCGAATGATCTTGTTCACAAATGGGAGACTGTTAATACATGGGTTACAGGATAGCACGGAAGGACTAAAATTATTTCATCAAATGTTTGGGTAATACAGTGTCGGAAAAAGGCCATGGAAGACTGAACAACTGTGTCTAGCTTGCTGCAGGAGAAATGGATGGAAGTCCATTCCGGTTAACTTATTTAAAATATAGCTAACCGAAAAGTGTAATTAAACATTCAGTTTATCTCTTCAGCTACGCGTGTAATCACCGTTTTTGCCACCAGTCTTTTTCAAAAGCATGGTTGGCCCAATGACCATTTCTTTACCGGAGGCTTTACACATATCATAAATGGTTAATGCTGAAACAGATGCTGCCGTAAGTGCTTCCATTTCGACACCGGTCGCACCTATTGTTTTAACTTCAGTAAGAATACTAATTTCATAATGGGAGTTTGCTTCATCTATTTCCCAATTGAATTCGATATTGATACCAGATAGCGGGATAGGGTGACACATAGGAATAATAGAAGATGTTTGTTTGGCAGCCATAATTCCAGCAACCTGGGCAACGGCAAAGACATCTCCTTTTTTATTTGAATAATCAAAAATTTGAGCATAAATATGTTGGTTTACAAGAATAGAAGATTTAGCAAGAGCAGTCCGAACGGTTTTATCTTTATGGGAAACATCAACCATTTTGGCACGACCCTGTTCATTGAAATGAGTGAATTCTGTCATGGAAAAACATCCTTTCTATATGATTTATCCATAGTATAGCATTCTATTTGTAAGGAGATAAAAGAATGGTAGAAAAAAGAATACCAATTCAAATTTCAGCAGCAATAGAGAAAATTATGAAGGAAATACAACCTGCTTCAGCTGAAATTGTCCCTTTGTCAGAAGCATATGGCCGAATTTTAGCGGAACCGATTATTGCTAAACATGATGTTCCTCCATTTGATCGATCGGCATATGATGGATTTGCCATTCATTCCTCCGATTCAGTTGGAGCCTCAGACGGGCATCACGTATCCTTTCAGGTAATTGATGAGGTTGGAGCTGGATATATTTCTAAAAAGACACTTGCTCCCAGAGAAGCCATTCGGATTATGACCGGGGCGATGATGCCTAAGGATGCAGATGCTGTTGTTATGCTTGAACAGGTGATAGAACAGGAAGATCACATATCTATTTATAAATCATTTGAAATGAATGAAAATGTTTCTCCTAAAGGAGAAGATGCCAGGAAAGATGAACGGCTTATTGAAGAGGGGGCGTTCATTACTCCAGGTGTGATTGCGTTGTTGGCGACCTTTGGATATACGCACGTGAAAGTAGCCAAGAAGCCAGTAGTTGGTATTTTATCTACAGGTACAGAATTATTGGCAGTAGAGGATGATCTTGTACCAGGCAAAATCCGCAATAGTAACGGACCCATGATTGAAGCACAGCTGAAACGGATGGGAATTGAAAATCATACATATGGTATTCAAGCGGATAATCTAAAGCAATCCCTACAAACAGTGGAAAGAGCAATTGAAGAGACAGATTGTCTTATTACAACTGGTGGTGTTTCAGTTGGAGATTTTGATTTTATGCCAGTCATTTATTCACATCTTGGAGCGAATGTCTTATTTAATAAAGTAGCCATACGCCCAGGTAGTGTTACGACAGTAGCAGTGAATAATGGAAAGTATTTATTTGGTTTATCTGGAAATCCATCTGCCTGTTATTCGGGCTTTGAATTATTTGTTCGTCCTACCCTGTTAAAAATGATGGGTAGCTGTAAACCGTTTATGCCAAACGTAAAGGCTGCATTAGCAGAAGATTTTTTGGATGCTAATCCGTTTACTCGTTTTATTCGAGCAACGTATGAAGTAACTTCTTCAGGATTAAGCGCGACTCCTGCTGGTTTTAATAAATCGAATGCGGTTACATCCATTGCTAGGGGAAATGCATTTATCGTTCTCCCCGGTGGAAAAAAGGGCTGGAAGGCTGGAGATGAAGTTGATTTATTGCTATTGGGAGTAGAGGAAGGTGCATCTCGATGGATGCTATGAAAGTTTGATTAATCGTAGGTTTATAAAAATAGGGGGAAACAACACTTATGGGAACCGGTTGGATATTATCAAAAAATCTATGTCCGTCAGTAAACATATGATGTCGCAGTCGGTAGAAGAAGAGTCATTGAATAGATGGATGCTAGTGATGGATGCTAGATTATACAGGGATGTGATGATCATGAAACCATTTGAAATAGTTCAAGATCCAATAGAGGTTCAAAAATATGCAGATTATGTATTACACGAGGGAGCGGGCGCAGTAACCGTGTTCTCCGGTCATGTAAGGGAATGGACAAACGGTGTTCGAACATTATCCTTGGCATATGAAGCGTATGGACCAATGGCTGAAAAAAAGCTGGCGGAAATTGGTAGAGAAATTGAAATGAAATGGCCGGGTACACGAGTGGCGATTGCTCATCGTATTGGACAATTGGAAATATCAGATATAGCCGTTGTTATAGCTATTTCTTCACCTCACAGAAAGAATGCTTATGAAGCAAACGAATATGCGATTGAACGGATTAAACAAATTGTTCCAATTTGGAAAAAGGAGATTTGGGAAAATGGGGAAGTATGGGTGGGGAATCAACATAAAAAGCCATTATCAGAGGAGTCAATAAAATGATAAAAATTCTCTATTTTGCAAGTATGCGAGACTTGACCGGTAAAGCGGAAGAGAACATCGAACGAATGGAATGGTCTGTCCGAGAGTTGCTGCAATGGGCAGAAGAAACCTATCCAAACTTCGAAAAGCATTCAGTCCTTGTTGCGATAAACGAAGAATATGTGACAGAAGATGAGAAAATTAGAGATGGAGATGTGGTGGTGTTTATACCTCCAGTTAGTGGAGGTTAAAGAAAACGCGTTTTTACAGCTGTTAAGGACAGTAAGAGTTAGATGGATAAATGAAATTCCGCCGGAGAATACAAAGGGTGGTATTTGATAATATCAATGACCTGGAAACCGAATGAAAAGAAGGGAATAACCATGACCTCACAGTCTTTATTGGATAAATTAAAAAGACCGATTCGTGATTTGCGGCTATCAGTTACGGATCGCTGCAATTTCCGCTGTACATATTGTATGCCTAAAGAAATCTTTGGAGATGATTATGCGTTTTTAAAGAAACAAGAGCTTCTGACATTTGAGGAGATAGAACGAACAGTCCGTTTATTTGCAGGTCTTGGTGTAAAAAAGCTGCGTTTAACAGGCGGGGAGCCCTTATTACGAAGTCATTTATCTAAATTAGTTGAAAGGTTAGTGAAAATAGAGGGAATTGAGGATATTGGTTTAACTACGAATGGTCTTTTGCTTTCAAAGTATGCTCATGACTTATACAATGCTGGGCTAAGACGTTTAAATATTAGTCTTGATTCTTTAGATAACGAAGTATTCGGTCAGTTGAATGGTCGTGGCATTCAGCCCTCTATTATTCTTCGTAATATAGAGAATGCCGTTAACCTTGGCTTTCAGGTCAAGGTTAATATGGTCGTACAAAAGGGAGTCAATGATCATGATATCATCCCAATGGCTTCTTATTTTAAAAAGATGGGTGTAACTCTGCGCTTTATCGAATTTATGGATGTAGGTAATGATAATGGATGGAGTTTCAAAGAGGTTGTAGCGAAAAAAGAACTATATGAAAAGCTGTCTAAGGTTTTCGATTTAGAGGCTGTTGATGAGCAATATTTTGGAGAGGTAGCTAAACGCTATCGCTATAAAGATAGCAAGAGCGAAATTGGTTTTATCACATCCGTGTCGGATTCTTTTTGTTCTTCCTGTACAAGGGCACGGGTTTCATCGAATGGACATCTTTATACGTGCTTGTTTGCCTCAAAGGGCTATGATTTAAAAGAATTAATCCGTAGAGGTGTAACAGATGAGGAACTGCTGGACCACATTCGTCAAGTTTGGGAATTGAGGGCGGACCGTTATTCTGATGAACGGACGGAACAAACGATATCTAATAGAAAAAAGATAGGGATGTTCTTTATAGGTGGTTAATAGATCAATTTACTAGATTTTTTTAGTGAAGTCCTAAGAAGGACTGGTCAAGGAACATAGGCTAAGAATATCACGTTATGAGGCTAAGCCTTTGTGACCCACACCCCCTGTTACCCATCTTAAAGGGGATCCATAAACCCTTGAGGAACCAGGAGACTAAGCTGGATTAAGTGAAATCAGAAACGCTCTTCATTAAAATTAGACTGAATCTTGAGATGATTTCTGTTTAAGTAGGTATACATCAAGGAGGATTACATGAAAAAATCTGTATCGATTTTTACAATGCTATTCCTTTTAGTCATTACTCTAGTTGCATGTTCTGAACAAGAAGTTAAAGAAGAAAAAGTAGAACTAAGAATTTCAGCTGCAGCTAGTTTGCAGGATGCGCTAAGAGACATTCAAGCTGTTTTTGAAAAAGAAAATCCAGAAATGAATATTACATATAATTTTGCTGGCTCCGGTGTGCTTCAGCAGCAAATCATGCAAGGTGCTCCTGTGGATTTGTTTTTATCATCTTCAGAAGATAAGTTTGAATCATTAATTACGGCAGAAATGATTGCGGACGGGGAGCATATCAATTTATTAGAAAATGAACTTGTTTTAATTGCTCCGAGTCCTAATGAAACTAACAAAATTAGTGGTTTTGAAGATTTAATGAATGGAACAATCGATAAGATCGCAATTGGTATTCCTGAATCTGTTCCTGCAGGAAAATATGCCAAGGAAACATTAGAAGTACTAGAAATATGGGATGAGGTAGAGAGTAAACTCATTTTAGCAAAAGATGTTCGACAAGTTCTGTCGTATGTTGAAACAGGTAATGTAGACGCTGGTATTGTATATAAAACAGATGCTCTTGTATCAGATAACAGTAGGATCATCTCGACGGCAAATAAAGAACACCATACACCTATTATGTATCCTTTAGGTATTCTAAATGATACAAAATTTCCTGTTGAAGCAAAGAGATATTATGACTTTCTTCAATCGAAGGAAGCAACGGCCATATTTGAGGAATACGGATTCATAGTGAACTGAGGAATGAATATGTTACATGAATTTTTATCACCTATTATTCTTTCAATTGAAATAGCAGTGGTTTCGGGAATAATTGTTATCATATCAGGGACATTTATTGGCCGCTATTTAGCTATGAAATCTTTTAAGGGAAAAGCGGCTTTTGAGACATTTCTTATGTTGCCTCTAGTTCTGCCGCCATCAGTAGTAGGATTTATTTTGATTGTCTTGTTGGGAAAGCAAAGTATCATTGGACAAGCAATTGAGTGGATTTTTGAGAAGCCAGTTATATTTACTTGGTGGGCGGCTGTCATTGCTGCTACGATTGTGGCTTTTCCCCTTATGTATCAATCAGCTAAGTCTGGTTTTCAAGGTATTGACCATGAAATCGAAGATGCTGCTCGAGTAGATGGAGCAAGTAAATGGCAGGTTTTTCTTCATGTTTCCCTTCCGTTAGCATCGAGAGCGCTTATGACGGGCGGTATTTTAAGCTTTGCTCGAGCATTGGGGGAGTTTGGCGCTACTTTAATGTTTGCTGGAAATATTCCAGGCGTTACGCAAACAGTTCCGATAGCTATTTATACAGCCCTTGATTCGGGCAACATGCTCATGGCATGGATGTGGGTTTTAGCTATATTCTTACTATCTTTTCTCATGCTGTTCGTGATTCAATTAAAAAAAGAGTGAAGATTCATCACTGATCGTAAATGGGCAACGAAGTTTACATAAACTTTTAGTTGCCTTTTTTTTAGTAATTATTACCTGAAGAATTTTAGCATCCTCCTTCATACATAATCTAATTCACTTATCACTCACCCTGAATAACCTGTCTTCGAATATTTAAGAAATTAAGCGCATAGACTTGTACAAAAACATGAAGGGGACGAGTGTGGTGAAAGTGTACTCTTTCAAATATAAACGTAAGAAATATAACTCGAAACGTAATCTTTCAGTAAAGAACGATCCAATCCGCTTAGTGTTATGGAAGCTGGCAGGCACCATCCTCATTATGATTTTGTGTTTGGCAAGTTTACTTTCGCCGATAAAAACAGTTTCTGCACAAGCGCAAGAACTTGAAAGAATCCAAACAGGGGCTAAAAGTGCAATTATGATTGAGCAGAGCACCGGCCGGATTTTATATGAGAAGGATGCCCATACAAAACGAAGGATAGCGAGTATTACTAAAATTATGACCGCAATTCTTGCGATTGAATCGGGGAAGATGGATAAAACTGTAACGGTGACAGATGCGATTTTAAAAGCAGAGGGATCGGCGATCTATTTGCAGGTAGGAGAAAAAATAAAATTAAGCGACCTTGTTTATGGACTTATGCTCAGATCAGGAAATGATGCGGCGATTGCCATTGCTGAATATGTGGGAGGAAGTGTGGAGGGTTTTTCTGCATTAATGAATCAGAAAGCAGAATGGATTGGCATGAAGAACAGTCATTTCACCAATCCGCATGGTCTTGATGATTCTGATAACCATTATTCCACAGCCTATGATATGGCAATCCTAACTAAGTATGCGATGGGGAATAAAATGTATCAGAAAATTGCCGGAACTAAGATCCATCGGGCACCCAACCCGAATGAAGTATGGGACCGTGTTTGGAAAAACAAAAACAGGCTGTTAACGGAAAAATATAAATACACCACAGGCGGTAAAACAGGTTATACAAAAAAAGCGCGCCGCACGCTAGTGACAACTGCATCCAAGGATGGATTGGATCTTATTACGGTTACTATCAATGATTCTACAGATTGGGCTGATCATATAGCTCTTTTTGAGGCGGGATTTAACAATTACACATTAACTGAAGTAGTACCGCGTGGAGACATAAAAACGATAAAAAAAGGATTTTATAAAAATAAAGCTTATTTAAAATCATCGTTATCCTACCCGCTTACGCAAAAAGAACAAGAGGAGGTCGAAGTAAAGTATGAACTGAAAAAGCCCAAAAAACAGTGGAAAAAAGGAAAAAATCTTCCGGCTAAGGTTGGAAAGGTGAATTTAATTCTTGATGGACAAACGCTTATATCTAAACCGGTTTATCTACATAAAAAAGATCAAACTGTCTTCGATATATGGAAAGACGTCTTCTATACTTTTTCAGGTGTAAACACAAATGGTTAATTATATATGGGTCGGAATCAGTATAATTGGAATCATTTATGCGATGTTTACTGGAACAATGGCGGAAGTTAATGAAGCGATCTTTAAGAGTGCAAAAGAATCGGTCACTCTATGCTTCGGCCTTATGAGTGTCCTTGTTTTTTGGCTGGGCATCATGAAGATTGCAGAAGAGGCAGGTCTATTGGATAGTTTAACACGTTTGACAAAGCCAATCGTATCCAGGCTTTTCCCAGATGTGCCGCCAAATCATCCGGCAATGGGATATATCGTATCTAATATAATGGCGAACACATTTGGACTGGGAAATGCAGCTACACCCCTGGGTATAAAGGCGATGGAACAATTAAAGGACTTAAATGGCGGAAAGGATACAGCAAGCCGCTCTATGATTACGTTTCTGGCATTGAATACCTCTGGGCTGACGCTTATTCCAACAACCGTCATAGGAATCCGCATTCATTATAATTCAGCCAATCCGACAGAAATTGTCGGCCCGACCTTTTTGGCAACCGTCATTGCAACGATAGCAGCTATTATTTTAGATCGGTACTTCTACTGGAAAAGAGTAAGAAAGGGGATGGATTGATGCACTGGATCTCAACCATATCAATTTGGATGATACCTGTGGTTATCTTGCTCATCCTTGTCATGGGTGCCATAAAGAAGGTCCCGACCTACGAGAGTTTTGTGGAAGGCGGAAAAGATGGGATAAAAATCACATTTTCGATTATTCCCTATCTCATTGGTATGATGGTGGCCATTTCTATTTTTCGTGCTTCAGGTGCTATGGATTTGCTGATAGGCTGGATGAAACCGGTATTAAACTTCTTAGGTGTGCCTTCAGAGGTAGTACCTTTAGCCTTAATAAGACCCATATCGGGAAATGCTTCTCTCGGCATGGTCAGTGATTTGATTGCCACATATGGACCTGACTCTTTTATAGGGAAGGTTGCTTCCACAATCCAGGGGAGCACGGATACAACCTTATATGTCTTAACTGTTTATTTCGGTGCAGTAGGAATTAAGAAAATGGGAGATGCTTTAAAGGTGGGATTGTTAGCTGACCTCGTCGGGATTGGTGCGGCAATCTTATTAGCTGCTATTATGTTCCAATAGACACAAATTTGTCACAAAATGCTAAAAGAAGTGAAAAAAATAGTCAAATTTAACAAAAATCGGTATAAAAAGCCGATTTTTTTGTGTTTCTTAGTAAGTAATGAAATAATATGCGTGATAGGACATATCACTTTCTGCAAAAACAAAGTATAATGAACAACTAGGTAGAATGCCTATTATTTGAGTAAAGAATACAGAAAAAGTAAAATTAGACAGGTGATTAAAATGGAAAGATTACAAAAAGTGATAGCACAGGCAGGAATCGCCTCCCGAAGAAAAGCGGAACAGTTAATCGTAGAAGGCAAAGTAACTGTTAACGGTAAGATTGTAAAAGAGCTTGGCGTTAAGGTTGGCCCAAATGATCAAATAGAGGTAAGTGGAGTACCTGTAGAAAAGGAAGAACCGGTATATTTTCTGCTTTATAAGCCAAGAGGTGTCATTTCCGCTGCCAACGATGACAAAGGGAGAAAGACCGTAACAGATTTATTTCCACTGATCAAACAACGGATTTATCCAGTAGGCAGACTGGATTACGATACATCAGGTTTGATCCTGCTGACGAATGATGGTGAGTTTGCCAATGCCCTGATGCATCCAAAGTACGAAATAGAAAAAACGTACGTAGCGAAAATTCAAGGTATTCCATCCCGCGAAATAATAAAGAAATTGGAACGTGGTGTTCAATTGGAAGACGGTAAAACAGCCCCTGCGAAAGCTAAATTGCTATCAATGGATCGCAGAAAACAGTCCTCTATTGTAGAGCTGACGATTCATGAGGGCAGAAACCGCCAAGTCCGCCGTATGTTTGAAGCGATTGGGATGCCCGTTATCAAACTTAAACGTGAAAGATATGGATTCTTGACGTTGCACGGTGTTAGTCCTGGAGATTACAGAGAGTTAACACCACATGAAGTAAAGCAACTGCGTTCTATGGCGCTTCATAAAGATAAGTAAATACAACCGTAGCGCTGCCCTAAATTAGTGCCTTTCTGGCAGCGCTATATTCTTGTGTGTCTAAAGCATAGCGGGAGGGAACTTTTTTGACCAAACAAAAGCGTAAATGGATGAGAATAGGGGTTCTGGCCCTTTTAGCTGGAGCCGTCATTTATGTGGTATTTTCGAGTTTAACCATGGACAAGGAAAAAAACCTTAAAATGAATGAAACCGCTCCAAACTTTGCTCTGACAGATCTTGAAGGGGTTAAGCATGTGTTAGAGGATTATAAGGGGCAGGGAGTGTTTCTGAATTTCTGGGGGACGTGGTGTAAACCATGTGAATATGAAATGCCTTATATTCAAAGTCAATATGAAGTGTTCAAAGATAAAGGTGTACAGGTATTAGCTGTCAATGTAAATGAATCTGATTTTGTCGTGAATAAATTTGTTCAAAGACATGGGCTTACTTTTCCGGTTGTCATCGATAAGGACAATCAGGTGCAGCATCAGTATCTGATTAATCCCTTGCCGGCCACATTTTTAATTGATAAAAATGGTAAGGTCGTAGATTCAACCACTGGTAGTTTAACTGAAGAGAAGATTCAAAAGATGATGGAGAAAATACAGCCATAACAAGGGGTAATAAGGATGAAGGAAATAACTTGTGAATGTGGTCATGTTAATCCATATGGAACGATATTTTGTGAAGCATGCGGTAAGGTGCTCAATAAGGAAGAAGAAGAAAAAAAATTATTGGATATGAAATATGAAGGCAGTGCCAGAAGATCGCAAACCTACAATAAATCAGTAGTTGATAAGATTTGGAATTTTTTCTCATCCGTAAAGGTTGGCGTAACCTTAATCATTCTTCCATTAATTGCAGCTTCTATCGGTACCATCTTCCCGCAAGAAATGTATATTCCAAATGGAGAACCCGCTGAAACGTTTTATGAAAGTAAGTACGGCTGGTTTGGTGAAGTGTATTATGAGTTAGGATTACATAATTTATATAGTTCATGGTGGTTTTTACTGTTAGTGTCCCTCTTAGGAGTTTCACTTGTTATCGCCAGTCTTGACCGCTTTATTCCGCTATTCAGAGCTTTAAAGAATCAGAGAGTAATCAGGAATGAGGGTTTTTTACGCAGACAGCGGATTTTTGGTGAAGCTGATATAGCAGAGGAAAAAGAAAACTATGAATTAATCAAAACGAGATTAAAAGAAAAGCGTTATAACATAAGAGAAGAGAACGGCAATATTTTAGCAGAGAAGAACCGTTTTTCGAGGTGGGGTCCTTATGTTAATCATATAGGCCTGATCATTTTCTTAATTGGCGGAATGTTGCGTTTTATTCCAGGGATGTATGTGAATGATTACCTCAGAATTCAAGAAGGTGAAAAGAAAGCTGTACCTGGAACGAATGGTGAGTACTTTGTTGAAAACCATAAATTTACTGTAGAAGTTTATGATAAAGATAAGGAAAAAGAAGAGTTTGAGGCAACGCTTGACCGGGTTGGTACGGTCGTAAAAAATTATCAAACAGATGCCACTCTTTATCAAGCGGTAGGGGATACCTTGCCAGGGGAAGAAGTAAAGCTTGAAAAAGTTAAAGATTATCCGATACGTGTAAATGAACCTTTGAAATTTGATTCCTTTGCTTTATATCAAACATCCTACGAGGAAAACATGACTAAAATGTCATTCACCTTAATTGATAAAGCAACTGAAAAGGAGCATGGCAACTTAACCGTTGATTTGAATAATCCGAAAGATAGCTATGACCTGGGTAATGGGTACTCCGTGCACCTGGAGAGTTATTTTCCTGATTTTGAATTTAATGAGAATGAGCAGCCGACAACAAAGAGTCGATTTCCAAATAACCCTGCGTTTATCTTCAAAATGGTATCACCAGAGCATCCAGAAGGAGAAGTTAGCTTTGTTGCGATTAAACAAACCCTTGAGCCTTTGGGTGAGACCGAATATAAACTTAAATTCAAAAATATAGAGACAGGTTTTGCAACTGTATTAACAGTACGTAAAGACCTAACTTTATGGGTACTTGCGCTCGGAGGGCTTATCTTTATGATTGGCGTTATACAGGGGGCTTATTGGAATCATAGGCGTATTTGGATTCAAAAGAGTGGGGATAAAATATTTGTGGCCGCTCATACGAATAAAAACTGGTTTGGTATCAGGCGGGAGATTAATGAAATATTAGAGGGGACTTCTATTCCATTACCGTATGATCAAGCCGAAGGGGAAGAGATTCAAGAAAGAGGGGGAAAACAGAGTGGCGACTTTAAGCAGTAATTTGCTATATATTGCTTTTGTGCTGTACTTAATAGCAACTTTTGTATTTGCGGGATCCATAAAAGGTAAGAACGATAAGTGGAGTTATGAAAAATGGGCAAAAGCTGGAATTATTATCACTATTATTGGATTTATTGCACAGCTGGGTTATTTTATCACACGTTGGATAGTGTCAGGACATGCTCCTGTCAGTAATCTATTTGAGTTTACAACATTCTTTGGAATGATGTTGGTTGGAGCATTTATAATGATTTATTTCATATATAAAACAGCCATTCTGGGAGTATTCGCGCTTCCGATTGCGCTGTTAGTTATTGCGTATGCCAGCATGTTTCCACGGGATATCTCGCCGCTTATTCCGGCATTAAAAAGTGATTGGCTGTATATACATGTTACTACTGTAGCAGCGGGAGAAGCTATTTTAGCAATAAGTTTTGTGGCCGGATTAATTTATCTGATACGGGCTGTTAAACAAACGAAAGCATCAAAAAGTACGTTTTGGCTGGAAGCCGTTTTATTAGGATTAATTTGTACGATTGGTTTTGTTGTATCTACTACTATGTTTTCTATAGCTGATTATAAAACTGAATATACTTGGGTCAATAAGAGCGGTGCAGAGCAAACAGAGGAATATAATATGCCGGCGTTGTTTGTCCCGAAGGAAGCAAAATTGGTTTCCGGTACAGGGATGGATCCGTTAATTGAATTGCCATTAATAATCAATTCAAAAAAACTGAATACAGTAGTTTGGTCCATCATGATAGGTGTCGTGCTATATGGAGTGCTGCGTTTAATTTTACGTAAGCGTATAGGAGCAGCTATACAGCCGTTGGCAAAATCAGTGAATTTAGATTTACTTGACGAGGTTGGATACAGATCCATTCTAATCGGATTCCCTGTATTTACTTTGGGAGGGTTGATATTTGCCATGATTTGGGCCCAAATAGCCTGGTCAAGATTTTGGGGTTGGGATCCTAAAGAAGTATGGGCTTTAATTACATGGCTATTTTATGCAGCATTTCTGCATCTGCGCATATCGAAGGGGTGGCATGGCGAAAAGTCAGCCTGGCTTGCAGTTATAGGATTTATTATCATTATGTTTAATCTTATCGCGGTGAATTTAATTATCGTTGGATTACACTCATATGCTAGCAATTAAGAAAAAAGAGGACTTCCAAGTATGGAAGCCCTTTGTTCTTAACTCTTCTTTAGAAAATCAGGCTTAAGCTATTAACTGCAATTATATTCCGATTTATGATGCTTTTACTATTTTTAAGTTGGATGACAACTGAATAGGAAGTTAGGCAAAATCTTATATTAAAAAAATCTGGTTGTATGATAGATATTATTTTTCTATAAATTTAACTTTATAGAATCGCTTTATTTATGTAAATATTCACTTTTCTATTCCTAAATATTTAGTATGCATGTATAATAAAACTGATATCGTGGATAAATTTGTATCGTTATTAGTTAATGCTTAAGGAGGTCCGGGTGATGGAAGAGAACAACATACGATTGCTTATAGTAGATGATGAGGACCGTATTAGAAGACTATTGAAAATGTATTTAGAGCGCGAAAAATATACAATTGATGAGGCTGCTAATGGGGAAGATGCTTTAGAACTTGCTTTGGCGAATGATTATGATTTAATCCTTCTGGATTTGATGATGCCTGGCAAGGATGGAATTGAGGTTTGTAAAGAACTGCGTGAAAAAAAGGCAACACCTGTTATTATGTTGACTGCTAAAGGTGAAGAAATAAACCGAGTGCAAGGTTTTGAAGCAGGCACGGATGATTATATCGTAAAGCCTTTTAGTCCAAGGGAAGTAGTCTTACGAGTGAAAGCATTGTTAAGAAGGTCATCGAAAAATTCCTATATTCAATCAGAGACCTCAACTAAAGATGTTGTCGTCTTTAATCATCTAACGATCGATAATGATGCGCATAGAGTATTGGCGGACGGTGTAGAGGTTGCATTAACACCTAAAGAATATGAACTATTATACTATCTCGCTAAAACCCCGGATAAAGTGTATGATCGGGAACAATTGCTAAAAGAAGTTTGGCACTATGAATTCTTTGGGGATTTACGTACCGTTGATACACATATTAAAAGATTAAGAGAAAAATTAAATAAAGTATCTGAGGATGCAGCTAGAATGATTGTAACCGTTTGGGGTGTTGGTTATAAATTCGAGGTAGTCAACGACTAATGTTTTGGAAAAGTGTAGTCGGGAAACTTTGGATGACCATTATTTTGCTGTTTTCCTTCGTTCTATTCATCTTAACTGTATTACTGCTGGAGTTTTTCCATAATCAAAGTATGGAGGAAGCTAAATCTTCTTTGTTTCGAACAGCCAAACAAGTTGAAATGATTTTAGAGGAACATTCAGATATCGAGCAATCAACACAAATTGTTTGGCAAATCATCGATCCGAATAAGGATATTGTTATTATTTTAGATGATACCAATATATACAGCAGTTTGAATGATTTGAATAAGAAAGAAGTCTATCAACTCTTTTCTCGTGATGAAACCTTAAAAAAGTCATTAGTGAATGATAGACAAGTTTCAGAAACCACTTATCTATCGTCTATTTTGGGCGGGGATAATGTTACTCAGGGTACAATTGTCGGAATTCCAATCACTAATGACGGAATGGATGGCGCCATCTATGCATTTCAGTCTGTAGACTCGAGTGAGAGTACAAACGCACAAACGACAATCTTCATCTTGATAGCTGTCGGGATCGGGATTGTTTTAACGACGATTTTTGCGTTCTTCCTGTTATCAAGAGTGACTGCTCCGCTTAGAAAAATGAGGGAAGCAGCATCTGAATTGGCCAGAGGAAAATTTGACATGAAGGTTCCCATTTTAACAAACGATGAGATTGGCGAATTGGCGATTGCATTCAATCAAATGGCACGGCAGCTGAAGTATAATATGACGGCATTACAGCAGGAGAAAGAGAATTTATCGAATATTTTAATTAATATGGCTGATGGAGTGATCATGTTTAACAGAGACGGTGAAATTCTTGTAACGAATCCTCCAGCAGATGACTTTTTAAGGTATAGTTTTTTGGATGAAACCAATCAAAAAAAACAGTCTGGAAACCAAGTCCCTGATGCATTAAGCGATTTATTCCTCGAGGTTAAGGGAACGGGAAAAGCTAAAATAGCCGAGATTACCACGCAGGGGCACGATTGGGTAATACTTATGAATCCCCTTTACCGTCAAAATGATATCCGTGGAGCTGTAGCTGTATTAAGGGATATGACGGAGGAACGCCGGCTTGATAAGATGAGAAAAGATTTTATTGCCAATGTATCGCATGAGCTTCGTACGCCTATTGCTATGCTTCAAGGATATAGTGAAGCAATTATAGATGATATTGCGGAAACAGCAGATGAGAAAAAAGAAATGGCACAGGTCATATATGATGAATCATTAAGAATGGGACGCTTGGTTAATGAACTCTTAGACTTGGCTCGAATGGAAGCAGGACATCAGACTTTAAATATTGAGGAAGTAGAAGTTGGCAGCTTTCTTGGTAGAATATCGAAAAAGTTCCAGCGGGCAGCTCAGGAAAAAAATGTTGATGTCTATACAACCCTTGACCATCCTGAGGCGCTTGTTGAGCTGGACCCTGACCGCATTGAACAGGTATTCACCAACTTGATTGATAATGCCCTGCGCCATACACCTGGGGGAGGTGAAGTGCAAATTATCCAAAGAACATTGGATAATGGTACTCAATTTGACGTGAAGGATTCTGGTGTAGGTATTTCTGAGGAAGAGCTGCCTTTTGTTTTCGAAAGGTTTTACAAGGTTGATAAAGCAAGAACAAGAGGGAGATCTGGCACAGGACTTGGCCTTGCAATAGCAAAAAATATTATTCATGGTCATGGCGGTAAAATAGATGTCTACAGCAAGGTTGGACAGGGTACGACATTTACATTTTTCCTGCCAGCGAAAAAGTAGAATTAAGAAGATAATTCTTGTTACACAAGGAACTGTTTGATGAAAGCATATCACTTAGGTGATGTGCTTTTTTGCATTCTGATACTGGACATTTTATAGGAGAGCTATTGAATCCTGTTAGTGGTATTTAACATTAAAAACTCTACGGAACGGTGTACAAGCACTTTTAGACTTTAATTAAGAGATTTGGATGTTTTCGGTGTATAGTAACCATTTATTTTTAATTAAAGAAAATATTGCCAAAGGACACCCTCTACCTTATAATGGAATTGAAACTACCATATTAGTATATTAATATGGTGCGAAAATATGGAAAGGAGGTACGTTGTAGATTCTCTCTTTTGATATACCAAGTTCAATGTATAAAAAGAAAGAGGAATTAAAATGTATGAATAAAACATTAAATGCAAAAGAATTTGCTTATGACGTAATTAAAAATGAAATTTTAAAATTAAAACTAATACCTGGAACTAAAATATCCGAAAAAACAATGTCCGAACGTTTGAATGTAAGCCGTACACCGATAAGGGAAGCCTTTTTAAAATTAGCACAGGAAGAGCTTTTAACCATTATCCCGCAAAGTGGCACATTTGTTTCCTTAATCAATATGGAGCTTGCGGAAGAAGCAAGGTTTGTCCGTGAGGTAATTGAGACAAAAATCGTAGGGCTATGCTGTGAAAATATCCTGGACGAATCTTTAATCCGTCTGGAGATCAACTTAAAAATGCAAGAGAAGCTGGTTCGAAATCCTTCTGAGAAGGAGCAGATTGAAAAATTCCATGACTTGGATGAAGGCTTTCATAAAGAATTATTTATAGCATGTGGAAAAGAGCGTACATGGAAAATGATTCAAGATGTGGCAGGTCATTTAAATCGGTTTAGATTATTGAGGCTTGTTGATACAAAAGATTTGGATTGGGATGTCTTGTTAGCTCATCACCGAGACATTTATCAAGCTATTTCAACTAAAGATAAAGAAAAAGCAGAGGTACTCATGGGAGAGCATATGAGATTGATGTTATCTGAAAAAGATATTTTGCTCCAGGAATTCCCTAATTATTTTTACTCACAGGTTTACAGTATAGGATAAAACAAGACCAAATAGAGGAGTGGACTATATGCAAATGACATTTCGTTGGTACGGAAAAGGGAATGACTCCATTACATTGAAACAGATCAGGCAGATACCTGGAATAAAAGGAATTGTTTGGGCTTTGCATGATGTACCTGCTGGTGAGATTTGGCCGCTCGAGCGGATTGAAGAAGTAGTCAAGCAGGCAAATGAGTACGGATTAAATACCGAAGTCGTTGAGAGTGTGAATATTCACGAGGATATTAAACTCGGATTGCCATCACGAGACCATTATATTCAGATGTACAAAGAAACATTGAAAAATTTAGGGCAATTTGGCGTGAAAGTCGTCTGTTATAACTTTATGCCTGTATTTGATTGGTTTCGGACGGATCTATTTAAAGAAATGGAGGATGGTAGCACTGCTTTATTCTTCGATGCCCAAAAAGTCCGTGCTTTAACACCAGAACAAGTCGTGAAAGATATTGAGGAAAATACGAAAGAGTTCACTCTTCCTGGCTGGGAACCTGAGAGATTAAAAGATTTACAGCATCTCTTTAACTTGTATAAGGACATTACAGAGACAGATTTATTAGAGAATCTGACTTACTTTTTGAAAGAAGTATGTCCAGTTGCAGAAGAGTACGGTATTAAAATGGCTATTCATCCGGATGATCCTCCATTCTCTATCTTTGGTTTACCACGCATAGTGAAAAACAAAGAGGATATTCATAGATTACTGAGTGCTGTAGACAGTCCATCAAATGGATTTACTTTCTGTTCTGGATCATTAGGCGGGAATCCTGCTAATGATTTGATTGATATTGTACGTTCCTTTGCATCACGGATTTATTTTGCTCATATTCGTAATGTTAAACATTATGAAGATGGCAGCTTTATTGAATCCTCCCACCGGGAAGCAGATGGTTCTTTACCAATGAATGGAATAGTGAATGCCATGTATGAAAGCGGTTTCGGTGGATATATTCGTCCCGATCATGGCAGACATATTTGGGATGAAGTATGCAGACCTGGATATGGCTTATATGATCGAGCATTAGGAGCAATGTATTTACAAGGAGCCTGGGATACCAATGTCCTTTTAAAAAATGAATCATTCTCTTCAAAAAAGCAGCAAACCGTTTAAGGATTGTCAAACTATCTTTTCTTTTGTGAATTAAGTTATGAAAGCGTTTTTTTTTGATGTTTGTTAGATAACTAAACAAATGTAGGAGGGCATATAAATGCCAAGTAAAGATAAGAATATTACGCTGAGGACGAGTGTTGGCTTTGGGTTAACTGATATGATGGGTGGAGGAGCATTTACGATTATTGGGGCATGGATGCTCTTCTTTTTCACAACATACGCAGGTCTTTCACCAGTGGAAGCTGCTTCGATTATTGCCATAGCCCGAATTGTGGATGCTGTAATCAGTTTATTTGTTGGCAGCTTTTCAGATAACTTTTTTAAATTTAAATTGGGGAGAAAATTTGGACGGCGTCGATTTTTCTTACTCATAGGTTCTCCGTTAATGCTTGTGTATGCCTTACTTTGGGTAAACGGCATGAACTTCTATTATTACCTGTTTACATATTTAGCATTTGAGATTATTGCGGCCTTTGTTTTAATTCCGTGGGAAACATTGCCTTCGGAAATGACGACCGATTTTAATAAGAGAACAAAGTTGTCAACAGCCCGCATGTTTATTTCAGGTACTGGTACATTTTTAGCTACCTTTATCCCAGGCCAATTATTCGGCATTTTGGGTGAGGATAATCCTAATGCATTTTTGATTAACGGAATCTTTTTTGCGGTTCTATTTGCTGTCTGTGTATTTATATCCTTCCAATCTACATGGGAACGTGAAGTGCCACCAGAGGTAATGGAGCAATTTGCTAATCAAAAGAAAGAGCGTAAAAGTATCGCGGATAATTTGAAAGCGGTTACTAAAACGCTGGGTGATTTTGTTTCTACTTTTAAGGTGAAAAGCTTCCGAAAACATTTGTTGATTTATATTTGCTCGATGACAGCAAAAGATGCATTTAATGCAGTGTTTGTTTTCTATTGTGTGTATGCGTTAAGCAGCACATCAGAAGTTGCGGCTAACCTTCTTTCTTTTAGTATCATTGGGATACCTGGTGCCATTATTTATGGATTTTTGATGATCAAGATTGGTCCGGCTAATTTAGCTAAAATTTCCTATTCATCAATGATTCTGTGTGTATTTGGCTATGTCGCTGTTTATTTCCTTCAACCAAGTAATTTGATGCTAACTTTAATCGTTATTTCTTTCATCTATCAAATTGGAAGAAGTATGCTGGAATTTGTCCCTTGGAATATATTCCCGTTTATTCCTGATGTTGATGAAATGATTACTAAACAAAGACGTGAAGGGATTTTTGCATCTGTTATGACATTTTTTAGAAAGTCCTGTGTAGCACTTGCTACATTCATAGTAGGGGCAGTCTTAGAAGCTGGAGGTTTTGACCAAAAAGCAACTACTCAACCGGATAGTGCGGTTTATACGATTATTGGCATCTTGTTAGTCGGAGTCGTTGGGCTGCTTCTTGTATCCTTAATTGCAGCCTTCACATTTAAATTAAATAAGGAGACACACGGTATTCTTGTAGATGAAGTTAACCGTTTGAAAAATAATGGAAGCAAAGATGATGTGGATCCAAAAACGAAAGAAGTCGTCGAAACATTAACAGGTTATAAGTATGAAAAGCTTTGGGGTGGACATACACCAGACGATTTTCCGCAAGTTAAGATTAATTAGAGAAATGGGGCAATTTATATGAAGGCTTTTATGGATAAAGATTTCTTACTGGAAACCAAAACAGCAAGGACCTTATATCACGATTTTGCTGCTAGAATGCCAATCTTTGATTATCATTGTCACTTAGATCCCTCTGAAATCTATGAAAATAAAACATATAAAAATATCACTGAATTATGGCTTGGCGGCGATCATTATAAATGGCGTGCGATGAGAGCGAATGGAGTAGAGGAGTATTACATTACAGGGGATGCGGATGACTATGAAAAGTTTGTTAAATGGGCCGAAACCATTGAAAAGTTAATCGGTAATCCTCTTTATCATTGGACACATCTAGAGTTGAAACAATATTTTCAGGTAGAAACCATTTTAAAAAGGTCAACTGCCAAACAAATCTGGGATGCCTGTAATAAAATCATTCAAGAACCGAACTTTTCTGCAAGAGGGTTAATCAAACAATCCAATGTGGTGTTAATAGGAACCACAGATGATCCGATTGATGATTTGCGCTATCATAAATTGCTCCAGGAGGATCAAGATTATGGGACAACTGTATTACCTACCTTTAGGCCAGACATGATTATGGCTATTCATCACTCACAGTCATGGGCAGAGTATGTGGGCAAGCTAGGGCAGGTAACAGGGATAGAAATAACGGGTTTTGATAAATTAATGGAAGCTACCGAGAAGCGAATGGATTATTTTTCTGAAATGGGCTGTAAATTGTCTGATCACAGTATCGAGCCTATTGTCTATGAACCTGCTACTATACAGGAACTGGATGCTATTGTATCCAAGGCTTTTGATAATGAGCCTTTGTCCGAAAAAGAAAATAATCAATTTTTAACAAGCTTATTGATTTGTCTTGGAAAAGCTTATCACAAAAGAGGCTGGGTCATGCAATATCATCTGGGAGCATTAAGAAATGTCAATTCACGGATTTATCGTGCGATTGGCCCAAATGTCGGGGTGGATTCCTTCAGGGATGGGGCGATTGCTGAGCCTCTCTCCAAGTTGTTGGATGAGATGGATCAGATGCAACAGCTCCCTAAAACCATATTATATGGGCTGAATTCGAAGGATAATGAAGTGCTGGCAGCAATAGCTGGTAATTTTCAAGAAGGTGGAATCCCATCCAAAGTTCAGTTTGGCTCAGCATGGTGGTTTAATGATCATATAGATGGCATGGTGGCTCAAATGAAAGTTCTCGGGAATCTTGGTCTACTCTCCCGATTTGTCGGAATGCTGACAGACTCCCGAAGTTTTTTATCCTACAGTCGCCATGAGTATTTTAGAAGAATCTTATGTAATATGCTTGGCCAATGGGTTGAAAATGGTGAATATCCCGATGATATCGAATGGCTGGGTCAAATCGTTGAGGATATATCCTATCATAATGCTGAAGGATACTTTGATTTCAATCTAAAACAATCACGAGTGCCATTAACCTAACAAACAGAAAGGAGGATGACATTTGCTAATACTAAAAAAAGATCAACTAAAAAATAATAAAGATCAATTCGAAGAGATTGGTATAAAAACTCCTGGCTTTGATTTTGAAGATGTTTGGGAAAGGACGAAAAAAGAGCCAGCTTGGTTACATTTCGGGGGAGGGAATTTATTTAGAGCATTTCATTCTGTGCTGCAGCAACGGTTACTAGAACAGAAAGCTACTGACAAAGGGATTATTGTTGCCTCCACACTGGATGATGAATTAATTAAAAAGATTTATCATCCGTATGATAATTTAAGTCTTGATGTCGTTATGAAAGCAGACGGATCATTTAATATGGAAGTGATTGCGAGCGTAGCTGAAAGTATTGCCACCTATGAAAAAGAGTCGGCATGGGAGCGCTTAAAAGAGGTTGCACGCCACCCGGCGCTCCAATTGATTTCTCTTTCCATCACGGAGAAAGGGTATGATTTAAAAGATATAAATGGCGAAATTCGTAAATCGGCTCTATCAGAAATTAAGCAAGGCTTTGACCAGCCTAGCCGACATACGATGATTTTGCTGACATCCCTTTTATATGATAGATACTTAAACGGCAAAGCTCCGTTAGCACTTCTAAGCACAGATAATTTCTCTCATAACGGAGATAAACTGAAAGAGGCTATTCTCATTGTTGCGCAAATTTGGTTTGAGAATGGTGTGGTTGAGCAAGGATTTATCGATTATTTAAACGATACAAAAAAAATTACATTCCCATGGAGCATGATTGATAAAATAACACCTCTTCCCTCTCAATCAGTACAAGAGAAGTTGATAAAAAGAGGATTTGGAAGTGCTGAGCTTATTCAAAAGAGAGAGAATGGACCGTTCGTTGCGCCATTTGTTAATACAGAAGAATCTGAGTACCTAGTGATTGAGGACAACTTTCCAAATGGGAGGCCGCCGTTGGAGGAGGCAGGTGTTTACTTTACAGAACAATACGTCGTGGATCTCGTTGAGCGAATGAAGGTATGTACGTGTTTAAATCCTCTTCATACTGCACTGGCCATCTTTGGTTGTCTGTTGGATTATACTTCAATTGCTGATGAGATGAAGGATGAGGATCTGCAGGCTTTAGTGAAGGGAATTGGGTATGATGAAGGGATGAAAGTTGTAACTAATCCGGGAATCATCGATCCGATGGAGTTTATTAAAGAAGTTATTGAGGTTCGTTTTCCTAACCCTAATAATCCCGATACACCTGGGAGGATCGCTACAGACACTTCGCAGAAATTAGGAATCCGATTTGGGGAGACTATCAAATTATATGCCGAAAGGAATGACCTTCAAATAACTGATTTAACATTTATTCCTTTAACGATTGCGGCTTGGTGCCGGTATCTACTTGGTGTGAATGATGCTGGTAAAAAAATGAACATCAGTCCTGATCCTATTTTAGAAGATTTGCAGCAGTATCTTCATGGAATCGAGTTCGGCCAACCTGAATCAGTCAGTAACCACTTACAGCCTATTCTTTCAAACGAAAGAATTTTTGGGGTGGACTTGTACGAAGTTGGCTTAGGAAATACAATCGAAGAATTTTTTAAGCAACTGATTGGGGGACCCGGAGCTGTAAGAGAGACATTGCATGAGCAAATCCAAAAACATGAGAATAAAGTGGCTTATTGAACTGAGACTAAGTAATTTTAATAGAATATAAGAGGAAAGGGCATCGATAAGCTAAGCCAGCTTATGAGATGCCCTATTCTTATTATTCTATGCCTCACTCAAATTAATTGCTTTGGCGACGGATATTTCATCATTGCCGGCAAGTTCATTTATGACGGAATGAGGAATTTTTTCATCAAACGTAAGGATCATAATGGCTTCACCGCCGGCTTCTTTCCGTCCTACCTGCATGGTGGCAATATTGAGATTAAGATCGCCGAGTTTTTTACCGACAATGCCAATCACGCCTGGTCTGTCGTGGTGCTGGATATATAGGATATGGCCATCAGGGTAAAAGTCGATTTTGAAGTCATCGATGGCAATGATACGCGGCCCATATTCTTTTATATAGGTTGCTTTCATTTCAATTTGTCTGGTATCGCCTTTAATTCTTACCGTTATACTATTTGAATAACCATATGTTTCGTTTGAGATTTTTTCACCTATAGTGATGGAACGTTCCTTAGCGTATAACAAGGCATTTACTTCGTTGATGGTGACATCAGCCCGTTCTTTAAAAAATCCAGAAACAAGTGATTTTGTTAAAATTGATGAATCAAAATCAAAAGCATCACCGCCATATGTAATGGAAATTTCTTTTATGCCTTCGTTTATATATTGTGATAGGAAAGAGCCAAGTTTTTTCACTAATTGATAATATGGCTGTATTCTATTAAATAATTCAGCAGGTATAGCTGGTAAATTGATGGAGTTTGACACTGGTATTCCATCCACAAATGAGACTACTTCTTTTGCCACCTGCTTAGCCACATTTAATTGCGCTTCAGCAGTGGACGCTCCAAGGTGAGGTGTGACAATGATTTGATCCAAGGACAATAATTTATTATTCACCGGAGGTTCTTCTACAAATACATCCAGTGCAGCTCCGGCTACTTTTCCCTCAAGAACCGCATCATATAAAGCGTCCTCGTCAATTATGCCTCCTCTGGCACAGTTGATCAGATAGACACCGTCTTTGCATTTATGTATTGTATTTTTGTTTAATAAGCCTCTTGTATCCTTATTTAATGGGGTGTGGACGGTGATGAAATCAGATACTTGAAGCAGGTTATCGAGTGAACCGACCGTTATGCCTAATTCTTTTGCCCGATCTGACGTAATGAAAGGATCAAAGGCAAAAATATTCATCTGAAAAGCTCTCGCCCGCTTGGATAATTCAGTACCAATTCTCCCCATACCAACGATTCCTAACGTCTTACCTTTTAATTCAGCTCCGGCAAAGCGATTTCGCTCCCAAGCACCATTTTTTAAAGATTGGTGAGCCTGAGGAATGTTTCGGGCCAGGGATGCCATCATGGCAAAAGTGTGTTCAGCGGTAGAAATTGTATTGCCATCCGGTGCATTGACCACAATGATTCCACGACTTGTACAGGAAGGAACATCTATATTGTCGATCCCTACGCCAGCCCGGGCTACAATTTTTAGGTTTGTCATTTTTTGAAGTAAATCATTTGTTACTTTTGTAGCACTTCTAACTAAAAGTGCATCAAACAGATGCAATTCACTGCTTACTTCATCTATCTTTTTTTGGACAACCTCGATGTCATTCCTGCCAATGAATGGTGTTAAACCATCTGGCTTTATTGAATCAGCTATGAGCACTTTAAACAATCTTGTCACCATCCTGTAGAAGTATTTAATCTTGTTTCCACTCTACAAGACTTATAATCTGTGTGTCAATCAAGATTCAACATTGCAAGCGCTTACTATTTTAAAATTTTGGAAAAGTCTAATTTTTGTTGCCGGCAGATACTAAAAAGACTTCATTTTCTATAATTTAGACGGCTTAGTTGGTTCGAGGAAAATAGAGGTGAGGCCATTAATTTATGAATTTTTTACAAATATATATTTTTTGATCTATTTATATAGTGATTCTAATCTCTTGTATTATTTAGTTTATTGGGATAAAATCAATATAGAAATGGTCTAGTTAAATTTACAGGTGGAATGTCTAGCCTGATTATTTTCTTAAGCCATTTTACCAATTAAATACGGTCTATCTTCGGGGCAGGGTGTAATTCCCTACCGGCGGTGATGATGTATAATCTAAGCCCGCGAGCCTGTAAAGGCAGGATTTGGTGTGATTCCAAAGCCGACAGTATAGTCTGGATGGGAGAAGATGGAGGTCTCTGTTAACGTTCAAAAAACAATCTTTCATGAACGTTTGTTTCACATTGCCTTTTCTCCCTTTATCTAATAAAGATAAAGGGATTTTTTGTGGCATGGCTTCATGATTGACGTTTTAGGCAGAGCCTTTCTTCTGGAAGAGGTAGTACCAAAACCTAAAGGAGAGAGGAATAATGAAAAGCAGTGGTGTAAGTAAGATTCAAAAAATGGTTACGATTGGGATGTTGGGTGCGATTGGATATGTTTTGATGATTATAAACTTTCCATTCCCAGGTTTTCCGGCATTTCTCCAAATTGATTTCAGTGATATTCCAGCCTTAATTGCGGCCATCATTTTTGGGCCGATTGCGGGTATCCTGGTTGAATTATTAAAAAATATTTTGGATTACATCATGACAGGAAGCGATACAGGAATTCCAGTTGGTCATTTTGCTAACTTTATCGGAGGCGTCGCGTTTATCCTTCCAGCCTACTATTTTTATAAAAAAATCGGCACTAAAAGAGGCATGGTATACGGACTAGTAGGAGGCACAATCGTATTAGCTGTATTTATGAGTCTTGTCAATTACTTCATTTTACTGCCAAGCTACAGTGTGTTAATGAATTGGAACATGTCTGGTACAGAGATTCGAGCAATGATCACCACGGCGATCATTCCTTTCAATTTAATAAAAGGAACCTTAATAGCCATTGTATTTATGCTGTTATTCACTAAAATGCAGGGCTGGTTTTCGAAGCAATCTGTAGTGCGAAATGTATAAAATAGATTAAATAAAAGCCTCTGCGAAACCGCAGAGGCTTTTATTAATGGGGAGACTATTCGAATTTTAATGCGTCTCCATCAAAGGATTCGTCAGCAACTTTAATAGAATCTGTTGGGCATCCTTCGAAAGCATCCATCATGTCATCAAGCAGAACATCTGGAATTTCGACAATACCTTGGTTATCATCTAAAGTAACAAATGCAATACCTTCATCATCATAATCGTAAATATCTGGAGCTGCTGCTCCGCAAGCACCACAAGCAATGCAAGTTTCTTTGTCAACAATAGTAAATTTAGCCATGCTAAATACCTCCCAGGTAAAAAAATATATATTTTGATACCGAACTGGATATCAAACCCCTCACCTTATTGTAAAACTCATGGTATAACTTTTCAATAGCCAATATTTCGCGTGTTTTTAGCGAATAAAGGAAAAATAGGCTATTGAATTTTAAGCATGAGGGTACAACTATTTGGTAAGATAAAAAGTGTCAGACATGTAGGATAAAGGGGTTAAAACATGATTATACCATATTTTGACGGATTAATACTGTATTTAATAAATGCATTAAAGGGGCAAAGAACAGTATATTCCCCTTTACATATACTTAATGGGAAAAAATCCTCTCAGCCCATTCAAGATGCTCGTTTGTTTAATATATCTCGGTTTTTTGGCGTACTTCCAAAGTTAAAAAGAGAGACTTGGGATCAAAAGATTATTGAATTAACCAAAAAAGGATATATAAAAGAAACAGGTATTAATACCTATGTCTGTACGCAGCATGGTAAACAAGCACTTTCCTTTTGGGAAAAGGATTATCCTCAGTTAACTAACCTGGATGGTCGTACCTTTCAAGATGCAGCTCATGGATTTTGGATGAGGCTGCAATTATTGGTACAAACGTCGTCCTGTTTGCTAAATGGCAATCATTCTTTCATTGCGGTTTCCCGTAATCAAGAGGAACAACTGTTAGTGAAAAAATTATTTAAAAAGATTCCTCTCTCTTCAATGGAATTGGCCCAGCTTCTATATCAGGAGCTTGATGATTTATTAAGTAATGTAAATGAAGCCGGAGCAGAATTAATTGTTTCAGCCTTCTCAGGTCACCAGCATGCGGGTTTGACAATCGAACAGGCTGCACGAAAGCTTAATATAGATGTATTTTATGCGAGACTTCTCTTTTGGGATACTATTCATTATATGCTTAAAGCCAGTGTTCAGTCTCCTTATATACTATTGAAAGAACTTGTGCTTATAGGTAAACCTGTTCAATCTCTTTTAACTGCTTCTACGCAAAGAACATTAAAAATGCTGCAAGCCGGGATGTCCAAAGAAGAAGTAGCAGCCGTACGGAATTTAAAAACGAATACGATTGAAGATCATCTTGTTGAAATCGTTTCAAACGTACCTGATTTTCCGATAGATGATTTTGTAAGTGCAACAGAGAAAGAACAAATCAAACAGGCCATTGCTACTAATGAAACAAAACAGTTAAGATCTTTAAAAATGGTCCTTCCATCTGAGATAACTTATTTTAAAATCAGGCTCGTTATGGCAACTATAAAGGAAGTGTAAGTATGCAGCCGCTAGAAGCTCAATTAGAAAAAATGTTCGGATTCCAAACGTTTCGAACTGGACAGAAGGAAGTGATAGAATCCATTATCACCGGCAAAGATACACTTGCTATGCTGCCAACTGGGACCGGTAAAACCTTGTGTTTTCAGATGCCCGGATACTTGATGGATGGATTGGTTATTATCATTTCACCATTGTTGGCTCTTATGCAAGATCAGGTAGAACAAATGAAGGCGAAAGGCGAAAAAAAGGTTGCCTCCTTAAATTCATTTTTAACCCTGCAGGAACGGGATATGGTGCTGAGGTCATTATCATTATTAAAATTTTTATATATCTCGCCAGAAATGCTGCAATCCAGATTTATTTTAGATAAATTAAAAAAGCTCAACATTGCATTGTTTGTTGTAGATGAAGCGCACTGTATATCACAATGGGGTTATGATTTTAGACCGAGTTATTTGCAGCTCGGCCGTATTAGAGAAGAACTGAATAACCCATTGACCTTAGCTTTAACAGCTACTGCTACTCCTGAGGTTCAAGAGGATATTTTAAAAAATTTATGTATGGAGGATGCGGCGAGAGTAATCCATAGTGTGAACAGGGAGAATATCAGTATCCTGGTAGAAGAAGCCGCTGATTATCAGCATAAGCTTCAAATTTTAATTGATGCACTGAATAAAGTGCCAGGTGCAGGGGTTATATATGTATCCAGCCGAAAACTTGCTGAACAATTAAGTGGATTTCTACTAGAAAAGGGCTTTGATGGTGTTGCTTATTATCATGGCGGTATGGAAACTAGTGACCGAATCCTGATTCAGCAGCAATTTTTATCTGGGCAGTTAAGAATCATCGTGGCCACCAATGCATTTGGTATGGGGATTAATAAAAATGATATACGATTTATTTTACATGTAAACATGCCGTTGAGTGTGGAGGCATATGTACAGGAAATAGGCAGGGCTGGAAGAGATGGATTGCCGGCAGTGGCCATATTGTTATATTCAGAAGGAGATGAATGGCAAGCTTCCCATCTGATTGAAAGAGATTTTCCAATTCGTTCAGAAATTGAATGGGTTATTCATCATGAGGCCTCCAATCTTACAGCTGAGGAGTTTATTGGTGATGACAAAATAGAACGGATAAAAGAATTAAATAAGGCTTTATTAAAGGGGAATATTCTTGACCCCTATGAACGAATTGAGCGAATAGATGTAGAACTGGAAAATCGAAAAAAAGAAAAACTCATGAAATTATATCTATTGAAAAAATGGATTCTTTCCACTGAGTGCAGAAAGAGCAGCATCGCTTCCTATTTTAATCAGGAGCTACAGAATAAAACAAAGACTTGCTGTGACCGGTGTGGAGCAACACTGGATGCACTTATCGCTATCCTTCCAAAACAACGGCAAGACATTCCTCGGGAAGATCAAAATTGGCGTATGCAATTGAAACAATTATTTACTGGAAGGGCAGAGTAAACAAATGAAAAATAAACAGGCAGAGCTCGTGAGTCAGTTAAAGGATGAAGAACTATACAAGGCATTGATTCAAACTCAATTGCTTTTGCTTATAATCTCCTCTTTTTTGGGGATATGGGTCTTTGATGATATACAGGAGTTTTTATTGTTATTTGATTTTCAAGATTGGTCTATCCTTCTTATAGGAATCCCAGCAGGATTGCTGGTAGTTCTCTACGACTTACTTTCGATGAGGTATCTTCCCGAGAGATACTTTAATGATGGCGGAATCAATCAACGTATTTTTAGTTCTCTCAATGGACGGCAACTAGTCTTTATTGTCCTTTTAGTTTCTATCAGTGAGGAATTATTATTCAGGGGAATCATTCAAACATATGTTGGTTTATGGATGGCCAGCCTCATATTTGCACTAATCCATATAAGGTATTTATATAATGTATACTTGTTTGTGAATATCTTACTGTTAAGTTTCTTTATTGGGTTTATCTATGAGTGGACAGGCAATTTATTTGTTACAATCGCGATGCATTTCACCATTGATTTAATCCTTGGATTTGTCATAAATAAGCAAGCTGGCAAGGTAAAAGCAGTCTTATAATAGATTTAGTAAAAGTAAGCATGTATAGGGAACGGGTAAATAAATAATGGACAAGAATTACATAATTGACCGCTTCTTTTCATAAACATGATTATGAAAAGGAGAGGTGGTTTATGGAAGCGTATATCAATGATTTGGACGAACATACCGATGAGGCTACAAAAATAATGCTCAACAATGTGGTGAAAAGAAAACGCAAGTTCGATCATTATAAATCCCGTCATTTTTTATTTATTTACATTACATTAGGTTTAACAGCAATTCTAGTTGTTTATGTATATAAGAACATTATTCCTCTTTATTCTTATTCTTTTATGTCCATGTATAACTATTTTTTTGACAATGAGTTTATCATTCTCTGTATGCTAATGCTTGCCTTTATGTATGGAGGGATGCTTTATTACAAAAAAAAGATGGACAAGGCAGAAAAGGAATTTCACGCACTGCGATGTGAGATTATAGATAGGAGTAAGGATCTATGGAAAAATGATGTAGCTTGGAAAAATAGACATATCCTCTTTAATAAATTTAAAGATTTATATGATATTAATCTTTTTCACGAAAATAAATAATTTTTCACAAAATAGGCAGGTAAAGTCTGAGATTTGTCGAATAAGTATCAATTATAGGGAATGTTTATACTAGATTGCGGTGGGGGTGCTTTGATGTTTGTAAAGAATATCATGATTTCAAAATATCATTGTCATACGGTTTCTTACAATGATACTCTTCAAGAGGTTTTCTCGGTGCTGGATGAACATCAAATTGAGGGAGTGCCAGTTCTTAAAGGAAATAAGTATATAGGTACGATCACAAGGTATCGAGTATACAAAGCAGCCTTCTTATCAGAGCTGCCGAGAGATATTTTTTTAAAGGAAACAAAAGCAGAATCGATCGCTGAGGTAAACAAAACATTAAAAGAAGACGAAATATACGAAAATATATTTTTGGACTTAAAAGAGATACCTTTATTAGCCGTAGTGGATGATTACGAGTATTTCCATGGCATTGTTACGCGCTATGATATAATTGAACAATTCCAGAGTACCTTTGGCGTTCATGTACCTGGTGTGAGGATAGCATTAACTACAGTCGAAACCAAGGGGCGTATTGCCAGGTTAACTGAGATTGCAAGGCAATATCAGCAACAAATAATTTCATTAGTTACCTTTGATGAAACCGATAAACTTTTAAGGCGCATTGTCATTAAAGTAGTGAAAGCGCCGAATGTAGATAAATTTATCCGTAAATTAGAGGAATCAGGCTTTAGAGTCTTGCATATTGATGAAAAAGTTTTGCATATTGATAAAAAATAAAGATATAAATAAATGTAGAGCTAGTCATTTATTAGGCTGGCTTCTTTTAGTTATAAGATATAAAGGATTGAAAGGGAGATACTATGGCAGTGCTGTTCTTTTTTGGTTTATTAATTGCTTTATGTGTGTGCTTACTCATATATATGTACAGGCTTGCGCATCAGGACCGAGTGATTGATCATACGTTTGAATTCAGTACATTTCCAAGTGATGAGACCATCACAATCTTTTTTATTTCAGATATACATAGGCGGGTCATCAGTAATGAAATTATTGGGCAGGTAAAAGGGAAGGCTGATTTTGTTTTAATTGGCGGTGACCTAGCTGAAAAAGGGGTACCGCTAGATAGAATAAAAGAAAATTTAACTAAATTAAAAAGTGTAGGTCCTGTTTATTTCATATGGGGTAATAATGATTATGAAATAGATAGACATGAACTGGATGCACTTTTTGTAGAGTTGGATATCCATGAATTACTAGATACAAGCGTACTGTTTGAAACAAAGGATGGCGGTAAAATACGCCTGCTTGGAATTGACTTTTATGATGAAGAGGAACAAACGGGGCGGCTTGATTTGGCAATGGAAGAAGTGGAATCTGACAGTTTTAGAATTCTAGCCAGTCATACTCCGAAAATTGAAAAGGAAATTGAGAAATCATATGGAATTGATTTAGTATTGAGCGGCCATACACATGGGGGACAAATTAGGATTTTTGGAATGGGCAGATATAAATTGGGCGGCGTCAGCGAGAGGAATGATACGACCATCCTAACAAGTAATGGATATGGAACAAGCTTACTTCCGCTGCGATTAATGGCAAAACCTGAGACTCATTTAATCCATTTAAAGAAGTTAACTCCTTCATGATTTTAAAACAAGGTACCGACTGTGACTCCCTTCATACAATGGAATGGAGAGAGTAGCTACAGGAGGATTTTTTCATGAAGCTTAAACAAATCAATCCGACATTGTTCAAACTATTTATTCCCTACGATGAATTGGAAGACAGAGGTGTTACCTGTCAGGTGCTAACCAGTCATTCGGTGGAAACCCATAGCTTTTTTTATCATATTATTCAAGAAGTGCTTGAAGAATGTGGGAATTTGGTTGCTGGATTTTTTCAGATGGATGTATACTCTTATCCATGCTACGGAATCTATATAATTTTAAAAAGGGATGCGTACAATTTAAACGAAGATCTCGAAGAAGAAGAAGAAATAGAAGGGTACCTATCTGTTAATATAATGAAGCGAGATCAAGTCATATATGAATTTGCGGAGTTTGATGATGTGGTACAAGCTTGCAGAATTATAAAGACTAGCTGGAATGTGAAAGGAATCCTTTATTTTTGGAAGTCCAAATACTATTTAGAGATAAAAGAAGATACTCTTATAAACAAAGCAACTCTTATGTCTATTCTTTTGGAGTTTGGAGAATTCTCGACCTTGAGTAAAGAATACCTGTCGGATTACGGACACAGGATAAGTAAAGAGAATATAATTACTATTATAAAAAAATATTTCCTATCATAATCGCATCTAAAAGATGTGGTTATTTTTATTTAATCTAAGCGTGTTTATAAAGGCCAAAACAGTACTCTTGCACTTTCCAGGCTTTATTAAGTATACTGAATTTATAAAAGCGAATAATAAATCTGAATATTTTTTCAAAAATTTTTGTTTTGTAATTTTTAACCCTATTATTCTATTATTTCACTTTCCAGACAATTGCCAAAGTTGTATACTTATGCTGGTAGGAAAATATTACTTATTATACATCTGTAGGAGGTACTATAATGACAGCCGACCATCATTCCACTGAGGACAAACTAGATGTTTTAAAATCGACTCAGACTGTCATCCATAAGGCTTTAGATAAGCTTGGATATCCAGAAGAGGTATTTGAATTATTGAAGGAACCGCTTCGTATGCTAACTGTGAAAATCCCTGTTAAAATGGACGATGGTTCTGTAACGGTTTTCACTGGTTATCGTGCTCAACATAATGACGCTATAGGTCCGACAAAAGGTGGAATTCGTTTTCATCCTAATGTTACAGAGAATGAGATTAAAGCTTTATCCATATGGATGAGTTTGAAATGTGGCATTGTAGACTTACCGTATGGAGGGGCAAAAGGCGGTATCATATGTGATCCGCGCAATATGTCTTTTCGGGAATTGGAAAGGCTTAGCCGTGGATATGTCAGGGCGATAAGCCAATTGGTCGGTCCTACAAAAGATATCCCGGCACCGGATGTTTTCACCAATTCACAGATTATGGCCTGGATGATGGATGAATACAGTCGTATAGATGAATTTAACTCTCCGGGATTTATTACCGGTAAACCGCTTGTTCTTGGCGGTTCACATGGCAGGGAATCAGCCACTGCCAAAGGGGTAACTATTTGTATCCATGAAGCGATTAAAAAACGTGGAATGGATTTAGTAGGAGCGAAAGTTGTTGTCCAAGGCTTTGGAAATGCAGGAAGCTTTTTGGCAAAATTCATGCATGATGCCGGTGCCAAGGTAATCGGTATTTCAGATGCAAATGGGGCTTTACATGATCCCGATGGCCTTGATATTGATTACTTGCTGGATCGTCGAGACAGCTTTGGTACAGTAACCAACCTATTCACGAATACGATAACCAACCAAGAATTACTTGAACTGGAATGTGATGTTTTGGTACCTGCCGCAATTGAAAATCAAATTACAGACGAAAACGCTCACAATATACGAGCGAAGATTGTCGTTGAAGCTGCTAATGGTCCAACCACTTTGGAAGGAACGCGTATTCTAACAGATCGCGGTATACTGTTAGTACCGGACGTTTTAGCTTCTGCCGGTGGTGTTACAGTATCTTATTTTGAATGGGTACAGAATAATCAAGGATACTATTGGACTGAAGAAGAAGTTGAGGAAAAATTACAAAAAGTAATGGTTAAATCATTTAATACCATCTACGATACAGCTCAATCCCGCCGTGTAGACATGCGCCTCGCTGCCTATATGGTTGGGGTACGGAAAATGGCCGAAGCATCGCGTTTCAGAGGCTGGATTTAATACTGCAAACAATAAGAAAGTTTTCTGTCCCTCGTGAGATAGAAAACTTTTTTGCATGTGGTGGATGAGTTTAGGTTCTAAAAATGTTATTCTAAAAGGGTTATTTAAATATTCATTGAGAAGTACTAGATACTACATACAAATTGAAATTCCAGTTTACGGTTATTTGGAGGAAAGAAGTATGCACTATGAAGAAGCAATTGTGATTGGCGGCGGACCATGTGGTATGTCAGCTTCCATTAGTTTAAAGGAAATTGGTAAAAATCCATTGATTATTGAAAAGGGGAATATTGTTAATTCGATTTATCATTACCCAACACATCAAACCTTTTTCTCAACCAGTGAGAAATTAGAAATTGGGGATGTCGCTTTCATTACTGAAAATCGGAAACCTATCCGACTCCAGGCATTAACATACTATAGAGAAGTAGCGAAGAGGAAGAATCTCAGAATAAATACATATGAATGTGTGGAAGTAATAGAAAAGCAGAAGAATGGATTATTTAGAATAAAAACAACCAAAAATGAATATGAAACACCATACTGTATCATTGCAACGGGCTATTATGATCAACCAAATATGATGAATATACCAGGTGAAAATTTGGATAAGGTATACCATTATTTCAAAGAAGGACATCCTTTCTACGATATGGATGTGGTTGTGATCGGTGGCAAAAATTCAAGCGTAGATGCTGCGCTAGAGCTTGTAAAAGCGGGAGCAAGAGTAACAGTCATATATCGGGGAAATGTTTATTCAAAAAGCATTAAACCTTGGATTTTGCCCGAGTTTGAATCATATGTCCGCAACGGAATTATCAAAATGGAATTTAATTCAGTCGTAAAAGAGATTAAAGAGCAAACTGTCATTTATGAAAAAGAGGGGCAAATAATCGAAATACAAAATGATTTTGTTTTTGCTATGACAGGGTACCATCCGGATTACAGCCTTCTAACCAATGTAGGTGTTGAAATACAAAGTGATACAGGGAAACCAATGATTGATGAGCAAACAATGGAAACAAACATAGAGAACCTATTTGTGGCTGGTGTGATTGTGGCCGGAAATAATGCTAATGAAATTTTTATTGAGAATGGAAGATTTCATGGTGGACAAATAGCAAATGCGGTAAAAGATAAGGAAGGGTTGGAGTAGCATTAAGAATGCTTGATTACTTGTTAAGAGGTGTAAAATGAAGAAAATTTCACTAATTACGACTGGTGGAACGATTGCCAGTAAAGAAATCTCTAAAGGACTTCTGAATTCGGGTGCTATGAGTGGTGAGGAATTAGCAGCACTCTGTCAGTTGCCGGAGGGTTTCGATATAAAAATTATAGATTTAATGCAAAAGCCTTCCATGCATATTGGTTTCGAAGATATGGTTTTAATAAAAGAAGCCATTGAAAAGGAATTGGAGGATGAAGGAGTTTGTGGAGTGGTAGTCACTCATGGAACGGATTCGTTAGAGGAAACGGCTTATTTTCTTGATCTAACAACTAAAGATCCAAGACCAATAGTGGTAACAGGCTCACAGCGCTCCCCTCAGGATGTCGGAACCGATGTATATTCCAATTTACGGAATTCAATCTATGTAGCCGCAAATCAACACTTAAAGCATAGCGGAGTTTTGGTTGTCTTTAATGAGCGGATATATTCTGCAAGATACGTGAAAAAAGTCCATGCTTCGAATCTCCAGGGCTTTGAATCATTTGGTTATGGATATCTTGGAATCATCGATAATGATGTAGTCAGCGTCTATCAAAAGCCGATCTATAATGAATCTTACAAAATCGGTCCGGAAATACCGCGCGTTGATATCGTAAAATGCTATACAGGTGCAGATGGGATTATGATTGATGCCGCTGTAAATGCCGGCGCACGTGGAATTGTGCTAGAAGGAGTCGGCCGTGGGCAAGTAACACCTTTAATGGTCAACTCAATCCAATCTGCTTTGGATAACGGGATAACAATTGTTATCAGTACAAGTGCGGAAGAAGGAAAAGTGTATCCTGCCTATGGATACCACGGCAGTGCGCATGACCTGCAAAATAGGGGTGTGATTCTAGGTGAGGATTATGACAGCAAGAAGGCAAGATTGAAATTGGCCATATTATTATCCAATGGTAATGTCGATATCAAGGCTGCGTTTAAGTTGTAGGGTTCGAATTACACTAATCACATGAAAGCTGTGAGAATTCTTGATTTTCTTTTTTTTTCGTCCGTGTTACGATTAAAGGACGAAAGAGTAAAAAAGAGAGGGTAATCCATGTTAAATATATTAACAGCGGGCGTTGCACCTGGTATAGCCTTGCTAATTTATTTTTACCTGAAAGATCAATATAACACTGAGCCTGTATCAGTTGTATTTAAAGTATTTATCTATGGTGCGTTATTTGTCATACCTGTTATGTTTATTCAATATGTCATCCAGGCAGAAGGGCTTTTTCTTTCTGTTTGGGCTGATGCCTTCTTTGAAAAGGGAATGGTAGAAGAGCTGATTAAGTGGGCTTTATTCCTTTGGTTGATCTATGGCCATGTTGATTTTGATGAACCCTATGATGGAATTGTTTATGGAGTTTCTATTTCTTTGGGGTTTGCAACATTGGAAAATATCCTCTATTTATTTTCGAATGGGCTTGAATATGCATGGGGAAGAGCGATGTTCCCTGTTTCAAGTCATGGACTGTTTGGGGTCATCATGGGCTTTTATTTTGGGAAAGCCAAATTCCAAACCCAGCCCAGGTTAAAGCTGACTTATATGCTGACAGCCTTGTTCATTCCGATTGCCTTGCATGGTTCCTTTAACTATATATTGATGGAGCAGGAAAAATGGTATGTATATTTAATTCCATTTATGTTCTGTCTATGGGGTCTCGGACTTTGGAAAGTAAAAAAGGCAAGAATTTTAACAGAAAAGGCTTTTAAACAGTCATTTGAATCAGTTTAATAAACTGTAAACTGCAGTAAAATAGAAACAAACACTAAATCTAAATCTGCTTCTTTTTAGGAGTAGATTTGATTAGGGTTTGTTTTTTTTATTTTAAAGGATGTTTTATCTATTTATGTTGTCTGCGGCTTTAATCCTCCAGGGTAAATAAAGGTCATGAATTCATCCTGAAATTGTTGCTTATTATGTTACAAAGAATATGCTTCATACCCCACTGCTTCTACAATCCTAAATGATTTTTCCCTACCTCCATTCAACTTTGCTTTTCTCTGCTATCAGCTCAAAAAGCTTTTGTATGCAACTTATTTTTATAATCATCAATCCTCTAGTTTGAAAATGATTTTCATGTTGGACTGAATATTTTATATGTGTTTGCAAAAACTACCCTTACTGTCATTAATTCTACAGGAGGGCATGAAATGAAGGGTTTAGTAAGGAAGTTAGTATCCTTTTCAATAATTGGTTGTTTTTTATTCCTCTCACCCATTTTTGATATCCAGACTGAAGCATTTACCAATCAAGTGATTCAAAGGGGAGCTGTCGGAGATGATGTCATCGAATTACAGGCGCGTCTTCAAAATATAGGCTTTTATCATGGAAAAATAGATGGGGTCTTTGGATGGGGAACATACTGGGCATTGCGTAATTTTCAGGAACAATTCGGCTTACCTATTGATGGGTTAGGTGGAGCAAAGACTAAAAGTAAACTGGTTAGCGCCTCTAATTACAATGCTTCCTGGGTGAAAAAACAAATCAATTCAGGAAATGAGTTTACTTATTATCAGGGAACTCCAATTGAGCATCAAGTTAAGCCAAAATCATCATCGAATAAAACGACAAAATCAACAAATACGGCGAAAAAGAACACATCCACAAAGACGACCGGTACAGCTGCAAATATACCAGCTGGATTTTCGGAAAGTGATATAAAGTTAATGGCGAACGCAGTTCATGGTGAAGCGAGAGGTGAACCATACGAGGGTCAGGTAGCAGTTGCTGCGGTTATTTTGAATAGGGTCCAAAGTTCATCGTTTCCAAATACAGTTTCAGGGGTTATATTTCAGTCGGGAGCATTTACTGCGGTAGCTGACGGACAAATCTGGCTTGAACCTAATGAGAGTTCAAGAAACGCAGTTATAGATGCTATCAATGGTTGGGATCCGACCGGTGAAGCTGAATATTATTTTAACCCGGAAACAGCGACAAGTTCATGGATATGGAGTCGTCCGCAAATAAAAAAAATCGGCAAGCATATATTCTGCAACTGAGGTGAATGTAATGATAAGAAATATCGTGATTGCTGTATTGCTAATCGGTTTAGTTGGAACAGCGTACTGGGCATATCAGGATCATCAAGAAAAAATAGCTATCATGAATCAAACCGAGAATAATTATCAGCGTGCCTTTAATGATCTGAACTATCAAATTGATGTGTTAAATGATAAAATCGGGACGACATTGGCTATGAATACAAAGGATTCTCTATCTCCGGCATTGGCTGAGGTTTGGAGATTAACAAGTGAAGCACATAATAATGTTGGTCATTTGCCCCTAACATTAATGCCATTTCATGAAACGGAGAAATTTTTAACAAATATCGGTGATTTCGCCTATAAGACATCTGTGCGAGATTTAGATAAAAGTCCGCTATCTGATGAAGAATATAATACATTAAAAGCTCTGTATAGTGACGCAACGGAAATAAGAGATGAGCTAAGGAGTGTTCAAAGGAAAATCAGCGACAATGATTTACGTTGGATGGATGTGGAAACAGCCTTGGCGGATACGAAGGGGGACAGCCAACGGGACAACCAAGTTATTGATGGACTTAAAACGATAGATAAAAATGTAAAGTCAATTGGACAAAAAAGTGAATATGGACCTACATTTACATCTGTGGAGGAAAAAAACATAGATTATAAAAATTTGTCCGGAAAAGAAATAACCCGTAAGGAAGCAATTGAACTGGCAAAAAAATATACAGGTGTCTCTAATGCTAAAACTGTCAGCGTAACTGCAAATAAGGATGGTTCAAAATACGAGTTCTATCATGTGAATTTGAAGAGTGCTTCTACAGGTAATATGATTGGAATCGATTTGACTAAAAAAGGTGGACATCCAATTTATATTATTAATGATCGTCAAGTATCCGATGCTAAGATCGGGTTAAACGATGGATATAAGAAAGCTCGGCAATATCTGAATAACATGGGCTATCAGAATATGGAGTTATTTGAAAGTACTCAATATAATAATGTTGGTGTTTATACGTTTGTAACGGTTAAAGATCAAGTGAGGATCTATCCTGAAGCAATCCGTATCAAAGTAGCACTAGATAATGGAGATATCATCGGATTGGGAGCAGACGATTATCTTCAAAATCATGATAAGGAAAGAAAAATTAATAAACCGGCTATCACTGAAAAAGAAGCTGAAAAGCAAATCAGTGGAAAAGTAATGATTATGGAAAAAAGATTAGCCGTTATCACAAATAATTTATATGAAGATGTACTCTGTTATGAATTTATGGGAACAGTAGGCGATGATACCTACCGAATTTTTATTAATGCAGAAAACGGGCATGAAGAAAAAGTAGAAATCATGCATGAAGCAAGAAAAGTGTATGATGATGTCTCATAAAAAATAATCTAAGGAAAAGGCTGGAAACGGTCTTTTCCTTTTTGTATTTTCTGTCATAATAGTACATAAGTCCTTGTTTTGGAATATTCTTACACATGTCAGAGGGGAAATGGTTTAACTATGTTAACAATCGGAATGACCATCATACTTGAGAAGAGCCAATTAGATCAGCCTGAAACATATAGATGCAAGTTAATGGATGTTAGAGATGGGATTCTTTATATTGATTATCCAGTTAATATATATACGAACAGAATAGATTACTTTATAAATGGAACGAATTTCAGGGGAACATTTGTTGGAAAGGATCAAAATACCTATCTGTTTAATACGGAAATCCAGGGAAGAGTAAGGGAAAATATACCTTTGCTGCTTTTAGATTATCCTGGTGATGAATATCTGGAAAAAATTCAGCGAAGAGAATATGTGCGTGTAAGCTTGTCCACAAAAGTAAATGTACAGCCCATTAATAATGAATTCCCCCCCTTTACGGCATTAACAACGGATATTAGCGCAGGAGGAGCAGCAATCATTGTTCCTCAAAATTTAAAGATTGATACTCATACTAATCTAATACTGCAGTTTACATTTGAGATGAGAAATAGGGAAGTGTGTGAACTACCCATTCAGGTACAAGTGAAAAGAATTGTCGAAGTTTTGAATAATAGAAAAAAAGTATCTGTCGAATTTACCGAAATCACTGAAGCAGAACGGCAAATTTTGCTGCGTTATTGTTTTGAAAGGCAATTGGAGGAAAGAAACAGAGGTTTTGGGGATTAAATACATATCTGTATGGACAAACTCATAAGTAAGAGGAGGATTGTTCCATATGAATGCGGTAGAGCGATTTATCAAGAAAATGGCTATCATTCAACTTTTATTTTTATTATTTTTTCAGCTTGTTTTTCATCGTGAACATACCTTTACTAAATGGAAAACACTCGCAAGATATGAAGGCGTCATCGAAAATAATTATACAGCAATTATGGATGTAATTTCCAATAAATGAATATTTAGGTTTTCTAAAGACAAAGTAAAGTACTTTGTCTCATTTTTTTACATTCATATTGATTTATATCCTGTAAAGCTGTGTTAAAATAGTCATGATTAATTTTTGTGTACAACAAGGAGGAACAAATGAAAAAGAAATTATCGATTGCTATTGATGGTCCTGCTGCTGCAGGTAAAAGCACAGTAGCGAAAATTATTGCTAGAAGGCTAACATACATATATATTGATACAGGTGCAATGTACAGGGCTTTAACTTATAAGGCATTAAATAATGGAATAGATCCGAATAACGAAGCAGCTCTTTATGATCTATTAATGTCTACGGATATAAAATTGCAGAATAGTGAACAAGGACAAGATGTACTGGTTGATGGAGTTATTGTATCTGAAGAGATAAGAACGCCGAATGTAACTAAAAATGTTTCCGCTGTCTCTCAGCATAAACTGGTCCGTGAAGAAATGGTTCGACGACAACAGCTCCTGTCTGAACAAGGCGGCGTTGTAATGGATGGCAGAGATATAGGTACTCAAGTTATGCCAAATGCTGAAGTCAAAATCTTTATGCTTGCAAGTGTAGATGAGCGTGCCAAAAGAAGACATGAAGAAAATATCTTAAAAGGGTTTGACTCGGATATTGAACAATTAAAACAAGATATTGCGGCCCGTGATAAATTTGATTCAGAAAGAGAAGTATCTCCTTTGAAAAAAGCAGCAGATGCAATTGAACTTGATACAACAAGTCTTTCAATTGATGAAGTGGTGGATGCTATTATGAAGATAGCGAATGAGAAAGGAGTATATGGATGAGCTTTTATAGATTTGCCAGGGGCGTAGTAAAGATAGCTCTAACTCCCTTATACCGTGTCTCAGTTTCAGGAAGAGAACATTTTCCTGAGACAGGCGGTGTTTTATTATGCTCCAATCATATCAGTGAATTAGACCCGCCAGTTGTAGGGATGACGTGCCCGCGGGATGTTCATTTTATCGCTAAAGAAGAACTGTTTAATGTACCTGTTCTTAAAACTATTTTACCGCGTGTTCATGCCATTCCTATTAAAAGAGGTATGAGTGACCGGAATGCCTTGCGAAAGGGATTGGGTGCTTTAAAAGATGGACATGTCTTAGGTCTGTTTCCTGAAGGAACTCGCAGTAAGACAGGCGAATTGGGAGAGGGTCTTGCGGGTGCAGGCTTCTTTGCGTTGAGAACGGACGCTAAAGTTATTCCCTGTGCCGTGATTGGTTCCTATAAACCATTTTCTAAAACAAAAGTTATATACGGTCCTCCAATTGACATGGAAGAATACCGTAGTCAAAAAGCCTCCCCTGAGGAAGTGACGAAAGTCATAATGGCTCATATAAAGCAATTGATTGATCAAAACCGCTAAACATCCTGCTTGACAAATAGTACAAATTATAAGAAGTTAGAAAAAAGAGATTATTTAGAATATTGTTTAATACTGGCGGATTAGTGGTATTAAATATAAATTGAAAGGTAATTGAACCCGTGATCGTTAGGAGGAGTACATATGACAGAGGATATGAACAATATTAATGTAACCGAGTTTAATGTAGGCCAAAGAGTGCGTGGGACTGTAACTAAAGTTGAAGAAAAACAAGTCGTAATTGAAGTTGAAAATAGTAAGCATGATGGCATTGTCCCTATCAGTGAGCTCTCCAGTCTGCACGTTGAAAAAGCTTCAGATGTGGTGAAGGAAGGGGACGAGCTTGAGTTTGAGATTATCAAAGTCGAAGATGAAGCTCTGATTCTATCGAAAAGAAAAGTAGATGCAGAAAAAGCGTGGGGAGACCTGGTTGTTTCATTTGAAAATGGTGAAATAATTGAAACTGAGGTTAAAGACGTTGTAAAAGGCGGTCTAGTTGTTGACTTGGGAGTACGTGGATTTGTACCTGCCTCGCTTGTCGAAGATTATTTCGTTGAAGATTTCTCTGACTACAAAGGGAAAGAGCTAGCGTTTAAGATTGTAGAGCTGGACCAAGAAAAAAACCGCTTAATCCTTTCACACAGAGATGTTGTGCGTGAAGAGAAAGAAAAGAAAAAAATTGGCGTTCTGGAATCTTTACAGGCTGGCCAAGTCCTTGAAGGAACGGTTCAGCGAATAACTGATTTCGGCGCATTTGTTGATATTGGAGGTATTGATGGTTTAGTTCATGTATCTCAGCTTTCTCATGAACATGTGGACAGACCTTCAGATGTTGTCTCAGAGGGAGACAACGTCCGAGTCAAGATTTTATCTATTGACCGTGATACTGAAAGAGTTTCATTATCCATAAAAGAGACCCTGCCTGGACCTTGGTCAGATATTACTGATAAAGCAAAAAAAGGCAGTGTTTTGGAAGGGACGGTTAAACGTCTTGTATCCTATGGTGCTTTTGTGGAAGTATTCCCTGGTGTAGAAGGTTTGGTGCATATTTCTCAAATTTCACATAAACATATCGGCACTCCTCATGAGGTTATGTCTGAGGGAGATGTTATTAAAGTTAAAGTGCTTGACGTGAATGAGGATGAGCACAGATTATCTCTAAGTATTAAAGAATTGCAAGAAAATCCAGCTGCTGAAATGGATAACTATGAACTCCCTGAAGAAACAAGAGGCTTCCAATTAGGTGAAATGATTGGAGAGCAGTTAAAGAATTTAAAAAAATAAAGTAATGTGTTAGATGCCCTTACAGGCTTGCATGCTTTAGGTTTAATATTAAGTAAAAATCAGCCCTTCTCAGGTATAGAGAAGGGCTGTTTCTATGTATAAACAAAAAATCGAATAAAGTTACCAATCAGCGTTATGCTTCACTCTGTATTATTTAGTTTTGTGAAATGACCCGAGGATTAGAGTGTAACTTGGTCGTGATTGCGATTAAAGGGCCAGAATTAGCGTGGCTGAAAAAATCTGTTATGTAGAATATCTGTTTATGAAAGTGAGGGTGTCTTTGGGTATCTACTGAATTTATAGAAAAGAATCGAATGCCCTGCTTACCGAAGATGTGTTAAATAAATCAATTTCCTATTACATTTGAAATGTTTAAAAAAATTGAAAGTTGGCATACTGCTAAGGGAGGTTTTTATGCATGAAGGTTATTTATTTTTCAGTTTAATGTGGCTTGGGTGTTGGTATTTTATTTTTATATCAGATGAATCGGTTAAGATAAGACGGAGAGGAATGATCAGACTATTGGCAGGGATTTGCTTTGCCGGTCTGTCCATCCATATATTCAGTATACATTTAAATCTGTTTTTTATTGCGGCCCTGCTTTGGTCTTTTTATCAATGGAGACATTGGACGAATAAAGAATTAATTAGAATGACAGTCGCTATTTTTTTTATTACTATTGCCTTTATATGTATTAGAATTTATTCAGTTCTATATCCAGTATGGTTTATTGTAAACTGGATTTATATTGCGGCCGGTATGCTGGTTGTACTGAGTATAATCTTTTTAGAATCAACTAAAAGGGTCAGTATACTTAGTGTTGCCATTATACTTGGTGAAGCAGTTTATTCAGGGATTTTATATGTTTACGGGTTTCCAGTTAAAGCGATAGGTACATTTGAATCATTGGACCTTTTGTTACTGGCGATAACCATTACTATCCTTTTAAATAAAACCAATAATCTATGGACAAAAAGAATACCGAGGCGAAGGATTTATCATCAGCAGCATGTAGGGTTAAAAGGTAAGGGCGTTAGATAAAAACCTGTTGGATAAATTCCATTAAGAAAAGTAATTTAGTTTACTTTTTACCGAGAATATTGAAAGGAAAACTCCAAGGGAGTTTAAATTTCACGTCAAAAATAGTAAGGAAATATAGCAGAAGAGTTGTTACTTTGCGAAACGTTTGCTATCATAATATAGTTAGACCCTTCTTTATGATTAAGAAGGGTTCTTTTTTCATAAAATATAAATACATTAAACATGCTAACAATTCAGTGAAAATAAACAGGAATTTAGCTAGGATAGTTGAAAGGATGAACGACCATGCCAAAACCAGTTGTAGCCATAGTAGGCAGGCCGAATGTAGGGAAATCTACAATATTCAATCGGATTGTAGGAGAAAGAATATCAATTGTAGAAGACGTAGCCGGAGTAACCAGAGACAGGATTTATAGTTCTGGAGAATGGTTAAACCATGAATTCAATATTATTGATACAGGCGGTATTGATATAGGGGATGAACCGTTTTTAGAACAGATTCGTCAACAGGCAGAGATTGCTATTGATGAAGCGGATGTTATTATTTTTATGACGAGTGGCAGAGAGGGATTGACTTCTGCTGATGAAGAAGTGGCAAAAATTCTTTATCGTTCAAAGAAACCAGTAGTCGTTGCTGTAAATAAAGTGGATAACTTTGAGATGCGCGATCAGATCTATGATTTCTATGCATTGGGCTTTGGTGAACCAATAGGAATCTCTGGCTCTCACGGAATTGGAATTGGGGATTTGCTAGATGCTGTTGTACAAAGCTTCCCTGATCACCAAGCACCTGACTATGACGAAGATGTGATTAAGTTCAGCTTGATCGGTAGACCGAATGTTGGAAAATCCTCATTAGTTAATGCGATTTTGGGTGAAGAGCGCGTTATTGTAAGTAATATCGCAGGAACAACAAGAGATGCGGTCGATTCTCCATATAAATATAATGGCGATGATTATGTCATCATTGATACCGCTGGAATGAGGAAAAAAGGTAAGGTATACGAAAGTACTGAAAAGTACAGTGTTTTACGTGCATTACGAGCTATTGAACGTTCAGATGTTGTCCTAGTGGTCCTCGACGGGGAAGAAGGCATTATTGAACAGGATAAAAAGATTGCTGGGTATGCCCATCAGGCAGGACGAGCTATCGTTATTGTAGTGAACAAATGGGACGCAGTTGAAAAAGATGATAAAACGATGAAGAAGTTTGAAGAGAAAATTAGAGCTGAATTCCAGTTCCTTGACTATGCTCCAATTGTGTTCTTGTCTGCTAAAACGAAAGCACGTATCCATACTTTGCTTCCAATGATTAATTTGGCAAGTGAAAACCATGCACAGCGTATCCAAACGAATGTCCTGAATGATGTTATAATGGATGCAGTAGCAATGAATCCAACGCCAACCCATCACGGCAAAAGGTTGAAAATATATTATGCTACACAAGTGGCCGTTAAGCCGCCATCCTTTGTTGTCTTTGTAAATGATCCAGAATTAATGCACTTCTCCTATGAACGCTTCCTGGAGAATAAAATTAGAGATGCATTTGGATTTGAAGGAACGCCTATAAAAATATTTTCTCGACTACGTAAATAATTTTTTTGAGGAGTGGAGTCTATGCAACAATCAGTCACCATTTTGGGAGCAGGTTCGTGGGGAACTGCACTTGGAATTGTCCTTGCAGATAACGGACATGCGGTAAAAATCTGGGGGCATGAGTTAGAACATGTCAATGAGATAAATCGTGAACAGGCAAATATTCGTTATTTACCTGATGTCAAGCTCCCTTCCGCTATTAAGGCATACTATGATTTGGAAGAGGCATTGTCTGGCTCAGAGGTTATTGTTTTTGCTGTACCGACTAAAGCAATTCGTGAAGTGGCCCGCAAGGTTAAAGCGATTGTCCAGGATAAAGTGACAATCGTCCATGTAAGCAAAGGGATCGAGCCAGATAGCTTGCTGCGTATATCTGAAATGATAGAAGAAGAAATTTTGGATATAGCAAAAGATATCATTGTTCTCTCCGGCCCAAGCCATGCTGAAGAGGTAAGCAGAAGGATTCCTACAACCGTTACGGTTGCTTCTAAAAATATGGAAGCAGCAGTGCGTATTCAGGATTTATTTATGAACCAAAATTTCCGCGTGTATACGAACCAAGACTTAGTTGGTGTGGAAATTGGGGGTGCCTTGAAAAACATTATTGCCTTAGCAGCTGGGATTACGGATGGACTTGGATACGGAGATAATGCCAAAGCCGCTTTGATGACTCGCGGTCTTGCAGAAATCACTCGTCTGGGTGTGAAGATGGGAGCAAACCCGTTAACATTCCTTGGATTAACAGGTATCGGTGACCTTATTGTAACATGTACAAGCGTCCATTCAAGAAACTGGCGTGCCGGTAATATGCTTGGAAAAGGAAAGAATCTTGAAGAGGTTCTTGAAAGCATGGGAATGGTTGTTGAAGGCGTGAGAACAACGAAGGCAGCTTATCAGTTGTCGGAGAAATACCAAGTGAAGATGCCAATTACGACTGCCTTGTACGATGTCCTGTTTAATGACAAGGATATTAAGACAGAAGTAGATGATCTTATGACTAGAAGCAAGAAGCATGAAATGGAAGATTTGATGGATAGCATGATTAATAATCATTAATCAATGATTTTGTCAAAAAATAGGCATTTGTTACTTGCTAAGATGGTCATTTAAACATAGTATACTTTATAAAAGACTGAGCCAGCATAAACTTAGTCTAAGTCTATATATTTAGTCCAGGACGGAAGTTTGGGTATATAAAACCCGAGCTTCCGTTTTTGTTTTCTTTTAGGTATATTTTGGGTTATAATAGCAAAGGTTGAAAAAATATTATTCTTTTTAAAAATATGGTAAAAAGAATTGATGAAAAAGGGGTGCCGAATATTGAGCATAGCAATGCAAAAAATGTGGATTTCGATTGCTGGGATGGGCTTAATGGCAATCGCAGTGCTGGCTATATATCTAAGCAGATATAAATTAAAGGGTATATTAAAATATCTTTTAGCCACGATAGCCTATGTATCTATGTTTATAGCAGCCATTATTATGGTCATTATTATTGTGAGTGGTCCTACAAATGGATAAAGTGTTGAATAAGATACCACATAAAATATCTGGAATGACATTCTTGCTGTGTACTATTCTTTTTCTATCCGGGTGTATGTATCCGCAGGAGAATTTACAGCAAAACCAGGTACCCTATGAAGATCAGGTCGAATCCGTTCAGAAAGCTGTTTTGGAATATAGAAAAGATAATGGCGGCAACCTGTTGCCGATTGTGACAAAGGATCAAGATACACCGTATTATATGAAATACATAATTGATTTTCAGAAATTGGTTCCAAAATATATGTCTGAAATTCCGGGAAATGCCTATGAAAATGGCGGGATTTTTCAATACACACTCGTTAATGAAGAAACAAATCCAACTGTTAGGCTGATTGATTTACGTTTAGCCGAGACAATACGGGATACCAAGCTGCAAATTCAATCACAGGGCTATCCTGCGTTTGAAGAAAAAATTGGTACCAATGTCTATGCGCTCAACTATAAAAATATGGGATTTGACAAGGAACCTACCGTGAAAAGTCCCTTCACAGGTAAATCGTTACACCTTGTTTTAGGTGAAGATGGCGAATTGTATATTGACTATACACCGGATTTATATGATTTACTTATTGATCGTTCGGCGGGATTTAAAAAGGGTGAAGATATAAGAGCAGAGTTAGTGAAAGACAGCCTCTTTGTTCCTGCCTATTCATTACCTTATACATGGGATCAAATAGCAAATAAACCTGTCTTTATGGCAATTGAGGAATAACCTTTCTTTTACAAAATATATTGTAAAAGAAAGGTTTTTTTTATTCCAGATTGTATTTTAAATTTTGACATCTCCTGAATAATTCGGTGCTTTATCATGATACTCCGAATAATTGGTTCATTTTTAATCAAAATAGCAGTCGGTTGTTTACATAAAAGGAGAGGAGAGAAAAAACTAGTCATAAGTTTAATGGGCTATAGCATAAATATATAGTGTCCAAGTTTATAAGACTATCAATAATTACGTATATGTACTCATATATGGAGGAATCGGGAGGGGATCTCTTGGAAAGGGTCGATATATTTAAGGATATAGCCGAGAGAACCGGCGGCGATATATATTTAGGAGTAGTTGGAGCCGTTCGGACGGGTAAATCTACATTTATTAAGAAATTTATGGAGTTGGTTGTTCTTCCTGGTATGAAAAGTGAAGCTGAAAAAGCACGTACGATTGATGAATTACCACAAAGTGCAGCAGGAAGAACGATCATGACTACGGAACCTAAATTTGTGCCGAACCAGGCAGCGCAGGTTCAGGTAGACGAAGGGTTAGAGGTCAATATTCGTATGGTTGACTGTGTAGGATATACCGTTCCTGGTGCGAAAGGATATGAGGATGAGAATGGGCCAAGGATGATTCATACGCCTTGGTATGAAGAGCCAATTCCGTTTCATGAAGCAGCTGAAATTGGCACTCGTAAGGTCATACAGGATCATTCTACAATTGGCGTTGTAGTGACGACAGATGGGTCAATAGGAGAGATACCAAGGTTAGACTATGTAGATGCTGAGGAAAGGGTCGTAGAAGAGCTAAAAGAGGTTGGAAAGCCTTTTATCATGATTATTAATACAGTCAGCCCTTATCACCCGGATACAGAGATTCTGCGTGCTAAGCTTCAGGAAAAATATGATATCCCGGTGCTTGCCATAAGTGTTGAGAGCATGCGGGAAGGGGATGTGTTAAATGTCCTGCGGGAAGCATTGTTTGAGTTCCCTGTTCTGGAAGTGAATGTGAATCTACCTAGATGGGTTATGGTGCTTAATGAAAATCATTGGCTGAGGGTCAGCTATCAGGATGCTATAAGAGAAACGGTTCAGGATATTAAAAGGCTTAGAGATGTTGATAGACTCGTCCATCTTTTTGAAGAGTATGAGTTTGTTGGTCATGCTTCATTGGCTGGGATTGAAATGGGCCAGGGAGTAGCCGAAATAGATTTATCAGCACCTGATGAATTGTATGACCTGGTTCTAAAAGAGATTGTGGGTGTTGAGATACGAGGGAAGGATCATTTGCTTGAATTAATGCAGGATTTTGCTTACGCGAAAGCGGAGTATGACCAGGTCGCGGATGCCCTTAAAATGGTTAAACAAACGGGTTATGGTGTTGCTTCTCCTTCTCTGGCGGATATGAGTCTGGATGAACCGGAAATCATTAGACAGGGATCCAGGTTTGGAGTTAGGCTGAAAGCTGTGGCGCCATCCATTCATATGATAAAAGTAGATGTTGAATCAGAATTTGCCCCTATAATCGGAACAGAGAAACAAAGTGAAGAATTGGTTCGTTATTTAATGGCGGATTTTGAAGATAATCCTCTTAGCATCTGGAATTCAGATATATTTGGCCGCAGTTTGTCTACTGTAGTTCGTGAGGGAATCCAAGCTAAATTAAGTTTGATGCCGGAGAATGCACGATATAAATTAAAGGAAACGCTTGAAAGAATCATTAATGAAGGATCTGGCGGATTAATTGCCATTATTCTTTAACAGATACAGAGGGTTTTACGGACCGTAACGGATCCGTAATCCTCTGTATTTTTTTGCAAAAATCAAGTGTTTTTATAAATGCTTTAACTTTCAAAATACCTCAAATAAGAAGATATGGCAATAAAAATAGAAAAATAACCTACATTATTCGAATAAATGCCTGTAAATTCGCCAATTTACTTGATATGGTCTATGGATTATGATAATCTTTTATCAGAAATCAAGTTCAAAGCAAAAACCCTTATATATCAATGTTTATCAATGGTTTTTTATGTTAAAAATGATTAATGACAAATTATTTCAAGTTTTTGTTTTGACTGATGAAAATATTTCATTACAACTTAAAAAGTATTGAAGTAGAATGGAAGCATACTTTGGGAGGAGGTGAATGGCATGAACAAAACAGAATTAATCAACGCTGTTGCTGAAGCTAGCGAGCTTTCTAAAAAAGACGCAACTAAAGCAGTAGACGCAGTGTTCGAATCCATTTTAGAAGCTCTTAAAAATGGAGATAAAGTACAATTGATTGGTTTCGGTAACTTTGAAGTTCGTGAGCGTGCTGCTCGTAAAGGACGTAACCCGCAAACTGGTGAGGAAATCGAAATCAGTGCCAGCAAAGTACCTGCATTCAAACCAGGGAAAGCACTTAAAGACGCTGTTAAGTAATTTTTACATACGATTTTACTTGAATAAGCGCTATACGCGATTAGAGTCATTACCAATTTCTTTGGTAATGACTCTTTTTCTATTATGAAGTCCATAATCTATGGCTCTAAGAATAAAATGTGCTACTATGGAAATAGTTGAAATTAGGTATAGCAATGGGAGGAAGACATAAAATGAGTGAAATCAATCGCGGTAAAATAGAAGAAGCAGTGACAATGATTTTGGAGGCTCTTGGGGAAGATCCAACAAGGGAAGGGCTCCTGGACACACCTAAACGTGTAGCAAAAATGTATGAAGAGGTATTTTCCGGATTGAGACAGGATCCTAAAGAATATTTTGAAACGGTATTCGGTGAAGATCATGAAGAATTAGTCCTTGTTAAGGATATCCCTTTTTATTCTATGTGTGAGCACCATCTCGTGCCATTCTTTGGAGTGGCACATGTGGCCTACATACCAAAAGGCGGACGTGTTACAGGTTTGAGTAAATTAGCCAGAGCGGTCGAAGCAGTGAGCAGAAGGCCGCAATTACAGGAACGGATTACATCAACTGTTGCAGATTCTATTATGGACACACTGGCTCCTCATGGAGTGATGGTCGTAGTTGAAGCTGAGCATATGTGCATGACTATGAGAGGTGTTAAAAAACCAGGATCGAAGACAATTACTTCCGCAGTAAGAGGAACATTGGCGACAGACTCAATCTCCCGTCAGGAAGTATTAAGCTTAATTAATAAATAATCATGAGATAAAAGTTGAAAAGGAGTAAGAGAATGGAGAACCTTCAATCAAATGATTTTGTAGTTATAAAAGCATTGGAAGATGGAGTGAGTGTTATTGGATTAACCAGAGGTGAGGATACTAAATTCCATCATTCAGAAAAGCTTGATAAAGGTGAAGTGTTATTTGTTCAATTTACAGAACACACATCAGCTATGAAAATCAGAGGAAAAGCGGTTATGTACACGCCATACGGTGAAATAGAAAGTGAAAAGGAATAACCGATTATCTATTCTCTCCTTTTAAACCATTCGACAGCAATTTAAAAGGATAGTAAGATAAGTATGATGAATACGTAATGTGCCGATTATGGTACGGAATCAGAAGTGGAAGCATGGGTGATTACCATTGGATAGCATCAATAATGAAGTCATACAATTTAATAGTGAGATAAAGAAACTTATCTATCATTCTTTAATATTAGATCATATTGATCGGCCAGTCATAAATGATGATATGATAGCGGTTATGGTTAAAATTCTGCGTGATGCCAATGTGGATCAAAAGTTTATGCCATATTACATAGTATCTGTCATGCTTATGCAAATTGCCCTGGATACCCATGAGGGAGTTTCAAACACAGAGGAATCCGAAAGTCCGGCAAAATTAAGGAAACGGCAGTTATCGATTTTGGCTGGAGATTATTATAGCAGTATGTATTATCATATATTGGCGAAAACAAAAGATATCGAGTTTATTAACCTAATGTCCAGGGGAGTTCAGGAAGTGAATGAGGCTAAGGTACACTTATATATGGATAAGGATGCTGATATAGATACATTAGTAAAGTATCTTAAACAGATTGAAACCATACTGGTCGAAAAAACAGCTGAGTATTTTAACGTAATTGAACAAAAGGATTTGTTTATAGACTTTTTATTATGGAATAGATTAATGGCAGAATTGGACGGTTATCAAAATAAGTGTAACTCTAAATTTATTCAAGCCTTACAATCAATACATAGTGTAAATGATGAAACTGCTGATAAAATATCAGATTTACTTAAAAGGGAAATTACAAAGGTAAGTGATAGATTAAGATCAGCTATGTTGCAATACAATTTTAAGGATGAAATGGTTTTACGGATTGAGACAAGTATAAGGTAATCTTGAAAACATATAAAAAGACGATGTGGGGAAAGGGAATTCATAATGAAACAACAAACAAAAGAGGAACGTGTACACGGTGTCTTTGAAAAGATTTCTGATAATTATGATTCCATGAATTCAGTAATCAGTTTCCAGTTACATAAGCGTTGGCGTGCCGATACGATGAAAAAAATGGATGTTAAACAGGGAGATCAGGCACTGGATGTATGCTGCGGTACAGCTGACTGGACGATAGCGCTGGCGAGACAGGTTGGCGACTCTGGTAAGGTAACGGGTTTGGACTTCAGTAAAAATATGCTCAAGATTGGCGAACAAAAGGTTAAAAAGGAGCAGTTAAATAATGTGGAACTGCTTCATGGGAATGCAATGGAGATTCCCTTTGAAGATAATACATTTGACTTTGTCACAATTGGATTTGGTCTTCGGAATGTCCCTGACTACTTAACGGTATTGAAAGAAATGAACCGTGTTCTGAAACCGGGTGGCATGGCTGTTTGTTTAGATACTTCTCAACCGACGTTACCGGTTTACAGACAGCTATATTATTTTTATTTTAAGCATATTATGCCTCTCTTGGGTAAATTATTGGCTAAGAGTTACAAGGAGTATTCCTGGCTGCAGGAATCTGCATCTGATTTTCCAAGTGCACCGGCATTGAAAAGACTCTTTGAAGAAGCCGGTTTTGTGAAGGTTAAATATAAACCTTATTCCGGTGGTGCAGCTGCGTCTCATTTTGGATTCAAACAATCAAAATAAAGGGCGCATATTAGTTTAACGGGAAGTGGAACTATGAAATTACCAAAATTGTATTCAATTTTCAGACAGGATATCCAATTAATCGAAAAAGAGCTGCGTTCATCGATACAAACTGAATGCAGACCACTTCAGGAAGCATCTATGCACACTCTGAAAGCTGGAGGCAAACGGATACGCCCTGTTTTTGTACTGCTCACCGCAAAATTTGGAGAGTATGATATTAATCAAATTAAGCATGCTGCAGTTGCTCTGGAACTTATTCACTCAGCATCATTAGTACATGATGATATCATTGACGAAGCCAAACTGCGTAGGGGATCACTGACGGTTTGTTCCAAATGGGATAATAAAATGGCTACTTATACAGGAGATTACATATTTGCCAGGGCTCAGGAGCTTATGACTCATATTAAAGATCCATTGGCACATCAGGTAGTAGCTAAAACCATCATGGAAGTCAGCATTGGCGAAATAGAACAAATACGTGATAAATACAATTTTGATCAAAATCTACGTAACTATTTAAAGCGTATTAAACGAAAAACGGCTGTCTTAATTGCGGCCAGCTGCCAATTAGGTGCGATCAGTGCAGGGGTATCGGAGGATATACACAAAAAATTATTCTTGTATGGATACTATGTGGGCATGTCCTTTCAAATAATGGATGACATACTTGATTTCACGGCCTCTGAAAAAGATCTAGGGAAACCTGCGGGTAGTGATTTGTGGCAGGGGAATATTACCTTACCTGTTTTGTATGCCTTACAGCAACCGCAATTGGCCAAGCTTATCCGAACTGTTCACGAAGATATGAGGTTAGAAGAGTTGCAGCCTATACTCGAATCTATCAAGCAATCAGGAGCAATCGAGAAATCCATCGACTTAAGCAATGCTTACCTGGATAAAGCATTTGATATTCTAGAATTATTGCCAGAGTCGAAGAATACGGATTATTTATATGAAATAGCAAGATTTATCGGAAAAAGGAAATACTAAAATGCTATTTCCTTTTTCGTTTGCTTTATACATGTAAATAATGGTATTATTCTTTCTGAAAGCCCATACATACGAACAGAGGTGTAATTATGGAAAAAACATTTTTAATGGTTAAACCAGATGGTGTACAAAGAAATTTAATCGGGGAAATTGTATCACGTTTAGAAAGAAAGGGCTTTCAGCTTGTTGGAGCGAAATTGATGATGATTCCAACAGAGACGGCTGAAAAGCATTACGAGGAACATAAAGAGCGTCCTTTCTTTGGTGAATTGGTTGACTTTATTACATCAGGACCAGTTTTTGCAATGGCATGGCAAGGGGAAAATGTGATTGCGACTGCTCGTCAAATGATGGGATCTACCAATCCAAAAGATGCTGCTCCTGGTACAATTCGCGGAGATTATGGTGTAACGGTAGGCAAAAACATTATCCATGGCTCTGATTCACCTGCAAGTGCCGAGAGAGAACTTGGAATCTTCTTTAAAGAAGAAGAGCTTGCTGAATATACAAAATTAGCGAATGAGTGGATTTATTAAGTAGATAGATAAAGATTAAGGGCTGTCAACAAGGTTGGCGGCTTTTTTAATTGCATATCTTACCGGTTTATGGGGGTTTATAGAAAAGATCATGTGATCGTTATGGGCATACGTAATAAGTGTGGTTATATCATTGAATCTGCTAATTTTGTATACTTATAGTAAAAGAATTTATTGGAGTCGTAGGGGTATATGATAAAAATTAATGATGACTATCAGGGGTTTGTTAAAGGGATTAACTATTTAACAGGAATCAATTTATCTTTATATAAGGAAGCGCAAATGAAAAGAAGAATTACCTCCTTATATGAAAAACAAGGTTTTAATGGGTTTCAGGATTATTACAATCATCTTCGTAAAGACCAGTATTTATTAAATGAGCTTCTGGACCGTATGACGATTAATGTTTCGAACTTCTTTCGGAATTATAGAAGGTGGGAGGTTTTGGAGAAGGAGATTCTGCCAGAATTATTGTCTGAAAAAAAGACTTTGAAAATTTGGAGCGCCGCTTGTTCAACTGGTGATGAACCCTATTCACTTGCCATGGTGCTAACCCGCTTAAATGCCCTGAATCGTGTCTCTATCCTGGCAACCGATATAGATCAGAATGCCTTAGAAATTTGCAGGAGAGGCATTTATTCAGAAAAATCTTTGGGGGAAGTACCAGTAGAGTTAAAGAATAAGCATTTCGAATTCGTGGATGGATTTTATCATATTAATCAACAAATAAAAAATGCGGTCACGTTCAAGAAACATAATTTACTGGCTGATTCGTATGGCCAATCATACGATTTAATCATATGCCGTAATGTTTTGATTTATTTTACGGATGAAGCAAAGGGTTTATTATATAAGAAATTTTCCCAATCACTTCGTCCTGGCGGAGTTTTGTTTGTGGGCAGTACTGAACAGATCTTCAACCCAACTGTATATGATTTTATCAGTACAAATACGTTTTTTTATAAAAAGAGAAATCATCATAGGGTACATAGCTAATAGACATACTGAAATGAAAGATAATCAGGAGACGTCGGCAGAGAGTGAATGGTAGTACCTTGTTAATCTGATGTACAATATAAGTAAGAAAATTACCATAAGAATAACAGTATATGATATATTATTACATAAATGCTTTAAAGTGATGAAGGAGGAGCCTTATGAGATATATAACTGCTGGGGAATCCCACGGCCCCCAATTAACAACTTTAATAGAAGGATTACCTGCAGGAATGCCGTTGTCTGAGGAAGATATCAACAAGCATCTTGCCAGGAGACAAAAGGGATATGGACGCGGTAGAAGAATGCAAATTGAAAAAGATACAGTAGAGATTACAGCAGGAATTCGTCATGGCAGGACATTAGGATCACCTGTTGCTCTGCAAGTTAAAAACCGGGACTGGACTCATTGGACCCATGTCATGGGAATTGAGCCAATAGATGAAAAGGCAGAAGACGAAATTAAACGTAAAATCACAAGACCGCGCCCAGGGCATGCTGACCTGAATGGCGGTATGAAATATGGACATAGGGATTTGCGCAATGTTTTAGAGCGCTCGTCTGCAAGAGAAACAACTGTCCGAGTGGCAGCGGGAGCTGTTGCGGTGAAACTGCTTAGTCTGCTTGGTATAGAAATTGTTTCGCATGTTGTTGAAATCGGTGGCATTAAAGCAGCTGAAACAGAGGTTAAGGATATTAAAGAGATCCAACAGCTGGCAGAGGATTCTCCGGTTCGCTGTCTTGATGAAAAAGCTGCTGAGAAGATGATGGAAGCCATTGATTTGGCTAAAAAGAATGGCGATACATTAGGTGGTGTCGTTGAAGTAGTGGCGACTGGAATGCCTGCTGGTGTCGGGAGCTATGTTCATTATGATCGTAAACTAGATGCAAAAATTGCAGGTGCAATCCTTAGTATTAATGCATTTAAGGGTGTCGAATTCGGGATTGGCTTTGAAGCGGCCAGAATTCCAGGCAGTCAGGTGCATGATGAAATCATTTGGGAGGAAGGACAGGGATATAGCCGTAAAACGAATCGCCTAGGCGGTTTTGAAGGCGGAATGACAACTGGAATGCCTGTAGTAGTGCGTGGAGTTATGAAACCAATCCCTACCTTGTATAAGCCGCTCAAAAGTGTGGATATTGACACGAAAGAGTCGTTTACAGCCTCGATAGAACGCTCTGATGCATGTGCTGTTCCGGCAGCGGCAGTCGTTGCTGAGCATGTGGTAGCATGGGAGCTTGCCAATGCAATCATTGAACAGTTTTATTCTGATCGGATGGAGACATTGGTTGAATCCGTTAATCAGCAAAGAATGTATGCGAGGGAATTCTAATGGAAACTATTCAAATTAAAACTTCTTCAAAGGAGTATCCGATTTTTATAGGTGATGGAGTGATTGAAGAGCTCCCCATATTTTTGGAGAAAAATTTCAAAGGAAAACCAAAAGTATATATGATATCGGATGAACTGGTATCTTCTCTTTATTCAGAGCTGATTGAAACGTTGTTGGCCAAACGTGGCTATGAAGTAATCATCCATGCCGTACCAACAGGAGAAAGAGCAAAATCATTCTCTGTATACGAAGAATGTTTAACGGTAGGATTTGAAAATAAACTTGATCGTGACAGCCTCGTGTTAGCTCTGGGCGGGGGAGTGGTTGGAGATTTAGCTGGATTTGTAGCTGCGACCTATATGAGAGGCATTCCCTACATTCAACTGCCAACAACCTTGCTGGCTCATGACAGTGCAGTTGGAGGAAAAGTGGCTATTAATCATCAGCTGGGTAAAAATCTAGTAGGCTGTTTCTATCAACCGGAGGCAGTCTTCTATGATAGTTCCTTTTTATCCACTTTACCAGAGAAGGAATGGCGCTCAGGATTTGCGGAGTTAATTAAGCATGCGCTGCTATGCAGTAAATCCTTTTATGATGATTTAAGAAATCAGTATTGCAGTATTTCTGACCTGCAATCCAAATCATTGGCTTCGTATATAAAAAAAGGGATTTCTGTTAAAGCTACTATTGTATCGGAGGATGAAAAGGAGAAAGGCTCGCGTGCTTTTCTTAATTTTGGTCATACATTAGCTCATGCGATTGAAGGGGCAGCTGGATATGGAGTGGTAACCCACGGGGAAGCTGTAGCCTTTGGTATGTTATTTGACCTATATTTGAGCCAAAAGTATGCTGATTTTTCTTTTAATCTAACTGCATTTAAGGATTGGTTAACCAATTTAGGCTACCTTCAAATACCAAAAGAAATTTTATCAGCAGAATTATTGCTGCCATTTATGAAACTTGATAAGAAAAATAAACAAGGGACAATAGCGACGGTCCTTTTAAATGATTATGGCAGACCAGCCTTACATTCCTATTCTGATACGGAAATACAAGACGAATTAACCTATTTCTTAAACAATATAGTCGGAAGGGAGAAGGGTTATTCATTATGATGAGAGGCATCCGAGGAGCCATTACCATAGAAGCAAATAAAAAAGAACTCATTGAAAATAAAACAGAGATCTTACTTCGAGAAATGATTCAACAGAATCATCTTCAGGCAGAATCTATTGCATCTATATTCATATCTGTTACAGACGATATAGATGCAGGATTTCCAGCTGCTATTGTTAGAAAAATAGATGGATTTACATATGTTCCCGTTATGTGCATGCGTGAAATTCCAGTACCGGGTTCCTTATCATTGGCCATACGGATTATGATTCATGCCAATATGGATACAGCCCAAAAGGATATCAAGCATATTTATCTGGAGGGGGCTACGGTCCTTAGACCTGATTTAACAGAGAAATAAGCAATAAAAAAGGGGGAACTGGAGCTTTGAAATGGAAGAATCATTTATATACATTAGAGCCTTATAAGCCAGGCAAACCAATTGAGGACGTAAAAAGGGAGTTTGGGTTGGAGGAGATCATCAAACTGGCATCAAATGAAAACCCATATGGATATTCATCCGAGGTCGCAAAAACGCTGAAGGAAACAGAATGGTCACTTCCCTTGTATCCGGATGGCGGGGCCGTTAATTTGCGTGAAGTCTTATCTAACTATTTAGGAGTTGAAAAAAATCAGCTTATCTTTGGAAATGGTTCAGATAATATTATCCAAATGATAGCAAAGGCGATTCTTGCTCCTGGTGTAAATACGGTTATGTCTACGGGTACCTTTAGTCAGTATAGCCATAATGCCATTCTGGAGCAGTCAGAGATCAGGGAGGTGCCGCATATAAATGGCAGACATGATCTTGATGGCATGCTTCGTCAGATTGATGCTGACACGGGGATTGTGTGGATTTGTTCTCCTAATAATCCGACAGGCGAATACATAAGAGGTGAGGAGCTTCTCCCATTTTTGAGTCAGGTGCCTAACGATGTATTAGTTGTATTTGATGCAGCTTATTATGAGTACGTCACAGCTATAGATTATCCTGAAATCTTGCCGTTAATTAATCAGTTTGATAATTTAATCCTATTGCATACTTTTTCCAAGATTTACGGGATGGCGGCTTTGCGTATTGGTTATGGAGTGGCTAATTCCGATATTATCCGTATGCTTGAGCCTGCAAGAGAGCCGTTTAACGTCAATGCATTAGCTCAAAAGGCTGCGATTGCTGCTATAAGTGATCAACAATTTATTGAGGAATGCAAACAAAAAAATAGAGATGGTCTTCAGCAATATTATGAATTTTGTAAGATTCATAACTTAAGTTACTATCCATCACAAGCAAATTTTATCTTAATCGATACAGGTCATGATGGGAATGAAGTCTTTCAGTATTTAATGAGAAAAGGCTTTATCGTTCGTTCCGGCCAGGCTTTGGGTTTCCCGACATCCATTCGGATTACAGTTGGTTCTGACCAGCAGAATGAAGCTGTTTTGAAAGAGCTGAAAAATTTCCTCTTGATGAAAGAAAATAAAGAAATCAAATAGATAGTAGGTGAGGTGCCTCCATGCGTGGGAATGTATTAATGATAGGTCTTGGTTTAATTGGAGGATCCATTGCTTTATCTATTAAAAAGGAACATCCGAAGGCATTGATACTAGGGTATGATGTGGATCGAAAACAGGTGCAGCTGGCAAAAGCATTAAAAGTAATAGATGAAGAAATTACGGATTATAAAGAGGCTGCCGGAAGAGCAGATGTTATCATTATCGGAGTCCCGGTGCAAGCTACATCAACCGTTATGGAAAGCCTGTCAGCATGTACGCTGAAAAAAAACGTTATAATTACGGATGTAGGAAGTACAAAGGCAAAGATCATGAAAGAAGCAGAGCGTTTGTTTAGCATGAATTATACGTTTATAGGCGGTCACCCAATGGCTGGATCTCATAAAAGCGGAGTAGCTGCGGCAAAAGTGCATCTTTTTGAAAATGCTTTTTATATATTGACACCGGCTGCTCATGCAGGGGTTAAAGAGGTTGCTGAGCTGAAGATGTGGCTGAAGGGGACGAAAGCCAAATTCATTGAAGTGGATGCTCATGAGCACGATTTAATGACAGGTGTCATCAGTCATTTGCCGCATATTATGGCAGCCTCGATTGTTAATCAGGCTGAACAGGCTGAAGCGAAACATGATTTAGTTGCAAGACTTGCTGCCGGAGGATTCAGGGATATTACCCGAATAGCTTCATCCAGTCCCCAAATGTGGAAGGATATTCTGATTCAAAATGATCAAGTATTAATCGATCTTTTGGACTCCTGGATAGATGAAATGTCAGAGGTGAGAGAATGGATTCGTACGAAGGATGAGGCAAGATTATATTCCTTTTTCCAAAGTGCAAAAATGTTTCGTGATGAGATGCCGGCCCGTAAAAAGGGTGCAATTCCGTCCTTTTATGATTTATATGTGGATGTCCCGGATTATCCAGGGGTCATTTCGGAGATTACCGGTTATTTAGCAAAATCTAATATAAGTATTACTAATATAAGAATCATTGAGACGCGTGAAGAAGTGTACGGTGTATTGGTGATTTCCTTCCAATCAGGTGAAGATCGCAAACTAGCGGTGGAATGTTTACGTGATGCAACTAATTACGATACTTATTATGACTGAGATAAAAAAGGAGGAAAGGCATGGGAAAAATCCTATTATTCAAAAACCCCCAGTTGAAAGGCACGATTGAAGTGCCGGGAGATAAATCTATTTCGCACAGAGCGGTCATGTTTGGGGCAATAGCGGAAGGGAAAACGACCGTATATCATTTCTTAGAGGGTCAGGATTGCTTAAGTACTATTGAGTGTTTTCAAAAAATGGGTGTGGATATACAAAGAGAAGGCGATAAGGTCACCATCCAGGGTAATGGATATGGCGGTTTAAAGGAGCCGATTGGCTTGCTGGATGTCGGCAATTCGGGGACAACCATCCGACTTCTTATGGGGTTACTCGCCAACCAGCCCTTTTCTATCACTTTCACTGGTGATGAATCCATTGCAAAAAGGCCAATGAGAAGAGTGGTAGATCCGCTGAGGAAAATGGGAGCAAGAATATCCGGAAAAGAGGATGGTAACTTTATACCGCTTGAAATGAACCAAGGTGAGCTGTCAGGTATTGAATATGAGCTTCCGGTAGCAAGTGCCCAGGTGAAATCAGCTATTCTTTTGGCTGGATTACATGCGAAAGGAACCACAACGGTCATTGAAAAAGCAGCCACGAGGGATCATACTGAACGGATGATTGAATCGTTTGGGGGGAGCATCCATATCGACGGCAATATGATCAGAGTTACAGGAAATCAGGTGCTGAGCGGAAAGGATGTTCATGTTCCCGGAGATATCTCCTCTGCAGCGTTTTGGATGGTTGCCGGTACCATTGTACCAAACAGTGAGATTATATTAAAGAACGTTGGGCTGAATCAAACAAGAACGGGGATTATTGATGTTTTGAAAGAAATGGGAGCAAATATTGAAATTCAGTTAGATCAACAAGGAGAACTTGCGGAAGAATCCGGTACGGTTACAGTAAAAACTTCCTCTTTAAAGGGGATAACAATTGCCGGAGATATCATTCCAAGGTTAATTGATGAGCTGCCTGTTATTGCCCTGTTAGCTTCACAGGCTAAGGGAAAAACCGTCATTAAAGATGCTGCTGAGTTAAAGGTTAAAGAAACAAATCGAATTGATGCCATCGCTACTCAATTGGGTGCGCTTGGTGTTGATATAACTCCAACAGACGATGGTTTAATCATTGAGGGAGAACAAACCTTGCATGGAGGTACGGTGGACAGCCTGGGGGACCACCGTATCGGAATGACATTGGCGATTGCTTCACTGCTTTCCAAAGACTCTGTAGTATTAAACAATGCTGATGCCATTTCAGTATCCTATCCAGGTTTCTTTGATGATTTAATTAAGCTTGTATCCATTCAGGAATAAAAGAGAGGGGAACCTCTCTTTTTTGGTACTAAAATTTCTGATAGTTTCATAGCATGTCTAAAAGAAAGTCAATGAAACCCTTGCCTTTACACATGTAAAAATGGTTGATAGGGCGGTGAAAATGTAATCAATTAAATGGATAGATAGAATGAAATGGAAGAGTACGATTCGGTCGCTTTTTGTTAAATGATAAAGTATACTTATATAACCTTAAAATTAAGACTCCAAGCTCTATACCACAAAAAAATCATTTAATTTCCTTATCAGATAAATATTTTTTTCTGGAGTTTCCATTAGCTCTTTATACAGGTTAAAAAAAGTGAGTATAATAGGGGTAATAACAAAATTTTAGAGGCTCCGGATTGGACGAACATTATTTTGCCGAATGACCAGCAGATTTGTTATAGATTTAGGGAAACAGAAAGGAATACCAATGATGAAAATTGAATCAATTATAAAAAAACTGATGCAAGGTGAATTTGAAGAAGCTAAAAAACATATAAATCAGATTAAGCAATCCAACAATGATGACGATGTTTATACCTTGGCGGAAGAAATCGCTTCACTTGGGTTTACGGAAGAGGCAAAGGAGCTTTTTGAAGAATTGCTGAAGCGTTATCCCGATGAAGGAGAGATTTTATTTTCATTGGCTGAAGTATCAACTGAATTGGGGCAGGAAGAGGAAGCATTGTTGTATTTAGAGAAAATTGATCAGGAAGATCCGATGTACCCAGGAGCACTCCTATTATTAGGGGATTTATATCAGGGAATGGGTATGGAGGAGGTCAGTGTTCAAAAGCTGAAAGAGGCCAATCGAATTTTACCGGATGAACCTATTGTAAAATTTGCTCTTGCAGAACTTTATTATCAACAAGGACATTTCCGTTCGGCTGTAGAATTATATAGCAGTATCTTAAAGAATGAGACTGTAATAAATGGCGTTTCAATTTATAAGAGATTAGCCTTATCACTTGTATCATTGGGCGAATTTGAAGAGTCGCTCCCTTATTTCAAGAAAGCTGGCAGGGAGGATGATGACGTAAATTTATTGTTTGAATATGGATTTGCTGCGTATCATGCAGGAGAATTTCCAACGGCAATAGCTAAGTTTACAGAGCTTAAGGAAATAGACCCTGCCTATCATTCACTTTATTTGTATTTAGCCATGGCCTATGAAGAGTCCCTTGATTTGGAAAAAGCACTGGATGTTGCAGAAGAAGGGATTAAGGAAGATCCTTTCAATAAGGAAATATTCCTGTATGGTGCTGAGCTAGCAACTAAGCTTGGAAATACAGAGAAAGCTATTAAATGGCTATCGGAGGCTATTGCGATTGATCCGGGTTACCTCGAGGCAATTCTAACTTTAGGCAAGCTTTATTTACACGAAGAAATGTTTGACCATGTCATTGATTTGGTATCCTCTGTTAGAGCGATGGGGGAGGATGACCCGCAATTTAATTGGCTCCTGGCAACGGCATATTCAGAGCTTGAGGAGTATAGTGAAGCATTATCATGTTACAAAGAGGCACATGAATTTTTTGGAGATAATAGAGACTTTTTACATGAATACGGTTATTTCTTGCTGGAAGACAGTAAATTTGAAGAGGCCAGGTCGATATTTAAGACATTACTCCACGAAGACCCAAGCAATGATGAGTATATTGATATTTTAGAACGAATTTAACTAATTTGTACAGAGGAGGGCTCCACCTTGAAAACCCCTGTTTCTGTCGATGAGAAGAAGGAATTTATACGCTGGTTTCTGAACCATTACCAATTAAAGCGCAGAGAATGTGTATGGATATTAAATTACTTAATGAGTCATGATCAGCTCATGATGAATGTTCATTTCGTGGAAGGAGCTAAGTATTGTCCAAAAGGAATGGTTATGTCCACTCATTGTGTGGAAGATGTGCCATTTAGATTCTATAAGAGTAATATCATGACAACTGACGCAGAGAAGTCATTCCATGATATACGGCTTAATAAGGACGAGGATATCTACATACAATTGAATTTCAGGACAGCCTACTCATCCTATCAGTATGCAGCCGTACTTGAGGAAAATCCTTATCAGCCAAAAAACCTCCCCGGTAATGAACAGGATCAATATATTGCAGAAAATATTTTAAAAATCAGTCTATCAAGATTCGAAGAGGAACGGTTAGCACAGATGATTGATGAGGCAATTGATAACCGTGATATAGAATTATTTAATAAATTAAGCAGTCAGTTGAAAAGAATCCGATCTCAGGAATCTTTTAACTAATAGCAGCCACACATATTTCTTTGAGAGAAAGAGATTATGTGTGGTCTTTTTTATGCTTCCACGCTTGATTTGGCAGTTGCTTATCCCAGCAGGATGAGGAACAAAGATTTCTCCCTGAATTGTAAGCTTATTTGTATATATTTTACTTATTATGTTTTACAATGGAAAAAGAAGTCGAGGGGGAAAATTATGAAATATCAGTCAGTTGATACAGAATTATTTAGTAAATCCAAAGAATATATTGATACTATAGTTATCCCGTTAAATCCGGTTGATTTTGATGATACATTTAGCCAGACGGTATCATCCTATGAATTTATGACATTGCTGACGCATGAGCTCGAAAAAGAATTAAAGGGCCGTCTATTTTTAGCCCTACCTCTGCCATATATTAAAAATAGTAAGACAGAGGAGAAATTAAATCTCTTGTCTGTTTGGGTAGATTATTATAGAGGTCAGGGATTTAAATATATCCAATTTCTCACTACTGACAGTAAATGGACAAGTATAGATGAGAGCGGACATGTTTTATGGATACCGGCAATCCCCATCGAAAAAATGCCTCTTGATGCGATTAAAACAGTTATAAGTGATCAAATGAAACAGCTTGTTGATATACTAACAGAATCCTGGAATAAATGATGTTTTTGTAAGTAAATAGTATATTGGTATAAAACAGGAAAAATAAAACATGTATTTCCTTAACTGGGAGTTTATTGACCTATTAAAAATATTAGGATATTATTGTAATGTCCTAGTTTTATGGAGTTTGTGCAATTTTCTATTTTGTATGACTTTTTCGATATAAGGGGGGGAGAAATTTTATGAGCAGCCAAAAAGTATCAAGACGCCAATTTCTGAATTATACGCTTATGGGCGTTGGGGGGTTCATGGGAGCGGCAACACTTATGCCTATGCTGCGTTTTGCAGTCGATCCAGCTTTGAAAGCGAATGCATCTGGGGAGTTCATTAATACCGGATTAAAAATATCTGAGATTACTGAAACACCAACTCGTGTCGATTATAAAACTGAGGTTAAAGATGGTTGGTACGAAGCTGAAGAGACAAGAACAGCATGGGTTTACAAGGATGAGAACGGCAAGATAGTTGCCCTTTCTCCGGAATGTAAACACTTGGGGTGTACGGTGAACTGGGAAGGATCAGAAGATCATAAGAATGAATTTTACTGTCCATGTCACGGGGGGCGTTACGAAAAGAATGGTAAAAACATTCCGAAAACACCTCCAATCGGGCCGCTCGATGTTTACGACAAGCAGGAAAAAGATGGAGTATTATACTTGGGCAATGCAAAAGAAAACGAAGTGTAGGGAGGCATAATCAATGCTTAATAAAATGTACGATTGGATTGATGAGCGATTGGATATCACGCCATTATGGCGCGACATTGCTGATCATGAAGTCCCTGAGCATGTAAACCCTGCCCATCACTTTTCGGCATTTGTTTATTGTTTTGGGGGATTGACGTTTTTCATCGTAGTCATTCAAATTTTATCCGGAATGTTTTTAACCATGTATTATGTGCCGGATATTAAAAATGCATGGGAATCTGTTTATTATTTACAAAATGAAGTTGCTTTTGGTCAAATTGTTCGGGGCATGCATCACTGGGGAGCAAGTGTCGTCATTGTCATGATGTTTTTACATACTCTTCGTGTGTTCTTCCAGGGTGCCTATAAAAAGCCCCGTGAACTAAACTGGATTGTTGGAGTTTTAATTTTCTTTATAATGCTAGCTCTAGGATTGACAGGGTATCTGCTTCCTTGGGATATGAAAGCGTTATTCGCTACAAAAGTAACGTTGACCATTATCGATTCGGTGCCATTCATCGGGCCATACTTAAAAACGTTGCTTGCTGGTGACCCTACGATTGTCGGGGCGCAAACCTTAACGCGTTTCTTTGCGATTCATGTATTCTTCCTTCCAGCGGCGCTTATTGGACTAATTGCAGCTCACTTCTTAATGATACGCAAACAGGGAATATCAGGACCGCTATAAGATATTAGTTGAAAATGGAAATGTTACGAAGGAGGGGATATCCTTATGCATCGTGGTAAAGGAATGAGATTTGTAGGGGATTCAAGGATAAGCGCAGATAGAAAACCGAATATTCCAAAAGATTATTCAGAGTATCCAGGAAAAACAGAAGCCTTTTGGCCCAATTTCTTGCTGAAAGAATGGATGGTAGGTGCTGTATTTTTAGTAGGTTTTTTATGTCTTACAGTTGCCCATCCATCACCGCTCGAAAGGATTGCTGACCCAACAGATACGGGATATGCGCCTTTACCTGACTGGTACTTTATGTTTTTGTATCAATTGCTTAAATATTCATATGCTTCCGGGCCATATAATTTAATCGGGGCTTTGGTTATTCCGGGACTAGCTTTTGGTGCATTAATGCTTGCACCGTTTCTGGATCGCGGACCGGAACGCAAACCAACTAAACGGATTTTCCCAGTAGGTTTTATGTTGCTTGCATTTGCAGCTATATTTTACCTAACATGGGAAACTGTTTCTCAACATGACTGGGCAGCAGCAAAGCTGCAAGGACAAATTGTTGAGGATGTAGCAATCGATAAAGAGTCAGAGGGATATAAATTATATCAAGGACAAGGCTGTGTAAGCTGTCATGGGGACTCCTTACAGGGTGGAAATGGTCCTAAATTACTTGGTACAAAATTAGAGGTTGATGAAATCGGTCATATCGCTGTAAATGGTACCGAAAATAAAAAAATGCCACCAGTTTTTAAAGGTTCTGATGAAGAATTAAAAACTCTGGCAGAATTTATTAAGGGAGCAAATGCAGGCGGAGATTCAAAAGGGGAATAATGTTTTTTTGAGGGGTGCTCAGATGAGTACCCCTTTTGTCTGCTAAGATGATCGCCATAGTCGTCGTAATCATGTTGACAAATGAGGTATAGTTATTTGTATTATTAATAATATGGGGCGGCCAGTGAGCTTCCACCTGAATTGAAAAGCTCATATTTAGAGAGAAATTTAGAGTAGGGATGATTTGGCTGAAAATCAAGTAATCGAGCAACTCTATTTGGAATAATTCAGATTGTGATGGAGGATATTATGAATAGCTGGCTTTATGCTGTATTAAGAAATCAGACATTTTTATGGATCTTATTCACTGTTAATCTTTTGGGAACAATATACGGATATTATTGGTATAAAGGGCAGCTTGAAATAACACCAGTAGCCTTTCTTGCTTTTGTACCAGACAGTCCAACTGCCAGTTTATTTTTTTGTATTGCTGTTATTGGCTGGCTTTTAGGGCGCAATTTTGGTTTATTTGAAGCCTTAGCAATCGTTTCTCTTTTTAAATATGGTATTTGGGCAGTTGTCATGAATATATTAACTTTCTCTGTAGAGGGTTATGTATCTTTGATCGCTGTCATGCTGATTCTATCGCATGCTGCAATGGCAATTGAAGGAATTCTTTATGCTCCATTTTATCGGGTTAAACCATGGCATTTAACCGTGGCTGGGATTGTCGTGTTACATAATGAAATCATTGATTATGTTTATGGGATGATGCCGACGTATAGTGTTTTGAATCAGTATATCTCTCAAATTGCTTATTTCACTTTTTGGCTGAGTGTACTTTCGATTGGAGTAGGGTATTGGTTTACTCTTCGTAAAAATCGGGAAATATACTCCATTCATCTCAGGCAATAAATGGTTCTAGTCTTGTCCCTTCACACATACGATTAAGTAGTATGAGGAGGGATATTTTTATGAAGTTTAAATCTTTATTTATCTCAATAGCCATTATAATATCATCAGGATTCATTACGACCTATGCTAACGGACCTGATAAACAAAATTCGTTAGAGACCCTTGCTGATCAATCCCTTCAATTTGCAAAAGTAGATAGACGTGATGAAGCAGAGCGTTTATTGGAAGCATTTTCAGATAAATTTTATGATCAGGCAATTGAGAGCTCAAACTATACAATGGATGAAATTAATATTATAACGATTGCCTATGAGGAAGCCATTCAAACTGTGAAAAATAAAGAAAAAACAGATGATGAGGTAATCAATGAAATAACGAAATTCCGATTAGTACTTGATGCTGTTCATAGTGATGGCGCACCATTATGGGCGAGTTTAAAGGATAGCATGATCTCTGCTGCAGGGGAAACAAAGGTATCGATCCAGAAACAGGATTCCATTGCTTTTCAGGAAAAATTAAATCATTTATTAACGATTTACAATATTATATATCCATCGTTGAAAATAGATGTAACACCTGAACGTTTTCAGCAAGTGGATGCCCATATTCAATTCATTGATCAATATCGTCCGCAAGTCTTTTCTGATCAATCACAAACTGATATGATTTCCTTAGAGGAGCAGCTGCGTGATATATTTGAGGAAGCAGAAAAAGATGATGCAGATCCATCCCTTTGGTGGGTAATCATTTCAACTGGAAGTATTATAATTATGACCTTATCCTATGTTGGATGGAGGAAATATAAAGCTTCAGATGATCAGCTTCATACAAAAAAGAAAAAACAGAATTTTTGATAAAATTTTGAATAATATCTATCCATTGACAGATGTAATACGACATTATTACAATTACCATAACACAACTATAAATAACAGAAATGAAATGGAGGATATAAATGAGCTTTTTAATTTATTTTATACTGCTTTTAATTATCCCAATTTATGCACAAATGAAAGTTCAAAGGGCTTACAAGAAATATTCACAGGTTCCTGCATCGAATGGTTACACGGGTGCGGAAGTTGCCCGTAAGTTGTTGGACGAAAATGGTTTGTACAATATACGAGTAGAAGAAACACATGGAGTATTAAGTGACCACTATGATCCTACAAATAAAGTGGTAAGATTATCATCAAGTAACTATCATGGTCATTCACTCGCCGGCACCGCTGTCGCAGCTCATGAGGTTGGCCATGCCATTCAGGATAAAGAAGATTATTCCTTTATGAGAATCCGTCATAAGCTAGTACCAGTTGCTAATATCGGTTCTAACTTTTCCTGGATTTTAATTTTAGCTGGGCTGTTGCTTGGCAGCTTAAATCTAGCATGGCTGGGAGTATTGTTTATGGGGGCAGCCGTGTTATTCCAATTCGTTACACTGCCGGTTGAATTCAATGCTTCTAACCGTGCTATGAAACAGGTTGTTGCTTTAGGTGTAATCAGGGCTGATGAAGAAAAAGAAACGAAAAAAGTCTTAGATGCCGCAGCCTTAACATATGTTGCAGCTGCAGCAGTTGCTGTACTTGAATTGTTACGATTTGTATTTATGCTAACCGGCATGAATGGTGAAGATTAATAAGAGAAACCCCCTTCGTATATGAAGGGGGTTTTCCTATATTGCTTATTTTTCAAGCGGATTTTTATTTTCATCCAACGTAAATCCTTCACCAAGTACATCATGTACGACAGATACGGAAACAAATGCATGTGGATCAATGGATGTAATAATGCTCTTAAGGCGTACAATTTCATTGCTGCCTACAACGCAATAAATCACATCGCGCTCCTGTTTGGTATATGAGCCAACCCCTTTGAGTAATGTAACACCGCGTTCCATTTGTTGATTAATCTTTTCAGCTATCACGGAATTGGAGTTGCTTATGATCATCACACCACGGGCTGCATATGCACCCTCTTGGATAAAGTCAATTACACGGCTGCCAATATAAACGAGGACAAGTGTATACATGGCTTGTTTATATTCCAAATACGTTACGAGTGATAAAACGATAACGCAGAAGTCAAACATAAACATGGTTTTTCCCATGCTCCAGCCTTTATATTTGAACATGAGCCGTGCGATGATGTCGACTCCGCCAGTCGTTCCGCCGTAACGGAAAATAATTCCTAAACCGACACCAATGCACACACCTGCAAATAAAGCCGCGAGCATTAGGTCATCCTTTAAAGGAATATGTATTTGATATTTTTCGAAAATCGCAATAAATACAGATACAGCGATGGTACCGATAAGTGTATACAAAAAGGTTTTTTTGCCCAACAGTTTATATCCTACAAAGAAAAGAGGTATATTTAATAAAATATTGGTAATCGAAGGGCTAATACCAGTTAAGTTATAAATTAAAAGGGTAATCCCTGTAAATCCCCCTTCACCTAATGCGTTTTGCATATTAAAATGAACAAGGCCAAAAGACATTATTGCAGCCCCTAATAATATCAGTATGACGTTTTTAAGCTTTAAGTTGAAAAACACATTCTAACCCCTTTCTTGCTAACTCAATTATTATTATAGTGTACAATTGAGGAAAAATAATGAATGATATCCTTTTGCATTCTATCATATTTATTGTTCGATAACTAAGAAATACGCTAACATTAAGAGAAAAGGGTGTAACTGTATGGAACATAAGAAAACAATCGCTGACTTACAGCAGGAAGTAGATCAATACATAGGGCAATTTAAAGAGGGATACTTCAGTCCGCTTGCCATGACAGCGAGACTTACTGAAGAGCTTGGAGAATTGGCGAGAGAGATTAACCATTATTATGGTGAAAAACCCAAAAAAGAATCTGAAACAGAAAAAGCAATTGAAGAAGAATTAGGAGATGTTTTATTTGTGCTAATTTGTATGGCCAATTCGCTGAATATTGATTTACAGGATGCACATGACAGGGTGATGGAGAAATTCAATTCCAGGGACAAAGACCGTTGGACAAGAAAGGAAGAATGATTGATGATTAATGTCATAATTGCAGGGCCGCGAGGTAAAATGGGGAAAGCAGCAGTAAATTTAGTGATGAATACAGAACATTTTCATTTAGTAGCTGTATTGGATCATAAGAATGATGGGTTGAAATTAAGTGAAATAGATGGATTTACCGGTATAGATGTTCCAATTTATACAGATCATGAAAAATGTTTCTCTGAAGTTAAAGCGGATGTACTGATTGATTTGACCACTCCGGAGTCTGGAAGAATCCATACATTATCAGCATTATCACACCATATCCGTCCGGTTGTTGGAACGACCGGCTTTTCAGATGAAGATTTAAATGAAATCAAAAGAATTTCAAAAGAAAACGGAATTGGGTGTATTATTGCACCGAATTTTGCTGTTGGTGCTGTGTTAATGATGAAATTTGCCAAGCAGGCAGCTAAATATTTTCCGGATGTCGAAATTATTGAATTGCATCACGATCAAAAACTTGATGCTCCTTCAGGAACAGCTATAAAAACAGCACAATTAATTTCTGAAGAAAGACAAATAAAAAAACAGGGACATTTAAATGAAAAAGAAACAATAAAAGGTGCACGTGGTGCAGACTATGAAGGAATGAGAATACATAGTGTACGCTTACCTGGACTTGTTGCGCATCAACAGGTCATGTTCGGCGGAGAAGGTCAGACATTTACTCTAAGACATGATTCATATGATCGAAACTCTTTTATGAGCGGAGTTAAATTGTCGGTGGAAACCGTCATGAATATAGAAGAATTAGTATATGGATTAGAAAATATTATTGATTAAGGAGCACTGTTCCATGAAAATCGCATTGATTGCACATGACAAAAAGAAAGACGACATGATTCGATTTACGCTTGCGTATAAACATATCCTAAAAGAGCATCAGCTTTTTGCTACCGGTACAACGGGAAAGCGAATACAGGATGAAGCAGGCCTGTCAGTTCATCGTTATCAGTCCGGACCACTCGGGGGAGATCAACAAATTGGGGCGATGGTTGCAGTAAATGATATTGATATTATTATTTTCTTCAGAGATCCATTGACTGCGCAGCCGCATGAACCGGATGTGTCCGCTTTAATGCGTTTGGCTGATGTTTATTCCATTCCATTGGCAACTAATATGGGAACGGCTGAAATGTTAATACATGGTTTAGAACGTGGAGACCTTAAATGGAGAAATATTGTTAGGGAAAAGGAGTAATATGCCCACAATGAAGACAGACATACTATGTTTTGGCGCCCATTCCGATGATGTGGAAATCGGAATGGGGGGTACAATAGCAAAATATACAGAATTAGGCCATTCCGTTGTCATCTGTGACTTAACCGAGGCGGAGCTTTCATCGAATGGTACTCCCACAAACAGATTGAAGGAAGCCAAACAGGCAGCTGCTATCTTAGGTGTAAAGGAACGCTTGAATTTAAATATGGGAGATCGGCAATTATATCCCACACCTGAAAACATCTCAAAGATTGTTTCTGTTATAAGAACATACAAGCCTGAAATCATCTTTGTACCCGCTGTTCCTGACCGTCATCCGGATCATGGACATTGTGCAGCTTTGGTCGAAGAGGCTGTCTTTTCAGCTGGTATTAGGAAATATGAGGATGAAAGTAAGCTGGAGGCCCATAAGCCGAAGCATGTTTTTTATTACATGATCAATAGCTTTCATCCGCCCGATTTTTGTGTGGATATCAGCAGCTATTTTCATTGTAAATTATCCAGTTTAAAAAGCTATTCCTCTCAATTTATTAAAACGGATGATGGGGTTGTGACCCCTCTTACAGAAGGATATCTCGAAGCAATCGAAGGCAGAGAGCGGGCATATGGAAGAGAGGCAGGCGTGTTATTTGCAGAAGGATTTAGAACGAAAAAACCTCTTTTACTTGATCAAGATTTGTTAGGTGGAAAGAAATGAAAAAGTTAAAAATTGGAATTGTTTGTTATCCTACTGTCGGCGGATCAGGGATTGTTGCGACCGAATTAGGAATTAAGCTGGCGGAGAAGGGACATGAGATTCATTTTATAACATCCAGTGTACCGTTCCGCTTAAAAAAGCGATACTCAAATATATATTTTCACCAGGTTGAAGTTAATCAATATGCCGTTTTTCAATATCCTCCATATACCTTGTCATTGGCCAGCAAGATAGCCGAGGTGGTCAAAATGGAAGAGCTTGATATCATTCATGCCCATTATGCGATGCCGCATGCCGTTTGCGGAATTTTGGCCAAGCAAATGACCTCCTCTGGCCTAAAGGTAGTAACGACTCTCCATGGTACGGATATTACGATACTAGGGTATGATTCTTCTCTGCAGGACATGATTAAGTTCGCTATTGAAAAATCCGATGCGGTTACGGCCGTGTCTCATGAACTTGTTAAAGAGACATATGAATTAATTCAACCGGATCAAGAAATCCAAACAATTTATAATTTTATCGATTATCCGGCGCCTGAACCGGATGCTGGTAATGTGGCTAATTTAAAAGCAGAGCTCGGAATTAAAGAAGATGAAAAAATTGTCATTCACGTCTCGAATTTTCGGAAGGTGAAGCGTGTACCTGATATCATTGACACTTTTGGAGCCGTGGCAGACAAAATACCGAGTAAACTTTTATTGGTAGGCGACGGACCGGAAATGTCTTTTGTAAGTAAAAAAATTAAAGCAATGGGCTTACAGGAGAAAATAATTCTGTTAGGAAAACAGGAAAATCTACAGGAGCTCTATTCCATTAGTGATGTATGTGTCCTTATGTCAGAAAAAGAAAGTTTTGGGTTAGTACTTCTTGAGGCGATGATCTATGGCGTTCCATGTCTTGGAACCAAAATTGGGGGAATTCCTGAGGTTATTGAAGATGGGATTAACGGATACACCATCGAGCTAGGAGATATCGAAGATGCCTCTATGCGATTGTTGGAATTGCTTGAAAATGATTCGCTGAGAATAAATATGGGTAATAACGCTATTCATAAAATTAAAGATCATTTTCAAACCGAACATATCGTGAATCAATATGAGGACTTGTATTATTCATTATTGAAAAATGGGGAGAAGGATGAATGAACCAGGAATTTATCAGAGCGCGTCCTGTTTTGGATCAGTTAACGGCGAAGGGGTATGAAACCTATTTTGTTGGTGGAGCCGTTAGGGATACTTTAATGGGGAAGGAAATTGATGATGTGGATATTGCTACCTCCGCCACTCCCGAGCAAGTAAAGGAAATTTTCACCCATACAGTAGACGTTGGTATTGATCATGGAACTGTATTAGTGCTTTATAAAGGAGACTCGTTTGAGATCACGACATTTAGAACAGAATCTGCATATAAAGATTATCGACGGCCAGATTCAGTCATCTTTGTAACCTCTTTGCATGAGGATTTAAAGAGAAGAGATTTTACGATGAATGCAATTGCCATGGACCAGGATGGAAAATTGTATGATCCATTTGATGGAGAAAAAGCTATACATACAAAGGTAATCGAGACGGTTGGTCCGGCGGATGAACGATTTAGTGAGGATGCGCTAAGGATTCTTCGTGCTGTTCGATTTGTAAGCCAGCTAGGGTTTACATTGCATGAAAATACACGATCGGCATTACGGAAAAATGCCGATTTACTCTTACATATAGCACAGGAACGGAAAACAGCTGAGTTTCAAAAAATGGTTCTTGGGCAATATCCAGAAAAAGGGTTAAAAATTGCTGCAGACGAAGGTTTGCTAGCCTATTTTCCGGGTTTTGGTCAATTTGCGGCTCATATAGAGCAGTTTCTTGCACTACCCTTAAACCGTTGTGAATCATTTGAAGAATGGATGGCTTTGATTGCCCTCTTTAATGGTCAGGATCAATCCCTATACAGTCACTGGAAGCTTTCTTCAAGTCAAATGAAAAAAATAGGTCTGTTGATCCGTGAAACGAAGAAAAGAGAGAGTTCCTCATTTACTCCCTATACCATTTATCAGCTTGGCCTTGAAAACACCCTGAGCGTGGAAAGGGTTTGGTCAGTATATCATCATGCGGACCCAGACTACGACGCAATCACTGATCTGCATGCTCGTATGCCAATTCATAAGGAAACTGTTATAGAGGTTTCCGGAAACGACCTGATGAAATGGGCTGATAAACCAGGTGGACCGTGGATTAAGGAGCTTATGCATGAAGTGATTAACGGAATTCTGGATCATAAGGTCCCGAATAAAAAGGAGTTAATTAAACAATGGCTCATTCAAGAGAACAAACTTTAAAGCATGAGATTGCCAAAGCATTTGCGAAAGCTGGAGAGGATTATATATCAGGACAGGCATTAGCTGATTTAGTTGGCTGTTCAAGAGTGGCGATATGGAAGCATATTGACCAGCTGCGTCAGGAAGGCTACGAAATTGAGGCTGTAAAGAAAAAGGGGTATCGGCTCTTGAAAAAATTAGATTCTCTAAGGGCCACTGATATTCTAATGGGGTTACAGACTGAATTTGTAGGACAATCTATATATTCTTATGATACAGTCTCATCCACTCAAGTTGTTGCCAGAGAACTTGCGGGAAGCGGAGCTAAAGATGGTACAGCTGTGATTAGTGATGAACAAACGGAAGGTACAGGGCGATTAAAAAGAAAGTGGCATTCTCCTTCAAATGGAGGGATCTGGTTAAGTATGATTATGAGACCTGATATTCCTCCCTACCATGCCCCTCAGCTCACGTTGTTAACAGCTGTAGCTGTTGTTCAGACATTAAACAAATTTGGTGTGAATGCAGGAATCAAATGGCCAAATGATGTGTTGGTAGAAGGAAGGAAGATTGCGGGAATACTAACAGAGCTTCATGCGGAGTCCGATCAAATTCATCATGTGATTATCGGCATTGGCATGAATATAAACCAGCCCCTTGAATCGTTTCCTGATGAGTTAAAAGAGATCGCTACTTCTGTCTTAATCGAGAAGAAACAAAGAGTAGATCGATCTGAATTTTTACAAAGCTTTTTTAAGAATTTTGAAGATATATATCTACTTTATTTAGAAAAAGGTTTTGAACCAATAAAACAGCTTTGGGAAAAGCTTACCATTACCATTGGGAAGAAGGTCACCGTCCAAAGCCTGCGAGGATCTTTAACTGGCTTGGCAACCGGAATTAATGATGATGGTGTATTGATTATCATGGATGATGAGCAAAAAAGCCATTTGGTTTATTCCGGAGATATAACTGTGCATCAATAATGGACAATATTAAGCGGTTGTTTTTAAAAAAGAAATTAATTGAAAATGAGTTAATATATGGCATATAAAAATGACTGAATGTTATAATTCATAGAAGGGCGGGAGCGGAAACGACCTGCACCTTGTATAGTAGTCATTTTAAATAGATTTATAATTCTGCCTGTATCCAAGAAAGGACCGGGACAGAGGGATAAAAGCTATTATGCCAATCCATCCTTCTGTAATTAGAAGGATTTTTTATTTGGTAAATAGGTTTTTCTCTCCTCGGAATGAAAAGGAGGAAAGAAAAAATGAAATTTGCTGTGGATTTTTTGAAACTAAAAGAAAACAGAGAAAAAATTTCAATGCTGACTGCGTATGATTATCCATCTGCTAAACTGGCAGAACAAGCGGGGGTCGATATGATTCTTGTAGGTGACTCTCTTGGAATGGTTATTTTAGGATATGATTCTACTGTTCCTGTCACTATCGAGGATATGATTCATCATACGAAGGCTGTTAAAAGAGGCGCACCTAACACATTTATCGTGACGGATCTGCCGTTTTTGACGTATCACACAACAAATGAGGAAGCGTTAAAAAATGCTGCAAGACTTATGCAGGAGGCAGGGGCTGATGCGGTCAAAATGGAGGGTGCCGGAGATGTTATTAGCAAAATAAAAGCGATGACAGATGCAGGTATACCGGTAGTGGCGCATTTAGGCTTAACACCGCAATCAGTTGGTGTACTTGGAGGTTATAAAGTCCAGGGTAAAACAAGTGAGGCGGCAATTAAACTTTTGGAGGATGCGAAAAAGTGTGAAGAAGCCGGGGCAATGGCCGTTGTGCTTGAATGTGTACCTTATCAGGTCGCTGAACATATATCGAATGAACTAATAATCCCAACAATCGGGATTGGTGCTGGTAACGGTACGGATGGTCAGGTTCTCGTTTATCATGATGTTTTATTATATGGTGTAGGCAGAGTGGCCAAGTTTGTAAAATCCTATGCTAATCTAAATGATGTGATTGGCTATGCTTTGTCTGAGCATATAAAAGAAGTGAAATCGGGAATTTTTCCGGATCGTGATCACTCATTCACGATGAAGGAAGAAGAACTAGCCTCATTGTATGGAGGAGAAAAATGAAGATTATCAGCCAGATAAACGAACTGCGTGAAGTACTTGATTTAGAGAGGGAAAAGAAACATTCCATCGGATTTGTCCCAACTATGGGATATTTGCATGAAGGACATCTATCACTTATTCAAGAAGCAAGAGAGAAAAATCATGTGGTAGTTATCAGTATATTTGTAAATCCGCTTCAATTTGGTCCTAATGAGGATTTTGATAAATATCCACGCGATATGGAACGGGATGAAGAGCTGGCACGAAATGCAGGGGTGGATTATTTATTTTATCCAACAGTTCAGGAAATGTATGGGGATAAGCAAACCCTGACGGTAAAAGTGCATGAGCGCACCGATGTACTTTGCGGAAAATCCAGACCGGGTCATTTTGATGGAGTGGCGACTGTTCTGACAAAATTGTTCACTATTGTCCATCCGACCCGAACTTATTTTGGACTGAAGGATGCTCAACAGGTTGCTGTAGTAGAAGGGATTATCCATGACTTTAATTTCCCGATTGAACTGGTTGGTGTTGAGATTAAGCGTGAAGAGGATGGTCTTGCATTAAGCTCCAGAAACATTAATTTAACAGAGCAGGAAAGAGAAGAAGCTCCATTTATCTATAAAAGTCTTTGCAAAGTGAAAGCTCAGCTGCAAAAAGGTGCCAGTCCCGCGGAAGCGCTTGAAAAGGGGAAAGAGTATTTGCAATCCCATATCAATGGTCAAATCGATTATTTTGAAGGATTATCCTATCCGGACTTGAGTGAGATTACAGAGCATGATCAAAGAATCATCTTTGCAGTGGCGGTTCAATATACGTCTGTTCGTTTAATCGACAACATTATCATAAATTTATAGTCATACAAGGGGGTAAGATTATGTTTCGCAATATGATGAAAGCAAAGCTTCACAGAGCAACAGTTACTGAGGCAAACTTAAACTATGTAGGCAGTATTACAATTGATGAAGATTTATTAGATGCGGTAGATATGCTTCCAAATGAGAAAGTTCAGATTGTAAATAATAATAATGGTGCACGTTTTGAAACATATATCATTCCCGGTAAGAGAGGCAGTGGTGTAATCTGCCTAAATGGAGCTGCTGCCCGTCTAGTTCAGGAAGGTGATAAAATAATCATTATATCCTATGGATTAATAGAAGAAGCTTATGTAAGAAGCCATCGGCCTAAAGTGGCTGTTCTTGATGAGTATAATACAATTGTTGAAATGCTTGGAGCCGAACCAGAGGCAACGATCATTTAATGACTTTGTTAATGAACAAACGCTGATCCCCTTAAATCTTTAAGGGAACCAGCGTTTGTTTTTTATTAACCAATAGTCTTCATTCTTCTTTGATTAATAAGGCTGGTTTTGATATAACAGTAGATAATGGGTAACGATAAATGATATGAAGAGTGTATGATAGGGGACCCAAAAAATAAAATGGAAAATAAGGTGCCATTGTGAATTTTTCCATCAGCTAAACAGAAGCAAGTTAGAGAAGAAGTGAGCAGGTGTTAAATATGAAAAGTAAGTATGTAGTAATCGACTTGGAGACTACAGGTAATAACCCTAAAAATGGTGATCGCATCATTCAAATTGCGGCTAACGTCATTGAAAATGGTGAAATCACATACCAATATTCATCTTACATAAATCCAGGGAGGTCCATCCCTCAATTCATACAGGAATTAACCGGTATTACGGATGCAGACGTGGAGAATGCACCGACATTTAAAGAGTTGGCACCCTACATTATTGGTGTATTGGATGAGGCTGTTTTTGTTGCTCATAACGTATTATTCGATTTGACATTTTTACAGGCTGAATTGGAACGTGTAGGGTATGAGCGTTTTCTTGGATATACCGTAGATACGGTGGAACTAGCAAAAATCGTCAATCCTGGAATGTCGAGTTTTAAACTAGAGGAGTTAGGAAAAGCCTATGGCTTTCTTCATGAGCGGCCACATCAAGCAGACAGTGATGCTTATGTAACGGCTCTTTTGTTTATCGAGTTTTACAAACAATTAAAGAAATTGCCGAAACCTACCATTAAATCATTATACAGATTATCATTTTTATTAAAAAGCGAGCTTAAAGAATTATTGGCTGAGATATTAAATGAATATTCAACGATGAGTGAGCCATGGAGACCAGATCTAGATATTTATCGTGGTATCGCAATTGTTAGGCAGAAATCAATTGAAAGCCTAACACAACAGGAGAATGAAAAAAAACATATTTCTCTTGATGAATCAGCGTTACATAACATATTAAAGAAGAGCTTTAAGAGTCATAACGTTAGTTTAGTAGAAGATGGGACACGGGATTTTACCGGACATATAAAAGCTTTTTATGAATATGCCAATGAAAATCATGTACAGGTAACCATAGCTGCCCATACTAAACATACAGCTGAACAGTTAATGGGTATTTTTCAGAGGGATTATTCTTCTAAAATGATTCAAAATCAAGTTAGCATATTGCATTCTAAGGAGCAGTATTTAAGTTTGCCGAAGTTCGAGCAATCGATGCGGGAAAAACAACAAAATTACGAAAGTACAATCGCAAAAATGCAAATATTAGTCTGGTTAACCATGACAAATACAGGCTGTTTGGAAGAGCTTAATTTATCCTCGGGGGGAAGAGAATATTGGAAGGAAGTAGCCCACCATGCCCATTTGCATCCACGCTTGCTTAAGCCGTGGACGGAACGGGACTTCTATTCGAGACAGATGCTGGCTGCTAAGCAGGCAAAGATTATTCTTAGTACTCATGACAGTCTAATTTCGGATATTCAAACAGGGGATTTCTTAAGCGAGTGCCCTAATATAGTACTTGAGGAAGCTAATTATTTTCCATCCTCTGTTCAAAGCGGATTAACGAAAGAGCTGAGCTATGTAGAAGTGAGGAATATCTTGAATAAAATTGGAACTTTGGATAATCGGCAACTATTGAGATCTGTCATATTGCTTTTAAAGGAAAAAACGACCGGTTCATATAATGAAAATCAACTGGCTGTTTTATTGGAAGAAATCGCATGCAGTGTGGAGAGCTTTTATGAGGCATTGTTCACATATGGAATGAAAAGCAAAAAGGATATGGACGGACCTAGAGTGCAATGTAAGCTTGATTTTTCTGAGCTGGAGAATAAAAAATACATGGATCAATTATTAAAAGAAGCCAATGATCTGTATGACTCTCTCGGTTTATTAGTAGTACAATTTCAACAGATCCTTGGTGAGTTGAACCAAGTACCAATTGAAAAATTAAAGCGAAGTCAATTTAACATTATTGATGAATTAACAAAATTATCGGGGGAAATAAATTTAATCCGAGTTACTTTAAATAGGTTTTTTAAGAGTCTGGATACAAATGATGAGGTTTGGGCGAGTTGGAATGTAAAGGGAAATAGAAATTCAGTCCAAATATATGCCCAGCCCTTATCGGTCTCAAAATGGGTTAATCGAAACTTATTAAAGCCGGATAGCCATATTTTATTTATTTCAGATGTCTTGACGGTAGGTGGATCCTTCCATTTTATTTCACAACAATTAGGTGTTCAGGAAAACAAGTTGAGTAGCCTGGTGATCCCCCCGGTAAAAGAGCAATATTTAACGATATTGACTCCATTGAAGGAAAAGTCGGGATATACGCTGATTGATTTTGTGAAAAAGCAACAAAAGCCCTTAATCCTTCTTTTTCAATCACAAGAATCATTAAAAACAATATATAATGATATGAAGGGATTAGCAGAATTTACGCACATACAGTTGCAGGCTCAGGGACTATCCTCCGGTTCTGCCATGAAAATGCTGCGAAATCATCTTGCTGTTGACCAATCAATTCTCTTAATGAATTACACTGGCTGGGATCAGGTTTGGCATACTTATAATGGCCGATCAATGATTTTAATGGTTGAGCCTCCAGTCGAAATGAACAGCACGATTCCAGATGAGGATTTAATATCTGAGTTAATCATTAATTTAAGAAGCTTGCTTAATACTTCTCCGAATTATAAAAAAGACAGCAAATGGGTCTTGATAGAGAATGATTTGATTCGGAGTGATAGAAGTATGTTTGAACATGGTCTAAATTACGTAAAGCCAATATACAGGAATATGTAAGGAATTTAATGTTTGGCTCGCTTTTTTAGTAAAGTAAAGCTATTTGCAATTTTATTTTGGTATAATGTGTACGAGAGCGCTACGTTTTGGGAGGACTTACAATGGAGAGTAAGGTAGAGCTATTATCAAGTGTTAAATTGACATACACGAATGATTTATATAAAATCGTTGATTCTTTAAATAAAACGTTGAAAAAAGAGAATTTAATGTTTGGCTTAGCATTAGATAAACAAGATCAACAAACAGCCGTTTTTTCAATATACCGTACATAACTTGAAAGGAAATAGATATGAAAAAAGTAATTTGGAGCATAGTGATTATTATCCTGATTGGCAGTGGCTTTTTTATTCAGGCTATCTATGCTGGTGACAGCACCAGGAAAGACGCTGAAAAGAGTGCAGAAGATATTGCCAGAGAAACAGCTGGAATGACAGAAGTGGATGATTTCTATTTATATAATGGAAATGAGACATGGAGTGTAATAACTGGCAAAACAGCAGATGGCAAAAAAATCGGTGTTTGGGTGCCGGATGATAAGAAAAAGAAAAGCCAGATTATTGCCCTCTCAGAAGGTATTAGTAAAAATAAAGCCATTGCAATCGTGAAAGAAAAAAAGAATGTGAAGAAGATTGTGTCTGCCCATTTGGGAATGGAAAATAATCAACCCTTATGGGAAGTAACCTATAAAAATAATAAAGACCTTTATGGGTATTATTACCTGAATTTCAAAACAGGCAATTTAATACGTAATTACGATAATCTGTAGGATGGAGATGGAACCGGATGAAATTAGCAAAAAGAGTATCAGCATTAACACCATCATCAACACTAGCAATAACAGCCAAAGCAAAAGAGCTTAAAGCCCAAGGTCTGGACATTATTGGACTTGGAGCAGGAGAACCAGATTTCAATACTCCAGCTAACATACTCGAAGCAGCGCAAAAGTCCATGCGGGATGGCCACACAAAATATACACCTTCTGCTGGATTGCAATCCCTGCGCAAGGTTGTCGCAGATAAACTGCAAAAAGATCAAGGACTAACATACAGTAACGGCCAAATTTTTATCGCTTCAGGTGCCAAGCACGCTTTATATACACTTTTTCAGGCAATTTTGGATGAAGAGGATGAAGTGCTGATTCCTACTCCATATTGGGTAAGCTATCCGGAACAAGTTAAATTGGCAGATGGAGTGCCTGTTTATATTGAAGGTAAAGAAGAAAATCAATTTAAGGTAACGCCTTTACAGATTGAAAAAGCAATTACTGAAAAAACGAGAGCGCTTATTATCAATTCACCAAGCAATCCTACCGGTATGATATACACAGCTGAAGAATTACAGGCGATTGGTGAGGTATGTTTAAAACATGATATTATTATAGTTTCAGATGAAATTTATGAGAAATTGGTCTACCACAACCATGAACATGTATCGATAGCAGAGCTTTCCGAAGAGTTTAAGCAGCAAACAATCGTCATAAACGGTGTTTCCAAATCCCATTCTATGACAGGATGGAGAATTGGTTATGCGGCAGGTGACCAAGCGTTAATTAAAGCAATGACGAACTTGGCAAGCCACAGTACGTCCAATCCGACAACGACCGCACAATATGCAACAATTGAAGCCTATACAGGACCGCAAGATCAAGTTGAAATTATGCGAAGTGCGTTTGAACAAAGATTGGATGCTATTTACGATCAATTGCTTGAGATACCGGGATTGACTTGTCTGAAACCTCAGGGGGCATTCTACCTGTTCCCAAATGTCTCAAAAACGGCAGAGATGTGTGGATTTAACAGTGTAGATGATTTTGTAGAAGATCTATTGGAAAATGCTCTGGTAGCCGTAGTTCCCGGTTCTGGCTTTGGTGCACCTGATAATATACGCTTATCGTATGCTATATCGTTAGAAGCACTTCAAGAAGCTGTTAAGCGTATAAAGGAATATGTGATAAATAAATCAGCAACAAAGGCTGAATAAATAGGATTCACAGGGAGACGGTAAACGAAACGACCCCTTAAGGAAAATTCCTGGATGATCTTAAAGGGGTTTTTTGAGTGAATGGTATTAATTTAAGCCGCTTCATTACCTTACTGACTGATGGTAAATGAGGGGGTTAAGGATTAATTTAAAAAACGAGCAAGCGAGAATGGATGTTTTCTGCAAAGGATCGATGAAATAATGGATTATTTCATGTACAGGTGAAATTTTGTATTTGCTTGTCCATTTTGGTACTTGTATAATGAATAGGGTACATAACCTGGTTTTGTTTAAGCTTTGGAGGGAAAAAATGTGAAATGTACAATTAATGAAGTATATAAATATGTTAATGAAGAAGTTAAGATAGGTGCTTGGATTGCCAATAAACGTTCTTCAGGAAAAATTGCTTTCTTGCAGCTGCGCGATGGTACAGGCTTTATTCAAGGCGTAGTTGTCAAAGCAGAGGTTGATGAAGAATTATTCAATACCGCTAAGAAGATTACTCAGGAAACGTCCGTATGGGTGAAAGGTATTGTTCAGGAGGATGAGCGTTCCCCATTTGGTTACGAACTACTTGTAACAGGACTTGAAGTAATTGCAGAAGCAGTTGACTATCCGATTACACCGAAACAGCATGGCACTGAGTTCCTTATGGATCACAGACATTTATGGCTTCGTTCAAAGCGCCAGCATGCTGTCATGAAAATTCGTAATGAGATCATTCGTGCTACGTATGAATTCTTTAATAAAGAGGGCTTTGTAAAAGTTGACCCGCCGATTCTTACAGGAAGTGCTCCAGAGGGTACTTCAGAATTGTTCGCAACGAAATACTTTGATGAAGATGCTTATCTATCTCAAAGTGGACAATTATATATGGAAGCGGCAGCAATGGCACTTGGGAAAGTATTCTCCTTCGGTCCAACATTCCGTGCTGAGAAATCCAAAACGCGACGTCATTTAATCGAATTCTGGATGATTGAACCAGAGATGGCATTTGTTGAGTTCAATGAGAACTTAGAAGTTCAAGAGCAATATGTTTCCTATATCGTTCAATCTGTACTGGAAAATTGTGTGATTGAGCTGAAAACGCTAGGAAGAGATACTTCCAAATTAGAAAATATCAAAGCACCATTCCCTAGAATTACCTATGATGATGCAATTAAATTCTTGCATGAGAAGGGCTTTGATGATATCGAGTGGGGCGATGATTTCGGTGCTCCTCACGAAACAGCAATTGCAGAAAGCTATGATAAGCCTGTGTTTATCACCCATTATCCTACAGGAATTAAGCCGTTCTACATGCAGCCTGCTCCTGACCGTGATGATGTTGTCTTATGTGCAGATTTAATTGCACCGGAAGGCTATGGTGAAATCATTGGTGGATCAGAGCGTATCCACGATATGGATCTATTAAAAGCAAGACTTGATGAACATAATTTAAGTATGGATGCTTATAAATGGTATTATGAATTACGTCAATATGGTTCCGTTCCTCATTCTGGTTTCGGTCTTGGGCTAGAGAGAACGGTTGCTTGGATAAGCGGTGTGGAACATGTTCGTGAAACGATTCCATTCCCTCGTCTTTTAAATCGTCTATATCCTTAATAGTCAAATAAAACCTGGCAATTTATTTTATTGTCAGGTTTTATTTTTCCGTACTTCAAAATCAGCATACATGGTATACTAAAAGGTGAGGTGTCGAATTATGACTATAAAAAATCTGTCGAATTGGATTAAGCAGGCGAATGTTGTCATACCCTCTTATTTGTTAAGCAGTTACAAAGAGATGGGATTAAATGAACAAGAGATGATGCTTTTACTGCATGTTGAAAACTTTTCAATGAACGGGAATTCATTTCCCACTCCTGCTGAAATCTCTTCTGTAATGAACCTCACTGAAATGGACTGTACTAACCTGCTCAGAAAACTGGTTCAGCATGGTTTCTTAGATATTACAGAGGATGAAAAACCAGGTTATGAGAGCTATTCAATCAAGCCATTATTTGAAAAATTGGCCTATCATTATTTAAAAGAAGCTAAGCAAACCGACTTTGAAGAGAAAGTAATTAAGAGTGAATCCTTATATACCGTATTTGAAAAGGAGTTTGGCCGTCCATTATCACCCTTTGAGGGTGAAACATTAACGATGTGGCTGGATGAGGATAAGCATTCACCTGATTTGGTTAAGGCTGCTCTTAAAGAAGCCGTTATCTCCGGAAAGCTCAGTTTCAGATATATAGATCGTATTTTGTTCGATTGGAAGAAACACAGTATCAAAACGTTGGAACAAGCCAAGGCGTATAGTGAACGCTTCAGAAGCTACACGAAAAAAAGTCCTGCTAAAACTGTTCCCGTTGCTAAAGAGTTGCCATTATATAATTGGCTAGAATAGACTTTAATCGATAGACCAGGATAGATCCTTTTATCCGGTCTTTTTATTCGCGAAAAATAAAGAATAAAGGGAGGGGGATTTAGATGCTTACCAATACACAAATTCGATATTGTCTCGACGAAATGGCAAGGATGTTTCCTGAGGCCCATTGCGAATTAAATCATTCCAATCCATTCGAATTAACCGTAGCGGTAGTATTATCGGCACAATGTACGGATGCTTTGGTGAATAAAGTAACGAAAAATCTCTTTCAAAAATATAAAAAACCAGAGGATTTCCTTTCTGTACCGCTTAGTGAATTGGAAAATGATATTCGTTCAATTGGTTTATACAGAAATAAAGCGAAAAATATTCAGAAGTTATCGCAGATTATACTGGAAAAATACAATGGGGTAGTTCCGAATGACCGGGATTTATTAGTTGAGCTTCCCGGAGTAGGGAGAAAGACAGCGAATGTGGTTGTTTCAGTAGCGTATGGAACACCGGCAATCGCTGTGGATACACACGTGGAGAGAGTAAGTAAAAGGTTAGGTATATGCAGATGGAAGGACTCCGTCTTAGAGGTTGAAAAAACGCTGATGAGAAGGATCCCTGAGGAAGAATGGTCGATTACCCATCACCGATTGATTTTCTTTGGTAGATACCATTGCAAAGCTCAATCGCCAAAATGCGAGGAGTGTCCTATGCTTCTACTGTGCCGTGAAGGGAAAAAAAGAATGAAAGCAGCAGGAAAAGGAAAATGAATATACCAGAATTAAATCTTGAACCTTTTAATTTTGAGTACAATCAACTTGATAAAAATGATTTTTTGAGATGGAATAACGATATTTTCAATCTTGGTTTTCCTTATGAGTATTATTATTTTAAAGGCAATGATCTGTACAGGCCCTGGGAGGATTTCTCTGTTATAAGGGAGCAGTTGACGAATGAATGGGCGGAAATCGTTCGACAGTTGGAAATTATGTTCGCTAACAGAGAAAAGCAGGAAATTAAACCATATCTGTTAAAAGGAATTGTACTATATATATCGTTTATGTATTGGTCAAATCAAGTACCTGTAGATTTATGCGGCTTCCCTGCATGTCTAAAGGAATTAAAGGGGAAACCAGTTAATGTGGAAGAGCGTTTGCCCTTTATATTGGCAAGACCGTACTTTTATCCAAGCTTTATGCAATTAAAAAGCTTAATGGAAGAGCAAATCAAGATTGCGGCCAAAATGGCAGCTTTAAATAAGTATAAAAAATGAAGTTGAATATTGATTCCAACAATATTGGTGATATTAATAGTAGTAAATAGAAGCCACACAGATTTTAATAACTCTGTATGGCTTCTTTCTATTTTGTAATAATATGGACCGTATGTCTTCCTATAAATATACCAATTTTCCATATTGGTTTGCGGATTCTTGCTCTTTTTCTGCTATATATATGGTTTCTTTTGTGCTTTCTAACGGAATTGCATCTTGGGCACTGGTATTCAGCCTTATTGCTTCAGCGAAATGTTTAATTTCGAGATAATAGCCGTCTTCTTTTGATATATCAGGCACAAATTTTTTACCTTCGGCTGGATAGTCGGTTAGTACATTGTTTTCTAAAATAATGGTTCCTTTTTCAAAGTTCACTCTGTAGCGCATTTCAAATCCAAAATCACCTTTAATTGTCCAGTCATCCTGGGCATTTACTACTTTGCCATCGAGATAGTGATAGTTAGTGGATACAATGTCATATCCATTTCCTTCAAAAACCACTTTTCCGCTTGTAGATACAGCTACAGGTTTACCGAACAACCAATTGATAGTGTCCACATCATGAATATGTTGATCAAGTAAGCATCCACCGGATTTCTCCTTTTGCAGGAGCCAGTTTTCCCAAGACCATATAGGTGTTGAACCGCCTCGAAAGAATGAAGCACTTATTACAGGACCATATCTATTCGTATCAATTGTTTCTTTTAAGTACTGATAACTTGGGAAAAAACGAAGAGTCTGACCTATCATTAATTGGCGGTCATATTTCTTAGAGGCTTCAATCATCAAGGAGCAGTCCTTTGTTGAGATTGCCATCGGTTTTTCACACAAGACATGGACACCTAATTCCATTGCTTGAACGGCCAGTGGAGCATGTAGGTACGTTGGAAGACATAAGTCTACATAATCTAGTTTTTCATCCTTAATCATGTCTTCCATTTTTTCATAGAAGGTGAACCGGCTGAAATCTACCTGCTCTTTACCTGTTTCCAAATTCCCCTCCACTACTTTACCATGCCGCTTTTTTTCATCCACATCACAAATAGATACTAATTTAATGGGGTATCCTTCCTTTTCCAGTCTCAAATACTTCTGTAAATGAGCATTTCCCATAAAACCTAATCCTACAATTCCTACTTTTAACATGGGCAACCTCCTCAGTCGGTTTCAAAAGTATTTTATTTAAGATATAAATCTTCTTTAACCTTACCTATCAAGAAGTCTTTTGATATTTAGAATTAAAGTCCCGTTTCTTGTAAAAAAGGGCTGAATTAGTAAAAAGTAGTACCTATATTAGGTAAATACTGTGATAATTGGAAATAAGTATTCTGAAATTTCCAATAAAGGTGGCGATTCTTCTGAGGGCTGATTTTTTTAGGAATATTCATCCACCGCAATATCTAATTGAAATTGAGAAGATTTTAACATTGTATTATTTTGAGTTTTCTAAGGATTATCGGTATACGGGTGAAAAACATGATTTTTGGGAATTTGTCTATGTAGATAAGGGGAAGTTAGAGGTTTCTGCTGATCAAGAAGGCTACGAATTAAAAGAAGGAGATATTATTTTCCATAAACCAAACGAATTTCATAATTTGTGGGCGAATGGAATTTGTGCTCCTAATGTCTTAGTCATTAGTTTTGTTTGTCAATCTCCAATCATGTCTTTTTTCGAAAATAAAATTATGAGGGTCGCAACTGGAGAAAGAGAATTGTTGGCTAAAGTTTTAAAAGAAGCAAAAGATGTATTCCAGCCAAGTCTAGGAAGGATATATCGAGACGATATACGCCTGCCAAACCCTAGGGTTGGAGCGGAACAGATGATGTATTTGTACTTGAGTGAGTTTTTAATACGATTAATAAGAGATGAGACATCGGAAATCAATCAGCAACGTGCAAGCGGAGCAACTAAGAAAAAGTTTGAAAAAACGATTGTGAATGACATTATCGATTTCATGAATGAACGATTACATAAGCAATTATTTTTAGATGATATATGTACCCATTTCTTTCTTAGTAAGACATATTTGAAGAAAATATTTAAAGAAGAAACGGGATATACCGTGATGTCCTTCTTTAAGGCGCTTCGAATGGAAGAGGCAAAAGTCTTAATCAGAGAAAATAACTTGAGCTTTACACTTATTGCTCAAAATTTAGGGTTTGATTCAGTTCATTATTTTTCGAATTGCTTTAAACAACAAACTGGATTAAGTCCGAGTGAATATGCCAGGTCGATTCAAGCATTTGAACATAAATTGAGGCTGAAAGAAGAAGGGGAGAAAGCAGTTGATTAGGTTCGGAGTTATAGGATTAGGCAATCGAGGCAGTAAATTCGCTCTTCAGTCCCTAATTCCTCATCCAGAAATAGAAGTAGTCTATGTATGTGATGAACAAGGCACAAATTTTAACTTATTTGAAGAAAAACAAATTCGATCAACCACTGATTATCGAAACTTGCTAAAGAGCACGGATGTGGATGCAGTTTTTATCGCTACTCCGGATGATACCCATGCTGAAATTATTTTAGAAGCGATAAAATTTAGCAAACATATTTTATGCGAAAAACCTCTAGATATTTCATTGCAAAAAATCTCTATGATTCGTTCCGCCTTAAAAGATTATAAAAAAGTTTTTCAGGTTGGTTATGTCCTGCGATACGCACCATTATATTTTAAAGCAAAAAGCTTAATAAGCAGTGGAATTATTGGCGATATATTCCTTGCAAATGGAACAGACCACATTAACTATGGTGGTTACGCATTCTTTCATGATTGGCATAGGCTGAAATCTAAGTCCTACAGTTTATTACTTCAAAAGGCTACACATAGTCTGGATATTTTATCTTGGATGATTGGAGCCAAGCCGGTAAAGGTAGCAGCATTTGGAGGTTTAGAAGTGTTTGGTGAACCTGGGTCCATCAAAAAGTTTGGATCTCCTTTAAAGGAAGAACTGCACTGTCGAACATGTCAGCATAAATGGACATGTGAGGAGAGCCTAATTAATATCAAGAAGCATAAAGGAATTGAGTGGCAAGAAAGTTGGCCAGATCACTGTGTGTTTGATTCTGAGGTAAATGTAGATGATCATCAGGCTCTGCTAATTCAATACCAAAATCGAGCGAAAGTTACGTATACATTATGCCAATTTGCAGCCTATTATCGGAGGGAATTTCAGTTTTTTGGTACGAAGGGTGAGCTATACTTTGATGATGAGAACAATAGAATCATAGTTCATGATCGTTTGAAAAAAGAAAAGTTAGTCTACGAAATAGAGAATACAGTTGGCCATGGTGGAGGAGACGCTGAAATGATTTTGGATTTTCTTCATTGTATTCAAACAGGGGCTCAACCGCGTTCTAATCTGGAAAGTAGTTTCACCGTTTCTGAGCTAGTCATTGCTGCCCAACAATCAATTGAAGAGGACAAATATATTGTAATGGAGGGTTCTCTGTGAAGTTAGAAGATCAAGCTGCCCTAAGAGAAGTCCGAGAAGGGAATGTAGGGAACGTTACCTTTATTCGATATAACTTCCATGCTCCAGAAAAACCATTTGAAATCATCACTCAGCATATAAAGGAAGCTTTATATTGGATATCTAACATTCATATAAATCAGGATTTGAAAGATATTAATACGTCTGCAAGCCAAGAAAAAAATGTTTGGCTAATCACTTGTCAATTTACGGATAGGACGGTAGCTAACCTCTTTTTTGATTTTTCACCAAGTCGATCAATCTACATAAAACAAATGGAGATAGCCGGAACAACTGGGTTGTATGTGTTTGATTCGTCAGTTGAACAAGCTTTACAATCAGATTTTCTGCAAGTGCTTGAGATTAATCCTGAATATATGAAGGATGATCGTGTTGAGAAATGGTGGGGTAAAGCAATCCAAAGTCTTCAGACAGGGCAAGTGGCTTTGGTAGAGAAAGGAGGATCTTCATGAAAGTAGGAATCATTGGTTGTGCTCATATGCACGTGTATAGCTACACATTATGTTTAAAGACACTTGGAATTGAAATTGTCGGTATTTATGATCGGGATAAGGAGAAAATGTTTCAATTTAGTGAAAAGTATGGGATTTTCCCATATGAACAATTGGATGACCTTTTGCAAACAGATATTGATACGGTTCTGATCTGTTCAGAGAATGTGTTTCATTGTGAATATACTGTTTCAGCTGCTGCTTATAAGAAGCATGTGATTGTCGAAAAACCGATGGCACTTACGGTTGAAGATGCTGAAAAGATGATTTCGGATTGCTACGCCGCTGGTGTTAAATTGATGGTTGCTCATCCAGTTCGCTTTTCTCAACCTATGCAGTCCTTAAAACAAATGATAGACGAAGGGACATGCGGAAAGCTAATTGCAATTAATGCCACAAATCATGGTAAATCACCTGGTGGTTGGTTTGTAGAGAATAAACTCTCTGGCGGAGGAGCTATCATTGATCATACGATTCATATGGCAGATCTAGTAAATTGGTTTTTTGCTCCTCAAATAGATTCCGTATTTGCTAGAGGTGAGAATTTACTTGGTGAGTCATATGTGGAGGATACAGGGCTCTTGCATGTGACATTTACGGATGGGACATTTATGAGTCTGGATACATCATGGAACAGACCTAAAGAGTATCCAGTATGGGGTGATGCCTCACTTACATTGGTCACAGATAAAGGGTGGATTCACGCCGATGGATTTGGAAGAAAGGCATTACTCTACAATCAAAAAGCAAGTCCTGCTTTTACATATTACGAAGAAGATATGGATATGGCCATGATAAAAGCTTTCAAAGACGCCATTGATCAAAATATGCCTTCACCAGTATCAGGAGAAGATGGCCTATTCACTGTAAAGATGGCGAGGATGGCCTATCAATCGATTGAAAAAGGAAACAGAGTAATTAATTAAAAGGAGGCTGAGAAAGTGAGAAAAGGTATAAATAGCTGGTGTTTTTCACCTGATTTATCATTGGAAACTACTTTTAAAGTAACAAAGGAAGCTGGATTCGATTCAATTGAACTGAATATGTCTGAAAGTATGCCTCAGGATTCCATTACTTCTGAATTAGGGTTAATAGATAACCCAGCTTTAACCCTTGAAACTACAGAGTTAGAGCTTGAGACAATCAAAAATTTATCAGTGACTTATCAGTTACCAATCAGTAGTATTGCGACAAGCTTACATTGGACATACCCTCTGACCTCATACGACGAGAAAGTAAGGGTAAAGGGATTAGAAATCGCTAAGAAAATGATTGAGGTATGTGCTGTCCTTGGTGGAGATACTGTATTAATCGTCCCTGGTGTTGTAACGGAAACAAATAGTTATGATGACTGCTATGACTTGGCTCAATCGGCTCTAAAAGAATTAGCTATATATGCAGAACCACTCGGAATTGTTATAGGTGTGGAGAATGTTTGGAATAAATTTTTACTTAGCCCACTTGAGATGCGTCGTTTCCTTGATGAAATCAATCATCCTTCGGTAAAGGCTTATTTTGACGCAGGAAATGTGTTGCAATTTGGCTTTCCAGAGCAGTGGGTGCGCATTTTAGGTGAACGAATCACGAAGGTACACATTAAAGATTTTCGCCAGGATATAGGGAATATACGTGGATTTACGGGTCTTTTAAGCGGAGATATGAAATGGTCGTCTCTTATGGAGGCTCTAAGAGAAATAGGATACAACGGGGATGTGATTTGTGAGTTAAGTCCTTACAAAGAAAACTCGATACAACTAGCATATGACACCAGCAATGCTATGAAATATATATTAAGCAAGTAAGACCAAATTAAAGGGGGATATTTATGAAAAAGGAAGTAAAGTGGTTAGCAGTCTTTTTCTTGATTATCAGTGCAATGTTGGTTGGTTGTTCGAATGATTCTAAGTCCGATGCTAAAGGGGACGGAAAAGAAATTACTTATGCTTTATGGGATAAGGAGCAAGCGCCAATTTATGAAGAGCTCGCAAAAGAATTTGAAGAGGAAACAGGTATTAAAGTAAAGTTTGAAATCACACCGTGGGCGCAGTATTGGACAAAACTAGAAACAGCCATAACAGGAAATAATGCCCCAGATGTTTTTTGGATTAATTTCCCGCGTGTACCTGATTATATTGATAATGAGGTTGTCCTTCCCTTAGATGACATTGAATTTGATAAAGATAAGTTCCCTCAACAATATTTAGATTCCTATACAAGAAATGGAAAGTTGTATGCAATTCCAAAGGATTTCGATTCACATGCACTTTACTATAATAAAAAGATTTTTGATGAAGCAAACATCGCCTATCCGGATGACACTTGGACTTGGGATACATGGAGAGAAGTAGCCAAGAAGCTTACTAATAAAGACAAGAATATTTATGGCATGGCTGCACCAGTAACGTGGCAGGGTGGATATTATGAAACGTTATTACAAAGTGGAGGAGCTCCGTTTGCTGAGGATGGGACAAAGTCTGGTTTTTCTGATCCAAAAACGATAGCTGGCGTACAGTTTTGGTATGACTTTGTTAAAGAAGGATCCAGTCCAACAGTTGAAGAAATGGCTAGTACGACAGTATCCGAATTGTTTTTAAATGGGCGTATTGCTATGACTCTGGATGGTTCTTATATGGTACCAACGTATTTTACTGATGAATACGGAATAGAGAATATTGATGTGGCACCTATGCCAAAAGGTGAAATCCGGGCTACAACGTCAAATGCCTTAGCGAATGCTATTTCTGCCAAAACAGAAAATGAAGAAGCTGCTAAAAAATGGGTTGCTTACCTTTCTACAAAAGAAGCCAATGAGCATACCGCTAACTCAGGAAAGGTTCTATCAGCCTATGAAGGTTCACAAGAGGGATGGATGAATGCTTATCCAGATAAAAATCTAAAGGTATTCATAGATGCTGTCGAGTATGCAGTACCGCTTCCGAATAAGAAAAATAACTCAGCTGCCATTGCAATTGAGGCTGATATACTAACAAAAGCTTGGACAGGTGAAATAACAGTGGAAGAAGCGTGTTTGGAATTGGCCAAGCAAGCGGATGAACTATTGAAAAAATAATCGAGTAGGGAATGATTGATTTGGCAAAAAACGACGGTAACGTAATCCCTTATAAAAGATCGAAATATAAGAGAAGAGATATAATGGCAGCTATATTTTTTATCGGCCCTCTATTTCTTGGATTGTTCGTTTTCTATCTTTTTCCGATGATTCAAAGCGTTTTCTATTCATTTACTAAATGGGGCATGTTCGGTGGAAATACTTTCACCGGACTTGCTAATTATAAGAAACTAATTGGAGATGGAGAAGTATTATCAGCTTTGAAAAACACCGTAATCTATTCTATATTTACTGTACCTATTTCGATGGTCATTTCATTATTAATCGCAACTCTTTTAAATAACAAAATAAAGGGTGTATCTTTTTACCGGGTTATCTACTTTCTTCCGGCTGTTACGATGACATCTGCAGTCGCTATGATTTGGAAATGGATGTATAACTCAGACTACGGAATCATAAATCAAACCCTTGCTCAGGTTGGTATTCAGGGACCAGCTTGGCTGACAAGCTCAAACACAGCCATGATTTCTTTAATTATTGTAGGTATATGGAGTTCCCTTGGTACTTCAATAGTTATATTCTTAGCTGGATTACAAGGAATATCGAGATCTTTCTATGAAGCGGCAGAAATAGATGGGGCTGGTTCCTTGCAAAAGTTTTTTAAGATTACGTTACCGATAGTAACGCCGACAATCTTTTTTAGCTTGATTACGTCGCTGATTTCTGCACTGCAGGTGTATGACTTGATTTTTCTAATGTATTCCCAGACTAATCCGGCTCTTGAAAGTGTCCAATCCCTGGCCTATTTATTTTATAAGCATGCGTTTATATTAAATGACAAAGGATATGGCGCCGCTATTACCGTTGTTTTATTACTGTTAACTATGATCATTACCGTTATTAATTTTGGATTTCAAAAGAAATGGGTGCATTATGAATAAGAGGTGGACAAGATGATGAAGAAAAAAAACAAAGGAAAATGGGTTGTTCACGTATTACTTATATTTGGTTCCATTATGATGGTGTTCCCCTTTATTTGGATGGTGCTAACTGCACTCAAGACAAAAAGTGAATCAATCAGTATTCCTCCAAAGTTTTTTCCTGAAGTTGCCCAATGGAATAACTTTAGCGACATCTTTACGCTTTTACCTTTTAGTCAATATTATTTAAATACTTTCGTTTCTACGGCGGTCATCACATTAGGACAAGTGTTTCTTTCTGCAATGGCGGCTTATGCCTTTGCACGAATTGAATTCCCCTTTAAGAAGACATTATTTATCCTGATGTTATCCGTTTTAATGGTTCCTGGGCAAATATTTTTACTTCCACAATACTTAATCATCCAGGATATGAATCTATTAAATACAATTCCAGCTTTATTTATTCCTGGTCTGTTTTCAGCTTTTGGCACATTTTTGCTGCGACAGTTTTTTATGACAATCCCAAAAGAATTGGAAGAGGCCGCCGTTATTGATGGTTGCTCCAGGTTACGTATATTTTTCAGTATTATCCTGCCTTTGTCTAAACCTGCGCTCATTTCAGTATCGATTTTTGCGTTGCTATATGGCTGGAATTCTTTGCTTTGGCCGTTGATTGTAAATACATCCCCAGACAAAATGACGCTATCTGCGGGCTTGGCAACTCTAAACGGACAATATGCTACTAATTATCCTTTAGTGATGGCTGGATCATTCATGGCAATTATTCCACTAATTATCGCCTTCTTTATTTTCCAAAAGCAGTTTATTGAAGGGATTGCATTAAGTGGATCAAAAAATTGATGTAGTAGTAATTGTATCTTTTGAGGATTGGAGTATATTGTGGTGAAGCAGGGGGGATGAAATAAAGGTGACTTCTGCAGTTAGATAACTTTATCTATAGGCAGAGTTATTCATTGTGATTAGTTTACAGTAGAAAGTTATTCGCATATATAGCATAAAAAAATGCACTTCATTGTTAGAATAAGTCTAACCATGAAGTGCATTTTAGTTATTGTTTATAGGAATTTGAAACTTTTCATTTCAAAATGTTCTGGTTTACGGTTTAGGCAATTTTACGTATATGTCTAGGCATTTCTTGAATAGCAGGTGGAATCAGATAGGAAGTTTCGTCAGGCTGGGAAGTACTATTACTTCTCGCAGCAGGCTGTTCTTGCCCATCCTCATCCTGTGGTTCTGGCTGGCCTTCACCAGGGTTAGTACCTTCGCCAGGATTGGTGCCTTCACCAGGGTTAGTTCCTTCACCAGGGTTAGTACCTTCGCCAGGGTTGGTGCCTTCGCCAGGGTTGGTGCCTTCACCAGGATTAGTACCTTCTTCAGGATTGTTACCTTCATTCGGATCTTCTTCATTACCTGTGCCATTGTCTGGGTTAGGTTGGTTTGGATCCTCTGTATTGTCCTCAGTCGGCTCTTCAGGCTGTTCTTCCTCCTCTGGAGCAGCTTCAGGAATAGAAACAGATGTAGATGCTGAGTCACTCTCCTGGCCGTCTACAGTAGCTGTTACATAGAACGTATACTTTTTCCCGGCTTCTGGAGCATCGAGACTAAAGGAAGTTTCCTTTGTAGTGGTTAACGTTTGTCTGTCTCCGCCATCCACGACAACCTGAACATTAAATTCTGCGTCATTAGAAGAATCATATTTCCAGCTCACGTTTATTCGATTAGATGCTTCATCAAAAGCAGCGTTGAGACCAGAAGGCGCATTTGGTTTTGTATATTTTTCTGATGTTTTAGTAGGTTCATGTCCCTTTACAAAGTACTCATATACAATTTGATCACTTGGTGTATATTCACTTGCTTTAGCGTTTGTTCCTTTTTCAAGGGCAACTTTGACAACCGAACTTGGCTGTTTGAAATTATCAGTTGTCACATTCTCAGACATTTTGCCCATCATTGTTTTAAAGATTTTTGCGGCTATTTTTGTTTCCTGCTTACTCATCGGATTTTTTAATTGTTGATCATAGCCCGTCCAAACAGACATGGTGTAATTCGTTGTATATCCAATAAACCACGCATCCGGTGAACTGCTCTTACTGATATTATATTTTGCCCGGTCTTCTGCAGAGTAGTTTGTTGTTCCTGTTTTTGCTGCAATGTGAAGACCTGGAATATTGGCTGCAGTTCCTGTACCTTTAGTCACAACATCCTGCAAAATGTTTGTAATCATAAAGGCTGTATAATCCTTCATGGCAACTTGTGGTTCCGGTGCCGTTTCAATAACAGTATCATTGTCTCTTAGAACTACTTTTTTTACGACATGCGGTTTATTATAGATACCCTCGTTACCAAATGCAGCATAGGCACCTGCCATTTGTAGAGGGGATGCTGCTTTGTCTACACCGCCGATTGCGGATGCTTCGTAAATTTCCCCAAAGTCAACACCTAATTTTTTTGCAAATTTACCAGCTTGATCTTCACCAACCTCTTGGAGTGTTTTAACTGCAGGGACGTTAAGTGATTTATAAAGCGCCTCACGAATCGTTACATTCCCTTTATAGGTACCCGTTGCACTACCAATTGATTGTCCGGAACTATATTTATATGGTTCATCTTTAATAATATGAGCAGTCGACCATTTCAAATATTCAATTGCTGGACCGTAATCAAGAATTGGTTTAATGGTTGAACCCGGCTGCCTTGTTTTTAAATCTGTTGCATAGTTAAAGCCACGGGCTACTTCTTGGTTTCTTCCACCGCCCATTGCGTTGATTTCTCCGGTCTTTGTATCCATAAAGACCGTACCAGCCTGGAATTTATCATTCGGGTAGTCGATATATTTATCGCTATTCAGTATTTCCTCCATTAGTTCCTGTGCATCAGGATCGATGGACGTATATACCTGAAGGCCATCTGTGTATATATTGTAGTCTCCAATTTCTTCCACTTCATCGATGACTTGATCAACAATAGCATTATATTTTGTGTTTGTTGTTTTCTCGCGTTTTTCTTCTGGTACTAAGCTATCTTCAACACTTTCGGCTTGCGCTTTTTCGCGCTCTTCCGCAGTGATGAAACCTGCTTTTTCCATTAGTTTAAGTACGATGTTTCTTCGTTTTTCCGCTTTTTCCGGATACGTAAACGGGTTGTAATTATTTGGGCTTTGCGGCATACCTGCCAGCGTGGCAGCTTCAGATAAGGTAAGCTCATTCAATTCTTTGCCAAAGTACAGCTTGGATGCTGTGGAAAACCCATGGACTCCGGATGACATATATACTTTGTTAACATACATTTCAAAAATTTGTTCTTTAGAATATTTTTGCTCAAGTTGAAAAGCAAGGTACATTTCCTGTACTTTACGTTTAATCGTTTTTTCTGATTTAAGGAAAGAGTTTTTCACTACCTGCTGGGTAATGGTGCTACCTCCCTGAGAGCCGAAGCCGCCTGTTATGTTTCCAATTAAAGCTCCGCCAACGCGAATAATATCAATTCCATGATGTTTATAAAAACGCACATCTTCAGTTGCCAGGATGGCATTTTCCATCAATTTAGGAACATCCTTATAATCGACGTAATCTCTTGTTTCTGAGCCTACTTCTGTATATATATCTCCGTTTTTATCATAGATTTTCGAAGAAATAGGATCAATCAGGGCGCTGTCATCAATCTCAGGAGCTGTGACAGCCCAGTATGCAAAAACTCCTCCGACTGAAATACCTGCAATAATAAATAGTGCAGCTAAAACAATTAAGGTTCTTTTTAATAATGATTTTGATTGTTTCTTTTGTTTTTTATTTCTTTTGGAATTTGCATATTTTCTTTTTTCTGTCCTTGTTTTATATTGATCTGACATTGTGTTACATACCTTCCTTTCAGGATAAAGGACCATTTAAAATAGTTGGGTACCATATTTTTTGTCAATTATCTTAATATAGTCAATTCTTGGTGAAAACCCAAGCGGAATCACTTCACCTGTATGTTCGATATCCTTTTTTGGTATAGATTTTCTACCGCCAGATAGCATCTCTTCCCAATAATAGATCAGTGTCTCAGCCGGTAAATAGTAAATTTCCTCTGTTACACTGAAGCGCATAATAATAAAGGCTATCCCACCATGTTTAATGATATTGCGCATATGGACAATTTGGTGTTCATGAAAATTCTTTAAAGGGAAAGAGGTTGTTTGTCTGGTTTCCTTCGCTTCAAAGTCAATGTATCTGCCTTTATATACACCATTATAATCCGTTGTGGAGGCTTGCTTAAAATAGGCTTCTTTTATGACTGCAGCGCTCCTCTTAGGATAAGACACATTAACAATCTGAACGGGTGTTGGCTTTTTGTGAACAATTGCGATGTTATTCTCTATATAATAAAGATTTGTTTCGTTTAAGTCATCCTCCAATGTCATTCCCCGATTAGAATAATTCACTTTTTTCTGTTTCAGTACTTTGCTGCCGGTTTTCGCAATCGGGTTATAGTGTTTTCCATTAGGATATTTTATAGACATAGTATCCCTCCAAGCCCATCCTTATCATAACAAAAATAGCATCAAAATTGTAAAATTCATTATTACTTACATAGAAAGTTTAAATAATTAGTACAGATACTCATTTATGTAATTTTATTATAAGATAAACGTGTATTTCTCTTTCAATAAATACTAAATTGATAGAATGTAAACGAAACTAAGGCACTTCGAAGTTTATAATAAATTGGCTGGATTCGTCAAAGGTACTTTTTAGATAAAAAGGTTAGAGTATATGATTATATAGAAGAATGTTATCGAGGTCATCTTTTAAGCGACATACGTGAAAGAGAATAATAAAAAGCCGGAGAATATAAAATCCTCCGGCTATTAAGTAAGTGGTAGCTAATAATTTAAGTTGATGGTTTATCTGGACCATCTAGTTTTGGATTGCCTGTATGCTTACTGGATGCGTTATTGCTTTTCTTTTTTTTCTCTTGAGCAGCTGATGTATTTTTCTTCATGACTACACCTCCTATTCATTAGGTTGTCTATGTTTAGAGAGTTTATGCAAGTTGTCGAAGGAAGCATATACGTGCGCCGTCTCTGTTTTCTTTGCCGATACTCTTCTAGTTTTGTCGTCTATGAAGGGATTGAAATAGTTAAATCGAAACCTTAAGTGTATAAGAATGAGGAAAGGGTGAGGTGCATGAGTTCCAAAGAAAATATCATCACATTGCTAAGGGAATTGGAGCAGGAAATAATAGCCCTCGAGGAAGAAATAATTAGGAAAACAGATAATGAAGTAAATGATACAATAGCCGAGTTCACGTATACAATCAAAACTGAAGCCAGGAAGATTGATATGGATATGGCAGATATTCAAATTAAAATGAATAATTTTATTGATGATTACAAACACGATACACAACTGTCTATATTGAAATTGGCTCATTTAACGTAAAATACGAGATAGTATCATTTTTACTGAAATTCTGTTTAGATTAGGTAAAAAGAACAAGGATGTAATGAATATGAAAGATACCTTATATGAAAAGACAATTGATTTGATAGAGATCGTTAAAAATGCTGAAAAAATCTATAGAGAAGCACGCGAAACGGAAGAGCGTGCAGATTTCCACACTGTGATTAAGCCGTTTGCCGACCATACTAAGCAGCTGGCAGATGAATGGCTGATTGAGGCTGAGCAATGGGTAGCTGATAAAAGACCTAAATATCTATCTCTCATGCAGATTAAGAATACCCATAATAATGTTCTGCAAGTTTCTGTCCATTGTTACTTTCCGGAATCAAGCAAGTCCAGATTCATTAAACATATCAATGCAGCTTTGTTTGTACTCGAACAGATTCGGATGGAGGAAGTGAACGGGGAGTAACGGTATAGCACCCAATCCCAGATGCTGCATACTGTATAAGTATATAGTTAGAGCGGAGGGAGAGTTATGCTTAAACCACTTCTTGAGAAGAAAGCTAGAAGGCGTAATGGTGATTTTAATCCTTATTATGGAATGCCGGCTGCATCCCGCTTGCCTCCATATGAATATCGAAACATCTATCCGGCTGGAACTGGGGCTCCTCAAGTTCAACCACAGGGTAGTTGGGGGCCGGAGAGCATTCAGCAACAACAATTGAATCCTTTTGAAGGAAACCTTGCTTACCAACCCTACTATCCTAACCAAATGTATCAACAGCCATCCTTTAATCCATACTATATGGAGCAATATCCAGGAAGTATGCCAATGTCAGGCGGTATGATGGAGGATCAACATTTTTACGGCTATCCGCAGCAGGAAATGCCGAATCAATACCCAAAAGAACAGGTGAATCCATTTCAAAACCCATTATACTCTAAGGATGAAGATTTTTATCCTTTACAGCAGATGAATACAGCTATTACTAATCCATATCCTAAACAAAGCTTTATGCAAAAAAATCAGGGCAGTAATTTTTCATCGGTTCTTAATCAATTTAAAACACAGGAAGGCAGTATCGATTTTAATAAAATGATTGATACTGCGGGAATGATGTTAAATTCAATGAATCAGGTATCCAATTTAGTAAAAGGTGTAGGTTCTATATTTAAAGTAACCACATAAAAAACTGCCGGTTATAGATCGGCAGTTTTTTATTTATCGGATAGATATGCGTTTCTTTTTTGATTTGGGGACTTTGACTGTTAATAAGCCATTTTCGTGGCTAGCCTCAATTTGTTCTTCGTCAATTGGGTAATGGAATGTAAAGCTTCTCGATTTCTTTTGTTTTTCTGTAGCATAGATTTGATCGCCTTTATTTACTTTTCGTACAGTTTCATATGATATTGTTAATTTACTACCCGATATATCAATTTCAATGTAATTTTTGTCGACACCTGCGATAGGAGCTTGAATAATATAATGGGTTTCTGTTTCTTCCCATTCAACGGGAAAGCTTGCAAACATTTTTTGGTTCTGGAAAAAATCATCCATAGACTGTAATAGTCCGCTCCTTGTGTTCTCGGTTAACAAATCATCCATTTGTGAAATGAAGTTACGGAGCGGTTCAAATGCACCATTCTTCTTGTTTTGAGCCATATATTCTCCTCCTCTGATGATTCTATCTTTAGCATATGCAGGCTATTCTTAATTGTTAAATAATTAGGGTGATAAAGGAGTACGATGTAAACGAAGATATCATAGTCATTTGGCTATATAATGGCGGTTTTGCTTTATATTTAAGCAATGTTATAACAGGAGGGATAATGGTAAAATGAATGGGTAAATATAGAGAAAGTTTTAGAAGTTGAGCTTGTCTCTTTTTAATATCGAATCATACATACATGTAAAAGACTCCACCCTGAACGTAGAAAATATGCGGGGACGGATCTTTAGATTTAATTATCATTAAATGAAAAGGTGTGGAAGTAAATGGAGAATAATCTTGTGAAATTAGCTTTTAAGGAAGAAGGCGCTGGAAAGCCTATTATCTTACTGCATGGTTTTTGCGGAAGCAAGGATTACTGGGAAAAAGTGATTCCTTATTTAAGGAAATTCTACCGAGTAATTGCTGTTGATGTAAGAGGTCATGGCGAAACAGATACTACAAAGATTGGATACGATATTCATGATATGGCAGAGGATTTGTATAATTTCTTTATTGAACATGATTTAAAGGATGCTTATCTATTTGGTCATTCAATGGGAGGATATATTACCCTTGACTTTGTGGATCACCATCCCGATCTTATCAGCGGATATGGACTCATTCATTCCACTGCATTACCAGATTCCCCTGAAGCAAAGAAAAAACGGTCAGCAGGTGTCTCTACAGTAGAAGAACAGGGAGTTTCCTTTTTCGTTAAGGATCTCATCCCTAAATTGCTGTCAAAAGAAACAAGGGAAAATGAACAAGAGATGCTGAAAACTTTGTATGATATTGGCGTTGAGACGAGACCAACAGGCATCATCGGTGCTTTAATGGCTATGAAAAATCGTGAAGATAAGAATTATGTGCTGCAAAGGAACGATATCCCAGCTCTTCTCGTAGCCGGTGCAAGAGATGAGGTTGTACCGATTGAGAAAGTATTTACTGTGAGCGGAGAGCATATTACACAAATAGTTATTGATAAAGCCGGGCATATGGGAATATTTGAGACCCCGGAGCAAGTATCCACGGCTATTACCTCATTCATAGAAAAAGTGAATCAATAATTGGAAGGTCGTATCTTGAAAAAGGTGCGACTTTTTCCTTTTCAAGGGAACGTTCATTCGGTACAATGATGACAGAAATGAGGTGTGCATCATGTTTGGGAAGAAAAATTTAGTGGAGTTTATAGATGATTTTTCACAGGATGAACAATACAAAGATAATATTGCTTTTTGGCATACCATCGATGAAAAAAAAGCTACGTATTCACCCTTTCCAACTGAATTAAATGAAAAGTTAAAGTCTGCCCTTGAAAAAAGAGGGATTGAAGCTCTATACAGCCACCAGGCCGAAGCTTATAAATATATAAGAAATAATAAGAATATTGTGGCGGTCACTCCTACTGCTTCAGGGAAAACATTGTGTTATAACTTACCGATTCTCCAATCGATTCTTGAGAATGCAGATACAAGAGCTCTTTATTTATTTCCGACAAAAGCATTGAGCTATGATCAAAAATCTGAATTAGAGGAACTGATTGATGCTGCAGATGCAGATATTAACAGCTATACGTATGATGGTGATACACCGACTAGTATCAGGCAAAAAATCCGCAAAGCAGGCCATATCGTAATGACAAATCCGGACATGTTACATTCCGGAATATTACCCCATCATACGAAATGGGTCAGTTTATTTGAAAATCTGAAGTATATTGTTATTGACGAGCTTCATACGTACAAGGGAGTATTTGGAAGTCATACGGCTAATGTGATCAGAAGGTTAAAGCGAATTTGCCGTTTTTACGGAAGTGATCCGATTTTTATTTGTACGTCTGCAACGATTGCCAATCCGAAGGAACTTGCAGAACAATTAACGGAATCTAAAATGATCTTAATTGAGCGGAATGGTGCACCAGCAGGCAAAAAGCATTTTGTGTTTTATAATCCGCCAATCGTCAATAAACCTTTAAATATCCGCAGAAGTTCCATATTAGAGGTCAGAAAGATAGCTAGCACTCTTTTAAGGAATAAAATCCAAACAATTGTTTTTGCGCGCAGCCGTGTCCGTGTTGAAATATTGGTTACGTACTTACAGGAATTAATTTCGAAACAATTGGGACCGAAGGCGATTACGGGTTATCGCGGGGGATATTTGCCGACACAAAGGAGGCAAATTGAAAAGGGATTGCGAGATGGATCAATCTATGGGGTTGTCAGCACGAATGCACTTGAACTGGGCGTGGATATAGGACAGCTCCAGGCATGCATTATGACGGGGTACCCAGGCTCGATAGCCAGTGCCTGGCAGCAAGCAGGCAGGGCAGGAAGGCGTCACGGCGAGGCGTTGATTATCATGGTTGCGAGCTCCAGTCCATTAGATCAATTTGTCATCCAACATCCTGATTACTTCTTTAATAAAAGTCCGGAAACAGCGAGAATTAATCCTGATAATCTGGTAATCCTTGTTGATCATCTAAAATGTGCAGCTTTTGAAATCCCGTTTAAAGAAGGGGAGGAATTTGGCGCTGCAGAGGTTACAGAAATTCTGGAATATTTGGCAGAGGAGCATGTATTGCACAAAAATAAAGATACATGGCATTGGATGAATGATGCTTTCCCAGCACATGAAATCAGTCTTAGATCTGCTTCGCAGGAGAATGTGGTCATTATAGACCGAACTAATCCAAAAGTGCAGGTTATCGGAGAAACGGACCGATTCTCAGCTATGACTCTTCTACATGATGAAGCCATTTACTTACATCAAGGAATCCAATATCAGGTAGAGTATTTGGATTGGGAAGAAAAGAAGGCATATGTACGCGAGGTCAATGTGGATTACTATACGGATGCAAATCTTGCAGTTCAGGTAGATGTGCTGGAAATTGACCGAACAAACGTTAATCCGAAAAGTGAAACTACATTTGGAGATGTTTCCGTTCGAGCAATGGCAACGATTTTCAAGAAAATCAGATTTGACTCACATGAAAATATTGGATCGGGACCAATTCACTTACCAGAAGAAGAAATTCATACGAATGCATGTATGCTCTCTCTTATGGAAGGGAGTGTCGATTGGAAGGAAGAGAGGCTCGAGGAGGGGCTGATGGGTGCTGCTCACGCTCTGCGAGGCATCATTCCAGTCTATGTGCTGTGTGATCCAGGGGATATTCATGTTTACCCCCAAGTTAAGGCAACGCATAATGAGCTTCCAACCATCTTTATTTACGATCATTATCCGGGAGGAATTGGTTTAAGCAAGCATATGTACGAAAACAGTGAACAAATTATTCAAGAGACGATTCAGGCAATTAGAGTCTGTCCATGTGAAAATGGCTGCCCATCCTGTGTTGGAATGGAAGGCACTGGCTCGTCTTTAAAGGAGGATTCCATTAAAGTGTTATCCATTCTTGGAAACCGAATGGCCGGTGACAAATTACATGTCCATTAAAAATAAACTAAACCGGATGAAAAAGCATTTGAATACAAATGTTGGAGAAGGCTCAAAAAAACGTATGGAAGTATGCTCTGAACCTGAACCCGATACACCTATTAAAAATGTTGACATCCCTTTCTTTGAGCAATGGAGCGAATTCGGGGCCTTTCCTGTTATTTACGAGAATGAATATTGCCTAATCAGGGAGGTCAGCTATCCACTTGATTATCAGCATGGAAAGTATACATTTGATATGCTTCCACAAATTGTGAAGATTTGGAATGAGAGCGATCTAAAGCACCCTCTTTCTGCCAAAGGATTTGAAGCAAATCAAATGTTTTTCTTCGATACAGAAACAACCGGTTTGGGTGGTGGTGCAGGAACTTCCATCTTTTTGCTTGGATATGCTTTTTTGGAGGATGAGAATATCAAGGTCAGACAACATTTTCTCCCTAGACCAGGGTTTGAAATTCCGTTTTATAAGACCTTTTTAGAAAAAGTGAATTATGAGACGTTGGTCACCTATAATGGAAAAGCATTTGACTGGCCGCAAGTAGTTACGCAGCATACTCTTTTGCGTCAGCACTTGCCAAAATTACCGGATTTCGGTCATTTCGATTTATATCATGCTTCTAGAAGACTGTGGAAAAACAAATTGGATCGCGTAAAGCTATCAGTTGTTGAAAAAGAGGTACTTGGTTTCGAGAGGAAGGATGATGTGCCGGGATACCTTGCCCCTATCATTTATTTTGATTATATTGATAGGAAGAATCCGGAAGCTATTTTTAAAATTATGAAACATAATGAATGGGACGTTTTATCTTTAATCACCTTATACATTCATCAATCCGCCCTATTATTAAATGATGATGCATTGGAGCATGAGGATTCATTTGAACTGGCTAGGTGGTTTTCTTATTTAAAGGATCGAGAGCGTGCTATTGGTTCCTTTGAAAAAGGAATTTCTGAATCCAAGCATGATGAAGAACGATTGAATGTACTATTTCATTTGGCAAACGAACATAAAAAGAATAAAAATGATGAAGCAGCAGTAAAGCTTTGGGAAGAGGCGTGCGATGCACAGACACCAGTAATCGTTTGCTGTTCCCTGATTGAGCTTGCAAAATATTTTGAGCATAAGAAAAAGGATTATGCTAAAGCTCTGGAGTATACAAATAAAGCTTTGGTGAAAATAAGGGAATATTCCTTTCATAAGCATGGTATTCATGAAAAATCAACTCTTCACCGCATTTGTCGACTGGAGCGTAAATTAGATAAAGAAGAAATTGGAATAAAAGAAAACTAAATAATGGTTGTTATGTTTGTCCATCCCATGTAAATTAATGTTATACACCTTTGATAATTTGCAGAAGGAAGTGAACATAAATCGGATGTATAAGGTTGTCTTTTATTTATTCTTTGTTGTTATTGGATTATCGATGGTAATTTTTAATTCTATTTAATTATAATGTAGCAGTTCTGATGTTGAAACATTTTTTTATAAACGGAAAATAGGTAATTGCCTTAGTACAGTCTTATCCATCTTTTCATAGTCTATTTATGTAAGCTATATAGATAATGAAAGGAGAGACGCGTATGTTCGGTCGTCGTCATCAACATCATTGTGGTCCTATTCAAGTACCAGGGTGTAACAAAGTGCAGGTGTGCCCACCGGTTTGCCACCAGCCGATTCAATTTGTTAAGGAAAATTGCTATACACATATAGTTCCGCATGTGCATCCTGTTCAAACTCTTGAAGTAAATAAGCATGTGTATCAACATCAACATCATTTCCCACATTCTTTCCAAAGTGCCAATAGTGTTCATAATCAATCTAATCAATTTGGTACACCAACTCCACCGCGACCTGGTTGCTCAGGAAGTGGTAGCGGACTAGGAAGTGGATTTGGAAGTGGAAGTGGAAGTGGATTTGGAAGTGGCAGTGGCAGTGGATTTTGCTGCTAAAAGTAAGAGGCGTAAAGCCTCTTCTTTTTATGATTTAATGTATAATGTATAAATGGATGTGAACTTATATGGGAAAAGTCGTATTTGTAACAGGATATAAGGCCCATGAGCTTGGTATTTTTGATCAAAATCACGAGGGTATCAAATACATAAAAAAAGCACTCCTGAGTCGCTTGTTAACTCTTCTCGAGGAAGGTATGGAATGGGTAATCATTACAGGGCAACCCGGAGTAGAACTATGGGCTGCACAGGTGATTTTTGACTTGCAGGAAGAGTATCCAGATCTTAAGCTAGGTGTTTTACTGCCCTATTTAAATCAGGAAGATAATTGGAAAGAACCGGTTAAAGAGCTGTATGAAGAGGTACTCCTTCAGGCAGACTATGTTGAGGCTATTTCAAAGAAACCGTATGAAGGACCGTGGCAGTTAAAGCTAAAGAACCAATTTATTGTCGATAAAAGCGATGAAATGTTAATATTGTACGATGATGAAAAGGACGGAAGCCCTAAATATAGCTGGTTTGAAGGTAAAAAGAAACAAAATAAACAGGATTATCCTATTAATCAAATAACATTTTGGGACCTGCAAAGTTTAATTGATGAGGCACAATGGGAAGATTATTAAGAGGAAATTGACAAACAGCACTTTTTTTGAAAAAATATTATATATTAGTCGTATGAATTTGAGGTGAATAAAATGCTCTCAGATAAAACAAAGTTGACCGCAAAGGATATCTTAGAGAAAGAATTTAAAACGGGTGTCAGAGGATACAAACAAGAAGATGTTGATCAATTTCTGGATCTAGTTATAAAGGATTATGAGGTTTTTCATCAGGAAATTGAAACACTTCAGCAAGAGAATATGAAGCTGAAAAAACAATTGGAAGAACAGCCGAAAAGAACTGTACAACCAGTTCAGCAAGCAACAGGTACCACCAATTTCGATATTTTAAAACGCTTATCCAACTTAGAAAAGCATGTGTTTGGAAGTAAGCTTTACGAATAAAATATCTTCCAAATGATAACAGTTGTTTTATAGTTGAAATGAGGGTATAATGAATTTTGCATGTGATAACGTCTGGGTAATCGCTGCAATGCAAATTGTAGAGGAAAGTCCATGCTCGCACAGGCTGAGATGCCTGTAGTGTTCGTGCCTAGCCCAATAAGCTAGGGCAGTCTGTTTCAGGCTGACGGCTGGGAAAGTGCCTAAGTTCTTTTAGAATATGGCACCGGTACCTATAAAAGTGCCACAGTGACGGAGCCTTTTTGGAAACAAAAAGGGTGGAACGAGGTAAACCCCGCGAGCGAGAAACCCAAATTTGGTAGGGGCGCCTTTCCCAAGGAAATGAACGAGGGGAAAGGGCAGACTCGTAGGAGTCTGAAGATAGATGATTACCACCGGAGTACGAGACATTCCAGTCGATTGCAGTACGAAGGAACAGAACATGGCTTACAGGACGTTATCTTGGAAATGTATTACCTGAATAAAACTACTTCCACTAAGGGAAGAATGAAAGGCTGCCGATTAGATCGGCAGCCTGTTTTAATGCGGTACTTTATGACAATCATTATGCTTCAGGTAAAGCTTGACTCAAATTATTACTATGTATTTGTCTGGATGTTTCTTTGATATTTTTCTTTATAAAAAAGGCTGAAATATACAAGAGAAGTTCCGACCGCAATAACCAGGCCGATATAAACGGACATCATCATCGGAGCGGCAAAAGCGCCTATTATGATGGTTGATCTTGCAATTAAGTCGGCGCCATTATAGGATATATTACTAAAAGCAGAATAAGAACCTCTTTTATCCTCAGGAATCATATTTGCCTGTTCAGTATTATAAACAGGTGAATACATCAATTCGCCAATCGTGGCAATAAACCCAAATAATAAGAGCATATACCAGCTATTGGCTGACGTAACAAATGTATACCCTACACCATAAATAAGCAGGCCAATGATTAACACACGTTTATTTGAAAAACGATTCGTAATATTGGAAACAATAAACGTTAAAAGGACGACTAATAACATATTTTCTATATTCATCAAACTTAACATTTGGACACCGCCAATTTGGTATCCGAATACGTTAACGACTTCAAAGGATTCTGATAATCGAACCCCAATATAACTATTTAGTGAGAATTCAGCGGAAAGGATAAACATGAATCCAAGTACGAGTTTTACAAAGCGAGTATCCTGAAGGGCAATTTTATAGTTATGAAGTAAATCAATCAGAAAGTTTTTATGTGATTGCTTTAACTGACGGACCGTACCTTCAATCAGCCAAATTTTATAAGCAATGGCAATGAAGGTGGATGTACACGTTAAGATGATAAATAATTCAAGTTGATGATTACTGTATAAAAGTCCTCCCATTGCTGCCCCAATGGCCATGGATAAATTAATGAGCCAATAATCAAGAGCATAAACAAATTTTCTTGTCTCTTTTGTAGTAGAATCCATAATAATTGCACTCATGCTTGGCCTTCCAAGACTACTTGAAATCATATATCCAACATAGCAAATTGCAAATAGCCAAACCCAGTCATTCTCAGGGATTAAGGTCAAAGTCATCATCAAAAACATGAAGGCACTTGTAGAGGAAGTCATTAATAAAATTTTCTTCCTTTTGAAACGGTCTGATAGATATCCTCCCAGCAGGTTAGCAACGAATGTAATAAGGACGGTAAAAATCAAGAAGACACCTGCCCAGATTTTGTTCAATTCATGAGCAAAATACAAAGCCATAAATGGCATCACAGAGCTTGATGCCATTCTGTTAAAAAAAGATGTGCCTAACCGTACTTTAATATTTTGTGGCAAATTCTTCAATTTCATATTGTTTTACCCCCTTTGTATCGATTATATTAAACTAGACTGATGCTTCTGAAAATAGACAATTAATTGATAAATGTCTACTTTTATGGTGAAAAGGGGTAGATGATGGAACCTAAACTACTGACTCTTTGGCAGCATATTCAAACGGGATATGTAAGACAGGCAGAGATAGCGGATTTACTCGAACTTAGTCCAAAGCAAACCTCCAGATATATGCAAAGATGGCATGAGGAGGGGTGGTTTAGATTGCAGCCAGGAAAAGGACGGGGACATTCAACTAAGATAGAGTGGGTCAAAAATGTGGAATCCATATATGAAAAAGAAATGGAATATATAATCAATCATGAATCAATTGAAAAAAGTGCAAAATGGCTAACTCTGCATTGGTCCTCTGAATGCAAACTACGTCTGATGAGACTCTTTCAAACTAAGCTTGGATTTAATGATGAGGGAAAGGATAAACTCATCATTCCTAGAAAGGATCCATTTTTGTCCTTTCATCCTCTTGAAGCTCTCGATATACATAGCGCTAACTTAGTTTCTAATATTTACAATCGCTTGATTTACCTGACTGAAGATAATGAAATATGGCCTGAGCTTGCTCATAGCTGGGAAAGCTCGAATCGCTTGTTAAGACTTTACATAAGAAAAGGAGTCAAATTTCATGATGGTTCCTACCTTTCAGCAGATGATGTTGTAAGGTGCTTGGAATCTTTGCGTGATCATCCAATTCACAGGGATATATGGTTTATTGTCCAAAGAATTCATTCCCCCGCACAGTATGTGGTAGAAATTAACTTGAAACAAAAGTGCAGCTATATATTGCATCTCTTAAGCACCATAAACTCAAGTATATATAAAGTAAACAATGGAAAATTAATTGGAACGGGCAGCTTTTATCTGGAAAAAAATGATGAAACAAAAACAATTCTTCGTGCGTTTGAAGACTATTACAAGGAAAGAGCTCTGCTCGATTGTATAGAATTTGTTCAGATGCCGATGGGGTTTGAGACTATTTATCGATCCTCTGTAAAAGAGGATGATATCGAAACATATAAGGTTGAGAGTGATTCAGGGTTTGGTATTGTGATTATGAATGCGTACCGCAATTCAGATATAAATAAGCAGGAAGTAAGAGATTATATCCAATATGTTATCAGTGCAAGGAGAAATGAAATCAATCAATTGGATCCAAAAATTATACCGAATCAAAGTGGTATTTTGCGCTCTCCATCTGACCCATACATAGTGGATCAAGTTCCATTTATAGAGGTATCCAAACCACTTGTTCTACAGACTACTCCATATACAGAAAAGCTTATCTTTTGGTTAAAGGGGATTTTGGAAACCGCAGGTATTCCTGTTAAATTAAAAGAGATCACGTTTGAAGAAAGTCTGCAAAATGGATATACAGATCATGGTACAGATTTTTTTATCCATGGAGAAGTATTTGAAATGAATCATAGCTTATCTTTTTTTCATTTTTTATTGTTGAGTTCCTCTCCGCTTGCCCAAGTCCTAGGAGATAAAGGAGAGCGATTCGAGATATTAAACCAGTATGCTAATACTCCTTTTGAAAAGTGGAGTGAGCTTCATGAACAAATGGAACGAAGATTAATGAAATCTGCTTTAATATTGCCGTTATACTATTCCAAACGAAGTGTACTGTTTTCAGATGATATTATGAATATTAGCATTAAGAATTTTGGCTATGCAGATTTTTCGAAGCTATGGATGAAACCAACCACAATTTAATGCGGTAATATAGACGAGAAATGCTGATTTGGTTTGCATTCAAAATGTATGAGTTGTATGATAAAAGACGCGAACGACTTAATTTAATGGAAAAGTAATATGATTAGATAGGGTGAAACAATGAAGATTACATTAATAGCTACAGCAGCAATGGGTCTTGAGGCGATTGTCGCACAGGAAGTACGTGACCTTGGGTATGAATGTACAGTCGAGAATGGACGAGTACTGTTTCAGGGAGACGAGCTTGCCATTGCCAGAGCCAATATGTGGCTTAGAACAGCAGACCGGGTGAAAATTCTTGTAGGCGAATTTAAGGCCTATACATTTGATGAATTATTTGAAGGTACAAAAAAACTTCCTTGGGAGAATTATTTGGATGTCACGGCTGAATTTCCTGTATCAGGTAAATCGGTCAAATCTAAATTATTCAGTGTTCCAGATTGCCAGGCGATTGCGAAGAAGGCCATAGTGGACCGCTTGAAAAAAGCATATAAAAAAGATGGATGGTTAGATGAAAATGGACCATTATATCGTGTAGAAGTATCGCTTTTAAAAGATAAAGCCACATTAACGATTGATACAACCGGCCCTCAGGCCCTTCATAAACGTGGATACAGAACAGGGCAGGGTGAAGCGCCATTAAAAGAAACCCTTGCAGCAGCATTAGTGAAGCTGACGAATTGGACTCCGGACCGTCCATTTGTTGATCCATTCTGCGGATCGGGTACGATTGCGATAGAAGCTGCGTTAATCGGCCAAAATATTGCGCCTGGATTTAATCGTGATTTTATTTCCGAAGACTGGCCTATTATTGATTCATCTATTTGGGATAAAGTCAGAGAGGAAGCAGAAGAACTGGCCAATTATGATCAGGAATTAGACATTTCGGGGTTTGATATTGACCATAAGATGATTGAAATCGCAAAAGAAAATGCTATGGAAGCAGGACTTGGGGATTTAATTAACTTTAAACAAATGCAGGTCCGTGATTTTACAACGACCAAGGAATATGGCGTAATTGTTGGGAATCCTCCATATGGTGAACGCCTCAGCGACCGTCCTTCCGTTGAGAAAATGTATAAAGAGATGGGGGAAGCACTCCGTCCATTTGAAACTTGGTCTGTTTATATGCTGACTTCTGATGAAAACTTTGAGCAGTTTTATGGCAAACCGGCCACTAAAAAACGAAAGCTGTTTAATGGTTTTATCCGTACGGATTACTATCAGTATTGGGGAAAGAGACCGCCGAGAAAAGGTTGATATGACGTCATTTCCAGAGATATTAAATAACCTGATTTTACGTTTACCACATTATAGATTGACGATTCTTATAGAGTCGTCTTTTTTTTGTCTTTCTCATCTTTTTTGTGTAGGAGCTGATTATTTTATGTGGTCAAAAATATAATTGGTACATGCCTAATTGGTCTATTTTGCGGCGTCTTGCTATACAAATAATCATAGTCACTACTTCTCTTCTATTTGAAAGGAGTTGATTCTAATGCTTTGGACTATCGCTGTAGTATTAATCATCATTGCTTGTTTGATTTACATTTTTTAGTTTCGTTTACTTCTTGGAAAAAGAAAAGCCCAGATATGAGGACTTACTTCTTGCCTTGTAATACAAAGCCTTAGAGACGCAATTAGTGACTTCATAAAATAAAGGAGGCAAAGGAAATAAGTTAGTCTTGAGGGCAGAAATAAGCACCCTTTAGGGATTTATTTTGTGTATACCATATTTCTATAGCTTTATCTGTCCTAATTAATTTTTTATCCAGCCTGTTTATGGTTTTTATATGCGAAAAAGTAATCAGGTAAAAATATCTGAAATAGTACTCGTAAGTGATCAAGAAATTCATGTGTTATCAAACACGCCACGAAAAAACGAAAGGTATTCAAGGATTTTATTTGTACAGATTTATTTTCAATATTGGGGTAAGATGCCGCGGAAAAAACACAAAGGGAATTTGAAGACAATCAGCAATAAAAGTAAACGCTAACCCCAAGGGTTGGCATTTTTTATTTAGTTTGAAATGGTGGAATACTAGGTAATTAGACTTTTTCAGGACTGGTAGGAAAAGTACGCATATTCGTATATAAAACTATCTACCTAGTATACTTAATATGGTAAAATATTCAGTATACTTTAAGGAGAAGGGGGATCTATATGACAAACCTATTAGAAAAAGAGTTTTTAGACTATATACATACCATGGATGCATTCAGAGAAGCATCTGCACTGATTGGATGGGACATGCGCACTGGGGCTCCAAAGAAAACGATTGATAAGAGAAGTCAAGTGCTATCCATCTTATCGAAAGAACATTTTGAAATGGCAACCGGAACTAAAATGGAACGATACATAGAAGAGTTATCAAAGCCTGAACTGAAGGAGCAGTTGGATTCAAATACAATTGTCATTGTTGAGGAATGTAAAAAAGAATACGAGAAGATGAGTAAAATCCCCGCAAATGAGTATAAGGAGTATGTTGAACTACAGTCCAAGGCTGAAAGTATATGGGAAACGGCAAAAGAAACATCTGATTTTTCGTTGTTTATGCCATATTTGGAACAATTAATTGATGTGAATAAGAAATTTTTATCCTATTGGGGAAAAGCTGATCATCCTTATGATGGATTACTCGATTTGTATGAACCGGGTATGACAGTTGAGATATTGGATGATGTATTTGCCAGGCTAAGAGAAGAAATTGTACCGCTTGTGAAAAAGATTGGTGAATCGAATAAGAATCTAGAAACGAACTTTATATATAAGTCATTTAGTGAAGAAGCACAGAAAAAATTATGTATGGAATTGATTCAGGAATTAGGTTATGACCTGGAAGCGGGACGTCTGGATAATACAGTCCATCCGTTTGCTACAGCTTTAAACGCAAATGATGTGAGGATTACAACGAAATATGTTGAGGAAGATTTCCGTGTTGCTCTATTTGGTACCATACACGAATGCGGACATGCCGTATATGAACAAAATATTAATAAAGAATTAGAAGGAACACCTTTATGTACCGGTACATCAATGGGTATCCATGAATCTCAGTCCTTATTCTTTGAAAACTTTATCAGCCGTAATCTTAGCTACTGGAAACATAATTTTGATAAATTAAAAGCTGTCTCGCCTGAACAATTTGATAATATTGACCTCGATACGTTCTATAAGGCTATTAATGAATCAAAGCCTTCCTTAATTCGGATTGAGGCTGACGAACTCACGTATCCTTTGCATATTATGATTCGGTATGAATTAGAAAAGGGATTGTTTAATGGAGATCTAAAAGTAGCTGATATGCCGAAGCATTGGAATGATAAGTATGAAGAGTACTTGGGAATCCGGCCTGAAAATGATGGTGAAGGAGTTTTACAGGATGTCCATTGGGCAGGTGGCATGTTTGGGTATTTCCCATCCTATGCACTCGGATATATGTATGCAGCTCAATTCAAAGCTGCAATGCTGAAGGATATTCCGAACTTCGATGAAACTATTGAAAATGGAGACTATAACAAAATTACTGGATGGTTAACGAAGCATGTCCATCAGTATGGAAAGTTGAAATTGCCTTTAGAGATTATAAAGGATGCTACGGGAGAAGGATTAAATCCACAGTATTTGATAACGTATTTAAAAGAAAAATATACTGCACTGTATGATTTATAAACAATAAAAAGGTGTTCGTTAAGTAGAAGTTTAGATGCTTGACGGCGCCTTTATTTATTGCTGAGGAAAGGTTTTGGCTTGTTCACTTGCTGTGGAGAATGGATGACAGGGGAAGAAAGAGGCTGATTATGACGGTTGGAACGGATGAATTAGTTTAGCTCAATCCTTAAATAAATCGCTCAAAGGCTATTTTTAAAGCTCAATTAGGCTCAAAACTGCTCAATTATTTTCCCGTTCGCGCAATTAATTCTGATGATGCTCATATAATTAAGAATTCGCTCATATACTTCATTTTTCGCTCAATAATGGTTAGCTAATCAGGTATCTCTTAGATTAGGTAGAATAATTGATACTTTAAAGCGTACACCAATATATGAAAATACAATTTTATAAACAAATAAACTCTCAAATATCAAAATAATTAAAATAACAGATGCAGAGAACATATTTGTCATCCGCATCTGCTATAGTTTTTTGTCATAGCACCTTTACCAGAGCTTAAATCCTTTTGACCCAGGTGGTGCATTTTGGATCATGTCTACAAATGGCAGGGTATAGGCGAGAATGATTAAAACTGCTGTAATACCAATCCATAGCTTCCAATTTTCAAGGATGAAAGGTGTTTTTTCAGCCTTTTCTGATACTTCACCAATCGGAAACTCTTCATCACCTTTAGGGGCAAAGAAAGCTAGATTAACGAAGATAACTAAAATCAAAATGATACCAATGAAGAGGATGGAGCCTCCAACGGCCTGAGCGATTTGATATGGAATCCATTCAGCAGCCTGAGCGGAACCGCCATATGTGGAGTAGGATGATCTTCTTGGTGCACCCAGCAGACCTGCAAAATGCATGGCGCCAGACATAAAGGTCATTCCAACTGCCCATGTTATAGCTTGGATGATGGCTAATTTATTCATTTTTTTAGTAAGCTTACGGCCGGTTAAATGTGGAACCAACCAATACATGGCACCAAAGTAAGTTAAGACAACAGAGGTAGCAAGTGTTAGATGGAAATGTCCTGTTACCCAAATCGTATTATGTACAACCTGGTTCAATTGGTTGGAAGCATTGACAATTCCTCCTGCACCAGCAGGGATAAAAGCAACCATTCCGATAAAAGGAACCGTAAAGCGCGCATCACCCCAAGGAAGGGCTTTAAACCATCCAAAGATTCCTTTATAGCCTTTTGCACGTCCTGCACTTTCAAAAGTGGCGAACATGGAGAAAGCTGTCATTAAGGATGGAATGATGACCAGGAAAGTTAAAATAACCTGTAAAAATTTCCATGCAGGATCAATCCCAGGCTCCGTTAATTGATGGTGGAAGCCAACAGGTACAGAAAACAGTAAGAATAAAATAAACGATAATCTCGCCAATGAATCAGAGAATATTTTTCCGCCAATTACTTTCGGAATGACGACATACCAAACCATATAAGCCGGCAATAACCAGAAATATACGAGCGGATGTCCAAAATACCAGAATAACGTACGGCTAATAAGAACATTAATAGAATCAACCCATCCAAGTGACCATGGAATAATCTGTACCAACACAGTAGCCGCGACACCAAGGGTAGCTGTAAACCATAATACATTATTGATAATGACCATGAATGATAATAAAGGTCCAACTTTACCCTTATTTTGTTTTCTCCAGTTAATATAAGCTGCAACCATAGCTCCGCCGTCCAGCCAGCTTCCCACTACAACAAATACCAGCCCAAAATAAAAAATTGGATGAGCCTGTAATGGTGCGTAAAAAGTATAAAGAACGGATGCTTCATTAAGTAGAATCATTGTAGCTGACATAGCTGTACCGATGGTCATCATCCAGAAACCAATCCAACCAACCGTTCTTGCCTTTTTAGATAGTGTTCCGCTTGTTTTGCTGATTGCTGCAAATTGAAAGCCCATTATAAAAAATGTAGTCAGTATAAGTCCAAGTAAAACACCGTGAACAGTAAGAACTTGATAATATGTAATTCCGGCAGGCAGTGTGTATTTTCCTGATCGGACAAGAACCTGTAAAAGGCCAGCGAATCCTCCAAGAGCCAGTGCGATAAATGCCACATAGAAGTGGGCCATAGCGAGCTTACCATCAGCTCTGTTTACTTTAAGATCAGTTTGATTCCTATTCATTAGTCAACCACCTCGATTTTAGACGTCATCATGGTATGGCCCGTACCACAATATTCATTACATAAAATTAAATATTCACCGGTTTTATCGAATGTCTTTGTATATTCATTCACATAGCCAGGCTCAATCATCATATTGACATTCGTTCCTGCCACTTCAAATCCATGAACAACATCCGTTGAGGTAGCCATGAATTTTACAGTTGCACCTTTAGGAATTTGAACTTCACCTGGGTCAAATTTAAACGCGGAAACAACGAATACTAATTCGTAATCCCATTCTTTCCCTTCAACTTTATGTAAACCCGGTTTATCAAAAGGTTTAGTTTCTGTTACTTTTTCCGGATCGATCGTCACCAGACAGCTTGCCGGTTGGTTTCCATCATAAAATGCACTGACCCCTAATACAGTTAAAAATACAAAAAGTGCTGTTACCCCTAATATAAGCCATATCTTTTCAAATTTATGGATATGCATGACTGATAATCTCTCCCTTCTTCTACAGACGATCTAAAAATAAAAAGTAAACGCTTGCCCATACAATTAAAATGAATGCCCCAAGTGTTAAGACAGAAATCAATGTTCCGGAAAGATTAGTTTCTTCGTTCTTCTTAACCTTGACGGGTACGTTTAATTTAGTTTTTGCCACGTTTTTCTCCCCTCTCGAAAATAATGGAAATGTGCTTTGAGTATATTCTACTAGATAATATTGGAAATGGATGATAGTTATTTCATTTTCACAAATCGTTCACCAATAAGGTTATTACTGTATTAATAGTGTAAAATTGATATAACGAGTGTTTTATGGGTAGGATGAATGAAATAAATATGGCTGAATTGTGAAAAACAGTTTCTTTATAGAAGATTCGTCTTTTATTTGGACACAAATATTGGACAATATAAAAGTAGTTTTTGACGAAAAAACACTTTGCAAACGAGTATTTTGTTGATATAATTCTCAACATACTAATTACATACGCACTCATATAATAGCAGGGATATGGCCTGCGAGTTTCTACCAGATTACCAGTGTGGTTCGCCACCGAAATAATCTGACTATGAGTGGGAAACAAGCGCCCGAGTTAATAATGCGCTGTTCATATTTGTCCGGATATAAAGGACCTATGAATTGTTGTACCCACTTTTAGGTAGGTGACAATTTGTAGGTCCTTTTTATTTGTTCATTTATTTGAAGCAAGGGATTGGAGGAGTAAAAGTTGAAATTGTTAAAAGCTAAAATTATGGAGGAAGGGCAAGTCCTTTCAAGTGAGGTCCTAAAGGTAGATACGTTTTTAAATCATCAACTGGATCCTGAATTAATGGTGGCGATAGGTAAAGAATTCGCGAAGAGGTTTAAGGATGCTGGGATTACGAAAATTTTAACCATTGAGTCATCTGGAATAGCTCCATCGGTTATGGCAGGGGTTGAGCTTCAGGTCCCAGTTATTTTTGCCCGCAAGAAAAAATCATTGACCCTGCAAGACGACTTATATACGTCCACTGTTTATTCATTTACGAAAAAAGAAGAAAATACGATCTGCATTGGCCAAAAGTTTTTAAATGAAGAGGATGTTGTATTAATCATTGATGATTTCCTAGCAAAGGGACAAGCTGCTTTTGGGTTGGTTGATATTGTGAACCAAGCGAACGCCAAAATTGCCGGACTGGGAATTGTTATTGAAAAATCCTTCCAGGAAGGCGGTGAAATTTTAAGAGATAAAGGATATCGGGTAGAATCACTCGCTCGTATCCAATCCCTTGAAAAAAATAAAGTAATCTTTTTGGAGGAGGAAACAGCCAATGCAAATGAATAAATGGAAAACCGCTTCACTGGGTATCCAGCACGTATTAGCTATGTATGCCGGAGCAGTTGTAGTACCTTTGATTGTTGGTGGAAGTATTGGCTTAACCCCGGAGCAATTAACACATTTAGTTTCAATCGATATTCTGATGTGTGGAATTGCGACACTTTTGCAGGTATGGAAGAATCGATTCTTTGGTATCGGGTTGCCTGTTGTCCTAGGCTGTACATTCACGGCAGTGGGTCCAATGATTGCGATTGCAGGAGAATACGGAATACCGGCTATATACGGAGCTATTTTAGCATCAGGATTATTTGTTATTTTGGTAAGTAAGTATTTTAGTAAGCTGTTGAAATTTTTTCCTCCGGTTGTGACTGGATCAGTGGTAACGATTATTGGGATGACTTTGATTCCGGTAGCTATGAATAATATGGCTGGTGGGGAAGGCTCGAGTGATTTTGGCTCAACATCTAATATCCTGTTGGCATTTGGTACATTGCTATTTATTATTATTTTTTATAAGTTTTCAACAGGTTTTATAAGAGCCATCTCTATTTTACTTGGATTAATTGTAGGTACAGTTGCAGCGGCCTTCATGGGAAAGGTGAACATCCAAGCTGTTATCGATGCCGATGCACTCCTAACTCCTACTCCTTTTTATTTCGGGATGCCAACCTTTGAATGGGCACCAATAATTACGATGATTCTCGTGGCACTTGTAAGCTTAGTAGAATCAACAGGTGTTTATCTTGCTTTATCTGATATTTGTGAAAAGGATTTAAAAGAAGAGGATTTTGCTAAAGGGTATCGGGCAGAAGGATTAGCGATTGTGTTCGGTGGTATCTTTAATTCTCTTCCCTACACAACATTTTCTCAAAACGTCGGATTAATCCAAATGTCCGGTGTACGTTCTAACAATGTGATTTATACGGCAGGTGTATTCTTAGTCCTGATTGGCTTCAGCCCTAAAATTGGAGCAATCACAACGATTATTCCTTCATCTGTACTGGGCGGAGCAATGGTTGCTATGTTTGGTATGGTGGTAGCGGCGGGAATTAAAATGCTAAGCCAAGTAGACCTGCAATCTCAGGAAAACTTGCTGATTATTGCATGTTCCTGCGGAATCGGTCTTGGGGTTTCGGTTGTCCCGGAAATGTTTGCTAATCTGCCAGATACATTGAAAATTCTGACTGAAAACGGAATTGTGGCTGGAGGGGTAACTGCGATAGGATTAAATCTATTGTTTAATGTAATCTTCAAAAAGCCCCAAAAAGATAGTCCACTGATTCAAAATAAGGAAGAAATAGTTTATTAATTCGATTTATTTTAAGGTAAGTTTATCTATTTTAATACCTAAAAACTGTTAGATTATCCATATATCCTATCAAATTACTGAAAAGGTAGTATTCATTTTGGTTAACAACGTACAGAATAATTAAAGAGATGTGAAGAATCAGTGATATTTGTTTGATAGAGCATAACTCTACAAGAAGGCAGGGGCATGGCGAAAATGTAAGTGACCGGCTTATTAGTAAATTTCCAAGAGTTCATTTCAAAATAGTGATTAAAAAGTAAAAAGACATGAGCTAGTCATGTCTTTTTACTATATTATACAGGTTATCCATCTTTAGTATCTTGAGCATCATCTTTATCCAATATCTAGTCTAGCAACAATAGCCACAAGAATTTGGATTAATACTTGTATATTTAAAGCTATTTGAGTATCCGTACTTTCGACCCTTACACACTTTGAACCAGTAATAATTGTTTTTTGGGTATTTCGTTGTTTAGATTTGAAAAATTGTTTTAAATCTTGAACTACCCCTTTACCGGCTTCATTATCCCCAACTGATATACTAATAACAATTGCGATTGCTACTTGAATAGCTGCTTGTAAAGATAATGCCACTTGAGTATCTGTTGTATGCACTTCTACATCCTCTGAATCTTTGACGACGATCCATTCATAGGATTGCTGTGTGATTGATGTGATTTGATCAGCCTCTTGGGTGACTTCCGCATCATCATTTTTACATTTGAAATTGTCTAATGCTCTCCAATTCTTTTCACTCATTTTTCTTCTCACCTCTTATTTTATTTTTTGAATTTACGCGATATCTAATCTGGCTACAATAGCTAGAAGTGCTTCTAGCATTACTTGAAGGTTTGCAGAGATATCTGTGTCAGTAGTTGTAACCCTAACGTCCCTTGAATTTTCGATATGAATTTTTTGTACACTCTTTTGCTCAGAATTAAAGTGCTGAAGAAGGTCTTGAACAACACCATCGCTATCATCTGAATCTGCAATTGAAATTTCAATTACCAATGCGATTGCGAGCTGCAAAGCTAATTGGAGGGACACTGCTGCTTGAGTTTCTGTAGTTTGAACAAACACGTTACCTGAATCCTTGATAATGATTAATTCATCTGATTCTTGGATTTCAGAAGTGAACTGATCAGCGTCCTGGGCTATCTCTGCCGTGTGCCGCTTTTCCTCATCCCTTTCCCTTTCACAATTGTCACCAAAATAATTTGACATTTTTCTACCACTCCTTTGTGATTTGGTCTTTATAAAATATGAGGATGTCCTTTGTTTTGATTGGACAAAAAGCTCAAATGTGTTTGTCCATCGAAAAAAAAACGCCTGCTAATCAGGCGTTTTAAAATGATCATTTTTCATTGCTTTTGTTATCCTCGGTTGATGAGGATTTTACAAATGTTTCCACCTGGTTAGTCAAATCACTAACTAACTCTTTTATCATTTGCTTTTGTTCATCGGATAACTTTTCTTTAGCCTTCTCAGCGTTAATTCCATTTTTCCGAAAAAGATCACTTACTAGTAAATTAATTAGCTGCTGAGGGATCAACTGTGGGGATTGATTCTGGTCATCACTCACAAATTTCACTCCTTTTATTAAAATATAATCAGAATCATCATATGTACGTCATCAATATTATTCCTGTACAATCTACATAAAATTAGAACAGATAAAAGTAAATAGGCATATGCAATTGATATAATGCTTCTTTTTGGAGTGGTTTACAGTTTTAATAAAGAACAAAGAGAAATGAATTAATATACTCTAAATGAGGAACCAGCAACCATCATATTACATATACTGTATGTAAAAAAGGTGGATACACCATATGAAAAAGTATTATTGTATTCATTGCCATTCATTACATGAGATGCTGAAAGTCTGCCATGTCTGTGGACAGGACCGATTGAAGGAAATTTTTATAACGATTCAGCATAACGAAAAGAAGAGCGGCAATTAACCGGAAAAATCATGAACAATCTGTCTTGGTATTCAGGGGAGATTGTTTACCTGTTGTTTAGAACTTACATAAAGCACAGGCGTGTATAGGTAATATCTGTTTTGAACAGAATTTTGATTGAAAATGATTATCATTGATGATACACTGGAACTATAATGAGAGACGTTATCAATTAACTACATGACAGGGAAGGTGCATGATGATGATTTGGGTATTTGTAGGTGCAACGGTAACAGCCTTTAGCGGAGTCATGGTTCATGTTTTAAATAATGTAGCAAATCCTAAAGTTATAGCAGCTCAATCACAAGCTAATCAAAGTATGTAAGTTCAGACAAAAGTCTGAACTTATTTTTTTACCAAAATAGATATTTATGGGCAACTATTCCAATTTTCGATAAAATAGATAGATAAATGATTATTAATAAGGGGATAAGTATGAGACTGCATACAAGGGAAGTAACACTTAACCAGCTTTACGCTATTTATAAGTACTTTGAACAAGATGGGGATCAAGTACGGGCACAAAAAACGATCGATATTATGAATAAGGTTAATGATAATGAGTATAGCTTGGCATTTTGCGGACATTTTTCGGCCGGAAAATCTACGCTTATTAATTATATTTTGAAACAGCCGATATTGCCTTCCAGTCCCATTCCGACAAGTGCTAATATCGTGAAAATAAGGAGCGGCAATGGAGAAGCCAGGGTCACTTTAAATGATCAAAAATGTCTAATCTTTCAGCCGCCAATTGATTTTAACAAAATTAAAGAATTTGCGAAAAACGGAGGTTCCATCCAAAAAATCGATTTGATGATTCAGAATTTTCCGTATGCAGACAACTTAGTTTTATTGGATACACCAGGGATTGACTCAACTGATGAAGCCCATGAATTGTCGACTGCCTCCTCATTTCATCTGGCAGATGCGGTTTTTTATGTGACCGATTACAATCATATTCAGTCAGAAATAAATTTTCAGTTTACAAGAGATCTGGCACGTATGGGGAAAAGAATATATGTCATCATTAATCAAATCGATAAACATCAGGAGGATGAGCTTTCTTTTACATCTCTTAAACAAAGTGTAAAGCAAGCTTTTAAGGATTGGGATATACCAGTAGAAGAGTTTTACTTTACTACTATGAAAGCGGAGGATCATCCCTTTAACCAAGCTCACCGTGTAACTGAAAAAATAGCTGAATTAGCTGATATTGCGCCAGCTTATGATGTGAATTCACTTCTTAACCATTTAATAACGGAGCATCTAAATTGGAAAGAAGCGGATTCCAATCAAGCCAGAAATCATCTGGAGCAGCAGCTGCATGACAAACAGAATCATCACTTGTTAGAAATTATTGATTCTGCTGAAAAATTTAGTAAAAGCATTATTAATTTCCGTGAGCATGAGGAAGATAAATTTGATGAACAAATTGGGCATATTATCGAAAATAGCAATATCACTCCATATGAATCCAGGGAACTGGCGAAATCATATTTGGAATCAATGGTTACATCTTTTAAAGTCGGGAGAATATTTGGAAAAAGTAAAACAGAACAAGAAAAAGAAACTCGTAAAGCTAATCTGATTCAAAATATTAAACAGCAGACTGAATCGACAATTTTGTGGAATTTAAATGAATATTTTCAAAGAATGATGAACGATTATCCAGGACACAAACAGGAGAGTCAGAATATCATCCAGTCATTCGACTATGATATTCCCTATGAAACGATCATTGAGGTAGATCAGTTAGCTTCTGTTACCAGTGACTTGGTGTTGAATTTTTCCAAGGATTTGGCATCTTCCATTAAAAAAGCTGCGGGCAAGCAAGCGTTAACTCTTTTCAATACCTTGGTGAGTCAGTGGGAAGAGGAAAGAGAGCAGCGTCTCACCCGGGTGAAGGAGGAATTAAAATCGGACCATTCTATTCTTCACATTTGGCAGGATTGGCAAGTACAGCTGACTAATCAGCGGAGCTATAAAGATAAAATTATGAATGAGTTGACTAAAAGATCCAGATATAACCTTACAGAAGTCATGGAATTCCTGCAAAGCCAGCAAAAAGAGGGTTCAATTGTGGAGATGGATATTAAAGAAGTTAAAGATATTGAACCTGAGCCAAAGCCTGAACGGATTATAAAAAAAGTGGAGACGGCACAGCCGATTTATACATCTGAGCAAGTGGCTTTAAAGCTGCAAAAAGCTTCCCAGGCTTTGAACCACTTACCTGGTCTTGAGAAATTAGCGCAGGAGCTGAAAAATAGGGCAGATTCACTGATGAATCAAACTTACACTTTAGCTCTCTTTGGTGCTTTCAGTGCAGGGAAATCCTCATTTGCCAATGCACTTTTAGGAGCAAACGTTTTACCCGTTTCACCGAATCCTACTACCGCTGTCATTAATCGTATTTTGCCGCCAACGAGCCTACATAAACATGGTACTGCTACCATTCATGCTAAGACGGAGACCATGCTGCTCGATGATTTAAATGAACTGTGGTTTGAGGATGGTTTAAAAGTACAGGATCTAGCGATGGCAAGGAAACAGGCGCAAACCATGCTCAAGAAACAAAGCTATGCGCTAGGATTAAAGGTTTCTTTCCTGGAGGCATTTTTAAAGGGGATTGACTCCTTTGAAGAAAATCTTGGTAAAAGTTTTGCCGTTTCATTGGATGAGTTTTCTGTGTATGCAATAGATGAAACAAAATCATGCTTTATCGAACGCATTGATTTATATTATGACTGTGATTTAACGCGAAAAGGCGTTATTTTAGTTGACACTCCCGGAGCGGATTCTGTTAATGCGAGACATACAGGTACCTCCTTCAATTATATAAAGCATTCAGATGCGATTTGCTTTATTACGTATTATAATCACCCATTCGCACGGGCTGACCGAAATTTCCTTGATCAACTGGGACGGGTTAAGGATTCATTCAGTATGGATAAGATGTTTTTCCTTTTGAATGCGGCTGATTTGGCTGAAAATCTGGAGGAGAGAAAGGTGGTTGAGGATTATTTACGCAGTGAATTGCAAACTTCAGGAATCCATCATCCACGGATTTATCCAATTTCAAGCCGTGCAGCGCTACAACAAAGGACTGAAGAACTCAATTCAGGAAATGAGGCATATATCGAGCTGTTTTCCCATTTTGAATCAGCTTTCTATTCATTTATTCAGGAGGAGCTTAAAGGTATATTAGTTAATGCAGCTATGCTGGATTTGGATAAGGCACTTCAGCTTACCAGTCGACTTGTCGAGCTGTCCAATGAAACCGAGGAGCAGAAGACGAAAAGACGTGTCCAATTGCATGAAAACTGGGAGCGAGTGTTAGCGATATTAAATGAAAAAAGATTTACTCATGAAATGGCCAGGATGAAGCAGGAAACAGAAGAATTGATTCATTATAGTAAGCAAAGGATTAACCTGAACTTCCCGAATTATTTTAAAGAATTTTTTAATCCCGGTACATTAAAGGACCATCGGCAGTCCCTTTTAGCCTGTACGAATCGTTTACTTGATCAAGTCAGAATTGAATTGGCCAATGAAATACAGGCTACATCCTTGCGTTTAGAGGTTATGGTCAAAAAGACCATGCATGATACCTATGTCCAGTTAGTTCAAGAGATTCAAACCATCCATAAAGATTGGTCATTCAGTGAGCCTAAGTCAGATTTACAAAACGAATATAATACCGACCGAGCGCTATTAAATTTAACGGCAGATGATTTCAAAGAAGAACTGAGACTTTTCAAGGGTACCCAGCATTTCTTTGAAAAGAATGGTAGAAAACCAATGGCTGATGCCTTTTTGGAGAAGTTAAACGACTATCTAGATGTTTATTATACAGATCAACAGAACAAATTGTTTGAGCATTTTGAATCAGCCATTCAGTATATAAGTCTTTCATTAATTGAGGAGATGAAAACCGAAGGCAATGAACGATTGAAAAGTATGGAATTGACATTAAACAAGAAATCTAATCCTCAAATTTACCTGGAGGCTGAAAAGCAAATCAAGTTAATTTTAGAATCGGAGGAGGAGAATGCAGTTGCAGCTGGTAAAAGAGTCTGAATGGTTATTTGAACATTTGAGTGATCCTGATTTACGTATCATCGATTGCCAATTCCATTTATCCAATAAAACAGCGGGACGAGAACAATATAGAGAATGCCATATACCGGGAGCTGCTTTTATGGATGTTGCTCAGGGTTTGTCCGGTCCAATTAAGGAACATGGAGGAAGACACCCGCTTCCTGCGAGAGAAGACTTTATTGAACTAATGAAAGCCATCGGTATACATGAACAGACAACCGTTATTGCTTATGATGGCGGCGAGGGAGCTTTTGCCGGTCGCTTTCTATGGACAGCCCAATTATTTGGATATGAGCGTGTATATGTACTTAATGGAGGATTAAAGGCTTGGCTGGAGAAAGTATATCCAGTAACCGAGGATATTCCTGTGCTGACACCAACAGATTATGCCCCTGTCATGAATAAGAATCTATTAGTCACTTACCCTGAAGTGAAAGACTGGGCAGAGAATGATAGACCAGGTTATTTAATAGATTCCAGAGAATCAGACCGCTATAAAGGAATCCATGAGCCGATTGATCATAAAGCTGGGCATATACCCGGTGCAATAAATATGGATTGGACTGAAAATTTCAGGAACGGTAAATATTTGCCTGTACCAGAGTTGGAAAACCGTTTTAATCACTTGAACAAAGATGAGCCAATCATTGTTTATTGCGGTTCCGGTATTACAGCAACTCCTAATTATATTGCACTCAAGGAAGCAGGTTTTACGAATGTGAAAATCTATGCCGGCAGCTTTAGCGATTGGATATCCTATCCGGAAAACAGAATAGAAACGGACCAGTAAATTGATTTGATGGGAAATTTTTAAGAAGAGAATAAGGCCCGGATATGGTACAATCTGATAACAGAGAATCAGAACATCAGGGGGATTAGGATGAATCAAAATACTAATACATTATTATTAATAGATGGTTTTAACTTACTTAGCAGAGGTTATTTTGCAACTGCTTATGGGAAAACAGAAGATCAATTATATCGAAATAAAAATGGGATTTATACCAATGCACTGCGCGTGTTTTTTCAAAAAATGTTCAGCCTTATTAAAACTCACCAAGTAACGCATTTAGCTGTTGCTTGGGATGTAAAGCGCGAAGAATCGTCCCGCAGACAAAAATTTGATTTTTACAAAGCGACACGCGGAGAATTGCCGGCACCGCTCATTATGCAATATGAAACATTGCGTTCAAGTCTAGAACGGATTGGCGTTAAGCAGCTGTCTGTGCCTTCCTATGAAGCAGATGATGTAATCGGTGCGATTTCTACTATGTGGAGTACGAATAACATGGGGAAATGCTTAATTTACAGTAATGACCGTGACCTGTTTCAATTGCTGAATGAACATACGAGTCAAATTATTGCCAGTAAAACAGGAGATCGTGTTTATACCATTGAAGATTTTCGTGAGGATTATGGAATAGAATCAGCGCAATGGGTCGATGTAAAAGCACTGCTGGGCGATGCAAGTGATAATATTCCGGGCTGTCCTGGTATTGGTGAAAAGACAGCTTTACCACTTATCCAGCATTACCAAACGCTGGAGGGGCTATATGAACAGCTGGAATTATTAGATCCAAAATTCAATCGATGCAAGAAAAAGCTGGCGGCAGGACAGGAATCAGCCTTTATAAGCAAAGAATTGGCCCAAATTATATGTCAAATAGATGTATTTGAGGATTGGACTCATGAACATCTCATGTATGAGATTAATCATGATATTTTGGCTGATGAACTGGAAGAATTAGAATTAAGAATTCGTGTCAGCTAAAAATATATTGAGTAGTCATGATCGAGCTTTATGCCTGAAGGTTTAGGGCTCGATTTTTTTTTTTTTTTTTTTGATTGATTCATATAAACATGCAAAATCTTCGCTGTTACATTGATTAGTATTACAGAGCGGTAAATAAAAGGAGAGATGAGATTGGGCTATATTGAAGATTTAAGAGCTATTGTGGGTCATCGTCCCTTAATATTAGTTGGATCAGTCGTCGTTATTTCTGACAAGGAAGGCAGGCTGTTGTTGCAGCAAAGAAAATTTCCGAAGGAGTCATGGGGGCTCTCAGGCGGCTTAATGGAGCTGGGAGAAACGACCGAAGAAGTAGCCAGACGTGAAGTGACAGAAGAAACCGGCCTTACGCTGGGCAAGCTGCATTTTATTAATGTATATTCCGGACCGGAGTATTTTGTAAAGGCTGCTAATGGAGATGAATTCTATTGTGTCACGATTGCGTATTATACAAATGAATACGAAGGTGAATTAGTTGTAGATGAAAGTGAATCTATAAAGTTTGAATTCTTTTATCCACATGAATTACCGGGAAGAATCGTTAAAAGCCATAAAAAAATCATTGATGAATATTTATTAAAATTGGATACCGGGAAATAAGGGAAGGGTTAATTCAGTTGTAAAAGTCACCTGGGTGATCAACCTTTTTCAGACAATTCGACAAAAACCTGTATTCAACTTTTTAAAAATGTTTTACAATAAAAGAGTAATTTTGTGAAGGAGTGTGTTTGGGGGATACATGGAAAAATTAGAAGACTATATTTGTAGATTATCTTCGAAAGGATTTCGTCTTGGAGAAGAGGCAATAGGATTTATCTATTTTGGAAAACAGTTGACTTCAGCACCAGACTGGATCGTAAACATTGCACTGGAAAATACATTGAAAGCTCAAAAGAGATTTGATGGAGGTTTTTATATATCACTGCTGGAAACCTTGGTGAATGGTAAAGTTTCCAACAGAAAAGAAGCAAATCAATTAATGAAGGAACATGGCTTACAGGTATCTTGATTTCAATAAATCAAGGTATTTTTTTGTGGGTATTAATCCATATATAAACTAGTATTGCCAGCTTTATTGCTAAAAGATAGCTTTTTAGGCAGGATTTTTCCTGAATATTGTCTAATAAATGGATGATTAGGAGGGATATCATGTCGAAAAAGCCAAAAGTAATGATTCTCGGAACTTTTCATTTGCGATATACACCAGATTTTCATCGCGGAGATTTCGATGAGTCTATCATAACGGATCAGCAAAGGGAAATTGAAGCAGTCGTTAAATGTCTGAAAGAATTTAAACCGACTAAAATAGCCCTTGAAGTCGTAAAAGAAGAACATACTTCTCTAAATGACGAGTATGATAAATATCTGAATGGTGAGTTGAGAAATGAGGTCAACGAAATCCACCAATTTGGATTCAGGACTGCTGCTGAATTAGGTCATAAGGAAGTTTATGCGGTCGATTGGATGGAATCGGTTGGGAATAGGGGACTTGGTCAGGTATATGATTGGGCAAAAGAAGAACAGCCAGATAAATATGAATTTATTAAGGACCATTACTGGTCAAAGTTAAATAAAAGCTTTGATCACATTGATATTTATGAGTTAGTTAAAGCGTGCAATACAGACTCAAGAATTAAACTAGAGCATGAATTGAATATGATGATTGCACAAATAGGAAAAGGAACAGACTATATCGGGATTGATTGGCTAAGATGGTGGTATCAGCGAAATTTAATTATTTATGCGAATCTTGTTGAAATGACTGTTTCACCCGAGGACAGAACACTTTTAATAATAGGTTCAGCCCATATTCACCTACTGACTCAGTTCATCAAAGAAAGTGGAACAATGGATGTTATTCCTGCTATAAACTATTTTAATTAGTCGTATCCTAAAGGGTTTTCTGAGTTTTTTATACTGAACTGACAATGTATTTTGGTTATAAAAATGACATTCTTATTACTAAAATTCTCACTTAAATAGTTGGCAAGATGTTCTGGGGTTACAATTTCAACTACTATACATTAGAACAACTAACCTAAGGGAGGTTAGGGTGCTACTAATTCAACTTTAATTCTGTCAGGATCTTCGAAAAAAACGGCATAATGATTTTTCCCACCTGCAAATGGATGTTGATCCTGATAAAGAATTAATATATCCTTTTCTTTTAATTTCTTTGTTAGATCGTCTACCTGTTGCCTGGATTCGGCATGAAACGCCAAATGGTTTAATCCCGTTCCACATCTGTGATAAGGGATATCCATATATTTATCCTCCGTCTGAACGAAGACTATATAGGTATCCCCTATTCTAAAGCTTTGTCCACTATCCCACTCCTGGTAAAGTTCATATCCCAATTCAGCTAGAAGCCAGCCCCAAAAGTCAATGGATTTATTTAAATCTGATACATTGATTTCAATATGATGGATAAGCCCTTGCAACAATGATTTTTCCTCTTTTCTATTTTTATTCCATACCGTTTCAACCGAATGATTATTTCTGCTCGTTCATTTGCACAGCTTGCCGGGATAACAGATCAGCTGATTTGTTTTGCGATTCTGGAATCCATTTGATGAAAAATAAGGAGAATTCAGACGAAAGCTCCAGTGCCTGATTGAGTAATTGTCTAAAGGATTCTTTTTTTACATACTCTTTTTCCATTGCATCCGCCACGTGTTTTGAATCGGTTCGAACAGAGATGACATCGTAATTTTTATCCAGGCATATCTTCAAAGCATGGATCAAGGCTAAGTATTCAGCTTCATGATTATTATGGATGCCAAGGGGTATGGAATATCGGTGGACTTCACCATCTGCTTTTATAAAAATACCGGCACCGCTTGGACCTGGATTTCCTTTAGCTGCGCCATCTACATATACTTCTATCATAAGAAAACATCCTTTCAAGTTAAAAAGTACATGAATTTTTATTAAATGTCTACTGTCATAGTTTTAGTGGTATCAGGATAATTTATATATAATGAATTAATTGTATAAAGGATTGGGAAGGGAGAAAGAAATGAACGTAACAGTAAAGGGTATCTACAATAAATCCAAAATACCTCCTATAACCTTCACATCAGAAGAAATGGAAAGTCAATTTGCTTTAAGGCTTGTCAATGATCTCGAAAGCACGGGAAGATGGCGAGATTTCATTTTTATTGATGAACTGGGACAGGAATGGACAAAGAAACAGTTTCAAAAGCTGACAGAGGAAATAGAAGAAACCCCACAGAATGTAACGATTTATTTTGATGGAAGTCACAGACCGGGTGAAACCTTTGCAGGAGCTGGCATTGCGATTTATTACACACAAAACAATAAAAGGTTTCGCATACGGAGCAATGAAGTCTTTGATTATATAGAGGACAATAACGAAGCAGAATATTGTGCATTATTAGCAGCTGTCAAAAGGCTTGATGAACTGGGAGTTAAACATCAAAAAATTATGATAAAAGGGGATTCTCAGGTCGTATTGAAACAATTAACAGGAGAATGGCCTTGTTATGAAGAAAATTTAAATAAGTGGCTGGATCGGATCGAAGAACAGCTTAAGAATCTTGGCTTGCACTTTGAGACAATGGCAGTTCCAAGAAAAGATAATGAGGAAGCACATCGGCTGGCAACACAGGCACTAGAGGGAATTGAGATAGACGGTCAACTTGAATTACCAAAAATGGGGTGATGTTATCGATGAATAAAAAAAAGGGAAAAAAAGATGCTCTTAAACAGGTTGATTTTTTGTTAAGTACGTATTGTGATGGCTGCTTTCTACACAAACAGCTTGTTCGGGATAACGGCCGTACTCATGCACACCGTTTTTGTATCAATCAGTGTACAGTTGGTGAATCCTTGAAACATATAGGCGGAAATTTAAATAAGAAAACAGAAAAGCCGCCTATCCAATAGGCGGCTGTTAATTTTGGTTTATTATTAGGCTTTTTGTACGTTAGTAGCTTGAGGTCCTCTTTCTCCATCTACGATTTCGAAAGTAACTTCTTGGCCTTCTTCTAAAGATTTGTATCCTTCACCTTGAATTGCTGTGAAATGTACGAATACATCATCTCCGCCTTCAACTTCGATAAAACCAAAACCTTTTTCGTTGTTAAACCATTTTACTTTACCGTTTTGCATAGATTTATTCCTCCTAAAACTGTGGCTCAAAAGCCAATTACTATTTATCATAAACTTTAGATAAGTCATGATAATTTCAATATACAACATTCAAATATACAGTGTCAAAATGGATTTTAAAAAATATTGAAAATTTTTAAGAGGTGACTGGATAATTGGGTAAATATGGTATAATTGTTAAAATGAAATGAAAACATATGTCGGGGTGTCTGATGGATACACATCATAATGGTTTTTCTAATTATTTGCTGGAAAGAGTTTATATGAATCAATTACAAAAAGAAATAAGAGATAAGGTGGAACAAAAAACACCTTCTATCAAAGATAATGGGGAATTCCGAATGATGACGACAGAAGAGGTTTCTTTATGCATGGATCAGGCATGTACGGATATTCGGCATATATTTAAGGATATAAAGAGACGTGGAGAAATTTCCGTCAATCGGGTTAAACAGGAGATTATCCCTGTTATCAAGAGTGCATCATCGAGTCCGCGAATTTTTGAATTGCTTCATCAAACTAAACGTAAAGAGGAGTATACATACTGGCACTCCATTTGCGTAGGAATTCTATCCGGTCTAATCGGGAGATGGCTGAGATTGCCTATAGATGAGCTGGAAGACCTTATGATTTCTGCTGTTTTGCATGATATCGGCATGACCATGGTTCCGGAGAACATCTTAGATAAATCAGGTAAACTTACCTCTCAGGAATATAATATAATGAAACAACATACCGTCTATGGGCATGAACTATTAAGTAGTCTCGACCATATCCCTGATTCGGCTGCCATTGTTGCCTTGCAGCACCATGAGAGAGAAGATGGAATGGGGTATCCTCATGGATTAAAGGGTAAGCAAATTCATTACTTTGCTAAGATTGTCGCCATAGCAGATATATATCATGCGATGTCCTCAGAAAGAGTTTATCACGAAGCAACACCATTTTATTTAATCATCAAACAAATGCAGAATGATGTATATGGAACATTAGATGCTCATATTTTATTGGTTTTCATGGATAGATTGCTTCAGGCGCTGGTGGGCAAAAAAGTAAAGCTGAATAATGGCGAATATGGTTCGATTCTTCTCATAAATCGATATAATCCACTTAAGTCTTTAATAAAGACTGAAAGGGGAATCATAGATTTAATGGCATTTAGGGATATTGAAATCGTTAAGATTATTAATGAAGTATAAGAGGATATTGGATATTAGAAGAAAAAGACAGCTGATAGGCTGTCTTTTATATTTTATATAAGAATTTCTATTGTAAGAATACTTATCATTATTTCCACTGGTAAGGTGTCGTCTGATAGACATAATAATTCAGCCAATTAGAAAATAGAAGACTTGCGTGGCTTTTCCATGTATGAAATGGGAGCTGCAGCGGGTCGTCCTCAGGAAAATAATTTTGAGGAATAGGGGCACCTGAGCTCTTTGATAAGTCACGCTTATATTCATGGGACAAGGTAGCCAAATCGTATTCTGGATGACCGGTTACCATAATTAATCGTTTATCCTTAGAAGCGACCAGGAACAAACCTGCTTCCTCCGATTCTGCTAAGACGATTAACTCCTCATGATTGCGGATCTCTTCTGCTTCAATATCTGTATATCTTGAATGCGGAGCGTAAAAAACATCATCAAATCCTCTTACAAGGCTTTCGAATGGTTTCAATACTTTATGCTTATAGATGCCTGTACATTTTTTATTTAATAATTGCTTTGATATTCCAAAATGATGGTATAGGGCTGCTTGGGCTCCCCAGCATATATGAAGGGATGAGGTTACATGCTCCCTTGACCAATCCATTATGTTGATTAGCTCATTCCAATAGTGAACTTCCTCGAAGTCTAGCTTTTCAACCGGCGCTCCAGTAATAATTAAGCCGTCGAAGCGCTTCGTTGATACTTCGGGGAAGGTTGAGTAGAATTGTTCCAAATGTGTATGGGGTGTGTTTTTACTTTCATGTGTTTCCATTCGTAAAAAGGTTATTTTGACTTGCAGAGGAGTATTGCTTAGTAATCGAAGCAGCTGTGCTTCGGTTTTCTCTTTTTCAGGCATTAAGTTTAAAATGAGAATGTTTAAAGGTCGGATATCCTGACTAAGAGCTCTGTTATCATCCATTACGAAAATATTTTCTTCTTCTAAAATTTGTTTGACGGGTAGTTTATTTGGAATCGTAATCGGCAAGATATGGACCTCCTTGTTTGTTTAAATTTTCAAAATATTAAATAATATTACCATTGTATTCATATTTTTGAGAGGTTGTAAATAATAATGTGTGTTTGATATATATTTTTTGTTAAACTAATTATGACTATTGATTTTTAGGGGGCTCAGCATGAATTTGGACACAATTGTAAAAAGTGATATCGAGATTGCTTTAAATGCAAAAATGAAACCCATAAAAGAAATTGCTGAAACGATTGGATTAAAGGAAGAAGATTGGGAAGCTTACGGGAAACACAAGGCGAAAATCTCTCTTGATGTGTTAAAATCCCGCAGCACCAAAAAGGATGGGAAATTAATTCTCGTTACTTCCATCAATCCTACTAAAGCAGGGGAAGGGAAATCAACGGTAACCGTTGGACTAGGAGATGCGTTTTCTCTTCTTGGAAAGAAAGCAATGATAGCGATGAGAGAGCCTTCTCTTGGACCAGTCATGGGTGTAAAGGGAGGTGCAACTGGCGGCGGTTATTCACAGGTACTCCCAATGGACGAAATTAACCTGCACTTTACTGGTGATTTACATGCCATCACAACAGCAAATAATGCACTGGCAGCTCTGATTGATAATCATATTCAGCAGGGAAATGAACTGCAGATTGACCCGCGGAAAATTATTTGGAAAAGGGTCCTTGATATGAATGACCGTGCCCTTCGGCATATTGTAATCGGGCTTGGCGGGGATAAGCACGGAATTCCCCGTGAAGATGGCTTTGATATAACCGTAGCATCTGAAATCATGGCAATTCTTTGTCTCGCGATAGATTTAGATGACTTAAAAGATAAATTAGGGAAGATTGTGATTGGATACACCTATCAGGATACACCTGTTTCTGTTTCAGACTTGGGTGTAGAGGGTGCACTAACTTTATTGTTGAAGGATGCTTTAAAGCCTAATTTGGTTCAAACTATTGAACATACGCCTACGCTAATTCATTGTGGTCCGTTTGCAAATATTGCACATGGATGCAACAGTGTACTTGCTACAAAAACAGCCCTTAAGCTAGCTGATTATTGTGTTACAGAAGCAGGATTTGGTGCGGACCTTGGCGGAGAAAAATTCTTGAATATTAAGACAAGCGCTGCTGATCTTACTCCGGATGCTGTCGTTATCGTGGCAACATTAAGAGCCTTAAAGATGCATGGTGGCGTACAATCGGATAAATTAAAAGAGGAAAATCTAAATGCGATTGAATTAGGGTTCCAGAATTTAGTGAAGCATTGTGAAACGATTCAAGCTTTTGGATTGCCTTTTATCGTCGCTTTAAATAAATTTTCTGCAGATACTGATGCAGAGGTGGAACGATTCAATACTTTATGTCAGAAACATGGATTACCTTTCTCTTTAACAGAAGTGTGGGAAAAAGGTGGGCAGGGCGGATTGGACCTTGCAGCAAAACTTGAAGACCTTATGAAGGAGAATACCAATACATTTAAACGTCTATACGAATCAACGGATTCCATTCAAGAGAAAATTGAAAAAGTCGCAAAAATTGTATATGGGGCACAAAAGATTGAATATTCTCCTGAAGCTCTGCAACAAATACATAAATATGAATCAGAAGGATGGGGGCAGCTCCCTGTTTGTATGGCTAAAACCCAGTATTCATTATCGGACAATCCAAGTTTGTTGGGCAGGCCTGAAGGATTTACATTGTATATCAAAAAGCTAAAGCCTTCTGTAGGAGCAGGTTTTATTGTGGTACTTACTGGAGATATTATGACAATGCCTGGATTACCTAAAAGACCAGCTGCTTTAAAGATGGATGTCGACGAGAATGGCAATGCGGTCGGATTGTTTTAATAAGGATAGGTAGATTATGTAAAATGGAGGTGATCTCATGTTTGATCCATCAGTTTTTGAAAACCTGAAAGTAGTAGTTGAAGGTGCCTTTTATGATTTAGACTTAGAAGGCGAGTTAGCCATCATAGACAGGCATGATTATGTTGACTTAGCATATATGTCAAGAATTTTTGAGATTAGTACAAGGCTTGATGCTTCGATGGAAAAAGCGGTTGAATGTACACTTTCTTTAAGTGCAGGTTTACAAGCTTTCTCATCAGAAAAGCTATCATCCATAACTAAACGCGAGCCGGGATGTGATCTTAAAATTAAATTTAGGTATATCGATCCTGAGCATCCTCTCCGCAATATTCATATATTGAAGCAGATCTGGGATAAAGGGTATCATTACCGGGTTTTTAAACATACTCCGATTGGATTTAAACATGAAGATCCATTCGTAACGATTGAAATTAAGCAGGATAAGCCAATTTATGAGGATGAAATTGATCAATTACATACCTATGTCAGCCAAATCCATCATATACTGAAAGCAGAAGGTTAGATTTTTTTGAACGAAAGTAAAACTTGATCAGTCATGTATTTTTAGCGGGAGTGAAGATGATGAACATTTATGATTTTAAGGCTAACTTAATCACTGGAGATGAAGTTTCCTTTGAAAGATATATGGGGAAGGTCCTGCTTATTGTGAATACTGCCAGTAAATGTGGGTTTACTCCACAGTATAAAGAGTTAGAATCCTTTTACCAAAAATATAAGGAGCAGGGCTTGGTTATTCTTGGATTTCCGTGCAATCAATTTATGAATCAAGAACCCGGAGATGAAATGGAAATCCATTCATTCTGCCGAACTAATTATGGAATTACCTTTCCTATGTTCGCAAAAGTGGATGTAAGAGGAGACCAAGCTCATCCATTATTTAATTATTTAACAGAACAGGCCCCTGGTGTGATGGGTTCCAAGGCGATTAAATGGAACTTTACAAAGTTTCTCATTGATCGAAATGGAAAGATTGTAAAACGTTTTGCACCCTCTACAAAACTTTCTGAAGTAGAGAAAAGTATCGTTGATTTATTATAGGACAGACCTCTCCTTTGCTAGGAGAGGTCTTATATTTGTATCTTTTTAAAAACGCTTTTGGTTATAATAGGAGTAACGCCATTTATCGGTTATGTATTCCATGAGGTATGGGGGTTGGTTGCATGATGAAAAAAGTAGCGTGGGTAACAGACAGCTCTGCTGTATTAGATGATGAACTTAGAGCCAATAAAGATGTTTACGTTTTACCGGTCCACATGATGATTGATGGAAAGTCTTATTTGGATGGTGTAGATCTAACAACCGATGAATTAGTTGAACACATAGAAAAGGGATCCACTCTTACCTCATCGCAGCCATCGATTGGCGATTTCAAAAAGCTTTACGACAAGTTGGCTGTTACCTATGACTCTATCTTCTCCTTTCATATCTCTGATAAATTAAGCGGTACATATTCTACAAGTGTTCAAGCTGCCGAGCTGGTGGATATCCCGGTTTTTAATGTGGATACTCATTATCTTGCTTATCCATTGACGTTATTGATAAAGAAAGCTATTAAAATATGGGAAACTTCAAATGAACCTACAGAAGTTGTGGAAGCAATCCATGCGCTTAAATCTAAGTTAAGAGTGTATGTTTGGATAGGATCTCTTCAGCAGCTTCATAATAGCGGCAGGCTTAACACCTCAAGCTATTACCTGGGAAGTCTTTTGAATATAAAGCCAATCGTAACCTTTCAGGAAGGAAGTCTACAGATTAAAACCAAGGTTCGTACATGGAAAAAGGCAACAGAAAAAATCCAATCTTATTTAAAACAATCCCTGGGGTCCTACCAGATTGAAGAAGTTTTTATGCTGTATGGAAAACAGATCAGTCAAACAAGCGATTGGGTCCGGATGGTTGAAAGAATCAGTGAGGAATTATCAATTACGATACATCCGCTCGGGACTGCCCTTTGCCTTCACGCAGGCGTTGAAACAGTAGGAATCGGATGGATAGAAAAGTAAAGGAGTTTATTATGCGCGAAGCTATTAAAGCAGCGGAAGAATTCGTGAAAAGACGTTTTATTAACGATACAACGGGCCATGACTGGCAGCATATGGATCGTGTCAGAAGGCTATCCTTATTAATCTATCAAACCGAGCAAACAGGCGATCCTGAGCTAATTGAACTGATCGCCCTACTGCATGATCTATCCGATTCCAAATTAAATGGGACAAAAAAAGCGGGAGAAGCGGTACTTAGCGAATGGCTCGAATCTAATGTGAAAAATGAAGAAATTAGGGGAAAGATTAAAAGGGATGTCTCCAGTATCTCATTTAGTGAGGGTTTAAGAGAGGGCTTATCCCCTGAAGCAGCCATTGTGCAGGATGCGGACCGTCTGGATGCATTGGGAGCTATTGGTATAGCCCGTGCTTTTGCATATGGCAGTCATAAGGGGCATCCTATTTATTTACCGAAGGATGATTCTGCCCCTAGTACATTCACGCATTTTTATGATAAATTACTACTATTAAAAACCTTGATGAATACACGTACAGGTAAAAGGTTGGCAGAAGAACGTCATCAATTTATCTTGTTGTTTTTAGAACAGTTTAAAAAGGATATGATGGAATGAAAGTATTAAAAGGAATCGACATTAAAAAGGAATACGGAGAGAAGACTCTCTTTAAGGATATTAACTTTAGCATAAGTGAAAACGAAAAAATTGGTTTAATCGGCTTAAACGGAACAGGGAAATCTTCACTTTTAAAAATCATTGCCGGCATTGAAGAAATGGACGGAGGATTGATTGATAAGCCAAAGGATTACCGGATTTCATATCTAGGACAGAATGTTGAAGTAAACGAAGATGAAAAGGTATCAGCCTTTATTTATAGAAATGACTCACCTGTATTTCAAACTGTACGAAAGTACGAAGAGCTATTGGAACATATGAAGGAGTCCCCAAATGATTCAGCTCTTCTTGATAAAATGTTTCATTTGCAGGCTGAAATGGATGCAAACGGTGGCTGGGAGATCCATTCAAATGCACAAATTATGTTAAATAAGCTAGGAATCAAAGACCTTAATGTTAGAATGGGTTCTTTATCCGGAGGGCAAAAAAAGCGTTGTGCTTTAGCTAAAGCATTAATGGAAAAAGCAGATTTGCTTATTTTAGACGAGCCGACAAACCATTTGGATTATGACAGTATCGAGTGGCTGCAGGAGTATATCCAAGGATATCAAGGCTCGGTTTTATTTGTAACTCATGATCGATATTTCTTAGATGCCGTGACTAAAAAGATTTGGGAGCTTGATAAGGGGCAATTGCATTCTTATGACGGAAACTACGAGAAATTTTTAGAAATCAAAGCGATCAGAGACGAGATGGAAGCGAAATCAGCTCATAAAGTTTCAAGGCTGTTCCAACAGGAATTGGCCTGGATGCGGAAAGGGGCAAAAGCGAGAACGACGAAACAAAAAGCGAGAATTCAGCGCTTTGAATCCTTGCAGGAGGAAGCGAATGCTGGTAATGCAAGTGACGATTTAAGTTTGGATGTTGCTTCAACCAGACTTGGGAAAAAGGTGTTGGAGCTGGTTAATCTTTCAAAATCCTATGAAAATAAACTCTTAATCGATCAGTTTTCTGTCATTTTACAAAAGGGAGATCGAATTGGTATCCTCGGAGCCAATGGCAGTGGAAAAACAACCATATTAAGAATGCTTGCCGGTTCTGAGTCTTTAACTAGTGGCTCAATTGATCGGGGTTCTACGGTATTGATTGGCTATTATACTCAGGAAAATGAAGATTTACCACTCAATAAGCGAATGATTGAATATATCCGGGAAACAAGTGAAGCGGTCACGCTTGCAGATGGTGAGCGAATTTCGGCCGCACAAATGCTGGAACGTTTCCTTTTTGAGCCACATACGCATGGGACGGTCATCGGGAAGCTTTCAGGCGGAGAAAAAAGAAGGCTTTATTTATTGAAGATATTGATGGAGTCTCCAAATGTACTTTTATTGGACGAACCGACAAATGATTTGGATATTCAGACATTAACTGTTTTGGAAGAGTATCTTCAGCATTTTCCGGGTGTTGTTATAACCGTATCACATGATCGATACTTCTTGGATAAAACATGTCATAAATTATGGGTATTTACAGGGAATGGACAGATTCAGCAATACTATGGGCAGGCAAGTGATTACTTGGAATGGAAACAGGAGCAGGAAAGACTTGCAACTGCCGTTGAGAAAGAGTCAACTCCTAAAATAAAACGTGCAGAAGAGACAAAAACGAAAAAACGTCTATCCTATCATGAGATGAGAGAATGGGAAGGCATCGATGAAAAAATAGAAGCGGTTGAAAAACGACTGGAGGAAGTAGCTGCCGAACTAAATAAAGCAGGCAGTGATTTTGAACTGGCGAATAAATTAGCTGAGGAAGAAATTCAATTAAATGAAGAACTGGAACATTTGATTGAACGATGGTCCTATCTTTCAGAAATACAAGAAGGCTAAATCGTAAGTATGTAAATATTTTGATAGATATGCTACAATCCCCCTAGATAAATAGATCAGGGGGATTTTATGATGAGGATTGTCTCGATTGAGCCGACACCGAGCCCGAATACGATGAAGGTTATCTTAAATGAAGAATTGCCGGCTGGGAAAAGTACGAATTATAAAAAGGATACAATTGATACCGCACCTTCATTTATAAAAGAAATTTTACATATTGAAGGTGTTAAAGGTGTATACCATGTAGCAGACTTCCTGGCAGTTGAAAGAAATGCTAAATATGACTGGCCTGGTATATTGGCACAGGTTCGAACCGTTTTTGGTGAGTCAGTTGAAGACACTGGAACTAATCCAATTAATTCTGGCAAAGGATTTGGAGAAGTGAAGGTCCAAATTCAAGTTTTTAAAGGAATCCCTATCCAGATTAAAGCAAATAGTGACCTGGAAGAAAAACGATGGGCTATGCCGAAAGCATTTATGGATGCTTTCCAAAAATCTCAGCTTGAGGATGATAATGCTGTGTTAATCCGTAAATGGAGTGATTTTGGAAATCGTTACGGGGAGCTTGAGCAGATTGGGAAAGAGGTGATGGATGAAATCATCGCCTTATATCCAGAAGAACGGTTAGCGCTGCTTGTTGCAGACGCTCAGGACACCACCACCAAGAAGGCAGAACCCGTTAAGGTGAAAAGAAGAAAGCTAACGGAAGCTGATTTGGATCAGGAAGACTGGAAGGCCAGATTTCAAGCTTTGGATCAGATGGAGGATCCGGATGTTTTGGATCTGCCGCTGCTCAATAAAGCTTTGGAGGATGAAAAAGCATCTATCAGAAGGCTTGCTGTGGTCTATTTAGGAATGATTGAAGACACGATCGTTTTGCCATACTTATATAAGGGACTAAAAGATAAGAGTGTCACGGTCAGAAGAACAGCAGGGGACTGCTTGTCCGATTTAGGCTTCCCAGAAGCTGAGCAGGCTATGATTGAAGCTTTAGCTGATAAAAGTAAGCTAGTACGCTGGAGAGCGGCCATGTACTTGTATGAGGTTGGTGGGGAAAATGCTTTGCCAGCGCTTCGAAAAGCGGAAAATGATGAAGAATTTGAAGTGGCTCTGCAGGCGAAGATGGCCAGTGAGCGTATTAAAAATGGTGATGAAGCCCTTGGGTCTGTATGGAAACAAATGACTGAAGCCAGAAAAAATAACAAGGTTCAAGAATAATAGAGCATATCAGGAAGGCAGTGTCGAATCACTTGGCAGCTGCTTTAGTTGAGCATAGGAAAGAGTATATGCCTCTGTTTAAACGGGGAGTTTACATCTATATTAGGTAATGTTACATACAATATTAGGGAATACATGGATTGCACATGTAAGCTATCTAATGTATCCTACAAATGTAAGACTTTGAATGGGGGAATTATGAATGTCTATGGCATATGAAGAATATATGAGACAAATGGTTAAACCAATGAGAGCAGAGTTGACTGAAGCAGGCTTTGAAGAATTAACGACTTCGGAACAAGTAGATGAATTTATGGAAAAGGCAGAAGGTACTACATTGGTTGTAGTCAACTCCGTATGCGGATGTGCGGGCGGCTTGGCAAGACCGGCTGCAGCAGAAGCAGTAAATGCTGAAATTAAACCGAATCATTTTGTAACAGTCTTTGCCGGTCAGGATAAAGAAGCAACAGCCAGAATGAGAGAATATCTTGGGGAAGTTCCATCTTCACCTTCAATGGCTTTATTAAAAGGAAATGAAGTGGTTCATTTTATTCCAAGACATGAGATTGAAGGACATACTTTAGAAGACGTTAAAGAGAATTTATTAAATGCTTTTTCTGAGTATTGTAAATAAACGTAAGGGAATGCTCACATGAGTATTCCTTTTTTTAATATGAGCCTGAGGGTAAATAAGTTTCTATCGCTTTAGATTTAAAGAAGCCTGCTCAACAAGAAATCTTGCAGATTTTAAAGGAGTTTTTTATGTGTTTGTCACTACGATTGAAAAAACGAATAATGTGCTGAATCAAAAAGCATTAAGAACAGCTGAACAATTAGGGATCCCGTATATTGAACGCAATAAAAGAACGATTAAACAGTTGCAATCTTACTATAACCAACCATGTCTGGTAGTGGGGAAGATCAAAACAGAATTATATGACCTGCATGGAATAGATCCATTATTTTTCCATCCAAATATGGCCGCAGTCCGTATGAAGAGAATTGAGAAAGGGGAAGTGGATCCATTTGTCAGGGCAGCCGGATTAAATCAAGGGATGTCTATTCTTGATTGTACACTTGGTATGGGAGCGGATGCCTTGATTGCCTCTTATATCATAGGGAGTAGCGGGAAAATAACTGCTTTAGAGTTAAATCCGTTTGTTTACTTTGTTATTAAGGAGGGACTGCAAAATTATCCTTTTAAGAATGAGAAATTTGGCGAAGCTGCCGGGAGAATTGAAGCTGTGAACATAGACTATTTAACCTTTCTTAAAAAAGCTGAGGATCGCTCCTATGATGTCGTTTATTTTGATCCAATGTTTACAGAAAGAGTCATTGAAAGTGCTGGAATTCAGTCTTTGAGTTCATTTGCTTCCTACAAGGAGTTAACAGAAGAAGCAATAGAGGAATCCAAGAGAGTCGCCAAAAAGAGGATTATTCTTAAGGACCATTTCAGGAGTGATCGATTTTCCCGGTTTGGATTTAGCGTTGAAAAAAGAAAAACTGCAAAATTTCATTTTGGTGTGATAGAATTAGAATAGTTAAAAAAATCAAAATTCGCTCTTCCAATATTAATAAAACGGGGTGAAGAAATAGCCCGTTTTGCTGAATAGGCAGGTGATTTTAATTTGAAAAATTGGTCAAGTATTCTTAAGAAATCCTTGGTAGTTGGGCTTTCTGTTTTAAGCTTTGGAATTATATCTCCATCTCAGTATCAGGAATGGTATGAAGGAAGTACTGTCAAAGAAACCAAAAACAATCCTGTTATTGGCCAAACTGATTATGTAAGCAGTGAATCTCCTGTAACGGTATTTAGTCAAAGTGATTTTTTATCGTATGCCATGCTTCGCGCTGAGGAGCAATCCTTTGAAAAGTTTGGGAGTAGAATTGGTCCCCATATAAAAGATGAATTTTATACGAGTGTATTACCGAACATTGAATCCGCCTTGCAGGAATTTTCATCTGATGTACCGGAAGAAAAGCTGCTGAATATGGCGATATCAGAAAAGCCAAGCGGCGGTTTAAGTGAAAAAATATTTCATGTTTATGATCGGGAAACCAATGAAGACCTCATCAGATTTCATGTCAGGAGAGAGAACCCGCCTGGAGAAGGCCATTGGTTTGAATTTCATTACCATACATACAAAGATAATTTTGACGCCCATCACTCGATGGCAAGGATTTATTGGAGTCAAAACACTCCTCCTAAGTGGATTAGCTAAGCAGATCATTAATTGATAGATTACTATTTTCAGGTTAATACGTTGTAATCAACGTATTTTCTTTTTTGTGTTAAAGAAAATAATCAGGAGATGAAGACAACCATGAATGAATTCTTTTCACAGTTAATAGAAACATACGCTATGTTTTTTGATGGGCAGATGTGGATAGAGGTATTGTCTGACCCAGTCAGTTGGGGATTAATTGGTACACTGGTTCTGATGGAGGGCTTGCTATCATCCGATAATGCTCTCGTCCTTGCTGTAATGGTAAAGGATCTTCCGGAAAAACAACGAAAAAGAGCTTTGTTTTATGGGTTGATTGGAGCTTATTTATTCCGTTTCCTAGCTATAGGAGTAGGTGTCTATTTAATTGAAATTTTGTGGGTGAAACTGATTGGAGGAGGTTATCTTGCATGGCTTTCCATTCAGTATTTTTACAAAAAGTATAAACATTTTGAAACGACTCCTGATGTTCCGGACGTAAAAAAATCTGGCTTGCTCAAACGATTGTTCGGTAACTTTTGGGGGACAGTTGCATCCGTAGAGTTGATGGATATCGCATTCTCTGTAGACAGTATACTGGCTGCCTTTGGTGTAAGTAATCAAGTCTGGGTTTTGTTCGTTGGAGGCATATTAGGTGTTTTAATGATGAGGGGTGTGGCAGGTGTATTCTTAAAGTTAATCGATAGAATACCAGAGCTTGAAAGTGCTGCTTATATTTTGATTGCCTTTATCGCTGTTAAAATGGTTGGTTCCAATTTTGGTCTACATATCGATCATACTATGTTCTTTTTCATTATCATTGTGATTTTTGGCGCAACCATTCTGTTGCACTTTTATAAGAAAAGAAAGAATCAGTCGGCATAGAATATGTTAAAAGAATTCCTGATCAGGATATGATCAGGAATTCTTTTAAGAGAGATGAATGAAAATAAAGCCTATGCAAAATCCAAGAGTAATTAGACTATCGAATACCACTAATCTCCAATCTGTCATAGCAGAATACAAATCTTCCATTAATTCGTCATCAAGATTATATTTATCAGGATGGAACCGTATCTTAACCACCTCTCCCTGGATACTTTATTGTAAAAGGGGATTGCTGGAATGCTGTGATGGTGCTGTTTAGCTGCAAACGGTCAGATGAACTTCCATAATTTTTATGACCACTCGTTCACTTCGAAACTCTCATCATATGGTATAATTTTTAATGATTTGTCGAAATGGATATATGCCATTGTTGATAAATGGTTAAACCATACATATACGCCTATCTGGATTTCTTCACGAAGTTTTATACATAACCCTATATATTCTCATTGACTGGTAATAGGGTTTTTATGATATAAAAATTAATCTTCGGAGTGAATTGTGATGAAGGCCAGAAATTTACTTGTATTCATTTTTATATTCATTATGGTAGCCACTCTTATATTATTTCCATTAGGGCAAAATTATGCAGAGTCAGTTTATTTAAAGAATTTATCTGGCTTTGAGAATAAATCATTGGTATCAACTATAATTGTTTTACCTGATGATCAAGATCAATGGGATGAGGCTGAGGTTATTATAGAAAGAATAAGTGGGTTACCTGAAGGCTTACTTCAAGTATTAAAAAAGAATAGAATTAAGATTAAGTTATTTACGGGAGCATTGACGGATCAACGGGAGGCTGCCCATTTAAAAGGAGTTCAGCCAAGAGGGTATTCCTCGAAAAATTGGGATGAAGTACCCGGAATGGGTGGCAGTAAAACAGTCTTAGTAAAAATCGGGCACAGTGAAAAAGGAGCGGGCCATGGTTCAACTAATCTAGAACTACATGAGCTTGGACATTCAGTCGATCAAATTATATTGAATAATATTAGTGAAACGGGCTACTTTCAAAATGCTTGGTTAAAAGAAGTGCAACAACTATTCCCGAATCAAGCATACTTTATTGATTATCCAGAGGAGTACTTTGCTGAGGTTTTTGCGATGTATTACTTCAATCAAGAAACTAAAGCAGAATGTTTGGAAAAGGCCCCTCTCACATACGAAATCATAAAAAATATTGAAAAGAATGGGTACACAGTAAAAGAACAATAAAATAGGAGGATCAACAAATGGTGAAAAATGAACAGGCCTATTTAAATCTTTGCCAGCATGTTCTAAATAACGGGACAAAAAAAGAAGACCGTACAGGGACAGGTACAATCTCTGTATTCGGCCACCAAATGAGATTTAATCTGAAGGATGGTTTTCCATTATTAACAACCAAAAGAGTACCATTTCGCTTGATTGCAAGTGAATTACTGTGGTTTATTAACGGAGATACGAATATCAAGTTTTTGCTTCAGCATAATAATAATATTTGGAATGAATGGGCATTTAAAAAATGGGTTGAAAGCTCAGAGTATAAAGGTCCTGATATGACTGATTTTGGTATTCGTTCTTTACAGGATGAAAATTTTAATCAATTATATTTGGAACAAATGGATTTATTTAAAGAGAAAATCTTAAATGATGATGCCTTTGCGGCGAAGTATGGAGAGCTTGGCAATGTATACGGGAAACAATGGAGAGAATGGAAGACGTCAACAGGTGAAACGATTGACCAGCTTAAAGATGTGATTGAACAAATTAAAAGAAACCCATCTTCCAGAAGATTGATTGTATCTGCATGGAATCCGGAGGATGTACCAACTATGGCTTTGCCGCCATGTCACAGTTTATTCCAGTTTCATGTGGCAGACGGCAAGCTGTCCTGCCAGCTGTATCAAAGAAGTGCAGACATCTTCCTCGGTGTACCATTTAATATTGCCAGCTATGCATTGCTGACTCATTTAATTGCAGCTGAATGTGGTCTGGAGGTTGGTGAATTTGTCCATACTCTTGGTGATGCACATATCTATTTAAACCATGTAGAACAAGTGAAGACTCAATTGGAAAGAGAACCAAGATCGCTTCCTGAGCTGGTGATTGACTCTTCATTTACAAGTATTTTTGATATGAATCTGGATCAAATAAAAATTGAAGGATATGACCCGCATCCAACGATCAAAGCACCGATTGCTGTTTAATTTAGAGTGCTTACGGACAGCCTCATAACTGATAGCAAAAAGGCGTACAGAATAGTGATATTCTGTACGCCTTTTTATATAAAACTGCAGGGATATGAGTTTGTTTCATAATTTCAAAAAGTAATGAGTACTCGAATCTTATCTATTCATTTATCGGGTGGAAATAATAGAGATATTGTGATGCAATTGGATTAGACTAAAGGGTTACTCAGTTACTAAGTCACTTAATTAAGTGGATATGGTGAAACGAACTTTGTATTTCATTCCAATATTCCGGATAGGTATCCGTAAATTTTTGGAAAGCTTCGTGAAGATTTATTACTAAATAATCATAAGTAACCTTACGATCTTTTCTGGTTTTTTTTAAATCAAAATATAAGGCAAACGGGCGTGTATAATAGCTGGTAAGCTGATGGGGATTTAAGGTTGCAATTTCTATATTTTTTTGACAGATAAAATCATTGACAGATTTTAATGGGCAATGTTTCACAAAATTTGGGACTTGGATAATAGGACATTTCTCATCCAATAATATAATACCTCTATACATAAATTTCTCCTTGAACAAAGTTAAGCATAGTATGGCCAAATTTTTTAAAAATATACGGTTTGCTAGTGTTTAAAAAGCCCATAACATAAACAAATACATGGCAACTAATGAATATAAAATATGAATCTAAGCAGGTACTTTTAATCTAGAATGTCAGTATTTTTTTAGGGCATGAAAGGATGTGAAGAATTTATTGAGCATTCTGATTGACCAATTACCCATAGGGGTATACGATGGGCATATCGATATAATACAACTGAGAGGGGGAATGATGAATGAATTATGATGATAAAACGAAAGTGAGATTAAGAAGAATGGAAGGTCAGCTTCGTGGCATACAACGTATGATGGATGAAGGACAGGATTGTAAGGATGTGATCACCCAGCTTTCAGCGGTACGTTCCGGAATAGAGCGGACAATTGGTATCGTCGTCAGTGAAAACTTAATTGAATGTGTACGTGCGATTGATGGAGATGAGGAACAGATGAATGAATTAATTGGACAGGCGGTAAACTTGCTCGTTAAAAGCAGATAATAGGAAAAGATTATATTTTTTTACAATAATAAATACCTATAGGGGTATATGCGTTCTAAGGAGGAGCAATGGAACAGATATCAACTAATATCATTTTATTCAGCGGGGATTATGATAAGGCGATGGCCGCCTATATTATTGCAAACGGAGCGGCTGCCTATGACCATGAAGTGACAATCTTCCATACATTTTGGGGAATCAATGCATTACGTAAACAGGAGCCAATGAATGTAAAGAAAAGCCTCCTTGAGAAAATGTTTGGCTTTATGATGCCAAGAGGTGCTGAAAAACTAGCGCTTTCTAAAATGAATATGATGGGCATGGGACCAAAAATGATTAAGCATGTCGTGAATAAACATAATGCACTCACCTTAACGGAGCTGATTGACATGGCACGGGAACAGGATATCAAGCTTGTTTCATGTACAATGACAATGGATTTATTGGGTCTTAAAAAAGAGGAATTGCTGGATGACGTTCATTATGCAGGAGTTGCCGCCTATCTTGCAGACGCAGAAAATGGAGCAGTCAACTTGTTTATTTAAATTCAAGTAAGATCTGTTAGTTTTCTAAGGTTTAATTTAATACTTGTAAGGATTTGAGGAAGGGTGAGCTAAATGAAGGAAATTACAGCAAGAGAAGTTCAAGAACGCTTAGAAGCAGGGAAGCTACTAAATTTAATTGACGTACGAGAGCCAGAAGAGGTGGCTGAGGCTCATATTGAAGGCATTATCCATATTCCGCTTAGTGAGCTTCAGGACCGTATTGGTGTACTGGATAAAAATAAGGAATACATTCTCGTGTGCCGTTCAAGCGCTCGAAGTGGCAATGCTGCCTCTTATCTGGAATCGATTGGATTTCAGGCAACTAATATGGTTGGAGGTATGCTTGTTTGGAAAGGGAAGACGGTCAAAAATTTTAAAACAATAATATACCCTATGGAGTATAGGAGGAATCATAATGTCAATCAAAGCAGATGTTCACTTGGACGCAAAAGGACTCGCGTGCCCAATGCCTATCGTGAAAACGAAGAAAGCGATGAAAGAATTAGCTGTGGGCAAGGTATTGAAAATTACGGCAACAGATAAGGGATCAAAGGCCGATCTTGCTGCCTGGGCGGGATCAGCTGGCCATGAATATATTGGTACAAATGAAGATGGCGAAATCCTTATTCATTATATCCGTAAGGGTGGTGCAGATAGCGAGGTTGATAAACCATTTGAACGAACAATAACAAATGAAGATCTTGCAACAAGTGAGGGTATCATTTTAGATGTTCGTGAGGAAGCCGAGTATGCCTTTGGGCATGTGCCTCAGGCAAAGTCAATTCCTCTTGGGGAATTGGAGGAAAGAATGAGTGAACTAGATTCCAATCAAAATATTTACGTCATTTGCCGTACAGGCAGACGTAGTGAACTAGCTGCTCACAAACTTGTCGAAAGCGGATTTCAAAAAGTATTCAATGTATTCCCTGGCATGAAAGATTGGAAAGGCGAATTAATAAAAGAAACGAATAAAATCACGTCAGGAGGTAACTGAAAATGAAAGTTTTGAAATGGACAGCTACCGATGTGGCTAAATATGTGATTGAACATAAGGACTTATTTATTTTGGATGTTCGTAATCAAGATGCATTTAAGGATTGGAAGATTGAGGCTAAGAGCTTTGAATATATGAATATACCTTATTTTGAATTACTAGATGGTGTAGAGGAAATTCTTTCTGAAATCCCGGTGAATAAAGAAGTTCTTGTAGTATGTGCAAAAGAAGGATCATCTGTCATGGTTGCTGAAATGCTGGCAGAGGCTGGCCGACCTGTTGCCTATTTGGAAGGTGGTATGAAGGCATGGAGTATGCACCTTGAGCCTGTAAAGGTAGATGATTTGAAAGGTGGAGGAGAGATCTATCAATTTGTACGCCTTGGCAAAGGCTGTCTCTCCTATATGGTCATCTCTGGTGAGGAAGCGGCAATCATCGATGCAGTCCGATTCACGGATGTATTTATCGACTTTGCCAGAGAAAAGGGAGTGAAAATCAAGCATGTATTTGACACACACTTGCATGCTGATCATATCTCTGGTGGGCGCCAAATTGCTGAACAGACAGGTGCACAGTATTATCTTCCACAGCAGGATGCTGAGGAAGTTGTATATAATTATACGCCATTAACAGACGGGTTAACGGTGAAGCTTGGCGAATCAGAGATTGAAGTCAATGCTATATACTCACCGGGGCATACAATCGGCTCCACTTCTTTTGTCATTGGCGGAAGTTACTTACTTACGGGGGATATTCTTTTCATCGATTCAATTGGGCGCCCGGATTTAGCTGGTCTTGCCGAGGATTGGATGGACGATTTACGTGAAACATTGTATGAACGATACCGTGTGCTTGCGGATGAATTAATTGTCCTTCCTGCTCATTTCATGATTATGGATGAAGTAAACGAAGACGGTACTGTTGCCAAACGGCTTAGAACTTTGCTGACTGAAAATCATGGTTTAAATATTGATAATGAAAATGAATTCCGTAAGATAGTCACAGAAAATCTGCCACCGCAGCCAAATGCATATGAGCAAATCCGTCAAGTGAATATGGGTAAAATTATACCCGAACTAGATGAACAAACTGAAATGGAAATTGGTTCAAACCGCTGTGCAGTTCGCTAATTTAACAAAGGGAGAGATTGATATGAAAATCACTAAAACATTAGATGCAAAAGGGCTGGCTTGCCCAATGCCAATTGTTAGAACAAAGAAGGCAATAGCAGCAATTCAATCCGGAGAGGTACTGGAGGTACTTGCCACAGATAAGGGTGCGTTGAACGACTTTACCGCATGGTCTAAATCTGGCGGGCACACCATCGTAGAGCAAACAGAAGAAGCCGGAGTACTGAAATTCTATATTCAGAAGGCATAAGAATATAGCGGACGTCCGTAACTTTGGAAGTCCGCTTTTTTTATTGGAAAGGAGTGTAATGCATATGGATATTTTATTTTTAGTAGTTATTTTTATGATAGGTTTCGTAGGTTCTTTTATCTCAGGGATGCTGGGAGTTGGCGGTTCAATCATCAAATACCCGGTGCTCTTATATATTCCGCCATTATTTGGTCTTATCGCATTTAGTCCGCATGAAGTTTCGGGTATTAGTGCAGTCCAAGTATTATTTGCCTCCATTTCGGGTGTCTGGGCTTATCGGAAGGGCGGTTACTTAAACAAGCAGCTCATTCTTTATATGGGGGGATCCATCCTGGCGGGAAGTTTTATAGGAAGCTATGGTTCTCTATTTTTATCAGAAAGTGCTGTCAATATTGTATATGCTCTGTTGGCTGTTATCGCGGCAATTATGATGTTTATTCCTAAAAAACAAATTGATGGGCAACCACTTAAAGAAGTTACGTTTAACAAGCCACTCGCCACCATTCTTGCCTTTATTGTAGGGATTTCTTCAGGAATTGTTGGTGCAGCAGGAGGATTTATGCTTGTACCAATCATGCTTGTTGTTCTAAAAATACCAACAAGAATGACAATCGCGACAAGCCTTGCGGTTACATTCATTTCCTCTGTCGGTGGAAGCACTGGTAAGATTCTGACAGGACAAGTTGATTATGGACCAGCTTTGATCATGATAATCTCAAGTATCATTGCTGCACCACTTGGAGCAAGGGTGAGCAAATCAATGAATACAAAAGTTTTGCAGTGGATTCTTGCAGTCATCATTGCAGCTACAGCGGTTAAGCTTTGGATGGATATCCTTATGTAAGTAAAGTGCTCAATCAGTAAATGTGTATTATGTTAAAAGCAAATTAATTATGAAGCAAGAAAGCTCATATCGTTTTCTTGCTTTTATTATGCCAGCACGTTTTATTTTATGAAGAAGTTTTTATAAATGAAAAAACAAGCAAGCTATTAAAAATGTAAGCGTATTAGTTTATTAATAAATAGTTTATTGTTAAAATATAGTTGAATAAGAAAATAAAGGGGAGATTTTTTGAAACTTCAAGAAAAAGTTGTCATTATTACAGGTGGTGCGGGAGGTATTGGGCTTGGTATGGCGAAAGCAATGGCCAAGGAAGGTGCTATCCTCGCGATTGTCGATGTAAATGAAGAAACAGGCAAAGCGGCGGAAAAAATTCTGCAGGACATCTCTCCAAACTCCATGTTTGTGAAAGCTAATTTAATGGATCGTGAAAACTTACCAAATATTATTCAAACAGTTGTTGATAAGTATGGCAAACTGGATGTGTTAGTCAATAATGCACATGCATGTAAACAAAAATTATTTGAAGAGATTACACATGAGGACTTAGAGCTGTCACTTGGAACAGGATTCTTTCCTACATTCTACTTGATGCAGGCAGCCCTTCCTTATTTGAAGGAAACAAAAGGAAACATTATTAACTTTGCCTCTGGAGCGGGTATTAATGGTGACCAAACACAAGCTGCCTATGCAGCTGCGAAAGAAGCTATCCGCGGAATCACTCGTGTTGCCGCTAATGAATGGGGACGCTATGGTATTAATGTTAACCTGATCAGTCCGATTGCTGATTCTGAAGGCGTACGTACATGGGCAAAAGCGCAGCCGGAATACTACCAGGCTGTTGTGAATAAAATTCCGCTTGGCCGCTTCGGCGATGTAGAGGAAGATATCGGCCGTGTGGCAGTCTTCCTAGCGAGCGCAGACTCTCAATATATTACTGGGCAAACCATCATGGTCGATGGTGGAGCAACTATGCTTCGTTAAGAAGTGATGATGATGGAACAAGATAATCTATTTGACTTAATTCATTCCATTGAACAAGTCTCCAATGAGCACATCGTGGATTTCACATCGCGTTACTCTTATCCAATCGGTGTATCGGCAGTACTCGTTCTGGCTGAACTTAGTGATGGCAAGACATTAAGGCAAAGTGAACTCGCTGATATGCTTGGCTACACCAAAGGAGCAGTCACGCATATTGCCTCAAAACTCGTTCATTTTGAGCTGGCTGAGCGGCTATATGATGAAGGAGATCGACGCACTGTTTATTTAAAGATTACCGAGCAGGGATGTATAGCTTTAAACGAGGCCCAAAAGATTGGTGAATCGATTTTTTTAGAACTATTCGAGGTACTTTCCAAAGATGAACTGCTTGAATATTTGCGCCTTCAACAGAAATTGCTAGAGGGGATGAAGAACAGGCGGTTATCTGGGAAGAAGTGAGAAAATAAAGAGAACAAGGCCGATTGCTTTAACTTGCAATCGGCTTTTCTGTGTCGATAGGGTGAGTTTCTATCCATAAAGCATAAGAAGATAAGGTTACCACTGTTATAACAAAAACAAGACGTAAACCAATTCACACCTCACTTCTTGTCTCAGAAAATGTGTCCTTTAGGCTAAATGATAAGGCTTGTTTGTTACAACTAATTTGTCAAAGGACAAAGGCCATATGCATACATATAAAAATGACCCATTAAGGAAAGGAAGAAAAACAATGAATGATAATGAAATGGAAAATAATAAAAAAGAACCGATATTTTATATTATCCAACCAGTGAATAAAGGTAAATTGATTGCTCAGAATATGCAGGAAGTTTATCACAGTAAGGGAAGTATCAAAGAAAAAGAGGATAATAAATTACAAGAAGAATATAGTCTACAAGAGGACGAAGCAGCTGTAAAAAATGAACTTACAGAGAAGTTGCATGAAGAAGCATTAAAAAAAGATACTGATAATATCACAGAAAATTTGTTTATAGGAAAAACAAGCCAAGGTGAAGAAGATTTCAAGTCGGATGAAAATATTGAGGTTCAAGTCGAAAGTGATCCTCTAAAAGATGATCTTCGTATGAAATTAATAAGGTTAGCAAGGTATCCATCAGTAGTGGAGAAGCCTTTCTGTGAAATAAAAATTGAGGGAGAAACCCTTGTTGGGCAAATAGAGAGTAAACGTGGAGAATTTTTAAAGGTAAAAGTAGATGAAAAAATTAGATTAATTGCCATAGATGATGTTGATGAACTTTCTATTATATAGATTAAACATAACAATGACCTTATTTTTCTTGAAATTGAAAAATAGGTCATCTTTTTATGAATATGTTGGCTATCGCCTAATCAAAAAAAGGTAAATTTCATAAGATGTATCAGAAGGAAAGGATAAGCCTAAAGAGGATAAGCCTAAAGATAATAAATCGAATCAAAAGTGAAGGTAATAAAAATCAAACACAAAAAGAAAACCTGAGGAGATACCCCCAGGCTGTAAATATATGAAAGTAAATTATAACCTGCCAGTTTATTTACAATCATGATGGATAGCTACAGGACAAAGGCAAGTAACTGCACCAAACATCTTCAAATCAACAGTAATATAAGCATCGGTTCCTTCGAGTTCCTCAAAATAATGATCTTCTTTATGATTATCTTTATAATCATCTTTATGATTTTCATAATGATGGTCATCTGAGTCTATACCTTTTGGAAAATGATCTTTTTTCTTTAATAATTCTAAGGTTGCACAACAAGAATCAGAATCAACATTGTCGATGCGGAAAATTTTGGATTCAACAAAATAACATTTTCCCTTCTTTTTAGTTGTTCCATGCCCCTCAAATAGTTTTCCGGTGTTAAATACAGTAAGCATAATTGGAATCGTGTTATATTTGTATCCTCCAAAAAGTTTACCATTATTTAATTCGTTAATTGCTCTTTCGCAGCCTTTTCCAAGAGTTTCTTCATCGGGTTTTACTAAATCTTGAGCTTCCACAATAGCTAGTAAAGTATCACAAATACAACTGGATGTTTCAAATTCAGAACCGCAGCTCATATCTTCTCCTCCTTGATGAAATCATTTCTCTAACAGGTTATGAAAATAAGAGTATAGTTGTTTGAGTATATAGCCTATTTTTAAATGTATTTATAAAAATTGAAGAAAAAGGGGATTAATAATGGAGCTAGATATTGTAAAAATATTCATAATAGGATTAGCAGCTTTTCGATTAACACGCCTATTTGTGTTTGATAAAATCACTGAATTTATCAGAAAGCCATTTTTTGAGGAAATCAGTGAAGTTGATGAAGAAGGTAATGAAATAATTTTATATATGGTTAAAGAAAAGGGAATCAAACATTTTTTCGGAGAATTACTAAGTTGTCATTGGTGTACTGGAATATGGGTTAGTATAGGCTTAGTAATGGTCGATTATTATATTCCAGTAGTTAGCTATTTTTTATTGATGGTTTTGTCTGTAGCTGGGATTGGTTCGGTAATTGAAACAATTATTGGAAAGTTAAATTCAGAAGAATAAATATTACTTCAGTTAAGAAGTTGCGTAAAGCTTCGGTAAAAGTTTAATTTTCTAATGATTCATAAGGTGACCTCTAAAAGTTAGATTTCAACTCTAACTTTTAGGGTGAAGTACATCATCAATAAAAATGGTCATTTTACATAATAAATTCTTTAAAAGTTATAGGACAAGCAAACAAGCTATCATAGAAAATCTCCATATAATTAAATTACGGCTAATTATAGCTGAAACATATGTGAGGTGAACAAAAATGGCAGAGTGGAACCCTGAATCTAAGCATACTCCATCTGGAGCTATTACAAGTGCTTCCTTAAAACAACTGTTAACAGAGTATATAACAACGACTCAAGAAATGGCCAGGAATAATTCTGAATCGACACTATCAAGGTCTATTGCAAGAGTATCCTTTAGACAGCTACTACGACATTATTTAAGAACGGGTCAAGAAATTGCAGAAGTTCATGTCAATAGATCTCAATTTAATGGAGAACCTGATTTAACTAATGTACAAGTTGTTAATGTAGGCAATGATTATGCTGAATTTAGACAAGTTGATTCTTCATTTGGAGGAAGGACATTTATCGTAAGATTTAATCAAATCACTTCTCTTGAACTTCCTTAAGTTATTTAAAGATAATGTGGCTTCATGTGGTTTTTATAAACACATGAAGCCGCTTTAAGGAGGATATGCGTTTGATTAAACAATTAACCATTTTATTTATTACAAAAAGGTTCCATAATCGGGTTAATAAAAGTACAGAATACTTTGTCTCAGAACTTCAAAAACAATGTAACTTATATATATGGGAAAATGATGGTGATTTAAGCGGAATACTTAGTAGACTGCCGCAGTCACCTTCATTTATTCTTTTAAATGATTTTAAGCCGGATTATACACCTACAATACGTGGTATAAGGGATACCTCTATACCTGTAGGGGCTATATTACATGAGATTAAATATAAACCTTACCGTCGCAGACTGTTTTATGAGCGGGAGTACATTCAGCATATTTTTACACATTATAGGGATGCAAGCAACCGTATCCTCCCCGAATTAAAGGAACGGTACATTTGGATGCCCCATTTTGTTCCACTTGATATTTTCAGAGACTATGGGCAAGAGCGGGATATTGACTGTTTAATGATGGGGATTCTAATCAAAAGGGTATATCCAAAACGATTTGCTATGTATGAGCAGTTGTTAAATTATCCAGGCTTTAAGTATTTCAATCATCCAGGTTATGGAGAATTACCAGCAAATTCGAATCGTTTAACAGGAATAACATATGCCAAAGAATTATCAAGAGCAAAAATATTTGTAACATGTGATTCTGTTGAAAAGCTGCCTCTTATGAAATATTTCGAATGCCTGGCCTGCAAAACATTATTGATGGGAACGGGATCAAATGAGTTAAAAGAATTGGGATTTATTGATGGGGAAACATTTGTTGAAGTAGATGAATATAATGTACTTGAAAAAGTGAATTATTATTTAGAGCATGAAGAGGAAAGAAAACAAATAATTGATAAAGGCTATAAATTAGTTGCAGAAAGACACTCTGTGGAAAAGAGAGTGGAGGAATTTCTGTTTACGGTAAATGAAATTATTTCGAATAGAAGAGATAGATAAGGATATGAACACCTTATCTATATCTGTGGCTGTCGACAAAATCGGCAGCTGTTTTTTTGCCGGAAATAATTTTAAAAAAATTAGTTTAGCAGTTCTAAATACACGATTTGGGTATTTATAGTTACCTTTTGCGAAGTTATTCATAGTATGAAAAGACAAGTTGTAATTTCTAATATTTTTAAGGAGGGAAACAAGTGCGAAAAATAAACCTTCTTGTGACGACTGGTGATTTCAGCAAATATATATCCCCAGAGTTTCACTATTTATTGATGGAGGTAGCCAAGCTAACAAATTTAACTGTTTGGCATGAGTCAGGCGATATTAAGGATATTCTGAAAAAAGTAGAAGTTCAACCGGATTTTATTTTCATAAATGAATTCGGAGAAAGTAACTCTCCAAAAATTACAGGCCTCAGCACTTTGGAAATCCCTTTTGCAGTTAATTTATATGATATTCATTATCATATTAAGGATAGGAAAGAAGCTCTCCATGCTGATAATGTAAAGCATATATTTGTGTATTATCGCGATAAGTTTCTCGAGTGGTATCCGGAGTTTGCGCATATGATGAAATGGCTGCCCAAACATATTAATCCAGCTATTTTTAAAGATTATAAGTTAGAAAAAGAAATAGATTATTTGTTAATGGGGGCGGTACACCATCGGGTCTATCCGATTAGACATAAAGTTGTACAAGCTATGAAAGATAAGCCTGGATTTGTTTATCATGAGCATCCTGGTTATCGAAATATAGATGATGACGAAGAGAATGTATTTGCTGGTGAAAAATATGCAAAAGAAATAAACCGCTCCAAAATGTTTTTTACATGTAATTCAAGATATGAGTATGTTCTTACAAAATATTTAGAAGTACCGGCCTCCAGGACTTTGTTGCTAGCTCCCTCATCGAACGAGTTAGAAGACATGGGATTTGTACCAGGAGTGCATTTTGTGGAGATCAATGAAGATAATTTTCAGGAAAAGGCGCAGTATTATCTGGAGAATGAATCAGAAAGGTATAAGATTTCTAAACAAGGCTATTTGATGGTTCATGAACACCATACGACGAAAAAGCGTGCAAAACAATTTGTCGAGTTGATTCAGGAAATAATAACAAATGAACAGAAGTAAGGAAGATAGATTAATCATAAATGCTTGTGCTTATTATGAGAGGAAGGAATTGAATGTCTGAACTTAATTCTGATGAGATTGCAAAGATTCTGAGCTTGGATTCGTTTGAGATTTTGGAAAGAGAGTTGATACTTGACGCCTCAAAGAGAATAGAGCGTATCAAATGGCGGGAAAATAAAAATGCTATACCCGAACAAATATTAATTAAATATGGAAGAGATTCAGCGATACTGGTTGAGGTGCTTTTTTATAGTAAATTATCTAACTCTGTAAAAGAACAAATCCCAAAAATCATAGCCTATGATGCCCATAATAATGTAAAGGTCCTGATTCTAGAGTGGATAGAAGGAGTAAACCCAGATTTTAGTGATCAAGCAATCGTTAAAAGGGTTTATAAAGATTATGGGAAGTTTGCAGCTAAGTGGGGAAATCAAATAAATGAGTTTGATAATGATAAGATTGATAAATTGATAAATACGAACGAAGATTATAGAGGGAAGTTAGATCACTTTATTGACAAAATATCTATTCGTAACCATATTGATGAAATCTATGAGGGCATTAAATTCCGTGAAAGCAGAGAAGATCTTTTGAAAATGATTGGCGGATCTGAATTTTTAGATTTAATTAAAAGAATGGATCAAAAATGGATATTGCAAATAATCCATAAATTATACGGAGTACCATGTACATTGCATCCTGGTGATGTTTCGAAGTTTAATACGTTAATTAGCTATTCTAATGACCAGGTTTTAATTATTGATTTTGAGAATATGAAAATTGGACCGATGACTTTATTGATGGAATATATTGGTGAGGAAGATATTCATGTTCCTACAAGTCAGTTAAATGAAACAGCTTTGAGGTCCTATGTTGACGGATGGAATAAATACAGTTCACAGCCAGTTAAATGGGAACCATTTTATGGTAGTTATCTCGCAGCACGAATCCTTTATAAATGTTATTTAATTCAATGGTATTTAAATAAATTTGAGAATAATAGTCGGAGAACTCCTGAGCAATCATGGGTTACAAAGCATGTAAATGATTTACTAAGCTACTGTAAATGGATAGAAAAATAATCTAATATATGTGATTTTTTTAGCGAAGGGAGAGAGAAATTTGTCAAACCAATTATCAAGCGGTGAAATAATGGACCGTATTTTAAGAAGTTTGAAAAAACAAAGGCCTCTATCGATTGTATCAGTCGGTCAAACCGAAGCCGTTGTGATGGGACAAGATCAATTCGATAAGGATCCTATTTTAAATAAATTTCAAGGCCATTATAGAAAGGAAAAAAAGATAGCCAATAAAGATGTGAAAGAAGGCTTTTATCATCGTGGAATAAGGTTTCCAAACCCCATTGCTCAAATGGAAGGGATTGCCGCGGTGAATAGTGCTGATATTGTGGGTTATAACACAATTGAAGAAAATTCCAAGGAAATCACGGAGCGTGTTTTTTCAATTTATAATATCCAACCAAAAGAGTATTTTGAAGCTAATATTAGAAGAGTTTTTATGAAGTCGCAAAAAGATAAGTTTGAAGAAATATTACGTAACAGAAAAGTATTATTAATTGGATCACTGGCTGAAAAAGCTAAAAAGGGTATGGAAGATAAGTATGGAAAAACATTAGGTGTAAAAGTAGTGGGAGCACTACCTATCTATTCCTATGATGATATACCAACTGTAAAAAAACAGCTTAAAACAATCGATTTTGATATATGTTTTTTAGGAGCGGGGATAAATGCACTTATCCTTACCCCATATATAGCATCCAGGTATGGAAAAGTAGCATTCGATATAGGTTCAGGAATGCAGACATTTATTACGGATGAAATTGTTACTGATTCTTGGATCAATGAAATAATCGGGTTAGATAGATTAATGAAAATGTAGATGTGCTGTTTCTGGCTTATATTGATGGGCTTGAAGAATGAAAATTGGATTGATATCGGAAAATATGATTAGGTAAGTGAGTTGAAAAATCGTGAAAGTATCAATTGTCATTCCGAGTCACAATCGGTATGAACAGCTTAAAAATACAATTGAAGCATTACGGAAACAAAGTCATGATAATTATGAAGTGATGATTGTGGATGATGCATCAGATGATCGCACCAGTACAATTGATCTTCCGAATCATTTTCGTATGGTTCGAAATAATAAAAAAATGGGACTTGCAGAAACAAGGAATATAGGGATTGCCAATACAGATGGGGATTTAATCATTTTTCTTGATGCGGAGATGTTGGTTTATCCTGACTATATTGAAAATCATGTTAAAAGGCATGAGATATGTGAAAACTTGGTTTTAACTGGTGCTATGTATTATTATTTTATAACTCAAAGAGCCCAAAAAAAAATCGTGGACCAGAATATAAACTTCTTAAGTGAAGAATTTCAAAAATTAATCCGTTTTAAAGATTATTATTATTCGAATATCATTGTCCCTTATGGGGATGAATTGGATAAATTCCTGATTCCTTGGGTTGCCTGCATGGGTGGTAATCTTTCTGTGAAGCGTACTCTATTAGACCAGGCGGGATGGTTTGATCCAAAGTTTATTGGCTATGGATGGGAAGACTGGGAATTAGGGTACAGGCTCCACCAGTGTGGTGCTACATTTAAAGTGGATCGTGCTGTGGGGACAATTCATCAAGAACATGAAGTTAACAAGAAAAGATTACAGGAATCCTTACTAAATTATCGCTATTTTATGGATAAACATCCTTCAATTGAAGTGTATGTTATGAGTTTAGAGCTGATTAGCGAGCAAGTAACAATAAGAGATATTAATCAATTACTCCATAAATATGACCATCTTTACAACAAGGACCTGAGGTTAGCATTTTACGAAATCATAAAATATAATGCCCGTTATGTAACTAAGGAATTCCAAAAACCTTTTATTTCTAAAAACACAATAAATCTAAATCATCTACCGGAGGGGATTTTGAAAGAAGTTTATATCATGTTACTGAATAAACATGTATAGATTGTTAGAAATTTGACCTTGCAAATCCGTTATTTAAATGGTTAAATAGGTCCATTGACGATTAAGAAGTCAGTAATATTTAATTGTTTCGTATATCAAGTAGTAAATGACTTTTAGTAGTCTGTTAGTCGTAAATATCCAAGTCAATATAACCGTTCCCGACTGTGGTTCGGTTTTTCTATCTTATATGATACTCAATATATGAGATAAAATGAAATTCGCAATGATTTTTCAAAGACGGATATTTAAAATTTAACAAGAGAAGATTAAACAAAAGGGGGATTAAGATGTTTTCAATTGTTGTAGCACATGATCGAAATCGAGTTATCGGTATTAATAATAATCTTCCATGGCGTATTCCTGCCGACATGGCCCATGTGAAACAAACCACGATGGGTAAAATTTTAATTATGGGTCGAAAAACGTTTGAGTCTATAGGAAAGCCTCTTCCTGGCAGAACGAATGTCGTTTTAACGAAAGATCCATCTTGGGTCGTTGATGGAGTAAAAGTCGTACACTCAGTGGATGAAATTCTTCAAATAGAAAGAGATACCGATACTGAATGTGTCATATTCGGGGGACAAGTATTATTTGAACAGCTTCTTCCGTATGTTTCAAAAATCTATTTGACATATATTGATCATAATTTTGAAGGAGATACATTCTTCCCGGTTCAAAATTATGATGAAGAATGGGAATTGCTTTCATCTGAAAAAGGACCAAAAGACGAAAGAAATCCATACGATTATTATTTTAAAGAATACATACGCAAGTAGGGTTCGATACAGGAGGTTTATTACATTGCTACGGTTAATTTATATGGTTATTTATTTATGTGGCTTTTTATTGTACAGCTTACCAGGACTATCTAAAATGAAGAAGGTTTATGAGAAAAATAATGCTCATGACGATGTGGAAATTCAACAAATTCCGAAAAAATGGGCAAAAGGATTTTTAAAGAATTCAGGCTGTGAGCTGGAAGTCGTAGGGTCCGAAAATATTCCGGATGGGCCAGTATTATTTGTAGGAAATCATGAAGGGGATTTTGATATACCCGTATTAATGGCTGGTATCTCCAAGCCGTTTGGCTTTATTTCAAAAATTGAAGTAAAAAAAATTCCGATTGTTGCTGGCTGGATGGAAGTAATGGGCTGCGTGTTTATGGATCGTAAGGATCGACGTGCTTCTATACAGGCTATTAGAGAAGGGGTACAGAAATTAAAGGATGGCCACTCAATTCTCATTTTTCCAGAGGGTACTCGCAACAGAGGTAAGGAGATTGGTGAATTTAAAGCGGGCTCATTGCGTCTTGCTAAAGATACTAGGGTGCCGATTGTACCTTTTATGATTACAGGTACTGCGGACTTGTTTGAGAATAACAATAATAAGATAAAGCCTGGGAAGGTTAAACTTGTTATATTGCCTGCGATTACCTCTGAACAATACGAAGAAGAGGGAATGACAGCAGTGGCTGAACATATTCATACTAGAATCAAAGAGGAAAGAAGCAATCTGTTAAAGGGTGCATAAATCAAATCAAAGGCATACGTATCATTAGTGCTAGAACGACAAAACAGGTGGAGAAAATTCTACCTGTTTTGTCGTTTTTTCGAAGCTTCGAAAAAGTGGTCAGCATTTCATCAAGTCATCAATGTAGCCCAATTAATCACACGGAATTAATTTTAAATTATTAAAAGTATATCAGTTAAATTCTATTATATTGATTTTTCTAAAAATTCTGTTGATTTATTATTCGTACCTGCTATAATTTATAAATTAATAAAAGTACTGGAGGAGAGCATATGAGGCATCTGGTGAAAACAAATGAAGGAGTATCACCTGAACAAATTTTAATCGCATATCAGCAATTAAAAAACAAGGTTGCTCACACTCCTTTGCAACAAAATAAACGGTTGTCAGAAAAGTATCATTGTAATGTTTATTTAAAAAGAGAAGACCTTCAATATGTACGCTCTTTTAAATTACGTGGGGCATTTTATGCAATGCTAAATCTATCGAAAGAGGAATTGCAAAATGGCATAGTATGCGCCAGTGCCGGCAATCATGCTCAGGGAGTAGCTTACGCATGTAATGAATTAAAGGTGATGGGTAAAATCTACATGCCTACAACCACTCCAAGACAAAAAGTTAATCAAGTGGAGTTATTTGGAAAAGAATATGTGGAAATTATCCTGATTGGTGATACGTTTGATGATTCATTTATAGAAGCAAGGAAGTGCGAGGAAGCAGAAAATAGAGCATTCATTCATCCGTTTAATGATCAAAATGTCATTTCTGGACAAGGTACGGTAGCTGTAGAGATATTTCATGATATAGACGTACCCGTTGACTATATTTTTGGTAGTGTTGGCGGCGGCGGATTGATGTCAGGTATAGCTGCGTACAGTGCGAGTATATCTCCCGCTACTGCCTGTATTGGCGTAGAGCCGGTTGGGGCACCATCTATGCAAACAGCAATCAAAGAGGGGCAGGTGGTTAAACTTCCGCAAATTGATTCCTTTGTTGATGGAGCTGCCGTAAAAGAGGTTGGAGAGAAAACATTTGCTATTTGCCGTGATTTGCTTAAGGATGTGGTTACTGTGCCGGAAGGAAAGGTATGTACCACGATTCTGGAATTATATAATGAGCACGCGATTGTGGCTGAACCGGCTGGAGCTATGTCCGTTGCAGCACTGGATTTGTATCAAGAGCAATTGGTGGGAAAAACGGTCGTGTGCATCATTAGCGGTGGCAATAATGATATTGGGAGAATGCAGGATATTAAAGACCGCTCTCTTCAATATGAAGGTCTCCTGCATCATTTCATTGTTCATTTCCCACAGCGGGCGGGTGCTCTGCGAGAATTTCTCGATGAGGTGCTTGGACCGAATGATGACATAACCAGGTTTGAATATACGAAGAAGAATAATAAAGACAATGGTCCTGCACTTGTTGGCATCGAATTGCAAAAAAGAGAGGATTATAATGGACTGATGCAGCGAATGGAGAATAAAGGATTCCAATTTGTTGAAGTAAAGAAAGGAAGCAGCCTTCATCAATTTTTAATATAAGAAGAATGGGTGATTTATATATAACAAAATGCATTCCTAAATAAGTAAAAGTTAACATATTCTGTTTGTATATGAAATTATTACTTTTCTTTACCTTTAAAACAATTATAATAGAATTAGATTCATTTCAGCTTGGGAGGGAGAAAAGAATGTTTTCAAATATTGGTGTACCAGGATTACTGTTAATCCTTTTGCTTGTCCTGATTATCTTTGGACCTAAGAAGCTACCTGAAATCGGCAGGGCCTTCGGTCAAACATTACGTGAATTTAAAAATTCTACAAAAGATTTAACCAGTGATGTAGTGGATGATATAAAGGATGTTAAAAAAGAGATCAATAAATAATTTAATAGTTTATTTAAAAGAGGTGTGAGAATTTATTCTTGCACCTCTTTAAAGGGATTCAGAAAGGCGTGACTCTAGTTTGGAAGAGAAAGAATTAAATATGATAGAGCACCTTGATGAATTGAGAACAAGGTTAATCATCACAGTAACTGCTTTTATACTGTTTTTATGTGTATCTTTTTTCTTCGTTAAAGACATATATAAATTTTTTACTCGTAATGTAGATGAGAAGCTTATTGTACTTGGCCCTAGTGATGTTATGTGGATTTACTTTACAATAGCCTCCATAGTGGCTATTGCCTGTACAATACCTGTTCTAGCAATTCAACTCTGGCTGTTTATTAAACCTGCACTTTTGAAACACGAACAAAAAATTGCATTATCCTATATACCTGCATTATTTCTTCTGTTTATAGCAGGATTATCCTTTGGCTATTTTGTCATCTTTCCAATCGTTATGAGTTTCTTGACAGATTTGGGTAATGATGTGATGACGACATCCTATACGGCAGATAAATATTTGAAATTTATTATTCATATGTCATTGCCGTTTGCATTTCTCTTTGAATTGCCAGTCGTCATGATGTTTTTGACGTCCTTGGGTATCTTGAATCCGTATATTATGGCGAAGTATCGGAAATACGCATATTTTGTGTTAATCGTGGTTGCGATTATTATTACACCGCCTGAATTTTTATCTGATTTTGTAGTTTCAGTTCCGTTATTGCTGTTATATGAAATCAGCATTTCACTATCAAAATTTGTATATAAACGAAAGCTAATAAAAGCAGAACAGTACGAACTGGAACAGGATTTAAATTAAGTACGAAATTTGAATGCAGCAGAGTGTGAATCTACAGTGATTCACACTCTTTTTATTTTTAATAATAGAATAGCTTGGAGTTTATATACATGATGAGGGGAAATAATAAATAGTTAAATTTAGGAAATATATATTTAGTACAGCTGCATGCCAGTTATGCTTTCGTTTAACGGGAATTTAACAAATTTACATGGTAGGATTTGCTGGAATTGAGTATTTGAATTATAAGAATTTTTCATAAACTTATATTAAGGAAAATGAAATTCATTTAAATTTAATTTTCTACCATGTATAATATGATTAGTCATACATATAGGAAGTGAAACTATGCCAAATATTAAAATTGTTACTGATTCCACGCTTGATCTGCCAAAGGAGATCATCGCAGAAAATGACATAACAGTTGTACCACTTTCAATAACAATAAATGGCGAAACATACATTGATGGAGTAGATATTACATCTAAAGAATTTATTACCAAAATGCAGCAATCAGAAGAATTGCCAAAAAGTTCACAGCCCCCAGCGGGTGAATTTCTGGAAGTATATAATAAGCTTACAGAAGATGGAAGTGAAGTGTTGTCTATTCATATGACTGCTCAAATGAGCGGTACTGTACAATCGGCTCAAACTGCTGCCAGAATGGCTGATGGGAAAGTTACTGTAGTTAATTCCAAGTATATATCCAATGCATTAGGATTCCAGGTACTAGCGGCATCTGAAATGGCAAGAGAAGGTAAAATGATGGATGAGATTGTTGAACGATTGGATCATATTAGGGAAAATACTCGACTTTTTGTTGTGGTGGATACCCTTGAGAATTTAGTTAAGGGCGGCCGAATTGGAAAAGGAAAAGCAATGTTAAGTTCTCTCTTAAATATCAAACCGATTGCTTCACTTGATACTGGAGAGTATACCCCTGTAGCGAAAGTGAGAAGTCAAGGTCAAATCGTGAAATTCTTAGTGAAGCAGCTTATGCAGGATATTGAGGGGAAAGTTCTAAAGGGGATTGGTATAACCCACGCAGATGCAATGGAACTTGCAACAAAATTGAAAGAAATGATAATCCGTGAACTTGGTATAGATGATGTACCAATTTATGAAACAACACCGATTATTAGTACACATACGGGAATTGGGGCAATCGGCTTTATGTATTACGCCGACTAATTTAACAGTAAAAGAAATGCACTATCCAAGATGGAGATAGTGTATTTTTTTTGGATTTTGTTATTATTTTATATTTATTACAGGAAAACTGCCTAATTTTGTCTAATTATAGATAGATACTATGAAATTGTGTGAGGGATCTATGAAGAATATAAAAAAGCCGATGTCAATCAAACGCAAAATTTTGACGCTAATAGTTTTGATAATGCTCATTACTATCATTCTTATCTCAATTATTGGGTATAAATTAATGAATGCTTATACAGAAGATATATTGTATGAAAGAGGTAAGGGGATGGTTATGGTTGGCTCATCAATGATTTCCTCCCGATTAATAAATGAAGCTTCAGTTAATACTGATTCCTCAATTGGTGCAAGGTCTAAACTGAAAACCTATCTAAACGAAATGGATAAACAGAGTAATCACTTATATTCCGGACATATTATTTTATATAACGAAAATAAAAAGCATTATGAAATCATCAGTGCATCAGATGGTACTCAACCTAATGGTATAAAGGAGGGGTCCCCCTTTATGCCAAGCAAACGAACCCTACCTTATATTCAAAAGGTCATACATGGTGAAAATCCGCAAATAACAGAAATATATAAGGAATCTTCGAATAAATGGGTCAATGCCTATGCTGGGATTGATGGATTAGAAGGGTCTAATAAAGCTATATTAGCGGTGACAATCAATGCAGATGAAGTGCTCACGAAAAACTTGTATTGGACACTCCTATTCATTGGAAGTATATTGATCATTTTTTGTATGGCATATGGTGTCCTTCATCATTATATAAATAAATTAATGAGCCCTGTTCATAAGCTGATTAAAGGGATAACGAAGGTAAGTCAGGGTGAGTTTAATATAAAGTTAACCGAAGATTCCTCAACAGATTTTGAGGAGCTTTTTGAACAATTCAACTTTATGGTTCATCAGCTTCATATTTTATTTGAAAAGCTTTCAATTACTTCAGTACAAATTGGTTCCAAATCTGATAATGAAATGCTGATTAATAATTTTGATGAAGCCATAAAGGAAATTGATAATATTGTATATAGGACGAGTATCCAAAAAGAGCTGCAACAAGCTGAAAAAATGAATGCCATTGGACAATTAGCAGCATCTGTTGCTCATGAGATTCGAAATCCTATGACCGTTGTGAAAGGATTTCTGCAAATCTTCCAAAATAAAAGCAAGTTATCTGAAGAGGAATTATCATATATAAAATTAATGGTGGACGAAATCAATCGGGCTGAAGGAATTATTAACGATTATCTATCTCTTGCCAAGCCGGACTTAGGATCGAAGGAATATGTGATGTTATCAGAGTTCTCCGCTCATATTGTTGATTTAATGAACGGATATGCCTTAATGGTCAGCAATATTCATTTACACTTCGAATTGGATTTCGACTTGGAAATATACATAAATACAAATGAAGTGAAACAGGTATTAATCAATATTATGAAAAATGGGATTGAGGCAATGAAGGATGGCGGCGAACTGACTTTATCCATTCAGAAAGAAGGAGAGTGTATAGTCTTTTCGATATCAGATACAGGTATTGGCATGAGTGAGGAACAAATAAAACGTTTAGGCACAGCCTTCTACTCATTAAAAGATAAAGGAACCGGCATTGGATTGATGGTTTGTTATCAAGTTATCGAGAGAATGAAAGGGAAAATTGAAGTCGAAAGTGAGAAAAACAAAGGTACAACATTTAAAGTTTATGTCCCTTTTAGTTGATATGGAATAAAATAAAAATCAAATAAATTAACAATCAAGAATAGGTAAGTCATAATAAAGTAGGATGTTACCTTATTAAACTAAAACGATAAAAATTATGTAAAAAGGAGTCTTTCGGAATACATATGTTCATTCTTATTCTGATTATTGCACTGCTGCTTTATGGTGGCCTCGTCTACTATATAGGCTGGCGGGGATATCGTTGGCTACGACCGGAATCTTCAAGCCGGCGATTTAAGATCCTATACAGCTTCATCATTATACTTGCAGCAAGCTCATTTATAATTGGCCGCTTTTCTGGGCTGACATTTTTAAATATTGTTGGTGCTTATTGGATGGCATGCTTTTACTTACTGTTAATGCTAGTTCCTCTTGCTCATATTACAGTTATTCTCCTACGCCTGACACGGCTGCATCGGCCCAAAACGCAGTTATGGTCAGGGATCATCACTGTAGGGCTGTTAATAACATTTATGATATACGGTACATATAATGCCTATAGCCCAGTCGTACGCAACTATGAACTTAAGATGGATAAAGGTTCCTCGTCCCTTGAAAACTTACATATCGTAATGGCTGCAGATACACATTTTGGGTTGCTATCGGGTAAAGACCATGCGGAGCGTTTTGTAAAGAAAGTTAACGAGCTGAATCCTGATCTAATCCTTTTGCCTGGAGATTTATTTGACGATGATGTTCAACCATTCCTTGATCAGAAAATCGATCGGATATTTTCCAAGCTACAGGCACCATATGGGGTGTATGCATCCCTTGGAAATCATGATAAGCACGATGGTACGATGCAGGAACTGATTGAAGCGTTAGAGCGCAGCGGAATTCAAGTACTGTACGATGAAACCGTAGAGGTTAAAGAAGAGTTCACTCTCATTGGGCGCAAGGATCGAACTGAGGAAGATAGGTTGCCTTTAGAAAAATTAATGAGTGGTGTAAATCTCGAAAAGCCCGCCATCTTGTTGGAACATCAGCCCTATGAACTTGATATTGCGCAGCAAGAAGGCGTTGACTTAATGGTTTCCGGTCATACCCATCGCGGTCAGATTTTTCCGGGAAATCTAATCACTGAAGCGATATATGAAAATGATTGGGGCTATTTAAAAAAGGGTCAGATGAACTCAATTGTAACATCCGGTTTTGGTTTTTGGGGACCGCCTATTCGGATTGGTACACGCTCTGAAATTGTGACGATTCAAATTCAGTTCGAGTAGGGTTTTATAACGAGTCAAAGAAACTCAAACGAAATTATCAGTGTTTAAATCTCAAAATATAATAGTGCACAAAGGGATGTTATAGCTAGGATTTAAAGCACCTTGTTCATATAATGAGCTTTGAATAATTTTAATTCAATTAAAAAGACTAAGACAATCCGTCAATCAAAGGCAAAATACTTTTGTGAAAATACAGATTTTGATAAAATTAACAGTATTAGAGATTAAACGCAGGGTGGTTAATTCATGAACTATTTTGGCAAAATAGCAATGGTATTTTTTCTGATTTTAGTTGTTAATGGTTGCTCTCAACAAGAAATACCCAATGCGGTAAATTGGAAGGTGGAGGATTTTACCTTTACGGACCAAAATGAACAAAAAGTATCAAAAGGTGATTTAGAAGGAAAAGTATGGATTGCTGATTTTATCTTTACAAATTGCAATACAGTATGTTTGCCGATGACTTCCAATATGAAAAAGCTTCAAAATATGATTACTGAAGAAGGTCTTGAAGATGTACATTTTGTTTCCTTTAGTATCGATCCGGAAGTAGACAATCCTTCTATTTTGAAAAAATACGGGGAAAGCTTTCAGGCGAATTTCGATAATTGGAGCTTCTTAACAGGGTATGACCAAGAAACGATTGAAAGCCTGGCGAAGGATAGCTTTAAAGTATTGGTGCAGAAGCCTGCAGAAGGGGACCAGGTAATTCATGGAACGAGCTTTTCATTGGTCGATCAAGAGGGCACAGTTGTTCAGCAATATTCTGGTGTTGAAGGTATTCCATTCGAGGATATTATTAAACATATAAAAATACTACAGTCAAATTAGGGGCAGGGGAAACCTGTCTTTTTTTATATCATAAGGATATTTATTGTAACTATAATGAATATAATAATGAGTAATCTTTAGGCAGGTGACAGCTATGTTTTGGAAAACCTTGATAACTGTGATTATGATATTTATGCTTTCAGGATGCAGTCCTTATCAATATTTTTTTGGAAAGCAAGTGGAAGAACATTCAGCCTCCTCTATAACAAAAGCATTAAAACGGGAAATTCCGAATGATTTCTTTCCTGCCGATGTGAAGGTAGTTTCACTGGGGGATTCCTTGACCCAGGGTGTTGGGGATAGCAGTGATCAAGGGGGATATATTCCATATTTAGTCTCCTATTTAGAACAAAATAAGGGGATAAGAGAAGCGGAATTTACCAATCACGGTATACGCGGCAATCGAACTGCAGATCTTTTAAGACGGCTGAAAACACCGCAATTAATATCGGATATAAAAACTTCTGATGCCATTATCATTACGATTGGCGGAAACGATATCATGAGAGTTGTAAAAGAACAATTTACAAATTTAACCATGAAGGATTTTAATCTGGAGGCTATTCAATATGAAGAGCGACTGAAAGAAATCTTTAGTATAATTAGACAATATAATAAAGAAGCAGAAATTTATTTTGTTGGCTTGTATAACCCTTTCGGGAAATGGATATCTGCATTTCAGGAACTGGATATTATCATGGATGATTGGAATAGCGTCAGTGAGGGAATAGTTTCTGAGGATCCAAATGCTTTTTTCATCCGAATTGATGATGCATTCTCAAAATCAAATGAAAATCTTTTATACAAAGAGGATTATTTTCATCCGAATGACAGGGGCTATGAGATTATTGCTTCACGTATATATGAGAAAATGAAAGAGAGTACTGTTAAAAACATAAATACGATGAGGATGGTACAAGAGGGGGAGAAGAATGAGGAGAATCTTCAAAATAGATAACAAGTGGAAAGGACTTTTTTTGGGGCTATTGGCAATCAACCTAATTGCAGCCTGTATCCTGATTTATTGGACGACTCGTCCGATAAAGGATGAAGAATCATTAAATAAACTAGCCACTAACGATGAAAAAGTGGAGATACCGTTTACATCCAATAAGGAAGACCTTAATCGGATTATTAATTATTATATTGAGGAAGAAAGCTCAGATAGTCCAATTAAATATGAGGTGCTTTTAAAGGAAAGTCTTGAATTGTACGGAACATTATCCGCGTTTGGCAGAAATGTCGAAATCAAGGTGTTATTTGAACCAGTTACACTCGAAAATGGGGATTTACTTTTAAAGCATGAAGCTATTCAAATTGGCGGTATGAGCTTGCCGGCAACATTTGTATTGAATTACATTAACGAAAAATATGATACACCTGAATGGGTTATGATACGACCTAAAGAAAAAAACATATATTTGGCATTAAGCCAAATGGATCTTAAGAGTGGAATCACAGTTAAAGCAAAGTCTTTTGATCTCAAAAATGATGAAATTAAGTTAAGTTTGTTAGTTCCGGTAGAATAATTGTAAAAAGAGGAATTGTACCATGAGTCCATGGATGCAATTCCTCTCATTTTTTAAATAAACACAATTTCCGGGTCTTTATGTTCGTTTCCCGAGCTTAAAATAAGCATTGTGTATATTTGGTCGGGATGGAGGGTGACGGAAAAAGGATCAAGAATCATTTCTTTCGATTTTGAACATTTCACTAAAAATTCTACTGTCATCGGAGTCAATCCAAGATAAGAGCTGGGCTTTTTATAGGCTAAATTAGAAAATATGGTATCTCCACCTGTTACAGCGATATCGATACCAGCCGAATCAGGATTTAGATTTAAACAGTTTAACTTTGTCTCCCTGGTCGGAAGAGTAAGATTATCCTCGATTGAAAAGAGAGAATATCCATTTTGATTTGCTGCAGCAATAATGGTATAAGGGGTTCCTTCTTTTATGTCTACTTTTCTGCTTAACAAAGCGGAATGTGATTGGCCGCTCGGATAAAGATCAAATTCATATTTCCCCTCAGGCAGTGATAAATAATGACTAACAGATTTAGAGGGGACGTTCTTGAAAATTCGTGTTCCGTTTATATATAAATCTATGCTTTTTACAGATGGAAGGGCATGAAAAAACCTTATCTTACCAAGCGTAGTCCGCTCATTTCCTGCCCCTTGATGAAGTAACTGATCCATATAATGCAGATGTCTATAGTAATACTTAATATACAAATCAGGATTTGTATATTTGTAATACTGGGAGAGTAAATCGTATTCCTTTGCCTTCTGATAATAGCTTTGTCCATTCATAGAGGACATTGGTCTCACTCCTCGCACTTCCAAATTATATTCTAGCTATATGCAAGAGAGCTTAGGCATGTGTCTTTATATAAGAAAAGTCTTAAGCAAACCATTTTCTTAATTGACAATAAAAGGGTAGAATATCTATACGTTTATAAATATAAACTCAAAAGGAGGTAGGATGATGGAAAAAGCAATATTTGCCGGTGGGTGTTTTTGGTGCATGGTAAAACCCTTTGACACATTTCCAGGAGTAAAAAGTGTTATTTCAGGTTATACAGGCGGACATAAAGAAAATCCTACTTACGAGGAAGTTTGTTCAGGTAGTACTGGACATGTAGAAGCAGTAGAAATTACATTTGATCCAGCTATTATAAAATATAAATTAATTGTGGAGCTATTCTGGCAGCAAATTGACCCAACAGATGCGGGCGGACAATTTTGTGATCGAGGAGACTCCTATAAGACAGCCATTTTCTATACAACCGAGGAACAAAAGGAAATTGCGGAGCAATCCAAAAAAGAGTTGGGTAACAGCGGTAGATTTACAAAGGAAATTGTAACACCGATTCTTCCTGCCAAAACCTTTTATCCAGCTGAGGAGTACCATCAGCATTTCTATAAGAAGAATAAAGATCATTATGAATCCTATCAAGTAGGTTCAGGGCGTTCTGGTTTTATTAAAGAGCATTGGGGTGAAAATAATTGACCAATTATTCTGATCGTCTAAAAGAATTAACACCTATGCAATATGACGTAACCCAGCGAAGCGGTACAGAACCGCCTTTTCGAAATGAATACTGGGACAACCAACAAGATGGGATTTATGTGGATATCGTTTCGGGAAAGCCACTCTTCAGTTCAAAGGATAAATATGACGCGGGGTGTGGTTGGCCAAGTTTCACAAAACCTATTGATGAGTCTGAAGTAATCGAAAAGGACGACTATTCACACGGCATGCGTCGCGTAGAAGTCCGGAGTAATGAAGCGGATTCTCATTTAGGTCATGTATTCCCCGACGGTCCGGGTCCTGCAGGGATAAGATACTGCATTAATTCTGCTGCACTAAAGTTTATACCAAAAGAAGAATTGGAAAAAGAAGGATACGGGCGATATGTAAAGTTGTTCAGCTGATATTAAATTGTAAAGGATAATCTCTCTAAGTGAGGACACCGTTGCCTGCTTGGGTGATTATCCTTTTTGTTATGTAATCCGTATTCGTAATAGAGCAAATGGGTTTTGGAAAATGTGAATCTGTTATTTTTTCTTTATGATATATTTTTACATCATATACCTAACGGGTTCTCGTTTCATTTTAAGAGCTTTTATAGCCTTAAATTCCCTTGCAAAGCACGAGATGTTAAAAAGAAAACTCCTGCAATTTGGAATTTCAATATGAAATTTAATGTAAATGATATACTTTACTTACGGAGAATGGAGGAGGGGCAGGGTGGTTAAACAAATAAATTTTCAGTGGTGTGTCACAAAGTTTAATCCTGATTTTAGGGATGAAAATGGGTACTATACCATAGCGGAGGAATGGACTTGTCCTTCTGAAATAGGGGAATTTATTAATGGGAAGGAATTCACTTTTCATGAATATCTTCAGGTTGAGACAGCTTATATAAATTCCATGATTAAATTCATGGAGGAAAGTAATATTGATTCACTAAGAATTTTGCAATTGGATAAGAAGATTTCTGAAGAAGACCTTACATCACCTTTATACGAACAGGAATTTGAAAAGCTGGTTCTCAAAGAAGACCTGTTGGTAAACAAAAATGAATTGCGTTTGATTTGCAAAATGATTTTGCGAAATTTTATATGGTGTAAGCTCTATAGTAAAGATCAATTCTTCATACACTTTGGCTATGATTACTATATGTATATTGGGTCCATTATAAATTGTCAATCTGCTATTCGTTTTGCTGAAAGTAATGGGTTGTTTGTTGAACCATGTACGTCACCATATTTTTTCTCTGAGGAAGAAACAACTAGGATGATTCAATGGAACGAAATTGATGATGAAGATAAGTTCGTTATTGGTGAAGAGGAACTAGTATCTATTCCATTAGATGAATATCGCAGGATTTTTAACTTATCAGCAGACCATCCAGTTACAGGCTACTTTGAAATAGAAAAAGAACAAATGGGATTTTTTCAAGCATTTTTAGAACACAGGATGAATTTTGATATATATGAGTATAGTTTTTGGGGTGAAAAATGAAGTAATTGAAAAAAGTTCCTTCCATTGCGCGCTTACTCCACTCGCTTTCCGCGGGGAGGAAAGCTTTAGCCTCCTCGGCTGCGCCTTGCTCAGGTCTCAGCCTTTCCTCTACTTCCCGCAGGAATCGTTGGCTTCCGCTTCATTCCACTAAGTTTAATAATGGGATACAGAAGGAACTAATCTATTGGAAATAAATAAAAATCCGAGCTATTAGGCGAAATATTTATTAAAATATCACCTAATAGTTCGGATTTATCATTGACTGAAATACTTATGTCCCAGCATCTTTTGCTGTTTTACGTGTTATTTTTCTAATGATTCGTAATGGAAAATTTCCTTTAAGAAGAGAAGTGTAATTAACAGACAGTTCCTTATTAACCTTTATTCTTTTTCAAGTATCCCAGAAATCCGAATATAGGATGCGTTAGTTGAATTGTGTTTACTTTGAAGGCCGGTAGGAACAATCTTTAGTTCATGTGTTCCTTCACCGAGGTTATTGGCCAGGTATATATATCTTTCTTTTTGAAAGGGCCACCAAGTACTTATGGTACTATGAAATTGATCGTCTATATAAATATCAGCCGTACCGCCATCTGGACCGCGCAGTAAAACGGCACCAACGATTGGTCCTTTAAATTGATAGATTAATTGACTCTTTTCTTTATTTGAATGCAGATATCCATTATGTTTCGTAAACCCATAATTATGATTGTATCGATCATTCATTTTTAATTGATAATCGTTTTGAATATATTTGGCTTTTGGCAGAGGCACTGATTTTTGTTCGTTATCCAATGTACTAAGGGTGTTAAAGATTTCATTCGCATATAAAGAGTACCCTTTTCCATTTGGATGAACTGAGTCCTTTGTTAACTCAGAAATTGATAATGGCGACTGTTTAAAGATTGGTCGCATGTCTACTGGGACAGCTCCATAATGCTTGCTGATATCCTTGATTATTTGGGCAAACCCCTCATCCGGCAAGCTGCTCTCGATTACAGTTATAACGTTTGCTTGTGGTGCACTGATTTTAGCGTGCCTGATTAGATTCTCATACAATTCGGCAAAATCGTCTTTCAGCATGTATTTCCTGTCATTTTCACCAAAAACAATGAAGATTAAATCTGTGTATGGGGAAACCTTTGTTTCTTGCAATTTATAGATGCCTTCAAATGAAGTGGCACCGCTTTGAACAATATATTGTCCGTTCATTTTGCTTCCATATTTCTCATGAATCATGTTTTCTAATTGGGAGAACCAAGTAAGTTCAGGCTTTTCTGCTCCCGATCCGCGACCAATACTGTCACCTAATACTAAATAGCGAATTTTTTGTCCATTCTCTAATTTATCCATTAAGCCTTGTGTTTGGCTTTTGCTGTAAAATACATTAAAACTGAAAAAAAACAATAAACCTGTGGCAACCATCACAACAAGTAATAACCCTTGCTTGCGTTTGAAAATACGATTAACCCCCATTTTTCTTTCTATAATCTAGTCTGATGTTACAATAATGTTACAATATTTACATAAAAAAGGCAATCAAATTAGGCGAATGCACATACCTAAAGGGCGAATAACACATATAGTAAAAATGTAATGATGAACTTCTAAAGGAGTGAAACAAATGTATTACGGTGGTCAAGATGGATGTTTCAGCGGTTGCGGTGGATATGGTTACGGTGGAGGTTACGGACACGGAGGAGGTTTTGGTTCCGGATTCGCATTGATTGTTGTGTTATTTATCCTCCTTATTATTATCGGTGCTTCTTTCTGCAGCCCTTGCTGATTAAAGGGAAAAAGGACGGTTATCCGTCCTTTTTTAATGGATTGGTAAAAAAATATCTTATGTTTGGATAAAAACTACATATAAACACTTTAAAGGCGAACAAAAATATAATTTACAAAAATAATGTTCGTATTTTCTGTTGACGGTTCATGTTCGCTTTGGTATGATTTTTAGTGCGGAGCAGACCTATAAATGGAGGAGATCCTCATATGAAAACGAATTATGATGTAATTATCGTGGGTGCCGGTCCTGCCGGAATATTTGCTGCCTACGAATTTACTCTAAAATTACCGGAAGCGAAGGTTCTTTTAATTGATAAAGGTCATGATATATATAGACGGAACTGCCCAATATTACAGAAGAGAATAGTTAAATGTCCGCCACCTACTAATCGAAAGAGCTTTGCGGGTTGTTTGCCTGCTTGTTCCATTACGAACGGATTTGGTGGAGCTGGTGCGTATTCTGACGGGAAATTTAATATTACAAGCGAATTTGGCGGGTGGATGACAGATTATTTATCAAAAAATCAAGTTGTGGAACTGATAAAATATGTAGATGCAATTAACATAAAGCATGGTGCTACTGATACGCTTACGAATCCAATGAGTGAAGAAGTGCGCCGAATTGAGAAGTCAGGCTATGCAGCAGGGTTAAAGCTATTGCGAGCTTATGTACGTCATTTAGGAACGGAACAGAATCTTGAAATTTTAAAAAGTATTTATGAATATTTAAAAGACAGAATAGATATGGTTTTTAAGGCAGAAGTAGAAGATGTATTAACTGAAAAGCAGGATAACCAATATGTAGCCAAAGGAATTGTTCTTAAAGATGGAGAAAAGCTATATTCTGATTATGTCGTGGTCGCACCGGGGAGAGACGGTTCCAAATGGTTAACAGAGATTCTTAAAAAACGTAAATTTAAAATGACGAGTAACCAGGTTGACATTGGTGTGAGGGTTGAAACATCCAATGTGGTAATGGAAGAAATCAATAAACATTTATATGAAGGTAAATTTATCTACAATACCTCTGTTGGTACGCAGGTTCGCACATTCTGCTCCAATCCTTCCGGGCATGTTGTAGTTGAAAATCATTCTGGAATTATGCTGGCGAATGGTCATGCTTATAAAGATCCTGAACTTGGCAGTGATAATACAAACTTTGCATTACTGGTATCCCATAAATTTTCTGAGCCGTTTGATAAGCCTACAGAATATGCCCATGAGATATCAAAACTGGCAAATGCCCTTTCAAATGGCGGTTTAATTATTCAAAAGTACGGCGATATTTTAAAAGGAAGACGATCTACTGTTAAGAGAATAAAAGAAGGTTTTATCGAGCCTACTTTGAAAGAAGCAGTTCCAGGAGATTTAGGCTTGGTTTTACCCTACAATACAATGAAAAGTTTAATAGAAATGACCGAAGCATTAAATAAAGTAACGCCAGGATTAGCATCTGAGCACACATTGTTTTATGGAGTAGAGGCAAAATTCTACTCAGCAAGACCAAATTTAGATGAGCACTTTCAGTCAGACATATTAAATTTATATGTAGGTGGAGACGGAGGCGGTATTACAAGGGGATTAGCGCAGGCAAGTGCCTGTGGGGTCTGGGTAGCGCGTGATATTATCCGTAAAGTTCAGGAAGTAAAAGTAGAACCGGTTTTAGTATAATGAAAACCTCGGATTATTCCGAGGTTTTTTTGTGAATTAATGTTATTCTGCAACATTTAATTGTTTTATAATATATGGAAATGTATTGTATTCATGTATACTTGTTACAGAATAGAAAGAAGAATTATCCGCAATATACATAGTACCAAAAAGATTTGGTGTCATTGTTGATTAACAAAATTATTATATAAATGAAGGTAATTCGTATCATTATTCGCGTGAAGTACCCCAAATCAACAAGGTAAATAATAGCATTATGTAGTTTTTTTAGGTAATATGTATAATGCATAATTAATGTTAAATGAGTGGAGCGAAAGCAAGTGAAATCTTTTTATCGATTTTTAAACACATATAGGCATGCCCTGGAGAAAAGTGAGATGTCCATGTTTGCTGAAAATGTTTTTCATGATCCCGGTTTTCCTAAGAATTCGTCTGATTATCATGAAATAAGTCTGTATCTAGAAATGAATGTTGACTATATATTGGACATGAGCCTATTTGACGATGCCTGGAATCTTTACCTTCAGCATATTGGTGAGTTATAGTTTGTAGAAAATCAGATTAACCATATCAAAGCTTTATTAAATTTTTAGTAGGATTCTTAGCTTTTTAGCAATTGAATTTAACAGAAAGAAACAGGTGTTCCTATGCCAGTTCGATTACAAACCCGTTTGTTAAGTTATTCTCTTATTATTTCAACGGTTCCTTTACTATGCCTTGGGATTATTTCGTATTCGACCCAGCGATCGTTAATTGAAAATCAAGTTAGAATGACATTGCGAACGGCCGCTTACCATGCGGCAGATACAACAGATCGTTTTATAGATGAGAGAATCAGTGATCTAGTTTATTTAAGTCGGCATTCCGATATAGAAAGTGACAATAAAACGCATTCATTGAATTTTTTGAAGGAATATGTTGAATCAAAGCCGATTTACTCTGGATATATCTATGTTAATAAGGACGGGGATGTAATTCCCTCGGAGGAGTATAATGATATCACTCCTTATTTTATAAATAGTAAATCCTTCGAAAAATCAAGTGCAGGCATTCAGTATTTGTCTAAAGTGTATAAATTAGATCGTGAAAAGCCATTTTTTTTGATTAGCACACCAATTTATACGAATGATAATGAAATAAATGGAGTATTTGCTCCAACATTTAATTTATTTCATCTGTGGAAAACGATAGAGTCCAATTTAACACTTGAGCGTGAAAAATTTCCTTATACAGCTTTTATGATTAATCACGAGGGCTGGATTGTATCAGAGCAAAATGAAGATAATATTATGAAAACAAACTTTCTGGAGGAAAATAATCTTTCACTAGATGAATTGATTTACTCTGATAAGCAAAATGAATTAATTCAATCTAAGGATGGCAAGCAGTTATTTGCTGTGAAACCAATCAAGGAAAGAACTGATGCCCAGGAGCAGTGGTATGTGGTTACCGAAGCTAGTAAAAAAGTTGTATATGCTCCATTGCTGCAATTAATTGATCGTTATCTAATGATAGGGTTAATACTGCTGATTGGTATTTTACTATTTGTATATTATATATCTAAAACAGTAGTTAAGCCTGTTGTCAGGATGGCAGAAGGTGTGGAGAGATATACGAACGGAAAAAAATATAACCAAATTGAAAGTACATATCATGAGCTAAATGTACTTAATAGGGCCTTTATTTCCATGATAGAAACCTTGGAACAACGGGAAAAGGAGATTCTCAGAACGGAGAAGCTTAAATATGTTGGCCAATTAGCGGCCGGAGTAGCCCATGAAATCAGAAATCCTATTACGACGATTCGGGGGCTTTTCCAACTATTAAGAGATCATCCCTATGATGAAAAAATATTTAAAAATTATATTGATATCATTATAGAAGAATTAAACCGTATGAATAGAATAGTCGGCGAATTATTGAATCTATCAAAACCATATCAATTACTCTTGAAAAAATATTCAGTTACTGAGTTGATTGAAGAAATTATTTTACTGCAAAGAGCGGAGTTAAATAAAAATAATATTACAATATTAAAAGATATTCATCATGAAGGAATCATTTATACAGATCGAAATCGTCTTTATCAAGTAATTTTAAATATAATCCAAAATTCTCGAGATGCTATGAAAGATGGCGGAACGATCAGCATTTTAACAGATTGTTTTGAGAATAAAATGAAATTAATCATTAAGGATAATGGACCGGGTATTCCAGCAGAAACGTTATCCAAGCTTGGTACCCCATTCTTTACGACTAAAGAAAATGGTACCGGATTAGGACTGGCAACGAGCATGAAAATCATGGAAGAGTTAAAAGGTACATTTGAAGTAACAAGCGTAGAAGGAGAAGGAACGAGCGTTATTCTAACCATTCCTTCCGATGAAGATATTTCTACTTAACTATCGCATGAAAATTTCATGGCAATCTGCTTATTCATATTTACTTGAATAAGTGGATTGCTTTTCTTTTTTACGAAAAAGATTGTATTAGTTGAAATTAAAAACTATGTCTTTTTCCGACAGTCATAGAATGGGTAACAATTGATTTACTGTAAATACAGTAGGGGACAGGAAGAAAGCAGCCAACTCTGTCACAAATCCAGTCTAAATCGGTGAATTAAGCCAAAGTCAAAAATATAAATCTTTCCCCAATTTAATCCTTTTACTGAATCAAGTCTTGTTTTTTCGGGAAGATGGCTAAAAGAGTTTAAATAATAGGCTTCCCCTCAATTAAAGAGCTGCATATACTGATAAAAATTCTACCCGAACTGCGAGGGGTGGCAGCAATGGGCAAGCGTAATAAACCGAAGTTTGCAATTGGTAATTCAGTAGTCATACTTGTGAACGGAATCGTGGGTAAAGTGAAGTCTGTTCAGGAATTTAATCAAACCTATGTATATGAGGTCCAAGGTGCTGATGGAGTATTTACGGAATCATCCTTAATGCTTGTTGAGGATTTTGAAGGGCTTTTATTTGAAGCAGAACATGTAAATATTGATTACAAGTATTTTTTTGGAGATTTAGTGCAAGTGAAAGGGTATGGAAAGGAAATCTTTAAAGTCATTGGGTTTCGAACTGAAATTTGGAGATATAAAGAAGAATCGTGGGAAGATATTATTTATGAATTATCTAGAATTACAGACAATGAATGGCTAGAATGCAATGAGGATGATTTGATTTTTCTTGCAGATGCGAAAGATGCAGAACAATTTTTGAAGAAACATGCTCTTAATCAAAAATTGAAATCAAATCAGTATAAGAAACTAACAGAGCCCTCACCGCTCGCACATTTAAATAAAAATGGTAACCAGGAGTCTGATCATCAAGAGAAAATTAATCATCTTCTCGATATTTATAATGATTATCGAATTTTACGTGACATGTTTGGTGATGAAACCTATGGGAAAGTGATGAAAACTGCTATAAAAAAACTAGAAAAATTAGTGGCCGATCAAACAACAAGAGAGAAAAAAGAGCCTCACTAAACAAAAAACAGACTTCTCCTGGTCTGTTTTTTGATTCAACAAATATATGCAGATTGTAAATTGTTCTCTAACCACAGGGGTGTAAGCATTTAACAGCATACTTTATAAGAAAAGACTAGGCCAAAACTCATAAATTTAGGATTCGACAAAACTAGAAGTTTTTCATTGCAGGAATTTGTTATAGGAAGGGTAAATTTAAATAACAAACGTATTAGGAGGGAAATTATGCTTAAACAAAGAATTTTAAAGTGGTCGGCTTTGCGAAGAAGAGAATATGAAATCGCCATTTTTCAAACAGAACACCCTCGGGATAAGAAAGGATATAAACAGGTATATCAAGGCTACATAGATGGAGAAAGTCATACGGAAGTCATTAATAAATTGTTTAGAAAGTTTAATATAAGAGATTTAATACCTGAGAATTATAAGGGAAGAACCATATCAAGTGGTGATATCATTATGATCGGGGATAAGTACGAGAAAAAGAGTTATTACCAGCTTCAATCTGGCGGTTGGGCTGTAGTGAACCGAATTCACGTTTGTTAAAATCTGAATTATCGGTAACTTTATCTTTTTAAAAAGCCTATGGTATAGTTATAGTTGAATATAGACATTTTTGTCTTTACATAAAGGAGGAAATATTCAAACATGAGTATACATATAGGCGCTAAAGAAAACGAAATCGCAGAAGCTGTGCTATTGCCGGGAGATCCATTGAGAGCAAAATATATAGCTGAAACATTTTTGGAAAATCCTGTTTGTTATAATGAAGTTAGAAACATGTTTGGTTATACTGGGACTTATAAAGGGAAAAAAGTGTCTGTTCAAGGGACAGGTATGGGAATTCCATCCATCTCTATTTATGTAAATGAATTGATGCAAAGCTATGGTGTACAAAAATTAATTCGTGTAGGAACATGCGGTGCGATTCAAAAAGATGTAAAAGTGAGAGATGTTATTTTAGCCATGACATCATCAACTGATTCCAATATGAATAAATTACTTTTTGATGGAATCGACTTTGCCCCTACAGCTGATTTTGGCTTATTAAAAAAGGCATATGACACAGGTGTGGAAAAAGGCCTTAATTTAAAAGTTGGTAATGTATTTACTGCAGATCAATTTTACAATGATAAAGCAGACCATGAAAAATGGGCACAATATGGCATCCTAGCCATTGAGATGGAAACCACTGCGTTATACACTTTAGCTGCTAAATATGGCAGACAAGCATTATCCATTCTTACTGTCAGTGACCATATCCTTACAGGTGAAGAAACGACAGCTGAAGAGAGACAAACGACATTTAATGACATGATCGAAGTTGCTTTAAATACTGCTATTGAATCTTAATATTATAAAAACAAGAAAGCTCTGGTGAAAACCAGAGCTTTTTTTTATAATTGTACTATTGATGTATTATTTGAATTTTTGTATTGGATTATCAACTTAGATTTTTTAAAAAAACCGAGCAGGTTTGGAACATTTCAGCTATACTTGAAAAGGATTGGCGGAAAAATCAATATATCACTATTTAAAGCAAATGTATTCGAGTGACCAAATAGTACACTCCTTGATGACTAACAACCTGTTTGAATCTTCAGAAACTTAGTATATTACAAACAAAACTTAAAAACATATCAATTTAAAAAGTTACTAAAATAATAAATAACATAGGCTGATTTAATGGGTTTTTTTGAAACAATAAACAGCTAGAGAGAGAGAATTGTGAGGGACGAGAAATGAGAAAGATACTTCTTGGGATGATGATGGCAACGGCTTTATTACTCACAGCATGTAATGATTTATCCATTGACACAGATCAATCGAAAAAAGAAGAGAATGAGAACCATACGCAGCAAACGATTGGAAATGAACAAGGGAATCAAGGGTCGGAAGAGGATGATAATAGTGTGAATCTGGCTGCTGAATTCTTAAATGATATTAAGGTTGAGGATGGAGTGAACTATATCCAAAATCCTGATAATATTCTTGTGTTGGTTAATAAAGAAAATAGTCTGCCGATTGGTTACCGAGCAGATGATTTGGTGAAACCCAATGTTACTTTTTCGTTTATAGGAGAGCATGAAAAACAGCTGATGAGAAAGGAAGCTGCAGAGGCGCTTGAGAAGATGTTTACTGCAGCCAATGAAGAGGGAGTACAATTAGCAGCCGTGTCAGGTTTTCGTTCCTATGAAAGACAGGTACAGCTATATAATGCGGAAATTGAAGCATCCGGTATAGAGTATGCCCAACAATCGGTAGCGGAGCCTGGTAAGAGTGAGCATCAAACAGGTCTAACAATGGATGTATCGAGTGCAGAGAATAATTATCAGCTTAATGAAGATTTTGGCTCTACAACTGCCGGACAATGGCTTGCCCAAAATTCTGCAGAATATGGATTCATCATCCGCTATCCAAAGGGTGACGAGAAAACAACAGGGTATATGTATGAGCCCTGGCATATTAGATATGTGGGAAAAGCCTATGCCACTGATATTAAAAAACGCGGCTTGACCTTGGAGGAATACATCCAGCTGGCAACAGAGTAGGATATCATTTGGAGTTCTGATATAATATAGTTAATTTTAAGGCAGTATAGTTCAGTGAAAGTGGTGAACCAGTTGGATTCAGAACAAGATCAAGAACAAGCAAACAAGCCGAAGGGCTATATTAAAGTTAGATGGATTTATCTTATTTTAGGATCAGCTTTACTCATTATCCTTAGTGTTTTTGCAACAAGGTACATAATGGATAACACACAACAATCAACATCAGGAATCAAGATTCCGCTTAGCGGATCTAAAAACGATATGGAGAAAATCAAAAGTGCTATGGATACCTTGGAAAATAGTTATTTCCAAGAAGTGGACCGCGATAAATTAATTGATGGTGCCATTAATGGAATGGTAGAATCACTTGATGATCCATATTCGGACTTTATGACACAAGAAGAAGCCGCCAGCTTTCATGAAAGCATTTCCTCTTCTTTTGAGGGAATTGGGGCAGAAATAATGTCAGAAAATGAACAAATTGTAATTGTTTCACCGATAAAAGGTGCACCTGCTGAGAAAGCCGGATTAAAAGCGGGTGATATTATTTTAAAAGTAAATGATAAAAGCCTGCAAGGGATGTCGTCCAGCGATGCCGTGCTCTTAATCCGTGGGAAAAAAGGGACGGAGGTTAATTTAGTAATCCAGCGTCCCGGTGCAAGTAAGACAATGAACGTTAAAATAATACGTGATACAATTCCTGTAAATACAGTTTATAAAGAGAACTTAACGGATGATATTGCAAACATACAGATAACCAGCTTTTCTGAGAATACAGCTGAAGAGCTTGAAAAAGTATTACGTGAAGTGGAAGAGCAAGGTATGAAGGGAATTGTGCTTGATTTAAGACAAAACCCGGGCGGATTGCTTGACCAAGCTGAAAAAATAGCGAATATGTTTGTTCCAGCCGGTGAAAATCTCGTACAGATTGAAGACCGCAGCGGGAATAAACAAGTAGCAAAAGCGACAGATACCGGTTATAAATTTAAATTGTCAACGGCTGTACTAATTGACGAAGGCAGTGCCAGTGCTTCTGAAATAGTGGCTGCAGCGTTAAATGAATCTGCTGATATTCCGATTATTGGTGTGAAGTCATATGGGAAGGGAACTGCTCAATCAGCAATGGACTTCACAGATGGATCCAATTTGAAGTTTACGTATGCAAAATGGCTGACACCGGATGGCAACTGGATTCATAAAAAAGGAATCAAGCCGGACATTACTGTCAAAATGCCTGATTATGCAAATTTATCGTTTATTGATCCTGAGGAAAAGCTAGAGCTTTCAAAAATGTCGCCAGAAGTTGAGAATGCTGAAAAAATGCTTAAAGCACTTGGATATAATCCAGGTAAAGCCGATGGATATTTTGATGAGAACACTGTAACAGCGGTTAAAAAGTTCCAAAAGGATCATGATTTAAAAGAAACAGGTATGATCCAGGGAGACACCACAAATAAATTAATGAATGAATTAAGAAATAAAATTACTGAAGAAGATCCACAGCTAGAAGCAGCTAAGAAAAAATTGGCTGAGGATATAAAATAAAAAAATCGCTTCTCCATTCCAGGAGAGGCGATTTTTTTGGTTAATGTTTCAGGAAAGAATATGAATGTGCTTTGAATCAACATTATTTAAACGAGCGTTCACCAAATGCAATAAATGTTTTTTCATCTTCAATTAAACCGCAGGCAGCGCACTGGATTCTTCTGACAGGTCCATTATAGGGTAAATGAAAGGCGTCTAATTCATCGTCTGCGTACATTTGAATAACAGTGCCTGATTGGGGATCAAGTTTCACGTAAATGGGAGTTTGTTCAATCACATTAAAACGTGACCGGTTTGTTTTACAGTTTGGACAACAATATGGATGGCTCACATGTCTAACCTCCTTTTAGTATAGGTTTTGTAACCTCATCCAGAAATATACAAGTAGGGAATAAAGAAAAAAATGAGAAAGAGAAAACCTGAATATTTGGTGAATTTTTCAACTAATTACTGGTCTCTAATTCCAGTTTTGGAGTATGATTAGAATTAGTGGATTGTGAATGATAAGGGGTTGGAATTAAGTTGTTTAAAAAGAATGTATTATTTTTGAGTCTATGTATGATCACAGTAATAATCCTGTTCGGATGTCAGGACAAAGAAGCGGATGAAGAAATGCCAGCTATCATTGATGTCCAGGTAAAACTTTCACCTGAGGCGGCCATAGTGAATGAAAATGTACTTTTTGAGGTGACCGTAACACAGGGGAATGATAAGGTGACGGATGCTGAATCTGTCGAATTTGAATTTGGCAAAAAGGATGGTTCGGATAAAGAGAAAATTGCCGTTAAGCATAAAAAGGATGGTATATACAGTCTTGAAAAGTCATTCTTTCAGGAAGGGGACTATTATATGATTCCTCATGTGACAGCAAGAGGAATGCATGCAATGCCAAAGAAAGAATTTACTGTTGTTAATTAACGATTAATGGATGATCTCAGGATGATTACTCTTTCGTAACCATGATTGCTAATTGTTTGAAATAGAGGAGCAGCTTCTTTGCTGTCTCCTTTTTCTGTTTACGTACCATAATCTTCTTTTATTACTGATTATTGATGCTGACTCTATTATTAGGAGGTGTTTTTAAATGTTTAACTTCCCAAAACTAACAATGATTAGATTCACTAAACTGTTAATTCATTCCGTTATTCTTATTATCACCCTTACTTTTTTAGCTTTATTAAGTGCAGACATAATTGCGTGGGTTATCGGAAGACCTATTGAAAATAGCACAGGTTACGTAACTTTAATTACGATAATTTGGGTTTTCTTTGCTTTACAAAGCGAAAAATATAAGAAACATTCTGTGTGAATCATTTTAATTATTAAAAATAGAATCGTATAAATAGAAGAAATCTGCGAATATCTTAGGGTAGAAATTTTCAAATGTATGTTTGTGTGATTGTTCCTTTATCTTGCCTTATTCGGCTAAACGGACAGTCATCGGAGCATTAATATCAGAAATAGAAATATGGTTAACGAGACATTTACTCCAAGTAGGATCAATGCCCCATTATATGTTGTACTCCTTATAATACAAACTGGTCAGGTAAGCACAATAAGCATGTTTAGAACAGTTACAGTCTAAATGAAGATGTTCTCCTCCAGGAGAGTGATAATATTGTATAAAAAATGAGTAACATAAATTTTAAATATTCTATTGGTCAAAAAGTTATAGAAGTAGACACTGATAAGAATTCATTTATGCCTTCTTTTCCGAAAGATTGATGCATACACATATAGTTAATTACGTTATGCATCGATAGAAAGGAAGGGTCTATCTTGACAATTCAGGAGAATGATAAAAAGGTAATTGAACCATCTCAGGTGTACAAATTACATAGGGAAGAAAAACAATATACCGCTGAAACGCATAATCAAACAGAATTCAGGATAAAAGAGATTGCAGGATTGGATGTTGGAGAGTTTAATAATAATGCGCATATAAAAAGGGAAAATCATGAATTTGTTAATATAAAAAAAGAGTTGTTTTTTAAATCAAACGGCAATGCACATATCATTTTTGATGTCCACAAATTCAGGTATTTTACGGTTGCAACTGCAAATCCAAATGATAAAGGAATCCATGTTTCCTTATCAGTAAGCCCTGATAACACGATTTATGCCTCTTTGATTGAAAAGCGATTGGTTAACCAGGGTAAATTAGAAATATTGGATTGCCCTAACAGGCTTAAATATATGAAGGTGGAATTCAATGGGAAACCGGGAGATAAAGTTCTTGTATTTTTACAGGGAGAAAAATAAAGGATAGTAAAAAACTGGCCCTGTCATCCAAGCCAGTTTTTTTACCATTCAGGAATAGAAATTTCTGAATAGTTTGATTCATTTACCTTAAAGAGAATGATTTCCAGGATTTCATCCCGATATGAAGATTTCGCTCCCTTTTTTTTTACCGGAGCAGGTAGATGAAAAGAGTGTTTCTCCTCTGGATCCGGGGGTAATCCGGATAGGAGAAGCTTTGTAGAAGTATGGTATACCTTAACGTTAGGTAAATGATCCTCTTTTATTGGGATTCTAATGAAAAGATAATCATGTGTTTCCAGAATATCTACGGAATGTTTTGAATGGACCACCGTTTGCTCATCTGGTTCTGGACTTGATTTAAATTGTTGGTTGATCATTCCTCCTAATTGATCAGGTGATAGCATGGAGAATAATTGTTCCATCTGCTTTTCCATACCTGGCTGATTAAGGAACTTCATCCAATCTGGCATTTGGTTTTGATTTTTGGGAAAAAGGTTCCACGGAAACAATTGATCACCTCGACTTTCAAGAGACATATTAGGTTAACTTACTATATGCGATAAGGGTAATTGTCGTTAATGCAGAAGTCAGCTTTTGATTAACGGAAATGTCATCTTTCAATGTATAATACAGATAGTAAATACTGCCTGTAGGGGGAGAAGAAGTTGACTCGGAAAACGGCTTTAATTACTGGTTCAGCAAGAGGACTGGGCAGAGCTACAGCAAGGCAATTAGCTATGGATGGGATAAATGTCATTACGACCTATCGTACTAATCAAAACAGTGCCATCCAAGATATGCAGGAATTAGCTCAAAACTACAACGTGCAAGCTTATGCTTTGCCATATGATGTAACAGTTCAAGATCATCATCGCAAACTAATTCATCAATGCTATGAATTATGTGGTGGAATTGATATTCTGATACATAATGCTGGTCCATATATACAGGAACGTAAACCAATGATGGAATATATGGAAGAAGAATGGGAATATCTTATTAATGGGAATTTATCGAGTATGTTTTACTTAGCCAGATTGGTTATTCCCTATATGCGAGTGAATAAATGGGGAAGAATTATTACCATGGGGTTTGATCAGTCAGACCACGCTCCGGGCTGGAAATACCGTTCTGCTTTTGCTGCTTCCAAAACGGGATTAACCTCCTTGACAAAAACGCTGGCTTTGGAAGAGGCGGAGTATGGAATCACAGCCAATATGGTTTGTCCAGGGGATATTGTGGATCCTTGGAAGGAAAGCTTTCGTGTAGAAGAAGGTATAGTATCAGAAAATGTTCCAGTTGGAAGGCCTGGAACTGGCGGTGATATCGCACGTGTCATTTCGTTTCTATGTGCGGAAGAAGCTGACTTTATTACAGGAACGGTTATTCCAGTAACAGGTGGGCAGGATGTTTTATCAAAAACCAGATAAGCAGCTTGGCCTTGAAAATTTAGTATGTGTAACTTTGTCTGAAAAATCATCGTAATAGATAGTAAATAAAAAAGTTCGCTTGGTTTATTCAAGCGAACTTTTTGTATGGTTAGCTATTTGAAGTGTGCACAAATTTTCTTTTTTGAACGTATAACAATCTCAATGTTAAACCAGTTGCCCCAACAGCTAGGCCGGAGATTAATCCAATCCAATAACCAAATGCTCCAAGGTCGGTATAATTAGCAAGGAATATGCCAAGTGGAAGCCCTATAATCCAATAGGATAACAGGGACATAAAGAACGTGATATTCACATCCTTATAGCCTCTCAAAGCACCCTGGATTGGTGCCTGAAGAGCATCGGAAAGCTGGAAGAAGATGGCGTAAATTAAGAACTGAGCTGTTAATGAAGCTACCACAGGATCTTTAGTGTATAGAAGAGCAATATAATCTCTGAAAATAAATAAGAAGATAGCACTAATGCCTGCAAAACCAATCGCACAAAAAACACCAAGTATTGAATATTCTTTAGCTGCTTTATAGTTCTTGGCACCTGCCTCATGGCCGACAATGATGGTCAATGCCATCGCAAAGCTAAGTGGTACCATATACAAGAAGGATGAGAAGTTCATGGCAGCCTGATGTGATGCAATCGTAATCGTATCATATGAGCTCATAGCCAGCGTAACTGCTGCAAAGATACTGGTTTCAAAAAAGATGGACATACCTATTGGGAATCCAATTTTCATTAATTCAACCCATTCCTTAAAAACGGGCAATGGCCATGATTTTAAAATGCCAAAACCGGAGAAAGGCTGTAATCTAATGATAATCACTGCTGCAACCAGAGTGATAACCCAATAAGTAATTGATGCAGCGATTCCTGCACCAATACCGCCAAATGCCGGAACACCTAACTTTCCATAGATAAACATATAGTTAAGTACCACATTGACTGGGATCGCAATAAGGGTGATTAGCATGGAGACGGTAGTTTTCCCTAGTGCGTCAATAAATGAACGAAGTACATTGTAAATCATAATTGGTAAGATTCCGAATGCCAAAGCAACTAAATAACCATAGGCTATTTGATAAACATCCGGCTCAAGATTCATGCCTGTTAATATCGGTTTAAGCACTAAAGCACCAGCGCCAATTAGAATGATGGACATTGCGACAGCTACATAAATCGCCTGCATAACAGAAAAGCGAATTTTATCCGCTTTTTCTTTAGCCCCAATTAAGTGGGCGACGATTGGTGTTACTCCCAGTAAAATGCCGGCAAGTCCATTATAGAAAGGACTCCATATAGACGTGCCTATGGCTACTCCAGCTAGGTCTTCAGGACTTGCTTGCCCGGACATAAACGTATCAAAAAAGCTGATAGCGAACAGTCCCAGCTGTGTAATTAATATCGGGAGGAATACCGAAATTATTCTTGAAAAGTTACTCTTTGTAAAAATAGATAAATTCATATCCATGCCCCCCGTATAAAGTAAGTATGACAATAAAAAATTATACCACAAAATAATTCTGCTTTTTAAACTTTAATTTTTACTTAAATTGGCTGGATTATGTTTATTCAGTTATGTGTCATATTAGTTAAAATCACTCATATATTGTATAACGAATAAAACAGAGTGGAGTGAGGAGAGAATGGCATACATAGGTTCGAAGGGTTGGTATGTGGCCAAGCTAAAAGAAAATGGTATAAGAAGGCATCCTGTTGAACGGAGAAAGCTGGAGTTGTACAAAACATATATCTTGAGAAAATTATACGAACAGCAAAAGATAACAAAAGAATAAGGCCGCTATTACGAAAAAAGGTGTATGCACAGTCTATTAGGCAGACTATGCATAACACCTTTTTTAAGCTTCTTTTATATCAAATACAGACACCTCTGCTGGTTGTCGCATTTGTGATAAAGTGAAGTGGTCCTTTGTTATCTCGAATAAATCAAATGAATACTCCCCTGAGTTGATTTCTTCATATAAGGTTTTTCGACTTTCGTTTGCAAGCATAGTATAGGGCATCTTTTGAGCTGCTTTAAAAGAACGAATATTTTCTTTCTTTATTCTCAGAAAGACCGTTTCAATCTCAAGCTCAAAAAACAATTCTTCAAAGAAATGCTGTTTAGCCAATTGGTTATATCCTTTTCCATGATAGGGTTTCCCTAACCAAGTACCTAAAAAGCCAGCCTGATTGGATACATCATAAAGCGTTATCGTGCCAATTGGATTTCCCCACTCATCGAGAATGGTACGTGAAATCAGTTCGCCACGCTCCTCAGCTTCAATCATTTGTTTAGTAAGAAAGAGATATTCTTCATATTGATGCGTTTTATGGCGCACAAAAGGGAAGACATCGGGGTGAATCATTAAATCAAACAATACAGGACAATCAGATAATTCACGTTTTTTCAACATACAGATCCCTCCGTATGAGGGCAGCCGCTAACTGCGATTTCCCCTCGAAATTTTTTAATGTAATATCAAAAAATTTCGGGGTGGGAATCGAACCCACTAGGACCATTACTGGTGGCGCACCATTTGCCTTCCCTAATTTTCGCTTATACAATTTTCAAAAATAAACTATTTCTGAAAGTATCATACAAGATTTTTTAGTAAAATGAAATAGTTTTTTTTCGTCATTTTTTGTACATTTTTTTAACGGAATTTAATGCCTATTTATCGTAAAAATAAAGTTAGAATATATTTAGGTGCTGAAGTATTAATATGACAGCTCCCAATAGAATGACATAGATAGCAAAAGGCTTTAAGGAATGATTTTTAATATATTTAATCATCCAGGAAACAGCAAGATAACCAAATATAGCAGAAAAAATTGTACCGAGAAATAAACCTTGGAATGAAATTGCTTCGACGGGTCCTGTCAATAAATCTCTACTCTTAAATAATATTCCTCCGAATATTACCGGTATGGAGAGAAGGAAGGAAAAGTAAGCAGCGGTTTCACGGTTAAGCCCGCTGAAGAGTCCAGCTGCCATCGTAAAACCGGATCGAGAGATGGCTGGGAAAATGGCGGCCGCCTGGAAAGTTCCAATAAATAACGCTTGTTTATAAGTAATGCTCTCTAAATTTTTATTTTGTTTGGGCATAATATCTGCATACCATAAAACAATTCCAGTTATAAGGAATTCCCAACCAATTGTAACCCCGGATTTAGAAATGCCTTCAAAATAATCATTGAATAGTACACCTGCTAATACTGCAGGGATTGTCCCGATTATCAAAAGGAATGTCATTTTTGAAAATGGTTTTTTAAGAAGTTTTATAATTTCATGCCCATAAAAGATCAGCAATGCAATAAGTGTCCCTGTATGAAGCAGGGTATCCAGTAATAATCCTGCTTCATCAAGACCGAATAAATGTCTCCCTAAATATAAATGACCCGTACTGGAGATAGGGAGAAATTCAGTAAGACCCTGGATGATCCCCAGTACTATTGCTTTCCATTCTTCAAACAAATTAGCCAGCCTCCTCATGCAGGTTACAAAACCAAATTTTTATACTTGTCTATAGTTTCTGTATAGAGTGTATGAAGAACTAAAAGAAATCATGAAAGCTTTGAAACCTAAATGTTGAATGAATCGCATAAATTTATATAAAGATACGGGAGGTTTTAATGATGCAAAATACAAATGATAAATTATGGGCAGTAGCCATCTATGTCAGCAGTTTTTTCTTAGTGCTGGTTGGGCCACTCGTTATATGGTTAATTAAAAAGAATGATTCAGATTTTATCGATTACCATGGTAAGGAATATTTAAACTTTTTAATCAGCTATACGATTTACACCTTTATAGCATTTATATTGGCGTTCATCGGTATTGGTTTTATCCTTGCTTGGCTGATTGGAATATATGTGTTGATATTTACAATAGTGGCTGCTGTAAAGGCATATTCTGGAGAATATTATCAAATCCCATTAACACTTCGAATATTGAAATAGCAATAGCTAAAGACCTTGGCATTATTTCTGCCGGGTCTTTTTTAAATCCGTTACTATTTTGGACATGTCCAGCATAGAATGTATGGATGGTTATCAGGTTTAAAAAATTGGCGGTGAAAAATCCTTGACTACTAAGCATTATTACCAAAAAATTCATAGCATATATACAGCAGAATTAGTTGCATACTTTGTAGTCGGTCTTCTCTGTTTTTTGTTTGCCTGGTTGAATGGATTCGATATCATATTAGCTGCGTGTGTTACCTGTCCTTTTATAGTGCTGGTTCTTTTTTCTATCAATCGTAATTTCAGACTGAAAAGCAGAATGAAGAAACTTCCGGAAGCGAAAGTGGCTGATGAGGAAGGCTCACCGCTGACGAACAGCCAATATTTCCTTGGATTTTTACCAGCCCCGACCCTTCATATGGCTATTTTCTCACCAGAAGGTAATCTGGTTGGATCTCTTAAAGATAAACGGGAAAATATTTGGATGTGGATTATTCCAGCTTCATTGCTTATTTTTTTACCGAGAAGATATATCTTATCTGACAGCAACGGCCATGTATTATGTGAGTATCGAAGCCGTTTTGGGTTAAATGGGGATATTGAAATTTTAACGTCTGAGCAAGAACAATTAGGCAGGTATAAGCAATCTAAACAACTGGGAAAAAAAAGTACAAGCAATGTGGCAAACCCATATGGAATCCGGCAATATGGCGGTGAAATCCTTCATGGATCTGAATTCATTGTTGAACAAACATATGATAAGCGGAAAATTGTACATTATTCTTGCGGATGGATGCCGGCATACTACAGTAAACATTTTCTTGATCCCAATACACCTCTCCTGACATTTACGGAAGGAGCAACAGAGGATGAAAAGAGAATAGGCTATTGCTTTTGCCTTGATTACCTTCAGCAGCAAAACCACTGACCACTCCTATAAACGTCGCTAAACTTTAGCTTGTTGCACAATATGTTTTATAATGGTGAAATAGTGAAGAGAATGTTGTTTGAAGGGAGCAGGAGAATGGATATAAAGATAATTAAAGTACATGGTTCTAACAATGATTTTTATTTAATCGATGAAATGGATACCAAGCTGTCATTAACAGATGAAGAACGAAGCCAATTGGCTATAAATATGTGCAAGCGGACGGGCACAGAGGGAGCAGATGGAATTCTCTTTGTGTTAAACAGTGAGGCCTCAGATGCCAGAATGAGAGTCTTTAATGCAGATGGTTCAGAAGCATCCATGTGTGGGAATGGACTCCGTTGTGTAGGTCGGTATGTTCAAGAAAAATTGAAGAAAAATAACCTGCTGATAGAAACGATGAAAGCCACCCTGCAGGTTAAGAAAGAGCCGGACATGTATAAGGATATCCCTACATACCGCGTCGAAATATCTCCGGTTATCAAGGCAACGAGTGCATTGCCCATGAATACTGAAATGGACGAAATCATCAATCAAAAACTGCCGTTTATTGACGAGAATCTTACGTTCACAACCCTGTCAGTACCAAATCCACATCTGATCAGTCTTGTTGATAAAGAGGTAATCCATTCGGATAAACAAGAGAAAATAGCAACTATGCTGAATGGTGAGAATGACTGGTTTACAGATGGTGTGAATGTCAGCTTCGTGTCTCGTCTGGAGGAAGGATCCATTTTTGTTCGCACATTTGAACGAGGTGTTGGCTTTACGGATGCTTGCGGAACGGCAATGTCAGCTTCAAGCCTTGTTACGAAATGGATTGATGAGTTGGCTGATGAAGCAGTTCTGCACGTCTATAATCCAGGCGGAATGGTACTGTGCCAGGTCCATGATTTGCCAGATGAAACGTGGATTGATTTGATTGGCAATGCAACGTATGAGTATGAAACGGTTATTCAGTTAAATTTGGATACACTACATGTTAGCTTTGGAGAAAGGAAAGTCTATAAAGAAGAGGCAGATGCTTATTCAGCATTCCAACAACATGCTAAAGCATTTGTAGAATCTAAAATAGGCTGAGCTAATACATATTAGAATAGGAGGGCAGAAATGAAGAAGCAGACGAATACCTTTTTAAATGTTCATGTAATCACCTTTTTCGTATTAATCGCCCTCTTTATTGTGTGTACCATCCTATTCGTAGATATTGCAGAGAACATAAATGAGAATGAGCTTTATCATTTTGATATGACAATCATCCAGGCTGTGCAGGGGAGTATTAATGAATTAAGCACAAAAGTACTTACCTTTATAACTAATCTTGGATCAGTTGATGGCAATATTCTATTGGTTATCCTATTCTCTGTGTTTTTATTATTTAAAAAACGTGTATTAAGTGTCATATTCTTAATCATCACGACATTATCGGGCGGTTATGTTAACCATTACTTAAAATGGATTTTCCAGCGGGAGAGACCAACATTGAATCCATTGATCGAGGTAAATGGCTTCAGCTTTCCGAGCGGTCATGCTATGTCATCCTTTATCCTATACGGCGCACTTATGATCATAACTACCAGAATCACGAAGAATTGGCCCATTAGATTGGCTGTCTATGCGATTTGTATTTTTTTGATTTTAACGATGGGCTACAGCCGAATCTACTTGGGTGTCCATTATCCGAGTGATGTAATTGCAGGGTATATTGCAGGATGTGCATGGCTTGCTATCATTGCTACTGTATTTACGTTTGGGGAATATCGGAAAACAAAAGGTTCGAAATCGTAATAGGCTGTCCATAAGCCATAATGGCTTATGGACGGCTATTTTTTATGGAAATCTTGGCTGTCTGAAAATAACAAAAGGTTTCTAAGGAAATATTTGTTATAATAATTTATAAAGAAAAATTCTGGAATAAGTAAACAAGGGGATTTTAGTATGATTGATTTGATTATTGGGTTGTTAATCAATGGTTTAGTAATAGTTGCGTTTTTAAACATCAACAAATTTAATGCCCAAAAACTAAAATTATCAATAGTAAGTCTTATATCAACTATTATTGTTGTAGTTGTTCCTACCTTAGGTTATCGATTTGATAAGAGTATTGGTGATTATTATTTCGGTTTTCCTGCTGATATTTTAGTTTATCATGGTGGAATGCTGTTTTCTTTAGTCTCGTTTGGCTTTTTGTTTAACTTCTTTTTCTTTTATTGGGTGTTTAAACTAATAGTTAAATTAGGAGTGCTTATTAGGCCTGTGAACAAGGGAAATTATTGATGTTATTTAAAAGGGGTTGCTTAGGCTGCTCCTTTTCTTATAGGGTTCCCATTTCGCTTAATGCAGCAGCCAAAGTTAGTTACTTCAGTGTGAAATAGACGTAGCGGTAAAACCGCAATATCGGTTAACGATGTTATGTTGGGATAGCTGAAGAAGAGAAAGTATAATTTTTAATTAAGGTAATATTAAGTGATAATCGTTGAATGCCTTTTTGTGTTGAACTTCTTATGGCAGTAAAGGTTCAGGATAACGAAAAAGAGTTTTACATAAGAATAAGGAATTGATAAAAATCAATTTAATAGGGAGAAAAACATGGGGCATTAGTTGAATAATTGCGACAATAAAAAAGCTGTCTCTCTTTAAGTCATCAGCAACAATACTTGTGAACAGAGAGCAAATAAAAGAGATCCATTAGCAAGGGATAGGAATTTTCAATCACCTAAAAAAGACAACCAGAGTCATTATGTTATCAATAACATATATGGTATAATTTTCATGCAACTACTTGGTGCGGGTGGTATGCACCTTCTTTTCCTTATATAAAGGAGAAGGGAGGTGATATACTTATGGATTTTCTAATAGCTCTGGCAAAAGATGTAGCAATGATCTTTTTCACGACCCTTGCTGCCGGCATCGCCACGCGATTCGCCAATCTTCAGCTAAAGGGCAAACGAAAAACCACCCCGCGCCGACCAAAGCATAAGGGTGGTTCCTCTAAGAACTAAACTATTTGCATACCACTCGCTAGTAGTTGTACCAGGGAGTATCCAGCTCTCTGGTTTTTTAATATATGTGTATATGTTTATAATATACCCTAAATAATAGAAATTCAATCAAAACTGATGGAGGAGCTTATGGTTTTTATAGGTTGAAAAGGGTCAGATAGAAAGAGTGTCTAAGCTTGAGTGGAATTTCTAATATTCATAAAAAGGGCTATTTGATGGCTGTGACATTTATAGATAAGCACGGTTTGAGTGGTTTCGTTTGAACCTTAATAGACTTAAAGCCTGTATTAGTTAGCACCTCTCTAATCTCTTCGGCAAAGGCATGAGCCTGTTCTTCGGTTGCTTCTTCCTGCCTTGGCTGCACGGTTATAGTCAGTTTTCCATTTTCTTTTAATAAAGAATGTATTTTTTGAATACAAGCCTCTTGATCTTCCCATAATGGATAGCTATTTACACTAAATATTTTATCGTACACCATTGGATTGGGAATCCCGAGAACAGTTCCATTAAACAAACGAAGCTGATTGCGGTTGAGTTGTTCTTGATTTCGTTTGCTCGCATTTTTCACCATTTCTTCTGATGGATCGACACCATCTATTTGGATGGTAGGGTACTTCTCAAAAAGCATGTGCATTCCTTCACCTGGGCCAAAACCAACTTCTAGCAGTGTGTCATTTGGGGTAATAGTCAATTGATCAAATGTCCATTCGTATAATTCCTCATTTTCATAGGCCATTATTTTACCTGCAATCTTTCCGAGGACACCAGTTGGATTTTTAAACTGATTCGTTATTATTTCCTTCATCTAACATCACTCCTACCCCATACATACCCAAAATACTAAATCGTTAACTCTTTTGGATTAATTATCAAAATAGATTGAAATAACTGAAAATTTATAGTAAATTAAGTAAATATATAATTTCATATTCTTATCTAGAGAGATGGAGGGACTGGCCCGTTGAAATCTCAGCAACCTGGATGGTAATCCAAGGTGCTAAATCCAGCAAGCAATGCTTGAGAGATGAGAGACCTTAGGAAAGAGGGCTTTCATGATGAAAGCTCTTTTCTATTAGTCTGTTTTCCTCATCAGAGACATTAACCAACTAATTAGGGGGAAAGACAGTGAAACTACTGGAAACGTTAAATGAAAAAATTCTAGTCGCAGATGGGGCGAGTGGAACACTTTTATATTCATTTGGAATTGATAGTTGCTTTGAAGAGCTTAATTTGACAAACCCCAATCAGATCAAAAAGATGCATAGAAGTTATATTGAGGCTGGTGCTGATGTGATTCAATCGAATACATTCGGCGCAAATTTTCATAAATTAAAGCGCTATGGTCTCGAAAGGGAAGTTTCTCAAATTAATAGAGCCGGAATGAAAATAGCGAAAGATGCGGCTGATCCAAACACATTCATCATCGGCACGATTGGCGGCTTGCGGAGCTTTAGGAAATCAGAATTAACACTAACGGAAATTAAGGGATATTTCGATGAACAGCTGACCGCTTTATTGGAAGAAAAGCCGGATGGCATTTTACTTGAAACCTATTATGATTTAGACGAATTATTAACGGTAATAGAGTCGGCTAGAAAAATGAGTGATCTTCCTCTTATCGCGAATATTTCTCTGCATGAAACAGGCCTTTTGCAAAATGGTATGCATGTCAGTGAGGCGTTTTCTCTTATGAAAAAAACAGGCGCTGATGTGTTAGGCATCAATTGTCGGATGGGTCCCTATCATATGATTCGCTCATACGAAGAAGTACCTTTATTGGAAGATACCTATTATGCGGCTTATCCAAACGCCAGCTTACCTGATTTATCAGATGGAAGATATGTCTATTCGACAGAAGCGGATTATTTCATTAATAGTTCAAGGCAGCTTGTGAAGCAGGGGGTCCGGCTGCTAGGTGGATGCTGTGGTACAACTCCTGCCCATATTCAGGCCATTCGTAAAGGAATCGAAGATCTTCATCCTGTAAAGGTGAAAGATTTTGTAGCCAAGCCGAAGCATCAGCCTATATCATATGAAATCATTCAATATAAACGAAAAGGTCCAGATACAATTTCAGGTAAGGCAAAAAAACAAACGACGGTTATCGTGGAGTTGGACCCGCCAAAGACGTTCGGCCTGGAGGATTTTTTAATAGGAAGTCGCTACCTATTAGATTCGGGTGCCGATGCGATTACACTTGCGGATAATTCATTGGCGTCACCGAGAATATCCAATCTTGCGGTAGCGTCGATTTTACAATCAAAGTTAAATACGGTGCCTCTTGTTCACTTAACTTGTCGAGATCATAATCTGATTGGCTTGCAATCTCATTTAATGGGCATGCATTCCCTTGGATTATCAGAGGTGTTGGTGGTGACTGGGGATCCTTCAAAAATTGGTGATTTTCCGGGCGCGACTTCTGTATATGATCTTTCTTCAATGGACCTGATTTCATTGGTTAAGCAATTGAATGAGGGGCGCTCCTATTCAGGAAAATCGCTGGGTAGCCGGGCGAATTTCGATATCGCAGCTGCCTTTAATCCAAATGTAAAGTACATAGATAAAGCCGTACAGCGAATGGAAAAGAAAATTCAGGCTGGAGCTGATTATTTCTTAACCCAGCCCGTGTTTAGTATTGAAAAATTAGAGGAAGTATACGCGGCAACCAGGCATATAACAAAGCCGATTTTTATTGGCATTATGCCTTTAACGAGTCACCGGAATGCAGAGTTTTTACATAATGAAGTGCCAGGTATTTCATTGCCGGTTCATGTTAGAGAGGCGATGGAAAGAGCCGGAACGGATAAGGAAGCCTGTGCTCGCGAAAGCTTTGCCATTTCAAAAGAATTAGTGGACGCGGCAAGTGAACTATTTAACGGTATCTATATTATTACACCTTTTATGAAATATGAATTAAGCGGGCATTTGGTTCGGTACATCAAAGAACAGAAATCAGTTGTAAATAAGGAAGTGCATCTATCATGAGAACAGAAAAATTGAAAGAGTTATTGGCTGAAAGAATAGTTATTCTAGATGGAGCAATGGGAACCATGATTCAGGCGCATCAATTAATAGAGGATGATTTTGGCGGGGAACAATACGATGGGTGTAATGAGTATTTAACGCTAACCCGCCCGGATGTAATCCAATCGATTCATGAAGAGTACTTGGCAGCAGGTGCGGATATTATTGAAACAAACACATTCGGGGCAACTCCAATTGTACTGGATGAATATAATCTTGGTCACCTGGCATATCAGCTGAATAAAGAATCAGCTCAATTGGCTCGAAAAGCAACAGAACAGTTTGACAGTCCTGACAGCCCTCGCTTTGTTGCAGGTTCGATGGGACCTACGACCAAAACCTTATCCGTAACAGGCGGAGCCACTTTTGAACAATTGGCAGATTCATATGAAGAGCAAACGAAGGGCCTGCTTGATGGGGGAGTTGATTTGCTTCTCTTGGAAACATCGCAGGATTTATTAAATGTGAAAGCAGCTTATATTGGAATGAAAAGAGCATTCTCATCTTTAGGCAGGGAAGTTCCATTAATTATCTCAGGAACGATTGAACCAATGGGGACTACTCTAGCCGGTCAAACCATTGAAGCTTTTTATATATCGTGTGAGCATATGAATCCTCTTGCAATCGGGCTTAATTGTGCAACTGGTCCAGAGTTCATGGCTGACCATATCAGGTCTTTATCTGAATTAAGCACTGCTGCAGTAAGCTGTTACCCGAATGCGGGATTACCAGATGAAAATGGCCAATATAATGAATCGCCTTCCTCCCTAAGCAAGAAGATCAAGCAATTTGCCGAAAAAGGTTGGATTAATCTTGTTGGCGGCTGCTGCGGAACGACTCCTGATCATATTCGAGCTATTAAAGAAGCGGTTACCGGAATTGAAGCGAGGCAAATTAATGGCAAACAGGGTAATCATGCTGTCTCTGGTATTGATGCCTTAATCTATGATGATTCAATGAGACCTTTATTTGTAGGTGAACGGACAAATGTGATTGGATCCAGAAAGTTTAAGAATCTGATTAAGGACAGGAAATTTGAAGAAGCTTCCGAGATTGCTAGACAGCAAGTCAAAAAAGGAGCCCATGTAATAGATGTGTGCCTAGCTGATCCAGATAGCGATGAAGTGTCTGATATGGAAGAATTCATGAAAGAAGCGGCTAAAAAAATAAAGGTGCCTTTTGTTATCGATTCAACCGATGAAATGGTCATCGAAAAAGCACTCCGCCATTCTCAGGGTAAAGCAATCATTAATTCGATAAATTTAGAGGATGGGGAAGAACGCTTTGAGAAAATTGTTCCATTGGCAAAAGAGTATGGTGCAGCCTTGGTTGTTGGAACAATTGATGAAAAAGGGATGGCCGTAACAGAAGAACGAAAACTGGAGGTTGCCCAGAGATCGTATCAACTGTTAACAGAAAAGTATGGAATCGTACCGGAGGATATTATTTTTGACCCGCTTGTTTTTCCGGTTGGTACTGGTGATGAACAATACCGGGAAGGAGCTGCGGAAACGGTAAAGGGACTGGCGGCCATTAAAAAAGAGCTTCCGAGAACATTAACGATTTTAGGCATCAGTAATGTATCGTTTGGACTGCCGAATGAGGGAAGAGAGGTCCTGAATGCCGTTTATTTATACCACTGTACAAAGGCTGGCTTGGACTATGCGATTGTCAATACAGAAAAATTAACCCGATTTGCGTTAATCCCTGAGGAGGAAGTTAAATTATCAGAGAATCTTTTGTTTCATAACTCAGAAGAATCTCTTGCTGAGTTTGTTGCTTTTTATAGGACAAAAAAGCCTGTTCAAAAGGAAACGAAAGAAAAACTGCCATTATTGGAGCGGTTGCCTGAATACATTATCGAAGGGACAAAGGACGGGTTGAAGGAGGATATTGATGAAGCTCTTGAAAAAGGGATGGAGCCGCTTGATATCATCAACGGTCCATTAATGGCCGGTATGTCGAAGGTTGGAGAACTATTTAATGATAACCAGTTAATCGTAGCTGAAGTATTGCAAAGCGCGGAAGCCATGAAAGCAGCCGTTTCGCAGCTTGAACCATTGATGACTAAATCAGGTACAACGTCTACAAAAGGAAAAATGGTGCTGGCAACCGTGAAAGGGGACGTACATGATATCGGGAAGAATCTCGTTGATATCATCATGAGTAATAATGGCTATGAAGTGGTTGACTTAGGCATTAAAGTAGCTCCGCAAACCTTGATTGAATCCGTCCGAAATGAGAACCCAACTATTATTGGCTTGTCAGGCTTGTTGGTAAAATCAGCCCAACAGATGGTTATTACCGCTCAGGATTTAAGAGAAGCGGAAATTGATGTTCCGATTGTAGTAGGTGGAGCAGCTCTTACCAGGAAATTTACTAGAGGGCGAATTGCTCCTGAATATAATGGACCGGTCTTTTATGCAAAGGATGCCATGAATGGACTCGATTTAATCAATCAGCTCCATGACGATGAGAAAAGGCTATCCTTTCTCGCTCAGCTAGAGGCAGAAACGAATGAGCAAGCAGCAGTGATTTCGATTGAAACGAAAAGGGATATTCAAGTTACAGAAAACCGTGATAAAACAGTGAAGGATCAAGAGAATATACCAGTCCCCGAGGACTTAAACCGGCATATTCTGCAGGATTACCCACTATCTCTGGTGTACCCATATGTGAATAAACAAATGTTATTTGGCCATCACCTTGGGATGAAGGGGAAAGTGGATCGGTTGTTTGAGGAAGAGAATCCAAAATTATTAGAACTTGCAGCCATAGTTGATGAGATTCTCGAAAACAATCAGATTAAATTATCAGCGATGTATCAATATTTTCCTGCAAAAAGTGATGGAGAAATTCTAAAAATATGTTCCCCAGCTAATCCGGATGAAGTCCTCGAAACATTTGATTTTCCGCGACAGTCCAAAAAGCCTTATCTGTGTTTATCTGATTATGTGAAGGACCAAGAGTCAGGTGTACAGGATTATGTGGGATTGATGATTGTCACAGCAGGTAAAGGTATAAAAGAAATAGCAGAAGGATGGAAAAAAGAAGGACAGTATTTAAAGAGCCATGTCATCCAATCACTCGCACTCGAATGTGCAGAAGGCTTAGCTGAACGAGTCCACCATCTTATGAGGGATGCTTGGGGAATCCATGACTCTATCGATATGACCATGAAAGAACGATTGAGTGCTAAGTATACCGGTCAGCGTTATTCATTCGGGTATCCAGCCTGCCCGAATCTCGAGGATCAAGAAAAGCTATTCAGGTTGCTGAAACCAGAGGATATCGGAATTCAGTTGACAGAGGGATTTATGATGAATCCTGAAGCATCTGTTTCCGCGATGGTCTTTTCGCATCCGGAGGCTAGGTATTTTAATGTGGGGCGGGAGGAGTAACGAGATAACGTAAAGGCATAGATAAACGGCCTTCTAAGCCGTCGGTCGGGAGTTCGAATCTCTCTTCGGATGTAATAGATAGCATGAATAAGTCCATATGAATAGTAAATTTCAATATAATGGGGTACAAACGGAGATTAGCACCAAGCGTTTGTGCCCCTTTTTAGTTATCTTGAAGTCTACTATTGTGAAGTTTATATGCAGGGATCAAAAAATCAAGCAATATTTCTACTATTTGTGGATAATAAATGGTCAAATAATCTTTCTTTAGAAAGTATTTAAATAAGAAAAAGGGAGAGAAGTTAGTATGTTTGAAATCAAAGGTAAAGTAGCTATTGTAACTGGAGGGGCAAACGGAATTGGTAAAGAAGCGGTAAAAGCTATTCTCAACAAAGGTGGAATCCCTGTTATTGCAGACTTCAACGAGGAGTTGGGAAATCAAACTGCCAAAGAGTTAAACGTTGAATTTTTGAAAGTAGATGTATCAGACGAAAATCAAGTAAAGGATATGGTGTCACACGTGGTTGAAAAATATGGACACCTTGACATTATGATTGCCAATGCAGGTATAGGAGGAGGAGGTTCTACACTAGATCTTCCAACTGATGAATACGAAAAATACATAGGGGTTAATCAAAATGGTGTATTTTATTGCAGCCGTGAAGCGATTCGACAGATGGTTGCACAAGGCATGGGTGGGGCGGTTATTAACGTTTCTTCAATTCTTGGCTTAGTAGGTTCAGCCGGTGCTTGTTTCTACAACGCTAGTAAAGGTGCAGTAAGATTAATGACAAAATCAATGGCCTTAGAATTTGCTCCTTTTAACATTCGAGTAAATAGTGTCCATCCTGGCTATGTTATTACAGGTATGGTAAATGAGGATGTTGCAGGAGCAGAAGGAATCGAAATGTTAAAATCACTTCATCCGCTATCAAAAGGACTTGAACGTTTGGGTAAACCTGAGGAGATTGCACATGCAATCATATTCGCTATTGAAAACACTTTTATGACAGGAGCGGAAATTGTCGTAGACGGAGGATACACTGCTCAATAATAAAGCATACATAAAGAGATACTATGAACACCCACTATTGAATGTGGGTGTTTTGTTTTATGTATATTAAGTATCAATCTGATATATAAAAATAATTTAATTTAAATGTGTATATATTTAAGGAAATTCAAACTGGGTATTATTAATATATCAATATAAAATTAATATTCCGGAAGGTGGAGATTAAAATGAAGAAAGGCTTGGCATTATTATTTATTTTAATTACTTTCATAGGAATATCGGGTTGCAGTTCAAAGGAAAAAATTGATTTAACCGAATATGTAACAATTGAAGTAAGTGGTTATGATGGTGAAGCAACAGCAAATGCTAATTTCGATTCATCTCGTTTTGAAGAAAAATTACTCAGTATTGATGGAAAACTTTTATTTTCTTCACTTGAAGAGAATATAGAAATAAAGTTAAATAAGGAACAAAATATTAGTAATGGAGATAAACTTGTAGCAGATGTATCTTATACGGCTGATCAAGGGGAATTAGAGGTTAACTTAAAAGACGGAAAAGTAAATAAAGAAGTGAGCGGTTTAGAAAAAATTGCACTCCATGAGGCAGATAAAGAAATTCTAAATGCTGATTTAGGTACTAAAGCCATCCAAATTTTTGACTTCATATGGACGGAAGATACAATTGTTCAGGATTTTATTGATGCTGGATTTAATGTTGTCTATATGGAAAGTAAGACACAGGAAAGTGATAAATCAATTGAAGAGGTTTGGATTGACGATAGTTTTGGGTTCTCACCACTAATCAAGGTTTCCAAAAATGAATTTGAATTATTTCTTGAGCCTGTTAATCCTACTTATGAGGAAACAAGTGAATCAATTCCGTTAGTTGAATGTCATGTTACTGCTGACGGTGCTATGAGTGACAATCCTGGGGTGCATTTAAGCGTAAAAGATGAGGATGTCATTACTAAAATTAAAGGTGCAGAAGTAGAATCACAAGTATTTTTTGTGAAAGGTTTAACTGTAGGAATGACAGAAGATGATTTGTTGGATAAATTACCGGAGAGTTCTAGTAAGAGGGATTCAGGGAAAAGAACTTTATATTCCTACTTTAAATTTGGAGAAGGCGGTTATGACTACACTTTTTATGTAGATAAGGAAACTAAATTAATTGTTGGAATTACCGGACCAATGGGCGGATTCCTACTTTTTAATGATTAATTCCACCTAGCTTAGGATATGGATTATTCTTAATAGTAGTTCGTAAACTATGAATTCCAGTTGTATTGCTGTAACTGTGAAAGTAGGGAGTAAAATTTGCAAGGAAACTGCACAGTTACACTAAAAGCTTAAAACTGATAAGGGTATAAAGGAAATGCTTTACCAAACACAACCATTATAGTTGTTTATTTTTAAATGTATAGTAAATTTATAGACCTTAAACTCTGACTAAAAGAGCAGATAAATCTCCTGTTTTTGGATTTTACCTGCTCTTTTTTGAATTGAATATAACTATTATTATAAATAAAACAATAATAAGAAAACTGCATCTTTATCGATAAGATCTCTATCAATAAAGATGCAGTGGATATAAGGATTATAAAAATAGAATAGAATACTAGAGTTTATGACTATGCAGCGCTTTCTTTTCTTTTTTCTTGTTCGTTGATCATGACAGCACAAGCTGCATCACCAGTAATATTGACAGATGTTCGTGCCATATCAAGAATACGGTCGATTCCGAGGATTAACCCAATACCTTCTACAGGTAAATTAACTGAGCTTAGTACCATAGCAAGCATGATCAGGCCTACACCAGGTACACCTGCTGTGCCGATACTTGCAAGGACGGCCGTTATCACGACTGTAACTAAGGCAGTGAATGATAAATCTACACCATAGACTTGAGCGATAAAGATGGTGGCAACACCCTGCATAATGGCTGTTCCGTCCATGTTGATTGTCGCACCCAGAGGCTGAACAAAGCTAGATATTTCTTTTTTAACACCTAAATTGTCCTGTGCGGCTTCCATGGATAGAGGTAAAGTTGCATTACTGCTTGATGTACTGAATCCTACTGTCATGGCCGGTGCAAAGCCTTTAAAGAACCATATTGGACTTTTACGTGCCATGAAGAAAATGGTTCCTCCATATACCAGTAGAGTATGAAGGATTAGCGCGATTACAACGACTATCATATATAATGCCATCGCTTTCATTGCACTGTAGCCTTGTTCTCCAATTGCTGATGCAATAAGACCAAACGTTCCATAAGGAGCTAATTTCATAACCCAGGTTACAAGAAACATAACCAATTCATTACCTTGTTCAACCAATTTAACAATTCCTTCTGTCTTTTTTCCTAAAACAGTTAATGCAAATCCAATTAAAGCAGCCATGAAAATGATTTGGAGCATATCACCTTCGGCCATAGCCATGATTGGATTATCAGGAATAATGTTAAGGAACGTTTCTCCGATTGAAGGGGCTTCTTCAGCCTCAAAAGTTGCATTTTCTGTATCAAATTCACCTTTGGTTCCCGGTGAAATTACCATAGCAAGAACGATAGCCAATATAATGGCTATGGCTGTAGTACATAGGAAGTAGAAAACGGTTTTAAAACCGATGGATCCTAATTTTTTAGGATCTCCCAGGCCAGCTACACCTAAAATAATAGAAAACAATACTATTGGGACTACTAACAATTTAATCAGATTGATAAAGATGGTACCTAAAGGATCGAAAAGAAATTTGTTGAATGTTTCAAATAAAGATGGGGAGAAAATATTTAGGGAAAGACCTACAAGGGCACCAAGTATCAGTGCATAGATTATCTTCTTCGTTAAGTTCATATGATTCCTCCTAGCTCTCAGCCATAAATTCTGACACTAAACTATTATATTTATCCTTATATTCCAAATTCCGAGAATTAATAGATATTTTACCACGGAATTTGAAATTACTCATCTAATATAACTTTTAGGGCATATTAATCTTCTTTATAGTGAAATAAGGAGTATTAAGTCCTAGAATAATGTGAGGATATTTCTATCGATTTTTATTACTAAAGCAATCAAGGCAAGGTGAAGGGATCATCAAGAGATTTGGGAGATACAAAGTGAAAAAAAGGAAGAGGAGCGTTTAGGCTTCTCTTCCTTTATCTTTAACATCTATTTTTTTCGGAATCTGCATTTGTTGATTAATTGCTTCATCAACGCCCTGATAATAGGTTTTACTATAAAAGCTGGCTACTGCTTTAGTCCATGTCCCAGTCTGTGTACCCTGGGAACGTTCTGATAGGTAATCTGAAAATGTTTGATTATATGATTCGATTTCGTCTTTTATATCATGCTGATAGGTTTCGCTATGATAGACCGCTTTAACTGGCAGGCGTGGTTTTAAGCCGGGATCCTCTGCAGGATAGCCGATACATAAACCTGAAATGGGTAAAACAAATGGAGGAAGGTTGAGTTCCTTTATGACTTTATCTAAATTTCTGCGTATACCGCCAATGCAGACTGTACCAAGGCCTAATGATTCGGCTGCAGTAATGGCTGCTTCAAGAGCAATCCCAACATCTGTAGCACCGACCAATAATGTATCAATATTTTCTGAGACAGCAAACGGTGTTTTTTCGATTTCGCTGGATATATATGCTCTATAAAAGTCTGAGCAGAATACGAGGAATACAGGGGCCTCTTCAATATGCTTCTGCCCGCCGCATAGCTCTGCGAACTTCTTCTTCCTTACAGGATCTTTAACAGCAATAATGGAAACCTGTTGTCCATTTATCCAACTCGGGGCAGATTGGACAGCTTTAATGATTTGTTCCAGCTGTACATCCTCGACTGGTTTGTTTTTATAAGATCGGATGGAGCGGTGAGATAATAAGGTTTGCATTATTTCGTTCATGTTGAGGTCCTCCTTCGCTATATGGTTTCGTTATTAGTATAGTACAAACGAGTTTATTGTTTATAACAGAACCATTACAGTCGGACTGTTATCTAAGTGTTATATTGGGGTGTAGAGCTTCAATGAAAGGATGAAGTTACTTCTATTAGGAGATCAAGCAACCTAGATAGACTTCGAGATGTAAATTTTTCTGTAGGATGACAACCTATATGACTTTTTAAAGTGTGGAAAAAAGTGGATGAAAAATAAGCTGGGAAGTCTGCGAGATATCTAGTCTTTCCTCGGACTCTCCAGCTTAATTGACATGCACTTTATTATACCGGTACTGCTTTTTTGCTTCGTGATACCATTTGAAGGTAACGATAAACACTGGACTCGGACATTCCCATTATATCTGCCACTTCACTTATTGTGCCTTTCATATCAAATATCCCATACTCTTTTAATTTTGAAATAGCAAGCTTCTTTTGGTCAGGTGATAATTGGGCTCCAGATTCGAGGATATCTCTATCTATTACTGTATAAATGATATTACTTACATTATCTTGAAGCTTTTCTACAGGTTTCTCTTGTTCAGTTTTCATTTCAATATGTTTAATATCAAAGCTTAGATTGGCTAAACTTAATATATCCTTGGCGACTTTTCGATAAACGTCTGCATCAAAATTTATACATAAAAGTCCCTGTAATTGACCTTCATGATCTTTTATAAACAAAGTGGATGAACGAAATTTTTTACCCCGCGGTCCTTCCCCAACATATCCAACAACATAATCATTGTCTAAATAAACCTTATCGTTGATTAACTTTTTTGCATAGTTAGTCAATGGGCTATTTAAGGACCTTTCGCTCAAGTCAGCATTGACAATATGACCGATATGAGAACCTCCATTAGGATTTAAAATATGTAATACAAATTCATAATTAGGTCCTAAAATTTCACCAAAATAATTCATTATAGTTTGATAATGTCGAAATAGATCTTTATCCAATTAGGTTTTCCTCCTTTTAGGAAACTCTTTTTAATGGAACATCGAGATCAAAGAATAGTTACCAATTTAACTACAAGCATTGTAAGTTAAAACCTACATGCAAGTCTTCATTTTTGCACCTGTATTTATGCGCTTGCTCAGTGGTTAGGGAAGGTTGGGGATTATCAATGTTATTAAGCAACCCTTAGATAATAGAACCAATTAAAACATAATCTACCAATAATTATAGCAGATTGTAAAGGCTTTCTAATAATAAATTTTTACAAAAATAAGTTTTTATTAAATCGTATTGACATATTAAACCAATTATGTGATACTTTGAGCGAGTAGTAAATAATAACTACTGTAATAAATTATTGGAAATTAATTAATAGATTTCCAAGGTCAGCTTGAAACACTTTATAAGGATTTTTTAGAGCAGTTGCGGTACCGTTTTTAACCTTATGCTTTCTAAATTTTGCTAAAGGTGGTGTATCTGGAATCGGATTTATGGAACAACTAGGAATTGCTGTTAATTATGTTTTGAAGGCATTAAGTTGCAAAAGAAATGATGGCAATGTTAGTTAGTATTCGAGATAAATACGATTCGATTTTATTGGTTAGTAATGAAAACCTTTTCAATTAAAGCGGAGTTAAAACTCTATTAAGCTCACTGGTACAAGCCATGTTCATCTATTGAAAGTTTACAGTGCAAGATCAATTTTAAAGATCAAGTAATTTAATGGGGTGGGGGAATTTTATATGAGTATTAATGTAGCACCCGTTAAAGAAAAAAAGATTATTAATTATAAAAGTTGTTTTGATGTAATAGGTCCGGTAATGATAGGGCCCTCGAGTTCGCACACAGCAGGTGCCTTAGCTATTGGAGCAGTTGCCAATAAATTATTTCAAGGTCTTCCAAAAAAAGTTTTGGTCCGGTACTATGAATCATTTGCTGAAACTCATAAAGGTCATGGAACTGATTTTGCCATTGTTGCTGGTATATTAGGATTTGCTGCTGATGATAGCAGAGTACCGGATGCTATTAAAATAGCAGAATCTAAGGGTATCCAGATTGTTTTTATTGAAGAAGTGATTGATAGTCCTGCCGGTCATCCCAATACTGCAGATGTTTATCTGGAGGATGAATATAGAAGTATTAGAACGATGGGAATTTCGGTCGGCGGCGGTATGATTGAGGTCAAACAGATTGAAATGGACGGTTTTAAATTGAATCTTGAAGGACCATTGCCAGTTATACTAGCGATTTCTGAAAAAGATGACCTTGAATTTGGGTTACGCAGGATTCTTAAAGAAAATGATGTCGATATTAACAGCTTTATCAGTTTAGAAAAAGACGGAAAACACCTCTTTGAATTTACATTAGATTCTCAATTACGTAACAATGTTCAGCAGAAATTGAAGGACCTTAGTAATACAGCTACTATTATTATTCTTTAAAATCTTAGGGAGGTGAAAAGTTTATGTACATGACCATAAAAGAAATCGTGGATGCAGCTAATAAAAGGCAAAAACCCATTTATGAATTAGCCATTGAGCAGGAAATCCAACAAACTAGATCCACCTATGATGAAGTTTGGATCAAAATGGAAAAAAATCTACTCACCATGGAAAATGCCATAAATAAAAGTATTGAGGGAGACGGGGTATTTTCTCCGACCGGTTTAACTGGTGGCGATGCTGTTAAAATCAAAAAATATCGCGAACGTGGAAAAACTCTTTCTGGAGATATGATGGTATTTGGGGTTCAACATGCAATTGGTGTTAATGAAGTAAATGCTTCGTTAGGGGCAATTTGTGCAACTCCAACAGCAGGCGCGAGCGGAACAGTTCCTGGGGTCCTATTCGGTATTAAAGATACGTTGCAGTTAAGTCACGAAGATATGGTGCATTTTCTATTCACTTCTGCTTTATTTGGAATGATAGTAGCCAATAATGCTTGTATTGCTGGAGCGTTTGGAGGATGTCAAGCTGAAGTAGGCAGTGCCTCGGCAATGGCAGCAGCAGCTGCAGTAGAAGTTGCCGGTGGAACACCGCAGCAATCATCGGAAGCCTTCTCAACTGCCCTTCAAAATTTGCTTGGTTTAGTATGTGATCCAGTCGCTGGATTGGTAGAGGTTCCTTGTGTAAAGAGAAACGCTATTGGAACGGCCAATGCCTTAGTTGCAGCGGACATGGCATTAGCCGGCGTAGATAATATCATTAGTGCCGACGAAGTAGTTGAAGCCATGTATAAAATAGGTAGACAAATGCCGCGCGAGTTAAGAGAGACAGGTTTAGGAGGAGTGGCAGCTACACCAACAGGTATTGCCATTAAACATAAAATTTTTGGAGAAAAGTAAGAAGAGAAGACAAATATAGAAATAAAGGGATTTATACCTATACAAATACAATATTTTGCAAACGCCAACAAATACACTAGAATGGTAGATAAACAAATTTCTCAGTGCTAGCGTTGTAATTTAATAATCTCTATTGTCCGAATCTTATAAGTAATTTAATTTTAAAAAAATATCCATATTTATAAGCCTTAGCAGAAAGCTAGGGTATATATAAGGAGGAACCTTATTATGCATGGAAATACAGCAAAAAAACTCGAATTACCAGTTGAAGATCATTCAGTAATACAAGAGAATTTTCCAGATGCGAAGAAATGGCATAAACAAGATACAACCTGGGCTTTGAGCCTTTTTGGAACAGCAATTGGAGCGGGTGTACTCTTTTTACCTATTAATGCAGGATCAGGCGGATTAATATCATTATTGTTAATTACTATACTAGCCTTTCCGGTAATGTACTACTCGCATAGGGCACTTGCTAAAATGATAGCTGCTTCAGATTCTGCTGATGAGGGAATTACCGGTACGATAAGGGAGTATTTTGGAAATAAGGCAAGTATAGCCTTTAACATAGTTTATTTCTTCTCTATTTATACGATCGTGCTGATGTATTCAGTTGCACTTACAAATACAGCAAGTAGTTTTATGGTAAATCAATTGCATATGAACGAGCCGCCAAGAGCCATTTTATCACTTGTATTAATTCTCGGTCTTATCGTCATACTAAATTTTGGACAAGATATAACTGTAAAAGTGATGAGCATGCTAGTTTATCCATTTATAGCTTCTCTGTTATTTATCGCAGTATCTTTAATTCCACAGTGGAATACATCGATTTTTAGTTCTGCAAGTGTTTCTACTGCTTCATCAGGATCCGGATATTTTGGAATTATACTGTTGATATTACCAATTATCGTATTCTCGTTTAACCATTCTCCTATTGTATCGTCATTTGTAATGAAACAGCGGGCAACTTATGGAAAAGATGCGACTGACGCGAAATGTGCCCAAATACAAAAAGTATGTTATATTATGACATTCTCTGTTGTCATGTTCTTCGTTTGGAGCAGTGTCTTGAGCTTAACTCCAAGTGATCTTGCCATGGCAAAGCAACAGAATTTATCAATCCTATCTTATCTTGCGAATGAACTTGGTTCACCAATAATTGCTATTGCAGCGCCTATTATTGCATTCGTGGCCATCACAAAGTCCTTCCTTGGTCATTATGTAGGAGCTTACGAAGTAATGCGTGACATGATTGTGGCATCAGGAAAAGCACGCGGAAAAAGTATTAAAGAAAAAACAATTAAAACTGCAATTCTAGTATTTGTGGTATTAACATGTTGGTTTGTTGCTTATACAAATCCAAGTATTCTAGGATTAATTGATACACTCAGCGGACCTCTAGTTGCTGCTATCTTATGTGTATTACCAATGTATGCAATCCGTAAAGTACCAGTACTAGCTAAATACAGAGGGAAATTGAGCAACGTGTTTGTCATTGTTGTAGGTGTGCTTACGATCCTAGCAAGTATTAAAGTATTCTTCTAAATCACTTTAATGAATGAAAGTTTTAGAAGAGGATTATAAGTTTTAAGCAGTAAAAAGTTAAGAAGTGTTTGATGCTTGAACCTTAGATATGGCTGTATTCCGGGATTTTACGGTATGCAGCTTTTTTATTCTCAATGGTCTTTATTACTCGAAATTTCTCCTTGGTTTTTAGGAGTTAGGACTGCGGTCTGCAATATTTGCTAGCTGTTAGCAGGAAATTTGATAGATTAAAGAATTTATATTATTGATGGCTAATAACATTCTTGTTGGGCTGATATCTTACTAGAGTTCCAGGTATGTGAACATCTGAAATTAAAGTTACTTTATCTCCCAAACTAAAAGCTCAACGACATGTGGTATCAACATACGCTTTTGATTATTTTATAAAGTAGTATTAATGATTTATTTAAACTATTTAGATTATTTAAATATATTTTTAATAGTTTTTTCCTATAGTCATTCTGAAATATTATCTGCTATAATTTTTTTAGGTAAATATTCTCAACTAAGGCGGAAAATTACATGAAAATAGTAGTTAGTGGCTACGGGACAATAGCCCCGAATACAAGGAATACCGACGAATTTTTATATAATTTACAGCATGGTGTGAACACACTGGAAGTAATAGATGGAGAAGGGTATAAAGGAGAGTCCAATATAGTTGGTCTAATACATAATGGATTAGAAGAGTTAGAGAAAGATAGGAGAATTAATCGGTTACCCAAAGTTTCTAAATTGGGAATCGTGGCCGGGCGAGAGGCATTGGAATCAGCAGGGGTGGATTTAGCAGGTAAAAAAGTAGGGGTTTTCTTTGGAACTTCACTTGGATCCTCCGTAGATCAATATTCTCTGGACGCAGTTGTACATGCGAACAATGATGATTATAGAAAAATGCCTATTACGTTTTCTCACTATGTCAATTATCACAGTATGACCTCATCTATCGCTTACTTTTTAGGAGCAAAAGGTGTGACAAAAACAATAAGCACTGGCTGCACTTCCAGTTTGGAAGCAATTGAAGAGGCTTTGCTCTATTTAAAAGCCGGTAAAATAGATGTGGCTATAGTAGGTGGAACAGAGAGTCCGATTGGTAAACTAATGACTTATGCTTTTTCTAAAACAAGAATATTACCTTTGAATCAAGCAATGGATGTAGGAGCCGTTCCATTTCATGAAGATAGTAAAGGGTTTGCTGCTTCTGAAGCTTCTGGTGTGATTGTTTTAGAGAGAGAAGATGATGCCATTAAGCGAGGAGCTCATATTAAAGGAGAAATTGTTGATATTATCTCGAATAATGATGGGTCTTATATATTTGATTCGGATGAATCAGGAGAACAGATGATTAATGCATTAAAAGATGTCACGAGTGGCCGCAATCCAGATTATATCAACAGCCAGGCACTTGGGATCCAGCAGAATGATCGGATAGAAGAAAAGTGCTCAAGGGAATTATTTAATCATCAAACACCATATAGCTCGATAAAAAGTATGTATGGAAACCCTCTAGCCGCCATTGGTATCTTGCAAGTGATATCTTCATTATTAAGTGTGGAACATGATTTTATTCCTCCAACAATAAGAACAACTAAAAAAGGCTATGAAGATATGAATATTGTTACCGAAACGATTTATCAGGAGGTCAATGAAGTAGCTGTTACCAATCATGGACATGGCGGGAATAATGCATGTGCTTATATTAAAAAATATAGACCTGATCATACAGCAATGGAGTGCAAAAATAAATGATTATCGGATTATTAATATGTACTATTGGGTTGATCCCTTTGGTTGTTTCATTCGTTATAAAAAGTATGTATAATGAATCAAGATTAACAATGGGTATCGTTTTATACATGCTCTTTGTTTCAATTTGGCAAATTGATGTTGGGGTTCTTTATTTTTCAGATATTCTTTCTGAGAGTACCATTCTTGTATTATTTAAATTGCTGCGTTTAGGGCCAACTTTTGGAGTGCCGATTGTTCTCTATGTAGCATATTTGATTATAAAGGATCAGCCAACAATGTTAACAGATACTCCTTGGTTAGCAAAGGTATCGAGGTTATTACTTGATAAGAAGTCACTCATCTTTTTTATTATTTTAAGCGGAGTGGTGTATATAATCAATCTAACGGAATTAGGGATTAGTGGGTTAACCGTAAAGACCAGTTTCTCATCCAGTTTTTATTACCCAGTGTATGGGACTTTAGGATGGATATTCATTTTACATATGATTGGTTTTATCATCTTTCTAATTCTTGTCTATTTAGTTTCGAGAAATATATCTAACACGAGTTTCAGAAAATTCTTAAATGCTTTCTGTTTAGCCTCTATTTGGCTAATCTTATCGGGATATTTAAACCTTTCACCAGGGACAGGTGCCATAACAAGCAGCATCGGGGTAATCGTATTCTCTGTTTTTATGGTGCATTTCTTTGTTAAACTGAACACGAGTCTAAAAGATAGTCATTATCAACTGCTGGAAAGACAAAAAAAGCTGGATTATACCGGGAATTTAGCGGGAAGTTTAATTCATGAAGTGAAAAATACCAATCAAATTATCAAGAGTTTTTCAAATCTTCTTAGTCTGAGCAATGACTTAACAGAGTCAGATAAGAAAACACTAGATATGATTCAAAAGTCATCTGAACATTTAGGTAAACTGACCAATAATTATAAGGATTATATGAAGTCATCCAATCTAGTACTGAAAAAGGAAAATTTAATAGAGGTTATTCTGGATTCCATTAACATGTCTTCTGAAATGTTGCGTACAAATCAGGTGGATATTGAATTGGTTAACAATTACGTACCTTTGAATGCCTATATTAATAAAACCAATTTGGGGCAAGTCTTTATCAACTTAATCAAGAACAGCGTGGAGGCTATGCCTGAAGATAGAGATGATAAGAAAATATTGATTAAGACCGAATTGAAAAATGAACATATTATTATTCATTTTATTGATACAGGCAAGGGAATCCCTCCAGCTAACTGGGAAAGTGTATTTGACCCATTTATCTCAATAGACAAGCGGGGAATGGGATTGGGATTACCATTTGTTAAGAAAACAATCATAGAGCATTTGGGGAATATTACAATTTCTAAAAGCTCACCTGAAGGAACTCATTTTATAATCGAGCTTCCACAGAATGGAATATTAGACATAAACTAATTTGCAGCACACAGTCTACTATAAATTAAGCAGCAATCCTCTATAGGGGTTGCTGTTTTTGTTATACAATAGTAGTTAGTTATAAAAATATTATGTAAACTCACAAGATTTTAAATTAAATTGTTTTGAAATATATAGATTAGAAGGATAATAGAGACAAGGAGGATGAGCCAAAATGAATATCGTATTCTATGACACGATTAAACCTTTTAAGGACAAAGTCGAACCTATTCTTTTAAAGGAAGAAGTGAAGCATAATGTCATCCTGGGATTGGTGAATAAATTGATCCAAAATCCATCAGATACTATAAAACTTTTCATGTGTACAGTGGAGGTAAAGGATCAGACTGTCCTGATTTTTTTACGAACTCATCCACATAATCTGCTTATTGCAGGCGATCCAAACCAAAAAGAAGCTATTTCCTTTGCTGTAAATAAATTTGTTGAAGAAGGGTTCATGTTTCCAGGGATAACAGGCGAAAAGCAATTAGCGCATTTATTTGCTGATGAATGGAAGTGTGTAACGGGAATTGAGGGCTCTATTGGCGTGGAACAGGGAATCTATAAACTGACAAAACTGAATTCTGTTCAAATCACAAAAGGGTATTTACGTATGGCAGGCCATGAAGATGCTCCCTTAGTAGCTGATTGGATTAAGGAGTTCACTAAATATACGGTTGATAATCTCACTTACGAAGATTGTCAGGCAAGGGCAAATGATTATATCAAGGAGAAGTCCTTACATTTATGGATTGATCAGAACAGACCGGTATCGATGGTGAAGTGGGCTCGGCCAACGCAAAATGGAATTGTAGTCTCGCTGGTTTATACTCCCGATGAAGAGAGAGGGAAGGGGTATGCGAGCTCGGCCGTTCACACTTTTTCGAAACAACTTCTTGAAAACTATTTATTTTGCAGTTTATATACGGATTTATCAAATCCAACTTTAAATTCAATTTATCAAAAAATTGGCTATGAATGGGTATGTGAATCCAGCATGATTCAATTTGGAATTAATCAGAAAGGAGAGTTGGTTATATAATCAATTCTCTTTTTTTGCTATTTCATAATAGCTGATTTTTTAGAAAGTTTTGATTTTCTCGTAAATTAAGTGCAAACCTTTGGGTATATTCACCAAAACATGGTAGAATAATGTCGGAAATGTTTTATCCTTCCGACTCTTTCGATAACATTATTATTATATATTATTCAGTCGCAGGATTAAGGCAAAACAATGTTTAACAGGGGGATTTCATAATGAAACTTGATACACCTGTAACAAACCCTTGGCTAGAGTTTCAGGGGCCAAACTTGGGTTACGTCCAGGAAATGTACGAAGTTTTTTTACAGGACCCAGAGCAAGTGGATCCGGATTTGGTGAGATTATTTGAAGAATGGGGACCTCCAAGATTAGAGGAAACCGAACAAACAAGGGGTAATCAAAGTAAGGAAGTTTCAGACGGTCAGTTCACAGCAAAAATGATGTATAAAGTATCGCAGGCTGTCAAATTGGCTGAGGATATTCGAATAAACGGACATTTGGCCGCTGATATTTATCCATTGTACAGTAAGGTAAAGAAAGATATTAATTTAGGATTGGGTAAATATGATTTAACGACTGATGATTTGAAAGCGATGCCAGCTTCCTTAATCAGTGATGTTTTGCCTGCAAACATTCAAAATGGCCATGAAGCCATCGAATATTTAAAAGTTTTATATACGAGAACGATTGCTTTTGAATTCGATCATATCCATGACATGGAAGAGAAAAAGTGGCTTACACAAATGGTTGAACAAACAGCCTCCGGTTTTGCAATCTCGGCAGCTAAAAAGAAAAATTTGTTGAAGCGCTTAACTGAAGTGGATGGATTTGAGCGATTCTTACATAAAACCTTTGTTGGACAGAAGAGATTCTCAATTGAAGGTGTAGATTCTTTAGTTCCACTTCTTGATGAATTAGTTTCAAGATCCGTTCGCGGCGGAACTACTTCTATTAATATCGGAATGGCACATAGAGGCAGATTAAATGTACTGGCTCATGTGCTGGATAAACCGTACAAAAAAATATTCTCTGAGTTTCAGCATGCTCCGGATAAAAAATTGGTGCCATCTGAAGGATCCATTGGTGTTACATTTGGATGGACGGGTGATGTGAAATACCATTTAGGCGCAGGTCGTAAAATTAAAGAAGAGAATACAAGAGAAGCGGTTATAACGTTGGCAAATAACCCGAGTCACTTGGAATTTGTTAATCCCATCGTAAATGGATATACAAGGGCTGTACAGGATGACAGAAGCCGAAAAGGATTTCCTGTACAGGATTCTAATTCCAGTATGTCAATTATTATTCATGGAGATGCAGCATTCCCAGGTCAGGGAATTGTGGCGGAAACCTTGAATCTAAGTCGCCTTAAAGGATATCAAACAGGAGGCACCGTTCATATTATCGCGAACAATATGATTGGATTTACAACAGAAAGCCGGGATTCCCGATCCACTCGATACTCAAGTGATCTGGCGAAGGGATATGAAATCCCGATTATCCATGTCAATGCGGATGATCCAGAGGCTGTATTAGCAGCAGCTTATGTAGCTATTTTATATCGTCAAAATTTCAAAAAAGACTTTTTAATAGATTTAATTGGATACAGACGTTATGGCCATAACGAAATGGACGAGCCAATGACAACAAATCCGGCCATGTACAAGATGGTGCATGAGCATCCAACACCTAGAGAGGTGTATGCAAAGAGACTAGTGGATGAAGGACTTGTAACGGAAGAAGAGGTCGCTCGTCTGGATCAGGAACATTTTGATATGTTGAAAGAGTACTATAATCAAGTGGGTGAAAAGGAAGATTCTCCACTTGAAGCGGCTGATGTTCCAAAAATTATTGAATCCGGGATTCCGAAGGTAGATACAAAAGTAGAGCTTGACGTATTAAAGCAAATAAATGCGGAGCTTTTAAAACGACCTGAGAACTTCAAGGTATTTAATAAACTGGATAAAATCCTTATGAGAAGACAGAATGCTTTGGAAGAAGGAAATAAGGTAGACTGGGCTTTGGCTGAAACGTTAGCATTTGCAACTATCTTACAGGATGGTACACCGGTCCGCCTTACTGGACAGGATTCCGAGCGCGGTACATTTGCTCATAGAAACATTGTTTTACATGACAGTGAAACGGGAGAAACCTATTCTCCATTACATGGACTTGAAGGGGCAAAAGCTTCCTTTGCGGTTCATAACAGTCCATTGTCTGAAGCAGCTGTGATTGGATTTGAATATGGATACAATGTTCAATCACCGGATACGCTCGTTTTATGGGAAGCCCAATATGGTGATTTTGCTAACACTGCTCAAGTATTATTTGATCAATTTATTGCTGCAGGGAGAGCGAAATGGGGCCAAAAATCTGGCTTAGTCATGCTATTGCCTCATGGCTATGAAGGCCAGGGACCGGAACACTCCAGTGCGCGTTTGGAGCGATATTTATCATTGGCAGCAGAGAATAACTGGACTGTAGCTAATTTAAGTTCAGCAGCTCAATACTTCCATATTTTAAGAAGACAAGCAGCTATTTTAGGAAAAGAAGAAGTACGCCCACTGGTATTAATGACGCCAAAGAGCTTGCTGAGAAATCCGACTGTTGCGAGTACAGCTGAAGAACTGAGTGACGGTGAATTCAAGTCCTTTATTGAACAGCCAGGCTTAGGAACCAAAAAAGACAGTGTGAAAAGAATCGTTTGCTGTACAGGTAAAATGGCAATTGATTTATCTCAGGCTATTGAAGCTCAAGAAAATCTTGATTGGCTTCATATTGTGAGAATTGAAGAAATCTATCCATTCCCACTTAAAGGGGTTCAAGAATTATTTGCATCCTACCCGAATCTAAAAGAGATTGTATGGGTACAGGAAGAGCCTAAAAATATGGGCGCGTGGAATTTCGTTGAGCCACGTTTAAGAATAGCAGCACCAGAAGGGGTTAAAGTTGAGTACATCGGCAGAAGAAGACGATCCAGTCCTGCAGAGGGAGATCCAACCATTCATAAACAAGGACAAAATCGTATTATTGACAGCGCATTAACTCGCGAATAGAGGAGGAAATAGAGAGATGGCAGAGGTAAAAGTACCAGAATTAGCGGAATCAATTACAGAGGGAACAATTGCACAATGGCTTAAACAACCGGGTGAAAAGGTTGAAAAAGGTGAATATATCGTTGAGCTTGAAACAGATAAAGTAAATGTTGAAATCATCTCCGACTATGAAGGAGTTTTGACAGAGCAATTAAAAGAAGAGGGAGATACAGTTCTTGTTGGGGAAGCAATTGCGATGGTAGATGCTGATGGAGCGCCTGCACAGAGTGAAAAACAAGAACCTGTTGCAAAAGAACAAGTAAAAGAAGAGCCAAAAGCAGCACCTGCTCCTGAACCAAAAGAAGAAGAGAAAAAAGGAAATAAAACAGTTGCTTCTCCGGCTGCACGTAAATTAGCAAGAGAAAAAGGAATCGATTTGGATGAAATCCCTACAGTAGATCCACTTGGAAGAGTGCGCAAGCAGGATGTAGAATCCTACAATGGTCATGCACAAGCCAGCGCGCCTGCACCTAAGCCTTCAAAACCGGAAGCTAAAAAAGCAGCATCAGCACCGGCTCAGGTATCTGGTAAACCGGAAGAACGTGTGAAAATGTCACGCAGACGCCAAACAATCGCGAAACGTTTGGTTGAGGTTCAACACAATACAGCCATGCTGACTACATTTAACGAAGTAGATATGACGAATATCATGAACCTTCGTAATAAACGTAAGGATGCATTCCAAAAAGAAAATGATGTGAAATTAGGGTTTATGTCCTTCTTTACAAAAGCCGTGGTTGGTTCACTTAAGAAGTATCCACTGTTAAATGCAGAAATCCAAGGTGATGAGCTGCTTATCAAAAAATACTATGATATCGGTGTAGCAGTATCTGCTCCAGAAGGCTTAGTAGTCCCTGTTGTTAGAGATGCGGATCGTATGAACTTTGCTGAAATTGAAAAAGAAATTGGCAGCTTGGCTAAAAAAGCACGTGATAATAAATTGGCCCTATCAGATTTACAGGGTGGAACCTTTACTATCACAAATGGCGGTGTTTTCGGTTCCTTAATGTCAACACCTATTTTAAATGGAACACAAGTAGGTATTCTTGGAATGCACGGTATTAAAAAGCGTCCGATTGCTGTTGAGGATGACAAAATTGAAGTTCGCCCAATGATGTATATCGCATTATCTTACGATCACCGTATTGTCGACGGAGCAGAAGCAGTTAGCTTCCTAGCGAATGTGAAAAAATTAATCGAAGACCCTGAATCTTTATTGCTTGAGGGATGATTGTTTAACTAACAAAATAAATTAATAATTAATGTTGTATCATACAAATGATATTTACTTAAAGAGTGCCAGTTCTTACTGAATTGGCACTCTTTTTTTGAAAATCGTATAAACTACACCCTTCTATCAAGCCTTTGTATTGTAATTAGAGGATAGGAAAACGCAATAATACTTAAAGTTGCTTGTTTCTAATAGATAAATTAATACAAAATCTATGAGAGAGATGATCCCTTTAATTAACATATAGTCATTTTTTACTTTGTCTGACTAAAATGCATCATTTTGCCTATTTTTAACTGAATAGATTGACAATTCAAAATAATTAATTTAATATTAACAACAACTTAAACATAATAATGCGTTGATGAAGAGTAGTAGCATTTGAAGGAGTTTTAGAGAGCCGATGGGGGTGGGAATCGGTATGATTTCATTTGTGAATGGACTTCGGAGTTGCCGAGCAGAACGTGAGTTATTCAGTATGCTTTGGCCGATTTAGCCAATCGTTAAAATAGGCTGACAGTTATTTCTATAGGCTGTCATAAAGTGGATTGCTGAATTCAGCAATCAATTAAGGTGGTACCGCGGGTCTCTCGTCCTTTTTTCAAGGATGTGAGGCCCTTTTTGTATGGGATAAAATTGAATAAATAAAACGTTAAGAAAGAGGAGTAGCATAAAAACATTGCACTACAGAGAGCCGGAGTGGGTGAGAACCGGTATGCAGGCTTTATGTGAATGGGCTTTCGAGTGATTCCCTGAAAGATTAGTAGGGGAATACGGGATTCCGCCGTTAAAAGGATAGGATATTAAATGATGGATTCCTTCCTCATCGTATCTGAAAGAGATCCAACGGGGGTGGCACCACGATTATACGTCCTCCATAAGCAATTTATTTGCTTATGGGGGATTTTTTTATTTTCAGGGGGGATTAGATTGAGGAAACCTAACATAATTAGGCAACGACTGAAAGCCGAGGAAAAGAACAAACTTAGAAATATAGAAGACATTGCTAAGTCTTATAAAGCTGTGCTTGAATTTCCATCTCCGAGCGGTAGCAGGACAAAAATTGTTGCCTTTAACCTATATGCAGAAATCATGACGAGTATAGATGGTACGTTCTTTAAAAAAGGTCAAATGAAAAAGAAAGTGAATAATCCGCATGAGTTTATAAAAGCGTCCCTTGCAATCGATGATGCCCTTTATCCTGATCTGCCATTTATAGGAGGTTCCATTGGATTTGCCGGTTATTCGTACAGTTTTCTCTTTGAAGAAATAGATTCGCCGGAAATGAATCCGGTTGGTATTCCGGATTTTCATTTTCTCTATCACACAGATTATTTTATTTACAGCGGTGATGATTTCTCCGAATGCAGCCACCTCCATTTAGACTATGAAGGTGAACGATCAGAGGAAGAATTGGCTAAAAACATGAAGTACTTTCGGGAAAAACTATCCACATATAGCCAGGCTTCTGGAAATGAAATGTATTTGATTCACGGAATTAAAAGCAATACGAATCAGGAGAAATTTATTGATACGGTTAATGAATTAAAATCCAGAATACGGAACGGCGATATATTCCAGGCTGTCTTGTCGCAGCGATGGACCGGTTCATTTAGGGGAGACCCGGAAGATTATTATGGGAAGTTAAAGCAAGAGCATCCTGATACATTCCAGTTTCATATTAATTTTGGCTCCTATCACATTGTGGGTTGCTCTCCTGAACGATTGATTGCGATCGATCAGGGCGTTATTCACTCTAATCCGATAGCTGGTACAAGACGAAGAGGCTCTACTATTCAAGAAGATGAAGAACAGATTGCCAGTTTAATAGCGGATGAAAAAGAGAAGGCAGAACATGTCATGCTGGTGGATCTTGCTAGAAATGATTTGGGGAAGATTTGTAAGCCGGAAAGTGTAAATATTAAACGGTTTATGGAGATTGAATTATTTAAAAATGTGATCCATCTTGTTTCAGAAATTACAGGCCTATTAAACGAAGCGATTCATCCAATGGATGCAATTAAAGCCTGTTTGCCGGCTGGAACCGTATCGGGCGCGCCAAAGATAAGAGCAATGCAGTTAATCTCAGAGGCTGAACAGGAAAGAAGAGGCGCTTACGGCGGCGGTGTTGGTTTTATCTCCTACGGTGGGGAATTAGACCTCGCCTTAGCAATCCGAATGATGGTAATTAAAGATCAACAAATTCATTTCCAGGCTGGCGCTGGTATTGTCTATGATTCCATTCCGGAAAATGAATGGTATGAAACACTTCATAAAGTTGGATTTAAGGAGGATGGGATAAATGATTTTACTTATCGATAATTTTGATTCCTTTACGTATAACCTCTATCAGCTTTTATTAGAACTGGGGGAAGAGGTACTGATTAAACGAAATAACGCCCTTACGATTCAAGAAATAAAAGATTTATCACCAACATCAATTGTCTTATCACCCGGACCTGGTCGGCCTGAAGAGAGTGGGATATGTAAAGAAATGATTAAAGCTTTTTATAGCCATATTCCTATTTTAGGCGTTTGTCTAGGGCATCAGGCCATTGGCCAGGTGTTTGGTGCTACGGTAAGTCGAGCTGGAAAGATCAAACATGGTAAATCATCAAAGATCATCCATACAGGAGATGAAATTTTTAAGGGTACACCTCAAGGGTTTCAGGCAATGAGATACCATTCTCTAATTATAAAAGAAGAGACATTGCCAAATGAGTTTAAGATTATAGCAACTTCAGAGGATGATGACGAGATTATGGCCATTCGTCATAAGCAGTATCCCTTATACGGCGTTCAATTCCATCCTGAATCAATAGGAACGCCCTATGGAAAAACAATAATAACTAATTTTCTTAATAGTACTGTGAAGGAGGCAGTCTTGCATGAATGAGTATCTTTTCAAATTAAGTAAAGGAAAGAGTTTATCAGAGGGCGAAATGACAGATGCTGCAAAACAAATGTTAAATCCAACTGTTTCTGAAGCGGAATTGGCTGCATTTTTGATGGCTATTGGATTGAAGGGATACGGGAGTAAGGAACTGTATATTATCGCAGAAATGATTCGAAAGGAATCGACACATCAGCTAGGAACTATCCCGGAAGCCATGGATAATTGTGGTACCGGAGGCGATCGCAGCAATAGCTTTAATATCAGTACGGCATCAGCATTTGTTTTGGCAAGTGCCGGAATCAAAATGGTGAAGCACGGAAACAAAAATATGACGAGTCAATCCGGCAGCATGGATGTGCTGAACGCATTGGGCATTAATACGATTAATCAAAAGGAAGAAGCCAGGAAAGCTATTCATCAAGCTAACTTAGTATTTTTGAATGCTGGACATATCCACCCAAAATTAAAAAGAATCGCTGCAGTTCGGAAGCAATTGGGTATTCCTACGATTTTCAATGCAATCGGACCCTTAACAAACCCAGTCCATTTAACCTATCAAATGGTTGGTGTGTATGATGTAAAACTATTAAAGCTGTATGGAGAAGTATTGTTGAAGGCTGGGAGAAAAAAGGCTGCCATTATCCATGGAGCGGGTAATATGGATGAAGCTTCATTGTCTGGCGAAAACAAGCTATATTTTGTTCAGAGTGGTCTAATAACAGAAGAAGCCATCCATCCCAATGACGTTGGATTGAAAGTATCGGACAATAGCCGTTTGACCGGTGGTGAGCCGTCTGAAAATGCAAAAAAAATGATTGGTATCTTCTGTGGGGAAAAGAATCCATGTCGTGATGCCGTCCTTCTAAATGCAGGAATTGGTTTATTTGTATCAGGGAAAGTTTCTACGATCCAGGAAGGAGTCATGTATGCGGCTGAATTAATTGATTCAGGTGCTGTCTATCGGAAATTACTTGAAGTTAGGGGACCGGTTCAAACGAAAGGGGCCAATGATATATGCCAACCTATTTAATGAATATCGTGGAGCACAAGAGGAGAGAGTTAAGCAAATCAACCGCAATTGAATTGTCAAATGACATCAAACGAATGCAGGTAAGAGATACTTTTGCTGAACGAATCAGAAGTCAGTCTACCCTTGGTGTGATTGCAGAATTTAAACGGTCATCTCCATCAAAAGGAATCATTCAATCTTTGGCCGACCCAATAGAGGTAGCTAATCAATATAAGGAAGGCGGCGCTGACGGCATATCTGTTTTAACGGATAAAGAATATTTTAATGGAAGCTTTGAAGATTTACAGGTTGTAAGCAGTCATATAGATCTGTCAGTCTTATGCAAGGATTTTATATTGGAAGAATCTCAGATTAATCAAGCCTTTTTATCGGGGGCAAGTATAGTCCTGTTGATTGTAAGAATTTTATCACCTGGAAAATTAAAAGCATTGTATGAGTATGCTCTCCATCTACATTTGGAAGTTTTACTGGAAGTGCATGATGAGGAGGATTTAATGGCAGCTCTGTCCCTTAAACCGCAATTGATTGGCATAAATAATCGAAATCTTCAAACATTTAACGCGGATTTAGCTGTTACTGAAAATTTAATCAAATTGATTGACGATCCGTCGACTATTGTCATTAGTGAAAGTGGAATCAAGAATGTTAATGATTGTTTACGTGTTGCCAATGCAGGCGTGGATGCAATCCTAATTGGGGAGGCATTGATGATGCATCAAGATCCCGCTCAATTTGTAAAAGAAATCAAGAAAATTGAAAGAAGGTACAGTCGGTGAAGGTGAAAATCTGTGGAATACAAACCGTCGAGCATGCATTAGCAGCTGAAAAAGCAGGTGCGGATGCCCTTGGATTTATGTTCGCCGAAAGCAAGCGAAGAATTATTCCTGAGAAGGCCAAACGAATCATCTCCAAACTGAAAGGTGAAATCTGGAAGGTCGGTGTCTTTGTTAATGAAGAGGTAGAAACGGTGAAACAAGTGGCACGATATTGTGGATTGACAGCCATTCAGCTTCATGGAGAAGAAAAGCCGGCAGACTATTTGGAGGTTGGATTGCCGATCATTAAATCGATAGGAATTAAGCCTGCTCAAGCAGACTTAGATGTTGGTGATGTTAAGCATGCTGATTATATTTTATTGGATGCTGAAGCACGGGAATATAGAGGTGGAAACGGAGTGGCATTTGATTGGGAAAAGGTTAGAGGACTGGGAGCTAAATATCCTACTATCATTCTAGCGGGAGGCTTGAATTCTGAAAATGTAAGAGTTGCGATTGAGGTTGTAAATCCGTTTATGGTTGATGTGAGCAGTGGTGTTGAGGTAAATGGGAGAAAAAATACGAGAAAAATCTTTGAATTTATAAAAATGGCAAAAGAGGGGGAAATCAAGTGAATCAAATAAAAGAATATCCAGATAAAACTGGCCGATATGGGGAATATGGAGGAAGATTTGTACCGGAAACATTAATGCCGGCTTTGTTCGAATTGGAGGAAGCCTATAAAACGATTGCGCAGGAAGAGTCATTTATTACTGAATATCAATTACTTTTGAAGGATTATGTAGGAAGAGAGACTCCGTTATACTATGCGGAAAATTTGACCGAACATTTAGGTGGTGCGCGGATTTACCTTAAAAGGGAGGATTTAAATCATACCGGGGCTCACAAAATTAATAATACACTTGGTCAGGCCCTGCTTGCCAAAGCGATGGGCAAAACAAGAATTGTTGCGGAAACAGGTGCCGGCCAGCATGGAGTCGCGACTGCTTCAGCCTGTGCCTTGCTTGGTTTGGAAGCAGTAATCTTTATGGGTGAAAAAGATGTGAAGAGGCAAAAACCGAATGTATTGAAAATGGAATTGTTGGGTGCAAAGGTAGTGCCTGTACAACAAGGAAGCTGTTCACTGAAGGATGCCGTAAATGAAGCTTTACGTTACTGGGTCGGTCATATTGAGGATACACATTATTTATTGGGATCTGTGATGGGACCCCATCCTTTCCCGCAAATTGTACGAGATTTCCAGAGTGTAATAGGTCGGGAAACCAGGGAGCAATTCTTAGCTTTACACAATCGATTGCCAGATGAAATTATTGCCTGTATCGGCGGTGGCAGTAACGCGATGGGGATGTTTTACGAATTTTTAGAGGATGAACAGGTTACTTTAGTAGGCGTGGAAGCGGCTGGCCAAGGGTTAGATACGAATGAGCATGCAGCGTCTCTTACAAAAGGAGAAAAGGGGATTTTACATGGCGCACTCATGTATCTCCTGCAGGATAAAGCAGGACAGATAGAGGAAGCCCACTCTATATCGGCTGGACTTGATTATCCGGGAGTCGGGCCAGAGCACTGCTTTTTGAAGGATGAGGGAAGAGTTGAGTATACATCTATTAGGGATGATGAAGCATTGGAAGCTTTTAAGCTGTTAACAAGAAAGGAAGGAATTATACCTGCGCTGGAAAGCTCGCATGCGATAGCGGAAGCAGTCAAAAGGGCACCTGATATGGGGAAAGATCAGTCTATTGTAATTTGTTTATCCGGGAGAGGAGATAAAGATATGGATACCGTCATGAATGTAATTGGAGGTGTGGAGCATGCCTAATAAGCTAGTAGACTGTTTTTCAGAGGCTAAAAGGAGTGGAGAAAAAGGGTTTATACCCTATATTATGGGCGGTGATGGAGGGATCAATCAGCTTGTTCCGACTATAAAGTACTTTGAAAGATTAGAGGCATCCGCCATTGAAATTGGAATTCCATTTTCTGACCCAGTAGCTGATGGACCAAGTATTCAGGAAGCAGGTTTACGTGCCCTGGAACAAGATGTTAATTTGGAGGATATATTAAATGAATTAAGGAATACTGAGGAAACTATTGAAATTCCGTTAATTATTATGACGTATGCAAATCCTGTTTTACGACTTGGGATTTCAACGTTTGCTGCAAAATGCAGAGAAGCCTCCATTAGTGCCTGTATCATACCAGATGTTCCGCTGGAGGAAGAGCAGATGTTTAAGAAAGAGCTCAGTAAGGAAGGCATTGTGTTAATCAGAATCTTACCTTTAACAGCAAATCCAACTCGAATGGCAAAGCTTTGTGATGGAGCGGAAGGTTTTATTTATGCAGTAACGGTAAATGGGACAACAGGAGAACAGGCACAGTTGAATGATGAAGCCTTTAAAGAACAAATCCTACAACTTAAGCAGAATACGGATTGTCCAATCTATGCGGGATTTGGAATATCCAATGCAAAGACGGCCAATCAATTGTATGACTATTGTGATGGAATTATTGTAGGGAGTAAGGTTGTAAGTTTACTGCATCAAAAGGGCCATAAGGAATTGGAGTCCTTTGTTAAAGAATTGATTAGAAATAAGGCAAAACAAACAACCAGCTAACAATTTGTATGTTATCAGTCCAATAAGCCGTTTCACTTCTGTTTTTTTTCAGGAAAGATAGGGTATAAAGGATAGCAACCCATATCTTGTGAAGGGCAAAAAGAATTAGTGGAGGGGATTATATGGAAACGACTGGTATGCAAAAACAATTTGAGTTGACCAGAAGTAAGCTACAGGAAATTTTAGAGGATTTATCTGAAGCGGAGGCTGATCTTCAACCAGAAGGTTTTAATAATACGATTCGCTGGCAATTAGGGCATGTACTGGTAAGTGCGGAATCCTTCTTGTTTGATTATCCTGGCAGCGGTTCACCGCTTTCAGAGTTATATGGAGAATTTTTCAGAAGCGGAACTTCGCCAAAATATTGGCAAAGAAGTGCACCTTCTTTGAATGATATCAAGTCCAATTATCAATCTCAGGAAAAGAGAATTAAAGATTTACCGGAGGAATTCTGGAGAGAAGAGGTAACAGGTCCTCTTGCAAAGTTTGGTATTAAAACAAAAAGCGAATTGTTTCACTTTTTACTGAGCCATGAAGCGATGCATCTAGGTCAGATTCAATCATTAAAAAAATTAGTTGAACGACATAAGACTACTAATCAATATTAATAAAGAGAGCGGGGAAGTTGTCATACCCTAAAAGTTAGAGTAAAACTAACTTTTAAGGGGCGGTATCGCATTCCCCGCTTTTTTTATGTTTCTGTTTATTTATTAAGCAAAAGATCTGAGAAATTCTTTGCACCCGTATCTATAAATAGAACAAGAATGATACCGATCATCAACAAAATAAATGGTTTTTTAAACAAGAATATCACCCCTATATTTATGAATATTAGTTCTTATGAATTCTAAGATATGTATACCAATGGAGATAAATAGTTTTACAATTCGGCTCCTCATAATAAAGACCCTGATTAAAGATTAAAAAAATTTCTGTAAAATAGGTTTATTCTGTAAATTCCGACTGATAAAATGTTCTGTTTTGCGGTTTCTTTGAGGATGTTTAGTAGTATTTTAATAAGAAAAAGAAAATTCTAAATCAATCAGTAAAGATCTCAAATGAGGTCTTTTTTTCGTATCCAATACCTACTTTATTTAAGCAGATTCGCTATTCCAATATAAATTTTTCATGAAATGAAAAGTCTTTGGAAAAACTGTTCGAGAGGTGATTGGAATGAAAAAGAATGGCATCAGAAAAGGAAGTATACTTATTACTGTATTTAGTGTTTGGATAAGCTTACCTATGAACTGGATAGAAGCTAGTCCGTATAAGAATCAACAAGAAGAAAATATAATGCACGTCCTTAGGTACCAACAATCTACGACTGATGCGTCATTTAGTAAAGGTTATAAAGTGGCTAAACATAGACTCGATCGAGCTCTGCAACAAAAGACGGATGAGGATAAAGCCATTATTTTAGATTTAGATGAAACCGTATTGAATAACCGCCCTTTTTTAGCTAAGTTGGCTCAAAAGAAAAGCTCCTTTAATGATAAAGAATGGGATGCATGGGTCTACCAAGCAAATGCCAAACCTCTGCCTGGTGCATCAGAGTTCCTTCAATATGCGGATATGAAAGGAATCCAAATCTTTTATGTGTCAAACAGGAAAAAACATTTATATGAGGCTACTGAAAAGAATCTGAAGAGGGCTGGATTACCGCAAACGGATCAAGGACATCTTATTTTACTGACAGATGAAGTGAATACAGAATCAAGAAGGAAAGCAATCGAAAAGAATCATAGCGTCATTCTGAACCTCGGTGATAATTTGATTAATTTTTCCAAGTAAATTGATACTTATGATCATCAAGAACGAATGCAGCAAGTTGGATAAAAGAACAGGCAGGAAATAAGTATAAGTGTTATCAACTTCATACAGGGGAACTGGAAAAAGGAGATACGTTATTTACTGGAAGTTGATGGTTAAACAAATGTCAGTTCCGATTGTGGAGCTGACTATTTTATTTTAAATCGAAAACTTATACCGGAGCTTTACCCCACCTATATCACACCTATCCCCGGTCAAAGGTGGCGTAAAGGTATGGGAAAGGTGGGAGAAAGGAGGAATCCCCTGGCTATGGACCATCTATGCCCCACCTATGCTACCTCTCTCCTAAACCTATATCTGATCAATAGATATCAGATCCCTTACCTTACTATATCGTTTAAATGTCCTATTCCTATTGTTGTATACTAAAAATATAAGAAGAGAGGTGGTCGATGATGAATATTTATTTTGCGAATGATATCAGAGAAGTCGACAGTAAAGCTGACGCGGATGGGCTATCCATCTTTACTTTAATGGAAAACTCTGGACAGGCTTTGTTCAGAGAAGTATCCAGTTTAATTCAGAGGGAAGATGAAGTTGGAATCATCGCTGGGCAAGGAAATAATGGAGGCGATGCGATTGTCCTTGCGAGATTATTGCTGAATCACGGTTATAAGGCGACGCTTATTTTGCCGTTTGGATTGCCAAAGTCTGAAGTTGCGCAACAGCATTTTTCTTATTTTATTACTTGTGGATACCCATACACCCAAACGATTGAAAATGAATATGATGTTCTGGTAGATGGGCTCTTTGGAATTGGGTTTAAACCGCCGTTTTCCAGTCATGCGGATCGAGTGCTTGCCTACTGGAACCAATCATTGGCTCTGAAAATTGCGATTGATATTCCTTCAGGTGTTGAAGCAGATAGAGGTAATGTAGTGACTGCCTTTAAAGCAGATTACACATTATGCTTACATGGGGTTAAGCCTTCAGCTTTTTTAGTGCCTTCGGCTGAATACTATGGGACAGTCAAATCGTTGGATATTGGATTGGTACAGCAATCAGGCTGGAGAGTATGGACAGAGGAAGATGTTAAACAAACATGGCCTGCTTTACCAAATAATCCGCACAAAGGATCATTTGGAACCGGATTATTAATTGCTGGCAGTGAGGAAATGCCAGGTTGTGCACTTCTGTCTGGTCTTGGTGCTATGCGTTCCGGAATTGGCAAACTGACAATCGCAACCGATAAAAGTGTAGCACAAATTGTTTGTCAGAGACTTCCTGAAGCAACCTATTGGTATCACACGCTTCAACAATTAAAAGAAAATAAACAGCTATCCAGTATGAAAGCAGCAGCAATCGGTCCTGGTTTGGATTTGGATGAACAATTGGAGGATAAAGTTCAATTTTTATTGAATCAACCTGATTTGCCTCTTATTTTAGATGCCGCTGCCCTGCAAAAAAGAGAGTATCCAAAAGGGCGTCCGGCACCGGTCATTTTGACACCTCATCCCGGAGAGATGGCTCGAATTACAGGATTATCTTCTAGGTGGATCAATGAAAACCGCATTTCGGTTGCTCGTGATTTTGCTATTGAACATGAGGTAACAGTTATTTTAAAAGGAGTAAATACGGTTATCGCTTTTCCAGATGGAACTGGCTATATCAATCAAACGGGAAATCGCGGTCTTTCAAAAGGCGGTTCTGGAGACACATTGCTTGGAATTATTTTAGGATTACTGTGTCAATCTGAACCTTTCTCACACTATACAACAGCCGTGTCGAATGCGGTTTATCTTCATGGGAAATCGTCAGAATATTGGGCGATTGAACGTGTACCTAGCGCAATGCTAGCAACAGATATTATGGAGGTCTGGCCATATCTTTTAAAACAATTAAATATTAAAAAATAGGTAGAAAGGTATTAATTTAGCAAAAAAACGGGAATAGACAAATAAAAACATGGAAAGGAGTCTCTTGATGAATCGAGTCTATACTTACACCAAGAAAGAAGAAGTCGTCAATGCGATTACGCATGGGATAGGAGCAGCTTTATCCTTTGCGGCCCTAATCTTAATGATTGTTTTTTCTATAACGAATGGAGCTGGCGATAGGCTATCAGTTGTTTTGGTCTATGGAATATCGATGTTGATGCTTTTTACATTCTCGACTCTGACTCATGCATTTCCTGAGGGCAAAGTCAAAGTGATTATGGAATTCTTTGATCATACCTCCATCTATTTATTTATTGCAGGAACGTATACACCGTATGCAATCATTGCAATTGGAGGGAAAACAGGATATGCATTATTGGCGATTATCTGGACGTTGGCAATAGCCGGAATTGTTTTTAAAGCCATTTTCCTAAGGAAATTTGTCATTCTCTCTACAATAATCTATATCATCATGGGCTGGTTAATTGTTGTAGCATGGGAGCCGTTAAAAATGGCAGTTCCTCCAACTGGATTAATGATGCTTGTGTATGGCGGATTATTATACACGGTAGGAAGCATCTTTTATGTATGGAGAGGGTTTCCATATCACCATGCGATTTGGCATCTGATGGTCTTGGTTGCTTCTATTCTGCACTTTTTATCTATCTTTTTGTATGTATTACCTATGTAAATTAAAAAAATGTCGATTCAATACTCCAACAAAGGTTTGGAGTTTGAATCGACATTTTTTAATATCTTTTTTGATTTTGTAAGAAATGTAACGTTTTCTCACCAACTGCTCGCGCGCTTTGTGGATTTTGTCCTGTAATCACTCGCTCATTTTCCACCACATGTGATGTGAAAGGAACGGTTGATTTTGTGAATTTTCCAGCTTTAGCGGTTAACTCATTTTGAAGCTTGAATGGTATTTTATGTGATGCAAACATGATCGTTTCTTCCATATTTGTATAACCGGTTACTGTTTTTCCTTCCAAGAGATGAGTCCCATCTGATAATACAACATTTAATAAAGCAGCAGGTCCGTGGCAAACAGCCGAAACGACACCGCCTTTTTCATATATTTCAGCGGTTAACTTTTGAATGCTGGACTGGTTAGGGAAGTCCCACATCGTTCCATGTCCGCCGGCAAAATAGATGCAGCCATACTCGTCAGATGTTATTTCATCGATAGAAGTGGTTTTATCCAATCTACTAATAAAATACGGATCCAGATAGTATTCCTTTGTCCTGTTATCCAGCAAGACAGGGAGAAGGCTTTTCGGATCAAGTGGTACTTTTCCTCCTTTTGTGGAAACTATATCAACCTCATATCCTGCCAATTTTAAACAATCATAAAAATGTACAAGTTCGCTTAACCATAAACCCGTTTTGTCTTTTTCATTTTTCATATATTCATGGCTCGTCACAACAGCCAATACTTTCTTTTTCGCCATTAAAAATCCTCCTATCTGTAAAGTGTAATTTTAACATAAATTGACTCTATTGACCTATTATTATGGTGTTGTGAAATAAAGGAAGGGGTAAGGTTTGTTATTTGGTACTTATTATGGAACGTTGCCCCACTAAGGACAAGTTATAGTGCTGTATTTCTTAAAAATTGCTAAATTTCATTGGTTAACTTTCCAATAAAAAAAGAATAAAAGTTCTAATCTACTCTAGAAACTCAAGATACAAGAGGAACGATACTTCCAAGTTTTATCTAGATTTAACCAAAGAATATTTAATATAAATTAATTACGAAAGCGATTTCCAAAATAATGGTCATTTTTCCCAATAAATGGTTGATTTTTCCGAATAGTCGATTTATAATCACTAATGAAAGCGGTTTCTAATCTCTGATAATGATATGATTTAAATTCTTTTTGGAAACCGGTTTCTAAACGGTGGTGCTATTATCATTTTTTTAAAGATTAATATGGTAAAGGGGGTTAAGCAGTACAGAATCCAAATTTATATTTATTGCATCATCCATTGGATGATGGTCTGACCAAATTATTATAGGGGGTTTTACAATTGAAAAGCTTAAAAAAATTGGCTGCAATCGGATTATCAACGGTCCTGGCGCTGTCGTTGGCAGCATGTAAGGATGATGAAAAGACTTCTTCAAACGGTGGTAAAAGTGGGGAAAAAGTTACTCTGGATTTCTGGACTTTCGGAGCTACGAATTATGAGGATCTTGCGAAGGAATATGAGAAGGAAAATCCAAACGTCACGATTAAAGTAAGAGCAGCTGAAACAGCAGATCATCATGATGCTTTATTTACTGCTTTATCTGCTGGAAGTGGAGCACCTGATATCACGATGTTGGAAATTGACCAACTGGACCGTTTTAAAGGAGCGCAGGATCGCTTTGAAAACTTATATGATCTTGGTGCAAAAGATATTCAGGATCAGTACTTAGATTGGAAATGGAAAACAGGGGAGAATGATAGTGGGAATTTCCTGATTGGTCTGCCAACAGATATTGGACCGAAAGCCTTATACTATCGTGCAGATTTATTTGAAGCTGCAGGTCTTCCAACAGATCCTGAGGAAGTAGCCACACTGATTAATTCACCAAAAGCTTTTGAAGAAGCTGGTGTGAAGGTGAAGGAAAAAACAGGCAAGGTATTTATAGATAGTATCGAAATGGCATTCAGAGCTTACTTGGATGGTGCAGAAACAACATTCCTTAATTCTAAAGGGGAGTTATTGATCGAAGAGGATGGTAACGCTGTTAAAGAAGCTTATGATTATGCTGTGAAATTGAATGAGATGGGTATTGTTGGTAAATTTGAAATGTGGTCTCCGGAGTGGGCAAATGCTGTAAATAAAGGTGAATTTGCTGCTGAATTAGGGGCTGGATGGTTAAAAGGCTGGATGGAAGGGAATGCGCAAGAAGCTTCCGGTAAATGGAGAGTTGCGACATTGCCATCTGAATTTGCGGCAAACTGGGGTGGCTCATTCATCTCCATACCAAGCGAAACGAAAAATGCGAAAGAAGCATATAAATTTACTTCATGGTTAGTTTCTCCAGACAATCAACTAAAATCCTTCCAAGACAAGGGACTTTTCCCTTCCGCACAAGCTGTATATGAAATGGATGCTTTCAAAACAAACGAAGATGCTTTCTTTGGCGGTCAAGCAACAGCACCTGTATTTGCAAAAGCAGCACAGGATATCAGTGGGGCTGTTTATAAAGGAGAAAAATACTTCCCAATCTATTCAGAAGTATTGAATGGCTTAAAGAACGTTCAAAATAAAGGAACGGATCCTGAAAAAGAATGGAAAGCCGCTGTTAAACGCTCCAAGGGCTTACTAAACCGGTAATTTCAATAGATTACTAATAAGGTGGGAATCGGCGTGACTTTCATGGATACGTCGCTCCCATCTTTGATAAGAAAAGAGGTGTGAAAATGGATCCAGTGAAAGCGAATCCTAGTATGAACGAAATCAAAGTTAAAAAGAAGCGAGCTAGATCTGAGGCAAAAAAAGATATGTATTCCGCTTATTTATACATTGCTCCTTTCTTTATCATTTTTGCGATTATTGGTTTATATCCTATGATTTTCAGTATTTATTTAGCATTTCAAAAGTGGAACGGTCTCAGTCCCATGGTCTCAGTGGGGTTGGATAATTTTAAGGTTGTTTTAACAGACCCTCTATTTTGGAAAGCTGTTTATAATACGATTGTTATGGGCATTATGGGCACGGCTCCGCAAATTGTGTTTGGAATCATTTTTGCTTATCTGTTAAATCTAGCCTTCCTAAGATTTAAAAACTTCTTCAGAGTCACTATTTTTATGCCTTATATTACATCAATGGTTGCGGTAGCCTTGATTTTCAGTGTGCTGTTTAGTAATCATGAATCCTCCTTAGCCAATTATGTTCTTAGTTTAGCAGGTCTTGATCCAGTAAGCTGGGCAAGTTCAGAATGGGGAACGAAAATTGCGATATCCATTATGGTCTTTTGGCGATGGGTTGGCTATAATACAATCATTTACCTAGCAGGGATTCAGAGTATTCCCAATGATTTGTATGAAGCTGCCACGATTGATGGGGCAAATAAAACCCAACAATTTCGTTACATAACCATTCCTATGTTAAAACCATTTATTATACTGACTGTCTTTACTTCTACCGTTGGAGCTTTGCAGCTGTTTTCCGAGCCTACTATATTTATGGGAACAGGCGCCTTTACAAGAGATGAGGCTATGACGATTGTTATGTACCTGTATCGTGATGCTTTCAGATTGCAATCCTTTGGTACTGCTTCTGCAACAGCTATTATTTTGCTGGTATTAATCTCAGTGATTGCAGCAATCAATGTATACTTAACTTCTGGAGTTGGAAGAAAAAGGAGGGGTGGGAAATGAATAAAAATAAAAAAGTGAGGAAATTTTCCATAAGCAAACTATTAGTTTATACCTTATTGGGCATCTCCTCCTTATTATCCTTGTTCCCGTTTTATTGGATGTTTGTAATGGCGACTAGTCCAAGCTCGGCCTTTAACTCGATTCCTCCCACCCTTACACCGGGGAATATGTTAGTTGAAAATTTTAAAAAGGTATTAAATCAAATTGATTTCTTCGGTTCGATGTGGAACTCATTTGTCATTTGTGCCATTGTAACAATCGTTGTTCTATTCATTAGTTCATTGGCCGGTTTTGCCTTTGCTAAGTTTACATTCCGGGGAAAAAATGTACTATTTATCGCGATTTTGCTAACGATGATTATTCCGCCGCAATTGGGTTTAATCCCTCAATATTTCCTTATATCAAAGGCGGGCATGCTTGATACATTACCAGGGGTAATGGTGCTGTTCTTTTTAAATCCTTTGGGTATCTTTCTCATGAGGCAATATATTAGTAAATCGGTTCCTGATGAACTTATCGAAGCAGCAAAGTTAGATGGCTGTTCGAACTTTAGAATTTATCGCAGTATCATCGTGCCGATTACTCTCCCTGCATTTGCAACGTTGGGTATTATTGTCTTTACGGCAGTATGGGGTGAGTTCCTATGGCAGTTTACCGTGTTAAGAGATCCGGAAAATTATACGATTCAGGTAGCATTGGCTCAATTAAGCAATACACATAATGTGGATTTTGGAATGATTATGTCAGGTGTATTTTGGGCAACAGTACCGTTATTACTAGTATTTTTATTTTTCAACAGGTTGTTTATTTCGAGTATTACTGAAGGCTCAGTTAAATAAACATTCCTTCCAAATTTTATGCTTAACTATTGAAACTCCTATTAACCTAAAAATGGGTAACCAAACTACTCGCATTTAGAAGGGATTAACATGAATTTAACGATTAAAGATATTGCACAAATGGCCAATGTATCTCAAGGTACAGTTTCAAAAGTAATCAATAATTATGAGGGAATAAGTGAAAAAACGAAAAAAAAAGTGATGGATATTATTAACCAAAGTGGTTACGAGCCAAACTTTTCTGCCAGATCATTGGCTACGAAAAAGTCAAATCTAATTGGGTTAATTTATGCCGGAAGAATTAATGTTGATATGGCCCATCCTTATTTTAATGAGGTTATCTCTTCATTTAAAAAGAATATAGGTTTACTGGGTTACGATATTTTAATGTTTTCAAACGAACATTTTCAGTCGGATAATGGAAGTTATTTAGCAAGATGCCGGCATTTTAATGTGGATGGCTGTTTAATTATTGCTGGTGAAGAGGTGGAGGAATCTACCTACGCTTTAGCTTTAGCCGGCCTGCCCTGTATCGGAATCGATATTGAATTAAAAGGGCCAAAGGCTAGCTATATTATGACTGATAATTTGGGCTTGTCGAGAAAAGTGGTGGAATATCTGTATCTTCATGCTATTAAAAAGATTGGTTTTATTGGCGGTATATTTGATTCTCCTGTTTCGATCTTTCGCAAAAAAGGTTTCCTGGAAGCACTGAATCAATTTGGACTCGAAATTTGTGAGGACTGGATTCAATACGGTGATTTTCATGAGGAAAGCGGGTATGCGGCAATGAAGAAAATCCTGTGCTCTAAAACGCTGCCAGAAGCAATTTTTGCGACATCAGATATGATGGCCCTCGGAGCTTTGCAAGCTATTAAAGAAGCAGGCTTAAGCTGTCCAGATGATATCCGGTTAATTGGCTGTGATGATATTGCAGCCTGCCGTTATAGTTCTCCAAAATTAACAACGGTGAAACAGGATAAGGAAAAGTTCGGTAAATTATCCGCCTATATGCTCGACGATTTAATTAATGATAGATCCCAATTAAAACCGGTATTTATTGATTCCGAATTAATTATCCGAGAATCCTGTTAATCAAAGTTTCATAGACTTCGAGGTTCACAGAAGCTGATAAATTCTGATGTTTTCGATGTATGAAGCTATTTTATAACCCATAAGAAACACAGATATATTGGATATGATAATTGTATGAAAAATTGGGTTGCTGGAGGTTATATAGTGAATTACTATGCGGTACTTGATGTTGGTGGCTCTGCCATTAAATATGCACTTATGGATGAAACGGGATGTTTTATTGAAAAATCCTCACTTCCAACTCCTAAAGAGAGTCTTACCGAATTTATAAATACAATTGATATGATCGTGAAGGATTTTAAAAATAAATATGTGATAAAAGGTCTGGCGGTGAGTATGCCTGGTGCGGTAAATATTGAAACCGGGATCATAGAGGGGATCACAGCACTCCCTTATATCCATGGCCCTAATATAAAAGAACTCCTTCAGGAACGGACAAATTTACCGGTAGAATTGGAGAATGACGCTAATTGTGCTGGTTTGGCGGAGGGCTGGATTGGTGCAGCAAAGGATGTACAGGATTATCTTTGTATAGTGATTGGCACCGGTATAGGCGGTGCCGTCGTACTCGATAAAAAAGTTCGGCATGGGAGAAATGGGTTTGCTGGAGAATTCGGATATATGAAGATGGAGGGCTATTTGGGAACACAACCAGCAGAAACCTATAGCACGTTGGCAGCCGTAGGAGGCTTGATCAAGCAGGTTGCTAAACGAAAAGAGAGAGACCCCGATACTTTTACCGGTAAGATGATCTTTGAGCTTGCTGAACAGGGTGATACAGAGGTACAGGAAGAGATTGATAAGTTTATGCGTCGGCTTGCTGTTGGCATATATAATCTACAATTTATTCTGGATCCGGATAAGATTTTGATTGGCGGTGCAATCAGTAATCGCGAAGGATTTATCGACAAGATTAATGAAACATTAAACGAAATGAAATATGAAACAGATGGATTAACGGTCAAAGTTGAAAAATGTCAGTTTGGAAATGATTCGAATCTAATTGGTGCTTTGTATCATTTTTTACAGCGGCAGAAGGACTCCATTTTGGTTTAAAGCTAGATTGGGAGAATGTCTAAGTGACTATGTTATAAAAGGAAAAGACAACATTCAGACGGAAGGGAGACTAAAGCGATATGTATAAAACATTAAAACCGTTTCCGACAGACTTTTTATGGGGAGCTGCTTCTGCTGCCTATCAAATTGAAGGTGCATGGGATATAGACGGAAAAGGGGTTAGTAATTGGGACCAATTTGTACGTATCCCGGGTAAGACATATAAAGGGACGACGGGAGATGTCGCAGTAGACCATTATCATCGTTATAAGGAAGATGTCCGTTTAATGGCAGAAATGGGTTTAAAGGCGTACCGTTTTTCTGTATCATGGCCGCGTATTTTTCCAAATGGAAGAGGTGAAATCAACGAGCAGGGACTCGCCTTTTATGATGATTTGATTAATGAGCTGCGAAAATATCAAATTGAGCCTATCTTAACCTTGTACCATTGGGATTTACCACAAGCACTTCAGGACGAATATGGCGGATGGGAGTCCAGAAGAATCATTGAGGATTTTACGAATTATAGTGTGGAATGTTTTAAACGCTTTGGAGATCGTGTGAAGTACTGGGTCAGCTTAAATGAACAAAATATTTTTACTCGCCATGGATATGATCAAGGTTCACATCCACCGGGCGTAAAGGATACAAAGTTATTCTACCAAGTGAATCATCACGCAAACCTGGCCAATGCCAGTGTCATCAAAGCATTCCGTCAATATGTCCCGGATGGACAGATTGGTCCGAGCTTTGCCTATGGTCCAGCTTACCCGGCATCTTCAAAGCCGGAAGATATTTTGGCTGCTGAGAATGCAGAGGAGTTGAATAGCCATTGGTGGATGGATATATATACTTGGGGAAAATACCCGAAGGCAGCATGGAACTACTTGGTTGAAGAAGGTCTTGCTCCTGAAGTGGAAGAGGAGGACTTTGTTTTATTAAGAGAAGGTAAGCCAGACTTTATGGGCTTAAACTATTACCAAAGCTCGACCTTTGAAGTCAATCCTTTAGAAGGCGGAGTGGGTGCCGGTGAAATGAATACAACCGGGATCAAAGGGACATCAAAGGATTCTGGAATTCCAGGACTATACAAAACTACGAAGAATCCAAACCTTGAACGGACGAATTGGGATTGGAATATTGATCCGCAAGGGCTGAGAACTGCGCTGCGCCGAATCACAAACCGATATGATTTGCCGATATTGATAAGTGAAAATGGACTCGGTGCATTTGATAAGGTAGAGGAACATGACCAAATCCATGATGATTACCGGATCGAGTACCTTCAGGCTCATGTGAAAGCAATTCAAGACGCCATTTCTGATGGTTCCGAAGTGATTGGCTATTGTGTCTGGTCTTTCACAGATTTACTAAGTTGGTTGAATGGTTTCCAAAAACGCTACGGGTTCGTCTATGTTAATCAGCACGAAGAAGGCACGCATGACTTACGCCGTATCAAAAAGGATAGCTTCTATTGGTACAAGCAAGTCATTGAATCGAATGGAATTTAGAGAAAGCGGAGGAATACTTCGCTTTCTTTTTTATGCAATCAATTAAGAGTTTTGTTTCTATTGCGATTAAAAAACTTCTGTATACATTTCTTTGAAAAAGTAAGTATATGAATTGAAGGTAAATAGGGTCGACGAAAGGCACAAAGTATATTTTTAAGGGCAAAAAAGCATTTATAATAGCTTTCATCGAAAATGATGGATTTAACTCAGTCTACTTGACCATGCAAATAATGCTTGTCTACATACAATATTTTATACCAACAAGAAAGGAGGAAATATCAATGAGTTCAATAAGAATTGAGGATTTACTTGCATTTATACAAGCTCAACTACAAAAGCAACAACAGCAACAATTAAGCAATCAAGAAAACGATCAAGATCAAGAAACAGATCAAGAAACAGACCAAGATCAAGACCAAGATCAAGACCAAGATCAAGATCAAGACCAAGACCAAGATCAAGACCAAGACCAAGACCAAGACCAAGATCAAGACCAAGATCAAGATCAAGATCAAGATCAAGATCAAGACCAAGATCAAGATCAAGATCAAGACCAAGATCAAGATCAAGACCAAGATCAAGATCAAGACCAAGACCAAGAACAAAATCAACGAACTGAACAAAAATTCCATTTTGATGTAAAAAATGGTAACGCGTTTGTTCAAAATAGTGGTAATTCAAGGGTTTAAAAATAATTTAGCAAAATGGTTGTATTATAAACCTTTTGCTAAATAAGTAACAGTATTACTGGAAAACCTAGGAAACGTTAAGTTTCTTAGGTTTTTTTAGGTCCTGTATCTTTAGCCTATACAATAAGATAATACTTTCATACAAATATAAAGTGAGGTGATTTCCGTGGATGAAGGCCAAGAAAAGTTAATAAAAGATATGGTGGAAGAACAGGTTAAACAATATTTTGAGCAAATAGAAAATAATTTTTCCGCAGAATTAAAAAATGAAAATGGGAATGCAAGTGTTAAACAAAGTGGAAATGGTATTGTATATATTGATAATACTGGGATTGCCTATGCGATGATCTTATTTTATCAATATTTTATTGGAAAGAACGATGATAAGATAGATATCGATTCATTGTTCATTAGATTAGATGCCTTATTAGATGAAAATCGTAAGTCATTTAAGGATTTAATTAAATCCATAAATAGTGAAGCTGATTAATTTTACGGTCCTAAGCAGACATAATGTTCTAAAAAGGAGGAGGGGGATGAATAAACAATTAATTAATTCAATTAAACCTGGACACATTTATGTCCTTTACTTTAAAAACGGAAAAAAAATAATACTGAAAATAACACATGTTAATAGTCGGAATGGATCTGTAAGAGGTTACGATTGTTTTGGTATGCAAATGATACTTTGTATTCATTGTATATATGGATTCGGAACATTAGCATCGTTTCCTAGGTTATGTCCTAAAATGGAAAAAAACAAAGGAATTCAAGATGTGAATGTGACACACAAATCAAATAAATCTTATGATGAATCACCATTAGAAAGTGAAAGAGTCATTGTACCCAATCCACCTTTAGATATTAAAGGCGAGAAAACAGAGGATGTAGATTTAATACAAGAACAAAATAATCCTTTGAGTTCAATAGAATATTCAAATAACAACAATCCTCAATCTAACCATAATTTGCCGAATAATATTAAACATGAGTCGATTATTGCAAAAGAAAGAAATACATTACTGTCTATAAAAATCATCAGTATTAATGGTAATTCAAGTATAGAAAAAAGTGGTGGATCAATTGCTGATTAAGATTGTATAATAATTTGTGAAGAGTTCGTTACCGCATATTGAAATTTTCATCAGACACCCACAAATGTTTGTTATGTTTATCTCATTTAGAGAAGAATAGACCAAGTCTTTCTCTTAAAATCCCTCATATAACGAATTTATGACGAATTCAATTATTTAGAAAAACAATAAAAGTATCATCTCAGATTGGTTATCAGGGTATCCACAGGGGAGTGACTTGCCAAAAAGGTAAGTCATTTTTATTTTAAAAAATACTCCTATACATTTATTAAAAGAGGCTGGGACAAAAGGTTTCCAGTAACTAAAAAAGCCGAACTATTATTAAATGCAGTGTTAGCATTATTTATAATAGTTCGGCTTTTTCTATTTAGATTAATAAAAATCCAATACATCATTCGGCTTTAGACATAATAAATTTAGTTATGTCCCAGCCTCTTTAATTAAGTATGAGCTACTTCTAATCTTTTCTTACTAGCTTTTTATTTTACCCTTTAACAAAAAGTTGGAGATAGCGAAACTGCATGCTCCAAGAGCGCCATTTATATCGGAATATTGTTTAAATGCAATGTCCCAAGTATGGCTGAGGGGAAGTAGAATGTTATTTTGATTTAAATAATGGCTAAGCAGATTGTTTAATACGGGTTCGTTAAATAGCTCTCCGTGTAAAATGATTTTATTTGTATCAATCAACATCGGTAAATTATTGATTGTAATAGACAGGTATTTAATGGCGTTATTAAGGATGTTGGTGACTCCTTCATCCCCCATTTTATAAGCACTTAAAATGGTTTCAATTGTGATGCTATGTTTATCTGGGGTTAATTGCCCCAAAAAAGTTGTATTCGAACTCTCATAAAGTATGCGGGATTTTTTTATAATCCAAGCCTCACTAGCGTATGTCTGCAAGCAGCCCCTTTTTCCACACTCACATAGTTCTCCGTCTGGGTGAACAATCGTATGACCTATTTCGCCTACCAAAAATTTGTTTTCTCCATAAGTATGTCCCTCATAAATATAAGAACAGAACATCCCTCTACTGACATGAAAGAAAATGAAATTATCATCTATATGATTCTTGCTGAATAGTCTCTCCGCGTTGGCCATACAATGAACATTATTTTTAAAGTAGATTGGTAATTCTACATTTTCCAGTAGAAGTCCTAGATTAAAGTTTTTCCAGTGTGTATTGTTGCTGTAAATGGTCTTACTTTTATCATTAAAATGTCCAGGCAATGCAATTCCGACGGCCTTTGGCTGATAGCTGTGATGACAATGAATAAAATGATTTAACTCCTCTATAAAATGAGCTTCTGTTAAAGCATCATTTTTATTTCCTGCATTAAACTTAATTACCTTCTCAGCATAGATTTTTCCGATATTATCACTTAGGCAAAACGAAAAATATTTTTCAGATAATTCACATCCAATATAAAAACTGTGATGTGCGGCAATATCTAAAAGAATCCGTTTACGTCCCGATTTATTATTTTCAGAAGAGTCTTCTCCTAATTCATAAATTAGGTTTTCTTTAAGTAAAGATCCAGTTATCTCACTAACTGTAGCAGGGGTAATACCTGTATGATTTGAAATCTCTATTCGTGAGATAGGACCATGGACATAAATTTTATCTAAAATTTTAGTACGCAGTTCTCTTTGTTTAGTTGTGAGTGTCATGATAATCTCCGTTCTTATTCTTATCTTAATTAATTATAAATTATAATTAATTTACTATTTAAAATCAATTTTCAAAAAACTTTTTCTTCCTTTATATATGGAAAGGTAAATGTGTGAAGTAAAAAAATACTAATACTATCAATAAATTGAAATTTCTTGATTGACAAAAGCGCTTTCATTAATTAGTGTTAAGATAGTTAATTATATTTTATTATTATTTAAATGATAAAAATAAGGTATTTTTATAGTCTTTGATAATAATTTATAAATAAAGGAAGATATTTTGATTTTCAAAGGAGGCTAAGAACGATACAAGGATTACTTATAAGATTAAAAGCATTCTATAAATGTAATTCATTTGGATATGAACCTTGAGGAGGAATTATACAGTGAGCAAAATGAATGAACTGTTGGAAAATAAAATGATGCCCATTGCTGGAAAATTAGGTAGTAATAAATTTCTGATTGCTATACGAGATGGTATTACGTTTGCAATGCCGTTAATTATTATTGGCTCACTTTTTATGATTATAGCTAGTTTCCCGGTGCCAGGTTGGGAAGCATGGTTGGGTAAGATGGGAATCGCAGACTTTTTATGGAAAGGCACTGACAGTAGTTTTGGGTTAATTGGTTTAATAGCCAGTTTTGGGATTGCTTATAGTTTAACAAGGCAGTTTAATGTAGACGGAATCGGTTCAGGCATTATCTCATTGTCTGCATTTATTATTGCAACTCCATTTATTTCTTCTGATGCTGGAGCTGGAATGCCAATTGCTTATATGGGAGCGAAAGGTTTATTTATTGCTATAATTATGGGTTTGCTTAATGGTTATATATATCAATGGTTCATTAATCGTAATATTCAGATTAAACTTCCGGAAAGCGTTCCGCCAGCTGTAGCCAGAAGCTTCAGTGCCATTATTCCGGGTGCAGTAATTATAACGATGTGGTTAATTATTTATTCTATTCTAAGTACGTTTGATTTACCAAATGTACATGACATTGCGCAAGTCATCTTAGGTAAACCATTAGGGTTATTGGGAAATAACGTTTTTGGTACAATCATCGTGGTAGGTCTCAATAGTTTATTCTGGTTTGTTGGTATCCATGGAGGTAATGTAGTTAACTCAGTTATGCAGCCTGTATGGATTGCCAACTTAGATGAAAATCGTGTGGCTTATCAAGCTGGTCAAGAATTACAAAATATTATTACACTACCCTTTATGGATAACTTCGTCTATATTGGCGGGGGCGGAGCTACGATTGGTTTAGTTTTAGTTCTCGGATATTTAGCACGTAAAAAGAAAACGAGCAAACAAACAAAAGCATTGGCACCGATTACCGTTGTACCAGGTTTATTTAATATTAATGAACCGACTATGTTTGGTATACCAGTAGTATTGAATGTAATGTTGTTCATTCCATTTATTCTTGCTCCAATGATAAATGTAGTGGTCACGTATTTAGCAATGGCCTCGGGTTTAGTACCGTTAACTAGAGCAGCAGCCTCCTGGACAATGCCTCCAATATTCAGTGGATTTTTAGTTACAGGTGATATAAGCGGGGCGATTTTGCAGATTGTTTTAATAATACTGGATATCTTACTTTACTTGCCATTCGTTTTAGCTGTTGAAAAGCGTTTCAAATCGCAAGAATAGTTTGACTATATAAAGTTACTGAACTACTAATTTATCTTTTGATTTGTTCTCAATGAAACTAAAAAATATAGGGATCAAATGATAGTTCCAATGCAAATAATGATTCTTGATTAATTAAGAATGAAAACATACTCTGGGCTACCACTATTAATGAAGAGATTGAAGTGTAAAAGTATGAATGATCAGGATTAGTGGATTAGTTCAAAAAAGCAATGAAGGGGACTTTAAAAATGAAAAAACGATTAATCAGTGCAAATGCATCAGAAATATTGGAAATGACTGCAGTAGAGTTGAAGCAAAGTATTAAAGCATGCGAAGGACGCGTTATTATGTCTGAAAATGTTGCGGTTCGTGAACCTTATATTGAAGATATTACAAATGCAGAAATTGCCCGCTCGTTTGGAGCAGACTTAATTCTCTTGAATGGTGTTGATGTGCTTTCGCCACATATTGCAGGATTAGAAAACGAAGAAGGTTCATTCGTAGAGGCACTTCACCGATTGGTCGGCCGTCCTATTGGTGTTAATCTAGAGCCAGTGGACAATTCAGCGAATATGGCAGAAGAAAGATTAATCATTTCAAAAGGTCGTCAAGCTAATCTAGAAACCATACAGGAAATTGAAAAATTAGGACTTGATTTTGTATGTTTTACAGGAAATCCTGGCACGGGTGTAACAAATGAGCAGATCCAAAAAACGATACAGCTTGCTAAAGAACATTTCTCGGGATTAATTATCGCAGGAAAAATGCATGGAGCAGGAGTGGATGAGCCAGTTGCAGATGCAGAAGTGGTGAAAGGTTATATTGATTCAGGTGCAGATATTATTTTAGTTCCTGCAGTGGGGACTGTTCCAGGCTTTGATGATGAAGAACTAAAGAAGATTGTAAAAAGTGCCCATCAACATGGTGCCCTTGTTTTATCTGCTATTGGTACAAGCCAAGAAAGTTCTGATGAAGACACGGTTAAACAAATTGCTATCCGGAATAAAATTTGTGGGGTGGATATTCAACATATCGGTGACGCGGGGTACGCCGGTCTTGCTCCTGTAGAAAATATATTTGCGATGAGTAAAGCTATTCGTGGTATTCGGCATACAGTCTCTATGGTTGCTCGTTCTATCAATAGGTAAGGCTCATATACTTAGTTTACTAGACAATAGAGGCATAAGCCCAATGCCTTGCCTGCTATAGTTCATTATTTTCATTGGAAGAAATTTGCGTGAACAGATATTTATATATCCTTATTAACTGACATCTTTAAACTAAAGAATGAAATCAAAGGAGGAACTAACAGTGAAAACTATTATGTTAGTATGTGCAGCAGGAATGAGTACAAGTTTATTAGTGACAAAAATGCAAAAGGCAGCAGAAGTGCGTGGAATCCAAGCTGATATTTTTGCCCAATCAGCACAAGAAATGGAATTTACTCTCGAACAGAAAAATGTAGATGTATTGTTATTAGGACCTCAAGTGAAATATATGCAAAATCAAATTGAATCAAAACTGGTCGGGAAAAACATTCCTGTAGCAGCAATTAATATGCAATATTACGGTATGATGAATGGTGAAAAGGTCCTTGATCAAGCACTGCAAATAATTGAAAACAAGTGATAAAAGGATAGCTGTTAATGGAAGGCGAGAAGGGGGGATACTATGTCATTAGAAGCAAATGATTACTATACTGTGGCGTTTAAGATTATTAGTAACGTAGGTGCGGCTAAAAGCTTAGTAATGGAAGCGCTTTATGCGGCGAAAGAAGGAAAATATGAATTAGCAGAAGAAAAGTTAGCTGAATCAAAACATTTCTTTGTAGAAGGTCATAAAACGCACGCCTCTTTAATTCAAAGAGAGGCAAATGGAGAAAAGCTTGAGTTCTCGCTTATATTTATGCATGCGGAAGACCAGATAATGAGTGTTGATACGATTACAATTCTAGTTACAGAAATGATTGAACTATATAAGCGTACAGCATAGAAGATGTGGACTGCTTACAAATTTGCATACATTTAAAATAGCTGAAATACACATAGCCACAAAAAGGGCTACGTGTATTTCGGCTTATATTTAGTTACGGTTTTTTTAAACCCAGTTTGTATAAAAGATTTCTTCTAAATCACATCGTTCCCAGATATGGACACTAGAGTAGTGCGGAAATAGGCTGGCACTGGATGTTCTAGTCCGATTATTATCGTAGTAGATTAAAGGAGTACTAAATATGGAAAGAATCCCTAATTGAATACCCTAGCATACGATTTTACGCTAGTCATTTTGAGCTATTCTACTATAATGAACGTCACTGATAAAGAATTGTTTTTATAAGTAGTGAAAATTGATAAAACCAACAGATAATTATATGATTATATTAAATAGTCAATCAAGTGTAAGTAGGTATGTTTAATACAGAGAACAATCCATAGTTTTCCTTAGAATGACTCAGGAATGGATAAAAGTATTGGTCCAAGAAATGTGCAGTGGGCATTCTGGGAATGTTGGGATGATAATAAGAAAGGGTGGTGGATTGTTATGAAAATTATCGTGTTTGGTGCAACAGGTGGTGTAGGTCAATCTGTTGTGCGTCAAGGAGTTGAGGCTGGTTTTGAGGTGACGGCGTTTGTACGTACTCCGGCCAAGCTAGACTTTTCCCATGAAAATTTAAAGATTATACAAGGAAATGCTTTTAATCTAGCGGAAGTAACAGAAGCGATTGCAGGTCATGATGCTGTTATATCTTGCTTAGGCTCGAATCAAGGGATGAAAAAATCAATCGAGCTTCAAGAGATGATAAAAAATATTGTTACTGGTATGAAGGAGCAACATGTAGAGCGGATTATCTACACTGCATCTGCGGGAGTCCATAAAGAATTAACAGGGCTAAGTGGTAAATTGGTCATGAGAATGCTTAAGAATCCTCTAATTGATCATCGGGCTGCAGTTGAATATATTCAATCACATGGATTGAACTACACCATTGTTCGACCGATGGGGCTAACGAATCATACCTTTACAGGAAAGTATAGAGAATCTGCAACAAGTGTACCAGAGAAATCAAGATCAATACCGCGTGCTGACGTCGCACATTTTATCTTAAAAGCATTAAAGGATAGCCGTTATGAACATACGTCAATCGGCATCTCTACTTGAGTTCCAAAACACGTTCGTTTTAACAAACTGAGAGGGTCAGGGTGTTAATCTTAAACTACTCAGTACTGTGTATATTATTAACTATTACTTTAATGGGAGATTCAAAAATTCCCGCTAGATACATTACAGCAACTGCATTATAAGTAAGAGCATGGGTATGTTTGTTTATTAAAACTTCCTATATTAAGTCTAAAGCCATTGATGAGTTCACTATATCAATGGCTTTTTTAACTCCATGAAAAAGTATTGGTAACACCGTTAAAAAACATCTACCGCTATAATATAAGATAAACTTTTTATGCGTTTATCTTTCCTTGAAAACGTAATTGTTATAATAAGTCTGAATATTTTGAATAAGTTCTATTTTTAATCATGCTCCTCGTTTATTATGAGAATGAGAGGTGGTGGTGTTAGTGGTGCTATATGAATTATCAAAGGAGTTATCTTATCCAGCCCTTTTGCTGGATTTAGATGCTTTAGATCAAAATTGCAGGAGAATCGCTGAAAAAGCAAATGGAAAAACGATCAGAATTGCTACTAAATCGATACGGTCTATTCCAGTTTTAAAAAGAATTCTCCAATCCAATCCTGTCTATAAAGGAGTAATGTGTTATAGCCCCTATGAAGCTATTTTTCTTGCAGAACAAGGCATTGAGGATATCCTGATAGGTTATCCATGCTGGGATTCCAAACCTCTTAGCAAAATAGCTGAACTAAATGGAAAAGGTCATCAAATTACCTGTATGGTCGATTCCTTTGAACAGATTAAACATTTAAATGCGATTGCTAAGGAAGCAAATGGATTTTTTTATTTATGCATCGATATTGATATGAGCACCACATTTGGTAATCTCCATTTTGGAGTAAGACGTTCCCCATTAAAAACAGAAGAAGGCGTGATTCAGCTAGTACGAATTATACAGGAATATCCATCGCTAAAGCTTCTGGGAATCATGGGTTATGAAGCACAAATAGCTGGGGTAGGTGATCATTTGCCATCTCAGAGGCTTAAAAATATGGCTGTTGCTTTTATGAAAAAGAAATCAATTGATAAAATCAAACGGCGAAGGGAGAGGATTGTTCAATCTCTTAAGAGTGAGGGTGTACAATTAGTATTTGTTAATGGAGGAGGAACGGGAAGTCTTGAAACTACATCAAAAGAAGAGGTTGTTACGGAACTGACAGCGGGATCAGGTTTCTATGCTCCTTTGTTGTTTGATTATTACCGAAATTTTCGCTTCACACCTGCCTTATATTTCGCATTGCCAGTCGTTAGAAAACCAACTCCAAATATTTATACTTGTCTTGGAGGTGGATATGTCTCATCTGGAGTGCATGGTCAGGATAAGGTGCCATTGCCTATTTACCCGCCGGGTGGTAAATTATTGTCATTTGAAGGAGCTGGGGAGGTGCAAACCCCTGTTTATTATGAAAAGGAAACGTTGGAAATTGGAGATGTCATTATCTTCAGGGCAGCGAAAGCTGGAGAAATTTGTGAACGGTTTAATGAAATCATTTGTCTTGCTAATCAACAAATCGTTGATCGATTTCTTACCTATCGGGGGGAAGGGAAATGCTTTCTGTAATGAAGACGATACAAGGCAAACGATGGAGAAATTGGTCTCAAACATGTGAAAGTATCCCGGAAAAAATCCTGTATCCATCCTCAATTGAGGAGGTTGCTTCAATCGTTAAAGAAGCGTCGAAACAAGAGAAAAGAATCAGAGTTGTAGGAGCTGGGCATTCATTTACGAGTTTAGTAAAAACGGATGATTGGCTCATATCTCTTGATTTACTTAGTGGAATTGAACAACTCGATGAGGCAGCCAGTACAGTTACCATCCTGGGTGGTACCCGGTTATTTCAATTAGGAGAAGTGCTTGGACAAGAAGGATATTCTCAGGAAAATTTAGGCGACATCAATGTCCAAAGTATTGCGGGTGCTATTTCAACTGGAACGCATGGAACTGGACTGAAGTTTGGTAATATTCCAACCCAAGTAGTAGAAATCGTCATTGTTACAGCATCTGGAGATGTTCTTACCGTTTCTGAGGAACAAAATCCTCAATATTTCAATGCTTGTCTCATATCGCTTGGAGTTCTTGGAATCATTGTAAAAGTAAAACTGAAGATAATTAAAACACTTATATATGAATACAGAAGTGAAAGAAAAGAATATCCACTTTTTGAGCAACAGCTTGAATGCTATATCCATGAAAACCGTCACTTTGAATTTTTTCTATTCCCATATTCAGATTGTGTACAAGTTAAAACGATGAATATTACAAATCGTAAACCAAAGGGCTTATTCTTTCATAACTTAAAAAATCTCATTTTTGAAAACTATTTATTTTTTGTACTGTCAGAGGTATGTCGTGTGTTACCAAGGAGCAGTCAAACCATAAGTAGAATATCTGCAAAGGCCGTAGGAACAACAACCATTACGGCAAAAAGCTATGAGATTTTTGCTAGTCCAAGACTTGTGAAGTTCAGGGAAATGGAATATTGTATTCCACTTCATTACTTTAAGCCGGCCATTCAAGAGATTCGAAAGTGTATTGAAGTAAAGAAGCATAAGGTTCATTTTCCGATAGAATGCAGGACGGTCAAGGCAGACGACATTTGGTTTAGTCCTTCTTATCAGAGAGATTCCGCCTATATTGCTTTCCATATGTATAAAGGCATGCCATATGAAGAATATTTTCAAGAGATGGAAGCGATTATGCGGAAGTATGAAGGAAGACCACATTGGGGTAAAATGCATAGCCTAGGTAAAAAAGAATTATATTCCTGCTACCCCAAACTGCCGGATTTTCAAGCCATAAGGTATGAACTTGACCCGCAAGGAATTTTCCTAAACGACTATATTAAAAAGATAATTATTGATGAATAAGAGAATGGCCTTACTATAATCTAATTCTTCTTTACAAGTGAAATGGCGGCCAGATGTTCAGCAAGAGGAGGGTACGGAATCAGTGGTATGCTCCCTACCGCTACTAAGTATAGTTGCCTATCAAGTGAAATCTTCAACACCTATCAAACAGAAAAAAAGCTGGAGTCCGATTCGATGTTATCGGATCGGGCTGTTTCGTTTGCTATATTGCTGCTATTCTTGTATGTTCCTCAATTACTCGGAAGTTTCCACTTTATTTGGAACAATAGAGTCCCCGTTGTAATGCAAAAAGGAGTGCCTTTCCAAAATGTCGAAATAAGTATGTTATCAGACAAACACTAAGACCCTAATAACAACCTGCTTAAATGTTTTTTTTCACGAGTGGTTTCGACTTGTTTTTCCATGAATTGACAAAAACTACATTTTAGACTGCCTGTCGAACTTTATTATGCCGCTGATATCACTCAAGGTAATTTTGAATCAATAAAAGCATTTCAGCAATAAAAAGAGACTTATCATACAGAGAACCAGAATTTATAATTTAAGGTATAATACGGAAACTTCTATTCCATCAGAGGCAGCTATTTGAAGCGTCCTAACTAGGATAAGTTACTCCTTTGTTCTTAAAAAGGTATAAAATATACAGCTTCATTAAGCTATTTCTGTAGGTATTATCATAGAAGATATGGTAGCAACAACTAATGTTACTACTTAAAAGCTTATAAATAATAAATTGAACGATTAAAGTTGTCAGCATTTGGAGGTAGATTATGGTAAAAGACGATGGAATTTGCAGAATACTGATTGTAGATGATGAAATACTAATTAGACAGGGAATTAAGCATTATTTAGATTGGGAGTCTGAAGGTTTTCAAATCGTTGGAGAAGCTTCAAATGGTCAGGAAGCATTGGAAATGATAGAAGTTTTGAGTCCGCAAATCATTATTACAGACATCGTCATGCCTATCATGAATGGAGAAGAATTAACACGAGTCGTTAAAGAAAAATATCCCCAAATAGAGGTCATTATCCTGAGCAGTTATGGCGAATTTGACTATGTACGCTCGGCCTTTCAATGTGGAGTGGTCGATTATATTTTAAAACCAAAGCTCGAGGCGCAAAGTCTATTAAAAGTTTTAAAAACCGCTGTTAAAAGAATACCAGGTTTTCAATCAAGGGAAAAGGAACTGAATGTAAGTCTATCTATCGATCAAATTATCAACAGGTTAGTTTTAGGGTATGATGTACATTTTGATTCAAAACAGATTATTAGAGCTTTTCCTTACAGTCATTACAGTTTATTGGGTGTGGACTTAAAAAAACACCCATCCAAGGGTGCTGCTGAATTTTTAATTCAAGTCAAAACTAAGGTTGAAAACGTATTCAACAAAAAGATAAGCGAGGTCTCTTACTATTCTTTTAACTATGATCCGCATATCATTGTATTTCTTTTGAATACAAATCAAGATCATATGACAAGGGTTAAGGATGTTGCTAATCAATTGGCAGCTTCACAGGTCGCATGTGGTTTTGCTTTAACGGAGGGATTCCAAAGTTTTGGTCAATTAGGAGGAATTTTAAAGAACAGCCTTCTAAAACTGTTAAACTATCGCTTTTATTTTCCTGATATCTTAGTTCTAACTGAACGATCTTTACCTAAGACTGTACATAGGAGTGAAAAATTCAATCTGGATTGGTTTACAGAAGAGTTCAGAAATAAGCACTTTGATTCGGCTTTTCACTATTTAAGGAATCATGCCCTAAAATTATCTAATTGTTTTTTTGTGGATGTTTTCGAGTATAAATCATTTATCAGTAACATCATATTTAACATTACAATCCTCCTTGGCAATATGAATTATGATATCAAAGAGCTTGAACAAAGCAGGTACTCGTTTTTCAAGCTCATTGATGAAGCACATTCTGTAAATGAGACAATTAAACTTTTGGATTGTTTTATTGAGGAAGCGAATAAATGCATATTCTTAATGGAAAATCGAGCAGAGAATATCACTATGAAGAAGTTTATGGACTACATAAAGAGTCATTATGCAGAGCCGCTTACCTTAACCGATGTGGCTACTTATTTTCATTTTAATCCTTCTTATATTTCAAGCTATTTTACAACTCATAATCATGAAGGATTTATAGATTCTTTGAATAGAATCCGGATTGAAGAGGCATGTAAGCTACTCCTTAACGAAACAGCTACTATCGCAGAAATAAGTGAAATGGTCGGTTTTTCGGAGCATAGCTATTTTTGCAAAGTATTTAAAAAAATAAAGGGGATGTCCCCTAGTCAATACAAAAGAAAACAATTTATAGGATAAGGGACGTGATTAAATATGAGACTTATACCCGAGCGATTTAAACACCACACTTTATTTATTACGATTTCCCTTATCACCTTCACCATTATCATTCTTGTTTCTGTGACGATTACATGGACAACAATTCGCATGTCGGAGGAATTCTTTTTTGAAAAATTCAGTATTACGAATGCGAAAATAATAAACGAAATAAAAGAACGCTTTGAGTCTTTTCATTATTCTATTGTCATTGCGTCAAATAATATTTTACAAAGCGGCACAATTAAGACCAACCTAACTGAGGAGCAAACGAATGCTCAAAAAATGATCTCATTTTATACGATGGGGGAATATATTAAACAAATTCAATCGAATATTGAAGCTTACGAGCTTGAAATCATCGTTAAAGGAGAAAATGGGGTTACCTTAACGACCAATCGTACCCACTGGCCGATATCTGATCAGGAGCTTAATGAAAGTATCTTAACAAGCAATACATTTAAAGAACCGAAACGGCTTCTGTATCAATATGATGAACGTAAGAGCGAAACGAGAAGTATTGAGGATAGAAGGTATGTTGTAGCTACAAAAGCGTTAATGGATCGACTTTCCGGTACTGTTTATGGCTCCATGTATTTTTCTTATAGGGAAAGTGAATTCAAAAAGGTCTATTCCAACTATACTAGCCCTGGGAATGATATTTTCATTATTGATAAATCAGGGAGGATTGTTTCCAGTAACCAGTCTCAATTTATTGGGCAAAAGGAAGTGGAACTCCTTCGGTATGCGAAAGAGAGTAAAAACAACTCAAATAATTATATGATTGGTAGTTTTAAAGGGAAGGATCAGGTCATTTTTGTAGAAGCACTTCCCTCTTTTGATATGTATTTATTTAATATTATTGATAAAGAAAAGACATTTGGAAATTTAATTGATAAGAGAAAAATTGTATTGATCTCGCTAGGGATTGTTTTGATAGGTCTGGTCAGTATATTTTTCGTATCAAAAAGATTGACTAATTCTTTATCAAGACTTGTTAGACAGATTGAAAATGCGCCAAAATCTAAATTTCGTCAAAACGTGGCTGTTTTAGGTACATATGAAACGAGGCAAATCGGAAATGCTTTTAATTCCATGCTGGATGAGCTGCATGAATATGTTGAGCAGTTAATGCTGTCGCAAAAACAGAAACGGAATGCGGAGCTGGCAGCCCTGCAGCGACAAATCAATCCACATTTCTTGTACAATACATTAGCTTCCATTAAATTTATGGTTCAGCAAGACCGCAAGGAAGATACGGAAGCTATGATTACTGCTTTGATTTCCTTACTTCAAAATACAATAGGCAATGTGAATGAAACGGTTACTGTTAAACAGGAACTGGATAATTTGAAAAACTATGTCTTCATTAATCAAAAACGTTATGGAAATAAAATACATGTAAGCTATATGGTTTCGCCAGATTGTATGGATTTTCATCTGCCTAAGCTAATTCTTCAACCTTTTATGGAAAATTCATTTTTCCATGGGTTCAATCGTAAAGCGGGGGGATCTATCCATGTCCTTATTTGGCAGGAAGAGAACAACCTGATTTGTGAAGTAGTAGATAATGGTGACGGAATAGCGGATGAGCAAGGTGAAAATCTTCCTAATCAAACGTACAAACGACAGCTTTTCTCAGGAATCGGTGTTAGGAATGTTCATGAGCGTATTCAACTTATATATGGAGAAGAATATGGAGTAACCATTTCCAGCAAACAGGGAGAAGGAACAAAGGTACGGATTATCATTCCTTCTCATATGGAACAAAAATCGTAATAAAATCTAAAGATATTCCAAATTCCCAAAAATGAATACGTTTTCAATTGGCAAAAATAATACAAGTTTACGAAAATATCTTCCTATCGAGTTGTAGCAAAGGGGTGCTAACATAATACATGTAGGATTGATAACGCTTACAATTAGAGATGGAGGGGATGTCAATGAATAAGATTTTTGCATTATTGTTAGCCAGTATTCTTTTGTTATCAGCTTGTTCTTCTGAATCAAAAACGAACGAAGAGGCTTCCGACACAGAAAAGGGTAGCAATGAATTAACGGTATGGACTTGGGATCCAAATTTCAACGTGAAAGCTATCGATATGGCAAAGGACTATTATAATAAGGAAAATTCCGAGCTTAGTTTAAAAATCATTGAAAATGCACAAGCAGACATTGTCCAAAAACTTAATACCAGCTTAAGCTCCGGTACAACTAAAGGAATGCCGAATATTGTCTTAATTGAGGATTATCGTGCGCAAAGCTTTCTTAAAGCGTATCCAGATGCATTCTTCGATTTATCAAAATATTATAAAGCGGAAGATTTTGCAGAATACAAACTTGCTCCTACCAGTTTAGAAGATAAGCATTATGGTATTCCATTTGATTCAGGAGTATCTGGATTTTATGTAAGAACAGATTATTTAGAGAAAGCAGGCTACACTGTTGAAGATTTGCAGGGTATAGACTGGAACAAATATATAGAAATAGGCAAAAAAGTTAAAGAAGCCACTGGCAAATCTATGATTTCAATGGATCCTAAAGATCTTGGTCTTATTCGTCAAATGATTCAGACGAGCGGTTCATGGTATTTGAAGGAAGATGGCGTTACCCCGAACTTGGCAGACAATGAGTATCTTAAAGAAGCATTTCAAACTTACAAAGAGATTGTAGAAGCAGATATATCAAAACCGGTTTCCGACTGGGGTCAATATCTTGCTTCCTTTAATAGCGGTGAAACAGCATCCATTCTAACAGGTAACTGGATGACAGCTTCAGTAAAGCAGGAAGTATCTCAAAAAGGTAAGTGGGCAATTGTTCCTTTCCCTAAACAATCTGGTAATGCAAATTCTGTTAATGCTACTAACCTTGGCGGAAGCTCTTGGTATGTTCTTGATATTCCGGGCAAAGAGAAGGCTGCAGATTTGTTGGCAAAAACTTTCGGTTCGAACGTTAATTTTTATCAGGATCTAAATAAAGAGATTGGTGCAATTGGTACGTATAAGCCTGCTGCAGAAGGTGAGGCTTATAAAGCAGCAGATGAATTCTTTGACGGTCAGAAAATCACAGAAGATTTTTCTAAATGGGTGGCTGAAATACCACAAGTAAACTATGGTGCGCACACGTATGTAATTGAAGATATATTAGCAGTGGGAATGCAGGATTTCTTAAAAGGAAAAGAACTTGATAAAGTCTTGAATGACGCACAAACACAAGCAGAACAGCAAATTAAATAATAGGTTGGTCTCTGCTAATCTAGCAAATGAAAATTCAAGCCTCGGGAAATTGCCGGCTTCTCCTATAAGAATAGGAGCTACTTTGATCAACAGGCGCGTTTCCCGAGTTTTTTATCAATCTAGTAAGGAGTTGATGTATATTGTTCCCGGCTAAAACCAAACAAAGTTATCATACGAACACAACCGGCCAGAATGTAATACCCCAAAAAAACAGTCGGAAGCATCGGGTGAAAAATGCAACGATTGGATGGTCTTTTGTCGTACTGGCAGTCATCATGATTTGCACATTTACTTTCTATCCAATGATTCAGGCATTTATAATGTCTTTACAATCTGGCACGGGTACAAATCTTTCCTTTGTCGGATTGGACAATTATGCACGTTTATTTAAGGATCCTACTTTTTTGACAACAGTAAAAAATACGGTGATCTATCTCATTATTCAGGTCCCGATTATGATTATTTTTGCTTTGTTTATATCGGTTTTACTGAACAATCCGAAATTAAAGTATCGGGGATTATTTCGAACAGCCATATTCTTACCATGTGTAACGTCACTTGTTGCCTATTCTGTTATTTTTAAATATTTATTTTCTATGGATGGCATTGTAAACACCATGTTAATGAAATTAGCTCTTATCTCTGAACCAATCCAGTGGTTGACTGATCCCTTTTGGGCAAAAATAACGATTATTATTGCCATCACTTGGAGATGGACTGGTTATAATATGATCTTCTACTTATCTGCTCTGCAAAATATTGATTATTCTATTTATGAATCAGCAAAAATTGACGGGGCATCCTCATTTCAACAGTTTTTTAAAATAACCATACCATTACTAAAACCAATTATTTTGTTTACGTCCATTATCTCAACAATAGGGACACTTCAATTGTTTGATGAAGTCATGAATATTACACAAGGCGGACCTGGGAATGCAACGATGACCATTTCTCAGTATATTTATAATCTGTCATTTAAATATACCCCTGACTTCGGTTATGCAGCCACCGTCTCGTATGCAATTGTGATTATGATTGTATTCTTCTCCATCCTTCAATTTAAAATGGCAGGTGATAAAAATGAGTAAACTTAAAAGTATTTTTAACTATACTTTTTTAAGCATAGTCTCCGTTATTTCCATCTTTCCATTTATATGGATGGTAGTCAGTTCGACTAATAAGTCGGTGGATGTAACAAAGGGTCGGTTATTACCAGGGAGTCATCTGGTGGAAAATATTCGAAGTTTGCTGAATACCACCGATCTTGTATCTGTATTAAGTAATTCTATTAAAATAGCAGTTATTACAACAGTGCTTTCCTTGTTGATTGCCTCTTTGGCTGGTTATGGATTTGAAATTTTCAGAAGCAAAATGAAGGACTATGTTTTTAATTTCTTATTACTCTCCATGATGATTCCTTTTGCTGCTTTAATGGTTCCGTTATTTCGGATGTTTGGAACTATTTCCGAAGCTACTCCAATGGTGGGTATTGATACACTTGCTGCAGTTATTTTACCAACAAGTGTAACAGCCTTTCTGATATTTTTCTTCCGCCAAAGTACAAAGATGTTCCCAAGGGAAATTATTGAGGCTGGCCGAATTGATGGATTATCGGAGCTAGGGGTTTTCCTTAGGATTTATATTCCAACAATGAAAACAACATATGCTGCAGCCGCCATTATTACTTTTATGGCAAGCTGGAACAATTACATATGGCCGCTTGTAGTGCTCCAGTCACCAGAGAACCATACCTTGCCGTTGTTGATATCAAATCTTGGGTCAGGATATTCTCCAGACTTTGGAGTGATTATGACAACGATTGTTATTGCAACGCTGCCAACTGCACTGATATTCTTCCTTCTCCAAAAACATTTCGTTGCCGGCATGATGGGGTCAGTGAAGTAGTTGATTTTCGAGTATTCAAAAAGGAATTGGATAAAAGGCTGAGAAACAAGTTGTTCTTCATCATTCATGCAACTCTAAAATGGCTGACTTAATGAGATTATGCTCAGTTTCTATAAGCGTTTTCACGCTTTTACTGGACGAATAAACTTTTCGTTTCCGTTTAATTTGCTAACTGCCGATGAACTTAATGGCGAATGAATGATGAGAAAATACAGAGCAATCAAAAAGTAAGTAAGTATTCGATTATGTAGAAAGAAGGGTGAAGAGTTATGAAAAAAGAGTCGTACGATTGGGAAAACTTATCTGTTCTTCATGTGAATCGTTTGCAAGAGAGGGCTTACTTCTTTCCTTATACCAGTGAGTCATCCGCATTGACTTACGACAGAGGAAAAGCTGAGGAGGTTAAGGTGTTAAATGGCGTATGGAAATTCCACTACGCTGAGAATCCGTCTTTGACACCGAAGCAATTCATTGAAGAATCATATGATACTAGTCAGTGGGATGATCTGCAAGTTCCATCAAACTGGCAGATGCATGGATATGGAAGGCCTCATTATACAAATGTACAATATCCATTTCCAGTAGACCCGCCTCATGTTCCAACTGAAAATCCAACAGGCTCTTATAGACGTGAGTTTACCGTTCCAAGTGATTGGGCAGATCAAGCAATTATCCTACGATTTGAAGGTGTGGATAGTGCCTTTCATGTTTGGGTAAACGGCAAGGAAGTTGGCTATAGCCAGGGCAGCCGTCTTCCAAGTGAATTTGATATTACCAAGTTGGTTCATGAAGGAAAAAATGTAATAGCTGTTCAGGTTTATCAATGGTCTGAGGCGAGTTATATCGAGGACCAGGATATGTGGTGGCTCAGCGGTATATATAGAGACGTTTATTTGCTTGTAAGACCAAAGGCGCATGTCAGAGATTATTTTATCAAAACAACTCTCGATGAAAACTACGAAAATGGCGAATTAGAAATTGAAACCTATATATTAAACCAAAAGAATAATCCGATAACTAATTATCAGCTTGAAATAAAATTAGTAAACCATTTATATGAAGAAGTTGAAATAAGAGATTTAAAAAATATTACGATTGATGTGATGGATGAAGCAAAAATATCTGCTGTTATCCCGATTGACAATCCGAATAAATGGTCGGCTGAGAATCCCTACCTTTATCATCTGCTTCTTACCCTGAAAGATGAGAAAGGGAATGTGATAGAAGTCATCCCAACTAAAGTCGGTTTCCGAACAGTAGAAGTAAAAGATGGAGTTTTGCTAGTAAATGGGATACCGGTCATGTTTAAGGGGGTCAATCGCCACGATCATCATCCTGATCTTGGACGAGCTGTTCCGATGGATTCGATGATTGAGGATATCCAACTGATGAAACTTCACAATATAAATGCGGTAAGGACATCCCATTATCCCAATGATCCACGTTTCTATGATTTATGTGACATTTATGGATTGTATGTCATCGATGAGGCGGATTTAGAATGCCATGGATTTGAGGAGATAAATAACTATAATCAAATCAGTGATGACTCAGCTTGGGAAGAGGCCTACGTGGATCGGATGAAACGGATGGTTGAACGGGATAAGAATCATGCTTCCATTGTTATGTGGTCGCTGGGGAATGAATCAGGATTTGGTCGAAATCACGTAGCGATGGCTGAATGGTCCAAAGCAAAAGATCCAACAAGACCTATTCACTATGAAGGTGAATGCCGTTTCATTATGGAAGAAGGCGAAAATATACCGACCAGGGATCCAATTGCTTCAGATGTCCACACAACTATGTACACACCAGTCGAGATCATGGACGAATTAGGGAAGAGAGACGACCTGAATAAGCCACATATTCTTTGTGAATATGCTCATGCGATGGGGAATGGACCTGGAGGATTTAAAGAATATTGGGAAACCTTCTATAAATATAGAAGATTGCAGGGAGGTTTCGTCTGGGAATGGATTGACCAAGGGATTAGACAGATAAATGATAATGGGGAAGAGTACTTTGCCTATGGTGGAGATTTTGGCGAAACACCGCATGATTCCAACTTTGTCATTGATGGCCTAATCAGGCCTGACCGGACACCATCACCTGCGTTAATAGAATACAAGAAGGTGATTGAGCCAGTTAAGGCAGAAGCAGTTGATTTAGAGAAAGGGATAATTGAAATTACCAACCGATATGATTTTATTCCTTTAGATCATCTGCAATTATCATGGTCTATTATATGTGATGATCAAATTCTTGATCAGGGGATGCAATCTGTTGAAGGTATTCAAGCAGGTGAATCAAAGTGCATTACTATACCGTTTACGCTACCTACTATTATAAGGGATCACACTGATTACTGGTTAAATGTAAATTTCCGGACGACTGTAGATACCTTATGGGCTAAAGCAGGTCATGAAATAGCATGGGAGCAATTTAAACTTCCAGTTTTAGCGACAGTAACTGAAAATAATACCTCGTTTTCTTATCCTATAGCGGTTAAAGAGTGTGACCGGTTGATTACGGTATCTGGAGATCATTTTGAATTTGCCTTTAGTAAAATCTTTGGCGTCATAGATTCATGGACTGTTGAGGGAATGAAGGTTTTTGGATCAGGGCCGAAATTGAATGTATGGCGGGCACCGACAGATAATGACAAGCTGGCTATTCATAAAGGTATAAGTTCAAAGGAAGTATGGCAAAAATATGGTCTGCACTGGATGCAGCATAGAATCACTGATGTAACGTATGATGTTTCATCTGATAAGAAGAGCGTGGATATTCATGTCACTGTCCGAATTGCGCCGCCAAGAATTGCTTGGGGGATCAACACCACATACACCTATACCATTTTAGGCAGCGGCGATGTTTTTCTGAAGGTAAAAGGTGAACCTTATGGAGAACTGCCGGAAACGATGCCGAGAATTGGGTTAACGATGAAACTGCCAAAAACGTTGGAGAATGTCAGCTGGTACGGCCGGGGTCCTGGAGAAGCTTATGCAGACAGCCGGATGGCCAATAAAGTAGGAGTATGGTCCAGTGATGTTGAAGGGTTATATACACCTTATGTCTGGCCGCAAGAAAATGGAAACCGTCATCAGGTTAAATGGGTATCATTAACGGATACAAACGGTTTTGGTCTTTTAGCGGTCGGTGAACCAGAAATAGATTTCAGTGCCCACTACTATACTGCTGAAAATTTTGAAAGAGCTAACCATACGTATGACTTGAAAAAACAGGATTTTATTACCTTTAATTTGGATTATAAACAACACGGTCTTGGCTCTTCCAGCTGTGGTCCAGATGTACTGGAAAAATATCGTTTAAGACCTGAAGCTTTTGAATTTAAAGTGCGTTTCAGGCCGTATAACAAATTTCAATTTTCGCCAATCGAACTGAGCAAGGTTTTGATTCAAAACAATAACTAAAAAAAGCAGCGAAATCCCGTGAGAGTACGTACGCTCATTAGGATTTCGCTGATTTTGAATAGAGGTGGAGGTAGCCATGCAAATACAATTAATTGGGTTGGATGAGCAATTGGATTCAGCTTCTCAGGAAATCTTAAATCTATTAAACATCAAGCAATCAGACAATGGGATTCCCATTTTAGTGGAATCTTCAGAATCTGGAATTCACGTTCAATATGATGGTAAAAGTGGAACGATTGCCTATCAAGAACCGTGCCAATTCTTCCGTGCACTAGGCCTATTGATAGAAGGGATGAAAAAGGATGAGCTCTTCGGAGAAACCAGTTTATAATTCCCTTGGGGTCTTAATTGACTGCTCCAGAAATGCCGTTTTAAAAGTCGAAACCTTTCAAAAGTTGATCAAACATTTGGCCTTAATGGGATATTCTTCTGTGCAGCTATATACTGAAGACACGTATGAGATAAAAGAGTATCCGTATTTTGGCTATATGCGTGGCCGTTATTCGGGAGAACAATTAAAAAGTATGGATCTGTATGCAAGCAGCTTCGGAATCGAGCTGATTCCCTGTATTCAAACGCTGGCATATTTGGGTACAGCATTAAAATGGGAGACATTTTCCGATATCGTGGATTGTGATGATATCCTGCTTATTGATGAAGAGAAAACGTACGATTTGATTGATGCAATGTTCAGGACTATGTCCAAACATATTTCCAGCAGAAAAATCAATAGTGGAATGGATGAGGCCCATATGGTCGGGCTTGGCAAGTATCTGGATAAACATGGTTTTCGGGACCGGTCGACTTTGTTGCTTAAGCATTTTGGCCGCTTGATGGAAATTGCCAGAAAGTACAGCTATGAGCCGATGATGTGGAGTGATATGTTTTTCCGGTTGGCGAGTTCGGGAGAGTATTACGATACCGAAAGCCCAATTCGAGAGGATGTTATAGAAATGATCCCAGATGACATATCATTAGTTTATTGGGATTACTATTCGGTTGAGTCGGAAAAATATGATGGTATGTTGAAAAAACATAAACAACTCAGTAACAACATAATTTTTGCTGGCGGCGCTTGGAAATGGACTGGCTTTTCCTCAAATAATCATTTTAGTCATCATGCAGGTGAAATTGCTCATAAAAGCTGCCTTCGTAATGGAGTTAAAGATGTATTTATTACAGCCTGGGGTGATAACGGCGCGGAAGCATCAATTTATTCCATACTTCCGACCTTACAGCTTTGGGCAGAGCTTTGTTATACGGATAATGCTGAAACAAGCCGCCTGGAGGAGCGGTTTACCACATGTGTCGGAGGGAATTACTCTGATTTTATGAGCTTGGATATGACGATGATGGTACCTGGTAGTAAATTGCCGAATAACCATTCAATTAACCCGGCTAAGTATTTATTGTATCAAGATGTCTTGTGCGGCTTATTTGATAGACATGTGATACCTAATGAGTATGCTTCCCACTTTCAAAACTGTGCAGATCATTTTAAAAAGTGTATCAATAGAAATCCCGATTGGCAGGCATTGTTTCTGACACAGTATAACTTAAGCAGTTTATTAGCAATCAAGTGTGAGGCAGGAATAAACATTCGGCAAGCCTATCATAAGCAAAATCGTCAAATTTTAGAGGACTATTGTAATACCTTCTTACCAGAAATGAAAAAGTTAGCAGAGGAATTCATGGAAGCTTATCGTACTCAGTGGATGGATGAGAATAAAATATTCGGCCTTGATGTATTCGATCTTCGGATGGGCGGTCTGCTGCAGCGGATTCAATCCGCCATTAATCGGCTCAATGACTACCTTAAAGGGAGGATCAACGAGTTGGAAGAATTAGAACAAGAGATTCTCTATTTTGATGGCCGGGAAAAAGATGACGAAACAAGTGCTATCAGTGCTAACTTATGGCATACAATTGCAACGCCTTCTGTTATAGCAGGAATATAGCATTGCTTTCTTTATCCGATTTAAAGGTATATAGAAATGAATAAACGATATAAGAGATCAGAATATATTCTAAAACCTGTGTAAACAGCAGTCACGCTGAGTATGACTGCTGTTTTTTTCACAAACCGTTCAAATAAAGCGTTTAAATCACATTGATTAAATTTATGGAGAAATTTACAATAATTGTATGGATGGTACTTATCTTTACAATCCAGTCATCATCCTTTATGTGAAATATATCACATATAATTAACTAATAATATATGAAAGCAAGGGGACGTTTCTGGTAAGGTTATGATTGAATATGTCCCTTTTAATGAGGTGGCCACAAAATGTTGGTATTAGAACCTATTAAAGTCGGAAATTTGGAACTGAAAAACAGATTTGTTATGGTTCCAATGGGAGCAGAACTCGGGAATTTTGATTCAAGAACAGTAGATTACTATGTTACCAGAGCAAAGGGCGGAGCATCGATGGTGATGACAACCGTTATTGCAACAGAAGCTATCGATGGCCATACCCCTGCATCCACATTGACAGAAGAAAGTTTTGCAGGCTTTAAAGAGCTAGTGGATAGGGCCCATGAATTTGATTGTAAAATCTGCCTTCAAGTGGTGCCCGGAATTGGATTAGGTGGTATAGGAGAGGGCAGGCTAAAGCCTGCTTCAGCATCAGCTTTACCATTGTATCCCGGTGCTAATATAACCTTTGAAGAATTGACGATTGATGAAATTAAGTTTATACAAGGTGAAATCTCGAGAACAGTAAAATTAGCGAAGAGAGCAGGAGCAGACGCCATTGAAATCCATGCTTATGGCGGGTACCTGACAGATAAATTCATGACCAAACGATGGAATATCCGCCAGGATGAATATGGCGGAAGCTTTGAAAACAGGATGAGATTTTTAACAGAAATAATCGATGTCATCAAGGAAGACCTTGGAAGTGACTTCCCTCTCCTTGTTAAATTTACCCCGGATCATTTCTTGCCAGTAGAAGAAGGGTACAGGGGAATTGAAGAAGGAATAGAGATTGCCAAACTATTAGAAAGCAAGGGTGTCCATGCATTACATGTTGACGCTGGCTGTCATGATAATTGGTACATAGCAATGCCGCCTATTTACCAGCAGGATATGGTTCCACAAATGATTTCATCTGCTAAAATTAAGGCTGTCACGTCTTTGCCAGTTCTTTCAAATGGGCGCCTGGGTGACATTGAAAAGGCTGAAGCTGCACTTCGAAATGGTTGGATTGATATCGCGGGAGTTGGAAGAGAGTTTTTGGCAGACCCAAATTTTCCAAAGAAAGTGATGGAAAATAGAACGGACGAAATCAGACATTGCATTTATTGTAATGAAGGCTGTATTGCTACCGTTGCTGCTGGTAAGAGCATAAACTGCGCCGTCAATCCTCTTACGGGCTATGAGGGATTGAAAGAATTGAAAGCAGCAGATGAATCGAAGCGGGTTCTAGTGATAGGTGCTGGTCCTGGCGGCTGTCAAGCTGCCATAACTGCTGCAGAAGCAGGTCATGATGTGGAAATATGGGAGAAAAAAGCCTATCTAGGAGGGAACTTTCATAATGCCTGTATGCCTCCGTTTAAGCGGGATGGAATGAAAATTCTCGATTATTATCGGACAAAACTTGACCGGTTAAATATCTCGATTAGGTATTGTAAAGAGGCAACGGAAGAAGCGATATTATCCTATAAAGCAGATTTGGTGGTTCATGCTACCGGTGGCAATCCTATAATGCCAAGTGCAATCAAGGGACTGAATAAGAGCCATGTTTACACAGCAACAGACGTTCTGCAAAATCAAGCTCTTCTTGGAAAAAAGATATCGGTTATTGGCGGCGGGCTAGTCGGCTGTGAAACCGCAGTTGTGCTTGCAAATAAAGGAATGCAGATCACTATTATCGAAATGGCTGAAAAAATGTTACCTGAACCTTTATTTATACAAAATGCAATGATGTTAAACCAGCTTTTGCAGCACCCAAATATCACGTTTAAAACATCTGCTAAAGTAACAGAAGTACTAGATCAAGCCGTAGAAATTGAGGTAAACGGCAATAAAGAATGGAATGATTGTGATAGCGTTGTGGTAGCAGCAGGATTTTCGCCTAACAATCATCTATATCACTCTTTAAAAAATAAAACGAATATTGTTAACGTTGGTGATAGCGTGAAGGTTAGAAAAGTACTTGATGCAGTACACGAAGCATATGATGCGGTCTTAAATTTGTAGAATTATAATAAAAAGCTGAGACAAATCTACGAATGAACAAAAAAGCCGGCAGAATTTTACGAGGAGTAAAAATCTGCCGGCTTTGATTTTGAATCTAGTGATGTCCCTGCCTCTATTCAGCTTTATTTATATAAGAGCACAGATCCAGTTGGAATGACTGAAGTCGAATATTTATAATGTTGTCAGAGCACATCATTATAAATAAGCTTATTTAGCATTAGTTTTTTTTGCACGCACTGGTTTAAAAATAGATAGAACATACATCACTAACCCTGCAATACCAATTCCTAAAATGGTGTTGAATGATTGGCCAGTGTAGAAGCCGCTGCCGAAGTAGAAAATTTCACGTAAACCTTCAGAGGCAAAGCGGATAGGAACCCAAGGGCGAATGAAGTTTACAAAGAAATCAGGAAGCATTTCTTGTGGTGTCATTAAAACACCCATACCTAACAGCATTACAACCATGAATAAGGTAATGGCTGGTTTACCGATCCATGCAGTTACTCCGGAGACTAATAAAAAGAAACAGAAGGCTGCAAACGATACGAACGAACCAACCAAGAAGTAGCTAGGCATATTAATACCAGCGATTAAACCAAGCGTTGCAACGGTAAAACCAGAGAATAGGGCAATAATTATGCCGAATAATGCTTGACCTCCCATTAGGTGTAACGCTTGTTTCCGAGTTAATAATTCTTTTTTCAAAATGTTTGAAGAAGCTAAAAATACTATGAAACCACCGATTAACGCACCTACCCAAGCAGGAACTGCCATTAAGGTTGGAGCACTTCCGTTTGCAGTTGAGGCTGTAACGGCATTGAATACTTTTTCTTCAGAAACAATCGGATTCACAAGTACAGCTGCCTTGTTAGCCTCGATTTGTTGACCGTCCATTTGCGCAATAAAATTTGAAGAATATTGGTTGTTTAATTGGGTAATTAAAGCAGTTAAAGCAGTCTTAGCATAGTTCGCACCAGTTATGTTATAACCTTGGTTAATATATACCTGTAAAGTTGCTGGAGAGTTGTTAGTCAGCGCATTTTGCAATGTATCATTATAACCTTCAGGAATGACTAATGCAGCATAATACTGTTTATCATCAAATAAATCTTCAATATCTTCTTCTTTTTCATTTGTAAAAGCTAACATTGGTTCTTCGCCGTCAGTGCCTTTACTCATTTGTTCAACTGCCGATTTCACGGCATCTACATGTACGCCTTCATCATTTACTATAAGTGCAACTGGTAAATTTCTTACTTGTGGGTTACCTTGAGCAAATAAATTTAATGAGAATAACGCAATAATTAAAATTACTGCAATAGGAGCAGCCCAAGCTAATTTTTCTTTAAATAATCTCAATCAATTTCTTCCTTTCTTAATAAACAACATATTGTTCAGTAATATTTATTCATTTTATAATCAAGGTATAAACAGAAGCAATGAACAAAAGTGAACAGCTTGTTCATTTTTAGAAATAGAGGGATTTTTGTGAGTATTTATGAAGAAAAAAACCGTAAAACTAAACAACTAATTCAAATGTCATTTTTGCAAATTTTAGAGAATAAGCCGTTTGAACAAATTACGATCGGGGATATAACAAAAACCGCACAAATTAATCGAGGAACTTTTTATTTACACTATCAAGATAAATTCGATTTGCTTGATCAAATAGAACAACAATTGTTTAGAGATTTAGGAAATCATATTGACGAATTACAATCTCGCTACTCTTCCATACATACATTTGAAAATGGACAAGAGCAAATAGCTGCTTCTCTATTTAGTTCAATTAAAATGCATGCACCAATATTAAAAATTTTCTTAAGCAATCATGGTAGAGCAGGTTTTCATATTAGATTCAGGGATGCCTTTTCAGAAAAAGTACGTTTGAATTTAGAGAAAAATGATAGCATTAATGCAAGGTTAAAGGCCCCTATGGAATATTTTTTATCTTTTATCACATCTGCTTTTTTAGGATTAGTCGAACAATGGGTTCAAAATGGTTTAGACAAAACACCAGAAGAAATGACAGCTCTATATATTGATATTATTTCTTTTATTCAAAAGAAGTAATGCGACTTTTGAATCTGGGAAAATTCATTCTACAATTCTGAATCATGCCTAGATAAAAAACCAAAATTATTGGCTTTTTTGTTTTTTCGACGACGAACAGAAGAGCGAACACTTGTTTTGAGCGAAAATGTGTTCCCAGCTCTGATTATCCCCTATAATGGAAAACAATGGCTGGTTCAGGAGAACCGTCATAAAAGAACAAAACGGAGGATTAGGGTGGCAAACGGGAAAGCGCATAAGAAAATAAACCTAGTATTTTTAGCTATTGGAATTGGGGCCGTATTGATCAGTTCTCAACAATATGTGCATGGGATTTCCGTGATTATAGGATATCTCTTCGGCACTTATTGGATGAACCCTGATTTGGATATAAAAAGCAATCCGTATCGGAGGTGGGGATTCTTACGGTTCATGTGGATTCCCTACCAAAAATTTAAGCATCGCTCCATCTGGACACATGGGTATGTGATTGGAGATATCATCAGATATCTGTATGTGATGGCTTGGATCATGCTGGGAGCAGGAGCGATGAGTATCCTGACAGATGTGCCATATGGAATTTATATCAATCATTTAGAGGAATTCGTTATTCAACATAAGTTGTCTTTCTTATCCTTTATTGTCGGGAATATGCTTTCATCTACCGCACACATTTTGACCGACCATGCTTCAACCACTTTCAAAAAGGTCTTTTAGCCAAAATCCAAATCCCTTTTCTGCTAGGAGAAAAGGGATTTTTAGCATTTCAATATGTTCTCTCAAATCGAAGCCATTTTAAATACTCTTCGTCTTAAAAATAGGCTGTTTTCGTAAAGATTGTTGCTTTATAAAAAAGGTTGATTTATATCCATTTTATGGTACGGTTAGATTATAGTAGCTTATTGAACAAACGGGGCAGGTTAGCGAAAAAAGGACTTATATTATTTTTAAAGACATATATATAATAATGGTTTTACATACCACCGGGAAAATAAACGACATATATAAAGACATCAAGCTTGACCAAGGCATTATAATTAAGTTCAAGAAAGAATGTCCTCAAAGAGAATATATTTATACAAAATGGCTTGAAAGCTATTTTGTCGAACGATTAGGGGGTAATATGGTGAGTGAAATAGATAAACGCAACAGATTAAAGGAAGAGCCATTCAATTACCAAATAACGAAAAAAGGGACAGTGATCATCTATTACGAAGGCAAGCAAATCAAAATTGTAAAGGATGGGAAGGCTGCGCAACTTATAGAAAAATTAAATGCAGCAGAAGATATAATGGAAGTACAGCTTTTATTAGCTAAAATTACAGGGAACTTTAAACACGGCAACGAAAAAAACGGTAAAAATAAATAAACAAATTCATTCCTCGGAGATTTGGCTATAAAAGACGCTGCTAGAAATTTATAAATAAGGATCTTTTATATATCAATGTTGATTATACAAAGACAGGATGGCAGTGAAAGACGGGCGATTCCTGCCCGAGCAGTGGGACAGGTTAGATCCCAAATTATTAAACAGTGGCGTTCATCCTAGAAAGATTAATGCTTTTTTGTGGTTGAATATCTTGTTGAAGTAAAGGGGCAGGTTCGTATTATATAGTTCAGCCAGAACTTTCTGGTTGAACTTTTTTCATTTGAATTTAATCTATCAGTAGCCAGGGTAGAACGTAAGGGGCAGTGGGACAAATGATCCCGTCCGCTAAACTGTTCACCCCCTACTTGTAGAAATATGTTTGAGGCTGGTTCATCTCTACCTCCACGCTTCTTAGCCTTTCTATCAATTACTTCTCGGCCTTTGAAAGACTCTTTGAAAAAGGTCTCATCGCTTTCGATAATTCCTTTTAAAGTTTGAAATCCCAATGAACGAAGGGCAAAAAGCACCTTATGTCGCCAGTAAAATGCGGTAGACAAATGGATTTTTAGTCTTTTGGCAATCTTCGGCAAGGTGTAACCCTCAACTATTAAATGAAAGAAAGTAGACCACTTTCCAAGATAACGAGTGCCAGATATAGGAGTGTTAGTTAGGTCGTTGAAAAACTTTCCGCAATCACGACAAAGATTAAGAGAGGCAAAATCATGAATTGATTTTGCCTCTTCCATTAATCACACAATACTTTTACTACTGCTTTTTTTACAGTTTGCGGTTGTTGCACACAAACACCTGGCATATGAGCATCTTGGGGCATAAACACAGCAAAACATCCTTCTTTCACGATAAGATGATTACCCTCGCCATTCAAGAACATAACATCATTTTCTTTTTGTTCCTCTACGACTTCTGTATCTTCCTTATTTGTATAAACCATTCTTTCCTCGCCTTTAATGACGTATTGGATATCCGTATATGAGTAATGAGCTTCCAGGCGACAGTCTTCAATGAGCTTTGTTTCATACTCTTGAATCATTACGAAGACCTTGTCATTTTCAATTTCATACTTTCCTACCGGCAAGGCTTGCAAATCATTTTCCATTAAAAAAGCGAAGGCTTTCTTTAATCTAGGATGCACTCCATCATATAATGGAGCATTTGATAACTGATCGATAATCATATATGTTTCCTCCGATACGTAATATAAGTATATAAAATAGTAACATAACCAGTAATAGCGATACAAGAACTTGTATACAAGTCTGGTTCGTATGATATGAAAAACCGAAGGAGAAAGAAATAATTGAGTTTGATTAATAAACCATCAAACCTTTAGATAATAGTCATCTGGCCATTTATTTGTGTAAAATTGCCAAAATACTTTTATCGTCTAACTTGTGTTTATCATTTTTAGCTCAGCTTCATATTTTATGAAACACCCGTGATTCAACTTACATCTGTTAACTTTTTTCCTTTTATAACCATTATCGGGTGTGATATGATAAGATGTAATTAAAATAATATCTGAAGATTTTCAGGAGAGGTTCATAGCGGATACCCTCTATAAAAAACTATGGATACATGTCATTCTCGCCATGTCCATATATTGGACGTGGCTTTTTTGACTTTCTAAGTAGTTATTTTTATAGAAAAAGAGTATGGCCCTCCTTGGAATGATTAGATATCTAATTCAAGGAGGGTTATTTATGTCTGGTCGACAACAAACAGAAGGATTAGAGGATTTAACGTTATTGGGAAATCAAAATGTGAAGTATGCATTTAATTATGCACCTGAAGTATTAGAGTCTGTAGATAATTTACATTCAGTCCGTGATTACTTTGTTAAGTTTAATTGCCCTGAGTTTACAAGTCTTTGCCCAATTACGCAGCAACCGGATTTTGCGACCATGTATATTTCGTATATTCCAAATAAAAAAATTGTAGAAAGTAAGTCACTAAAATTATATTTATTTAGTTTCCGCAATCATGGAGACTTCCACGAAGACTGTGTCAATATCATTATGAATGACTTAATTAAACTGCTGGATCCTCGTTATATCGAGGTATGGGGCAAATTTACTCCACGCGGGGGTATATCAATCGACCCTTGGTGTAACTATGGCCGTGCAGGTACGAAATATGAAGAAATCGCAAATCATCGCTTAATGAATCACGATTTATATCCCGAAAAAATTGATAATCGCTAACTGAGTGTTACCACAATTCGTTAAAATCCTTTTATCTTGGGAGGGGGGAAAGATCATGAAGCAAGAAAAAGCATTAGTCGTGTTTAGCGGCGGACAAGATAGTACGACATGCTTGTTCTGGGCAATGAAAAATTTTGGAGAGGTAGAGGTGGTGACATTTAATTATGGGCAACGACATGCATTAGAAATTGAATGTGCAAAACAAATCGCTAATGAATTAAACGTCCATCATCATATTTTAGATATGTCATTACTTAATCAACTTGCTCCGAATGCATTAACACGCGCTGATATTGAGGTGAAGGATGGTGCGGAAGGAGAGTTGCCATCAACGTTTGTACCGGGTCGCAATTTATTATTTTTATCTTTTGCAGGTGTATTAGCGAGACAAATTGGTGCAAAGCATATTATTACAGGTGTTTGTGAAACAGATTTTAGCGGATATCCAGATTGTCGTGATATTTTTATAAAATCATTTAATGTCACAATCAATTTATCAATGGAAGAAGCCTTTGTTATACACACACCTTTAATGTGGTTGAACAAAGCAGAAACATGGTCCTTAGCAGATGAATTAGGTGCATTTGATTTTGTGAAAGAAAAGACCTTAACGTGTTATCACGGTATTAAAGCGGACGGCTGTGGTGAATGTCCCGCTTGTAAGCTGCGTCTGCAAGGAATGCACACATATTTACATACCAAACAGCATATAGGAGGATCAATATGATACGCATTCTATTCTATTTAGTATCAATTGTAACGGCAAATGTACTGACAGCGCGCTTTGCTCCATTAGAATTTTGGATATTCATTATTCCAATGGGATCGTTCTTAATTGGTGCAACCTTTATCTTCCGTGATTTGGTTCAAAATAAACTTGGTCGTAAGAGGACCTATGGTTTTATTTTCTTAGCTTTAGTATTATCAGCAACTGCATCTTATTTATTAGGAGATACTCTAATTATCGTCGCAGCCTCTGCGCTATCATTCTTAATCGCAGAAACAACAGATACAGAAATTTATACACGTTTAAAACTTCCGATGGCTTGGCGTGTCTTTTATAGTGGAATGGTTGGTGGTTTATTAGATTCAGTTGTGTTCGTCATTGTAGGACTAAGCCCATTAGGAGCTGGATATATTCCTTGGTCAGCTGTACCAGCTGCAATTATTGGTCAGATTATCGTGAAAACGGTTATGCAAATGATTGGTGCATATCTATTAGGGCAAGGGTTGTCTTATAAAGAAAAATATCTGGCGAAAGTATAAAAAAGTACAATAAACAAAAAGAACTATCAAATGGCTTTTCCAATACGGTTAAGGGCTTATTGAAGTCCGAGCTTCTTTTTCTCCGGGAATTTAAGAGTTTGGAGTATTTTGAGAAAGAAATGGCGGACTATATCCATTATTACAATCACAAAAACAAATGAAGGCGAAATTAAAAGACCTGAGTCCAGTTGAATACAGAACTCAGGTCTTGAAGCAGCCTAATTATATATGTCTAAATTTCTTGAATCAGATCACACGGGAACCGCTTTTATTTCTTAATGTTTACAGGAAATCACTTTTACACTTTTGACTTTTCCTTTTACCGCTTCTGGCAGATATTCATACGTTTCAAATGGCTTTGGTTGGCCTTTTTTCAAGCTGTCCGCATAGCCTGACAAGACTGCGACCATTTGGTTATTTTCATCTAGTAAAACGGCTGCATAGGATGCATCAAACTCTTCATCTGTCGAATTCACAAGTTTGCCTGTTACTGTGTACATTTTGTACTCATCTTCTTTTAATACAGGGTTTTCCACATTAACACCGACATATTCCTCAGATGCCTTGTCATACTCAGGCACGCAATACACTTTGGCGATGTTCTCTTGTTTGATAGATTCTTCAATAAAGAGGGTATTCGAAATATAGGTTTTCTCCCCTGGATTGACAATGTGCGGGTAACTGCTTCCGCCCATTTGGGCACCTAATACATTTCCGTCTTTGTCTTCTGCCGCTAAGTCAGAAGAATACAACACTGCTGGGATGTTGCTGGTATTTTCCAGTTCGGCATAGTAGTAAATGGTCGTGTCATCACCGGTTTCGATATAATATTTTTCTTGGGTGAATTCCAAGTTGACTTCCTGCTGATCGTTTTCTTGAACGTTAGTGGTGGTAGAAGTTGTTTCATTGTTTGTGTCTTTTGTTGCGTTCGAACAAGCCGTCAAAAACAACGCTCCAAACATAATAATGAAAAATCGCTTCATCACTGTTGTGCACTCCTTTGGTGAAATTAGGATCTTATTATAGCATGGAAGGGAAAGGTATTTTACTGTAATTTCCATTTACAAATAATTACCAGTTAGAAGCGTTGCATTAATGAAGAACGAAGGTGGAGAACAACATGAATAATTTTTTTGAGAACTGGCATATGAATTTCCAAAGAATCTAAAAAACGTGAATGAAGCACTGAGTAAAAAAGAAAAAGTATCTGGTTGTTCTTTTTGTCTGTATTACCATGGAACGGTCTTTAGTATGGTTAATCATTTTAAAAATGGAGGTATTTTCTCCTTTTGTATAAAAGAAAAGAGATATTAATAGAAATAACAAAAGCATAAGAACTTTAGTTGTTCAAATGCTTTTGTCTGGGTTTAAAAAGTCTCTTATTTTTTATCCTTACAGTGCATGGAAGCTACATAACCAAAGGTCATACCCGGTCCCAATGTTGCTCCTGGCCCAGGATAAGAATGACCCATAATGGATGATGAACAGTTACCACAAGCGTATACATTATCAAATACTGTACCGTCTTCTTTAACAACTCTTGCTAATTCGTCCGTAACTACCCCGCCTTTAGTGCCGATATCCCCTGGGTAGACTTTCATTGCATAGTAGGGAGCCTCATTGATTTCAAGTAAATTTGGATTTGGCAAAGAAGGATCCCCGTAATATCGATCATGTGGTGTTTCTCCTCTATGGAAATCTAAATCTTTTCCGTTTCGTGCAAATTCATTGAATCTGTTCATTGTTTTAACTAAATTTCCTTGTGGAATATTTAATTTGTTTTCTAATTCTTCGACTGTATTTCCTTTCAAAACAACACCATTCTCATAGTATGCTTGAGGGAAATCTTGCCCGGGGAATAGGCCAGTAAATATATATCTTTTCTTGGCTCTTGCATCTAAAATAATCCAGGAAGTGATGGCTTTACCGTCTGTTTTTTCATTATGTTCATACATTTTATCAACGAATTCATGATATGGAGTCGGTTCATTAATATATCGATTTCCGTCTTGGTCAACGATAATCATATTCGGCAAGCCTCTATCCGCTACTAAGAAAAATGGCATACCCAAATGATTAATGACAGTAGGTGCACCCCAAACTCTGTCCATTAAACCAAACTTCGCATTCAATTTTGCGAAAGGCTCAATAATATCACCAGTTTGACCTTTTGGTGAGCTTGTCCAACTCACATCTTGTGGACTTGGAAGATATTTATCTCTCTTTTCTTGATCCCGAGAAAATCCACCTGATCCAAAAATTAAGCCTTTATTGATTTTGATTGTTACTTGTTTACCGTTTTTGTTTACGATTAGGCCTGTTACTTTATCGTTTTCGTAAATAAAATCAACAAATGGTGAATCAAGCCAAATTTCACCGTTTAAATCTTTGTAAGTTAGAGCCAATCGAGCTATTAAAGCTCTACCTAATGCGGCATAATCTTTTTTGAATAATTTATGCTTAATTAATCGCCATCCAAGTGTTAAAGAAGCTCTTTTTCCTGCCCAGGACCTGGTGATCATATTCACTTTAACGAAATCCTGTCCTGTCATAACGAAACCTTTTGTATCCATAGCAGGAGGGAGAAGCTTGCTCTTCCAATCTTCTAATTTATTTAAATCAATTACTTTGGGCTCGATCGACCGGCCGATCCCTTTTCCACCCGGATGTGTCGGGTAATAGTCAGAGTAATTATTTGCATAGGAGAATCTCATATGTGGGCTTAAATTATGCATATAATCCAGCATTTCGATCCCTTTTTTCAAATAGGTTTCTTTAATTGTATCACTTACTAAATCACCTACAGTGGAATCTAAATATAATTTAGCCTCTTCAAAACTATCGGCTACACCAGCCTCAACTAAATATCTGTTATTCGGAACCCATACACCGCCGCCTGATAAAGCAGAAGCTCCTCCAAAATGCTTTTCCTTTTCAATTAGCAGTGTACTTAATCCCTCTTTTTTTGCAGTAATGGCGGCAGAAAAACCTGTTGCTCCAGAACCGACTACTACTACATCATATTCGTAATCCCAACCCATTAAAAAATCCCCCTTTGAGTAGTATCTGCGCAAAATAACAAAACCCCTAAATAGAAACCGTTAAATATTCAGACAATTAAATTTTACAGTATTTAGAACAGATTATACAATAATATTTGGAAATATTTATTAAATATCAATCAGTAGAAGGACTGAATTGACCCATACTTAATAAATGAGATAAGCATAGAGAGTGAAACGAGAGTTTATTGTAGAAAAATATATAATGTTACACCTGGTATTTAAGAATAATTTAACGAACAATGCCATTCCAATAGGGTGGAAGGTTAGTTTACCAATGGATGCTCAAAAGAAAATAATAGTTGTTATTGAGTTGGCACTTTGAAAATTACAAAATGGTAGATAAATAAGAATTGATGAAGATTAGATAAAGGAGGATCTCTGGATATGTTTTATCGTCTAGATATGTGAAGGGAAATAATCCAAAATAATCAGATCCCGATCAACTTTAGAGGTCAGGATCTTTTTATAGGTTAGAGTGCTCTAATTAGTACACTGTAATTTTTTCTTTTCTTAAAAAAGCTTATATTATCTTAACTTCTACCCAAGCATCGGTAAGAGGGATTCCCCCCAATGTTGCCTCTTTAAAGAATTGTTCTATTGAATCGAATGACTGATCTGCACCAGTGAGACTTTCCAATATCCATTTATTATCTTTCTGTATAACATGGTAGCTATTGTCTTTATACATAAAGCTGGATACGACATTGTAACCATAATCAGTATTTTCTCTTACCATTTCCATCTTTAAATCTTCTATAGAGTAATTAATTTTTTCTGTAATCATATCAGCATAGCTTCTCACATCAGAATCTGTATCATTTTTAAATAGTTCAATGAATTTCTTTAAGGTATCTTCACTAAATTGGTAAGTATAATCATTCCAAATTTTATTAGCTATAGAGATCCTTAAATCATCATCAGGATGTTCGCTCAATTGTAATAACTTTTCGCCATACCAATCTAAATCTGCTTCCTCATCAATAGTATCAAATTGGATAATTTCAGAAAGTGTTTCAGCATCATCTTGTTCGATTAACGATTCAAAGTCTTCCTTACTATATGTCACAATAGAATAGTCTTCGTCATCTGGTAATTCTATTTCCACTACATATAAGTTTTCTAGAAAATCGTCAAAGTTTCTAGCGAGTGTTATTACTTGTGAAATCTCATCATTATTATCTACGTACACAATTGGCGGATTTGAAGAAGTATGCCGATAATCAAAGGCCAGCCAGTAATGACCATCACCATTAAACAAAACAAGGCCTTTAGGCATTTTCCATTCTTCTATTAATTCTTCACTATCTAGTATTCCTCCATTTTTGCCAATTCCATCGAGGTATTCTACTTCTATGAATAAATCGTCAAATACTTCATGCTTGGGAGCGGGATGAGCATTGTAGATGATACTCCCGCCGTTTTGATCTTTTAATAATTTTATGTAGGATTCTGGAAGTTTAACACCCAGCTTTTTTTCGGCCATTTCAATAATTGAATCAGTGACCGGTAGTGGTTTGTAACCTACATCTTTATCCCATATGCTGCTTTTCAAAATCTCTTCACCTAATTTCATATAAATTATTGCTCAATATATAATTCTACAAAGTTCCATTTAATCCTTTACATATATTGGTTGATGGATAATCTTTTGTGTGACTTTAAATAAAATTTGTTTTTAAGAAAAAATGAAAGGAGTATAGAGGAAATGTTGACTAGTGGGCACTCAAATAGGGTGCCTTTTATTTGGTTTTACAGCACGAATTATATAGTTTTGCATATTTTCTATGGAGTATCTAGTTGCTTTTATGATAACTAGTAGAAATATAATCAGTAATAGAGAAGCTGATAAAAACATACTTTATATCGGCTTACAGATAATACCTTCCCAATATAGCAAAAGATACTCCACCTAATTCAAAGGGAGGAGTATCTTTTAGCTTGAGCTGGTAATAGTTTAGCAGAGTTCAAGCGCTGCCTTATAGTGATGCCGAACCATGCGGCTAGGAATGCTTTAATGATGCCGACTGGTAAAAAAGGATAAATACCTGTTACTAAAGCTTCCTGCCAGGTAAGTGCTGCAAATAGTTTTAACCAAACGCATCCAACGGTTAAGGTGATACACATACCGATTAGGTTTGCGAAAAAAGCTTGACTGTATGTATAGGATGTTTTTTCTAACCATAGCCCAATCAAAAAGGCTGTCGGAATGAATCCGATTAAGTAACCGCCCGTTGGTCCAAATAAAATACCTAATCCGCTTGTGAATTGAGAGAATACAGGTAAGCCTATAAGACCGAGTGTTAAATAGACTAATACTGTAATCGTACTGTGTCTGGATCCCAAGATGGTTGCCACAATCCCAACGGCTAATGTTTGTCCTGTAATAGGAATGAGAGGCAAAGGAATGGTGATTTGGGCTAACAGACAGATGATGGATGCACACATTGCTGCGAGAACTAGCTTTTTCGTTTTATCATGAGCCATAGACAGTCACCTCAACTGAAAAATAAGTAAACCAATTTAAATAATAGGTTAACATATTTTATGGGAAGTTAACAAGATTTGTTTAATAAATAAATGTAAAATTTAAACTATTATAATTTATTGAAAATTCTACCAAATTAAACTAATATAGTGATATTATTTAAATGAGTATAAAGATCTAGAGATTAAGGGGGATTCATTTGAGTAAGAAGGCTATAATTATACCAATTATTACAGGTTTTATCATGTTGCTGCTTTATTATGTGTACAATGTAAGACTGGAAACAACTCTGCCTGATGATGGGTGGGGAAGATCAAGCAATTTGAAAGCATCATCAAAATATCCAATGGAATATTACAGTTATCAAATAGATGATGAGTTACACATTTTTATGCCGGATGAGACAGATGTTTCTCACAAAGTATTGGATCAAAATTTCAACATGTTAAAAGAAGAATCTATCCAAGCCGAAGTGGCGCCGGCAGAACCAATTTGGGCGTCCGAGGGTCAGCTGATTTATATGGATGATGATAAGTTAACCATCAACCAAGAGGGAACGGATCAGGTAATCGCTCAAGACATTACTTCTTTTTCACCTACCCAAGCTGGAGTTCTCTTTTGGAATCAGAATGAACTAAAAGAATATAATGCAGGTACAGGTCAAACAAAGCTTATACATACATATGATCAACCTATTTACACAGGATTGCAGGCTAAAAATGGTAAGTCCTTTTTAGTAGGACTTCAAATATCTGATTCCGAGGTTCATTTTTATTCATTGTATAATGGAAAATTAAAAGAGCTGCTCGAGCATTCAGCAACTGGCGGGGATTCAATTGAGAATATCATCTATGATGCCGGAGACAAAAAAGCTACAGCTATTATCGAAAAATATTCGATGGCACAGGGACAAAGGGCCTATCAAGCGTTGGAGTTAAGCTTTGATTTAGCTACTTCAAAAGTTGAAAAAAATGAGAAGTATACTTTTTATGATGAGAAGAATGGGAGTGAGTTAGATAATCCTCGATATTTGCAGATTTCCTACCAGGATGATAAGCCGGCAATTTTATTTGTTGCTGAGGGCAGTCGAGTTGCAAAGCGTTCTGGGTATAATGTTTACTATGCCACGCAGCAAAAAGGAGCCTGGGTAGCTGAGAGGAGAAGTAATACGGAAGACACACCTGCCAGACCTCAATGGCTTGATCAGAATTATATAACTTGGCAAACGTTTGATGGGAAGGAATATGTGTTGAACGGCACAACGGATGATGATCGATATATCGAATCTTCACAAAAAATAACCAAAGAAGATTATACCTCCGCTCTATATTATTCTATTTCTGGCATATTCAGCGGCTTTTTTATGCTAGTGCTTGGACTGGTATGGGTTGTTCCTCCATTGGTCTTTTACGGAATCCTGTCGTTTATCAAGAGTGATATTTTCGAAAGGAATGAACGCAGTTGGGTAGAGCCGGTGGGAATTCTGCTCTATATCGGTACTATGATCTATATGCTGAATGAGGTCTTATCAGAAAGGTCATTCTTTGCGGCTCCATCATATTTAAACTTCGATGGTAGCTTGATTATTTGGCCTTTAATCATCAGTATTGTTACGTATATGATCTATCGCTGGGTGATGAAGGAAGATACAGGTTTATTTGCTGGATTATTTTACTACATAGGCTATAATTTGTTAGTTATGACCTGTTTATTTGGGCCATACTTATTGTGAATAACGTTAAGAAGAATACCAGGCAATCATGAAACGATTGTCTGGTTATTTTGTCGTATCGGGTGTATGAATATAACGTTACCTGCAAAATCCCAAAATCAATTTAGTAAGAGATTTCACTGCTCGGTTTATATAAATCAATATAATGGATGGGTAAATCACTAGTGAATGTAATTATTCGTTTAAATATCTTAAAATGAGTGAAAAATTCATCAAATAAGAGAGTTTCCTGTGAATTAAAGTCATACACGGACAAAAATTGTTCCATTATTTCACACGTCTCCGGGTCATTCAATATTCCATGAACTTCAAGCGGCACTTCAAATTTTAAATAAAGATGATCTAACCCAAAATCAGAAAAGACCAAAGCGATTTGATTTCTGTACATGATTCCACCTCCAATAAGCAGTATGGTGATTTGTTTAGTCTTTCAAACAGGAATTCTTGAAATATATAAAGAAAGGATAGGTGAAAGAGTGATAAGTAGTATAAATCAGGAGATTGAAGAGGAGAAACAACGGCTCGAATTTATAAAAAAATACATGCAGGTTGTCATTGATACAGCTGAAACAAACAAAGAACAATTTATGGAAAAAATGAAGGACATTTTTAAAGATGAAGACTGGGTAGAGAGTGCGGGGTATTCGCAGCTTTTAACGAGTGCAAGCTTCTATCAGCTATCAAGGTCCGAACTGGAAAGTTTAATTAAGGCATTACCTAAACCATATTTTGCGCGGGTTGATTTCACTTCTCGTGAGGCTGGCGGAATGGAGAAGCTTTATTTTGGAAAGACATCCTTATTCCAACGTGACAATCAGGAGCAATTGATCATCGATTGGCGTTCACCTATTGCTAATTTATACTATGAAGGCCGGTTGGGAGAAGTGAGTTACACATCAGAAGGTGAAACTTATGACGGTACCATTAGTCTAAAAAGGCAATTCATCATTGAGGATGGAGAGTTGCTTGACATACGGGATATCGATGTTACGACGGTGGATGAATTATTGCAGGAGTCTCTTGCCGGCAGTTCTGCCAATCGATTAACAGAGATTGTTGCAACGATTCAGGAGGAGCAGAATCAAATCATACGAGCGGATTTAAATAAACCTATTATTGTGCAGGGAGCTGCAGGAAGTGGGAAGACAACTATTGCTTTGCACCGTATTTCATATTTTTTGTATCACTATAAAGATGTATTCCAGCCTGAGCAATTATTAATTTTAGCACCAAGCTTTTTATTCCTTGATTATATTTCAGAGGCACTCCCGGAACTCGGTGTTGAGAAAGTAAGGCAAATGACCTTTCAGGGATATGTGGAAGAGGTGCTGGGGAAGAAAATTAAATTGACAGAGGATACTAAGCTTCGTGACATCCTCAAGGATCAACAATTCGTTCACATCTCAAGCATCAAAGGTTCCTCTCTATTTCAAGGGGTGCTTGACCATTATGTTGAAGAAATAAAAACCAGTTTAATGGTGCATGAAGACTTTCGGGTTGATAAGTTTAAATTGTATACAGCAAAACAGTTTAATCATCTTTTATACAATGAGTATACATATTTGCCGCTTTATAAACGAATCGAGAAACTAAAAAAAGTCCTTCAAAATCAAGTACGTTTGAATAAAGATAAAATGCTGAAAAAAGTAGTTCAGCATTATGAGGTCAGAATTGACAGGGCCTTAAACTGGAAGGGTGATGAGAAAAAGCGGAAGCAATACATTTCGCTGGCTTTGGATAAAAAAGAGGCGAGGATCAATGATCTGAAAATGGAAATCAAAAAAGCCGTCCAGGATTATATGAGCTATTTTGATAAGAGAGATATATGGACACTTTATAAAGAATTATACAGCGACCCGGACAGGCTGGTTCAATACTCAGATCATAAACTCAGTAAAAAAGAGGCGTTAGAGCTTTGCGAAAGCAGTAAGAATATCTTTTCTAAGAAAAAATATGAGCTTGAGGACTTGGGCCCTATTCTGTATTTATATGCAAAAATTTATGGAGTTAAGCCGGAGAAAAAGGCAAAGAATGTAGTGATTGATGAGGCGCAGGATTATAGCTTTTTGCAGCTTCAAGGGCTTAAAACAGCTTTGGAAACAGATATGTTTACCCTTGTCGGTGATTTGGCGCAGGGCATCCATTCTTACCGGGGAATAACCGACTGGCAGGAAGTAAGAAAATCCATTTTTCCAAGAGCCATTTATCGAGAGCTGAAAAAGAGTTACCGAACAACCGTCGAGATTATGAATGAAGCCAATCAATTATTAAAACGGCTATCCACTTCATTTCCGGAGGTTGAACCAATCATTCGACATGGCAAACCACCTGTATTTTTAGAGATCACATCTGATGAGGAATGGGCTGAACAGCTGTCTAATCAAGTAAGGAAGTTAAAGGAAGAAAAATTCAATACTTTCGCGATTATTACAAAGACTGAGGAAGATGCAGCGATTGTAAATTCCATTCTTAAACAGCATACTGAGCTAGACCTCTATTTACTTGAAGAAACGACATCTATTCCAAAGGATAAAATAGTAATTGTACCGTCGTACTTAGCGAAGGGATTGGAGTTTGATGCTGTATTTGCTGTCACATATAATGAAGTATACTCGGATAACCATGAGATCGATATTAAACTATTGTATGTTGTAATGACCAGAGCTCTTCACCGACTGATACTAATGGGGAAACAGAAGAGGGCATTTATTCTCTAACATTTGTTGGAGAAAATGTCCCTTTTTCTATTTGTTTTGGAAAACACGTTTACCGTATATAGGTAAGCGGTTGTAAGTAGTGTAAAATAGATAAGTAGATTGGATTAGGGAGGTAAGGCAGGGAGAATGAGAAATACAGTTTTAGAAGTCAAATCAATCAGCAAACAAATAGCTGGTTCTGATATCCTTAAAAATATCAGCTTTGAAATAGAAGAAGGCGAAATTTTCGGCTTAATTGGACCCAATGGTGCTGGAAAAACGACCTTAATTCGAGTGATTTGCGGACTTATGAAGAAAAATGCCGGCCAGATTAGAATCATGAATCACGAGGTAGGAACGTCTTTTGTTGACGCCATCAAACATGTAGGAGCTATTATTGAAAATCCAGCCTTTTACGATTATTTAACTGGGTGGCAAAATTTAGAATTATACGCTAATTTATATTCGAATATATCATCTGATAGAATAGAAGAAGTTGTTGAATTAGTCAACCTGACAGAAAGAATCGATGACAAGGTACATACATATTCGTTAGGAATGAAACAGAGATTAGGAGTCGCCCAGGCCATTTTGCACAAACCGAAGATTTTGATTTTGGACGAGCCAACAAACGGGTTGGATCCAGAAGGAATGCGTGACTTACGCAATCATCTTCTCTATTTGGCCAAAGAAGAGAATATATCGATTCTCATTTCCACTCATCTATTATCTGAGGTTGAAATGCTTTGTGATCGAATTGGCATCATAAAAGCGGGTGAATTATTGGAGATCACAAATGTAAAAATGGATCATCATGTGCTTATTATTGAGGTGGATGATATCCAACATGCTCTGGCTGTATTAGATGCAAATTATGAGGTTATTTCATATAAGGGAAATCTTATTCGCTTATCAGTTGAGAAAAAGGATATCCCGATGCTTAATGAAATGCTGGTTCTGAATAAAGTGAGCGTGTATCAGCTTGCTTATGACCAAAATCAGTTGGAAGACACCTTTTTACAGACGATTTCAGCGAGGGAGGTTGGAATTTCGTGAGGTCATTACTTTATAACGAACACTATAAAATGACAAATAACAAAATGGTCAGATACTCCTTTCTGGTGATGCCTTTGTTGATTTGTTTATTACCATTCTTTTTTACAAAACTGATTAAAGGAACAGACGGAAATGTGATTGACTTTATGTCTGTGCTATCCAACTTCCTAATCATCACGATATTTCTAGCGATTGGTTTGGCGGGGAGTATACTGGCTAATGAATTTCAAACAGGAACAATTAAACTGTTATTGATCCGTCCGAGAACAAGGTCAATGGTCTTATTTGCCAAATGGCTTACGATTCAATTGTATGGTATATATTTATTAACCACTACATTTATCTTTTCCTGGCTTATTGGAGGAATCATTTACGGCTTTGGAGCGGGCTATGGGCTTATGTTTCAAAAGTTATTGTTAACGTATGGAATTACGTTTTTGGAATTGATGCTGATTTCAACCTTTACATATGCAGTATCTGTCGTATTTAAAAATAGTGCTTTTGCAATTGGGTTTGGAATAGCTGCGTTACTTGGCGGGAAGTTTGTAACGGAAATTGCAGAGTTGCTGGAGCTGTCCCTTGGCAAGATTTTGCTCTTTGCCAATACACAGTGGGACCAATACTTATTCGGTAATACACCTATCCTGTCTGGAATGTCACCAGGCTTTTCGATCATCATCCTTATCATGCATTTCATTTTCTTTTATGGTGTTGCTTGGTTTTTCTTTGCAAAAAGGGATATAACAGTATAAAGTAAAGGCCTGAAAGGGTGAGAATGATGATTATTAGTGCCAGCAGGAGAACAGATATACCTGCGTTTTACTCTGAGTGGTTTATGAATCGAATCAGAGAAGGCTATTATATGAAGGTGAATCCTTTTAATCGTCATCAAACAAAGAAGGTTTCACTTTTGCCGGTAGATGTGGATGCAATTTGTTTTTGGACAAAGAATCCAAAACCGATGAATCCCTATATTCCTGAATTGGTGGAGATGGGCTACCGTTTAATGTTTCAATATACTCTAAATGACTATCCAAAAGAGATTGAGCCAGGGATGCCAAGTTTATCTAACAGAATGAAAGAGTTCCAGTATATATCTGATTTAATCGGGCAGGAGAAAGTAATCTGGCGATACGATCCCATTGTGTTAAGCAATAAAACGAATGTGGAGTATCATATCGAGCGATTTACTCATATAGCAAAACAATTATCCGGGTTTACTACGCGTGTAGTGATTAGTTTTCAAGATTTTTATACGAAGACAAAAGGTAGACTTGCTAATCTGGAAAAGGTGGAGGGCTATCAATTCGATGACTGGCTTGACCCTAACAATCGGTCAGCTTTAAATGCATTGACCCGTACCATTGGTTCAGTTTGCAAGCAATATGGAATGGTACCAGAGACTTGTTCGGAGATTATTGACTTGGATACACACGGAATCAAACATGGCGCGTGTATTGATAAAAACTTTATTGAAGAAGTATTTAACCTGCAATTATCCGGTAAAAAGGATAAATACCAACGGGCTGAATGTGGGTGCATGGAGGCAGAAGAGATGGGTTCATATGATACATGCCCATTTGGCTGCGTATATTGCTATGCGGTAAGAAGTCCGAAGCTGGTGCAGACAAATAGACAAAAACATGATCCAACTAGTCCTTATTTACTGATAAACGGGTAAAATAATGATATACTTAAGGATCGTATAAAGGAAGCGGTGAAGAGTTAATGAGTTATTTACAACCAGGTATTAAAGCAACATTAACAGTGGAAAGAGAGGTTTCATTCGGATACTTTCTTTCTAATGGTGAAGAAGATGTTTTGCTTCACACACATGAAATCGTTGGTGATCTTGAAATAGGGCAAGAAATAGAGGTTTTCTTATTTAACGATAAAGAAGGCCGATTGACAGCCTCCATGAAATTGCCAACCATTACTGAAGGTGATTATGATTGGGTTCCGGTCGTGGATGTTCATCCAAGCCACGGGGTTTTCCTTGATATCGGACTTCAAAAGGATTTATTGATCTCCAGTGACGATTTACCAAAATTAAAAAGCCTATGGCCAGAAGTAGGAGACCAGCTTTATGTTACATTAAAAGTCGACAATAGAGGCAGAATGTTTGGTCGTCTTGCTACTGAAACCGTTGTACAGGAATTAAGCGAGCATGCTCCTGAATCAATAAAAAATAAAGATTTTGAGGGAAGAGCTTACCGTTTATTAAAAGTAGGCACCTTTATTTTAACAACAGAAGGGTACCGCTGTTTCATTCATGAGAGTGAACGTGCGAATGAACCAAGGCTGGGTGAATTGGTCAAGGGCAGAATTATTGAAGTTAAGCCTGATGGCAGTACAAACGGCTCGTTGCTGCCACGTACGCATGAACGCCTTGATGAAGATGCGGAAGCAATCTTTACTTATCTTGAAAGCCGCGGGGGCAGCATGCCTTATTGGGATAAATCGGATCCGGAGTCTATCCAAAAACGTTTTGGTATGAGTAAAGCAGCTTTTAAACGTGCACTCGGCCGACTAATGAAGGATCGCAGAATTACACAAGAGGATGGCTGGACGAAGATAACGAAACAATAAGGGGAATGGATATGAATATACTTTGGGACTTTGACGGCACTTTATTTGATACCTATCCCGGTTATGCGAGAATGGTCAAAAGTGCAGTGGAGACACCTCTTTCGGAGGAAGAAATCTTTTCCTTGCTAAAGGTGTCGTTTGGCCATGCGTTCAACGAACTTAAGCTAACCGAAGAACAAATTAAACATATTCATATACTTGAACGGCAGTTAAAGCCCTTGGATTTCAAACCGTTTCCGGGAGTGAAGAATGTGCTGGAGGCAGCGGATTTAAATGTAATCATGACGCATAAATACCGTGAAGGTGCCGAGAGTATTTTAAAAGCAAACGGAATGGATCAATATTTCACAGAAATAGTAGCCATTGATGACGGATATCCAAAAAAACCTCATCCAGCAAGCTATCAGTACCTGCACGATAAGTACCGTATTGATCTCGCGGTTGGGGATAGGGAGTTAGATATTTTACCTGCCAAAAGTATTGGAATCAAAACCTGCTTATTTCAGAATGATACGCCAGGTGCGGATTATTATGTTAATAGCTATGATACGTTTTTTGAGATTGTTAAAAGATAAGTTAAGTTCAACAGGTGGAGAGAGAACAAATTGTTCTTTCCCACCTGTTTTGCTTTTTATGGATAGATTATAACGAATCCCTTGCTGGAAATAGATTTTTAACATATATACTTTACTAATAAGATTGCTGGATTAGGAGAAAAGAATAGATATGAGGTTAAATAGCCATTAATAGAGCCGTTATTCAGAATAATAGAGCCAATTTTAGTGATAATAGAGCCGATTCTGACCAGAATTCAGCCGAATTCAGCAATAATTGAGCGAATCAGTAAGGAAATAGAGCGGATTAGTTTTCCATTGGATATTTTCTCAATCTTTAGGATGTATAGCGATAAATGAACATCCCATGAGTACAATTATGTAATTCAGTATCTGTAAGGGTTATTTCACATATTTAAGATTTACATTAAATTTTGAATCCTCAAAGCGAAATATCTTTACATACCAAATAATTTATCCTTATAATTTAATTTACTAATCAAAAGATAATTTAAAGAAATTTGATTACTGAAGGAGTTAGAAAGTTGAAAATAAAAGACTTTACTTTAACAGCCATTTTTTTATCTATTATTCTATTATTTGCGTTTACACCATTTGGTTTTATTCATTTAGGTGTAATTAAAGCAACCTTAATTCATATTCCAATTATTATTGCCTCTATTATTTTAGGCCCAAAGATAGGTGCGTTATTGGGATTAGTATTTGGATTTACTAGTATTGCTGTAAATACGATTACTCCGACATTATTATCATTTGCTTTTTCACCAGCAATTCCCGTATTAGGAACAGATCAAGGAAGTTTTTGGGCGTTATTTATTGCCATTGTTCCAAGAGTAATGATTGGATTTATACCTTACTATATTTTTAAAGCATTTCGTAATGCTATAACAAAGAAAAATTCGCTTCAAAAACCTGCTTTATTTATTACAGCTTTAGTGTCCACTTTTATGCATACATTCTTGGTTATGGGTTCTATTACCTTTCTATTTCAGGATGCCTATGCAGAGGCTATTAACGCTGGCAGTACAAGTGCCATTTATAAAGCTGTTTTAACTGTGTTTTTTACAAATGGACTTGCCGAAGCACTCCTTGCCGGGATGGTAACGATGGCGGTAGTTCCGCCTTTATTAAAGATTTCGAGAAGATAAACTCATGTCACTATTTCTGAATATCAATTAAGAAATGTCAAACTCACATATTAATTTGAACGCCATTTTGAATATCAATATTCAAAATGGCGTTTTTTATAGTTGCTGTTTGGATTGAACTTATTATCAAGTGTTATAGAAGTTACTAAGTATAGAGTAATTTCAAGGAAAATAAGCAGTACGTGTCGTCTATAATCAATTTTTCCAACTACGCGGCTTTATACTATTTTCGTGGGATTAAATTGTGAAAAGTAATGATATTTTGTATATAATTGTTAAATAAAGCGATCCGATTTGATTGTCGAATGCTATGCATGGTTTATTGTCTTTTTCATTCAGTTAAAGGGACGTTTTATTCGAAAAAAAAGTAAAAAAGGAAATCGTAGGTGATAGTGTTGTTCTTAAAGAGAATTCAACTTGAGCATGAAAACATACCTTCTTATAATGAGTATCCTTTCTCTATTCCTTCAATAAAGAATCTTCACCAATTGAATTTGAAAATCAATGTTACATTTTTTGTTGGGGAAAACGGTTCAGGAAAATCTACACTTCTAGAAGCAATTGCTGATAAATGTCAGTTTAATACAGCAGGTGGAGGGCGGAATAATACTTATAATGTTCATGCTTCAGAATCCGCACTTGGCGAATATATAAGGCTTTCGTGGCTTCCTAAAGTCACAGACGGTTTTTTTCTTAGAGCAGAGTCATTTTATAATTTTGCTTCTCATATTGATGAAGTAAAAGCTTATAATGCCTATGGCGGACGTTCTTTGCATCAACAATCTCATGGCGAGTCTTTTTTGTCCCTCTTTTTAAACCGATTTAAAGGGAGAGCCATCTATTTATTAGATGAACCAGAAGCTGCCTTATCACCCCAGCGACAACTTTCATTTTTGAAAATCTTACATGATTTAGTCACTGCAGGGGACAGTCAATTTATAATCGCTACACATTCTCCAATTCTTTTAGGATATCCCAACGCCACAATTCTAAGTTTTGATAACGATACAATTAAAGAGATAGATTATGAAATGACAGATCACTATCAAATAACGAATTACTTTTTACAAAATAGACACAAGTTTTTGCGAGAGATATTAGAAGATTAATCATCCAGAAGACACCGTATGTAGTCGTTTGATTAAGATTAAGGCTTTAATTATGGAGTATGAAATACAGAAGGATTTAAGCTGTTTTGTAATTTTTTATATTTAACAAGGCACTAATCCAAATTATAAGAAAAAGACTATCAGTTAAAATTCACTGATAGTCTTTTGCATTCATTACTTTTTAACTGTCTCTAAATACTCATCATACGTCATTTGTTTGTCGATGATGCCATCTGGAGTAATTTCGATAATACGGTTTGCAATCGTTTGGATAAACTGGTGGTCATGAGATGTGAAGATCATGGCACCTTTGAAATTAATCATACCGTTATTGACTGCTGTGATGGATTCCAAGTCTAGATGGTTCGTCGGTTCATCCAAAAGAAGAACATTTGCTCCGCTGAGCATCATTTTGGATAGCATACAACGAACTTTTTCGCCACCGGAAAGAACAGACGGTTTCTTCATTACTTCTTCACCAGAGAAGAGCATTCTTCCGAGGAAACCACGAAGGAATGATTCGCTTTCATCCTGTGGAGAGAATTGACGAAGCCAATCCACTAGAGTTTGCTCGTTTCCTTCAAAGAACTCAGAGTTGTCTTTAGGGAAGTAGGATTGTGAAGTTGTAACTCCCCATTTGAATGTTCCTTCATCAGCTTCCATTTCACCCATTAGGATTTTAAATAGAGCTGTTTTGGCATTATCATTTTGACCAACTAAAGCGATTTTGTCGTCTTTATTCATAATAAAGCTAACATTGTTCAGTACCTTTTCTCCATCAATCGTTTTGGATAGACCTTCTACACGCAGAAGATCATTACCAATTTCGCGCTCTGGAGTGAAGTGTACATATGGATAACGGCGGGATGAAGGTCTAATATCATCGAGCGTAATCTTTTCCAATAATTTTTTACGGGAAGTGGCCTGTTTAGATTTAGAAGCATTAGCACTGAAACGGGCAACGAATGCTTGTAATTCCTTAATCTTTTCTTCCTTTTTCTTATTGGACTCAGCTGTTAATTTTTGTGCCAATTGGCTGGACTCATACCAGAAATCATAGTTTCCGACATACAATTGGATTTTTCCGAAATCAAGGTCTGCAATATGTGTACATACTTTATTCAAGAAATGACGGTCATGGGATACAACAATTACCGTATTCTCAAAGTTGATTAAAAATTCTTCAAGCCATTGAATAGCTTTGATATCAAGGTGGTTGGTAGGCTCATCGAGTAATAATACGTCCGGTTTGCCAAATAAAGCTTGTGCAAGCAATACTTTTACTTTTTCTCCACCATCTAGCTCAGCCATCTTTTTGTTGTGTAATTCTTCTGGTATCCCTAACCCTTTAAGTAGGATTGCTGCATCAGGTTCTGCTTCCCAACCATTCAGTTCAGCAAATTCACCTTCAAGTTCTGCTGCTCTCATACCATCTTCGTCGGAGAAGTTTTCCTTCATATAAATAGCATCTTTTTCTTTCATAACTTCATAAAGTCGGGCATGTCCCATAATAACTACTTGAATCACTTCAATATCTTCATATTCGAAGTGGTTTTGCTTTAAGACTGTAAGGCGCTCTCCAGGGCCAAGGCTGACAGTTCCAGATTGAGGCTCTAGCTCACCTGATAAGATTTTAAGAAAAGTAGATTTTCCGGCACCGTTGGCGCCAATTAATCCATAGCAGTTTCCAGGTGTAAATTTAATATTTACATCTTCGAACAATTTTCGGTCTCCAAAGCGAAGACCTACGTTATTTACAGTAATCATGTATTTCATTTCCTCCGTTTGCTGGTATCTAGCAAATTATATCACCACATGTACACATTTTGAAAGAGAAGTGCTAACATTCTCGTGTTTTAGTCAGAAAACAGCACTTTGACGGTGGTAATTTATGTAAAACAACTACTTCTTTAGCTATAAAGACAAAAAATCCAGTACTAACAGAATCAATAGATAAAGCGCTTACTGATATACTTTTCTGTAAATTTGTTACATTAACGTAATATTAGTGACATATATGTAATAGGTTTAACATCTATTTGTTCTTAACAACTATTTTAGTTAGCTGGTAGGATAATGTCTGAAATTCATTCGGTCAAAATAAAGGAGGTTAGCCCGATGAATCAATTGATTATTGCAGTATTAATCTCAACATCACTTGCGGGAGTCATACAAGGTGGCTTCGTTTCCTCATTCAATAATAATAAAACTCAACATATAGATCAGCAGCCAACAGCTGAAGTAAGTCAAGTAGTGAAAGATGATTTGACTGATTTTATGTTTATAGATATGCCTGAAAAAAAGACAAGCTCTACAATCATTCAGAATGATAAAGAGTTTGAGCATACTTCATATGAATCTATTAATTCAAGCATTAAAGATACAGAAATGAACATACAATCATCTGCTAACGCTGCTGCCGATGCAACAGATCGAGTCGAAACGAAAGACGTGCAATCGACTGAACGTAGAACAGACTTATCTAAGATAGAAAAGGCTGTAAAGACGGAAAAGACTCAGGAAAATAAGGTTATTAAAACACCTGCAGTTGAAGATAAAGATGAGGTAAAAGAAACATCTGTAAAATCACCAATTGAAGAAGAGGTAAATAAAAATACAGAAACTGCCGTAACTTCTGAAGTTGAAGAAGTAGATGAAGAAATAAATACATCTGCTGAAAACTCTGAGCAGGATGAGAAAATCATTACTGTTAAGGCAACAGCTTATACCGCGGATTGTGAAGGTGGAACTGGTGTCACATACACTGGTATAGATCTTAAAGCTAATCCTAATCAAAAAGTAATTGCTGTTGACCCATCTGTAATTCCACTGGGCACAAAAGTTTATGTGGAAGGGTACGGACATGCAATTGCCGGAGATATTGGAGGAGCAATTAAAGGTAATAAAATTGATGTTTTTATTCCATCACAAAGTGAAGCGGAAGACTGGGGTATTAAAACAGTTGATGTGAAAATTTTGGAAGACTGATAGGTTTTTTGATTGGTCATGAAAAGCAATCCAAGCACGCTGGATTGCTTTTTCCTTTCTATTCTAGTAAAAGAGGGGTAGTATCAATACCATATGTTTTAGTCAATTACATAAGTGTATAGAAGGAATTTAAAATTTAGGAATAGAGCGACAGTTTATTTTTTTCGTGATTTGTAGTAAAATTTAATTCTTTGACGGGGAATTATTATATTTTTAGTTTTTGAATCAATATGGAGGAATTCTGATGACAACTGCAACTGTAGATGAATATAATTTAGAGAGTTTGCTGGATTCATTAAAGATGGATGCTTTAAAGAATATCCGCAGAAATCTAAATTTAAAAAACATGAGTTCATTAAGAAAAAAAGAATTGGTAGCAGCACTGGCTGAGAAAATACCAGCTTCTGTCCCTGAGAAGGTTCAAATGATGGATCTTCATCAATACACAGCTATTGTAGCGATGATGACAAAAAGCGGGATTATGCCAATAGAACAAATTGGACTTGAAAATGTATTTTACTTATCAAGTATCGGATATATCCACCCTTCCAAAGTGGAAGATCAACCAGTGGTTGTAATGCCGACTGAAGTAATGAAACAATTTTACAATTTAAATCCAAAAGAAATCATGACTGTCATTAACCGTAATCAAAAAGTGACAAACATTCTTTTTGGGTTAATTCGTTATTATGGATTTATAGAGGTTGAAAAAGCTCATAAATTGATTGAAGGATATATCCAGGAAGAAGTGGATATTGAATGGCTGCACAATTACATTCGATATTTGGAAGATTTCTATGGAGATTTCCGTCTAGATGATGAATATATTATTCATGATACTATCAAGGAATTAGATGGATTTAAACAGGCTCAGGCAAGCAGAGTAGGCTTGAAATACTACCATATTCCTGCTGAAACTATGGTAAACGTGAACCGGTACGAGCCATTTGAAAGAACAGAGCAAATGGTTGAATTCATTCACTATTTATCAGATACGTATTCTTTGAAACAAGAAGAAGCAGCAGAATTGGCAGACCGTTTTATCTTTAAAGTTCAATTCGGAGAATCCTTGCCTGATGTGGTGAAATGGTTTGGAGAACAAATTGAATTTGAGTCAGAAAAAGATATTAATGCACTGGTTGAAAAAATGGTTACTGTCGTAAACAATACAAGACTATGGATTTTAAAAGGTCACACACCTTCTGAATTATCCTCTCCATCTGCTAGTAAACCTGCAGCTTCTGCTCCAGTTCTAAAAACTCAACCAAAAGTAGGCAGAAATGAACCTTGCCCATGCGGCAGCGGCAAAAAATATAAAAAATGCTGCGGTAAAGCTTAATCTCATACAGGTAACTTGTGAACATGGTGTGTACCTCGTGGCGTTTGCTACGGGGGATATGCCGTGTTTTTTATTTTTAACAAAGAAGTAGATGTAAGAACAGTCATAAGTTGATTACTTTATCATCATTCTTAAATGCGTTATAATCATCCAAAATAGAGCGAGGAGGGTATGAATGGAGGATTTTGAATCTTTAACATTGCCAACCTATATCAAGCCTGGATTGGATATTGTATTTTGTGGGATTAATCCTGGCAGAATTTCTGCTCTAAAAGGGTATCATTTTGCGAATCCAGCGAATTTGTTTTGGAAGGGTTTGTATTTGGGTGGCATTACGCCGTATCAGTTTAAACCTGAGGAGACGGCAAAGCTCTTGGACTATGGTTACGGAATAACTGATATTGTCGGCAGGGCAACAAGATCTTCTTCTGATTTGAAAAAAGATGAATTTATAGAGGGTGCGGCTGACCTAAGGAATTTAATCACTCAATACAAGCCTAAATGTTTATGCTTCATTGGGATTACTGCCTTCCGCTATGCAACAAACCGTCTTAAAGGCAAAGTAGAACCAGGTCTTCAGGACGGCTTGTTTTTTGCTACACCTGATTGGGAAGGCTGCTATATCTTTGTTGTTCCATCTACAAGCGGGGTAAATGCCCATTATACGAGAGAAGAACGAATAGACTATTTCCGGCAATTATATGAGTGGAATAAATCTCAAAAATAAATAGGTATAATATCTGCTGACAGAGGCATGATATGGTTAGAAAGTTCAGCAGATTATTGACATTTCTGAAAATGTGCCGTATTATAAGGTATAATGTTTATCTTTATAAAATTGACCGTAAATAGACATTCACTTATTATAAAGTGTTCTCTTTTTTACAGAGCGGTACTTTTTATAATAGGTGAATCTTTATTTATCACACATTTTTGGAGGTAACAAAATGAAAAACGGTAAAGTAAAATGGTTTAATGCAGAAAAAGGTTTCGGATTCATTGAAGTTGAAGGCGAAAATGATGTATTCGTACATTTCTCCGCTATTCAAGGCGAAGGTTTCAAATCTCTAGAAGAAGGCCAAAGCGTACAGTTCGACGTAACAGAAGGCGCTCGCGGACCTCAAGCTGAAAACGTAATTAAGCTTTAAGAAGTATGCGAATAAAGGCTATCCCAGGTATGGATAGTCTTTTACTACATAATTAACTTCTAAAAGAAAGGTGTGCCGGTTATGTATAATCGAAAAAATGTTGAGGAAATAATCCCTGAAGAAACGAAGGTGTGGGAATGTACTTCTGATGATTGTAACGGTTGGGTACGTGACAATTTCAAAGCTACAGCAACACCTAAGTGTCCATTATGTGGTAGTGAGATGACAGAAGGAATTAAAATGCTTCAAGCGATTAATAATCCTAGACGGAACGATTAAGCCGTCCAGCTTTCTCACAGAAACAGACCATTGAATATGTGGTCTGTTTTTTTTGTCTTGTTTTTTATTTTGTGAATTTAACAGTATTTTCAATAGATCAAAATGAAACCATTTATTCGTCTTAATCGTATGTAGGGGTATGTAAACACTACAGAAAAGAGGTATCCCAACTGTGAATTTGCCTTATGAACAAGAATTAAATGAATGGAAAGAATTTTTAATTGGCTATAAGTTTGCATTAAGTGAAATGAATACAAAACTGGAAATATTAAATCAGGAGTTTGAATTGATTCACAATTACAATCCAATCGAACATATTAAATCGAGAATGAAAAGTCCACAGAGTATTATGAAAAAATTAAAACGAAAAAACCTAGATATTACGGTTGAAAATGCACAGCAGAATGTCCGTGATATAGCCGGGATTCGTATTTCCTGTTCGTTTACGACGGATATTTATGCGATTGTAGATGCCCTTGGAAAACAGGATGATATACATATTATTGAGATTAAAGATTATATTAAAAACCCTAAGTCAAACGGGTATAGGAGCCTTCATTTGATTACGGAAATACCAGTGTTTTTTTCGAACTGTAAAAAATGGATGCCGGTGGAAATACAAATTAGAACCATTGCCATGGACTTTTGGGCGAGCCTGGAACATAAAATTTATTATAAATTCTCTAAGGATGTACCTGAGCATCTACTCCAAGAATTAAAAGGGTCTGCCGATATGATTGCAGAATTGGACGATAAAATGCTCAGAATTAATGAAGAAGTTCAGATATATAAAGATATTGATAAATTAATGAGTGAAACCAAACTTTAATTAACCTCCTTCTTCCATTAAAAAAATGTGTCAAAAAGGTAAAAAAGGGGAAGATAGAGGTAAAAGGAAGTGAGGTATAGCTCATGACGATGTTAAGAGAAATTATGACCACAAATGTAGACTATGTTACACCGCTTGATAATGTATATGAGGTTGCTTTGAAAATGAAAGAAGATAATGTAGGAATCATTCCTGTCTGTGAGGATAATACATTGATTGGCATCATTACGGACCGCGATCTGGTTGTGGACGGAATTGCTGAAAAACGGCCAGGTTCAACTAGGGTAACAGATGTGATGCATCAAAATGTTGTGACTGCAAACCCTGATACAACAGAGGAGGAAGCAGCTGCACTAATGGCTCAACATCAAATTAGGCGTCTGCCTGTCCTGGAAAACGGTAAACTTGTTGGAATTGTATCCTTAGGTGATTTGGCCGTAAGCTATACCGGTAATGACGAAGCCGGTGAAGCTTTGCAGGATATTTCAGAAGAAAATTAAGAAAAAGCCGAGTATATATATTCTTCATAAAAGCGGAAATTAGAAATATTCATATTAAGTGATTATGTGACAAGGCAATCAAACAAAACAGGGTATTCTCAAAATCTGAGAATACCCTGTTTTAGTTACTATTAAGGGTGAAGCAAAGAGATTTCAATAGTCCCTACTTTATATGAATGATGTTCTTTCAATTTCATTTAAGTAAGAACATCTGTACCCTATATGGTATGATAATGGTACTATGACGCAGGTTGGGTGAGTGTACATGTTAGGTGAGTATCATATATCCATTAGACAGTTAGTTGAATATGTTTATCGGGGCGGCGATTTGGACGGACGTTTTCGCACGGCCAGTTCTATGATTGAGGGGACAAGAATTCATCAAAGAAGACAAGCAGAATATGAGGAGAACGATGAAAAAGAGGTACCTCTTAATCTGATAATGGAATACGGGGATATTCTTTATGAGATTGAAGGAAGATGTGATGGTATTTTACATAGGCGAGAAGGAACAGTCATTGAGGAAATTAAATCAACCTCTGGAGCTCTTGATGGGATTGATGAAAATACATACCCTGTACACTGGGCTCAGGCAATGTGTTATGGCTATATATACTGTTTGAATGAAGGTCTGAAACATATTGATATACAATTGACTTACGTACAAATATTGACTAATCAAACAGCCTCGTTTCGCAAAACCCTAACATTTAAAGAATTAGAACAATTTCTAACTCAAGTACTCGAAAACTTTACACCATTTGCAATCCTGCAATTAAAGATACGGAGAGAAAAGCTCAATTCAGCAGCAAAAATTGAATTTCCGTTCGGAAATTTTAGAAAGGGACAGCGAAAGCTCATAGGAGCAGCCTGGAAAACCATTTCTGAACGAAAAAAATTATTCGCATTGGCGCCAACTGGCATTGGAAAGACCATTTCTTTTATATTTCCATCCATAAAAATGATGGGAGAAATAGACCATAAGATTGAACGATTTTTCTATTTAACAGCCAAAACAATTACGAGGCAAGTGGCTGAGGATACACTAAACATCTTAATTGGCAAAGGTTTAAAAGTGAAAACTGTTACCCTTACAGCTAAGGATAAAATGTGTCCTGATTGCACCTCTGGCCAATGTATATATGGGGAGGGGCATTATGACCGAATTAATGCTGCTGTTTTGGATATTTTAGAAAATGAATGGTTAATGGATAGAGAAACAATTCTGGAATACGCTCAGCGCCACCGAGTATGTCCTTTTGAATATTCGATTGAATTAGCATACCTGGCAGACATTGTGATTTGCGATTATAATTATATTTTTGATCCACGAGTATTCTTGAAACGACTATCTGATGAGCAAAAGAAACGAACTGTAATTCTGGTTGATGAAGCGCATAATCTGGTGGAACGCGGCCGGGAAATGTTTTCTGCAGAGTTGGAAAAGAAAGCATTTCTAGATATAAAAAGGGCGTACGGCCAATTGAATCCAGAGCTATCAAATGCAGCTAAAGTAATTAATGCATTATTGATTCAGCAAAGGAAGAAATTGGGCGAAAGGAAATCAGCTGCTTATTCGGAAAAGCCGGACGAGTTGCTGGATGCACTGGAAGATTTCGTACTTCATGCCGGTGCTCAATTAACCAGGTATGGAGAAAATCATACGTCAAATGAAATTGATTTATTAGAAACCTTTTTTCAATCACAGAATTTCCTACGGATAGCTAAGTATTATAATGAGCATTATACGACGCATGTAATAAAGGGAAGCAATAATGTATACTTAAAGCTGTTTTGTTTGGATCCTGCTTTAAATTTGCAAAAGATGACGAAGGGATTTGCTTCCACTCTATTCTTCTCGGCTACATTGACGCCAATTGGCTATTACATGGATGCATTAGGAAGTGGTGATGGGGATTATCGGATTCAAATCGGTTCACCATTTTCCCCAGATCAGTTGGATATAGCAATACAGCCGCTTTCTACAAGATTCCATGATCGCTCGGTATCTAGTGTTCAAATTGCCAGAACCATTCATGCAATTACAAAAAACAGAGGTAATTTTTTAGTGTTTTTCCCGTCCTACCAATTTTTAAGAATGGTTATGGACGAACTGGAGGAATTTGAGGAACCTTCTAAAATTCTGATACAAAATCAAGGAATGAGTGAGCAGGAAAGAGAAGATTTTCTGTCAGCCTTTGAAGAGAACCTAGATATTCCTGTAATTGGCTTTACAGTATTAGGCGGAATCTTTTCTGAAGGAATCGACCTGGTTGGCAATAGATTGAGTGGGGTTATCATAATTGGAGTTGGATTGCCTCAATTAAATGAAGAAAGAAACTTAATTCGCGACTATTATCACTCAAAAAGTAAAAATGGATTTGATTACGCGTATGTTTATCCGGGGATGAACAAAGTATTGCAGGCTGCAGGTCGATTAATTCGCAGTGAACAGGATACAGGTACGCTTACTTTAATAGATGATCGATTTTTAACCGATAAATATCAATCTTTGTTTCCTGAAATGTGGAGTCAGTTTAAAATTATTAATAGTTACAAGGATATTGTTACATAAAAGGAGATTTATATGAAAGAGCAAAAAGTAAGAGGATTCGAAGTTGTTAATTCTGCGTATATCAAGGTTCAAATGACGGAGGATGAAGTCAAGCTCCCAATGCGCGGAGATGCCGGATCAGCAGGATATGATTTTTTTTCAAACGAAACCATTACATTGAATGTTGGAGGAAAGCATCTGTTTTGGACTAACGTCAAAGCCTATATGCAGCAAAATGAATTATTGGAGATACATATCAGAAGTAGTTTGGGAGTGAAATATGGGCTAGTTCTATCAAATGGGACAGGCATTATTGATTCTTCCTACTATGGAAACCCTGAAAATGATGGGAATATTGGTATTTCCATTACTAATCGCGGAGAAGCTCCGGTTCTTGTAAAAAAAGGGGACAGGATTGCACAGGGTATTTTTAAACAGTATCTATTAGCAGATGAGGATCAAGTACTACATGCAAGCAGAACCGGTGGATTTGGTTCTACCAAACGCTGATTGGTACGGTAATAAATTGTTATTAATAATCGCTTTTGTTTTAAATCTTTTCAAATGGGTAAAAATAGGTAAATGAAACCCTTATTGGAAGAGAGATGATTCAAATGCTTTGGACATTAGTTGGAATCTTATTGGCTATATGGTTATTAGGTCTTATATTTAAAATTGGCGGAGCAATTATCCATGTTTTCTTAATAGTGGCTGCGTTAGTACTTGTTTATAATATTATTAAAAACAGAATTTCGCAAAGGTGAATAGGCAGATCTAAAACTAAAGAAATCACATTAACTATATCAGCCAATTAATTGAGGACTATATAAGGACATTGCTTCCTATATATAGTCCTTTTTAGATGGACAGAATTGAGTATGTTTCGTTACTCGAGTTGTTTTTTGATTATCATTAAACATCTGACCTTATTTTTCACCTCTTTACATAGACGATAAAGCAAAGAAAAGTATATTTTAAGCGAAAAAATGGAATTACACGAAAGTAATCATTTTACATGAATATTACAATATTCTCAATCTGGAGATGTTTTAAAGTTAGTAAAGGATATCAGGTGTATTTGTCGAATATAGAACATACATGTAAAGCTAAGTGAAATGGTGGTCTAATGGAATGGAGCCAATTTTATTAAAGCAAAGTGAATATCAACAGCTGATTGAGGATTTATTGATTAAAGAAGAGGCGAGTTTATTTCAGGAGTATTTAGATTCGATTAAGGCGCCGAATAAAGAGGATTATCTAGAATCTTTGAAACAACCGCGTAAGATTATGTTTATGCAATTGATTGACACGATAAACGGGAAAATATCTGAAAGCCAAATTAAGGAAATGGCGGCAAGCACAGCCGTTGAGCGAATGGATGATATTAATATAGGAGATGTCTTATATAATATCAATCAGGGGCGCAGAATATTTGTGAATTTTGTGCTGAAGATGGATATACCGTCTTATGTACTACAAAGTACAGTTAATAATATCAATAGACAATTTGACACATTCAGCTATGAAATGGTTTCGACATGTATACACTTAAAAAATCAAGTCATTGATCAGAAGACTACGTTCATCAATGAAAACCATAAGGATAAATTAGCACTGCTCGGCCAAATATCATCAAGCTTTGTGCATGAATTCCGTAATCCGCTTACTGCTGTAATGGGCTTTAATAAGATTTTGAGAAAAGAATTTCCGGATATGAAATACTTGGATATCATGGAATATGAGCTTAATCAATTAAATTTTCGCATTAGCCAATTTTTGCACACATCAAAGGCTGAATTCAATGAAGAGATTATCATGGATATATCAATCAGAGATCTGATTGAAGAGATTAAACAATTAAGCTATGCGAACATTATCGACACCAATGTTAAGGTTGAAATCGATGTTCCGGAAGATTTAATTATAAAGGCAAGCAGAAATGGATTGAAGCAGGTTGCCCTTAATCTGTTTGTTAACTCAATTGATGCCTTGAAAAATCAGCCGCCTCAGCGTGTGATTAAAGTAAAATCCACAATTAAGAACAATCAATTAGTGATAAGTTTGTCCAATAATGGGCCAATGATTGCAAATGATATTATTGAGTCGATCTTTGAGCCATTTTTCACTACGAAGGAATTAGGTACGGGTATTGGCCTGTATGTATGCAAAAAAATTATTGATAGTTATAATGGAGACTTATTATGCACATCCAATCCAGAATGGACGGAATTCAGTATTTATCTGCCCGATTCTATCATTATCAATCCTCCGCAGTGAGTTCTATTTAAGAGCTCTTTATTGTTCGGATTCGTTTTTCAAATTTGATATGGGTCATTTACATTTATTCGGTTAGTAATTAAAAATACCTCTAAAAGCAGTCCGGAGAGGCTGACAGGGCTGTATGAATGACTCAGGATCAATACGCTGTTTATTTGTATATGTAATAGAAATTAAGCAGCACTTACCCAATATGGGCAGGTGCTGTTTATTATGTTCTAAAAGGAAAAAGAGCAAGAGAATACTCATATAAATTGGCCCACAGGAACAGCAGAAGGAGTTTATCATGGCGCTCGGATTTAGATTCTTTTAAGGCACGTCGTTTTACACAATGGACAGTATAGAATACGAGAAATTCATTATTTTCCCATCAGATTCCATTATCATTATAAAAATAGACGTGGATAAATGTGTTAGACTATCAAACACCTGTAATCATTGATGTGTGTGATTTGAAGACATGAATAATTGAACATTAGCGTGTGATTGCCAAAATACAGATTGGCATCATAATTGCATTATTGTAAGTGATGGCAAAATACAATGGATGCTTGCCAATTCCCCATAGAGGATGATTTCATATTGAACCATTTAAGTGATTTTGTTCAAATAAATTAAAGTTTAAATATGGAGGGATTTATGTGACGACATCTAATTTGGATTTATCCAGATCATTGTTGATCGGAGAGTATCTACGCAGGTCAGCACACACAGCTCATGAGAGAGAGGCATACATATTTGGCAGTGAGAGACGGACCTATCGTGAGGCAGAGAAAAGAGCAACCCACTTAGCGGGTTGGTTGCAGGAAAATGGAATAGGATATCAGGATAAGGTTGGATTTATGCTCTTGAATGGACTTCCTTTTATTGATGTTTTCTTTGCCACCTCATTGGTGGGAGCATTGGGAGTTCCAATAAATTTTCGCCTCACAAAAGATGAGCTAGCATATATCATAGGGCAATCTGAGTGTAAAATATTATTTGTTGATCACGTTTTTTTACCTGTGATTGAGTCGATACGATCACAAATTCAGCTTGTAGACAGTATAGTTATCGTGAATGGAGATTCTTCCTCTTCCCATATACCATATGAGACAATATATGACCGCTCCTCAACGTATCGCCCATGCAATTCATTATCGGGTGATGATGGTGCGCTTATTATTTATACTTCAGGTACAACTGGGCGTCCAAAAGGAGCAGTTTTAACTCATCAAAATATGTGCATGAATGGGATGAACCAAGTCGTCACAGCAGGACTTAGCTCGAATTTTAAGCAATTATTAGTTGCTCCCTTATTTCACATTGCTGCTCTATCAACTCTTTTATACCCCATTAATGGAACTACCGTGATTCATTCACAATTCAACCCCGAAGCAGTACTTCAAACCATCGAGAAAGAGCGAATTAATTTTATCTTTTTAGCACCGACCATGTGGCATATGCTTGTAGAATTCCCTTCGATTGAAGACTATGATCTAACATCATTAGAAAGGTGTGCCGCTGGGAGTGCACCCTGTTCTCTATTATTGAAAGAGAAGATAACAAAATATTTTCCAAATGGGAAACTGCGCGATCCTTTTGGACAAACAGAAATGAGCCCAGTTACCACCTGTCTTCAGCCAGAGGACTCTATTAGGAAAAATTCATCCGTTGGTAAGCCGGTGGTCAACGTAGAAGTCCGGGTTGTTGATGACCATATGAATGATGTTCCGCTCGGGGATGTAGGTGAAATTGTCTACCGTGGACCAACCGTTATGAAAGAATATTATAAAAACCCAGAGGCAACAAGAGAGGCATTCCATGGAGGATGGTTTCATAGCGGGGATTTAGTTCGGATGGATGATGAAGGGTTTATTTATGTCGTTGACCGTAAAAAAGATATGATTATTAGTGGAGGAGAGAATATCTATCCAGCCGAAATCGAACAAGTCTTAAATAGGCATGCCAAAGTGGTTGAAAGTGCTGTGGTCGGTGCAGTTGATGAAAAATGGGGAGAAGTGGTTCAAGCATATATCGTTCTGAAGTCTGGTGAAACAATGACAGAGGAAGAAGTCATTCTCTTTTGCCAGAATCATTTGGCATCCTATAAAAAGCCTAAGCTGGTACATTTCGTAGATTCATTGCCAAGAAACGCAGCTGGGAAAATTGTTAAGACAGTCCTTAGAAAGGGATATTTAGAGACAGAAAAGTAGATAAGGTCAGTCATTTGAGCATGAGGCAGTGAGAGGCATATTTAGTGGCTAATCACTGCCTTTATTTATGCGACTTTGCTAGTTAAATTTTAATTTATAAGGGAGAAAAAAGGATCAACTATATGTGTCTATCGGGTAATTATCTATACTAATAGGCACGGTAGAATAATAATCGTTATAGTGGCTTAAATATAGAAGTATATCAAAAATGAAAATCTGCGCTTATTTGGCTTCTTTTCACACATACTCTCACTAATTTGATCATTACAAAGTGGTTTGGCTCAATTATGTTGAAGTTCGGCTCAATAATTAATTAAATCCGCTCTATTACTATTAATCCACGCTTTATTATTTACTTAAAGTACCTTTTAAGCTATGTATATGGATTGATTTTAAATGGGAAATCGTTTTTTCTAAATTAACAAGTCTTAATAAAAGAAGTAATGTATCACTGTTTCCAAAGAATAATAGTTTCAAAATTAAATCCTATGAATAGAAGTGTGGAAATTGATGATAGATTTATTCTATCTTTTTTTAGTTAGCTTACAAATTACAACATATTATGTATAGGTTTTAAGTTACAGTTTAAGTAAAGAAGTTCCGTCTGCAGGTCAAAAAGCCTATGATTGATATTCAAACAGCAAGGAAAAAAGGTTGTTTGGAAATCAATCATTTCTACATAAAAGCCATACTATTTTCCTGATTCTCACATGGATGGTGTGTTGGCACGGAACTTGCAATTAGTTAAGTGAAGGCTGTTCCAAGTGGATGCAACATAATGTAAGCGCTTTATTATTGGTGGGAGGAGGGAATACATACGAAAAGTATCCATGAAAATAAAACTAATTATTCTTAAAGGAGGGATACGAATGCGTGAATATGTAACTACCAAACAAATGATTAAAAAGGATTCACTCCCATATAGGCTATACCAAAAGGCAAAAAGACATGGGATATGGAATCCGGTTGATATTGACTTTAGCCAGGATAAAGAGGATTGGAAAAAGCTAAGTCCTGACCAACAGCAGGAAGTTCTGATTCAATTTGCACAGTTTATTGGCGGGGAGGAAGCTGTCTCGGAGGATATCCTGCCGATGATTATGGCTGTATCCAAAAAAGGATGGTTTGAAGAGGAATCTTACCTATCTACATTCTTATTTGAAGAAGCTAAGCATGCGGAGTTCTTTAGTTTATTTTTAGAAGAAATAGGCGTGACTGAGGATCTCAGCCATCTCCTGACATCCGGGCACAGGAAATTATTTGACGATGTCCTCCCTAAGACAATGAATAGATTACTCGTAGATCAGTCACCTGAAGCAATGCTGGATGCTGCGGTCACATACAATATCTTTGCTGAAGGTGTATTGGCGGAAACGGGATATTGGTTCTTCTATGAAGCTTTATCAAAAGCGAATTTGTTCCCTGGATTTATTGAAGGAATACGGAATGTAAAGAGGGACGAAGGACGCCATATTGGATTTGGCACATTCCTTATTCAGCGCTTGATTCATGATAAGCCCGAGTTATTTGATCGTGTCCAAGTAAGACTCCAGGAGTTGCTTCCAATTGCCTATGAGCTGACAACCAGGGAAGATGGGGAAAAAGTGACAAGTCTCGGTATCGAGGAAGGAAAAGCAATGGAATATGCGCTAAAACAATTGAGTGCTCGGATTGAGGTACTATCACGTGCCCAGGAGAAAACGCTGGAAGAAATTCATGAAACTGAAGTTATTTTTGAGTAAGAAAATAGGTAGAAAAGGGAGGATATAGGATGAGTACAGACGTGAAGGTTCAGGAATTTGCACAATTTATTGGTGGAGAATGGACACCAGGCTCTACGGGAGAAATGTTCGATGTCATAAATCCAGCTACATCCGAAGTAATTGCTAAAGTCCCTAAAGGTACATCAGCTGATGTAAATAAAGCTGTTCTCAATGCAAAGGAAGTTTATGAATCAGGTGTATGGTCAAGGAAAACACAGGCAGAAAGGTCACAAATCATGGTGAATTTTGCCGGTAAAATAAAGGAACATGCACAGGAGTTAATTTATTTGGAAGGTATCAGTACCGGAGCGACCTTACGTAAAATTGGTGGAGCAGATATTATGCAGCTCATCTTATCTCTTCAGCAAACAGCCAATATGGCCCTTGAATATGAATTTGTTCAAGCATTGCCAGTAAGGGAAGTGTTCGGGGCAAATAGAGCTCAATTGGTTCGGGAACCATTAGGCGTTGTAGCCGCGATTACACCGTTCAATTTCCCGCTTGTCTTAGCAATGTGGAAGATTGCTCCAGCCATTGCTATGGGGAATTCCATTATTGTCAAGCCGGCATCTGATACCCCGCTTGGGACATTAAAACTGGCGGAGATTGCTGTTGAAGCAGGACTTCCTAAAGGAGTTTTCAATGTCATTACCGGTTCAGGTGCAGAGATAGGCGAGGCGCTTGTGACGCATCCGGAGGTACAGAAAATTGCGTTCACAGGTTCAACTGAAACAGGAAAGAAAATAATGGAGCTAGCCTCTTCAGGTGTGAAAAAAGTTACGCTCGAGCTTGGCGGAAAGGCACCTGCAATTGTTCTTCCGGATGCTGATCTGGAAGTGGCCATACCTGGGATTTTACTTGGCGTATTCTTCCATGCCGGTCAAGTTTGTGAAGCAAGCACACGTGTCCTGGTTCATGAATCGATGTACGATATCGTCGTTGAAAAATTGGTGGCCATGACTGCAAAAATAAAATTAGGCCATCCACTTGATCCAAGTACCGGAATGGGTCCAGTCATTTCTGAGAAACAAATGAATAAGGTCCTGGGATATATAGAATCCGGATTGGAACAGGGTGCGCGTCTTGTATGCGGTGGCAAAAAAGCAGAAGGACCAGGACTAGATCAGGGTTATTTCATCGAACCAACTATTTTTGCAGATGTCACAAATGATATGAAGATAGCACAGGAAGAAATTTTTGGTCCAGTCCTCTGCGTGATGAAGTATTCAACGGTTGAGGAAGCAATTGAAATTGCCAATGATACCATTTATGGCTTGACGGCAGGTGTATGGTCTCGTGACGTCGTCAAAGCTAATGAAATAGCAACACAGCTTAAAGCAGGCACGATTTGGATTAATGAATGGCATGCGTTCAGAAATGATGCGCCATTTGGCGGTTATAAGCAAAGTGGACTTGGACGTGAACTGGGAAGCCAGGTTTTCAATGAATATACAGAGCTGAAGAGCATCATTACAGCACTGACAACTGAAAATGAACAACGGGCAGCTTTAGGGCTGATATTCTAGCATTCTTTTAAAACTAATAGGAATGGGGAGATAAGATGAAGGTCACTTCGTATTATGAATTTATCCATCGATCAATCATTAAGAATGGGGCAGGGTCGCATATACTTATTCCAGACTTAATTCAATCATTGGGCGGTAAACGCCCGGTTCTATATTCAGATAAAGGCTTAACCCAGGCTGGATTGACGAAAAAAATCCAGCGTTTATTTGAGATGGTACCTGGTATCCAATTGGCAGGGGTATTTGATGATGTTACACAGGATGCCAAGTCCTCCAATATTAATAAAGGGCTGCAATATTACAAAGAGTGCAATGGTGATTCTTTGATTGCCATCGGCGGTGGTTCAGTTTTGGATACAGCAAAAACCATTAAATGGTGTCTTCATAAGAAAGTGAACAAGATCGAACATGCCATGAATGGAAATGTTTTAGAAGTTTGGCCAGAGGCTCAGCATATGGGTATTCCCCACATTTCGATTGCAACTACAGCCGGAACAGGTGCGGAGATATCAGGCATCTCGGTCGTCTACAATGAGCAATTAGGGGTGAAGTGTAATTTGCTCCATCCATTTATCAATTCAGATATCGCAATTCTTGATCCAGAGTTAACTGTTGGCTTACCGCCAAAAATTACGGCTTTTACTGGGTTAGATGCCTTAACCCATGCAGTCGAAGGGTATTTTTCCAATAATTCAAGTGCAATGGGAGATGCATTTGCACTCCATGCTGCTAAACTAATTAGAGCTAATTTGGAAACAGCTGTACATGAAGGCAGTAGCATCGCAGCACGTGCTACTATGCTGCAGGCGAGTGCGATGGCGATTACAAGCTTTGTCTTGGCATTTGCTGAAATGCCAATCCATAATATAGCCCATACTCTTGGTGCAAAGTATGGCATCCCACATGGTTTAGCCAATGCTGTTTTAATGCCGAGTGTTATGAAAAACTTAGCTCCTCTCTATTTACCTAAGATAAAAGAATTTGCTCAGGCGCTTGGCATTGAGAATATTGCCGATACCGAGGAAGAGTGCTTACAGCAATGTATAGAAGAAATTGAAGCACTTCGTAAAGCTGTAAACTTACCAGATGATTTTTCTGAATATAACATTGAATCTGCCGATATATCGGAACTTATATCTGCTGTCCAAAATGATCCTTCTGGTCAAACCTATCGTTTGCCAGAAGAGGTAATTGAGCAGGTTTGCCGAGAGGTTTTAGGCACAAAAGTAAGTGTTTAATAGGCGGAAATATAGATTCTATATTTTAAGGAGGTAGTTAATTTTTGAATATTGTTGAACTGCTAACGTCCACTGTGTCGCGTTTGCCCAATCAGCCCGCTATTCATTACCGGGAACAAGTGATGACTTATCAAGAGCTGAGAGATCAAATTTTCAGTGTTGCAGCCGGGTTAAAAAATAAAGGCATTACTCAGGAGACAAAAGTAGCGTTGATGATGACCAATCGACCGGAATATATCATTACGTATTTTGCTATATTAGCAACTGGTGCAACAGTCGTACCCATTAACCCTACCTTTAAAGAAAAAGAAACAACCTATATTATTAATGATTCGGAATCGGAATATTTAATTACGGAAGTTGCTGCATCCGCTATCATTCAAAACTCTATGAATGACTTTAAACAGATGAAAGAAATCTATTATTTTGGAGAAGAGGAAAATCATCCATTTACTGACTGGCAGGAATTGCAGTCTCTATCTCCTATCAGCAAGGTGGCCCCTGTTCATGCGGAGGATGTCGCGCAAATCATTTATACATCCGGGACAACCGGTAATCCAAAGGGAGCCATGATTACACATGCCAACTTGAATTGGATGACAATTACGGCAGCCGTCATTAATCAATTAACGCCAAAAGACAGGGTCCTTTGTGTATTGCCTCTTTTTCATGCTTATGCCAAATTACAAGGATTCCTAGCGCCGATTGCCCACGGAAGTACGATTTATTTAGAGGAACGTTTTCATCCTGTTGATACACTTGAAAAGATATCAAACTATCAAATCTCGATATTCTTGGGCGTCCCAACTATGTATGCTTTCTTTCTTCAAAATCCAGCCATTTCAGATTTAGACTTTTCTCATCTTCGGACAGCTGGTTGTGGTGGTGCGAGTTTGCCTGCTGAGATCCTCCATAAGACCAATCAATCACTTGGTGTAGAAATATCAGAAGGATATGGTCTGACAGAAAGTACAGTTATGCTAATGACCACACCTCGAGATATGGCTAAAAAATTGAATTCTGTTGGAGTGCCTATTCCTGGCGTCGATTTGAAAATTGTTGACCCGGAAGGTGAGGAAGTAGAGTCTCACGCGGTAGGGGAGATTATTTTCAGAGGACCGAACATGATGAAGGGCTACTATAAGAAGGAAGATGATACGATTAACACGATTAAAGATGGATGGTTATATACTGGTGATTTGGCCTATTATGATGAAGATGGATACCATTTTATTGTGGACCGGAAGAAGGACATGATCATCAGAGGTGGCTTTAATATTTACCCGCGTGAGTTAGAGGAAGTATTGTACACGCACCCTGATATTTTGGAGTGTTCCGTTATTGGCAGGCCTGATCCGGTCTTTGGCGAAAAAACGGTGGCCTATGTAGCAAAGAAAAAACCAGAGTTACAGGAAGAAGAGGTAGTTTCCTATTGTAAAGAGAGACTGGCAGAGTATAAGGTTCCTGATTATATTTGTTTTATTGACCAACTACCGAAATCAGGAACAGGAAAAATGCTAAAAACTGTTTTAAAAGATTACGATAAAAATACTATTAAATAATAAATGATTTCAGTGGGGCAAAATCCTGATTCTTAAACGAGAAGGATTTTGCCGATTTTTATTCCCTTCCTATATTTAGAGGAGTTTTACACGTATTTGTGGAAAACGTATATAGAATCTAAAAGGGGGAGAAAACTATAAAGCCCGTTAAAGAAATTATGAGTCCGCTCGAACATTGTTTATCACCAACGAACACATTGATGGAAGCGCTATCTATCATGTACAAGCAAAAGTGGAATACAATCCCGGTGACAAACAGTTCAGGTAAACTGATTGGCGTATTTACAAGAAGTTCATTGTACCAAATGATTCTGACTGATGTTTCAAAAGATACGACAATCAGTGAGTATATCAAAAAAGATGTAGGAACGGTTTTGGAGGATGTGAATGCTGAACTATTGGAAAAGTTAATATCAAAAAGCAGGGTTGGCACGGGGATTGTTGTGAACAAACAGGGTGCACCTGTAGGTATTTTTACAAAAACAAATGCGGTTATGAATTACGTGAGAGAAACGAAATTATTAAAAGAACAGCTTGAAAAAGTTTTACAAACATCCAATTTGGGAGCCATTATGACAGATGGAAAAAATCAAATTATCTTTGTGAATGAAAAAATCACTGAGATGATTGGAATCCCTTATTCATCACTCATCAATGAGAACCTCGAGATTTATATCCCTCAATTAGATCACTTTTCCGAGAAAATGGAAGCTCATTTTCCAATGGTTTTTCAATCCGAACATTATATGGTACGTCTGTCGAAGTATGATTTAGAAAATGGTAAACAGGGGTATATCACACTTTTTCAAAATGTATCTGAATTAGAGAATTTAACAAGAGAATTAAAATTTCAAAAGAAATGGAAAACACTTTTGCAATCAGTTATCCATAATGCTTATGATGGCCTCGTCATGATTAATGAAAACGAAGAAGTTACTTTTATCAGCCCCTCGTTAATTGAGCTGTTTGATCTTTATGAACAGCAATTGGATATGAGGGAAATCGAATCGGTTTTACCACATCTTCATTTGCCGCATGTGATGAAAACGGGTGTAGCGGAAGTAAGTGAGTTTATGCAGGTTAAAGGAATAGACTATATCGTTCACCGTATACCCGTTTATCAGGATGAGCAAATTATCGGTGCCATTGGTAAAATCGTTTATCGCCAACTGCACGAAGTCCGTGAGTTATTCAAAAGTGCAGAGATAAATGATAGGAAGAATCTGAATCCTACCAAGCTTGAGAAATCAAGATTTACTTTTGATCAAATCCTGTCACACGATAAGCAAATGGATAAGCTTATGAGGAGTGGGATGAAAGCAGCCAAGGTAAAGACCACGGTATTAATTTTTGGGGAAAGCGGAACAGGTAAAGAGTTGTTTGCCCATGCCATCCATAGTGCCAGTCCATTTGGAAAGGGTCCGTTTATTACGGTGAACTGCGCAGCTATACCAGAGCATTTATTGGAGTCAGAGTTTTTTGGATATGAAGAAGGCGCTTTTACAGGCGCTAAACATAAAGGGAAGATCGGCAAATTTGATATGGCTAATGGTGGCACACTTTTTCTCGATGAGATTGGGGATATGTCCTTACCCATTCAGGCCAAGCTGCTTCGTGTCCTGCAAGAAAGAGAGTTTTACAGAGTAGGCGGAACAGAACGGATCAGTGTAAATGTCCGAATCATTGCCGCTACCAATCGTCCCTTGGAAAAAATGGTTGCTGAAGGGGAATTTAGGGAGGATTTATTTTACCGCTTGAATGTCATATCCTTCGAGATTCCTCCGTTAAGGCGGAGAAAAAAGGATATTCTCCTCCTAAGCGAAGCTTTTATTAAAGAATTTAATAAACAAAACGGGACAAGTATTACAGGGTGGAACCCATTGTTCGAGAAAGCAATATTGGAGTATGACTGGCCCGGAAATATCCGGGAATTGCGGAATGTTTGGGAGAGAGCCATGATTTTTGCAGAGGATGGCAAAGTCGGCCTAGAGGACATTCCAGAATATATTCTGCAGAAAGTTGGCTATGATTTTTTCTTGAATGAAGAGGAGGAAGATGAAACACAGCCTTTATTAGAGAAAGCGGAGCAGATGGCCATACAAAAAGCATTGGAAATGTCAGGAGGGAATAAAAGTAAGGCCTGTCTTCTGCTTGGAATCAGCCGATCTGTATTGTATGACAAGCTAAAGAAGTATGATTGGTTACTGCCTGAATCTTCCCACTTAAAACAGCAGAAATGAAGGTGTTTGAAAATCAGACATTCTTTATGGATGGGATAAATTCTATATTTTAACAGGATATGAATTAGGTGAATTTAAGGAGGAAGCGTACATGCTTAAGGGAATTAAAGTAGTTGATTTCACCCAAAACTTGCCCGGACCCTATGCAACCCTGCGGCTGGCAGATTTAGGAGCAGAAGTCATTAAAATAGAGCCTCCAACTGGAGATCATGCGCGTATGCCATTGGAGGATGATCAAAAAGAAAATTATCTTTTCCGGTGTATGAACCGAAATAAAAATAGCTTGGCCCTGGATTTGAAAAACGAAGCGGACAAAGAATTGGCGATTGAGTTGATCCGTAATTCAGACATTTTAATTGAAAGCTACCGTCCTGGTGTAATGGCTCGCTTAGGGCTTGGATACGAAGATATAAAAGTCCTGCATCCATCGCTTATTTATTGCTCCTTATCCGGCTATGGTCAAAAAGGAACCATGCACCAACTAGGCAGCCATGATTTGAATTACATGGCTCTTAGCGGTGTATTAGCTCAGTTAAAGGATGGGAATGGCAGACCCATTCAACCGTCACTTACATTTGCTGATTTGATCGGTGGAACTTCAGCAACCGAAGCTATACTAGGTGCCCTCTTTCAAAGAGAACGATCAGGCAGTGGAAGCTATTTAGATATTGCTTTATTGGACACGACTGCTGCATTAATGAATTACCATGTGTTTATTGAATCAGCAACAGGCAGAAAAAACGGAATCCCTACTTTAAATGGTAATGTGATTTGTTATGGGATTTATGAAACCAAAGATCACAGGTATATGACGTTATGTGCGTTGGAGACAAAGTTTTGGAGAAATTTTTGCGCGGCAACAAGACAGGATGTATGGATAAATGCTCAATTTTCTAAGCCGACTAAGCAAAATGAAGTTTATCAGGAAATAGTTCAATTGTTTGCAAGTAAAACATTCGAGGAATGGATTCATTTCTCTATGGAAGTGGATTGCTGCATGGCGCCTGTCCTTGAAGCCGATGAGCTAAGCGAACATATCTATATGAAGGACAGAAATCTAATTCACGAGAAAGATTCATATCGATATATGGTGACTGGATTTCAATCAGGAGCATTTTCAAATGAAATAATCGGTACCTATCCAAAGCTTGGCCAGCATAATCGAACCTATCAAAAATAAACGCTAGTAAACTGCTGTGTATGAATACCGGCAGTTTTTTCTTTATAGATTGATAATTAGCGTATTTTGCTAGGCGCCGTTTAAACCAACCTGCTACAGCAAGCGACAATGGACGAAACGAGACACTAATGAATGGGAAGGTGTACAGATTTCATACAACCAATCTCACAATCTGGCGGAATACCCATTTAACAAGTTGGCATGATAATTGCATGTATATAGGGTGTACAGATATAAGACTATGAATAGAAAGGGAGTACAAATATGACCGGTTATTTAAAGGAAGAGCATCGTATTTTTCGTGAATCAGTTCGGAAATTTCTAGATAAGGAAGTGATTCCTTACTATCTTGATTGGGAGAAGGAGAAAAGCACACCTGGAGATTTGTGGAAAAAGTTGGGAGACCAAGGGTTTCTTGTACCGTGGGCAGATGAAAAATATGGTGGGTTTAATGCAGATTTTGCCTATTCAGTCATTCTTGCTGAGGAGTTTGAAAGAGTCGGAAGCGGAATTGGAGGATGTGTTTTACATAATGATATTGTTGTTCCATATTTATATGAATTCGGTACAGAAGAACAAAAACAAAAATGGATTCCAAAGTGCATTACGGGTGAATATTCAACGGCTATTGCAATGACTGAGCCGGGAACGGGATCAGATTTAGGGAATTTGCAGACAAGAGCTGTTAGAGATGGGGATCACTATATTATTAATGGGCAAAAAACGTTTATATCAAATGGGCTCAGGTCCGACTTAACCATCGTAGCCTGTAAAACAAATCCAGAAGCAGGACATAAAGGAATCAGTCTCATTGTAGTCGAAAAAGAAACACCTGGATTTATACGTGGTAAAAAGCTGAATAAAATCGGTCAGCTTGCGGGTGAAACGACTGAGTTAATTTTCGAGGATGCAAGAGTACCGGTTAGTAATTTATTAGGACAAGAAAATAAAGGCTTCTATTATTTGATGGCCAAACTTCAGCAGGAGCGGTTAATGTGTGCGATTCAGGCCTTAGCAGCAGCCGAGGAATCGTTAAAAATCACGATTGATTATGTCAAACAGCGGACTGCCTTTGGTAAATCAATCAGTGAATTTCAAAATACACAATTTAAGATTGCTGAAATGGCGACTGAGGTGGAGATAGGCCGTACATTTATCGACGGTTTAATCGTGAGGCATATGGAGGGTCAGGATATTGTCACCGAGGTGAGCATGGCTAAATGGTGGATAACCGATATGGCAAAGAGATTGGTCAGCCAATGTATGCAATTGCACGGTGGTTACGGTTTTATGGAAGAATATGCGATTGCGAGAAGATATCGGGATATAGCGGTCACCTCGATATATGCAGGTACAAATGAAATTATGAAGCAAATAATCGCTAAAAAAATTGGATTATAAGGGGGAGAGTTATATGAGGGAGGCCGTAATTGTTGAAGCAGTCAGAACACCGGTAGGAAAGCGTAATGGAGTATTGAGCTCCATCCGCCCGGATGATTTGCTCGCAAACGTTTTAAAAGAAATAGTAAACAGGGCAGGTGTTTCTTCTGATTTGATTGAGGATGTCATTATTGGGTGTGTATCCCAAGTGGAAGAACAAGGGTTAAATATTGCACGTTCAGCTGCCTTGATGGCTGATTTCCCCATTAAAGTACCTGGCACGACGATTGATCGACAATGCGGTTCCAGTCAACAAGCGGTTCATTTTGCCGCACAAGCCATTTTGAGTGGAGATATGGATATCGTTATAGCGGGTGGAGTGGAGAGTATGTCACGAGTGCCGATGGGTTCAACAAGAAAGCATTCACAGCCTAGTGAACAGCTGTCTTCCCGTTATGAATTAATCAATCAAGGACTATCAGCAGAAAGAATTGCTGAGAAATGGGGCTTTAGCCGCAATCAACTTGATGAATTTTCTCTATTGAGTCATCAGAGAGCTATTCAAGCCCAAAATGAGGGGCGCTTTGATCGTGAAATCGTGCCAGTGGAAGTATTGGATGATTTGGGAGCAAAGACTTTAGTTACACAGGATGAAGGCCCACGTCGGGGAACGTCTCTTGAAAAGCTGGCCACTTTGCCTACAGTTTTTAGAGAAAATGGTGTGATACACGCTGGGAATGCCAGTCAAATGAGTGACGGAGCTGCAGCCCTGTTAATCATGTCTAAGGAGAAGGCGTTGGAATTAGGCTTAAAACCAAGATTTTCGATAATTGCCCGAACGATTGTAGGATCCGATCCAACCCTGATGTTAACTGGACCGATAGAGGCGACGAGAATGGCACTTGATAGAGCAGGACTGACGATACAGGATATGGATTTATATGAAGTCAATGAAGCCTTTGCACCAGTTCCGCTCTGTTGGAAGGAAGAACTTGAAGCAAGCATGAATAAGTTAAATGTAAACGGAGGAGCGATTGCACTCGGTCATCCTCTTGGTGCAAGTGGGGCAAGGGTCATGGTTACTTTAATGCATGAACTTGAAAGAACGGGTGGACGATATGGATTACAGGCTATTTGCGAGGGTGCCGGTATGGCCAATGCAACGATTATCAAACGAATTGAATAGAACAATCAAACAGGTATGATTGAAAACTAAAAAATGGAGGTTGGTTGTATGAAGATGCAAAATATAATTGCTGTTGTAACAGGTGGAGCTTCGGGTCTGGGAGAGGCTACAGTCAAGAATATTGTGGAAAATGGCGGGAAAGTAACGATTATCGATCGCTCGGAAGATAAAGGGTTGGCATTAGCCGAATCACTCGGTCATGAAAATGTGATCTTTGTAAAAGCGGATGTAACCAGTGAGGATGAGATTCGGACTGCCATTGAGAAAAGTGTTGAAACGTTTGGGAAAATCAATACGGTCGTCAATTGTGCAGGAATTGGAGTAGGTGAAAAAGTCGTCTCTAAGGATAAAGTTCATGATCTTGGCAGATTTAAAAAAGTGATTGAGGTCAATTTGGTTGGGACATTTAATGTAATTCGTCTGGCTGCAGAACAAATGATTAAGAATGAACCTAATGAAGAAGGGGAAAGAGGTGTTGTCATTAATACAGCTTCAGTAGCAGCTTTTGATGGACAAATTGGCCAAGCAGCCTATAGTGCTTCAAAGGGTGGAATTGTTGGCATGACCTTGCCGTTGGCAAGAGATTTAGCGAGAAGCGGAGTTCGTGTTATGACGATTGCTCCGGGCTTGATTGACACACCTTTGTTTGGGGGATTACCAGAGCAGGCCAGGAGTGCCCTCGGTGCGATGGTACCATTCCCGCCAAGGCTCGGATATCCCTCAGAATATGCCATGCTCGTCAAAAGTATTATTGAAAATCCAATGCTGAATGGAGAAACAATTCGCCTGGATGGGGCAATTCGTATGCAGCCAAAATAATAGATTAAGAGGAGGCAGTGCTATGTATTCATTGCTGCGTGTTGAAAAAGAGAATAATGTCGCAACGGTCGTCATTAATAATCCACCGATGAATGTTTTGAGTGAACTACTGGCAAGTGAGCTTTGTGATGCCTTTACTGAACTGAGAGATGACCATTCAGTGGTTACGGTTATTTTAACAGGGGAAGGTGACCGGGCATTTATGGCGGGAGCAGATATTAAGGAGTTCCCCAACATGATCAACCAAAGCATGGAAGCCAAAAAACAGCCCAGTAAGAAAAATGAGGTTTTTCGATTGATATCCGATTTTCCAAAGCCTACTATTGCCTATTTAAATGGAATAACACTGGGCGGTGGATTTGAACTTGCACTTGTCTGTGATCTGCGTATTGCCAAGGAGACGGCCCAACTTGGCTTGCCTGAAGTGAAGCTCGGCCTATTTCCAGGTGGAGGGGGAACGCAAAGGCTGCCCCGTTTAATCGGTTCAGCTAAAGCAAAAGAGCTGATGTTTACAGGCGATTCGATAACGGCTGAAGAAGCGCTTCAGCTCGGGATCATTAATCAAATTGCTACAGATGAAGAAGGGATTGAAGCTGCCCGCAAACTGGCCCGGAAAATCAGCAGGCATTCTCTTCAGGCTTTACGAAGAATCAAGCAGGCAGTTAATGAGGGAACAGATAGCCAATTACAGGATGGGCTCGAATTGGAATCAAACCTGTTCCAGGAAATCTTTACAACAGAGGATATGAAAGAGGGAGTAACTGCATTCCTTGAAAAACGCCGTCCGGTATTTACTCATCAATAAGCATGTAAGTGTTTGCTATTGGGAAGAAGTCTGGGGGAATCATCTGTATGAAGTATGTTGAATGGAAACGGGTCGGTGTGGAGGGGCATATAGCCGAAATACGATTAAACAGACCTAAAGCGCTTAATGCCTTTGATACAGAGATGGCTAAAGAAATTCTTGGCGCGACTCAAATTATTTCTGAAAGTGAAGCAAGAGCGGTTTTAATCACATCGTCCAATAAGAAAGCTTTTTGTACGGGAGCAGATTTGAAGGAGCGCAATGAGCTGAATGAGGAAGAGTGGAAAAATCAGCACCAGCTATTTCGGGAAATGTTCACTGCTATAGCATCTCTTAAGCAACCGGTTATCGCGGTAGTGGATGGGTATGCATTGGCTGGAGGTTTTGAACTCGTTTTGAATTGTGATTTTTTATTTGCAGCAGATACAGCGCAGTTTGGATTGCCTGAAGTGACACGTGGAATTATGCCTGGTTGTGGCGGGACGAGATTGCTGTCAAAGCGAATACCGGTTCACCGTGCAAAGGAATGGATATGTACAGGACGGATTATGTCGGCATTGGAAGCGGACATGGATGGATTATTGAACAGGATGACCAGTTCCGCTGAATTATATGAATCAGCACTCGAATTTGCTGGGGGTATTGCCCGAAATGCCCCTATAGCTGTCCAGCAAGCAAAAGCAGCAACAGATTCCTTGTTTGTATTAAAGAATAATGAAGCAAAAATTGTAGAACAAGAGTACTATAACCGATGTTTATCAACCTCGGATCGACTTGAGGGAGTGAGAGCATTCGTCGAGAAACGATCCCCTAAGTTTATCGGTAAGTAAAATCAGGAGAGCCGGCCATTATTCAAATATGCTTCCGGGAGGCTCTCTTTAACCAAAGATTAATAAATTGTATAAACAGGAGCACTTATTCTAATTTTTCTCTTGGTTAGACGTGTTAAGTAAACAATAGGTGATAGGAGGTGAGATTGGTGAAATCTGTTCCGCTGGAAAAAACAATCCAATTTAATAAAGAGCTGCGTCACAGTGTACGAAGAGTATGTCAACGATTCTCCGGCTCTTATTGGAGAGAGCTAGACATGAAAAATGCATACCCTGAAGAGTTTGTAAATGAAATAACGAGAAATGGTTTTCTATCAGCTTTGATCCCAGAAGAGTATGGTGGTTCTGGATTAGGTATTGCGGAGGCTTCTATTATTCTTGAAGAAATTAATCGAAGCGGAGGCAACGCTGGTGCCTGTCACGCTCAAATGTACATAATGGGGACGTTAGCCCGGCATGGAAACCAGCAACAAAAGTCAAACTATTTACCTCGTATCGCTGACGGTACATTACGATTGCAGGCTTTTGGAGTCACAGAACCAACGACAGGAACCGATACGACTAAATTACGGACCTTTGCAGAAAGAAGAGGAGATCATTATGTCGTGAATGGTCAGAAAGTCTTTATTTCAAGAACAGAGCATTCTGATTTAATGATGCTGCTAGTGAGGACTACGCCAGTCAGTCAAATTAAGAAAAAAACGGAAGGATTATCTGTTCTGCTTGTTGATTTGAAGGAAGCAATAAACAATGGTATTACCATCCGTCCCATTCAGACGATGATGAACCATTCTACCACTGAATTATTTATCGAAAATTTAAAGGTACCAGCCGAAAATTTGATTGGTGAAGAAGGAAAAGGTTTTTCCTATATTTTAGATGGTATGAATGCAGAACGAATATTAATTGCGGCCGAATGTATAGGGGATGGACGATGGTTTATAGAGAAAGCAACTCAATATGCAAACGAAAGAGTCGTTTTTGATCGGCAAATTGGGGAAAATCAAGGAATTCAATTCCCGTTGGCGAAGGCACATATCCAAATAGAGGCAGCGGACTTAATGCGTAAGGAGGCATCAAGGCTATTTGATCTAGGTATAAAATGTGGGGCTGAGGCGAATATGTCAAAATTGCTTGCCGCTGATGCGTCTTGGGATGCTGCTAACACAGCACTGCAAACGTTTGGAGGATTTGGTTTTGCGGCTGAATATGATGTAGAAAGGAAATTCAGAGAAACACGCCTTTATCAAGTGGCACCAATTTCAACCAATATGATTCTTTCTTATGTAGCGGAGCATGTCTTAGGTTTGCCTAAGTCTTACTAGTATGATACTCAAGGTTGATGGGAGGATGTAGTATGAGAAATGCGGTGATTGTTGAGGCTGTTCGGACGGCGGTTGGCAAGATAGGCGGATCGTTAAAAAATGAGGAAGTGGATTATCTTGCTTCTGCCACCATAAACGGATTGATTGAACGCACAGGAGTACAGAAAGATGAGATTGATGAAGTCATTATCGGTCAGGCGAAACAAAGCACAGATCAGCCAAACCTGGCAAGATTAGCTTTATTGCGTGCCGGACTTGCAATAGAAACACCGGGTTATACGGTCCATCGCCAATGCGGATCAGGAGTGCAGGCTATTCATAATGGTGTCCAGCAAATCATGTGCGGTTTATCGGACATAGTAATTGCCGGTGGTGCTGAAAGTATGAGTCAGGCACCATTCTATTTACGTAATGCTCGTTATGGGTTTGGCACAGGTAATACGGAAATCCTTGATTCCAATACGGAAAGTCAGCCGCGTGCACAACCAATCGAGACATACGGTCATTTAACCATGGGGATGACAGCAGAAAACCTTGCCGAAAAATATTCAATCACCAGAGAAGAGCAGGATGAATATGCGCTTTTAAGTCAAGAAAAGGCTGAACGTGCTATTTCTTCTGGCCTGTTTAATGATCAGATCATTCCATATCAGATAAAGACGAAGAAAGGGACAGAAATATTTAAAGTGGATGAACATCCAAGAAAAACGAGTATGGAGCAATTGGCGCGGCTTAAACCTGTTTTTAAGAAAAATGGGACTGTAACGGCAGGGAATTCAAGCGGACGGAATGATGGCGCGGGGTTGGTTATGCTAATGGCAGAAGAAACAGCTATTCAAAAGGGCTATAAATGTAAAGCAAAAATCATTGCTCAGGCAGTTGCCGGTGTTTCTCCAGATATTATGGGAATCGGTCCTGCACCAGCTACGAGAAAAGCACTGAAGCTAGCCGGATTGAAGTTAGAGGATATAGGGCTGATAGAATTAAACGAAGCATTCGCTGCTCAAACCTTAGCTGTGATTAAAGAAATGGATTTGGATACGAAACGATTGAATGTAAATGGCGGAGCGATTGCGCTTGGCCATCCAATCGGAGGTACTGGAGGTATTTTAATGACCAAGCTTATTCATGAAATGGAGCGCAGGGGAGAAAAATATGGATTGGTCACCTTTTGCATCGGCGGAGGTTTGGGAATATCCTCCATTGTTGAGAATCTCCAGGTTTAGGCCATGCAAGAGAAGAAAGAGTTGGATTTGGATCTTTACCGTTCACGTATCGTCACTGCAGAAAAAGCAATCTCTCTTATAGACTCCTCTCACAATGTCTTTTTGGCACCTTTTTGTAATGAACCGCAACAGCTGGTAAAGGAACTTATTCGGCAAAAGGAACGGTTTCATTTATTAAATTTATACACTTGTATTGTTGGAAGTCCCTGCTTGTATGCTGAATCGGAGGGGAATCCTCATTTTTTTATCAGGACATTCCTTGGATCTTCATTATTAAAGGGAGTTTTTCATGCAGGAAATGGTGATTATATACCTTTGAATTTATCCGAGTTACCGGTATGGGTGGAAACAAATAAAATTGATTTTGCCATGATTCAGGTTACTCCTCCCAATCAAAATGGTTATTGTAATCTGGGAATCTCAGTCGATATTATCCATTCACTTAGTAAACATGCTGGTAAAGTCATTGCTCAGGTCAATAGCAATCTTCCCAGGACATTTGGGGATTCAGAAATTCATGTATCAGAGATTGATTATTTTGTTGAATCAAATGATAGTTTATTGACGATTTCATCTGGAATTCCAAACAAAATAGAAGAGGCAATCGGTAAAAATGTTGCACAATTAATCCCTGATTATGCAACGATTCAAGTTGGGATAGGTAGAATTGCAGATGCCGTTCTTTTGGCCCTTAAGGAAAAGAAGGGATTGGGTGTTCATTCCGGTACTATAACAGACGGTGTCATGGAAATGATGAAGCGAGGAGTTATTACTAATGAAAGAAAAGAAGTGATGACTGGTAAAACGGTTTGTACCACTTTAACTGGAAGTCAGCAGTTATATAGCTTCGCCAACCTCAATAAGGATATTTGCTTATACCCAGCAGATTTTACACATAATAGCTTACAAATTTCAAAGATTACGGATTTCTATTCAATTAACTCAGCTTTGGAAGTCGATTTGACAGGACAAATAAATGCTGAGCAAATTGGCAATTATCCATTAGCTGGAGTTGGCGGCCAAATGGATTTTATTCGTGGGGCCAGACTTTCAAAAGGTGGAAAAGCTATTATTGCCCTTCCAGCGACTGCAATGGGAGGTACTAGGTCGAGAATAAAAAATACTGTATCTTCTGTTACATCCTTAAAATCAGAGATTGATTATATTGTGACAGAGTACGGAATTGCTTCCTTGTTTGGCAAATCACTTAAAGAACGAAGACAGCAAATGCTGAACATCGTACACCCGAATTTCAGAGAAAGTTTAAGTGCTAATCTTACATCACAGTTGTAGCAATAATCTTTTTTACATGGAGGGGTTTAGGTGTCAATCAAGGTGAAACAGGATCAGATAAAAAGGGCAAGACGGCCATTTTTTACTGATGAACATGAAATGTTCAGGAAATCACTCGTGAGTTTTTTACAAAAAGAAGCTGTTCCCTATTTTGAAACATGGGAAGAGGAGAGATTGATCCCTCGATCCTTTTGGGAGAAGATGGGTGAACAAGGTTTTATTTGCCCGTGGGTCAGTGTGGAGTATGGCGGAATGGGTACTGATTTTGGCTTTGCTATTATTTTAAGTGAAGAATTAGCAAAAATAGGAGCTGGTTTGACGGGCATAGGAACTCACAGCAATATCATTGTTCCTTATTTACATACATTTGGCAATGAGGAACAAAAGCATAGATTTTTGAAAAAATGCGTTAAAGGGGAACTGATTACTTCGATTGCAATGACAGAACCAGGGGCTGGATCAGATTTGGCAAGCATCCAAACGACGGCTATCCGTAAAGGTAATCAGTATATATTAAATGGTCAGAAAACATTTATTACAAATGGAATCCATTCTGATTTGATAATTGTTGCCTGTAAAACGGATCCAAAAGCTGAACCAAGACATAAAGGAATCAGTCTTATATTAGTTGAACGAGATACCCCAGGGTTTACGCGTGGGAGGAAGTTAAATAAGGTGGGAATGCACAGCCAGGATACGAGTGGGCTAATATTTGAAGATTGTATAGTGCCAGTCTCAAATCGATTAGGAGAAGAAGGAAAAGGCTTCCGCTATATGATGATGAATCTTCAGGAGGAACGGCTCTTATGCGCACGGTCGTAGCTGCTGAAGATATGCTTCAATTAACCATACAATATGTAAAAGAGAGAGATGCCTTTGGAAAGCCAATCAGCCAATTTCAGAACACTCAATTTACGCTGGCCGAAATTGCTACAGAAATAAAGTTTGGTCGGACTTTTGTCGATGATTTAATCAAAAAACATATTGATGGAAAAGAAATTGTGAAGGAAGTAAGTATGGCTAAATGGTTGACGACAGAGATGGCAAAACGTGTCTCCACCCAATGTATGCAGCTTCATGGCGGTTATGGCTATATGGAGGAATACAAAATTGCCAGACGGTATAGAGATATACCAGTCACATCCATTTTTGCAGGCTCGAATGAAATTATGAAGGTCATTATCTCTAAACAATTGGGACTCACTTGAAAGCTGGATAGATCAAATTAAAAAGAAGAGAAGGGAGAGAACGAGTTTGGACTTTACCTTATCAGATGAAACGATAAAAATGAAAAAGATGATCAAACATTTCATTGATGAAACGGTCGATCCGAAAGCAGACTTAATCGAGAAAAATGATCATATACCTGAGGACATCATGCAGCTAAGCAGGGACATGGGTCTATTTGGTTTGAGTATTCCGGAAGGCTATGGTGGACTTGGCCTCGATATGGTTGGAAAATGTGCCATATATGAGGAGCTTGGCCGTACGCATAATGGCTATACGACCATCATTGGAGCACATACCGGTATTGGCTCTGTTGGGGTTGTTGAGATGGGAAATGATAGACAGAAGCAAAAATATTTACCCAAAATGGCAACTGGAGAATTAATTGGTGCATTTGCTTTAACAGAGCCTGAAGCTGGCTCAAATGCTGCTGCGATTAGAACGAGAGCCGTTCGAAAAGGAGACAGCTATCTTCTAAATGGGTCCAAGCACTATATAACAAATGCATCAATTGCCGGTTTATTTACCGTGATGGCTGTGACCAATCCGGCTGCAGGTCCTAAAGGAATTACTTCCTTTTTGATTGAAAAGGGTACAAAAGGAATGATTATTGGGAAAAAGGAAGAAAAAATGGGCTTGAGAGGCTCTCATTCTTTCGAAATCTTTTTTGAAGACTGCGATGTTCCGGCAGATCATATTCTGGGGCAAGAAGGAATGGGATATGTGAATGCTCTAAAGATTCTAGCTAATGGCCGCGTAGGTCTGGCCGCTAGGAATCTTGGATCCTGTCAAAAATTATTGGAATTATCGGTCCAATATGCATTTGAACGGCACCAATTCGGAAAGCCGATTTTTGAACAGCAAATCATCCAGCACTATTTGGCTGATATGGCCTTGGACATTGAATCGCTCCGTGCATTAACCTATAAGGTTGCCTGGATGGTAGACCAAGGAAAGAATGTTGTTAAAGAAGCGGCTATGTCTAAATTGCTAGGTTCAGAAATATTTAATCGAGTAGCTGATAAAGCCGTTCAGATTCATGGAGGCCTAGGATATATGAAAGGATATCCAATCGAGCGATTTTATCGTGATGCAAGAATCACCAAAATTTATGAAGGTACTTCAGAAATCCAGAAAAATATCATTGCTGCTCAAATAAAGAAAGATTTCTATAATCATTCACAAATGATGTATATATAATTCTTATTAAGACAGACAGGCATTGATATCAAAAATAAAAATGGGCAGGATTCCAACGGATGAGTGGAATCTATTTTTTTGCTTTGAGGTGTTTTTTTAAAAGCATAAAATATTACGGCATACTGATTATATTTTTTGTTAAAATTGGAATATATGTTCGATTGTGGAAGGTGGGTGGTTTTAAGATGTTAAAGAATGAAGCAGATGTTATTAGGTTAATTCAAAACGATGAAAAAATGATGGAGATTATAAAGGCTGTAAGCACATTAAATTTACCTGACTGGTGGATATGTGCAGGATTTATACGTTCAAAGATTTGGGATGCTTTGCACGGATTTAAAGATTGTACTGAAACACCGGATGTTGATGTTATCTATTTTGATAAATCAATAATTAATGAGGATATGGAAAAAGAATTTGAGATAAATTGATTAGTATTATGCCTAATATACCTTGGTCTGTGAAAAATGAGGCTAGAATGCATACGATTAATAACTTTTCTCCATATACTTCTTCGCAAGATGCCATATCAAAATTCCCAGAAACAGCGACAGCTCTAGGGATAAAGTTAGATCATGAGAATAAATTATTCCTTATTGCTCCATATGGATTAGATGATGTCATAAATTTAGAGGTTAAGCCAACTCCCCATTTTCGTGAGTCAAAAGAACTGGCTGTTATTTATAAGGACCGAATTTCAAAAAAGAATTGGAAGTCTATTTGGCATAAAATTGAAGTTCGCGATATATCTGATTAAGAATGATAGACTCTCATTTACGTTCCCTCTTTTTAATAGTATCTCTATAAAATCTATCATTTTGATATTTTACCGTTTATTAATCTCCTCTTTTTTTTGAAATGTAAAATTCGCAAACCATCCTGATCATTTTACATTGACTTTCCACTGTCCTATCAGCCGACCGAATTATTTTTATGGAAAATGGAAAAGTAATTGAGACAGGTACACATAGGGAACTGTTTGAGAATAAACATGGGGTATATTCAAGGTTATTTAGCAGGGAAGCTGAAATGGGCAATCAAACTGTAACTATATAACTCTACAGAATCGTAAGAATTGGATGACTCACGCCTCTAACATGTACTTACAAGTTATGGTAAACTATTCATGATTCGCGTTTGTTCATAGTGAGGGGTGATTCATATAATGAAAAAATACGAACAAGTAAAGATGGAGATTAAGAAGCTCATCGAAGAAGGCGATTATATACCCGATCAGCGTATAAGTTCTGAATATAGTTTAACTCAGCAATTTGGAGTTAGCAGACATACAGTGCGTAAAGCAATTAATGATCTTGTAAATGAAGGCTGGTTGTATACAGAGCAAGGTTCAGGCACCTTTTGTGCTGACCGGAACACAAATCAACCATCTGAAAAAACAATTGCTCTTTTGACTACATATATATCCAATTACATCTTCCCCTCCATCATTAATGGAGTTGAGTCCTATCTAAGCAGTAAAGGATATACTCTGCTCCTTTATAGTACAAATAATGATTTAAATAAAGAAAAGTTGTGTTTGGAGAATATTTCAAACAGGGGGATTGCCGGTTTAATTGTAGAACCGACTAAAAGTAATTATTATAATCCGAACCTGAAATATTATTTAAATTTAGAGAGGAAAAAAATACCATATTTAATGATTAATGCTTATTATCCAGAGCTACACCCTTATAGATTAACGGTAGATGATGAATTAGGCGCTTATATGGCAACAGAACATTTGATTAAATTGGGGCATGGACGCATTGCTGGTATTTTTAAAACGGATGACCAGCAAGGTGTTAAGAGGATGCAGGGATTTATCAAAGCGCATAGGGAGTATAGCATCCCCATCTTACCCAATATGATCCTACCTTGTACAACAATAGAAAAAGATAAAGTACTGAATGAAGAATTTAGGAAACTACTAAATTCTGAACAAAGACCTACAGGGCTTTTCTGTTATAACGATGAAATAGCTTTGTCTGCTCTTGATGTTATTAGGGAATATGGAATTAGTGTACCTGATGATCTATCCATTGTAGGGTTCGATGACTCAAATTTAGCGACTGCATCTGAAGTGAAATTAACGACCATCAGACATCCACAATTTGAAATGGGTAGACAAGCTGCAGAAACAATTATCCAGCTGATTGAAAATAAAGTAGATGGAGATCCTTCAATCCGTTATAAACCAGAGTTAATATTACGAAATTCAACGAGAAAATTATAGGAATTTCTTTTTAAAAACCCACCAAAATGGGTTTTTTATTTTGTTCACAAATGGTTGTAAAAAATATGCAAAGGAGAATAATTTATGTAGCGTACTTGTACTAACAAGTAGTATGATATTAATGTAAGCGCATGCATTATTTTGAAAGGTTTCTATATTCATAATGTTTTGGGAATAAATTGAATGAGAGCCTTATTTTACAAAAGGGAGTGGTTAATAACATGAGGAAGTTTGTTACTGCAATGATGATGTTTGTACTGGTATTTACCTTAGCGGCATGTGGCAGCGATGAAAAATCCAGTGGGGAAGAAAAAGGGTTTGTTGGAATTGCCATGCCAACAAAGTCATCGGAGCGCTGGGTATTTGATGGAGAAAATATGGTCAAGGAATTTGAAAAGTTAGGCTACAAGACAGATCTGCAATATGGCGAAGACGTTATTGAAAATCAAATTGCCCAAATTGAAAACATGATTACTAAAGAAGTAGACATTTTAGTAGTTGCCTCTATTGATGGGGAATCTTTAACAGAAGTCCTTCAAAAAGCGGCTGATCAAGATATTAAAGTTATTTCCTATGACCGATTAATCAAAGGGACAGATAATGTGAGTTATTATGCCACATTTGATAACTTCAAGGTTGGTGTTCTACAAGCCTCCTACATTGAAGACAAGCTAGGACTTAAGGACGGCAAAGGACCTTTTAATATTGAGTTGTTTGGCGGGTCTCCAGATGATAACAATGCATACTTTTTCTATGATGGTGCAATGTCTGTCTTAAAGCCATACATAGACTCAGGGAAATTGGTTGTTAAAAGCAAACAAACAGATATGAAGCAAATTGCTACTTTGCGTTGGGATGGCGCAACTGCACAATCTCGTATGGACAACTTGCTAAGTTCACAATATTCAACTGATCGTGTAGATGCCGTTTTATCTCCATTTGATGGAATCAGTATCGGTATTATTTCTTCTCTTAAAGGGGTTGGTTATGGAACTGGAAGTAAACCATTACCAATAATTACTGGACAGGATGCTGAGTTGGCATCAGTAAAATCTATTATTGCCGGTGAGCAAACCTCAACCATCTTTAAAGATACGAGAGCATTAGCTAAAAAAGCAGTGGAGATGGCTGATGCAGTTCTAAAAGGTAAGGAAGCGGAAGTAAATGATACTGAAACATATGACAATGGAAATAAGGTTGTACCTTCTTATCTATTGGAACCGGTTTCAGTTGATAAAGAGAATTACAAAGAAATTTTAGTAGATAGCGGATATTACACAGAAGAAGAATTAAGCAAATAAAAGAAATAGTGGGTCTCGTTTTTTTCAAAGGTTTCTATATTCCAAGCTTTATGGGGCTAGCATAAATTAGAAACCTTTATTTTTATCAAAAGGGAGAGGTTCAAAACATGAGAAAATTTGTTACTGCAATGATGATGTTTGCACTGGTACTTACCTTAGCAGCATGTGGCAGCGATGAAAAATCCAGCGGTGATGAAAAAGGGTTTGTTGGAATCGCTATGCCGACAAAGTCATCAGAGCGTTGGGTATTTGATGGAGAAAATATGGTCGAAGAGTTTGAAAAGCTAGGCTACAAAACAGATCTTCAATATGGCGAAGATGTCATTGAAAATCAAATTGCCCAAATTGAAAATATGATTACTAAAGGAGTAGATATTTTAGTAGTCGCCTCTATTGATGGGGAATCATTGACAGAAGTTCTTCAAAAAGCAGCTGACCAGGATATTAAGGTTATATCCTATGACCGCTTAATTAAAGGGACAGATAATGTGAGTTATTATGCCACATTTGATAACTACAAAGTTGGTGTTTTACAAGGCTCTTATATTGAAGAAAAACTTGGTCTTAAGGACGGCAAAGGACCATTTAATATTGAATTGTTTGGCGGATCTCCAGACGATAACAACGCATACTTTTTCTATGATGGTGCAATGTCTGTTCTAAAACCATACATAGATTCTGGGAAATTGGTTGTTAAAAGTAAACAAACAGATATGAAGCAAATTGCTACTTTACGCTGGGATGGCGCAACAGCGCAAACTCGTATGGACAACTTACTAAGTTCACAATATTCATCTGATCGTGTAGATGCAGTCTTATCGCCAAATGATGCATTAGCTATTGGTATTATTTCTTCTTTAAAAGGGGTTGGTTATGGATCGGATAGCAAACCATTACCGATTATTACCGGACAAGATGCTGATTTGGCATCAGTAAAATCAATCATTGCCGGTGAACAAACCTCTTCCATCTTTAAAGATACGAGAGCATTGGCTAAAAAAGCAGTTGAAATGACAGATGCAGTTCTAAAAGGCAAGGAAGCAGAAGTAAATGACACTGAAACATATGACAATGGAAACAAGGTTGTACCATCTTATCTTTTAGAACCAGTAATAGTAGATAAAGAAAATTATAAAGAAATTTTAGTCGATAGCGGATATTACACAGAAGAAGAGCTAAGCAATTAACAGAATGGATGGCGGATGCTGTTTGATTGTAATGTAAACGGTTAAACAGCATCTAAATTTATACAGTTGAGGTGAATGGCGTGTCATCAATTTTATTAGAAATGAAAAATATCACGAAGACATTCCCTGGGGTAAAAGCTCTTGACCATGTGAATTTAAAAATTAAAGAAGGCGAAATCCACGCCCTTTGCGGAGAAAATGGAGCTGGTAAATCTACTTTAATGAAAGTATTGAGTGGAGTGTACCCACATGGCACTTATTCAGGAGATATCTTATTTAATGGAGAAGTGTGTGAATTTAAAAATATTAAGCAAAGTGAAAATCTAGGCATTGTAATTATCCATCAAGAATTGGCTTTAATCCCTTATCTATCTATCTCTGAAAATATATTTATAGGCAATGAACAAACAAAACATGGAATCATAAATTTTAATGAAACAATTGTAAAAACATTAGACTTACTGAAAATTGTTGGGTTAAATGAATCACCGAATACACCGGTTAATCAACTGGGTGTAGGAAAGCAACAATTAGTTGAAATAGCAAAGGCATTATCCAAGAAAGTGAAATTACTTATATTAGATGAACCAACTGCAGCTTTAAATGAGAATGATAGTGAAAATCTCTTAAATTTAATGCTTGAATTTAAGAAACAAGGAATGACCTCCATAATAATCTCTCATAAATTAAATGAGATTGCAAAGGTGGCCGATTCGATAACCATCCTTCGTGATGGTAAAACTATCGAAACTCTTGATATGAAGAAAGGTGTTACGGAGGACCGAATCATTAAGGGGATGGTAGGACGTGACTTAACGAATCGGTATCCTGAACACACACCAAATATTGGAGAAACCATATTAGAAGTGAAAAACTGGACGGTTCAGGATGAAAACAATTCCGATCGTAACGTGGTTGATGATGTAAGTTTCCAAATAAAAAGCGGTGAAATTATTGGCATAGCCGGATTAATGGGAGCTGGGAGAACCGAGCTGGCGATGAGTTTGTTTGGAAAGGCTTATGGTAAAAAAATCTCAGGCCAAATAATTAAAAAGGGAAAAGAACTGAAGCTGAAAAATATTACACAAGCAATCGATAATGGCATTGCTTACGTAACTGAAGACCGTAAATCATATGGACTTGTATTGGAAGAAGATATTAAAACGAATATCACATTGGCAAATCTGGGTAAAATATCTCAAAAACTAGTTGTAAATGATAATCAGGAAATTATTGAAGCAGAGCAATATCGCAAAAAAATGAATATAAAGAGCCCAAGTATCTTACAAAAAGCAATGAATCTAAGTGGAGGAAATCAACAAAAAGTCGTGTTAAGCAAGTGGATTTTTGCTGAACCGGAAATCTTGATTTTGGATGAACCAACACGTGGGATTGACGTTGGGGCAAAGTATGAAATTTATTCTATTATTAATGAATTGGCCGACAAAGGAATGGGAGTATTGGTCATTTCATCAGAACTGCCTGAGATATTAGGAATATGCGACAGAATTTATGTCATGCGTGAGGGCACATTTACCGCAGAATTTGACCGGAATGAAGCTTCACAAGAAAAAATTATGAAATACATGACCAGAACAGGGGTGGAACAGCTGTGAAAACACTGACTAGTTTATTGAAAAATAATATAAGACAGTATGGAATGGTATTGGCTCTGATCTTTATCATGGTGCTATTTCAAGTATTAACGGATGGCATATTACTAAAACCTCTTAATATTACAAATCTTATTCTGCAAAATAGTTATATTCTTGTTTTAGCAATCGGGATGTTGTTGGTCATTATATTGGGGCATATCGATCTTTCCGTTGGTTCGATTGTAGCCTTTGTTGGAGCTATGTCAGCGATATTTATGATTGAAATGAACATGCCGGTTTGGTTATCTGTCATTCTTTGTCTTATTATAGGAGCTTTAATAGGAGCTTGGCATGGATTTTGGGTTGCATTCCTTAAAATCCCAGCATTTATCGTTACACTCGCAGGGATGCTGATTTTCCGCGGACTTACTATGCTTGTTCTCAATGGGCAATCCATTGCTCCGTTTCCTGAGTCCTTCCGCCAAATGAGTACAGGGTTTATACCGGGGCTGAATAAAACAGGAGAATTAGATTTACTGACTATGATTGTCGGAGTTTTAATCTCTCTCGTACTATTATGGAGTGAATTTAGAAAGCGTAAAAAACAACAGTCTTACAATTTTGAAGTACTTCCAATGTGGTTATTTGCTTTAAAACTGGTATTTATAGTAGCAGTAATGAATATATTTGCTTATTTCCTAGCTTCATATGAAGGTATTCCTAATATTTTGGTGATTTTAGTTGTATTAATTGTTGCTTACTCATTCTTTACAAATAAAACAGTCCCTGGTCGACATTTATATGCGCTTGGCGGTAATGAAAAAGCAGCAAAATTATCAGGTATTAAAACAAAATGGCTTACCTTCTGGGTATTTGTAAACATGGGTGTATTATCTGCCTTATCAGGATTATTATTTGCAGCTCGGTTGAATGCAGCAACTCCTAAAGCGGGTAACTCTTTTGAATTGGATGCGATCGCTGCGGTCTTTATTGGCGGGGCATCCGCATATGGCGGTATAGGGACTGTTATAGGCGCTGTCGTTGGTGGTTTGGTAATGGGTGTATTAAACAATGGTATGTCGTTAATTGGCTTAGGCGTGGATTATCAACAGACAATTAAAGGACTGGTATTGTTGCTAGCTGTAGGGTTTGACGTGTATAATAAAAATAAATCATCGTAAGTTTATTTTAACAAAAAGAGGTGTTTGGAAAGTGAATTATCGCAGACTTGGCAATACCGATTTATCTGTAAGTGAGATTAGTTTTGGGACATGGGGAATTGGCGGTGATTGGGGAAAGGCTGATACCCAGGATGCTCTTCTTGGTTTAAATCGCGCTATGGAGAATGGAGTTAACTTCTTTGATACGGCGGATGTATACGGAAGTGGTAGAAGCGAAGAACTGTTAAGGGAAGCGACGAAAGGCAAAGAGGATACGATCCATATTGCTACGAAATTTTGTCGAGCCGGTGATATTCATGATCCAGATACATATTCGGAAGAGGCAATTCGGGCATATTGTGAGGGCAGTCTCAAAAGGCTTGGCCGCGAACGGATTGACCTATATCAAATTCATTGTCCGCCCTTACATATTTTAAAGAATACGGATGTATTTACTGTGCTGGATAAGCTTCAGCAGGAAGGGAAAATTCGCCATTATGGCGTGAGCGTAGAGACTGTTGAAGAAGGTTTATTCTGTCTTACCATTCCAGGTGTCAGAGCATTACAGGTCATTTTCAATATATTCCGGCAAAAACCGCTTGAAGAACTCTTCCCGACAGCTAAAAAACAGGGGGTTGGTATATTAGCCCGCGTACCACTGGCCAGTGGTTTGCTAACAGGAAAATTCAGCACCCAAACAAAATTTGAAGAAAATGATCACCGTAGCTTTAATGCAAATGGAGAAAAATTTAATGTTGGTGAAACATTTGCAGGACTTGAGTTTTCAAAAGGAGTTGAGCTTAGCAATCAGCTTTCCTGGATTGCGGATGGAAGAGGTACCATGGCTAATTCAGCTTTACGATGGATTCTGGACCATGAAGAAATTACATGTGCAATACCTGGTTTTAAAAATGCGCAACAAGTTGACCAAAATTTAAAGGCGATTCAAACTAAATCCTTTTCAAAAGAAGAGTTAGATAGGCTGCAAACGTTTTATATGAATGAAGTACATGATTATATTCGCGGACCTTATTAATGCCAGTTAAACGGGAGATTGAAACGATTAATAGATAATCAATAAAAAAGGAGCAGGTATTAGAGATTTATATATTTTCTAATGCCTGTTTATTTGCACAATTTATATCTTCTGAAATAGACTAATAATAGCGTTTTCAATCACGTTTGTTGTGAAGGAATACATACAAAATATAAAATTAGGTTACACCTCTATATGATAAGGAGAGAAAGTACATGCAAATTGAACAGAAGGTATTTGGTGAAATTGAGAATCAGGAAGTTGTGCAATTTTCAATTACTAATAAATCAGGATTTACCGTTCGTTTTATAAATTATGGTTGTGTGATTACAGATATTATTGCTCCTGACCGTGAGGGAAATATGGAGAATGTCGTATTGGGGTTTGATTGTATGGAAGATTACGAGAATCATTCACCTTATTTTGGAGCGGTTGTCGGCAGAATTGCAGGACGAATCGCAAATAGTCAGTTCACTCTTAACGGGAAGTCCTACCAGATCACTAAAAACGAGGGGGATAACCACCTGCATGGAGGGGTTAAGGGGTTTAGCCATGTTCTTTGGGATTATAAAGTAGTAGAAGAAAAGGATGCTGTTGGGGTTGAATTCAGCTATACAAGTAAAGCAGGAGAAGAAGGATTCCCTGGCAAGGTAGAGGTTACAACGACTTATTTAGTAAATGAAAACAATCAGCTTGATATTCGCTATAAAGCTACCACCGATGAAGATACGATCATCAATTTAACGAATCATACATATTTTAATTTAAGTGGTGACTTGAGCAAAACAATCAAAAATCACGAATTACAGCTCGAAAGCAGTCGATATATTGAGCTTAAGGAAGATTCTATTCCGACTGGTCGATTAATTCCTGTCGAGGGAACACCGTTTGATTTTACGAATAGCAAGCCGATTTCTCAAGGTGTCGATAGTGGCTACAAACAAAATGAGTTAGCAGGCAATGGCTTTGACCATCCGTTCGTTTTGGATTCCAATTTTAATAGAGAAATAGAATTATACGATCCTGAGAGTGGACGTAAATTATTAGTGGAAACGGACCAACCAGCCGTTGTTATTTATACTTGCAATCAATCGGAAGGGAATTATGAAATCAGGGGTGTCCGTCCGCATCATCATATGGCTATATGTTTGGAAACACAGGGATTCCCAGATGCTATTAACCAACCTGATTTCCCTCCGGTCACACTTAAAAAAGATGATGTATATCAAGCGCATACGAGATATATTTTTAAATAAGGCTATGTTTAAAGAGAGTGATGCTTTTAATGGATTAGACGAGGACCTTTAAGATTGGGTCCTCTTTTTGTGTCTCTGCTTATTACAAAACCGATAGGATAATTCTCCAGTTAGCTATGACAAAACAAATTACAATGCCATTTTTAATTGCATTTACGAGAATTCTATTGTATTTTAACTCTTTCGATTTATCGTCATTTCGATACAAAGGTAGGTTAATATTATGCGGATCCTTTTCAATGAAATTGAATACAAACCAAATTAATAATCCGAAGAACGGAAGAGCTAAAATGCTTTTTTTCTCCCCCCAATGTGAAACATGACCGTTCGAATCGAATGTCATAGGAATACTATTGGGTATATCTGACCATCTAATCATTATGTATACAAAAATGATTATAAGTAGGATTAAAGATACTATATTAAAACTAAATTCAAATAATGTTTTTTTGTTTTCGATGGGATGCTTGACCATTTACGCCCTCCTTTTAAAATAGATAACCTAATTTTACCATATAACCAAATAAACGTAATGCAACTATACGAGAATCCTACAAAGTATTGAAAACTTTGGCAACCATTATCTTTAAATAAACAAAAAAAAGAGAGAGCGGGGTTTAATATCCGCTCTCTCTTTCTAAAATAACCAATATACTGGTCTACAACAATCCTTTTCGTTTGTATTCCATTAATCGCTTATTGATCCAAATGGCCGCCTGTGTCGCATCCCCCATGGCAATCGTGGCCTGTTCGGAGTGCGATACAATATCTCCCGCTGCCCATACATTTTTAACATTGGTTTCTTTTGTTCGTGCATCCACTTTAATATGTCTGTTATTCTCTATATGAACACCAATTTGACTGGCCAATTCTGTATGAACTTTATTGCCGCCAAAGCCGATAAAAGCTCGATCAGCTTGCAGGGATTCACCATTTTTTAAATGGACGCCTGTAAAAAAGTCCTCTGATTCTTTTGACACAGATTCTATTTCCTCTTCTAAGTACGTAATATGATGTTGGTTAAGTTTAGATAGAATGTCCGCTGAGACAGGTGTTTTCTCATGATTGATATAGGTTATAACATCCGTCCAATTTAATAAAGATACTGCAAGATTGGCACCTGGATCACCAGCACCCATCACAATAATTTTTTTATCCATCGCTTCGTAGCCATCACAATCTGTGCATATATAAATGGTGCTGCCCAAGCACTCTCTTATATTGGGGATATCAGGTATCCGATCGGTAACGCCTGTAGCCAGTAAAATAGTCTTGGTTTGATACGTTTCGTTATCAGTCGTTACCAAAAATTCATCATCTCTTTTAGATATTTGCTTCACATCAGATTTGATGAATGTAACTCCTGTTTCAGATGCTTGCTGCTGTCCTTTTTTTCGTAATTCTTCACCACTGACGCCTTCAGGCCATCCGATGATATTTCGATAATCCTTACATAAATTAGACCGTCCTGCTTCCTTAGAATCAATAACTAAACAATTAATTTGGCTTCTGCCCATTTGTATTGCCGCCTGAGTGCCGGCAATACCTCCACCTATAACAATACATTCCCAAGAATTTCTCATAGTAGTACCATTGCCTCCTGCTTAACGTCATCCCTTAGTATCAGGATGAAATAAGATATTATACCCTTCTATACCCATTCATACTGTATTTTGACAAACAATTGGTCGAAATGTAAAAATTAGATATCCGAATAAGAATGGAGGTTGAACGATTGGATCTTAAATTAGCAGGAAAAAACGCGTTAGTGGTTGCATCTAGTCAAGGTTTAGGAAAAGCTATTGCGCAAAAGTTAGTGGAAGAGGGCGCAAATGTGATGATAACTGGCAGACATGCAAACAAGTTAGAAAAAGTGGCAAATGAACTAATCCCTTTAAACAAAAAAAGCAGGGTTGTCTATTGTGAAGTTGACATTACAAGGCCTGAACAAATTAAGGACTTGGTAAGGAAAACGGTGCAAGAGTTTGGAACAATTGATATTCTACTCAATAATGCAGGAGGACCGCCGGCAGGGACATTTATGGAATTATCTGATGAGGACTGGCAAAACTCGTTTGAATTGAATTTATTAAGCTATGTTCGAATGATTCGAGAAGTGTATCCTTATATGAAAGATCAGGGTGGAAGGATTCTTAATATGGCTTCTATTTCTGTTAAGGAACCAATTCAGGGATTGCTGTTATCCAATACATTCCGCCTTGGTATTACCGGTTTAACGAAAACATTAGCATCTGAATTTGCTCAGGACCATATCTTAATAAATACGATTGCACCTGGTGTTATATCCACAGGTAGGATAACCTATTTGGATGAAAAAACAGCCGAGCGTCAAGGGTTATCCATAGATGAAGTAAAAGAAAATGCACAAAAGCAAATTCCGCTTGGCCGATACGGAGAACCAGAGGAATTTGCTAACTATGCAGTATTTCTGTTATCAATGCTCAATACGTATGTAACCGGACAAGTATTATTAGTCGATGGTGGAAAAGTGAAGGGAATTTAATTTCTATTAGAGTTTGAAAGAATACCCGTCCATTTGTAAAAGATAGAGATTGAATGAGGAGATTTATTGAAATAAATAATTGTGTATTCGCTTTATATTTTTTTTGAATTTATTCAGCATAGCAAGTGGTTATTCTAATGAATCTCTTTGGAACTTTATATGAAAACCATTAATAATTTTGAACGGCATCGTCAACAACGATGCCGCTTTTATATGGTTCCTTTTTAATAAGATTTAATCTATGATTTTTCTTTTCCTGATAAAGAAGCGGAAATTTTAGGTGTCTCTTCGAATAAGTCTTTAAAGTCCTATTAGGTTGATAATTCAACATTAGTTCGCTTGCTTTTCGGATTTAATCTTTGAAGATACGGTTTTATTTTTGATGAAAAGCAGGTTGGGTGTCATTTTCCCTTCCATTCGCGCAGACTTACTTACCAATATAGAGATCAAATTGGCCATCGTAAAGGCTGTAATAGCAAGAAGTACTCCTGCAGCCATATCTGTCAGCCAGTGTATGCCAAGATAAATAGTGGAGAACATGATTATTCCCACACTGCCAGTCATAAACCATTTAAAAGGCTTATTGTTCGACTTATAGCTTAAGAATAATAAAGTCAGTGAAATCGAGTTATGCAGGCTTGGGAAACAGTTATTCAATCCTGATACATTCCGATATTGAGTCTCAAAGTCCGGATAAACTTCCGGGATTAAAAAGTGTACCTGAGAATGGACATACCATACCTCATTAACAGGTAAAAAAAGATAAAAGGGTATGGCAATAAGATAATTCAGCCCAACAGCATAAATAAATGTATAGAATAATTGCTTGTTTTGTTGGATGAAATAGAGGACAAATGATGTTGAAATCAAAGTGACAAATATAATGATGTAGAAAAAAGTTGTGATTTCTGTTAACCAAATATTATACAATAGGTTTTGGAAATTAGCCAGTAATTGCCCTTCATACTGCTGAATAATATGAGAATAGTCCCCGATATGAATAAAATTGCTCTCTATTTGCAATTCCAGTTTATTGATTAAAAGTATAGTCCCAAGTAATGCAAAATGAATCCATGATTTTTTGTTCTTTCGGCTATCCCATAAAATCTTAAATACGATGAAAGGGTTACGCTTTGATAGGATAATAACTAAAAAAACCGTCATAATCGTGATGGTGATAGCAATCGTAAACATAGATTGATACATATACAGACGTTCCCTTCCTGATTCAATATATTCATAGTGTATATATTATAACGTTTTGAATTGTAGGAATAGTAAAAAGGGTCCAATTTTTACATATTTTATTTGAATTGAATGATAAGCTTACAAATTTTATAAAAATCTATATAAATTTTGAAGAAAAATGAAAAACAATGAAACTTCTTAAAACTTGATTCGTAAATACAAATATGGGAAACTAAGCCTGACTACTAGAATTACAGGAGGAATTACTTTGTTAAAGAAAATGTTAACTGCTTTTATGTTGGTTACCTTTGTATTTGCACCGGTGGCTGAACATGCGTTTGTAGGAACTTCACACGAGGTTAGTGCAAAATCATACCGTTCAGGTAAAAAATCGTTCAATTCAAATAATAACCAATCTAATTTCAACCAAAACAATTCAACAGTTAATAAGCAAAAATCAACAACAAACAGCAATGCCAAAGCAACTAAAACAAATTCATTTAATAAAGGTGGATTCATGAAAAGTATGATGTTTGGCGGTATTGCCGGTTTATTATTCGGCGGTTTGCTAGCTAATATGGGTGCCATGGGATCCGTACTTGGTTTATTATTGAATGTACTTGCAATTTTGCTGATTGTTGCTTTAATCAAAAAAATCTTTACACGTAGTAACCGTCCACGAAAAGAGGTTGACGGAACGTGGAGACAATAAAAATTTCAGAGAATGAGATTATTAATTCACTTTGTGTTTATATCGCAGCTAAAAAGCAAGTCAATCCTGAACAAGTTGAAATTGAATTATTGTATGACGATAAATATGGGTTCTCCGCAGAAGCACATGTTAATGGAAGATCCCAAATTCTAATCACCGCAAACATGATTGAAGCACTGCGTTTTTATATTGAGCATGAGCTGAATATGGATCCATTTGCTGCAGCTATTGAACTTGAATTAGATGACGAGGAAGGCATTATTGCCTACGTTCAATAAAAGTATGAAAAGAGGCTTAGGCCTCTTTTTTTTATTATTTAAAATGATTAGCTTATAATCAGTCTATTCATCAATTGACTGGGACTGTTACGTATTTTTAGAAAATTATAAAAATGTTCGTGACTTTATACATATTGGTCGCTAATATAAAAAGCATAAGAAATTATTTAAGCGCTTACATACATATAGGAGGAAATAAAAGATGCATCCTTATTTAAATGAAGAGCATGACATATTTAGAAAATCCTTTAGAAAGTTTCTAAAAAAAGAGGCGTATCCATACTATGACCAGTGGGAGAAAGAGAAACTGATTCCAAGAGAATTTTGGTCCAAGCTTGGTCAAGAGGGATATTTATGCCCGGATTTACCAGAGCAATATGGCGGCTTGGAAACGGATTGGGGTATATCAGTTGTCATTAATGAAGAACTCGAGCGCCTTGGTTCCGGTACAATCGGGATTGGTCTCCATAATGATATTGTTGTGCCGTATATTAACGCCTATGGTACGAAAGAACAAAAGGAGAAATGGCTTCCCAAATGTGTCAGCGGGGAAATCATCACAGCTATTGCCATGACAGAACCAGGTGCAGGCTCTGATCTTGCTTCCTTATCTACATACGCAGAATTAAAAGAGGACCATTATATTTTAAATGGACAGAAGACCTTCATTACGAACGGAATCCACGCAGACCTCATCATTGTAGCTTGTAAAACGGATTTACATGCTATACCCAAGCATAAAGGAATAAGCCTACTTGTTGTCGAAAGAGATATGGAAGGCTTCTCAAGAGGACGTAAACTAGAAAAAGTGGGTATGCATTGCCAGGATACAGCGGAGCTCCTATTTGAGGATTGTATCGTACCAAAGGGAAATTTGTTGGGAGAAGCAGGGAAAGGCTTTATGTATATGATGGATAAGCTCCAGCAGGAACGGTTAATCGTAGCTATTTCAGCTCAGGTTGCTGCTGAGGATATGCTTCAGATGACGCTCGATTATGTTAAGTCAAGGAAAGCATTCGGAAAATTAATCAGTGATTTTCAAAATACGAAGTTTAAGCTGGCTGAAATCGCATCCGACATAAAAATGGGAAGAGTATTTCTTGATCAATTAATTGCAGATCATATAGCCGGGAAGAATATAGTAGCAGAAGTCTCAATGGCCAAGTGGAAATTAACAGATATGTCTAAACGCATCTCGGTTGAATGCATGCAGCTACACGGTGGATATGGCTACATGGAAGAATACAAGATTGCCAGACGATTCAGGGATACCCCGGTTGCCAGTATTTATGCCGGTACAAATGAAATTATGAAGACGATCATTGCTAAGAACCTTGGACTTTAATGGGGGAAAGTGAATTAGCATTGGACTCAAGGTCAGGTGAGATTTAAGAGTACTATATTCAATTAATAGGAGGAAGGGGTAATAATGATGATGCACGTGCCATTAACTGTACATTCTTTGCTGGAAAGAGCTGAAAAAGTATTTCCGAAGAAAGAAGTGGTATCAAGGACTCATGATAAGGTGCAGCGATTAACGTACAAAGAGATCGGTGAAAGGACAAGAAGGCTGGCGGATGTACTCCAGAAAATGAATGTATCAAGAGGTGATAAAGTCGGTACGCTGGCGTGGAATCACCATCGCCATCTCGAAGCATATTTTGCAGTACCTGGCATTGGAGCTGTTGTCCATACCATTAATATTCGTTTATCCGCAGAACATATTACCTATATTATTAATCATGCAGAAGACAAGGTACTATTGATTGATGAAGATATTGTACCCCTAATAGAAAAAATCGCCCCAGCGCTGACAACCGTCAAGGCCTGTATCATTATGACGGATCAGACAGAAATACCCTCAACAAGTCTTAAACCCGCATATTCATATGAAGAACTTCTAGCAGTCGGCAACCCGAAAACTCCATTTATAAATGATTTAGATGAAAATGAAATAGCAGGAATGTGCTATACATCAGCAACAACTGGGAATCCAAAAGGTGTATTGTATTCGCACCGGGGGATTGTGCTGCATAGCTTCGCACTCGGCCTAGCAGATACAACAGCTGTTTCTGAACGTGATGTGGTCATGCCTGTTGTGCCAATGTTTCATGTGAATGCCTGGGGATTGCCATTTGCGGCCACCTGGTTTGGAGCAACTCAGGTTCTGCCTGGACCTCAATTTAATCCTAAATTATTAGCCGAATTTATCCAATCAGAAGGTGTGACAAAAACAGCTGGTGTGCCGACAATTTGGTTAGGTCTCCTGCAGGAGCTTGAAAAAGGTACATATGATACCAGCACATTGGAATTTATTTTATGCGGTGGCTCGGCTGCACCAAAAGGATTGATTAAGCAATTTGAAATTAAATATAAAATACCATTCCTACATGCTTATGGAATGACAGAAACGGCACCATTGGCAACTGTATCACGTCTGAAAAGCTATCAGTTAGACTTACCGGAAGAAGAGCTGCTCGATATTAGAGCTAAGCAAGGCTTGCTTGTACCAGGCCTGGAAATGAAAGTGGTCGGCTCTGAAGGAGAAGTGAACTGGAACGGATTGGATATGGGTGAGCTGATGTTACGGGGCAACTGGATTGCAGATGAATATTATCGTGATGAACGGACTGCTGAGGCATTTAAAGACGGATGGCTGTTGACTGGAGATATAGCAACTGTAGATGAAGAGGGCACAATCAAGCTGGTCGATCGAACAAAGGATTTAATTAAGAGCGGCGGTGAATGGATTTCATCTGTTGATCTGGAAAACGCCTTAATGGCTCATGAGGCGATATTTGAAGCAAGTGTCGTAGCCATACCGCATCCCGAATGGCAGGAAAGACCGGTCGGGTGTGTAGTTCTTAAGCCTGAATTTCATGGAAAGGTTACCGAAGAAGAGATTCAAAGCTTCCTTAAGCCGCAATTTGCAAAATGGTGGATTCCAGATGAAATCATCTTTATGGATGAAATCCCGAAAACCTCCGTTGGTAAATTTCTAAAGGCTAAATTGAGAGAAATGATTCAAGAGAGAGTATCTAATAACTAATAGTGGATAGGTAGGGGAGAAGTCTAAACCATCAAGGATATGGTTTAGGCTTTTTTATTGCGGTTGCTTTATAAATCTAAGGATGAATCGGTAAATGCTGGTATGATTTGTTCTCTCCTGTAAAGAATAAAGGAATAACTACTATTCATTAAGGAGTGTACTTTATGAACCAGTCATTAGGATATGTGAAGGAAATTTTATCAGCACATACGGAGGACAGCAAAGTTGGCAAGCATATTTATAATATGATTTCTGACGGAAATTACGACAGCGGAGAACAGTTTGTCAGAGATTTATCAGTGGGTGAAAGTCACTACCTAAATAGGGTTTTACAAAATGCCATTGCTTATTCAAACCAAGAGCAGGACGAAGAACGATCCAAGCATTTAAATGAGATTTATGAGTTGTTGTTTGTTTGAAGAATTTTTATTTCGCACGACTTCAAGATTACAAAATCAAGCTTTGCTGACATCATACGTTTCAGGGAGAAGGCAGAACGATTCAATTATTCCAGAGACACTATATAAGATTTATTTACTAAAAATTGCTCAAGAAGAAAGGAGGTGCATAGCAACTCCTTTTTTATATTTGTCCTATCAAGGCAAAATAGAGAACGAACGTACTGGGAAGCCTGACGCTTTTTCAGGTTTCGGTACGATATTAAAGATGATAGCTCCTTTAGGAGGCAACTTGTCCAGGTTTTTCATGAGTTCAATTTGATACGTATCCTGAGAAAGTACATAATATTCGCCTCTAAGTTCCCCATTTTTACGGAAGTCAATAGCTGAATCGGTGTCAAAGGTTTCATGGCCAATAGCTTTGATTCTTCGTTCTTCAAACAAAAATTTCAACGCTTCATAGCCCCAGCCAGGGATATGATTATGGCCTTCCTCATCTTTGTTGGAGAAGGCCTCTTTGTCTGGCCAGCGCTTGCTCCAGTCGGTGCGCAAAGCCACAAATGTATTTGCCTCAATTGTTCCGTGTTCTGTTTCAAAATCTAAAATATCATGGATGGTGAGTGTGAAATCAGGATTCTTCGCCGCCTCTTTTGATTTGTCAATCACAATCAAGGGCAACACAAGCTCCTTTAGTTCCAATTCGTCCAAATACCGGGTGTCTGGCACGAAATGAATGGGAGGATCAATATGGGTTCCATATTGACCAGCGAACGAATAACGCTGTGCCATGAATCCGTCTTCATGAGTAAATAAAGTATCAATCTGTGCGTCATCAAACATAAAGAAATGAGGGGAATCTGGTCCAAATGTATGAGTGAGGTCCACCCACTCCTTAGATTTCAAGATATTAAGTACCTGCAACAGATTGTTTACCATCTACTCAGCCTCCATAATTTTCAATTTTCATATAATTATTATATACTTTATCATAGAGGTGTAACGGCAACAAGCTCTCCCTTTAAAAAGAATATCAGGTATGATATTTTTTATTACTTTTGCAATAGTTAATATCATTACAGATAAGAGAATGGTTAATGAATTGAGCATGATTTTTACCAATAGTGAAATAGAATTATTCATTCTTAAAAAACTTATCCCGGTCAAAGTTATTATTGCAAAGACGGTTTTACTATTAGAAATTTAAAAAATCTGTATTCAACTATTGGTTAAATAAATTATAATTAAATTACTATATTCGCTAATTCGGGGAATTTACAAATGCATTCGCTTTCCCCTTTTATTAATTAGATCCAATCGATTAGATTGATAGAAATATCGAAAGGGGATACTTATATTTGAATTCAAAATACCTGGACTTACTCGTCCAAAAATATGATTGTGAAGAAAAAGTAGTAACAGAAATTATTAATTTGGAAGCCATCCTTAACCTACCGAAGGGGACAGAACATTTTGTCAGTGATTTACATGGGGAGTATCAAGCTTTTCAACATGTACTGAGAAACGGTTCCGGGAATGTAAAACAAAAAATCAAAGACTTGTTTCAAGATGTTTTATTAGAAAAAGAAATTAATGAATTTGCGACATTAGTTTATTATCCTGAAGAGAAATTAAAGTTAATTAAAAATCAATTTGATAATAAAGAAGAATTGAATCAATGGTATATCGTTATTATTGAGCGGATGATGAGACTTATTTCTCATGCTTCATCCAAATATACCCGTTCGAAATTAAGAAAAGCATTGCCAAAGCAGTTTGAATTTATTATCGAAGAACTGCTGTACAAAACGAATCAAGCAAATAAGGAAAAATATTATAATGAAATTGTTGAGCAAATCATCTCCTTAGGCCAAGCTGATAAACTCATAACAGGTCTTGCCTATACAACTCAGAGATTGGTTGTCGATCATCTTCATGTTGTTGGCGATATATATGACCGTGGACCTGAACCTGATAAAATCATGGAAACTCTAATCAATTATCATTCGGTTGATATTCAGTGGGGTAACCACGATGTACTTTGGCTAGGTGCTTATTCTGGTTCATTGGTTTGTCTTGCTAATATTATTCGTATTTGTGCAAGGTATGACAATCTCGATATTATTGAAGATGTGTATGGAATCAATTTGAGGCCTTTGTTAACTCTGGCTGAGAAATACTATGATGACAATCCGGCTTTCAGACCAAAGGTACATTCAGATCAGAAACTATCTAGTCATGAAAAATTACAAATAACGAAAATTCATCAAGCAATTGCGATGATTCAATTCAAACTCGAAATGCCTATAATAAAGAGACGTCCGTGCTTTAATATGTCAGATAGGCTTTTATTAGAGAAAATTGATTATGATAAAAATGAAATAACGATTTATGGGGAGACTTACCCTCTTGAAAACACTTGCTTTGCCACGGTTAATCCCGAACAGCCTGAACAGTTATTAGAGGAAGAACAGCAGGTTATGGAAAAGCTATTATTCTCAGTTCAGAATTCAGAAAAGCTCGCGAGACATATGAATTTCCTTATGAAGAAAGGAAGCCTTTATTTAAAATATAACGGGAACCTATTAATACATGGGTGTATTCCTTTAGATGAAGAAGGAAATATGGAGAAGATGACCGTCGATAATAACACCTATTCAGGTCGTGAGTTACTTGATGTTTTTGAGCAATATTTACGTTATTCTTTTGCACATCCTGAAGAGTCGGGTGATCTTGCGACGGATATGGTCTGGTATTTATGGACGGGAGAATATTCGTCACTCTTTGGAAAAAGAGAAATGACAACTTTTGAGAGGTACTTTATTAAGGACAAGTCAACCCATAAAGAAAGAAAGAATCCATACTATCATTTACGCGAGAATGAAGAAATTTGTCGCAAAATACTAGCTGATTTTGATCTGGATCCTGACACAGGTCATATCATAAATGGCCATACACCAGTTAAAGAAATAGAGGGAGAAAATCCAGTTAAGGCAAATGGAAAAATGATCGTAATTGATGGAGGTTTCTCCAAAGCATACCAATCAACTACAGGCATAGCAGGATATACATTGCTATATAATTCTTACGGTATGCAATTGGTCGCCCATAAGCATTTTAATTCAAAGGAAGATGTCTTACTTAACGGGACAGATGTTTTATCAATAAAAAGATTGGTAGATAAAGAATTAAAACGGAAAAAGGTTAGAGAAACCAATATTGGAGAGAAAATAATTCAGGAAATTTCAATATTAAATAGTTTAAGGGAATATCGCTATATGGATTGATAGCAGCTTGTACTTAAAAAACAGGAACAGTGTTCCTGTTTTTTTGTTTAAGCAAAATCAATATGGTTAACTTTATACTTCATGTATCGGTCTTCCAAATGTGTTTATACCTATATTCTTTAATTGCTTTTCTAAATGTTCTGGCTTCACTTTCCCGTTCTCTTGGCAGTAAGTTGGATAGTAATAAGGTGAGGCGACATGTGCGTCTAAATTCAGCCACACTGTAAGATAGATATTGTGTACATCTCTTACGGGTAAAAATTCTCCGCTTTCCAATTCCACATCATCATCTACACCATATTCGAACCGGCAACAAGAACATATTTCAAAAGAACCCACTTGTAACTGTTTGGAATCATAATAAGCGGGTTCATCAAGCCCTTTATGACCGCATACGGGGCAAATATATTTCATAGTTTATAATCTCCTTGTTAATTGTGTGACTTCTAAATAAAGGTAAATGACTTCTTTGTTTTCTTTATTTCCTATATTATAGTGAGGGGTTCCTTAAATTATCAAACCTATTGTAATCTATAATTTACAAATAAGTCTGAATACGCTTATCTTATTATTTGGGATACATGTAAACTTTGCAATAATTAGAATTGATTTCAAGAAATTACGAACAGGGGGAAATGTTTTGAAGAAAATTATACTAATCATCGCAGTACTGTTAATGGTTTCTTTTGTACCTGATGCTTTTGCGCATTCTCATTTAGAGAGTTCTACACCTAGTGACGGAGAAGTTATTTCAGAAGAGTTACGTGAAATAACATTAATATTTAGTGGGAAAATTGAACAAGGCAGTACTTTTAAACTATTGGATTCCAAGGAACAAGCTGTTTCAGTTGAAAATATTACGATCACGGACACTGAAATTACAGGAACAATTCCTGTTAGTTTGATAAATGGAAATTATGTTGTTGATTGGAATATTATTAGTGCAGATGGCCATCAAATGGAAGGGGAGTTTTCATTCGAGGTGAAAATTGCTGAGACTGAATCTCCACTAGCTAATAACGATGAGGAAGAACAAGTGAGTAAAAATGTAGAAAATCATGAAGGAAATCAAGATGGTTTAAATGAACAGGATTCGAATGAAAATGTTGCTAATGATCAAACAGAAAATGATATATCATCCAATCTCGTTCCTATTATTATCGGTGTTTTAATAGTCACTATTATAATCACCTTTATTGCATTAAGGAGAAAAAAATAAACAATGTCCTCTGTAATTTTTAGCGAAGTTGCCCTATATCTTTGTCTTTCCATATTAATGGGCAGTTTTATTCTATCCATTGTTCCAAACCATCATCGGCCTAGCATATCTGTAGGAAAGAAATATATGATCTTAGCTGCCATTGGTGTTGGATTATTTTCTTTTTCACCCGTACTCATTCGAATCTTGAACTTACAGCAAAGAGTAGACTGGCAGGGGAGAATACAAACGGTATTATTAACGTTCGAAATTGGCAAGGCATGGATTTTTACAACTATTGTGATGTTAATTTTACTCCTGTTTATTGCTAAATTTCACCAAAGAGAAGATTCTAAATACTCTTGGATTGGATGTATTTTAACCATTCTTTTGATTATGGGCCTTGCTTGGTCCAGTCATGCAAGTACATCGGAACAGATCATCGGTTTTTTAACTCATTTTGTGCATGTTACTGCTGTAACGGTCTGGGTTGGTATTCTATTTGTTATAAGTTGGTTCTCAAAAAATCAAGAGAATTGGCTGCAGTTTTTGCGATGGTTTACCCCAATCGCAATTAGTTGTGTCCTAGTGACAGCTGCTTCAGGAATAGTCCTTATGACATTTGTTATAGATCTATCGCAATATCCAAATTCTTGGATGGTTGATTATGGACAATTTTTATTGATAAAACATATTCTTATTATGGTGCTGCTTGCCTACGCTTTCGTTAATGGCATACTCATTCGACGGAGGTTAAGGGAGGACGAAACCTTTAATCCAGTTCCCTGGGTGAAAGCCGAAAGTATAGTAGCACTACTGATTTTTTCGGCAACTGCTGCAATGAGCCAGCAATCACCGCCAAGTGCAGGTACATTGGAACATGAAGGATTATCTTTTCTATTCGAACTCTTTTATCAAGGTCAGTATTATTCAGGAATGGATGTTCAGATGAGTGTAAATTCAATCAGTATCTTACTTATTACTATTGCTTTTCTATTTTTAGCCTTGCTATTTTATGCGTTTATTAAAAAAGCTTCATCAATGATTACATTAGTGCTTAGTATCTTCTTTGTCCTTTCAAGCTATTTGGCTTTGATCATGAGTGTTAGTTAAAAGGGAATTATTATAAATTTTTCCGTAGGTTTTAAGTTAGCGATTATAAAATGAGTTTATTTTTAACAAAATGGGTGCCATTCATGAATGGATTGGCCTTTTTCTATATAAGGAATATATGTCGATGTACGGGCTACGCTGAAATTGAAAAAGCGATTAAATCGGTGATTAAACGTGAAGCAATAGAGTAACGAATAACTACAAAGTATTCATAGGGTGTGGTCATCAAGCAAAAAAGATTTAATCGCTTTGCCAACTATATTTTATATTCGTTCTTACGAAACGAAAGTCAGCAGAAGCATAATGAATAGGAACGTCCTAGGCATTTATAGGACGTTTTTATTAATGAGAAATATAAAAATTATTTATGGATATATGCATACAGACTATTAATTGCAATTTACTCACAACTATGCTCAAAAACATGTGGAGCTTATTGTATGGTACTATCTGAAATTATAAAGATAAGTATATAGCTGATTCGATTGTGAGGATATAGGATATATCCCATTGAGATAAAGAAACGTGTGGAAATACATTTAATTATATCTAGCATATAAAAAATTTTGTATATGACTAACTTCATTTTTTAATGAATTAACTAACGAAAATAAAGCATTCACATCATTTTGCAATAGGGTAATCTGGTTCTCGATTTTTTTAAATTGTTTGTTTTGTTCTTCCCTGTATGTTTGCTCATTCTTTTCATTTAATTCTGATTGTTTTATATCCAGAAAAGTACCGCCAATAGATACTAAATCACCAATTGTTATAGTACTTGCTCCAATTAATGCAAGGATAAAACCTAAGTTGGATTCATTGGCCTGGTCAGGGGGGGGAGAAGAATCTGCCGTATTTTCTAATTGCTCTTCTTCTTCAATTTCCTCAACTTCGCTTGCCTCAAAGCTGATGCCGAGAACTGTAAGAAGGTTACCTATTGTGACAATCATTTGGCCAAATAAATCAACCTTATCTCCAAATTCAACAGGCAAAGATTCGATAAATTGATTTTCTGAGTCCTTTTTAATCAACTCTAATCACCTACTTGATTGTAGCCTGATTTTCTCCATAACTTTTAATGTAGTTTGATTTAAATCCTCTTGAATTCTTTTTAATGATGAAAAATCTTTCTCAAGTTCTATTTCATTTAATTCAAATAAATGATCCATACTATCAGTGTTAAATACGTTGTTTAGGCAATTTAGAATCCCTTGGAAGGATGATACTAGTTGAGTATGTTCAATGACTAAAAATGAGGGAGGAATTGTATTTTCTAAACAAAGAACGCTAGTCTGTGCAACATTTACTGCATTTTTTAAATCTATATAGTATTGTTCTGGGTTTATGATTAAACCATTATCAGCAAACTGTGGATAGATTTTATTTGATATATAGACTAAGTTACCGCCGGCTAATTGAAGAGCATGCCCATATTGTTTTATAGTGTTTGCCATATCTTTTCCCCTTTGATCTATAAAGTAAGTTAAAACAATATATGCCCAAAGATTAAAGAAGTTCCAAGAGTATATAATCTGGATGCCATTGTGATTACAGATGTCTTTTTTCAAATGATTAATATATGAATTGTAATATTCCACCAAATAAAAAAGGAGTTCCAATAAATCGTCAACATGACTTTTTGGAACGCCTCTATTTATAAAGAAATGCAATTTTATCTATTTATAGTATACAACTGAATTAACGGTTTGAAATTTGGAAAGATCCGACTCACTTATTGTTTGAGCGATTGCTTGGATGATAGCACCAATAGCTTGTATCCAGCTGCCTATGGAATTGAATTGCTGTCTCTTAAGACTAGTTGATGGTAAAAATCCCGCTATTACTAACATATTAATCCCAATGGTTTGTAACAAACCTCCGAATGCATTATATAGATTAGCAAGTTTGGTGATTCTTTCCAATGAATACATAAAAGACAAAACCGTGCCCAATGCTTGTCCTTCATTTCCTATATTGAATACGGTTTGTTGTGCATTTGAATCACTAAATGGAAGGATATAACCGGCCACTTCCGCAGACAAGCCGCCCGCCTGAATTATATTACCAACTTTATTTAGTGTCAGGACGCTCTCAGTGTCAACCAGGACTGTCGTAGCCGCAAGCTGAAGATTGTAACCAATTAAATTGATATCAGATGAGGCCTTATTATCGAGTGATATAGGTGGTGTATTCCCAATAGCAGTTACAATTCTGCCAAACGCGCCTACCCACATTGCACCTGTTGTAATCTGTGTTTTGGTTTCTATTTGAATCACCAACTTAATTTGTGGTTTTAGTCATACACCATCGTATTCAAATATGTAAATTTATGTTCTGCTAAATTAAATAACGAAAAATTCATGCAGCATGGTCCTATTTCCAGAATTTCTTCAAGAAGGATGTAAATAAAAGTGATGAATATGAACTTTGTTTTTTATAATAGCGAGAAATTTGAAGGAAATGTACCTACTTATATATGTAAGCATAAAAGTAATAAGTTGGGGGGCTGCCCGACCAACCGACATTGGGACACCACTAGAAATATTTCAAAATGTATAATCTCATCTATTGTTTTCGGCAGATTATCGGCAAACGTTAGACAGCTACTTTACACACAAAAAAAAGCCTTGATAAATCAAGGCTTTTCGTACGTCCCAGAGAGGATTCGAACCTCCGACCTACAGTTTAGGAAACTGTTGCTCTATCCTGCTGAGCTACTGGGACTTATGTAAGATACTTTATAATTATAATAATTTTATTACTAAAGGTCAACTTTATTAACCAATTAATATTCTAAATTAATAAATATGATTTTGTTTATTACGGAAAATGTTATAGGGTGTTAAATTCCATATCACTGAAATCTCGATCTATTTCAGTGATTCCTTTACCATAATAAGACCCTTTTCTTTCATTAAACATTCCAGTGCTGTTTTAAAGGTTGAGAATGCATGTAGTGAATTGGTAAAAGGTAATTGGGAAGAGACTAAGTCTTTTACAAATTCTGGTGATAATCCTACAACAAGGACTTGTATTCCCATCACTTTTAAGGAGGATATTAAGTTTCCTATATTCTCACCCATCAGTTCTAAATTATCACAATCTTTTAGAACGAAACCGGAAAAATCAAGTACAATGGAATCGATTTCTGAGTTGTTTACATAATTTAATATGATTTGAATAACCTGATCAAAGTAGGCTACTGAAACATCAAAAGTTAAAGGAACAAGTAAGGTGTCGGGTATGATGGAAGCGATCATCGGGACTGAAACTTTACGGTCCTTAGCTTCCAACTCCCTGACTTTCTCGGTTAAATCATTTATTTGCTTAAGAAGTAATTCTTTTTCGTTAGTCTCCATCTTCAACCTCGCTTATATAAAATATATACATTGACTTCAGGTATATTATTGTTTAATTCGGTAGTAACACAAGTAAATCCTTTATTTTTAAAAAAACTTCGAAATTAAACCGACTGATAAGAATACTATATATAAGGGTGGATTGTTTAGACCTAGAGTTTACATCTACACAGTATAAAAATATTTTTAGAGTGCTGCTAAAGATTCTGTAGAGTTATATATTTGCATTTACGTATACAAAAAACTATAAACCCAATAATAATTTTGAAATGGATATTTTTATAGGATTATCTAAATTATAAACAAATAAAGGTTTATTGCCTTTTTATTAGGATTGTTTAGTACTCAAAGGATGTTATTTTAATAAAATATGTGAAAGTTTTTTGAACTTTTAGATGAGGTTTATTATATTCATAAGTGGTTTCATTTTATATTATCATTAGTTTTATGTTATAGTTTTTCCTAACTATATTATTCAAGGAGGCTTACTTGATAGAAGGTGAAAGGCTTAGAATGATAATCCAATGCAACAGACTCCTTTTAAAGATGTTTTTCAATAGAGAAGGATCTTCCGCTTAACTCTTCTTGAATCGTGTCCTACCATGGTAAGGAAGGATAACGATTAATTTCTACTTTTAATTATATTTTCACCCAATTTGAGAGCATATAACATTCTCGGTTTGGTCTTTTGCATGCAGAAGAGTATTTAGAGATTATAAGGATGTAACCAAAACTAATAACAAAACGTAAAAAACTATGAAACTAGTAAAAATTTTTAAAAATAATTTGGAGGTGAATCCCTCTTAAGAGGGAAATAATTGGACATAACCACGATAATCAATCTTGTTTTACTTGTAGTACTAATAGGAGCCTCAGGGTTCTTTGTAGCATCTGAGTTTGCGGTAGTAAAAATTCGGATGTCCCGTATTGATCAATTAATTTCAGAAGGAAACAAAAAAGCAGTGCTTGCGAAAAAAGTAGCAAGTGACCTCGATTACTATCTTTCTGCCTGTCAGCTTGGTATTACCGTAACCACTTTAGGACTTGGTGCACTGGGTAAACCAGCGGTGGAAGGTCTATTGTATCCTTTGTTTAATCTTTTTAATGTGTCTGATGCTGTTGCATCAGCATTGTCCTATGCGATTGCATTTATACTGGTTACTTTCTTGCATGTTGTAGTGGGGGAAATGGCACCAAAAACGCTTGCGATCCAATTTGCCGAAAAACTCACACTAATGCTTGCGCCGCCTTTATATTGGTTTGGCAGAGTGCTGTCACCATTCATTAAAGCTTTAAATGGGACATCGAGGGTCATTCTTCGTGCATTTGGAGTCAAACCTGCTGGACATGAAGAGGCATATTCTGAGGAAGAACTAAAGATTATTATGACCCAAAGCTACCAGGGCGGGGAAATTGATCAAACGGAATTGGAATACATGGAAAACGTGTTTTCGTTTGATGAACGTGTAGCCAAGGATATAATGGTTCCAAGAACTGAATTGGTTACACTTGATTTGAATATGAATTATGATGAAATCGTGAGTATTATTGATGAACATAACTACACACGTTATCCGGTTGTTGAAGATGGGGATAAAGACAAGATTGTCGGTGTAGTGAATGTGAAAAAAATGCTGACCCATATTGCTGCCAAAAGAGAACGTAAACTTGAAGAATTTGTTAGAGACTTGCCTTATGTTCTTGAAGCCACCCATATACAGGATGCACTGTTGAAAATGCAACAGGAACGGGTACACATGGCTTTAGTCATTGATGAATACGGAGGCACTTCAGGTATTCTTACGATGGAAGATGTTCTGGAAGAAATTGTAGGAGAGATCCGCGATGAGTTTGACGCTGATGAAGTGGCCGATATCCGTAAAGTCGGAGAAAACCAATATATGATTAATGGACGAGTCCTTTTGAGTGAGATGGAGGAATTGTTTGGTCTCGAGTTTGAGGACAGTGAAGATATAGATACAGTCGGAGGCTGGATCCAATATCAAAAAATTGATACTGTTCAAAATGGAGATTCATTGGAGCATGGTAAGCATCTATGGACTGTCAAGGAAATGGATAACCACCAAATTAAACAAGTATTGTTTACTCAAAAGGTTAAGAAATAATCAAAAGGAATTATTGGAACAACAAATTTTTTTACTATTCTTGGAGGTGAATCCCCCTTTAAGGGGGAAATAATTGGACGGATCAATCGCATTAAATTTATTTTTAGTAGCTATATTTATTGGGCTCACTGCATTCTTTGTTGGTGCTGAATTTGCCATTTTGAAAGTAAGGATGTCCAGAATTGAACAATTGATTTCTGAAGGCAACAAAAAGGCGGTTCTTGCCAAAAAAGTTGCAGAAAATCTAGACTATTACCTGTCAGCATGTCAGTTGGGTATTACGGTTACAGGATTAATATTAGGTGCGTTGGGGGAACCAACAGTCGAAAAAATGCTCCATCCTGTATTTGATGAATGGGGAATATCAGAATCAGTATCTACTGTCCTGTCCTATGTAATCGCTCTTAGCATCGTTACGTTCTTACATGTTGTTATAGGTGAACTTGCTCCTAAAACATTGGCTATCCAATTTGCAGAAAGATTATCCTTGCTTTTATCGCCGCCACTATATTGGTTCGGAAGAGTTACAAAACCTTTTATTAATGCATTAAATGGTTCTGCACAATATATCCTTCGAATTTTTGGTGTACAGCCTGCTGGACATGATACAGTCCATTCGGAGGAAGAATTGAAACTAATTGTCACTCAAAGTTATGAGAGTGGAGAGATTAATCAAACTGAACTGGCTTATCTAGAGAACATCTTTGCATTTGATGAACGTATTTTAAAAGATATTATGATTCCAAGAAATCAAATTGTCACTTTGGATAAGCAAATGTCTCTTGAAGAAATTCTTGAAACGCTTGATCGCTATGAATATACCCGCTACCCTGTTACGGAAAATAGCGATAAAGATCTTCTGGTTGGATTTATTAACACAAAAGAAATGCTAACAAATATAGCAGCTGGACGTGAAAGACCAATTCAGGATTTTATTCATGATATGCCGCGTTTGAAATCAACTACTCATATCAAGGATGTATTATTAAAAATGCAGCAGAGTCGGATGCACATGGCAATCGTTGTAGATGAAAAAGGCACTATAGCCGGCTTGGTCACGATGGAAGACATACTAGAAGAAATCGTCGGAGAAATTAAAGATGAATATAATGGAGATGAACTGCCTGCAACTTAATGGCAAGTTCGTTCAATAGTATGTAGAAGGAGGAGGCTGTCCGTTGAGTCGTTTGTAAGACTTTTCGGAGCCTCTTTTTTATGCATTTAAATAGTGGAATACTGCTTGTTTTAAGTAATTATACTGAGAGTCATTGGTGTCCGAAGACCATTTAGAGCTTGATTTTAAAGACCATGAGTTAAGCAATGCCTTCTTTATTTGAGGAAGATGCTCAGTCTCCATACAAATACCTCCTTTATTTAATCTGATCTATTAGTAATGTCCTCAAAACTTTTATCTATAAAATAGCCTAAATTTCGGTAAAAAGTTAATAGTAAATGAGTTACGAAGATATATATGCTTTTTAAATATACTCTAATCAATTAAAGTTATCCATCAATTACCAGTTTAAACTTTTCAGAAACCTTGTAGTAAAATAGAAGTATCTTTAAAAAAATAATAAAAATGATACTATTAGCAAGTGGACTTTTTTAATTAGATTCTTAAGCTAAAGTAATGAACAAATTTTCATAGAAGGAGTTTGACCTGAAAATGGGAATCCCATTGATTATTGCGGAGAAACCGGATCAAGGAGTTACACTGGCATCTCCATTCTCTTTCAAAAAAAGGGACGGGTATTTAGAGATTGCTCCTAATGAAGTATTTCCGGAAGGGGCATTATGTTCATGGGCCATCGGACATTTAACCGAATTATCCTCACCGGAGAAATATAAACCGGAGTGGAAAAGATGGGCTATTGCCACATTGCCAATAATCCCTGATAAATTTACATATGAAGTAACAAAATCAAAAACGAAGCAATTTAACATTATCAAGCAATTATTGAAGCGACCAGATGTCGAATCAATTATTCATGCAGGTGATGCTGGGAGGGAGGGTGAATTAATCGTACGCAATATTATTGCGGTGAGCGGCGTTCGTAAACCGATGAAGCGTTTATGGATCTCTTCTTTAACGAAAAAATCCATATTAGAAGGATTTAACAGCCTCCGTGACAGCCAGGAAACCATACCTCTTTATCATGAAGCCTATACAAGATCGTGTGCAGATTGGCTTGTTGGCATGAATGCATCAAGAGCCTATTCCTTGCTGCTTAAACAAAAAGGGATGAATGATGTATTCTCTGCAGGAAGAGTACAGACACCTACACTAGCTTTAATAGTGAAACGGGAATTGGAGATTGAAAAATTTGAATCTAAGCCATTTTGGGAAGTCATTGCTACGTTTGATATAAATGGGCAGACTTATGAAGGAAAATGGGAAAAGGATCAGGAGTCCAGACTGGATAAGCAGGAGATGGCTCAAAATATTGCAGCTTTTTGTAAAAATAAAGATGCGAAAATTATAGAAATGAAGACGGAGCGTAAAGAATTCCAGCCGCCCTTATTATTTAATTTATCGGCCTTACAGGCAACCGCCAATAAAATGTATAAGTACTCACCAAAACAAACGCTGGATATCACGCAAAAACTGTATCAAAAGGGAATTGTCTCTTATCCGCGGAGTGATTCAAACTACGTGACTAAAGGAGAGGCGGAAACATTCCCGGAGATCCTATCGAAACTTGCTCAGTTCGAGGAATATAAATCATTCATACCCGTTCCAAACGAATCCATTATCAATAACTCTAGGTTTGTTAATGAAAAGAAAGTATCGGATCACTATGCGATTATTCCTACTGAACAGGTGACGAATCCAGCCAAGCTTTCAGGAGAAGAAAGGAATATCTATGATTTAATTGTGCGTCGTTTGATTGCTGCTCACTATGAATCAGCCATATTTGACTATACAACCCTCATAACATTAGTTGATGGAAGAGCAGAGTTCATTTCAAAAGGAAAGCAGCAAATACGAGAAGGCTGGCGACAAATTATTTTCCAGCAAGAAAAGGATGAAGATACCATCCTTCCGAATGTCCAAAAAGATGATGAAGGTAAAGTGAAAAGCGTTAAAGTAAAAGAAGGAAAAACGCAACCGCCTAAACGATATACCGAGGGACAATTAATTACGTTAATGAAAACGGCCGGTAAGCATCTTGATAATGAAGAACTCGAAAAAGTGCTAATGAAATCAGAAGGACTGGGAACGGAAGCAACAAGAGCGGGAATTATTACGATGCTGAAGGATAGAAAATATATAGATGTTAAAAAGAATCAAGTATTTGCGACTGATAAAGCGAAAGTGTTGATCAGAGCGATAGGCGACGAGATATTGGCTTCACCTGAAATGACAGCTAAATGGGAGCAGCGCTTGGCCGAAATCGGGCAAGGGAAAGCATCAGCTGCTCAATTTATGGAGCAGACAAAGAAATTAACGGGGAAGATTATTGAGGATGCTGTAAAAGGCTTTGAAACCTGGGATTTTACAGGATTAAAGGTTGAAACGATTGAACGTACCTCTTCTAAGTTTACAACAGGGAAAAAGGTAGGCGCCTGTCCGCTGTGTAAAGGGGATATAGTCGATAAGGGTGAATTTTATGGATGTGCGAATTATAAGCAAAACCAGTGTAAATTTACATTTTCGAAAAAAATCCTTGGAAAAAAGATTTCCCAAACCAATATGCAGAAATTATTAAAAGATGGGAAAACCAATGTCATAAAAGGGTTTAAAAAAGGAGAAAAATCATTTGACGCGGCGATTGAATGGAAGGACGGTAAAATTAATTTCCTGTTTTCAAATGAAATTGCTCCAAAAACTTAAAAATTTTTGTGCATTCAGGTATAATGGTCGAAGAAGTTTCCATTTGCGCTGGTAAATGGAGTACATATTATATTAAGGGAGTTTTTGTAAATGAGTAAAGTATTGATTTTTGGACATAAAAATCCAGATACTGACACAATTTGTTCAGCAATCGCTTATGCTGAATTAAAAAAAGAGTTGGGTGTTGAAGCAGAACCGATTCGACTTGGTGCGATTAATGGTGAAACACAATATGCGCTTGATACATTTAAAGTGGCAGCTCCCCGTTTGGTTGAGAAGGTTGCGGAAGAAACACAGGAAGTTATTCTTGTAGACCACAATGAAAGACAGCAAAGTGCGGATGATATCGATCAGGTTCGAGTATTAGAGGTTATTGATCACCACCGTATTGCAAATTTCGAAACAGCTGATCCATTGTATAACCGTGCTGAGCCGGTTGGATGTACAGCAACCATTTTAAATAAGCTATACAAAGAAAACGGAATACAAATCAAAAAAGAAGTAGCTGGCTTAATGTTATCCGCTATTATTTCTGATTCTTTATTATTTAAATCTCCAACTTGCACGGAGCAAGATGTTGCTGCTGCAAAAGAATTGGCTGAAATAGCTGGTGTTAATGCAGAAGAATACGGATTGGAAATGTTAAAAGCTGGAGCAGATTTAAGCAAGAAAACTATTGCAGAATTAATTTCTTTGGATGCTAAAGAGTTCTCCATGGGCACATCAAAAGTGGAAATTGCACAAGTGAATGCAGTTGATACAAACGATGTAATGGCGAAGCAAGCTGAACTCGAAGCAGCTATGCAGGCAGCTATTAATGAAAAGGGTCTGGATTTATTTCTATTAGTTGTAACAGATATCCTAACAAATGATTCTGTTGCCCTTGCTATTGGTGATAAAGCTGCAGCTGTTGAAAAAGCTTTCCATGTAACATTGGTAAATAATACAGCTGTTCTAAAAGGGGTTGTTTCCCGTAAGAAACAGGTAGTTCCAGCATTAACAGAAGCATTATCGTAAATTTTACTTGCAAAATTTCTGGCATGATGTTATATTAATATATGCGATGAGCTGAATTGTGTAAGTCGAGCACATACCTTATGGTACACACTATGTGGAGTGTGGTGACTCGCCTCAATTTTTTCGAACAAGGCACCTGTTTTTAACAGGTGCCTTTTTATATATTCATATCCAGAGTGTCGATTGGACATATCAATAATGGTACACAAATAGCGAGCTTTAAAATACATAATGCAGGCAGATCAATCAAAAAATAGTAAAGATAATAATCAGGTTTTCCGAATAGGGAATCGTTGAGAAGGCATTTAACCAAACTAATACATAAGCTCAAGTTAAGAACGATTTACATATGTTAATTAGTATTCAAGGAGGAAATAAAATGAATAAGAAAACAGTAGATGATTACTTACAGGAAGGGATACATGGCGTTAAAGAAATAAAGCCTGCTGAACGGAAAGAATTTCTTGGGAGCTTACGTGAACGTGTGGTTGTCGCATTAACACAGGCTCAGGTTTTTCAAAAACAAATCCCACATGGATTTATTGACCTATTGAAAAAAAATAAGGGCGCTAAGCTTTATTTAAATGGCCACATTAATTATTCCCATCTATCGAAATTCGTTAAAGCAGCAGATGAACATGGGATTCAATTTAAAATCGTGACCAATAAAGACTATAATTCACCTAATGGTTTGGTATTGGCCTATGATCATGCAATTAATAACGATAACATTACATTAGAAGAACCGGCACAGGAAGAAACTAATACTGAGGAGACAGAAAAAAAGACAGGTTTTTTTGAATCACTTAAGCAACTCTTTACAAAAAAATCATAAACAAAATGTCATAACTGTGCACCCCTTAATACGAGAAACAATACGGTGTCTGGATGCATGTTTCGGTTAGGTGAGTATGTGCCATCGACTATTCTAGTTTTAGTTTGTATGGTATAGTTATCAAATTAGAGATAATTTAGGTTTATGATTTGAGGGGCACAAAGAATGAATTCAACACAAGAGTATATTGAAGAATGGCAGGAAGCACTTGAAGAAGAGATTCAGTATTTAAAAAAATATGGAAGTACCCGCTATCACCTGATGAATGGCAATAAGATTATGTCAGGTGATTCTTTTACGTACTATTTTGAGTCATCCAGTATTTTGCGTATACCTGTTGGAACGATTGCTAAGCTGGAATGGGGCGGGAGTCGGTTTGATGCCAGAATCCTATCCTCTGAGGGCAATAGTTTGCTTCTGTCTATTGAACAATCAATAGGTGAATTGATTGAAGAGGCTACGATTTATCATGACCCATGGGAACTTTTAGATCAGCTAATTGAAAGACTGGATGATATCAGGAAAAGTAAGCGGAAAAGAAGTCGGGTTAAACGGATCATGGAGCCTTCCATGCCTGATAAACGAACGGACAAAACAAGTAAAAGCGCGGTACGCGAATTATATGCCAGATCAAAATATAACCCGGTCACATATGTTTGGGGACCGCCTGGTACAGGAAAAACGTATACTTTAGCACGAACGGCAGCCAATAAATATTTTAAAAAGAAACGTATATTAGTTCTCTCTCACAGTAATCAGGCTGTGGATGTCCTGCTTGCCGAAATTACGGCATTTGTTAAACGAGCGGATCGTTTTCATGAAGGAGATATTTTACGTTACGGCTCTCAAACTGGTGAGGGTCTTCTGATGCATGGGGATATATTGCCGGCTAAATTATTGGAAAGTCATGATGGACATTTAGTGAAGGAAAGGGATTCGATTAATGAAGAAAAGAAACTGCTAAAAAAAGATCTGTCTCTGTCTTTTAGCGTACGTGACTCGGAGCAGCTTCTTGACCTTGAAAAAAAACTGGGCAGAATCTTAGAGAAAATAAGGCAAAAAGAAATTCATTTAGTCAAAAATGCCTTCATTGTTGGGACTACCTTGGCGAAAGCAGCAATGGACCCGAGTATTTTTGAACAAGAGTATGATCTAGTTATCATTGATGAAGCCAGTATGGCCTTTATCCCGCAAATTGCCTTTGCCGGCGCACTTGCCAAGCGTTGTATTATTTGTGGGGATTTTAAGCAATTACCTCCTATTGCGGTTTCGAGGGGAGAGCTTGTAGACCGCTGGCTGAAGGAGGACATCTTCCATCGTGCCGGTGTTGCTGATATTGCACGTGGGGGAAAACTTCATACTCATTTGTTTTTATTAAAGGAACAGAGGAGAATGCATCCGGATATCTCCGCTTTTACGAACAAATATGTTTATAATTCACTGGTTGGCGATCATCCAAGTGTTCATATAAATAAAAAAGATATCGTTTCAAAGACACCTTTTGTAGATCGTGCTTCCGTACTGTTAAATACGAGCTTCACAGGGGAACACTGCTTTACGGGCACTTCCTCTGGTTCTAGAATGAATTTGATGAATCTATTGTTATCCTTTCAGGTTATTCATGAAGCCTACAGCAATGGGAGTAAATCAATCGGTTATGCAACCCCTTATCGTGCGCAGGCACAATTGATGGAAACATTAATTAAAGATCTATATGAGGAAGAGAACGGCCTGCATGATATATTGGCTGCCACTGTCCATCGTTTCCAGGGAAGTGAACGGGAAGTAATGGTATTTGATAGTGTTGATAGTTATCCGCAAAATCGGGCAGGGATGCTTTTAACGGGCAGGGAAAGTGAACGGCTGTTAAATGTTGCAATTACCAGAACAAAAGGGAAACTGATTCATGTCAGCGATGTGGAGTTTATAGAATCAAAAGTTTCGCATACAAAAACTCTTCATCAGCTCGTTCAATATCAAATGAAACGGAATCAAATGGTCAATATGGATCAAATAGGCAAATGGATTGCCAACCATCATCCAAAATTACAATGGATTTATGCAAGAAATTTGGAAGGGTTCTATCAGGATTTAAAAAAAGCCCAATCTTCCATTATCCTTTCCTTGCCAAATTCCAGTGTGTTATCATCGGATTTTGTTCAAAGAGTGAAGACGAGGAACTCAAGAACAAGACTGATGATGTATTCTCCAGATTCCCATTCCTATTTGGATCCGGATATCCATCTTCAGAATGGGCCAAGCTTCACATTTGTCATCCTTGACCAAAAAGTATTGTGGTTGGGGGTTCCTCTTGAAGCCAATAAACGTGTTCATCCGCCATACATTGGAATTCGATTGGAATCCGAAGCATTTATCAATCAATTTCTCCAGCAATTGCCTAAATAAATTGTCGGAATTTTAGTTGCTATTTTCACATATAAGATTTATAATTCTATATGTTGTTATCATTTTATATCTAAAATACTATATATTGAGTTTAACGTGTTTAAGGTGTCGTATTACGACTTAATAGGGAATCCGGTTAAAATCCGGAACTGTACCCGCAACTGTAAATGCTGATGAAATAAGTAAACCACTGTAGAGAAATCTATGGGAAGGACTTAGAGTAAAGCGAAGCATGAGTCAGGAGACCTGCCTTTTTCACTGGTTTGCCTTTATCGGGAGCAATGAGGGTGGAACGGATGAAATAGCAATATTGAACAGTTCAATCTTGTTATTATTTCTTTTCCCATTGCTTATTTTTAGGCAATGGGATTTTTTGCGTGGAGGGAACAGACGTTTTTAATCGATTTATCGGCAAACAATAAGGGGGAAATTAGTATGGCAGTATCTTACGAATCAAACTATGCAAGTCTGGAAGTCATAAATTTAAAAAGCATAGAAACATACATAAAGGAATGTGTTAGTTCCTATACATCTATTTATTCAGCAGAGGAATACTTAGAAAAAATCAAGACAGCACTTGAGTATAAGTCTGACTATAGCAAGAAAGAGTTGGTGAATTTACTGGTACTAAGCGCCGTAGAGCGTATCTCTGCTGATGAGCCTGATTGGACATTTGTGGCGGCAACTATTTATTTAGACCAGTTATATGATAAAGCTTCAAAAAGCCGGGGATATGATTTAACACACAAATATGGGAGCTTTCATCAGCTTGTTGAACTATTGACTGATATGGGGATTTATAATCCAGCATTGTTAAATGAATATACGGAAGACGAAATCAATGAACTCGAAGCAGTCATCGATTCATCAAAAGATCAGTTGTTTACGTATATTGGCATTCGGACGCTGGCAGATCGCTATTTAGCCAAATCTCATCATGGAAGCTTATATGAACTTCCTCAGGAACGGTTTATGATTATTGCCATGACATTAATGATGAATGAGCCTAAAGAACAGCGAATCAAATTAATAAGAGAAGCATATTGGGCCTTATCCAATCTATATATGACGGTGGCAACTCCTACGCTTTCTAATGCTGGGAAAAGCTATGGCCAATTATCCAGTTGTTTTATCGATACTGTTGATGATAGTTTGCAAGGTATCTATGATTCAAACACCGATATTGCCAATCTATCTAAAAATGGCGGAGGAATAGGTGTTTATTTAGGGAAAATTAGAGCGCGAGGCAGTGATATTAAAGGATTTAAGGGTGTTTCCTCAGGAGTTATACCATGGATGAAGCAATTAAATAATACCGCCGTCAGTGTGGACCAACTGGGCCAAAGACAGGGTGCCATTGCAGTTTATCTGGATGTTTGGCATAAGGATATATTTGCCTTCCTCGAAGCGCGTTTAAATAATGGGGATGAACGTTTTCGAACGCATGATTTATTTACTGGTGTTTGCATTCCGGATTTATTTATGGAAATGGTCAAGGAGCGGGGTACCTGGTATTTATTTGATCCGCATGAAGTAAGAAAAGTAATGGGATATTCTCTTGAAGATTATTTTGATGAAGAAGCAGGGGATGGCCAATTCAGACAAAAATATACTGAATGTATCAATCATCCGCAGCTTTCCAAAAAAGAAATACCTGCCATTGAAGTGTTTAAGGCGATCATGATTTCTCAGCTTGAAACAGGAACACCTTATATGTTTTATCGGGATACGGTCAACCGCTCTAATGCTAATCGCCATAAAGGAATGATATATTGCAGTAATTTATGTACGGAAATTATGCAAAATCAAAGTGCTACCAAAGTTATTGAACAAAGAACCGAGGATGGGAAAATTATTATTGAAAAAACACCGGGTGACTTTGTTGTATGTAATCTTTCGTCTATCTCCCTTGCCAAAGCTGTAAAGGAAGATGTCCTTGAACGCTTAATTAAGATACAGGTGAGAATGCTTGATAATGTCATTGATTTAAATAATATCCCGGTCATTCAGGCAAATATAACGAATAAAAATTATCGTGCTATAGGACTTGGGACATTTGGCTGGCATCATTTATTAGCGCTTGAGGGCATTGCCTGGGAATCAGAGAAAGCCGTTGAATACTGTGACCGATTATACGAAAAAATCGCTTATTTAACGATTAAATCAAGTGTGGATTTAGCTGGTGAAAAAGGTGCTTACCCATTTTTTGAAGGATCTGATTGGGAGACCGGATCTTATTTTGACCAAAGAGGCTATGATTCAGATGCTTGGAGTCAATTGAAAAATAGAGTGCATACATCCGGAATTCGAAATGGCTATCTTATGGCCGTAGCACCAAATTCTTCAACTGCGATTATTGCCGGTTCTACATCCGGAATTGATCCAATTTTCAGAAGGGAATATTCCGAAGAGAAGAAGAATTACCGTATTCCAGTGACTGCACCTGACTTGAATCTGGAGACAATGTGGTATTATAAATCCGTTTATTTAATTGACCAAAAATGGAGCATTCTCCAAAATGCACGTCGTCAAAAACATATCGACCAAGGAATCTCGTTTAATTTGTATGTCCGTAATGATATTAAAGCACGTGATTTATTAGACTTGCATCTGCTTGCATGGGAGACCGGATTAAAAACAACATACTATGTACGTTCTACTTCAAGCGCTGTTATAGAAGAATGCGAAAGCTGCCAATAAGGATGGGGGAAATATAATGGATACAAAAACAATAGTGGAAAAACGTAAATTAGTCGATCGGGAAGCACCGAATAGTTCAACGGGTATTATTAATGGCAGAAATTCAAATATTTTAAATTGGGATGATGTGCGCTATCCATGGGCATATCCTAAATATAAAGTAATGCTATCTAATTTTTGGACGCCTTTTGAAATTAATATGGTGAATGATGCGAAACAATTTCCAAATCTTTCAGAAATTGAACAAGAATCCTTTCTAAAAATTATAGGCTTGTTGGCATTGCTTGATAGTATCCAGTCTGACTATGCCAGTAAAGTCGCCGACTATCTGACCGATTCATCTCTGAATGCATTGATGATTATGCTGGCGCAGCAAGAAGTCATTCATAACCATTCCTACTCCTATGTATTGTCAAGTATTGTCCAGAAAAGCAAGCAAGATGAAGTTTTTGAATATTGGAGAACTGAAGAGATTTTGCGTAAACGAAATGATTTTATTACTGATGGCTATCGGGATTTCACAGAAAACCCAACAATTGAAAATCTGCTTAAATCGATTATCTATGATGTAATCCTAGAAGGGCTCTTCTTTTACTCAGGCTTTGCTTTCTTTTATAATTTGGCCAGAAACCAAAAGATGGTGGCAACTTCAACGATGATTAATTATATAAATCGAGACGAGCAGATCCATGTTGGGCTGTTTGAGAAGATTTTTAAAGAAATATTGGCTGAACATCCTGAAACAAATACAGAAGAATTGAAAAATTTTGCGATTGAAACCTTCCGAACTGCTGCAGAGCTTGAGATTGAATGGGGTTATAAAGTTATAGGAAATAAAATCGAGGGAATTACGATGGCTGAGCTCGAACAATATATCCAGTTTATGGCTAATAAGCGTTGCAATCAATTGGGGTATGGAAGATCTCCGTTTCCAGAGGTTCCGAACAAAAATCCATTAAGATGGATTGTTGCCTATCAGGAAGTGGATTTAGGCAAGACGGATTTCTTTGAGCAGAAATCAAGACAATATACAAAAACAACAGATACCAATGGATTTGATGAACTGTAAATGTAAAAAGACGCCATTACGGCGTCTTTTTGCTTGAAGGCATCCTTACCAGCGGTGAGCTTTCGCATTGCTCCTCAAAATGATATTGGTTTGGGACATTGCAGTATGTCCGTTAACCTGTGATTTTGAGCGCTTCCGCCTTGTCCAGTTATGGTGAAAAAGAGAAGAGTGTGGATCTAAATGATTCCGATAACTCATTGCTTATCACCCCATCAGTAGGATACGTTCTGATGTCCCTTTTGAGGACATCAAGTATAGGATATACAAAATGAGTGCCTTTTAATCTCGGGAAAAGTTCACGAATTATTTTCTATATTATGATAAAATATATATAATATGGATATTGATAGTGGATAATTATGCGAAATTTGGAATATGAACAATAATAACGGAGAAATCTATGCCGCGGTCTCCCATTTTGACAGAATGATTTATAAAATCATCTGTTAAAGGGGAAAATACGATGAAATAGCACTGAAAGAAGTCCGGAAGAATGATATGACTGTTGTTTATAGTCAAGAAGCCTATCCAATCCAACGTTTTATGATGTTGGTACTTTTATATCTAAAAGCCATTCCCTGGAAAGTACCGAGTTTTGAGTTGGATCATTAATTGGATGTATGATATATAATCCACCAGATTATTCAGTCGGATGGGTACTTTGATGTAACACATCATCGAATTATCCTTATTGCGGAACCTGTATAAGTAAATGTGTTATTGAATAAAAGTCGGGCTTTCTTATAGTTTGTTTTCTGCTTATGAGCCAGCACTTCTTTCAGATAAAATTTGTCCAAAAGAAAGATTGCTGTTTCTAATTTTCGTAAAATTAAAGTTAGCATATTTATCTGAAACATCAATTTTTACAGATATGTTATAGTAGCTTAGTGATTGATTTTAATTTATTGGCAGAAATCCATACAGAAACATTCCTCGATATTGTCAAGAAAGATCAGCTTGTTCTCTTTTCAATTTCTTCACCATGTAAAATACACTCTCCCGCAAAATGATAACTAACATCTAAAGAGGTATGTTATATTTTTTTAAAACTATATTAATTTAGGAAATTTAACTCATATTATACTTGTAGCAGCCAGCCTTAAATAGATACTTTTGGTCTTTAATTAATGTGTCAGTTGGCTTATTATAAATGGTATTGGTCTTTCATAGTATATATGGTAGACCTATTATAATTTGGAAAATGTTTGAAAAGTGAGCGCGGTGATAAATATATAGATATCTAGCACTCTAAAGAATCAGTTTGTACTAATAGGAGGAAGTATAAAGTTGTTTAAAGAATTTTCCATCTCGCGGACATCATGTCTTGGCAAATCCCCGATTTATCAGGCAACCATCACAAGTGAAGGGCATGTAAGTTGGCAGGGTGAGAAGTATGTTTCATATATAGGCGTTAAGAACTTTACGGTTTCTAAGCAAAGAGTTAAAAAAATTGAAGATCTCTTGCTATCATTCGATTACAAAAACTTCATTTATAATACTACTGCACAAATTGTGCCGGATAGCCCGACTTGTGTTACCCGATTGGTATATCAATTTGGCGAACATAAGACAGTGGTACATGATTTGGGTGACGAGGATGCTGCTTGTGATAATAGTAAGCATACATTGAAAAAATTGGATGCCTTTGAAAGAAAAATGGAAGAATTATTGGGATTAAAGAATTTAATTAAACAACCTCTCTATCTCTTCCATATTAAAAGAAAGTCGAACTCACATGAGGAATATGTAATATCCAGCTCCAATCAAGCTGATGCATTTCAAATGATTAATGTGAATGAGGCTAATTATCATAACTGGCAGATTGATAAGTTAGGAAAAGATAGTACAGGTCGTATACATCCATATATCATTATGAGCTCGGAGCGCTAAAACATTTGATTATGAGAAATAGTCGATGAATTGGAGTTTTTTTATTAATTTTAAGTTTGCTACTTGCAGGTTCCCTATTTGAGGAGTACAATTAATTTTATTAATTATTCTGACAATTTAAAGGGGACATCACATGGATACTCAACTAATTTCTATCACAAAAACCAATTATAAAAAAGAAAAGCCCAATCCTGAAACACTTGGCTTCGGAAGAATTTTTACGGATCATATGTTTATTATGGATTATGATGAAGAATTGGGTGGGTGGCATGATCCGAGGATTATTCCCTATCAACCTATTACACTTGAGCCTTCCTGCATGACTTTTCACTATGGACAAACGGTTTTTGAAGGGCTAAAAGCATATCGTACTCACGATAATCGGGTTTTTCTGTTTAGACCGGAAAAGAATTTTGAACGGATGAACAAATCTAATGATCGTTTATGCATCCCCCATATAGATGAGTCGTTTGTTATCAAGGCATTGGAAATCCTAATCGATATTGATCGTGAATGGATTCCGGACCGGGAAGGTACTTCTTTATACGTACGGCCGTTTATTATTGCAACAGAACCTTATTTGGGTGTTGCACCGTCCAAGCATTATCAGTTCATAATCATTTTGTCACCAGTGGGAGCGTATTATAAAGAGGGAATCAATCCCGTTCGAATTGGTGTTGAGAAAGATTACGTACGATCTGTAAAGGGCGGTACAGGGATGGCCAAAACAGGCGGTAATTATTCATCCAGTCTTAAAGCACAGGAATTGGCAGAAGCACTTGGCTGTTCACAGGTGCTTTGGCTTGATGGAATTGAGAAAAAGTATATCGAAGAAGTCGGAAGCATGAACGTCTTCTTTAAAATAAATGGTGAGGTTGTCACGCCTGCATTAAACGGCAGTGTATTGGATGGTGTGACTCGTCAATCAATTATTCAGCTATTACAACATTGGAACATCCCAGTTACAGAACGTCGAGTTTCTATGCAGGAGATTATTGAGGCTAATAAAAATGGGAAATTGGAAGAAGCCTTTGGGACAGGAACAGCAGCAGTAGTTTCGCCAATTGGTGAATTATTATGGGATAATGAAATTTTAACCATCAACAAAGGGAAAATAGGAACGTTAACGCAAAAATTATATGATACCATCACAGGAATACAAAATGGAAAAGTAGAAGATCCATTCAATTGGATAAAGGAAGTCAAAGAAGAAAGCCAGATACATGTATATAAATAAAAAGTTTTGAAAGAGAATCGTGGGTAACCACGGTTTTTTTTATGCCTTTTTGTTTGGTTAATATTAATTTGGAAAGTGTATATATAAGATAGTTAAACTATTTAATTATAATATGGTATAATAATTAAGCAAAAAAATTAAAATTATTCTCGATGTAAGAGAGGACAATATAGGATGGATGGTAAAGAAAATCAAATAGAAGAATTTGAAAGTATATTGATTTCAACAATTAGAACAATCATGTCGGAGATTACGCAGCATCAGGATTTGGGGATTACCGGATCGCAATTTCATTTGTTAAATAAAATTGAAAAAGAAAAAGTGACAAACGTTAAACATTTAGCGAAAATCCTCAATGTGAAACCAAGCGCGATCACCGTCATGCTTGAAAGGCTGGTGCAGCATGGATTTGTTTCAAGAGTTCAAGATGAGAAGGATAGAAGGTTTGTCGCTGTAACACTTACCGAAGAGGGGGTTCAAGTTCTTCAGAAGGCAAGAGAGAACTCCCGAGAAATTTTAAAAAAGTATGCAGCTTTACTGGATGAACACGAACTGAAGATATTAAATTCTATTCTTCAAAAATTTACTGATTATCAATCAAAATAATAAATATTTATAAAGAAAGAAGGAATAGTTTTGCCAAAAACACATAAAAAAGCATCTATATTAAAAATACTAACAAGATTTTTCTTCATTACACTTGGTGCAGTCATGATGGCTGTTGCATTGGAACTCTTCTTGGTACCAAACAGTGTCATTGATGGTGGAATAACTGGGATATCCATTATGCTTTCACATATAACCAAATTACAGTTGGGACTATTCATCTTTATTATTAACTTGCCATTCCTTTATATTGGATACAAACAAATTGGTAAAACTTTTGCGATTTCCTCTATTTATGGTATTGCTGTCCTTTCTGTTAGTACAGCAATGTTGCATCATATTGAGCCATTTACAGATGAGAAAATCCTGGCTGTGTTATTTGGAGGATTGATTCTTGGACTTGGAGTTGGGATTGTCATTCGTGTTGGCGGTGCCCTTGACGGTACAGAAATCATAGCGATTTTATTATCTAAGAAATTAAGATTACCAGTTGGACAAATCATTATGTTCATAAATGTTTTCATCTTTATAGCTGCAGGTTTCGTATTTGAATGGGATTCTGCAATGTATTCTATTTTCGCGTATTATATGGCCGCTAAGGTTATGGATATCGTAGTAGAAGGTTTAAATGAATCTAGATCTGTAACGATTATTTCCAACGAATATGCAGAAATTTCAGAGGCTATTCAGGATCGCCTTGGAAGATCGACCACGTTTATTTATGCAAAGGGTGGCTACCTAAAGGAAGATACGCAAATGGTTTATTGCGTAATGACACGTCTGGAATTGGCTAAATTAAAAGATGTTGTACATGATATTGATGAAAATGCCTTTATAGCGATTCAGAACGTTTCTGATGTTATGGGCGGTAACTTTGAAAAGAAAAACATACACTAATATTTAATACGATAGCAGCTCATCATTGGGCTGCTATTTTTGTTAGTTGAATAAATTACAAATATTTCTAGAGTAAAAATAATATTTAATGGGAATAGAAGTGAGAGATTAAGGGAGGAATTTAGATATGAAAAATGATAAACCGATTATTGGGTTAACAAGTAATATATTAAAAATAGAAGGAAACAATACAACAACTGTATTTTTAAGTTATTCAGAAGCAATAAAAAAAACAGGTGGAATTCCATTGATTTTTCCATTGGGTAATGAGGAACTCGCTAAGATTTGGGTTTCGATGGTTGATGGGATTTTATTAACGGGTGGTATTGATGTGAATCCGATATTTTACAATGAACCACCAAGTGAGGATTTAGGAGACACACATAAGGGGCTAGATCAATCACATTTCCAAATCATTGATGAAGCACGCAAGCAAGGGAAACCGTTATTTGGAATATGCAGGGGTTCACATTTAATTAATGTAGCAGCAGGTGGAAGTCTCTACCAGCATGTTGAAGAAGATAAAGAAGATGATAATTCTGATGATTTGGAGCATCTATCAAATGTAGAGCGGCCTGAGCCAGTTCATACAGTTTTTTTAGAACAGGATAGCCAACTATATAGTATTGTCAAAAAGGATAAAATGGATGTGAATAGTTTTCATCATCAGGGCATAAAAGAGTTAGGTAAAGGCTTAAAACCAGTCGCGAAGGCTGAAGATGGATTAATAGAAGCGTTTGAAGGAATTGATGATTCAATTATGGCAACACAATTTCATCCAGAAGAATTGCGTAAACATGATGCCAGCATGGATCAATTGTTAAGACATTTTATTGGTGTTTGTAAGCAAAACGCTTTATGAGAAATTAAGTAAGCTAAACGAAAAGACTGTCATTTGGCAGTCTTTTTCTATGTGTAGTATATTGGGATAAATAGAATATACTGGGTTAGGGGTCGAGCGCCATGTTGGATGAAGGCAAAGTACCAAGTAATTCAAAAGCTTATTTGACTGATTTAGTTTTACCTGCTGATACAAATCAGTACAATTCGATTTTTGGTGGTAAGGTAATGGCGTATGTTGATAAAATTGCAGGAATTGCTGCGATGCGTCATTGTAGAAAACCAGTGGTTACAGCTTCAAGTGATTCGTTCGATTTTCATGCTCCTATTAAATCTGGGCAGGCTATCTGTTTGGAGGCGTTTGTTACTTGGTCACACAATACCTCAATGGTGGTGTATGTAAGGGTTGAAGGAGAGAATCTGATGACTGGAGAGAGAAGACTAACGTCTGAGGCATTCTTGACCATGATTGCGATTGATAAAGATGGAAGGCCCTCTTCAGTTCCTAAAGTACTGCCTGAAACCGAGCTTGAAAAAGAGCTGTATAATCGTGCTGAAGCGAAGTATCAAGAACGGAAAATGAGAAAGCAGAAATCTAAATAAGGGAGTCACCAAAGCCTTGGAAATATGTTTTTCAAGGTTTTATGATGATTTTTGTAACGGCTAATACTCCTCAATTATTCCTGCTTTTTAAAAAGAAATAGTCCTAAATTAGAAGGAAATTTCTAGAGATGAATAGCTATAGTTGAGTTACTTCTACCAAAGAAGAGAGAAAACATATACATAGATCCAGACCGAATTCAGTAACCTGAGGGAGCTAGTTTACTATTATAGAGATTAACACAGTTGATAACAGGGAGGGCTGAGGCCTTCCCTTTTTTATTTCTGAAAAATAAATAATGGTATCTGACTCCTCTAGATATTTCATATTAACCATGTGTATACCTCCGAAACTGAACAGGGTTTACAGAGAGTGATATAGACTCAAGATCAGATGTTCCCAGTATTAATTGGATGATTATCCTATCATAAAAATCTTAGGATCGTCAGATATAAATAACTCAAACGAAGGTACTATATTATATGAAAATACTAATTGTGAATGCTGATGATTATGAGATTTATTGCATTTGAAATTTCTGGTTAGTAAGCCTTTAAAAAGGGTATTGTTTTATCAACGTTATGAATGATTTTTCGACTATGGAATATTGATTGGAAATTCCAATCTGATACGTATTAAAAGATATGAAAATATGGATAGCATAAGATAAAGCAGGAGAATCAGAGATGAGGACTGCAATATTATAAAATATCAAATCTATCTAAATGGAGGGAAAATGATGAATGAAGTAGAAAAATTCAGGTTAATTCTCCATGGTGGAGACGGTCGAAGCTGTGCGGTGGAAGCAATTGCTGCAGCGAAGCACGGAGATTATAGCCTAGCTCACCAAAAATTGAAAGAATCAACAGATGCTATTCTAATGGCTCATCAAACGCAAGTTTGTTTATTACAGAAAGAAACGGAAGAAGTTATGAATGTATCATTCTTAATGCTACTTGCACAGAATAATCTGATGAAAACCTTGACAGTTAAGAATATGGCTGCTGAATTTGTAGAATTATATGAAAGCAGCGAGTTACACACCGGAATTGATAGAAGAATTTATAAAAATGTATGAGGAATAAATTGGCTGTGAAGGGATTATGGTTTACCGATATTGAAGATGGCAAATAAAAACTGGAAAGAGTAGGAGCGTTGCCAAATTAAAAAGAAGGTTTGCTTGTATTATCATTGAATTGATGGGTAGAAAGGCATTACAACAAGCTGTCAATGAATAAAGGAGCAATCAGGAAGTTTACTCTATGACAGCGTTGTTGAAATCAGCTGTATTATTACAAGTAAGGGCCTTACCAATAGCAATTGGCGATCTTCCGGTTGCGTCTGAGTACAGTAAAGTAAATTAAATCATTTGAGAGTGAAACGGTAATTTTGGAAAACAGGATTAGCTGTAATTGAGTTAACGAGCAATCAACTTGTATCTTCGGGGGTTAACAAAATAGTTGAAAAACTCTGTAGCTCTATAAATTTCAGCTTTTATAATTCTTCACTTAACTTTTTTTGAAGCCTGAGAGGCTTTTTTTATTGCCTCAATATATTTTCCTTTGCCAATTTGGTTAATTCCTTCACCATGCTTCCACCTAGTTTACCGCCGATTTTTCCTGCATCTGCTGCAGCAATGCGACCATTATATCCTTCATTGAGGGGAATGCCAAGATCTTTAGCTACTTCATATTTTGCTCTGTCCGGGTGGTCGGCTTGCGCCACTTTTGCTTTCAGCTGATCTAATTGTTCCCTGGATTCAGGTACTAAAATTTTTCTGCGTTTGGCCATCGTTAATCACGTCTCCTTTAAATATAAGGTGCCCAAACCGCATTTTATCTACTCGATTTGTTATAATGAATTTTATATGAATTAGATAGAGATATTTAGCAGGGGGAAAATTGAAGTTATGAAATTTGTTTCTTGGAATGTGAATGGGATAAGAGCTTGCGTTGGAAAAGGTTTTTTGGATACTTTTAAAGAATTAAACGCTGATATATTTTGTTTGCAGGAAACTAAACTGCAGGAGGGCCAGATTAATCTGGAGCTGGATGGCTATTATCAATACTGGAATTACGCTGTAAAAAAAGGATACTCAGGCACGGCAATTTTTACTCGTCAAAAACCATTATCCGTTAAATACGGGATTGGGAATGATGAGTATGATGTGGAAGGCAGAGCCATTACATTGGAATTTGATCAATTTTTCATTGTAAATGTGTATACACCAAATTCACAGCGTGACCTGGCAAGGCTTGGGTACCGTTTGGTTTGGGAAGATTTACTTTATGCTTACTTACATGAATTGAATAAAGAGAAAGCAGTGATTTTAACGGGAGATTTAAATGTTGCTCATAAACCCGAAGATTTACGAAACCCCAAATCAAATAAAGGGAATTCTGGCTTCACAGATGAGGAACGAGGTAAGATGACAGCTTTATTATCTAGCGGTTTTGTTGATTCCTTCCGTTATCTCTATCCTGATAAAACAGAAGTGTATAGCTGGTGGTCTTATATGAGCAAAGTCCGCGAACGTAATATTGGGTGGCGGATTGACTACTTTATTGTGTCTGAATCAATCGCTAATCTAATTACCGAAGCAGAAATCCAGACGTCAATTATGGGTAGTGACCATTGTCCAATTTCTTTGGAAATGAAAATTTGAGTCGATGTAATTTTTAGTTAGTCGTATAGAGAAGTCCATATTCAAAAGTAAGGCATTAATCTAAAAATTATTTGAAAACAAAGAAACACTTTCAGCATTTCGAGAAAGTGTTTCTTTTTGTTTGTTAAAGCATTCTGTAAATCTCTTTATGGTTTACCGTTTGATTAGAATACCAAAAATGAGGTAGAAGATACTCCATAAAGTAATTCCCCATATCAAAAAGATACCCAATAAGGCTGCAATATCCATTAAAGGTTTTATTTCAAACCATCCACTGAAAATAAGACATGGAAAAATGGTCAAAAGCATAAAACCAAAGTGAATTATACTCTGCTTCTTCAACGACCAGCCATCAATACTGTATATAACTGAAAAACCTGCAACTAGAGCACTGATTATACCCACAATAAACGTACTTCTTACCTCATGAACCGGTCCAGAGCCGTAATAAAGAACAATTGATATACTAGTCAAAATTAAAAAAGGTATAAACGCTCTTATCATTCCTGCCGTTACATAAGCTATTGTCTTCACCTCGTTCATACATATTCACAAGAGTAGACCTTACCAATAAACAGATTATATTTGTTAACATATTTATAATTTTGCCGTAACAGTAGGGGCATGCTGGGCAGTATTTGGCACACGGAGCATGAAGAGCCCGCCAATGATAAATAGGACCACTAAACTAAGCACACCAATATTTGTATTGCCGGTAATTTGCGTTGTGATTCCCATTAAAAATGGACCGGTAATAGCAGCAAATTTTCCAAAGATATTATAAAAGCCAAAAAATTCATTTGAAGACTCTTTTGGCACAAGTTTAGCGTAATAGGAGCGGCTTAAAGCTTGAATCCCACCCTGTGACGTACCTACCAGGATAGCCAATATCCAAAAATCAAGCGCTGACGTAATAAAATAAGCGTAGATACAAATAAATGTGTAGATTGCTATACCTACTAAAATCATGATTTTTTCATTGTATTTAGCTGCCAGTCTGGCATATAGCAAAGAGAATGGAGCGGCTATGACTTGCGTGACAAATAAAACAATTAACAAGGTAGTCGAGCTAAAGCCTAAATCAGTTCCATAGGCAGTCGACATCGTAATAATCGTATGCACACCATCAATATAAAAAAAATAAGCAATCAGGAAAATAAATAAATGACGATAGGCTCTGATATTTTGGAACGTAGCAAACAGGCGTTTAAAACTCATCCTGATTGGGTTTCTAACCCGTTCAATATAATATGTTTGTTGTACATTTCTTAACAGCGGAATCGTAAATAATCCCCACCATAGTGCTGTGATTATAAAGGCTGCTTGCATTGCTGCTGTAATGGAGAGTGGAATGATTTTTTGTTGAGCGAGCAGGGTGAGCGCAATCCCAATGATAAATGGAATGGTACTTCCTATATACCCCAATGCATATCCGTGAGCAGAGAGTTTACTCATTTTATTATCATCGGTCACATCTACTAAAAAGGCATCATAAAAAATATTTGCGCCTGCAAAACCAATGGAAGTGATGATGTAGCAAATCAATAAAATGATCCATTGATCAAAAGGTACGATTGCTAGCATGAAAGTGAAGAGTATCCCCAGTGAAAAAAAGAAAATAAAGAAACGTTTCTTAAATCCTTTAAAATCTGCAATTGTACCCAAGAGCGGTGCCAAAATAGAGATTAATAATGTACCAATAGAATTGGCATAACCCCAATAAGCAGTTGACGTAGCATTCGATATATTCGCTGCATCTGCGGCTGCTTTGAAATAAATAGGAAAGATGGCTGTCACGATTACAATTGAATAGGCTGAATTTGCCCAGTCATAAAAAGCCCAGCTTTTCTCCTGCTTTGTTAGTGAACTCATACCTTACCTCCTTTATTCTTTTGGCTGGATAAACGCTTCTATCACCTTTCCATCTGTTTCTCCCAGGGAGAGACCCAGCATAGCAGCTAATGTAGGACCTATATCGACAAGGTGCATGTTTGGAATGATTTGTCCGCTTGTGACTCCTTTGCCTGCTGCTATAAATACGGTGCTGTAATCTGGTTTTTGAGGAGAATATCCATGTGTGGCCAATGTATATTTGGGTTCACGCTTCACATCTTCTGCGCTTATATGCTTAATGAAATCGCCTTCATAAGATTCCGTGAAATAGAACCCTTTTCTTGCTTCAAGCATGAAGGCACAAGCTGGGTCTGCCCCTAAATTTTCTGCTTCAGTACCAGTCAGGATTTGTTCAATCCCGTTGTCTTTGTTCTCCATTAATTTAGTCAATAATGACTGAACTCGCTTGTAGGTACCGATATCTTCTTTATCTTTTACGTAAATATATGCTGATCCATCACAGGATTTACAATAAGCCTTCCAATTGATCAATTTTCCTTGTTTGTTAATATGTATAAAATTTTCCCGTTTAAATAGGGTGTTTACTTGTATCGCTTTATTTTCATCTAATGCACTGTGATCCCCAAGGACAATCACTGTTGTTTCTTCATATAATTGTATTTCTTTCAATGTGGTAATAATTTGGCCAAGACGTTCATTATGCCTTGTCAGTGCTTCATTAGCTTCGCTGGAATCATATCCATGGTCATGTCGCTTTGAATCCAAATCTGTGAAATGAACAAGAAGTAAATGTGGCTGCTTCGTTTTGATTGTTTCAAGGCAAGAGGCCAGCACAAAGTCATCTAAATGTGGTTGACTCAGTCCCTGCCTCAGATGGCCGAATTTTTTATTCAGCTGCCATTGGTAGAGAGGACTGCCGCTGAAGAGTGAGACAAGCAGTTGAGTTTGCCAGGGTCTGTTTGGAAAAATTTCCGGCAAATTGTAATCGATGTTCGCACGGCCAGTGACAGGCCATAAAAGGGAAGCGGTTGTTAGGTTGGCCTTTTTTGCCTGATCATATAAAGTAGTGCCTTTAATAGAAGATCTGTACCATTGCCAATCAGGAGATTTCCGGCCGGGCTGAATAAGCGTATTGTTGATAATCCCATGTCTTTTCGGATAATTACCTGTGATGATGGATGTATGACAAGGATAGGTTAAAGAGGGGTAGATGGTTTGAACATGGTTTGCATAAGATCCTCTCTCAATTATATCCCTGAAGTGCGTTAAATTAGTTAATTTAGGAAAATCCAATGCAGATAAGCAATCAAAAGATATTACAATTATTCGCTTTGTTAGGCCGTTCATAGATACCTCCTTTCCGCTTTATCTTTTATTTTACTATTGTGTAATGAATTGTATAGTTTATTTTTTTTGAAAATACATAAAATTGAGATATATTTATATATAATAGATGATTTTCAAGAAGTAAATTATGTTATACTAATTGGTAAAAAGTATAACATATTAGTTTGAATTTTAAAAAAGTGGTGATACTATTAAGTTAACGAAAAAATTAATTGAGGTTGATTTAGAGAGGGAGATGAACAGAAAAATAACAGTCATTGCTTATATATTACGAATACATAACTAATTTATGGATAGAAGGGAATTGGCTGATGAACAAGAGGGAAATTGTATACGTTATATCTGATTCGGTAGGAGAAACAGCAGAATTTGTCGTAAAGGCGGTTGCCACACAGTTTAATGGCGGACAAGTAGATATTAGAAGAAATTCATATGTAAAAAGTGAAGAAGATATTGATGAAATTATCAATTTAGCAAAACAGGACTCCTCCATTATTGCGTACACCCTTGTTATTCCTTCCTTAAAAGAGCATGTGGATTTGCGGGCTAAAGAAGCGAATGTAGTAGCAGTTGATCTGTTATCTCCATTATTAAATGCATTTGAGGAAAAATTCCATAAGCCAGCCAATCATCTTTCAGGATTAACCAGACAATTGGATGAAGACTATTTTCGTAAGGTTGAAGCAGTTGAATTTGCCGTCAAGTACGATGATGGTAAAGATGCAAGGGGTCTTTTAAATGCAGATATTGTGATAATAGGAGTCTCAAGGACTTCAAAAACTCCATTATCGATGTATTTAGCACACAAAGGGTACAAGGTAGCCAATGTGCCTTTAGTTCCAGAAGTTTCACCGCCTGATGAGTTATTCAAAATTAAAAAGAGTAAATGTGTTGGTCTGATTATAACTCCAGACCAGTTAAATGCAATCCGTAAAGAAAGATTAAAATCATTAGGTTTAACCTCTCAGTCTAACTATGCCAGTTATGAGCGAATATTAGAGGAATTGGATTATGCCGAGAAAATTATGAAAAGAGTCGGCTGTCCGATCATTAATGTTTCCAATAAAGCTATTGAAGAAACAGCGAGTATTATTTTGGATATTTTAAAAGGTGAGAGGAGCTATGTATGATGACTAAATATGTTTATCTTTTTAACGAAGGAAATAGTAATATGAAAGATTTATTGGGTGGTAAAGGAGCTAATTTAGCTGAAATGACGAATATCGGTTTACCTGTACCATTTGGATTCACCATCAGTACAGAAGCCTGTAACTCTTATTATGAAAATGAAAAACAAATTACTGAAGAGATGGAAGAGCAAATTCTCGAGGCACTCCAAAATCTTGAACAGAGCACTGGTAAAAAGCTTGGCGACCCAACTGATCCCCTCTTAGTTTCTGTTAGATCAGGATCCGTCTTTTCAATGCCGGGTATGATGGATACTGTCTTAAATCTCGGTATGAATGATAAAACGGTTGTTGGCATGGCAGAGTTAACAGGAAATCCAAGGTTTGCTTATGACTCTTATCGTCGTTTCATTCAAATGTTCAGCGATGTGGTTTTGGGAGTTGATGGATTTTATTTTGAGCAATTGCTGGAAGATATACGTGAACAAAAAGGGTATCAAAATGATCCTGAATTAACCGCCGAAGATTGGAAAACAGTTATAGAAGGTTATAAAAATATTGTTAGAAAGCACACGAAACAAAGTTTCCCCGAAGACCCTCGTGAGCAAATGTTTTTAGCTGTTAAAGCGGTATTTGATTCTTGGAATAATCAGCGTGCAAAAGTGTACAGACGTTTAAATAAAATTCCTGGACATTTAGGAACAGCAGTTAATATTCAAAGCATGGTTTTTGGGAATATGGGTGAAGATTCCGGAACAGGAGTGGCATTTACCCGAAACCCATCCACCGGAGAGCATGTTTTATATGGGGAATATTTAATTAATGCTCAGGGAGAAGATGTAGTTGCGGGAATCAGGACACCACAGCCTATACATACCTTGGAAAATGATATGCCAGATGTTTTTGAACAATTCGTAAATACATGCAAGCAGCTTGAAAAACACTATTTGGATTTGCAGGATATAGAATTTACGGTTGAGCGTGGACAATTATATATTCTTCAAACGAGATCCGGTAAACGTACTGCACAGGCAGCCATTAGAATTGCTGTAGAAATGGTGCAGGAAGGGATCATCGATAAAAAAACAGCGCTGTTAAGAGTAGATCCGGAGCAATTGGATCAGCTACTCCACTCCCGAATTGATGACACTTATGAACGAAAACAACTGGCTAAAGGCCTTCCAGCATCACCAGGATCTGCTACAGGCCAAGTAGTATTTGATGCGAATGAAGCAGAAAGATTGGGCAATGACGGCCAAAAGGTCATTCTTGTCCGTCCTGAGACGACACCTGATGATATTCATGGAATAGTTGCTGCCCAGGCAATTGTTACAACCCGTGGGGGAATGACAAGCCATGCTGCCGTGGTAGCGAGAGGTATGGGAAAGCCATGTATCTGCGGCTGTGAGCCATTAAAGATTGATTTAAAAGAAAAGCAATTCAGAGTTGGCGATACAGTAGTGAACCATCATGATACCATTACGATAGATGGATCTACAGGTGAAATCATGCTTGGAGAGATTCCAATGATTGATCCAGAATTATCGGATGAATTTTTAACTTTATTATCATGGGCGGATGAAACTAGAAAACTAGGGGTACGTGCAAATGCCGACAATCCAGAGGATGCAAGAAAGGCTCTCGAATTTGGGGCTGGCGGAATCGGACTATGTCGAACAGAGCATATGTTCATGGATGCAAAACGTGTACCGTTTGTCCAACAAATGATTCTTTCTGAGACCATTGCGGAAAGAAATAAAGCATTAGAATATTTATTGCCAATGCAGCAAGAGGATTTTGAAGGCATTTTTGAAGCCATGCAGGGAAATCCGGTTACTATTCGCTTATTAGATCCACCATTACATGAATTCTTACCTGATAAAGAAGAATTAATCATCGAAGTGACGAAGCTTCAAATTACTGATCCTGATTCAAAGGAATTAATGAAAAAAGAGCAACTGTTAAAAAAGGTTCGTCAATTGGATGAATTTAATCCTATGCTTGGACATCGCGGTTGCCGATTAGGCATGATTCATCCAGAAATATACGGCATGCAGGCAAAAGCTATTTTCTATGCGATTGCTAACTTAATGGAGCGCGGTATTCCGGTTCAGCCTGAGATCATGATTCCGCTTGTTGGACATGTGAATGAATTGAAACAAATGCGACAATTGGTGATGGATACAGCGATTCAGGTAGAGGCAGAAACGGACAAAAAGTTCCAGTACACGATTGGTACTATGATTGAAATCCCAAGGGCAGCACTTACTGCTGATCAAATTGCCAAAGAGGCAGACTTCTTCTCATTCGGTACTAACGATTTAACCCAAACAACTTTTGGATACAGCCGTGATGATGCGGAAGGGAAGTTTTTACAAACATATATAGAAGAAAAAGTCCTGCCTGAAAACCCTTTTGCAGTGTTAGACCAAGATGGTGTAGGTAAGCTGGTCGAAATGGGAGTGAAATTGGGCAGACAAACAAAACCTGAATTAAAAACTGGCATATGCGGGGAGCATGGCGGAGAAAAAATATCAATCGACTTCTGTTATAAAGCCGGTTTAGACTATGTAAGCTGTTCGCCTTATCGTGTTCCATTGGCAAGGCTGGCAGCTGCACAGGCAACTTTGCGATATGATGATATAAAGGAAGCCGTGACTAATTAATTATTTGTTTATCTAAGAAGCGCTGTATCAGGCGCTTCCTTTTTTTATGATTAAAAAATAAACAAAGGGGTATAAAATAGTTGAAAGTCAAAAAAGGTCAGAGTATAATATAATTAAGGTCAAAGATAGTCAAAGTCAAATTGACCAATTTTCAAATGAGTTTAGTAACTGTAAAACGATAAAATAAATTTAGAATTATAAGGAGGATACATCTATGGTTTGCGAAAAATGCCAACAAAACCAAGCAACTGTACAGATGCAATTAAGGGTGAATGGACATCAGGAAAATCATCATTTGTGTTCTTCATGCTATAAAGAGGAACGCAATAAATTAGGAGCTCAAATGGGAGGAATGAATTTACATCCATTTAAGCCATTTACATTAGAATCATTTTTCAACCAGGGTAACGGAGATTCATTTATGTCAGATATGTCTGGCTCAATGGACCAGACAAATCACAACCAGCATAAACAGGTCAGAACACAAACACAGCCGCCTAATGGTGGAGGATTACTTGATCAATACGGTCGTAACTTAACTTATAATGCAAAAGCAGGACTCATTGATCCAGTGATTGGACGTGAAGAAGAGGTTAAACGTGTAATTGAGATATTGAACAGACGTACGAAAAATAATCCAGTCCTGATCGGTGAACCAGGGGTTGGTAAAACAGCGATTGCTGAAGGACTTGCGCTTAAAATTGCGGAAGGGAATGTTCCCTTAAAACTAAAGGATAAAGAAGTATATCTGCTTGATGTTGCTTCCTTAGTATCCAATACTGGTATTCGTGGGCAATTTGAGGAACGGATGAAGCAGCTTATTCAAGAATTGCAAACAAGAAAAAATGTGATTCTGTTTATTGACGAAATTCATCAGCTTGTAGGTGCTGGATCTGCAGAAGGCTCCATGGATGCAGGGAATATTCTGAAACCAGCGCTTGCGCGTGGAGAGTTACAATTAGTAGGTGCAACAACATTAAATGAGTATCGTCAAATTGAAAAAGATGGGGCACTTGAAAGACGTTTCCAACCAGTAATGGTTAATGAGCCTACAACTGCAGAAGCGTTAGATATTCTAAAAGGATTAAGAGAAAGATATGAATCCTACCATTCCGTTGAATTTAGTGATGAAGTAATAGAAGCAGCGGTAGAACTGTCACACCGCTATATTCAAGATCGTTTCTTGCCGGATAAAGCCATTGACTTAATGGATGAAGCTGGTTCTAAATTGAATTTGACAATTGAAAATCAAGGTGAAGAATCAGTAAAAGAAAGATTGGCGCAAATTCACAAAGAAAAAGAACAGGCATTAAAAACAGAAGCCTATGAACAGGCTGCCAAACTTCGAGACGAAGAAGAAAAACTTGAAAATATGCTTAAAACAGGAACTGGTGAAAAGCCGAAGGTAACTGTAGAAGATATCCAGAAAATCATCGAACAGAAAACAGGTATACCAGTAGGTAAGCTACAAGAGGATGAAGCTGTTCGAATGAATAAGCTTCAAGAGGAACTTAAAAATAAAGTAATCGGTCAGGATGAGGCCGTTCAAAAAGTGGCGAAAGCTGTTCGTCGGAGCCGTGCCGGCTTAAAAGCCAAAAATCGCCCAATTGGATCATTCTTATTTGTAGGTCCGACTGGAGTTGGGAAGACTGAGCTATCAAAAGCATTGGCAGAAGAATTGTTTGGCACAAAAGACTCTATGATTCGTTTAGATATGAGTGAATATATGGAGAAACACAGTGTGTCTAAATTAATCGGTTCTCCTCCGGGATATGTCGGACATGAAGAAGCCGGACAATTAACCGAAAAGGTTCGCCGTAAACCATATAGCATCATTCTTTTGGATGAAATTGAAAAAGCTCATCCAGATGTGATGCACATGTTCTTGCAAATCCTTGAAGATGGACGTTTAACAGACAGTCAGGGACGCACAGTAAACTTTAAAGACACAGTGATTATCATGACAAGTAATGCAGGAGTCGGTGAGAAAGTTAAGAAAGTTGGTTTTGGAGCAGGAGGAGTAGAGGAAGAAGTATCTATTCTTCAATCTCTTGGCAGCTACTTCAAGCCTGAATTTTTAAACCGTTTTGATAGCATCATTGAGTTTAAATCATTAACAAAAGAAAACTTACTTGAAATTGTAGATATTATGCTTGCTGAACTATATGAAATGCTTGATCATGAAGGATTTAAACTGACCATAACAGATGAAGTAAAAGAAAAACTGGCTGAGCTTGGATATAATCCTGCTTTTGGAGCACGTCCATTACGTCGAGTTATTCAGGAACAACTTGAGGATGGAATTGCGGATTGTGTCTTCAATCACCCAGACAAGAGAACATTTAAAGCAGAAGTGATCAAAAACGAAATAAAAGTAGTGACTGTCTAATAAAAATGCCTCCTATCCTTGAGATAGGAGGCATTTTTTGATGAGATTTTGTTCTTTAAGCTATCATAGTTTTGAAATAGGATACTAACTTCTAATCTTACTATTATTCTTCATTATCAGTATTTTTCTTTCGCAGTAACTGTTTTACGCTGCGTTTTTTTAACTTAGGTGTCAATACATAGAGAAAATCGCCTTCTTTGATCACTGTGTCACCGGTAGGGGTAACCAATTTGTCATCTCTTATGATTGCATTGACCAATGTATGGTCAGGGAATGGTATTTCAATTAGTGTTTTCCCAATCAAGAAAGAGTCCGGTTCCATTTGATATTTCACCATTTCAGCATTGGCCTTACCCAGTGAGACAATTTCAAGTGAATGCTTAGGGGTTTCACTGGCAGGCTCGGCTAATCCAAGTTTGCCAGCCACGAAGGATATGGTGGATCCTTGTATTAAACAACTTGTTAATACAACAAAGAAGACAACATTAAAAATCAGGTGGCTGTCTCCAATGTTTGCAAGTAAGGGAAATGTCGCCAGGACAATTGGTACGGAGCCTTTTAAGCCAGCCCAGGATAAAAATACTTTCTCTTTAAAATTGAAATTCATTTTAATAGTAGAAATGAATACAGCTGCCGGCCTTGCAATCAGGATTAAAATAACAGAAAGCAATAAGCCTTTTAAGATAATTTCAAGTGAAAATAAATCGTCGGGATTAACAAGTAAGCCTAATATAATGAACATTAAAATTTGCATCATCCAGGCAAATCCTTCGGCAAAGAATTGTGTAGCTTTTTCATAGGCGACCTCAGAGTTTCCAATGATAATAGCCATTACATAGACGGCCAGTAATCCACTTCCGTTTAGATTCGCAGTAATACCGTATGTTAATAAAGCGAATGTAACAGCGAAAACAGGGTAAAGGCCAGTTGATTCCAAATTGATCCGATTAAGCACAGCAACGGCTATTTTCCCGAATATCCATCCAAGCAGTAAACCAAGTCCCATCTGGACAATAAAAGATCCAATTAGATTAACTACATTTACTTCAGAAGAGGTAATCATTTCAATACAGGACACGGTTAAAAAGATTGCCATCGGGTCATTGGAACCAGATTCAGCCTCTAATGTTTTACCTGAATGGTCTTGTATGTTTTGTCCTTTTAATACAGCAAATACTGCTGCTGCATCCGTTGATCCAACAATTGAACCGAATAACATAGCTATCAGCCAATCAACATTAAGAATATAATGAGCTGCTATCGTAACTATTGCAGAGGTTATCAAAACACCAATGGTTGCCAGTGAAAGGGAAGGGAGAATAATTGGCCGCAATGATTTCCATTTAGTTTGTATTCCACCTTCAAACAAAATAATAATCAAGGCCAGAACACCAATCGTTTGTGCTAATCCTGCATTCGAAAAATTAATTACGCCGAAGGTATCATTTCCCATGGCCATTCCGACCAGTATAAAAAAGACGAGTGAAGGGACTCCTAATTTTGCTGAGAATTTGGTAGACAGAATTCCGAGGATTAATAGGATCGCTGCTATTAAAATATAAAAATCAGTTGTTAGTACTTCAGATGGCATGAACAATCGACTCACTTTCTGTAAATCTATATAAGCTGTTAATAGAATATATATACCTATCTCCATAATTGCATAATCTTCAAACTTGTTTTTCGAGAATTGCTTTTTATTGAAAGGGAGCAGAAGAGGGGAGAAAATGAAAAACAGGTGCTTTTTTAGCACCTGCTTTCATTAGCGTTTGATAACTACTTTTTCATTTTCAACATCAAATTGTTGAACATCCGCCTTGCTGGCAATTTGAAAATCGCCGATAATGGTATGTTTTAAGGCGAATGATGATAGGGCAAAATTAATGATTTCTTGAGGACTGTATTGATTGTTGATTCCATATAATACGCCAGCTACAAATGAATCGCCCGTACCGATTCGATCAAGAACATTTACTTTAACCGGACCTGCTGTGAAGTGCTCTGTTTCAGTTATAATGGCACATCGTAATTCTTGTACATTGTTACCAAGAATATTTCTTTCAGTTGTGTAAATTTGGTCAAACTGATACTCTTTTTGAAACTCTTTTAATAAAGCGATTTTTTCTTCGAATGTGTTAACTTCTCTTTTTTCCTGTCTGATTGTTAGAACGTCCAGGTAACTTCCGATAATAACATCAATATATGGCAGGATTTCGATGTAAGCTTTTCTTGCTTCATCTAATGTCCATAATTTTGCACGATAGTTAAAGTCAAAGCTGATTTTAATGCCTTTTTGTTTTGCCGCCTTGACCAATTCCATAGTCGTTTCACGTGCATTTTTACTTGCACCTAAACTAATTCCGCTGACATGGAGCCATTTAACTTCGGAAAGCATCGCTTCAAAATCGTAATCATTTGGCAAAGCTTCAACAAAAGCGGAGTTTTGGCGATCATAAGTGACTTCTGTAGGTCTGATGGAATGACCTTGTTCAACAAAATATAAGCCCATTTTCTTGCCTTTATAGACGATATGATTAGTGTTTACACCATATTTTCTTAACTGTGTGACAGCGGCAAGTCCAAGGTTATTATCTGGTAAGCAAGTAGCATAGGAGGTTTTTTCACCCCAATGACTGAGAGCGACAGCAATATTTGCTTCAGAACCACCATAAATCATATCCAGCTGGCTTGCCTGAATTAACATTTGATGATTGGTTGGTGTTAAACGCAACAGCATTTCACCAAATAACATGATTGATTTCAATACGTGCACCTTCTTTATTTGACTAAGAATATAGGAAAGATAGCGACCGGGTATAAACCCAGATCGCTATTTCCATTTTTTAAATTAAGCTTTTTTAATTTTAATTAACTCTTTGTTAATGGCATACATCATTTTTTCAGTAAATATATCATCCGCCATGGATGCCAGCATATCAATTGACATACCTTCTGCCATACCGAACATTGGATTATCCTCATTGAATCCTTTTAAATACTTCTCTAATACTTTCTTAGTTTCTTCATTTTTATATAACTCACCGAGTGTATTGCGAGTAGAATATACATCATCAGTGATAACAAGTTCTTCAATTTCCATGTCTTCATCTAAATCAGGCATGTCAAACCAGTTAGCAACCACTCCGCCAGCATCACTTTCTGGAACTAGGTAGCTTGGATTTGGCTCATCCACTTTATTGAAGTGAGCAGTATCTTCGAATGTATTTCCTTCGGATGTACCGATTGCCTTTACAGTATTCATGCCGTCTTCCAGTGCCACATCATTAAAGGTAAAGGCAGCGCGGTTACGTTCTGCTGTATAGGTAGTCCCGTTTATTACTAACGTTACATCCTCGCAGTTAGAATACACTTTAACTGTAATTTTTTCGTCTGCACGGTCTACAAATCGTTTGCTTGTAATATGCACGAATTTTTCATCAGACCAATTTGCTTTGTACATATAGAATGCATCTTTTTTAATTTTACGGTCGTAAGTCATTAAACCTTTATTATTTCTCCCTTTTACACCGCCTTCATCACGAATGTTGGCTCCGAAATCAAACATATTCCATACATATGTTGACCAAAGGAATGGGCGGTCAGCGAATATATTCCATACAGTTTCATGATATAGAGTATGGTATTCTTCTGTGTAATCTTTTACTTTTGGATCGTTTGTATGGTACTGGATAATACCTTCTGCACCGTACTCAGAGATACCAAGGCTAACTTGTGGGTTCGTTGCATGATAAGCATCAATCCACTCAGCAAAATCTTCTGCCTTACCTTGATACCATCCGTAATATTTATTGTAACCAATCGTGTCGGTGATATAGTTGTATTCATCTGTATCAGGAACAAACATAACGTTGGCCTGTGTAGTTAAACGTGTTGGATCTTCTTTTTTCGTTAACTCATTAAGTTCTTTAACAAGTTTTCTTACTTCTGGTCTGTTACCGCCAATTTGAATCTCATTTTGAACACCCCAGAACATAATGGAAGGGTGGTTGTAATTTTGTCTGATTAACTCAACCATTTGTTGTTTAGCGTTTATACCCTCAAGCTCAGTCTTGGACATGATAGAGATAAACGGAATCTCGGCCCAAACAACCATACCTTCACGGTCACATAAATCATAGAAATATTGATCGTGTTGGTAGTGGGCCAAACGAATGGAAGTAGCGCCCACTTCTTTGATAAATTCCATATCTTCTTTGTGCTCTTTTTTAGTGATTGCCCAGCCCATATCTTTACGATCCTGGTGACGGGAAACCCCATTCAGACGAAGGTGTTCTCCATTTAAGAAGAAGCCTTTTTCAGGGTCCACTTTAAAGTAACGGACACCAAATGGAATGGAAAGTTCATCAATTACATCGTTATAGCTTGTTAAAGATAGGTTAGCTTCATACATATAGGCATTTTTACGGCCATTCCAAAGGATTGGGTTTTCGATTTTGATTGGCAATTCAACAACAGTAGTTTGTCCTGCTGGAAGAACAATCTCTTTTGCTCCATAAGCAGCTGTCTTACCTTCTGCATCAAGCATATCAGCCCATAAACGAACTTTTTTCTCTTCTTCATGATCATTTGTAAGTCTAGTTTTTAGGGTAATGGATGCTTGTTCCTTCGTCACTTCATCTTGAACGATATAAACACCTTGGGAACCATGATCCATTAAATCAAAGTGAACATGGCTAGCAATAACTAAATTAACATCACGGTAAATTCCGCCAAAGAAAGTGAAGTCAGCCATTTGAGGATATACATCTTCAACAACTGTATTGTCGACTTTTACGGCAATCGTATTTTTACCTCCGAAAGTAAGAACATCTGTAATATCGAATCTGAAAATAGAGTAACCGCCACGATGTTGGCCAAGGTGTTGTCCATTAACATAAACGTCTGTGACACTATTGCTTCCATTAAATTCGATATATACTTTATTGCCGGCATTTATAGTATCTACAGTAAATTCTTTTCTGTACCAGCATGCTCCTTTATAAAAATCAAATCCATTTGCGCCATCAATCGCATTCCACGTATGAGGGACGTTTACGGACTCCCAATTAGCATCATCATAAACTTGGTTCATTGCATCTTGTACGTTTTCTTTAATGAATTTCCATGCGTCATTCAGATTAATTACTTTTCTCATGTATTGAACTCCCTGTTTATAAATTAATTCAGTAAACAATCAGGATATAAGAACAGATTGTCTTCATATATAGTGTTTACTGAATTAATTTCATTATAGGTATTAATTTTAGAAAAATATCGTACAATTTTTGTTTTTTTAGTATTATTTTTAGTTAGTGATGGCGTTTTCATTGTATAATGAAAATAAAAAAGTGAATTTTAAAGGATGATTTAGATTGAATCAGGAACAGATAAAAGTATACGCTCAGCTATGTAATCTGGTCAGTTCAATTGTTAAATTGGATGTAAAACTGCTTGACCTGGATGGAAATAAAATTATCCTAATGGCTAAACACCAGATACCAAGTGGATTGGCAAATAACGAAGAGGAAAATAAATCAATCACGGAATTTTTAAAGGCAAGTAATAAAAATGAATATTTACATTATATTAATTCGGCTAAATTGGAATGTATTTTTGCTGGAATCTGGAAAGATGATCAATATGCAGGCACAGTGATGGTTGGCCCTTTTTTGTCTGATTTACCTTCAGATTTATTTATCAGCCAAATTATCTCCTCTCAAAGTTTACCCATTAGTGACAGAAAGCAATATCAAGATTTCTACGAGACTTTATCAATCCTAAGTGATGAAGAAATAAGAAGTATTGGAGAGTTATTAGTAAATTTGTGTCCTCACGACTATATTTCGTCATCACAGCTGGTTACACCGACTATTAATAAACAAAGTAATCCAGTAAAACCTATTCAGCATGAAGAAGAGGATCGTGAAAAGATCATTGAACACCGTTATAAAATAGAAAAAAGAATTATAGATGCCATTGCAAGAGGGGATAAGGAAGGGGCATTAAACCAATTAACGGGTTTAACTGATGTACATCTAAAAAATAGGGTGCCGGAAAATCCAATTCGATCGACTAAAAATTTAACGTTTGTTCAGAATACATTATTTAGAATTGCTGCTGAAAAAGGCGGAGTTCATCCGGTTTATCTACATGATATTTCAGAAAAATATGCTATTCTGATTGAAAGAGCAGATAATCTTCCATATTTACACAAGCTTATGAGGAGTATGCTTGATGCATATTGTGAACTCGTCAATGAGTTCTCAACACGAAAGTTTAGTCCAATTGTCAAAAATGCTGTGCAATATATTAATTTCAATTTGGAAAGCCCCTTGATGCTTAATGAAATAGCAGAGTCTATTCATGTGAATCCATCACATTTATCAAAAAAATTTAAAATGGAGACAGGCAAAAGTATCACCGATTTCATCAATTTAAAAAGAATAGAGGCGGCCAAGTTATATTTATTAAATGGAAATATGTCAATCACAGATGTTGCTTACCTAGTTGGATTTAATGATGTAAATTACTTTAGTAGGATTTTTAAACGGATTACATCTATGACACCTTCTCAATATGTAAAAGGAACCGGATTAACAGGTGAGTAAATTTTTTTCTACGGCATAATAGACCCGAATTAATAATTCTATTTAATTAGTAAGATTGGCCATACACTTAATAATAGAAAGAGAGAATCAATCTTTGAAAGTAATAGACTATCTGAAGGAGAAATTTCCATCTATCGAATTAATGCCAAGTATATATAATCAATGGGACATAGGAATCCACTTTACGCTCGGTGGCACTAATTATCAGTTCAAAAAAAATGGTGAACTAAATTGTGAAAGATTTAGGCTAGTGTACAAGCAACTTGATACGATCTTTAATCAATTATTTGAGCAATATGATGACGTATTCCTTGTAACGAATATGTACACGTATAAAACTAATGTAAAGCATACGAGAAAGTTGAAGGTATATGAACCTTTTCTAAAGTATAGAAATTCTTTAAATCATATTCAGGTGAGAACATGTCCATATCCTTTTGAGTTAGATGAAGAAGAATATGAAATGCAGCAATTTTCCTTATTGTGTAAAACAAAGGACATACGCATAACTGAATTATTAAAAGCAGCAACTCACGAAGATTTTCCTCTAAAGCCAAGATTCGGAGGGGACGCCATTCATTATCCGGATGTCTTCTTAGTGAACATCACTAAAGACCTTATTTTATTTGTCTATGATGACCGTGGGTGTGAGGTTATTGCTATAGACGCTGAACGACTGCGCCCGCTATATGAACAACATAAGGATTGGGTGGAAGATGTGGATCGGCAGAAGATTGAACGAGCGTTGAACCGGAGAAGCAATTGATAAATTAAAAGAAGTGCAGTCATCGTCTATGATGCTGCACTTCTGCTGTATTGCTTATTTTTTCTGATGCAATATATACATATTACCTTGGTCCCAGTTTAATTAATAAAATCACCTTAAATTATAACTGGCTGTTTGGCATAAATGCTGAACAGTTTTTTTGCCGATTTCAAAATAGCAGAGAAAGAATTTTGTCGAATCTTTTTCATAATTAACAGCAGGTTATTTACATAAATGTAACGAAATGGTAATAGTCTTCAATTTAAAAATCAGTGAAGACAAAAAGGGGAGAAAGAATGAAAAAGATAGTAGCTGTCATAGCCGCTACCGCATTGCTACTCACGTCGGGTACAAGTGGGGTATTTGCTGCGGCAAAGGTGAGTTCAATAAACCAAAAGGGAGATGAAATCCGCAGTTCCGAAAAAATTTACAAACCAACAACGAAGAAATATGACGAATATATTCAGGCAGACACCTTGGTTATTAAGCATAGTGGATCGTTATCTAAGAAAACCCTGACCAAATATAAGGGGAAAGTGATGAAGGCTGGCGGGAACCTTGGTTATTCAGTTGTAAAATTTAAAACAGCATCCGCAGCTAAACAAGCTTACACGGAATTAAGTAAATCTAATTCGGTCACATCGATTTCGCCGAGCGTAAAGTATAAAACTTCTTCTGTCAAAACCGATCCTAAGATCAGTCAACAATATTATAACAAGCTGTTAAACTTACCTGTGGCACAGAAAAAAGCAGGGAAAAATAAAGTATTGGTGGCTGTGATTGATACGGGAATTGATAAAAATCATCCTGAATTAAAAAACAAAATTGTATCAAGCTATAATGTCCATAATCCAGTTAACGCCTCATTGCCGGAGGATCATGGCACACATGTAGCCGGCATAATTGCAGCTGAGAAGAATAATGGAATTGGCGGATATGGCATAAATCCAAATGCCTCGGTTTTATCTATTGATGTATTTAATAGAGAATGGGGTGCGTATGATTACAATATCGCAGAAGGTGTTTTATATGCGATTAAAAAGAAAGCGAAGGTAATTAATTTAAGCTTAGGTGGCCCATTCAGTTCACCGGTTCTTGAAGCCGCAATCAAAAAAGCGAAAGCGGCTGGAATTGTGATTGTTGCTGCGGCTGGTAATGAAGGATCTGATATGAAAGGTTACCCGGCTGCATATGAAGGAGTCATTAGTGTCGGTGCTGTGAATAAAAGCAAAACACTGACATCCTGGTCATCCTATGGTGTATCGACAGATTTGGTAGCACCTGGGGATAATGTTTATGCACCAATCTATGATTATGAGAAAAAATCGACTTTTGCTTCATTTAGCGGCACATCGATGGCAGCTCCAATGGTGACTGGTACGGTTTCTTTATTATTATCTAAATATCCTAAATTAAAACCGGAACAGGTAGAATACATCTTGAAGAAAACAGCTACCGATTTGAGTACGAAGGGCTACGATAAGAAATATGGATATGGACTAATCAACCCATCATCTGCTTTAAGCTTTGATATTAAAAAAATTCCATCCTTAACTACTGCCGTGTGGAATAAGGATACAATTATGAAAAGTGCTAAAACGGTTGGCAGCAGCTATACGGTGAAAAAAACATTTATGAAACCTTTGGAACAGCACTGGATTAAGCATACCGTAAAAAAAGGTGAAACATATCAAATCAATTTAATGGGATCTAAAGTGTTTGATTCCCAATTACTTGTGAATATGTATGGAAAGGATAAATCAAGCACGAAAAAAATCGATGATGTCACTGAAGGTAAAACAGAGGGTTATTACTTTAAAGCACCATACGATGGTACTTTGACCGTTGGTGTTAAAGATATTAGCGGAAATTACGATGTGGCCGGAAGCAAATTATCTGAATATGAATTAGTATTCAAAAAAGTAACTGTTTCAAAAGATGAATCCGGTAAAGAAAACCCGATTATAATACCAAAATTGTCATATGATACTACCGGTAAAAAAATGCATCTTGTTGGCGAAAATGGAGATGATGATTATTTTCAATTTACAACGGGTGAAAAAGAGGAAAACATTAAGCTTTCTGTAAATGGTACACCTGGTGCAGACGTCAGCATGTTTGTCTATGCTTTGACAGACATTAGAGATGAAGAGGAGTTGGAAGAAAAGGAGGAAATTACTGAAGGTGAGGGTATGAGTAAGGAAGCAGATGGAGACATAGAGGATGGTAACTCAGAAGAAGAGCCAACGCATGTTAATATTCTTGAACAGGAAATTAACAGCGGCACCATCGGAGAAAGTGAACAGGATGTATTCACTGCTGAGCCTAAAACAACCTATACCATTAAAATTTCTAACAAATATGAAGGATATTCCGAAAGTTTCTTTGACTTTTTTATCCTTTCAGAAGGATTCGAATCATCGGCTACCAAGATAACTGGTGCAATCAGACAAAACGGTGATCCCTATATTTTCAAGGCCAGCCTAGTCAAAATGCCAGCGGACGAGGATGGAATTCATTCCATTTATGATCGTGATGAAGAGTATGACGAAGAAGAAGAATATGTTGGTGATGATGAAGAATATTGGGAAGAAGAAGGCGACGATGAAGTAATTGAAATGCTGAATGAAATGGCCATTCCGTATAAATTAACAAGTGAAAAATCGGGTTATTTACAGTCACGCTATGATGAAGATTGGTATAAAGTCAATGTAACATCAGCAGGAATCCATGCCTTTGATTTAGGTACAGCTAAACATTCGTACTCCATTTATCAGGTCGTTGAATCTGAAGGTGAAGACGGAAATGAAATCCGTTTACTAGAAGCAGTTGCTGATAATTATGATCCATTTACCGGCAAAAAGCTTAATACGTTTTATGCCTCACTTGAAGCTGGAAAAACCTATTATATGAAGATTGAGATGGATTGGATGTCTGATTCCTATTCTACGGATAAATATTTCTTTGAATCAAGATTGGTAGGTAAGCCTGCTGATAAATACGAGAACAACGATTCTATGAAAAACGTAAAGACTCTTCCTGGTACTACTGTTAAAGGAGATTACGCAAAATTATCGGATACGGATCTGTTTAGATACACAGCCAAAGCATCTGGTAACTATGCATTAACGGTGGATAATAATAAACCAAGCACACCAGGACTCCCTGCACTAGTTAAAGGTGATGTTTATTCGTATATTGCCGTAATGGAAGATAAAAATAATAACAAGAATGTAGATGATGCGGATTTAGATACGATTAAATATATAGATTCCTATTATGATCCTGCAGGTGCATATGGCTCACATTATTTCCAAAAGGGTAAAGCGTATTTTATCGCGATTATGGGTGATGGGGAATATTTACCATTCTCTTTAACTCAATATACGTTTAAGCTCAGTCAAGTGAATCACAAAGATGAAGATGCCGGGACTGTTATTAAGAAAAATAAACCATCAAAACCAATCAGCTTTAAGAAATCGAAGGGAAAATGGGAGAAAACAGGCCGATTTAACGCATTTAATACAAAGAAAAATGATGAAGATTGGTACAAGCTTAAAGTGGATAAAGCCTTCAGCGGTCAAATCACTTTAAGTGGCGGCAGAGAATTGGATGGAGCCTTTGAGGTTTATCAAAATGGCAAAAAAATCGCCGGCTCTGACCGATATGCTGGAAATGATACAGAAGTTTTAAATATCAGTCTTAAAAAAGGTACCTATTATATAAAATTAAAAGATGCTCAAGGTTCTGCTTCTCTGTCACCGTACACAATCCGCGTGCAAGAAAAGAAATAGGTACTTAGAAGGTTTCCAGGTTTTCTGGAAACCTTTTTTACACTTCTTCCTTCTGAATGGGGAGTTGGTTTTGAAGATTTCGTTCGTTTTTAATTAGTTTGACAAGAATGCTCCAGAATTGTTTTTGGATAATGGGATCTGATGTGATTGGCTTAATTTTCTCCCATAAATGATGAAGGTCATTCTGTCTCATGTTTTTCACCCCACTTTTGCTTTGCCATCTTTTTGCATTTTTTTTGATGAAACGATTCGGATGAGAATTGGATAGTTCTTTTATTAGTTTGGATGCTATTTCTTGATCTGTTTGGTGTTGACTTTGAGAAATCAATATACGAGCCATTGACGAAATAGCCATTATATCTGAATCTCTTAATGTAGCCAATTGGCTGGCCGCCTTTAACTCTTCCGGTGTTTTTTTAAACGGTGAAAGAGTAGTTAAAGAGTAGCTTATTTCATTATTTAAGTCACTTATAATTGCATCGATTGATTCTGGTTTTTCTATATTCAATGAAAATCTCCTTTCAGAATAACTATGTTGTTATTTTTTAAGCTTACTATAAAGGCTATTGCGGAGTAATAGATTGAGCAAAAAGCATGATTAGATTATTCATGGTGTGAATAACTATCGTATTTCATTAATAAATTTTTTTGAATTATTATAATATTGTAAAATAATTGAAACTTTCAGTGATATTCAACCGTATAAAATGGTAAGATTATCCTAGGAGGTTGATAAGATGTTTGAGTTTTTTAAACGAATGAAGACGGTGGTCAGTTCAGAATTGTATGCACTCATTGAAAAAGCAGAAGATCCCATTAAAATGGCCGACCAATACCTAAGAGAAATGAATCATGAAATTGAAGAAGCAGAGAAGACAACTGCAAAGGTCATGGCTGAGGAGAAATTAACCCACAGAAAAATCACCGATTTAAAATTACTGATTGAAAAACGTAATACTCAGGCAATGGAAGCCATTCAAGCTGGTAAAGAGACGCTTGCAAAACAAGCTTTAGAAAACAAACTTCAGCTCGGGATTGAGCTTGCCTCATTGGAGAATTTGCATGAACAGGCTAAACAAAATGTCAAGGATTTGCAAAATCGACTGCGAGAAATGAAAGCTGATTATCAGGAACTTGTGATGCGCAGAGATACATTAAAGGCAAGAGCGCTTTCTGCTAAAGTGCAAACTTCAGTAAATCGTTCTTTCCATACAGAAAGTCGAAATTCGGCCAAAGCTGGATTTGAACGAATGGAACAAAAAGTAATGGAATATGAAGCAGAAGCGGAAGTCAGTAAAGAGCTTAAAAGTAATCATCTTGAAATTGATAATGAGTTTAAAAAGATGGAAACCGAAAAATTAGTTGAATCAGAATTACAAAGATTAAAGGATTCATTGAATAGCGAAAAATAACTGATAAAGGGTTGATTAGTATGGAATTTTTAGGGGTGGAATTAGCTGATTTTTTCTTATATTCACTGATTATATCCGGTATCCTTACGTTTTTCTTCATATTATTTAATGATCTGTTTGCCGGATTAGACCTCCCTGACTTTTTAAACCCAACCCTTATACTAAGCTTTTTGACCATTGCAAGCGGATCAGGGTATGTGCTTGTTTCTTTAACCTCATTGCGGGCACTTCCCATTTTTTTTATTTCCTTCGCAATTGCTTTTATACTTGTCTCTATTATTAATCTATTCGTTTTAGTCCCCTTGTCGGCAGCTCATGAATCTTTAACGATAACCGAGGATGAACTAAAGGGACGGTTGGGAAAAGTGATAACATCAGTACCTGTTAATGGGTATGGTGAAGTATTAATAACAAGTAAAAGCGGAACGTTTTCAAAGCCGGCCGTAAGTTTTGACCAAGAAGCGATACCATCTGAGACAAAGGTATTAATCATTGATATCCAAAATGGTGTTCTGCATGTCAGTCCACATGAAGAATTAAATGAACTGGGATAGGAGAGTGGGAGTAGTATGACATTAATCTACGGTATTGTTGGTGCAGTGGTATTTATTTTATTAGCCCTTATAGGAGTTTTTGTTACAAAATATAGAACAGCTGGTCCTGATGAAGCATTGATTGTCACGGGCAGTTACTTAGGCAGTAAAAATGTACATATTGATGAATCCGGAAATCGAATCAAAATTGTACGCGGAGGAGGGACCTTCGTTCTTCCAGTATTCCAGCAAGCTGAGCCGTTGAGCTTATTATCGAGTAAATTAGAGGTTTCAACACCGGAAGTATATACCGAACAGGGTGTGCCGGTAATGGCCGATGGTGTATCCATTATTAAAATAGGTAATACCATTTCTGAAATTGCAACGGCTGCTGAACAATTTTTAGGGAAAACGAAGGATGACCGTGAACAGGAAGCAAGAGAAGTACTGGAAGGGCATCTACGCTCCATTCTTGGTTCGATGACAGTTGAGGAAATCTATAAAAACCGTGAAAAATTTTCACAGGAAGTGCAGAGGGTTGCCTCACAGGATTTAGCGAAAATGGGATTGGTTATCGTTTCATTTACAATTAAAGATGTACGTGATAAAAATGGATATTTGGAATCGCTTGGTAAACCGAGAATAGCTCAGGTGAAAAGGGATGCGGATATCGCAACAGCCGAAGCCGATAAAGAAACACGGATCAAACGGGCTGAAGCATCCAAGGAAGCGCAAAAAGCTGAACTTGAACGTGCAACTGAAATCGCAGAGGCAGAAAAATTAAATCAATTGAAAATTGCTGAATTCAGACGTGAACAGGATATTGCTAAAGCAAAAGCCGATCAGGCATATGATTTGGAGACTGCACGTTCTAAGCAAGATGTTACGGAACAAGAGATGCAAATTAAAATCATTGAGCGGCAGAAGCTGATTGAATTAGAAGAAAAAGAAATTTTACGCCGTGAAAAGCAATATGATTCTGAAGTGAAGAAAAAGGCGGATGCAGATCGCTACGCAGTTGAACAAGCAGCTTCTGCGGAAAAAACAAAGCAATTAACTGAAGCCGATGCCAATCAATATCGCATCGAAGCAATGGCGAGAGCGGAAGCAGAGAGAGTACGTTTAGATGGTCTTGCAAAAGCGGAAGCACAAAGAGCACAAGGGGTTTCCGAAGCGGATATCATTCGTTTAAAAGGTTTGGCGGAAGCGGAAGCAAAGCAAAAAATCGCAGAAGCCTTCGAGCAATTTGGTCAGGCTGCTGTTATGGATATGATGTTAAAAATGCTTCCGGAATATGCAAGGGAAGTGGCTAAACCGCTGAGCAGTATTGATAAAATTACGATTGTTGATACAGGGAGCGGCGGTACAGGCGGCGGCGCCAATAAAGTGACCGGATATGCGACGAATTTAATGGCAACTTTACAAGAGTCATTAAAAGCATCCTCCGGTATCGACATGAAAGAGTTAATTGAAAGCTTTGCAGGTAAAAATTCAGGCGTCAGTCCCAGAATAAACCTTGAAGAAGAGTTGGCTAAAACTGAGATTCCTATTGTTAAGGGACTTGATCGTACTCCAGATCAACTCTAAATAAACAATAAACAAACCTGAGTTCATATGGGCTCAGGTTGTTTCTTGTTTATTACGGATATTAGGATTGAATAAACTCAAAATCTTCTAGAGTATATAACCATTATTCAGAAATACGCTTAACCGTGATTTCTAATTCTATGTCTACATTGTCTTTGAGAGCACGGCTGACCATGCAGGATGCTTCAGCTTTTTGGGCTAGTTTTTGGACAAGTCCGATATCTTCTTTTGTTGCAGAGTCCTTTAGTATAATCGTTGGCCGATGAATGATCTTTTTATAGGTAAACACACCGTTTGTTACATCGACAATTCCCGCTGACTGTAAGGTTAACCCTTCTTTTTCTAAATAGCTGCGTTCCATCATGGCTGCCAGCGTAATAATATAACAGGTTGCTGCAGCACCAAGTAACATTTCATCAGGATTTGTTCCGATTCCAGGTCCATCCATTTCCTCCGGTATCGAAACTTTAGTATGAAGGTTTTTAGTATGTATTTCTCCTATATCGTTTCGTAATCCAGGCCAAACAGCCTCTAAAATAAATTGATGCTCTGCCATTATAAAGTCCCCTTTATTTTACTATTATCTTCATTTTAATGCGTAAATGAATCTAATTCACACAAAGTGCTTAAATATAGTTGAAAAGGAGTTTTTATTTTTAATCGTCTAACCATACTTTAGGACAAGGTTGGAACATATTATTATGTTAGAAAATTAATGGTTGAAGATCTATTTTTGTAGACCAGTATCCTTTAGGGAGTGAAAACATACAGTGCAAATTCAACTAGTGGTTATATTTTCACTTTATGATATTTTTATATACTATATTAGATAATATTACATATAGTAATGCTAATAATATTCATTGTTTCATTGACTAAACAATATTTGACAGTGGGTATTTTATATTTGACATATTCCTGACACATTATATGATTATAGTATTGTTAACAGACAACATAAATTTTATTTCGATAGGAGTTATATTATGACCAACGAGACAAAGAATACTTCAGATACAGAAGAGAAAGCTACTGAAATAAAAACAGATCAAACAAAAAAACGTAAAAATAAAAAATGGATTGCTGGTATTGCAGCAGCTGCCGTATTAACTGCAGCTATAGCTGGCGGGGCATATGCTTATACTAAATCTCAAACAGTAGGCAGTGTCAATGGCGACCGTATTACTAAAAGTGAATTATATGACACAATGGCCAATGTGTATGGAGCTTCTGCTGTAGATAGCTTAGTTACGATGAAGGTTATTGAAAAGGAAGCAGATGAGCGCAATATAAAAGTTAATGATAGTGAAATTAATAAAGAAGTAGATGCATATATAGAAAGCTATGGTGGAGAGGATGCTTTAAAATCAGCACTTGAAGCTAGCAGTTTAACTCTTGATGATTTAAAAGAGGATATAGCGGTAAATATTAAAATCGAAAAGTTAATGCAGGAAGATATTGAAATCACTGAGGATGAAGTAAAAGCTTATTATGAAGAGAATAAAGCAAATTATGATCAATCTGAACAAGTTGAAGTTAGCCACATCCTTGTTGAAGACGAAGACAAAGCAAAGGAATTATTGAAAAAAATCAAAGACGGCGAGGATTTTGCTGAACTCGCCAAAGAAAATTCCACTGATACAGCATCTGCTGAAAATGGTGGAGAGCTCGGCTATATTTCTGAAGGAGAAATGGTAGAAGAGTTTGAAAAAGCAGCATTCGCTTTAGAAGTTGATGAAGTAAGTGATGTGGTTAAATCAGAATATGGCTACCACATTATTAAAGCTACAGGCCATAAAGAAGCTAAAGAATCCACTTATGAAGAATCAAAAGAGGATGCTAAAGAAGCCGCTCTAAGCGAAAAGATATCTTCTGAGTACAGCACATGGTTGGAAGATTTAAAGAAAGATTATAAAATTAAAAATAAATTTGAATAATTATGTATAAATGATTAAGAGCAAGCCGTTACTGGTTTGCTCTTTTTTGTTTGAGAAGAAGAAATTTTTGTACTTTCTAACATAGGGATATATAGTATAGTAGTAACTAAATTTTACAAAATATAGAGAGAAATAGATAGGGAGGTAATGTTTATGGAACTATTTGAAGCCATTAAAGGAAGAAGAAGTATTGGCAAGGTTAAAAATGAGCCGATACCTGATGAGCTCATACATAAAATTATTGAAGCGGGAACATGGGCACCATGTCATCATCGTACAGAACCATGGAAGTTTTTTGTTTTGAAAGAGGATGGCAGAAAAATCCTCAGTGATGTGTTAGTGGATATCCTGAAATCTGAATTAGATGATCTTGAGTCAGAAGAAAGTAAAAAAAGATTAGAAAAAGTAAGCAAGAATCCCTATCGTGCTCCTGTTATCATAGTGACTGCCGTTGAACCAGTGAAGAATGAAAAGGTTCTGATTGAAGAAGAATACGCTGCTGTCCATGCAGCTACACAAAATATCCTGCTGGCAGCTCACGCTCTTGGACTGGGTGCCGTATGGAGAACCGGGAAACAATGCCATGATAAACGGATGAGTAAGGCTTTTAATCTCTCTGAGGATGGTGCTGTAACTGGGTTTATCTATTTAGGATATCCAGATATGAATCCTAAAGAAGGTTCAAGAAAATCTATTGATGAAGTGACCACATGGATAACCAATTAAATTAACGAAAGCCGGTACAAAGAGGATATTCACTCTGTACCGGTTTATTTTTTGGAAAAAGTTTGATTACTATAAAAGTAGACATAAAATATATTAATCTGATAAACTTAGTATGGAATAAAATCGGTAAAAGGAGGGGTTAATATGGACCGAAGTTTTCTCATAATACATGGACTTGGCGGAAGCGGACCTGAACATTGGCAATCCTGGCTGTATAATGAGCTGGTGGATGCAGGTGAAACAGTTTATTATCCGACCCTTCCTGAATATGATGATCCTTATAAAGATAAGTGGATAAAAAAATTGGAAGATACCTTTCAAACTATTACCTCAGACCATATAACCGTTGTTGCTCACAGTTTAGGATGTGTCCTATGGCTTCATTTTGCTCTCAAAAATGCTCATAAGATAAAAAAATCGGTTAACCGTGTTATTTTAGTGGCACCGCCCTCTCCCTATTTAAAGCATGAAATCATCCAAAGGTTTTTTCCCCTTCCAGTTAAGGGTAAAGAATTAATACAGTCTATTGATCATACACTGCAAATTCAATCCACAAACGATTCTTATTGCTCTGTTGAAGACAGTCAATTTTATAAAGACTTGGGTATTATACAACTTTTGGTTGTGAATAAAGGTCATATCAATATCGACTCCGGTTTTGGAAAATGGCAGTGGATTCTTGATTATTGTCTGGATCAAAATCATGATTTTGCAGTAAATGAAGGCTGAATGTATGGATAGGACGGTGATTGTTTCTATGAATATAGTAGTAGTTGGTGCAAATGGACAAATTGGCAATCAATTGGTTCACCTCATTAAGGAAGATGGACAACACAATGTAAAAGCGATGATCAGAAAAGAAGAGCAGGTAAAATCATTTGAAAATAGAGGTATACAGACTGTTCTTGCTAATTTAGAAGATAGCGTAGAAAATCTGGCGAAGGCAATTGAAGGATCAGATGCGATATGCTTCACAGCTGGGTCAGGAGGAAGCACAGGTCATGACAAAACGCTTTTAATTGATCTTGATGGTGCAGTGAAAATGATGGAATCAGCTGAAAAGGCTGGAATCAAACGATTTATTTTGGTCAGTGCCCTTCAGGCTAACAACCGCGAAAACTGGAGCGATGAAATTAAACCTTATTATGTTGCCAAGCATTATGCAGATCGAATTCTGGAAAACAGCCCATTAACATATACGATTATAAGGCCGGGTGGATTGCTGAATGAACCTGGAAACGGGAAAATCCGTACTGGGGATACAATAAAGGCTGGAACGATACCGCGTGAGGATGTGGCACGAACTATTTTGGCTTGCCTCACGAATGAGGCAAACTATAATCGTTCTTTTGATCTTATATCAGGTGATACCCCGATTGAGGAAGCTCTTAACCAACTATAAAATTTGTCGAAGCAGTTCAGTTTTTAGCTGAACTGCTTTATTTGTTTGTCATAAAAAATATGAAAATCTTTCGACTTAAATTGTCAAAATTTTTTGTCATTGACAGTGTAAGGTTAGAGGTGATAGGTTGAGATTGGGTTAAATACACCATATTTTCATTCACTCATATATTAGATTTTGTATCTGTAAATCAAAATTAAATGTTAATCTTCATTCCGTAGGAGACTTCTTTTCAGCGCTCAGCTCAGGAGCTGAATGATTTAGAATGAGCTTACCATTCAGATGGAGTACAATTTACCAATCGAATGACAATAAAGCCACCGATATGGTTTTTCTGAGCAAAGCTCGAATAATTATCCATTCACATAGCCGAGATGTTATGGAATACGTACCATGGGAGGGAGAATAGTGGACTATAATTTATACAAACCTAAACGCCATTGGAGTGAAATCGAGTTATGGAAGGATGTAGCGGATGATCAGTGGAATGACTGGATTTGGCAGTTAACCCACACCATCAAAACACTTGATGATTTAAAAAAGGTGATTAATCTTACACCAGAAGAGGAAGAAGGTGTACGGATCTCAACTAAAACGATTCCCTTGAATATAACGCCCTATTACGCATCTTTAATGGATCCTGATGATGAGCGCTGTCCAATCCGTATGCAATCCGTTCCCATAGGAAAAGAGCTCCACAAAACGGTGTATGATTTAGAGGATCCCTTACATGAAGATGAAGATTCCCCAGTTCCAGGGTTAACTCACCGTTATCCGGACCGTGTCTTATTTTTAGTAACAAATCAATGCTCCATGTACTGCCGTTATTGCACAAGAAGAAGGTTTTCTGGTCAGATTGGTATGGGAGTTCCGAAGAAGCAGTTGGATAAAGCAATCAATTACATCAGCCAAACACCGGCAGTCCGGGATGTTTTAATCTCTGGTGGTGATGGCCTTCTCATTAATGACAGTATACTGGAATATATATTAAAAAACTTACGCGCCATTCCTCATGTAGAAATTATTCGTATTGGAACTAGAGCCCCGGTCGTGTTTCCGCAAAGAATCACTAAAGATTTATGTACCATTCTTAAAAAGTACCATCCCGTTTGGCTGAATACACATTTTAATACATCGATCGAAATTACAGAAGAATCAAAGCGTGCCTGCGAGCTGCTTATTGATTCGGGAGTACCTGTGGGCAATCAGGCGGTTATTTTGGCTGGGATTAATGACAGTGTCCCAATCATGAGAAAATTAATGCATGATTTAGTCAAAATAAGAGTTCGTCCTTATTATATTTACCAATGTGATTTATCAGAAGGAATTGGACATTTCAGAGCTCCTATTAGTAAAGGCTTAGAAATTATGGAGGGGCTGCGCGGTCATACAAGCGGATATGCTGTGCCGACTTTTGTGGTTGATGCACCAGGCGGGGGTGGAAAAATACCGCTTCAGCCGAACTACATCATTTCACAAAGTTCAAATAAAGTGATCTTACGTAATTTTGAAGGTGTGATTACATCATATCCAGAACCGGAGAACTATGTGTCCGGTCGTGCAGATGAATATTTCAAACAAACATACCCAAATGTATATGAAGATTACAACAGTACAGGTATCTTGTCCATTATGGATGATGAAAAGTTTAATATTACTCCGGATGGATTAGAAAGATACAACAAGCGAAACGCCTATCAACAAAATCCGGAGCATTCGTCACTAAAAGATCAACGAGATAAACGGGACGTTCTAAAAGAAAAGAAATTCAAGGCCCAACAAACAAAAACAACTAAAACTGATCAAGAGGATTCAAAAGTATGAAATGCCAATGGTGTGAACAAGATGGGGCAATTGAGACCAATACCACTGTATTTTGGGAGCTGCCAGATGGAACGCAATCACTAGAAATAAAGGAAACACCAGCCATCCATTGTGGCAATTGCCAAATGGAATATTTAACGGATGAACAGACTGAGGAGATTGAGGACCATTTATTGCTCATTAATACAAAACAATTAACAGGCACTGTACATTTTGAAGAATTGATGAAAGTACCAAGGTTATTAAAGCGAAACTATTTCAAATAGACAAAATATATGTAAGCGATTTCAGTTATTCAACGTCAAAGAAAAGCTATATTCTTTGGCGTTTTTATTAAAATGAAATGGACAGAGGTGAATAGGTTGAAACCGGTACTTTTACCTGATGCAGCAGCATCCTTGCTAAAGAGCGGAGCCCGTATCATGGTTGGGGGCTTTGGATTGGTGGGATGTCCAATAACATTGGTACACGCTCTTGACCGAAAAGGGATAAATAATCTTGAAATTATCAGCAATAATCTCGGTGAGCCAGGCAGGGGACTTGGAGTGCTTGTTCAAAAAAAGAAGGTAAGAAAGGGGATAGGTTCTTATTTCACATCCAACCCGGATGTAGTGGAGGCTTATTTGGGGGGAGAGCTTGAGATTGAACTTCTGCCGCAGGGCACACTGGCAGAAGCGATTCGTGCGGGTGGAGCTGGAATACCAGCATTCTATACACCCGTTGGAGTAGGCACTGACTTATCAAATGGGAAAGAAGAAAAAAAATTCAATGATAATAAATATATATTGCAACATTCTTTGAAGGCTGATTTTTCACTGATTAAGGCCTATAAAGCAGACAAACTTGGTAATTTAATTTATATAAAGTCTGCCCGGAATTTTAATCCTGCTATGGCGACGGCCGGGAATATCGTGATTGCTGAAGTTGATGAAATAGTAGAAGCGGGAGAACTCGATCCTGAGGAAATTATCACACCTCATTTGTATGTTGATTACTTAGTGTTAAAGGAGGAGTCGTTGTGAGTGCAAAAGAGACGATTGCCAAACGTGCTGCACGATTCCTTGGAAATGGTGATATTGTCAACTTGGGGATTGGGATTCCAACATTGGTGGCAGATTTTATCGCTCCTCATCTATCCGTATTTCTACATACAGAGAATGGGATTCTTGGGGTGGGACCTACCCCATTAAATGAACCAGATCCCAATTTGGTGAATGCAGGAAAGCTTCCTGTAACTGTCATGACTGGTGCATCTTATTTTGATAGTGCATCATCTTTTGCGATGATACGTGGGGGCCATATTGATGTCTCGATTTTGGGTGTTCTGCAAATGGATGAAATGGGCAGGATAGCAAATTGGGCAGTTCCAGGAAAAGCGGTTTTGGGTGTAGGAGGAGCGATGGATCTATTAGAGGGCTCTAAAAGAATTATCGTAACAACCTTACATACAACAAAAGCGGGGAAGCCGAAGCTCGTTAAGAATCTTAATTATCCGCTTACATCTGAGCGCAGAGTGGATTTCATTATAACTGAATTGGCCGTATTTGCAGTCGATGATAGGGGGCTTATTTTAGTGGAAACTGGTCCAGGAATAACAGTGGAAACTGTTAAAGAAAAAACGGAAGCGGATTTCAGAATTCAATTAAACAGTGAATTTGTTGGCTTTGATATGTAGCATAAAAAAGTCTTGAACTTGCTTTTTAAGCATATCTTGTATGTAGAAAAATGATAGAACATTTCTATGAAATGGAGAGACGCAAATGGCTGACCATGTATTTCATCGTGATTTTACGAATAAATACCCAATCATAACGCATGGGCAAGGGATTTATTTATACGATCAGGATGGCAAGCAATATATTGATGCATGCTCCGGTGCTGTTGCCGCAAATTTAGGTCACGGGGATGTGAAAATTGCTGAAGCGATGGCTGAACAGGCAAAAAAAGCAGCCTTTGTACATTCGATGCGTTTTGAAACCGAGGTATTGCATCTTCTGGCAGAGAGAATTGCGGAGATTGCTCCCGTTCCATTAAACAAGGTTTATTTCACCTGTGGCGGCTCGGAGGCGAATGAAAGTGCTATTAAACTTGCAAAGCAATATCATAAAGGTGCAGGAAATCCGGAAAAACATATTGTGATTGGCAGATGGCAATCTTATCATGGGAATACTTTAGGATCCTTGTCTGCTGGAGGCGATATTAAAAGAAGGCAGGTATACACTCAAAATCTACTTGATTTTAAACATGTTTATTCCCCTCATTGTAAACGATGCCCATACCAAAGAAATCTCGATGATTGCAATCAACAACACAATTGGTCATGCATTAAGGATATAGAAAAGTTGATTATTGAGATAGGTCCGGAACAAATTTCTTGCTTCATAGCTGAGCCAATCGTCGGGAGCCAATTGGGAAGTGTAAGTCCGCCAGACTCGTATTTTAAAGAGGTCAGAAAGTTATGTGACGATTATAATATTCTTTTGATTGCAGATGAAGTGATGACGGGTTTTGGGAGAACAGGGACCTATTTTGCTGTAGAGCATTTTGATTTCATACCGGATATTATTACGTTTGGCAAGGGAGTATCAGCCGGCTATTCGCCTCTTGGCGGTATGATTGTTCACGATCGATTAATTAAAGGGATTATTCAAAACAGCAAGGGGAAATTTGCGCATGGATATACATACAGTGGCCATCCGGTCTCTGTCGCTGCCGGATTGGCAGTTCTGAAAAAATTAGCTCACAATAAAATCCTTCCCAACGTAGTTATGCAGGGTGAATATTTAATTAAACAACTTAAACTGCTTCAGGACCGTTACCCTGTCATTTGGGATATAAGGGGTAAAGGCCTGTTGATAGGCATTGAATTTGCTTCCAGTCCGAAAGGAGACCCATTCCCTCCCTCTAGCTCAACATCTGAAGTGATTAATCGGATTGCCATGCAAATTGGAGCTGTCTTTTATCCTGGAAGTGGATCAATCAATGGCTATGAAGGTGATCATTTGTTAATTGCTCCGCCTTTAACAGTCTCCAGGGAAGAAATCGATGCAATCATAAATATATTAGAACTTGCTCTGCAACAATTTATGTATTCGAGGGGGAAGTAAATCATGAGTCATTCTGAAAAAGTTACTGAATTAACAGAGAAAGCGAGAAAACATATATCTCCAGTTAGCACAAGAGTGACGGAATTAATTATAGATCGAGGTAAGGGAGCACGTTTTTGGACGAAGGATGGAGAAGAGTATATTGATTTTGTTTCAGGGGTAGCAGTTAATGCACTCGGCCATTCTCATGAAAGAATCGTTAACGCTATAAAAACACAGGCGGAGCGACTCGTTCATTTTGGTTTGAATTATGGCTATTACGAGACTGTGATCGGCTTGGCTGAAAAGCTGGCACAAATCACGCCAGGTAATTTAGATACTGTATTCTTCTCAAATTCAGGCGGTGAAGCCATTGATGGAGCATTGAAGCTGGCACGTGCGGCTACTGACCGCCCGGGAATTATCGCTTTCAATGGGTCCTTTCATGGACGTACGTTAGGTGCTACTACTGTAACAGGATCAAGCAGTAAATATAAAAAGTACTACGAACCGCTGGTAGGAGAGGTTTACCATACACCTTATCCATATCCCGGTTTAGTAAAAAATATCGATAATGCTGATTTGACAAATTATTGTATTAACCAATTACGTTCGTTATTTGATTTACATATTGACCCATCGAGAGTGGCTGCTATACTTGTTGAACCGGTTTTGGGGGAAGGCGGTTACTATCCCGCACCTCCATTGTTTTTACAGGAATTAAGGAGTATTGCTGATGAGCATGGTATTTTATTAATATTTGATGAGGTTCAAACAGGATTTGGCAGAACTGGGCGGATGTTTGCTTCGGAACACTCAGGAGTAACTCCAGATATTCTCGTTTTAGCAAAGGCTTTATCAGGCGGACTGCCTCTTGGTGCAATTGTGGCAAATAGGGATTTACATAATAAATGGCCTGTAGGGGGGCATGGCTCCACGTTTGGAGGCAACCCAATCTCATGTGCAGCTGCCCTAGCAAGTATACAGGTGATTGAAGAAGAGAATCTGGTAAAGAGGAGTAAAGAACTCGGTGAGCAAATTGTTAATAGGCTGCAAAATAGTTTGCTAGGATACGAGCCAATAAAAGAAGTCCGCGGAATCGGTATGATGATTGGCATTGAATTCAATGAATCCGATAAAAAGTCCATTGTGCCGCTTATCAAAGCACGATGCCTGGATAAGCATTTACTAATCATGAACTGCGGAGTTAACGGGCAAACCATCAGGCTCATGCTGCCATTAAATATATCAACAGAAGAATTGGATGCTGGGTTAACCATTCTCGAAACCGTTATTGGAGACGTGGTAAAGGAGGGTATTTAGTAAATGTCCAAAGAATTTACAAAACAGCTGCTTTACATGAATGGTCATTGGACTCACGATTTAAATCAGAATTATCGGGAAAGCAAGAATCCTGCAACGAATGAAGCGGTGGGTATGTATGCAATCGCAACTTCAAGCCAGGTAGACCAGGCTGTACAGCATGCTCACCTTGCCTTTAAAAGCTGGAGACGAACACCCGCGCCGGAACGTGCTGTATTTTTATGGAAGGCAGCAGAATTATTTGAACGAAAAAGAGATCAATTAGCCGAAGTTATGACCAAAGAAATGGGGAAAGTTCTGGCGGAAACACGCGGGGAAGTGAATGTCGTCATAGAAACATGCCGCTATATGGCTGGGGAAGGTCGCAGAATGTATGGTGAAACCATTGCTTCCGGCAACAACAATCGAACGATTACGATGAATCGTGAGCCGCTTGGTGTAGTTGCATGTATCACTCCATGGAATTTTCCGGTAGCGCTTGCCGCTTATAAAATTTGTGCTGCTTTAATCAGTGGGAATACGATTGTGTGGAAACCAGCTTCTGAGGTTGCACTCTCAGCAGGTATATTTATGCAAGTCTTTCATGAAATTGGTCTCCCAAATGGGGTTTTAAATCTCATTACAGGGAGCGGCAGTCAGGTGGGAATGCAGCTTGCTGAACATGAAGATGTCAAAGTGATCTCTTTTACAGGCTCTACTGAAGTAGGCTTGCTGCTTTCACAGGTAGGTGCCAAACAATTAAAAAGGGTTTCCCTTGAGCTAGGTGGGAAAAATGCAGCAATTGTTCTACAGGACGCTAATTTAGATTATGCAGCAGAGTGTATTGTTAAAGGTGCATATGGAACAACTGGCCAAAAATGTACGGCGACAAGCCGGGTTATTGTTGAACAATCGATTAAAGAGGATTTATTGAAAAGGGTCGTAAAGTTAACGAAGGAATTGAAACTAGGTAATGGTCTTAGTGAAAATATTGACTTAGGTCCTTTGGTAAATGAGCAGCAAATGAAGGTGGTTGAGAAATACGTGAGGATAGCAACAGAAGAAGGAGCCTTATTGGAGTGTGGAGGAAAGAAATTAGCGAACGAAGAAGGGTGTTTTTTTGAACCAACTATTTTCAGTGATGTGAAAAAGGAACATACGATTGCTAAAGAAGAAATATTTGGACCTGTTCTTGCCTTTATTGAAGTGGACAGCTATGAAGAGGCGATTGAGGTTAATAATGATACGAAATATGGACTGTCGACATCCATTTTCACAAGCAGTTTGTCTATTGCCAACCGAGCTGCTGCTGAAATTGAAAGTGGATTGGTTTATGTGAATAACGGAACTGCTAATGCTGAAATTGGTGTTGCGTTTGGCGGGATGAAGTATTCAGGGAATGGCCATCGTGAAGTATCCCATCATGCTTTGGATAGTATGACGGAATGGAAATCAGTGTATATGACTTATCTATAGGAGGGATTCCCTTGTGAAACAAATGAGGATTGGAATAGCTTTTTTTTATCATGAATCCCATAGTTTCTCTAGAACTAAGACGACTATTCAGGATTTTAAGAATGAGGGTTATTTTAAAGGGAACCAAATTTTTGACGTTTATACAAATACAAGGACAGAGGTTGGCGGGTTTATTGATGTTCTGAGGAAACTTGAAGAGGTAGAGATAGTCCCCCTTCTTTGTGCAGCAGCTGTTCCTTCGGGTCCGGTAACCTATGAAACATACGAAGAAATTGAAACAGAGCTTATGGGTTTAATGGAAGCGGCAGGAAAGCTTGATGGATTATTGATTGCCCTGCATGGAGCAATGGTCATTGAGGGAATTAATGATGCAGAAGAATATTTACTTTTAAAGATTAGAGCAAAACTTGGGGTAGATATCCCGATTGCAACGACCCTGGATCTACATGCCAATATTAGTCCGGCCATCGTTGGAATTACACCCTATCATTTTGGATTTAAAACCTATCCGCATATTGATATGTATGAGCAAGGAGTAAATGCCGCGAATGCATTAATGAATCATCTTTCGCTTGGTGTAGATTATGTAGCGAGATGTGTTAAAATTCCCATGCTGCTTCCCTCAATCAATATGAAGACAATGGAAGGTCCAATGGCAAAAATGATGAAGCTTGCTCACCGTTATGAAGAGGAAGATGGTATTTTAAACATTTCCGTATTTGGTGGATTTCCATATTCAGATGTACCGAGCGCAGGTGCAAGTGTGATAGTAATTGCTAAAAATCAGTTGTTGGCCGAACGTACTGCCAGTGACTTGGCCAAAATATTTTGGAAACTAAGGGAAGAATTTATCGTCAAATTGCCTGATGTTAAAGAAGCATTTCAGCTTGCGTTAGCAATGAAGAAAAATAAACCAATCGCATTAGCTGATATTTCTGATAATCCGTTGAGCGGTGGCAGTGGAGATACAACGAAGCTTTTGAGAGAATGTATAGAATACAATAGAGAGAAAACGCTTTTTGGAGCATTAACGGATTCTAAGGCAATTGATATATGCAGGAGTGTGGGAGTTGGTGGAACCGTCCAACTGTCACTTGGCGGGAAAATCTATCCTGAGTTTGGATTACCGGTTAATGTGCAAGCGACTGTTATCAGGTTAACTGATGGTGTATTTTATAATAGTGGACCATTTAATAAAGATTTGAAAGTAGATGTTAAGGGTGCTTGTTGGATTCGAGTAGGAAATATAGATATTCTCCTAATTGGAAGACCTATGTCTGCTAATGATCCTGAACTTTTTCGTCATATTGGGATAGAACCAAGTGCGTACAGGTATTTGATATTGAAAGCTAAAAATCATTTCAGGGCAGCTTTTGATCCGTTGATAAGTGAAGTCATTTATGTTGATGCACCGGGCGCGGCCACTAATAACATCGCACAGCTACCCTATAAAAATATCCCGGAACAAACATGGCCCTTAAAAAATATAGAATTTCTAAAGGTAGAAGAGAGGAAAAAATCATGACACAAACGAATTCGATGTATTACATTGAAATACCCGAATCCCTAACGCCTGCACAGCAGAACATGATGATGGAGCTCGAAAAGGATGCATTTCCTGGGTTGGGAGCGGTAGATGAACAAACACTGGTTCCTTTGGCGAGATACGGAAAACTAATCCTTTATAGACAACAGGGGGATGAACGACCAGTTGCGGTTTGTGAATGTATGAGAGATTATAATCAGCCGGATAAAGCTTATATATTTGGCTACTATGTACGGTCAGATCAGCATGGGAAAGGATTGGGGACACAATTTTTACATGAGGTTCTGAGCATTCTGCGGGATGATGGTTTTCATAAAGTCAGTTTAACTGTAAGCGAAGCAAACACGGCTGCTGTTAAATTATATAAAAACATCGGTTTTACTGTAAATGAATTAAGGTATGGTGAATTCGGAGACGGTGAGGATCGGTTGTATATGGAGAAAATTTTATAATCAACAACAGGACGTGTGACTAATCACACGTTTTTTTCGTTGATGATTATTGGCTGCAAAGGGACTATTACAGCCAGTGTGGCTCTTCTTTTTATAAAACAAAACCTTAAAATGAAGATAAAAAGTACCTTGATAAATAGATTGTATTGAAACATAAACAGATGAAAAAAATGAACGTTTTTGGGCATACTAGCAAGTGAAAGAAAAAAGCAAAATAAATTATATTTATATAATATAACTCGGTGATTTCCCTCACGTTTTATCATTAAAATACAATTCAATTGATAAATTTACTGTATCGACAGTATTATGTTTGATCCTGATTACCGTTTATATAGAGAGTTTTTATTGAGTTTACCTAATGGAAAGAGCGGAAAATTTTAAAGGAATATGATAATAATTATAAATAAGCAATTGACAAATTTCTTTTTAATAATTATTATAATATAGTATTAAACATCACTTAGATGATGATATTGTTTAGGAGGATATACGATATGTCACTTATTAATAAAAAATTAGAGGATTTTACAGTACAGGCTTACCATGATGGAGAGTTTAAAGAAGTAAGTCTTTCAGATGTTCAAGGTAAATGGTCAATCTTTTTCTTCTATCCAGCTGATTTCACTTTTGTGTGCCCAACTGAATTAGCTGACCTGCAAGATAATTATGATGCCCTTAAAGAAATTAACTGCGAAGTGTACTCCGTATCTACGGACTCTCATTTTGTACATAAAGCATGGGCAGACGCTACAGATACAATCGGCAAAATTAAATATCCTATGCTTGCAGATCCGGCGCATGTTCTTTCTCGTCAATTTGAAGTATTAATTGAAGAAGCTGGTCAAGCGCTTCGTGGAACATTCATTGTGAATCCTGAGGGTGAAATTAAAGCATATGAAATTCACGACCTAGGTATTGGCCGTAATGCTGAAGAAGTTGTGCGTAAAGTACAAGCTGCTCAGTTTGTTGCAGAACACGGTGATAAAGTATGTCCAGCAAAATGGACTCCTGGTGAAGAAACACTTGAGCCAAGCCTGGACCTAGTAGGTAAAATATAATTATTAATCATTTGCATTTATCTTTCTTAATGGAAGATGAGTGCAAATTTTATCTTAAGGACTGACAGCTACTTGTCCAGTTTTGAATGTTTTTTCTATCAGAAGATCAAATGAGGTACTTAAAATGATAAGTACCTTTTTTATTAAAAAGTTTACTAAATTAGGTGAGTATTTTGACAAAAGGAATTTTAGATTTAATTATCATTGGCGGAGGTCCTGCTGGATTGTCAGCGGGTATTTATGCCGGACGTGGAAAATTAAACACTCTTATTATTGAAAAAGGAAATATGGGTGGCCAAGCTGCAACGACAAATGAAATTGTTAACTATCCTGGTGTTCGCAAGACGACTGGACCTTTATTAATAGAAGAAATGAAAAAACAATGTGAAGATTTTGGTGTTAAATTTACCAAAACAGATGTTACAGATGTTGACCTATCCGGAGAAGTTAAAATAATCAAAACGATCAATGGTGAGTTTCAGGCTAGATCTGTAATCATTGCATCAGGTGCAGGTCCTCGTAAACTTGGATTCCCAGGAGAAGCAGAATTCACGGGACGTGGTGTTGCCTACTGTTCAACATGCGATGGTGAATTCTTCGAAGGATTAGAAGTGTTTGTAATTGGAGCTGGATTTGCCGCAGCTGAAGAAGCAATGTATTTAACTCGTTTTGCCAGCAAGGTTACAATCATTGCTCGTGAACCTGAGTTTACATGTGCTCCTTCTATCGCAGATAAGGTTTTTGCCAATGAACATATAGAAGTTAAATTTAATACGGAATTGCTAGAGGTTTCAGGGGTGGAGATGGTTCAGCATGCCCGATTTATTAATAATGTAACGAAGGAAGAATGGGAATACACAGCGAAAGAAGAAGATGGCGCATTCGGAGTATTTGTATTCGTGGGATATCAGCCTAAGACAGAGATCTTTAAAGGTCATGTAGAAATGGATGAACGTGGTTACATTATTACAGATGAAGAAATGAGAACAAATATTAAAGGTGTATATGCTGTTGGAGATCTTCGTCCAAAATCTTTACGTCAAGTTATTACAGCAGTTGCCGATGGGGCGATTGCCGGAACAGACGTACAGAAATATGTTGCTGAAGAAAAAGAGCGCCTTGGCATTGTTGATGAGCCAAAAGAAGAAAAACCGGAAGAGAAAAAAGAATCTACACCAAAAGAAACAGCTCAAAGTGGTAAGAGCAGCCTACTAAGCGATGCTATCAAAGGACAACTAAAAGGTATTTTCTCCAAAATGGAGAATGATGTAACATTAGTAAGCATTGTAGATGAAAGTATGCCTAAATCTGTAGAATTACGTGATTTCTTGATTGATGTTGCTGAACTTGGCGATAAACTTCATCTAGAAGTTTATCCAAAAGGCGAAAATGCTGAAATGGAAACGAAAATCAATGCTGATAAATTTCCGGTTGTTTCGTTGCTTGATCATAAAGGGAATTACAGTGGCGTGAAGTTCCATGGTGTACCGGGAGGACACGAGCTTAATTCCTTCATCCTGGCAATTTATAATCTGGCAGGTCCTGGACAAGCATTAGATTCCTCTATCCAACAGTCAATTAAAGCAATCGATAAAAAAGCAAATATTAAGGTAATGGTATCTTTATCATGCCACTACTGCCCAGATGTTGTTGTCGGTGCTCAAAGAATTGCAATTGAAAACCCAAATGTCGAAGCAGAAATGATTGATATCAGCAACTTCCAAGATATTAAAAAGAAATATAAAGTAATGAGTGTTCCAGCCATGATTATTAATGATGAACAAGTAGTCTTTGGCGCTAAAAAAATTAATGAAATTGTAGCAGTGTTACAACAAGCTTAAACAATTAACCCAGCCTTACATCAAGGCTGGGTTTTTGTTTCTCCAGGTTTTTATGATCATGGTAACAGATGCAATGAGTGAAAGTAAAAAGATGATTATGCCTGCAATCTCATACAAATGCATGAATAAAATGAAGGCAATTATTTGAGTGACAGCAATGATTATTCCATAAATTGCGTTCTTTTTTTGATTCTTTTTTATGGCAATGAAGAGCTGGAGTGTAATGAAATTACTGATAACCATAATGGTAATTGCCAAAGTATAGTCCATTGTGGTAATGTTTGTCCCTTTTTCAACTGCGAAGATCGAATAAATCGAAATGGGAAGGGCACAAAGATTTATGCCTAATAAAATCAATACCCATATTATACGATACAAAATTTTTTGCATATATTAGACTCCTTGTTATATTCTATTTTACATTTTGTGCAATATAGAGATGGTTATACCCGACTATAAATACTTCAGTTTATATTGTTTGTATTCTTAAACAAATAACTAAATAAATGACGTGTAACTTGTAAATTATGGTAGAATTCACTTGATAGTTACAAAATTTAGAACTATTCATCAGTTTATCCAGTCGAATTTTGAAAAAGGAGATTACAACTTGATAACAATTGAAAAAGCAATCTTTTGTGACGCTGAAAAATTAACAGAACTAATGAAGAAAACATTTGATGAAGAAGCAAAAAGATGGCTTATAGATCAAGAGATTGTGGATTGCAATATCCAGCCTCCTGGCTATACTTCAGTTGAAATGACTAAATATATGATCGAAGAATTATCCTATTACAAAATCATCTATAAAGAGGCTATAGTTGGTGGAGTTATCGTGACGATTACCGGTAAGTCATATGGAAGAATAGACCGTATATACGTTGATCCAGATTTTCAGAATCTCAAAATCGGTTCCAGAGTAATGGAATTAATTGAGGAGAAATTTCCAAGCGTAAGACAATGGGACCTTGAGACATCCAGCAGACAGCTTAATAATCACCATTTTTACGAGAAATTGGGCTATAAAACGATCTTTAAGTCGGAAGATGAGTTTTGCTACATAAAGAGGAAAGAGAGTTTGACAAAATCTGATAATTCGGTAGAAAATCATGATATTTCAAATAAACCATATGAAAATTGTGATATGGCATATACAGAATGGTACCAAGTCAACTTAGAAGAGAGTTCTTTTAGTAACAGTAACTTGAGAAGTACTCATTTCAGTAACTGTAATCTTAGTCAGTCAAAATTCCAAAACATAAATTTAAAACACTCCTATTTTGCAGATTTAAACCTATCCTTTTCTAATATGAGATTAGTTACCCTTGCAGGAATCGAATTTATGGACACAAATCTTGGAGATGACAAAAATCCGATATCCTTTGTAAGATGTGACCTCCAGGAATCAAAGATTAGGAATTGTGACCTAAGTAATCTGGAAATCACGGAAAGTGAGATAACAGGAATGAAAATCAATGGTATTTCAGTGGAAAAATTGTTCGAAGTGTATAACCGAGAGTTGAAAAAGGAAAGTTTCGAATAGTTATATGATCAATTGTTTGAACAAGAATCACATGATCATATAAGGGGAAATTATTTAAATCAAGTAAGGTTAAAACTTAAATAATCACAAAGAAAAAAGAACGAAGATGGTGCGACTATTCACCATTCATCCGTTCTTTTTTGCGTTCTCTTCAAGTTTACTGATTCTTTGTTCGAGTTCTTCCATCCCTAATAGTTTGGATTGTCCATCCAGAAAAATATTGCATATTGACGTTAATAGGAAGCCACCGCCCAAACCAACAAGACACCCTACACCTGGAGACCCAATGGATAGTCCAATTCCAAGGCCAGTTAACAGACTGCCTGGAATAAGGTATTCAGTTAGTGAATGCTGTTTAGCCAACAAATCTCCTCCAATCTTTTTCGAAAGTTTATGTATTCTGGTTAATATTATAACAACTTTAATTTGCAGAATATATACATATTCTTGAAATTAACCTTATTTAACCATTTAGTATCTATAAACTTATTATTCAGCAGGAAACAGTTTTAAAAAAACGCCATGAGGATAGTGGTGAGGTTTCTCGAATAAGTAAAAAGGAGGTGGTTTACATGCTAATACAGCTAAGGTCATAAATTGTCAGATCATAAAATGGACCTTTACTGTCTTCTGATGAGATAACAATACCTTTGTAGCCGTTAGAGGTGAGCATTTCGCGAAGCAAGCTGCCTATTTTAAATTCGGTATCTCTAATAAATAATTTAATGTTTGTTCTGTTATTAACTCCAGATAAATTACGAATTTTATCGAATTGTTTATGGTATATATATGCACTTATCGTTTCGTAAGGTTGTACGAATTCATTGGTAAATGAATCATATAATTTAGCATAGTCCTCATCTTCAATAAATAAGAAGTATTCCGTATTGACGCGAAACTCTATGATGTTTGGTCCAAACTTTTTAGCCCAATGTTTACGTGTCGTGGCATAAATAGCATCACCATGCTTTTTTCCATGACTGAAAGAGGTCCGTAGTGTAAGGCCTTTATCGAGAATTTTTTCATAATTGGTAGTAGAGGTTCCATGAAATACATCAATCATCTAATCGCCTCCATATTTTTATTAATACCATCATCATAAATGAAAAACGCAAACTTTTCCATCTTAATATGTTGATTAACTGATTAACGAGAGGAGCAGGAATGAGTGAAATTCAATTTATTTGTGTAGATTGCCAGGAGCTATTCATGGAGGAAACGGATAAAAATTGTTGTACATGCGGCGGTCTGTTAATAATCAAAACAAGTAAAAGCATTTTTAAGGATAATTGGATTGTTGGTGAGAACCAGACGATGTGGAAGTACTATCTAGTAGTATCAGTACAAGCAAACAAACGTGCATGGGAGAAGGTATCATTAGGTGAGGGGAATACCGTGCTCGATAAATTGGACTCGGACAATCAGCACATCTACTTAAAATTAGAAAACACTTTACCAAGCCAATCTTATATAGATAGATGCTCAGCATTATTAGTGACTAAGTTACTAGAGAAAAAGATACAAAACATCCTTATAATGGAAGCCACTTGTATGAGTCTTTCTGTTGCTAAATATGCAAAACATGCTCAAATTGCCTGTGAGTTAGCTTTACCTGAAAATACAGCCTGTCAGCTGGTGGATGCATACAGAAATGAAGGAGTCAGAGTAAGCGATTTTGTTTCTGATCAAGAATCTGCTGCAAATAATTTTATTTTACCCGACTTTCACCCCTATATGATTGAGGGAGCAAAAACATATGCATATGAGATATGGGAGCAGTTGGGACACCGTCATCCTGATATCGTTACGTTCTCGGTTGAAACCAGTATGTTAGCAGTAGGTACTTATTATGGATTTAAGGATCTTTTAGAACATCATTTAATAGGAAAACTCCCCAGATTTATCATTGTCGACATTCAATCAACTTCTCTGCCTGTAAAAAGTAAAGCGGTATCTATCCCTCAACCCCTATATAAAGAATTGATAAAAATGATTAAAGAGACAGATGGACACTTACAGACCATTACGAAAACTGAAATCATTCAAGCCAGTAAAGCGCTTTTTATGAGAGGTTATCAGATAGATGAACAAAGTGCAGCAGCCTACGCAGGATGCATGAGATATTATCGAGACTTTTCAATCAAAAATGAATCGATTGTGATACCCCTTAGTAATTTTAGCGAGATAGGAAAATCCAAATAGTTTTTTGGGGTGATAAGATAGTTATGACAAAATCTAACGTTGAGAAGTATATAGCCTCCAAGCTAGAAAGGCTGGAAAAAACACAAAATCAATCAGGTTCATGGACATTCAACTTTGAAGGATCTTCATTAACGGATTGTTTTATGATCTTACTTATACGGACCTTAGGAATAGATGAAGAAGAATTAATGCATCAACTAGTGAAACGGCTGCTGCGCACTCAAAATGATAATGGGTCTTGGAGTATCTATCCGGATGAGAAGGATGGTAATTTATCTGCCACCGTTCAATCTTATACAGCCCTGCTTGTGTCAGGCAAATTTACTCGGATGGATGAGGAGATGAAGCGAGCTGAACAATTTATAATTAAGCATGGTGGAGTATCAAAATCTCACTTTATGACTAAAATGATGCTCGCAGTCAATGGAATGTATAATTATCCAAGCTTTTTTAAATTTCCGATGAGTTATTTTATGCTCCCGCCCCATGTACCTTTTAACATGTATCAATGCAGTAACTATGCCAGAGTGCATTTAACTCCTATGACCATCTGCATTAATAAACGATTTATGTATGAACACAAGGGGATAGATAAGAGTTTCCTTGATGGACAAGAAGGTGGATGGTTTAGAGAGGAACGTTTTTTTCAGACAGAACAATTGATTAATCAACTAAAGACCCTCAATTTTTCTCCATCCTCTTGGCAAAAAGCAGGCTATCAATCTGCAGAAAAGCTAATGATTGACCGGGTTGAGAAAAATGGGACACTGTATAGTTATAGTTCGGCTACCTGTTATATGATTTATGCTTTACTTGCCTTAGGGTATAAACGAAACTCACCGATTATTCTTAAGGCGATGGAGGGAATGAAGAGCTATTTAACGAATACACCTTATGGCCTTCATTTGCAAAATTCACCCTCCCTGGTGTGGGATACAGCTTTATTAAGCTATTCCTTACAAGAAGCGGGGGTTAAGGCAACCCATCCTGTTATCGATCGAGCAAATGCGTATTTGCTGAAAAAACAACAAAGCACGAGAGGGGATTGGACAGTACATGCTCCAGATGTGATTCCTGGGGGATGGGGATTTTCTGACAGCAATCATTATATACCGGATAATGATGATACAAGTGCGGTTTTACGAGCATTAACAAAGCAAAGTAAATTGAACCAACAAGCAAATCTTGCTTGGAAAAAAGGTTTCTCGTATTTGAAGGGCATGCAAAATAAGGATGGAGGATGGGGAGCCTTTGAAAAAGATGCCTATAATTCTTTATTTGCTTATCTACCAATCGAAAATGCAAAGGATGCCATCATTGACGATTCTACCTCAGACCTGACAGGTCGTGTTTTAGAATTTATGGGTAATTATGCTGGATTAACACATGACCATTCCTTTATTAAAAGAGCAGCTGCCTGGCTTCTGAAAGAACAATTATCAGATGGTAGCTGGTATGGAAAATGGGGTGTTTGTTATATTTATGGAACGTGGGCAGCGGTGACTGGACTATGTGCAATCGGAATCAAGCCTGAGCACCCTTCTATCCAAAAAGCAATCAGATGGCTGGAGTCTATCCAGCTGAAAGATGGAGGATGGGGAGAATCCTGTATGAGTGCAGATAAAGAACGTTATATCCCATTGTCCTACAGTACTCCATCCCAGACAGCCTGGGCATTGGATGCTCTCTTAGCAGTTAAGCGGGCAACTTCAACAACCATTCAGAAAGGGGTTAACTTTTTAATAAATGAAGAGTTATACCATCCTAATGCAAACAGGTATCCAACAGGTCTCGGTTTACGGGGTGGTTTTTATATCATTTATGAAAGCTATAATTATATTTTTCCTCTGTTAGCACTGGGTCATTATGAAAAGAAACTGATTACTGACCATACATAGCTACATGGGAATGAGCGCGCTAATCCTAATTTTCTATTTTTTACTTGTTTTATGTTAGAATAGTGGCAAATGAGGAAGAATAGGTGTTGAAACATGAATAAAAGAATAGGTTTTATTGGCTGTGGAAATATGGGAAAAGCGATGGTTGGTTCTTTGATTAACAGTAATCAAAAACTCGCTGATCAATTGTTGGTATCTGTGCGCTCAGAAGAATCAAAAGTTGCTATTTCGGAAAAGTGGCCGATTCATACAACTCTGGATAATAAAGAAGTTGTCCTAAATTCAGATATAATCTTTTTAGCAGTTAATCCAAACCAATATGAAGAAGTTATTAAAGAAATAAGAGAATATGTTACTGATAAGAAGATTCTTATTTCGATTGCTGCCGGAGTTAAAATAAGGAAAATGGATGAATGGATTGGAGCAGAATCAAAATTTATATTGTCTATGCCTAATACTCCTGTCCTGGTGAATGCAGGGATGACAGCTATTTGTCCAAATGACCATGTCACAGGAGAAGAGTTAGAGGAAATCTGCCAGTTATTTAGTGTGTTTGGAGAATATGAAATTCTTAAAGAAGATGATTTCGAAGCGTTTATTGCTTTATGCGGTTCTTCTCCAGCCTATATTTTCGTATTAATTGAAGCAATGGCAGATGCAGCTGTGAAATTAGGGATAGATCGAAAAAAAGCCTATCGAATGGCTGAACAAACCATTATGGGATCGGCAAAACTCGCTTTGGAAACAGGGATTCATCCAGCAGAACTGAAGGATCAAGTTTGCTCCCCAGGTGGTGCAACGATTGCTGCCATCACAGAACTGGAGGCACAAGGATTCAGAAGTTCTGTCATTAAAGCGATGGAGGTTTGTGCTGAACAATCAAAGAAAATGAATGATGAAGTTTACTAGAAACGAAAATAATGCAGCATCCATTTTACCTTTTAGGGATATGGATGCTGTTTTTTATGCAGTGATTATTCATGGTGTAGTTAAACCATTCTTTGTCCCGCTTTTTATGAATTACACTTTTATCAATCTTAATTAAATTGAAAAAGATTTACACTCACACGTATATTAACAACTATTTCCATGTTAAAATATTTCTATCTGTTAAGGTCGGGAGAGTGAGTTATATGGATGGAACTTTATTATCTAACAGTATCTATTCGTTGAAAGGAGCCGATTTACGAATCATTTATAGTTTATTAACGAATTTAAATCTAAAAGAACTAATCCCATTTAATTTTAACAAAATCATTTCTAGGAAACATAACACTGATTATGTAAACTGCCTTCTTGAAAAAACCGATGAATATATTCATCTCTCAGATGAGGCATTGCAGGTCAGTTTGTTTCAGGAAATGAATAAAACACTCGAACTAGAAGGTGTTTATTATAGTGAAGCTTTCCATGTGGATAATCAATGTGAAGAAATTGTTGAAAAAGTATATCAAATATATATAAATCAGGAAAAATCATTCCTTCAAAACACGGAACAAATTGAGTTTACAAGGATCCATCACATTATTCACTATCAGCTCAGACAGCTATTTTATGAGGTGGAATATCGCTTTCAAAATCTTTCAGTTGAGGATCAGCAGGATTTTTTAAACACTATATATGAATTTATAATTCAGCTCTCAGAGGATGAAAAATGGATCCTTCTTCAACAATTGCCTGCAAATTATTTGTCAATTGAGGTTTTTAAAGAAATAGAATTATCCACTTTACTTATTCAGGTATCAAATATCAGTCTTCCTTCATTTTTTGATATGTTTACAAAGCTTTTAATGAACTACAATGAAAAGCTTCCAATGAATATCCCATTAATCAATCAAGAAAATATTTCCCCTACGACAAAATTATTAACTTCTCCATATTTTATTACACCCTATGTCCTTGGAGGCAGAGTCCTTCAAATAAACTATCAGCATCATGCTATAAAAAAAAGGCTAATGCCTTTTATCCTAATGCAGATAACTTTAGCGTATTTATGCGATGAAAATTCTGTATCCAGTCCAGTTTTATTCCTGAATGAATGGAAAAGAAGGGTAGAGGAATACCGTCAATTGGAGTATCATTCTGATTTATTAGAAATGAAACATATCGAAATGAGTTCATCTGTCCATAAATCCCGGCAGCGGATAAACGAATTTGCAAATCAAAAAAAACATATTCAGGAACGATTGAATATCGAAATGTACAAGCTTAAATCAACACTCCTTTTTATGGATATAAATGAGTTGAAGATAAATCAAAGTTTTGAAAAACATCGTACTGAGTACATTCACATCCAAAAAAAATTAAACCAATTAGCTGCATCCAAAAGCAATGAAATATTGGAAACCAGTTTAATCAAACAATTTACTAATAAATTGCTGAATATGTCAGTGACACTTGATCAGCTTGGTAAAGAGAAAAAAGTGGATGAGCTTCTTGAGAGCTTAGTCCGAGATATTTTAGATTCGGATAGTGACTTTAAACGGGCTGATCGAATTGGGATTAAACAAATACAGAAGGAATTAACGGATATTGATTTCATGATTGAAACGGAGAATAAGATTAAAAGTAAATATGAAAAGGAGCTTATCAAACTGAATCAACAATTACAGGAATGCAGCGATAAGGTGAAACAAATTGAGAACGAAAATTACGGGATTAAAGAGGTAGCGCAAAGTATATGAAAAGTCCGTTTCAGCAAAAACGGACTTTTTTTACCCCTAGTTAATAAAGAGGTTCATGATAATTGGTCCTATAATGGAACCAAAAACAGCGCTTAATGTCATGGAGATAGAACTCATGGAAAAGGTTAATTCACCGAATTCAAATGCCTTTGAGGTACCAATTGCATGGGATGCGCTGCCCAAAGCAATCCCTTTACTAACGGGATTTGTTATGTGGAATAGATTTAAAATAAGCGGCCCTAAAATAGCTCCGGTTAGACCTGCTATCATGACAAAAATAGCTGTTAATGCTGGAACCCCGCCTAATTCCTCGGAGATCTGTACAGCAACCGGTGTAGTTAATGATTTTGGCAGTATGGAAACGGCAGTCTCTTCGGCTACACCAGCCAGCTTACTAAATAGAAGTCCGCTAACCATTCCTGCCAATACGCCAAGAAAGACACCTCCTAAAATGACGAATATATGATCTTTCAACATTCTCCATTGTTTATAAAGCGGAAAAGCAAGTGCAACTACTGCAGGACCAAGTAATTGATTAATCCACTCTCCGCCAATCATGTATGTATCATAAGAAATATTAAAAACTGAAAGGATGCAAACAATTAAAATGGTTGTTGTTAAGATCGGCAAAAGAAATGGATTGGAAAATCGGATATAGAGTTTATTCAATAAAAGAAATATGATGACAGTTATAATAATAATCGAAATGGCAATCAGTAATTTCCCCATTTATTTTGATCCTTTCGTTGGTTCACTGAATTTTCGAGAATCTGACTGGTTCCTCCGGATATCAGCAGGGTAAAGATTGTACTAATAAATACGACAAACATAATGATGAAACCTTTAGAGGAGAATAGCTCGGGATACTTTATAACACCGATACAGATTGGAACAAATAACAAAGGCAAGAAAGCAATTAAAAAACCAGCTCCACGATTAATATATTCAACTGGAATTACTTTGAATTTTAAGCAAACTAACAGTAATAATAACCCGATGATACTTGCAGGGATGGGAATGCTAAACAGCTCTTGTATGAATACGCCGATATAATAAAAAAGAAAAAGAACAACGATTTGCGAGCATATGACTAAATGTTTCATGAACGTATTGGCTACTATAGAGTGAAAGTAACCTTCACCTCCAAATTTAAATGATAATTTGATATTACGCTTCCCTTCTGACAAGTCAAACAATTTGCACTTTATGGAAATTGCACTTGTACTTTAGCTAGTACATCTTATTAGCTTTTTGAATCCTGTTAAATCAGAGGCTCTGTTGTTTAGCTTTTCTAATTATTGCTTCTAATTTAAGCAAAGATAAGAGGATAAAAAGAGGGTGAGGAGTAATTTAAAGCTTTACAATCTAGAAAAACATAATTCCGTATATGTCCGGCCAGTATCTTTTTAAAGCTTCCCGTATGAAAACGGAAACAGAAAAATTAGTGAGGATTCTTGTTTGGTTTATTTTACCTCCTAAAAAATTAAAAAAAGGTCTTTTAATCTGATCATGCGCATGCTAGTATACTAGTGTAAATGAACGAAACACAGTTTGAACCAAGAAGAAGTTTCAAACATTTATTTTACTCTTGTTTGTGAAATAATGAGCAATAGTAATTATAATTTATTTTTACACGAAGTATTAATAATCAGTTTTAGAACAATTTTAACTCCTGCATTTTATTTTACTTCCATTTGTGAAGTTATGAGCAAGATGAAATGTAAATAAAATTTGGGAATAAGTATATACTACCGGTTAAGAAGCCTTAACTGTTTAAAAAGATTGATGATGGAAGTATGGAGTGTAAGTGTTTGAACCCTGCTTGGCGGTATTTTCGTCATTTATAACCATTATAGTATTTGGAGGTAAATAAAATGAGTGCAGAAGCTTTGAAAAAACAAGGCTCACCAAAAGAAAACCCTACTCCTAATGTTCGTCCTTTCGGCATGAGGGACAAAATTGGATATCTATTAGGTGACTTTGGAAACGATTTCTTCTTCTTATTGGTAAGTGCTTACCTAATGGTATTCTATACCGATATTTTTGGCATCAATGCAGCGACAGTTGGTGCGCTCTTCATGGCTGCTCGTTTATGGGACGCAGTAGCAGACGTAACTTGGGGACGTTTTATTGACACTAGAAAACCAACTAAAAATGGTAAATTTAGACCATGGGTTCTAAGAATGTCATTCCCATTAGTTTTCTCAGGGGTTTTAATGTTCGTTACGATTCCTGGTATGGGCGACGGCTTCTATCTAGCATGGGCGTTCGTAACATATATCGTTTGGGGTACTTTGTACAGTACAGTTAATATTCCTTACGGATCTATGGCTTCTGTTATGACAGATAATCCAGTTGAACGTACTTCTTTATCTACTTACAGAACAGCTGGTATGATGCTTGCGAGCTTGATCATCAATGCAGTCGGACCAATGATTGTCTTTGTTGATAACAAAATCGATGCAAATCGTATGTTCATGGCTGCTTGTATTTTTGGTGTGTTGGCAATTTCTTGTTACATCGGTTGCTACAAATTAACAACTGAACGTATCGTTCCTGAAACAAATGATGCAGAAAAAATGGATCTTCGTAAAACGCTTAAAGCGATCGGTCAAAACAAACCACTTATTTGGATTTTAACTGCATCTTTATTATTCATGACAAACAGCATGCTTATGGGAGCAGTAAACGTATACCTATTTAAAGATTATTTCACTAGCACTGCAGCGTTAAGTCTTGTTGGTGTTATGACTACAGTTACAGCATTTATAGCAATGCCGTTGGTTAAACCATTAGTTGCTCGTTTCGGTAAAAAAGAAATTGCTTCTATTGGTATGGGATTTGCGGCTATCATTTACTTCGTACTATTCATGCTGAAAGATATTGATGCAATGACATTTGTATGGATTGCAGCACTTGGTATGTTTGGTACAGCATTCTTAAACGTTGTTATTTGGGCGTTTGTAACGGATGTTATTGATTATCATGAGTTCTTAACTGGTTTACGTGAAGATGCAACGATTTATTCAGTTTACTCCTTCGCTCGTAAAGTAGGTCAAGCCGTTGCTGGTGGTCTTGGCGGTTTCTTGATCGCTGCAGTTGGTTACAATGCAGCACTTGAAACACAAACAGAAGGTACGTTAAATGGAATTCATGCACTTGGTACATTAGCACCAGCGTTGTTCTATGCAGTTATTTTCTTAATCCTAATGTTCTTGTACCCATTAAACAAGAAACGTACAGAGCAACTTGCAATTGATATTGCTGAAAGACGTAAAAAATAATTAGTAAAGAGATAGCTCTTAAATGGGCTATCTTTTTTTGTTATTGGGAAATTTGTAAAAAGAAGAAAAGGATGTAAAAGGAAGAGTATTTAATGAATTACGTACATACTTTGAATCTGGTAGAGCATGATAAGTAATGGGCATTTAATGTATGAGTTATGTTCAAATTTAGAAAAATAAATTATTGATATAACTCGTCAAGTATGCTAGTATACAAGCATGCAATAACACGTATACATAGTGTTTATGAAAATTTCAATGCAAATATATGGAGGTATGACGAAATGACTACTTTACCTTTTAAAGTTGATTTAACAGATAAAGTTGCGGTTGTTACAGGCGGCGCTGGAATCCTTTGCGGAGCATTTGTTGATGCTTTGGCTGCATGTGGAGCGAAAGTTGCCATTCTTGACCGCGCTTTAGAAAATGCTGAAAAGAAAGCTGAAGAAGTTCGCCAAAAAGGCGGAATTGCGATTGGTGTTGAAGCAAACGTATTAGACAAAGAAAGCCTAAAAGCTGCACACGCAGTTGTAAAAGAAAAATTAGGTCTTTGCGATATCTTAATCAACGGTGCTGGTGGTAACCATCCACTTGGAACTACTACTAAAGAATATTTATTCCCAGAAGATTTGAATGGTCAATTGAAAGATACAATCACTTTCTTCGATTTAGATCCAGAAGGAGTTCAATTCGTATTCAACTTGAATTTCTTAGGTACTTTATTACCTTCTCAAGAATTTGCAAGTGATATGGTAAATCGTAAAGGTGCAACAATCATCAATGTATCTTCTATGAATGCATACACACCATTAACAAAAATTCCTGCTTACAGCGGTGCGAAAGCTGCAGTAAGTAACTTTACACAATGGTTAGCGGTTCACATGTCTAAAGTTGGAATCCGTGTTAATGCAATTGCTCCAGGATTCTTCGTTACAGCACAAAATGAAAAATTGTTGAAAAACGAAGATGGCTCTTACACTGAGCGTTCTGAGAAAATCCTTCGCAATACGCCGATGGATCGTTTTGGTGAAGCGGAAGAGCTTGTTGGAACAATGTTATACCTTGCAAGCCATGAAGCATCCAGCTTTGTTAATGGCGTAATCATCCCAGTTGATGGTGCGTTCTCTGCATATTCTGGTGTTTAATTAGGGCTAAAAAATTGAAAACAAATAGCGATTAATCTATCGCTATTTGTTTTGTTGATATCGACTCGAAAACTGGAGTGTGAATGTTATGTTACCAAAATTTGAAGTATTAAATGAAATGCGCAAAGGCTATGTTGTAGCAGTTGTTCGCGGTAAGACAAAAGAAGAAGCTGTTGAAATTGCTAAACAAGCATATGCAGGCGGTATTCGTTCTTTAGAAATTACATTTACAACACCTGATGCAGGTGACGTTATTGCTGAACTTGCAAGCATGAATGATGACAACATGATCATTGGTGCTGGAACAGTATTAGATGAAGCTACAGCTCGTCTTGCTATTATGAAGGGTGCACGCTATATCGTGAGTCCACACTTTGATAAAAACATTTCATTAATGTGTAATCGTTATTGTGTTCCTTACTTACCAGGTTGCGGATCCGTAACTGAAGTAATGGAGGCTGTTACATACGGTTCTGATGTTATCAAAATGTTCCCTGGAAGCCTTCTTGGCAAATCCTTCATTAAGGATGTACACGGACCACTTCCACATGTTCAAATGATGCCTTCAGGCGGTGTTAGCAAGGATAACTTGGCTGACTGGATCGAAGTTGGTGCATTTGCAGTAGGTATCGGAAGTGCCTTAACGAAGAATGTGAAAGATGGAGATTACAGCTCTGTCCAAGCAGTTGCAAGAGAGTTTATGGACCATTTAGCAACACTTCAAAATAAATAATCAAGACCTGCTACATAAAGGAGGGTAAAGCGGATGAGTTCATTTATACATGAAAACTTTATATTGCAAAATGAAACAGCTGTGAAGTTGTATCATGAATACGCTAAGAATATGCCTATTTATGATTACCACTGCCATTTATCCCCAAAGGATATTGCAGAGAATCGTAAATTTAAAAATATAACTGAACTATGGCTCGAAGGTGACCATTATAAATGGAGAGCAATGAGAGCACATGGGATTCCTGAAAAGTATGTTACTGGTGATGCCGATCCGAAGGAGAAGTTTGAGGCTTGGGCTAAAACTGTTCCATATACAGTTGGAAACGCTTTGTATCACTGGACTCATATTGAGTTAAAAAACTACTTCGGTATTGAAGAATTATTAAACGAACAAACATGGGAAAGCATTTGGAACCGTTGTAATGAATTGTTGCAGCAAGATGATTTTTCTGTTCGCGAACTCATCAAACGCTCAAATGTAAAAGTAATTGGCACGACAGATGATCCGACGGATGATCTTATGTATCATGCGCAAATCGCTGAATTGCCTGATTTCCCAGTGAAGGTTCTTCCTTCATTCCGACCTGACAAAGGATTGGAAATCAATAAAGCTACATTCGTTCCATTCGTGGAGACTCTTGAAAAGGTTGCTGACAAATCATTAGCAACTTATGCGGATTATATTGCGGCTCTATTGGATCGAGTTCAATATTTCCACGAAAAAGGCTGCAGAATTTCTGACCATGGCCTATCAGAGGTTCCATTTGCTGAATTCGATGAAAGCGAATTAGATGGAATTTATCAATCTGGCCGTAGCGGTAAAGCTGTAAGCCTAGAGGATGAAAATAAATTCAAGACAGCCATCATGATTGCTCTTGCAAAGGCCTACACAGAAAGAGGCTGGGCAATGCAGCTTCACTTTGGTGCAATCCGCAATAACAACACAAAAATGTTCAAAAGATTAGGACCTGATGCAGGCTTTGACTCCATCAGTGATCAAGGCGAAGTAGCCGCACCATTAAATGCGCTGCTAGACGCGTTAGAAATCAGGGATTCCCTGCCTAGAACAATTGTGTATAATTTGAATCCTGTTTATAACGAACTGATTGGTACAACGATTCAAAACTTCCAAACAAACGAAGAAGGAATCGCGGGTAAAATCCAATTTGGTTCTGGTTGGTGGTTCAATGACACTAAACCAGGCATGATTCGCCAAATGACAGCTTTAGCTGATCAAGGATTATTAAGTCACTTTGTAGGGATGCTGACAGATTCACGTAGCTTTATCTCTTATAGCAGACATGAATACTTCCGCCGCATTCTATGTAACTTAATAGGTACTTGGGTAGAATCTGGCGAAATTCCAAATGATCCGGCATTGCTGCAAAACTTAATTGAAAACATCTGCTTTAATAACGCTAAGAACTATTTTAATATAGATCTTCAATAATTTTTAGGAGGAAACTTACTATGGAAATGTCATTCCGTTGGTATGGAAAAACTGATAGTATTCCTTTGGAATACATCCGTCAAATTCCAGGTATGAAAGGAATTGTAACAGCTATTTATGATATCCCGGTTGGTGAAGCTTGGCCGATGGATAAAATCGAAGAATTGAAAAAGACTGTAGAAGATGCTGGTATGCACATCTCTGTTATCGAGAGCGTACCGGTTCATGAAGATATCAAAATTGGTTTGCCAACTCGTGACAAATATATCGAGAACTACAAAACGACTTTACGTAACCTTGGTAAAGCTGGTATCCCAGTTGTGTGCTACAACTTCATGCCAATCTTTGACTGGACACGTACAGATTTAGAATACCGTCTTCCAGATGGTTCTACAGCTCTTATCTTCGAAGAAGAAGTAGCTAAGAAAATGGATCCACTAACAGGTGAACTTTCTTTACCAGGTTGGGATTCCAGCTATAAAAAAGAAGACCTGCAACAATTATTTGATCACTACAAAAATGTTGATCATGAAAAACTTTGGGAAAACCTTGAGTATTTCATTAAAGAAATTATTCCAGTTGCAGAAGAAGCTGGCGTAAAAATGGCAATCCACCCAGATGATCCGCCATTTGATATCTTTGGATTACCACGTATCATCACAAACAAAGAAAACCTAGAAAGATTCGTTAACCTATATGACAGCCCATATAACGGTTTAACAATGTGCAGCGGTTCACTTGGTTCTCACCCAAATAACGATTTCCCAGAAATGCTTCGTTACTTTGGTAAGAAAGACCGCGTAAACTTTGTACATGCCCGCAACGTTAAATTAACAGGCGGAATGTCATTCGAAGAAAGTGCTCACCCATCTGAGTATGGTTCTGTTGATATGTATGAAGTGATTAAAGCAATGAAAGACTTCAACTATGAAGGACCAATCCGTCCTGACCACGGTCGTATGATCTGGGGCGAAACTGGTAAGCCTGGTTACGGTTTATATGATCGTGCATTAGGTGCTACTTACCTAATTGGATTATGGGAAGCAGTAAATAAAAATAATCGCTAATGATTAAAATAAGTCGATGCGAATCTTCCAAGTAAGAATTCGTATCGGCTTATTCATATAGAAGGAGAGTATAGAAATGAAGGACAACATCAAAGAATTTGTTAAAACAAAAGACTTTTTAGTATGCGTTGATTCCGATGGTTGCGCAATGGATACGATGGGTGTAAAACACGAAGAAGCATTTGGACCGCGTGCAGTAGACGTATGGGAGCTTCATCACATTAAAGATCGTTTCCTAAAAGTATGGAATGATATCAACCTTTACACAAGAACAAGAGGAATCAACCGCTTTAAAGGCGTTGTCGCTACTTTCGAAGCTTTAGAAAAAGAAGGCATTGAAATGCCTGATATCACTTCTTTCAAAAAATGGGCTGAAACAACGAATGAACTTTCCAATCCATCACTTGAAAGAGCGATTGCTGAAACAAATGACGAGCAATTAAAGAAAGCATTAGAGTGGAGCCATGCGGTTAACCGTACGATTGAAGAAGAATTGGCTGGTAACGATAAACCTGTTGAAGGAGCTAAAGCTGGGCTGGAAGCTGCTAATAATGTAGCAGATGTAGCGATTGTATCATCAGCAAATGGTGCAGCTGTACTTGATGAATGGACAAGACATGAACTAAACGTACATGTTGATGTCATGCTTGGACAAGAAGCTGGTACTAAAGCTTACTGCATAGAGCAATTGAAAAAATTCGGTTATGAAAACACTCGTGTATTGATGATCGGTGATGCTCCTGGAGATTTATCTGCTGCTGAGGTAAATGACGTTCTTTATTACCCAATTCTTGTTGGTAAAGAGAAATTCTCTTGGGATCGTTTTCAAAACGAAGCTTTGGCTAAATTCTTAGACGGCAGCTTTGCAGGAGAATACCAAGAACAATTGATTAAGGAATTCAACGATAACTTAAAATAAGGTTTGGAGGAAGTCCAGATGATTCAAAAAATTGCTAAAAACATCCCAATGCCAAAGGTTGATCTAAAAGCAAAGCCATATAATCTATCTGATGAAGATATTAAATGGGTTAAAGATACAATCGCTGGAATGACTACAGAAGAGAAGATCGGTCAGTTATTTATTAACCTATTCTTCTTTGGTGATGATAAATTCAGCGGTAATACATTCACAAACAAAGAACTGCTTGAAAAATACCATATCGGCGGGGCTCGTTATATGGGGGCTACATCCGATAAAGTACAAGCACTTATCAACGAACTTCAAAAGGATTCCAAAATTCCATTACTAGTAGCAGCGAACTGTGATGCAGGCGGTAATGGTGCTGTGAACGATGGTACATATGTGGCGTCTGCTGCTATGTGTGAAGCTTCCGGTGATGAACAAGTATCCTTTGATGCAGGTTATGTAAGTGGTCGTGAAGCGCATGCGGTTGGTGTTAACTGGAACTTCGACCCATGTGTGGATATCCTAAAAAACTGGAGAAATACAATCGTAAATACTCGTGCTTACGGTACAACTGCTGAACCGGTTATCAAGCACACAAATTCATACATTAAAGGGTTAACAGAAAGTAATGTTGGTGTTTGCATTAAGCACTGGCCTGGTGATGGAACAGAAGAACGCGACCAGCATTTAGTCATGGGCGTAAATGAATTATCTGTAGACGAATGGGAAAAATCCTTCGGTGAAGTATACCGTAATCATATTGAGAACGGTGTACACTCTATTATGGCCGGTCATATTGCTTTGCCAGAATATCAAAAAGCATTAGTACCTGAATTAGAAGACCGTGATATCTTGCCAGCTACGTTAGCGCCAGAATTAATTAATGGTCTCCTAAAAGGCAAATTAGGCTTCAACGGTCTAGTCTTGACTGATGCATCTCATATGCTTGGTATGACAGCAGCGATGAGACGTGAAGAATATGTACCGCAATCCATTGCAGCAGGCTGTGATATGTTCTTGTTCTTCAACGATATTGATGAAGACTACAACTTCATGTTAAATGGTTACAAAAATGGAATCATTACAGAAGAACGACTTCAAGATGCATTAGAAAGAATCCTGGGCTTTAAAGCGACACTAGGCTTGCACAAAGCGCAAAAAGACGGTTCCATCTTCCGCAATGAAGAAGACTTAAAAGTAATTGGCTGTGAAGATCATATCGAGCGTGCTAAACAAGCTGCAGATAAAGGAATTACGCTTGTTAAAAACACATTGGATCAATTGCCAATTCGCCCAGAAACACATAAACGTATTCGTCTGTATTTCTTAGAAGGAGAAAAAGGCGGCATTTATGAAGGCGATGACAAAACTCTTAACTATATTGTGAAAGAGCTTGAAAGCAGAGGCTTTGAAGTAACCGTTAACGAAGGTGACACTCGTGTTAAAGGCCCAACATTAAAATATCGTGAAGAAGTAGATGCAGCTCTTGTATTTGCCAATGTCATCGGTTATGGTGCAGAAAACAACTACCGTATCAGATGGAAAACGGCTATGGCAAACGAGATCCCTTGGTATGTACATGAAGTTCCAACCGTATTCGTATCATTGAACTTCACAACACACTTAACTGATGTGCCAATGGTAAAATGCTATATTAATGCATACAAAGATACTGAAATCACAATTAAAGCGGTTATTGACAAGATCATGGGTGAATCAGAATTCCATGGTACACCAAATGAAAACGTTTGGTGTAATAAGTGGGATACAAGACTATAATATACGGTCATTGATATATTGAAATTATATTCAATCCACGAAAAACATGCGGATCTACATGCTTTAAGCATGCGGGTCCGCTTTTTTAATGGTTCATTCTAACTTTAAGATAATAAACTTCAATGAATTAACACTAAAAGTATAATAACTCCGGTAACATTTAAAATTACTTTTTATGAGAGAAAATAACATATGTTTTTATTAATAAGAACTAAACAAACTATGTTCCAAATCTTCATAGTTTTTTTCTAAAAACCCAGCCACCAAGAAAAAATCACAAAACCCACCAAGAAAGAAAAAATTTGATAATATAAGATTAAAAGTGATGTCTAATGTAAGAGGTGAGGGGAATGAACAGAGGATTCTTATTAAAACAAAAAGCATTTTTAAAGCTTTATCTACTGGAGATTGCTTCTCATCCAAGGGACTATGGTTCCATGGTGTTAAATGATTTAAGAGAAAAATTTAAACCATTTGGCTATTCGCCAACCCATACGGAAATTTATAAAACCTATAAAGAATTGTATAAAGCCGGATTCGTAAAAAAAAGAACCGAAATACTCGGCGATCCACAAGAAAATGTTCAAGAAGTTTTTATTTATTATTTAACGGATAAAGGGAAAGAAGAATTAGAAATTTACCGAAAGTTAATGAAAAAAGAGCTGGAACGTTCAATCGGCATACTGCAGGTTGCTTTAGAGGATCATTTTGGTCCAGTTAAGAAAATATAAGGGTCAGGATTCTAAATAAATAGCAAAATAAAATTAGGTTTCAACATGCAGCCTGATTTGCATAGCAAGTCGGTCTGTTTTGCATGTATAGAATGAATTACACCTTAAGTTTACGTATTTATGATTTAAAGGGATGCAAATGAAAATTTGAAAAAAGATCCCTCCTATTAAAAAAACATAAATAAATCGATTCGAATTAAAATACATATATAGTAATGGGATAAAGATGTTCAATTTAGTTAGCTCCCAAGAATTCGTTTGTTTATAAGTATAAAAAGCACTAATAAACGAAATATTAAGTTGTGATTATTAAAATGGTTTAAGGACAATTTATTCTCACTTGGCAATTGCTTTATTTACTGAGGGGGTGCTAAAGATGATCATACAGGATCACGATTTCACGATGGGCAAGTTAACTTCTTTATTGGTACTCTTACATAACAATGAAGCGGGAGAAATGATAAAGAAGCAGTTAAACATGGAAAATTGCCGGTATACTGTGGGAAGTATAGGATCTATCGACTTGAATAAAGTCATCTCTGTCATTGAAGCAAGTGCAAAAACAAAGGGAATTATAAATTCGGAATCCTACAATGAACGAAATACGTTATATCATACCATTTTAGAGGCAGTACAAGGAGTCGGCAGAGGGACCATTCAAGTAGGTGACTTACTTAAAAAAGTTGATTTAACCTATGGCATAGTAAGAGGTAAAAATAAAAAAATAAGCACGGGCAATGAATGGATTGGTGTTTGCATTTATGGACGGTCTGATTCAGAGGAAAAAGGGATTGAACAGGAAACATTAGGCCTTGGTTTTAATCATTTATAGTCAGCGCTATCTGTCACCCTATTCAGAAGACTTCACCAGGAATAATTTTTCCTAGTGAAGTCTTCTTTTTATATTTTTTATGAATAACATGTTTGATCAAGGCAGGACCATGTGTATGGATGGTTAAAAAAACAGAAACACAATCATTTTATCGGTAATTTAAAGGGAATATCTAACTGTTGTTGAAAAAGTATTATATGCAGTGATTTTAAGTAGCTAATGAATAAAGATTCTAATTGAAAAAATTACACATTAAGTTAAATGGATGGAGGGGATTTTTACTTATCTAATTTGAAATAGAGTGTATCTTGTTTAGGGAATTGAATCTGGGCTTTTTATGTAATTGATCATAAATTAAGGTGTACTTTCACCATCCTATACACCATCCAAACTAGACCGCCAATATAAAGATTTTAGTAAAACTCTACATAATCTTTTCTCAAAAATCAAATAGACAACAGGATTCTATTTATTCCAAAACAGAAATTTGTAGTTGTAAAATCAAAAAATGATAAAAAAATTGGAGGTGGTGAACAAATGAGAAAAGAAAGTGTCAAAGAATTAGCGGAGCAATCCGTTTTGCCGATTATTGTTTCACCAATGTTTATTATTTCTACTCCTGAAATGGTACTTGCAAGCTGTAATGCCGGGGTTATTGGTACTTTTCCAACTTTAAATGCACGAACTGAGGAACAATTGGAGGCATGGTTTCAAGAAATAAAGGATGGACATGTAAGATTACAGAAAGAACATAGAAACAAAAAAATAGCACCCTGGGGAGTAAACTTAATTGTTCATTCTACTAATCATCGTTATGAAAGTGATTTAGCGTTAATAAAGAAATACCAACCACCTATCGTAATTACGTCACTTGGAAAACCGGTAAATGAAGTTAAAATCGTCCATGAATATGGCGGGCTGGTTTTTTCTGATGTTATAAGCATTAAGCATGCAAAAAAAGCAGCTGAGGCCGGAGTAGATGGATTAATTCTTGTTTGCAATGGCGCGGGTGGTCATGGAGGGACGTTGAATCCGTTTGCCTTTATAGCTGAAGTTAAACAATTTTGGAATGGAATTATTATTTTGGCAGGTTGTATATCAAACGGACAAGAAATTCTTGCAGCAAAAGTGCTTGGTGCTGATTTTGTTTATATGGGAACTCGGTTTATCGCTTCTTTGGAAGCGGTTACTAAAGAAGGGTATAAAGAAATGTTAATTGAATCGAATGCCAGCGATATTATTTATACGAATACCTTTAGTGGTGTGAATGCAAATTACCTCACACCAAGTATCAAAAAAGCTGGTTTGGATCCAGCTAACCTACCGGGGAAAAGCGAAATGAATGTGGTTCGTCAACAAAATGAAGCAAAAGCCTGGAAGGATATTTGGTCTGCAGGCCAAGGAGTAGGGTCGATTAAAGATATTCAACCAATAGAGTCTATTATTAAAACTTTGCAGCAGGAATATGAGAAAGCATTAGACATATTACCTTCAACAGCAGCTACTAAGTTATGAATCTAAAAAAAAAGTTATTTGATTTTCAAGGTGAATTTTAAAGGAGGAACCTCTAATGAGAGAAGCGGTTATTGTGGAAGCAGTCAGGACTCCAGTCGGGAAAAGAAAGGGAGTATTTAGTTCAGTTCGTCCGGATGATTTACTTGCAGGAGTTTTACGTAAACTTACCGAGAAAGCTGGTATTTCAAGTGGTCTGGTTGAAGATGTTATTATTGGTTGTGTTTCTCAGGTTGAAGAACAAGCCATAAACATTGCAAGATCAGCTGTACTGATGGCCGATTTCCCAATCCATGTACCTGCCACAACGATTGATCGTCAATGCGGCTCAAGTCAACAGGCGGTTCATTTTGCTGCACAGGCTATTTTAAGCGGTGATATGGATATTGTAATTGCAGGTGGAGTTGAAAGTATGACTCGAGTGCCAATGGGGTCAAATAGGTTACATGCAAAACCAAGTGAAGAACTGTCTCCGCGTTATGAATTAATTAACCAGGGGTTATCTGCAGAGAGAATTGCTGAAAAATGGGGATTTAGCCGAAATCAGCTAGATGAATTTTCAATTAGAAGTCATCAAAAGGCTATCCGGGCACAGGAGGAAGGACGTTTTGAACGAGAAATCATGCCAATAGAAGTAGTTAATGATGACGGGACTAAAACTATAGTCACTCAGGATGAGGGACCGCGTCGTGAATCCTCAATGGAGAAACTGGCCAAACTACCAACCGTCTTCAAAGAAAACGGAGTCATTCATGCGGGTAACGCGAGTCAAATGAGTGATGGTGCTGCAGCGCTTCTTATTATGTCAAAAGAGAAAGCGACCCAATTGGGATTAAAGCCGCGCTTTAAAATTATCTCCAGAACAGTAATAGGCTCTGACCCAACCTTAATGCTTACAGGTCCGATTGAGGCTACTAAAATGGTATTAAAAAAGAGCGGTTTAACCATTAATGATATGGATTTATATGAGGTAAATGAAGCATTCGCACCTGTTCCTTTATGCTGGATGGAGGAGTTTGGAGCTGACCCAGAAAAATTAAATGTTAATGGAGGAGCTATTGCACTTGGTCATCCATTAGGAGCTAGTGGCGCTCGCGTCATGATTACATTAATGCATGAATTAGAACGGATAGAGGGTAGGTATGGTTTACAGGCCATTTGTGAGGGAGCAGGAATGGCGAATGCTACTATTATTGAAAGAATAATAGAATAAAACATTGATTATTTGGAACAAAAGAAGGCATAAATCAGATTTATGCCTTCTACTCAATTCACTAATTTTTATTTTTAATGTTTTATCTGTATTAATCTAAGATTGTTAACCACATGGTTCGGATGTTTCATTCCCACCATTACTGAGCTAATGTTTTGCTCTCCCAAAATGGAGAGTAAATAATCGTCTGGAGTACATTCTCTATCAATTAATTTACCTAAGTTAAATGGAGCGCTGGTCACTGTAGTTAACCCAAATTCCTTCGCGGCATCTAAAACAGTATGAAATTTTTGATTTACTTGTTGATTTCGTCTTGTTTTGGCATAGTGAGTGATTTTGTTATAGGGGAATTGTAGAAATTTGAAATGATGATTTACTCCAACAACTTTTACTAAAGTTTGCATAACTTTCTCCAATGATACATACCCTTTCTCTTTAGGATTACATAATAATCCAACCCAGGATGCAAACCCGTAATAACGAATATTTCCCCTGGATACTTGTTCCTCATAAAATAAAAAAAGTGATTCAAGCTGATGATAAAAAGCTTCTTCTCCTAAAACCACCATTGAGAGTTCGGGATTATGTATATAATGGATGTCAATGGTATTTATTCTGAGATGCTTCTTACTTTGTTCGATTGCGAACTGATAATAGGAAGGAGCCAAAACGTGTCGCTGATTTCCTACGATATGTAAATCGGCTTCTTCAACTATTGCTGCATCTAGGAGTATTTTCTGTAAATAATCTTTAGGTACAAGCCCTGCATCATTATCTCCTGGGATAATTCCGGCTTTTGTAGAAATCACTATTTCCTCGCGATTTATTGTTCCATTATCAATTAAACGAGATAAAACTAAGCCGATGTCACGTTCTGATCTCATTCCTCGATAGTTAATTGCTGTATCTACAAAATTGATACCATTTTTCAATCCATATTCAATCGAAGTTCGATAAAGTCTAGAGTCTGTTTCATCCATACTGCCTAAATGTGTGCCAATGGCGATTGGAGAGACTGAAAAACAAGAAAGTTCTCTTTTTATAACTCCATGCCTATCTAAATATGCAGAAGTAGCTTTTGAAGTTGCAGAACCATTATTCATTAGAATCTCATCTTTATTCAACTTCCCAACCCCATCCTCAGAATATCTTTCTGCGTACTTATTTCTTTATCTTTGAGTAAGAATCCTTCCTAACATTTCAATTTAACCGATAATCCAGCTGAATTCTTATATAATTCAGCCGATTCACTCAATAATTCACCGATACTCCCCAACCTTGTAATAAATAATAGAAGACCCCCAAACCGAATGATTTGAGGATCTTCTCTAATTATCAATTAATCTATCATTTTACTTCCAGTGACTAATGGTAGGTCAGGCTTGGAGGCCCATTCATTCATGGAGCCATCATACACCGCGACATTTTGCACACCTAATTTTTCTAGTATTAAAGCATTCCAGGTAGCAGCGATTCCGCCACCGCAATAGGTGATTACTTTTTTATTGGAATCAAATACACCGATATCCGCAAAGTTATCCTTCAATTCTTCATCAGAAAGAACATTTTTTGTTGTTGAATCAGTATGGCATCCGAAGAATACATTGGCACTGCCGGGTATATGGCCTTTTCTCAGATAACTGTTAGTTTCACCGCGAAAATCCTCTGGAGAGAGACTGTTGATTAGAATAACCGAATCATCATCTATAGATTTTAAAACCTCATCCATTGTAACTAATAAATGATCTCTTCTATAGCTTGTAAACGAAGCTTTTGGATAGGATGTCTGATCAGTAGTAACAGGACGACCTTCTTCAATCCATTTTGGCAAACCTCCATCCAAAATAGCAATATTGTCTAAGCCCTCATATTTAAGCTGCCATCTTAAACGAGATGCCCAATATGGAGCAAAAAATGGAGCCCCAACAACCGCTCCTCGGTCATAGATTACAGTGTAAGTATCCTGATCGCCGATTCCTAATTCTGAAACCTTTTCTATGAAATAATCTCTATCAGGAACAGTGAATGGTAAATCAGAAGCGGAATCAGATAGTTCATTTATTAAATCTGCATACACCGCCCCAGGTATATGTTCATGTTCATATGATTCCTTACCTGATGAGAGTGTGATACTGCCATTTTCTAAGGGTTTCATAAGAGTAGTTACGTCTATTAATCTTAATTTAGGGTCATCAAGTCGGCTTGATAACCATTCTGTAGAAACAATAATAGGAATTGTTTGCATGTATATTTCCTCCTATATAAGTTATTCTGTTAAATATATAATAATTTCCATGTAAATACTATGAATTAGCTTTTTATCTAACATCAGTGACAATTTAATTTAGATCCCAATAACTATCAGGAAAGTCTATAATTATTTGACACTGTTTATGAAAAATTGATATTTGATGCCTTTCTAAAACATTGATACGTAACATACTTATCTCAACGGGAGATTGTCTCATAAGCTGTCAAACAGGGAGTCTTTCCTTCATTTATCTTTCGTAAAAGTATCATTAAAGAAATACATATAAAATGCATTACGTTACAAATACTAGTCCGATAAATAGAATTCTGTACCTGAAAGTTTTTAGGTTTGATTAAGTAGTTTGATAATAAGCGATTCTAGGGTTCATTCGTTGTTTGGATAATCTTATATTGCGATGGTATGTATACTTCGAGAGAAAATATCCATCCACCGCAAGTGATTTACTTATAGTATCGGTGGACAGATAGTTGACTTTTTACCGTCATATTAAGAGATTCGTGGTATTTACATATGTCTAGATAATTAATAATTAGCAACTATAAGCTAATATACTAGATGTAGGGAAAGAGGCAAAAGTAAAAGTAGGAAAAATGATTCCTGTAGTATTACCAAACGGACTTGCTGATAGGACCCACATTAATACATAACGACCATTATTTAAAAGCATAATTGTCCAGCGTCTATCACAGCCCACCCCAAAAGTTGTTCCAGTTCCTGAACCAACCCATGTACCTGATGTTAGAACCTCTTGGCCTTTTGACGGGTTTTGTAGAAGATATTGATACATATTAATCGTATTCTGTGAAGGTGGGGGTGTGCCCCCAGTTGGTGAACCACCTGTGCCGGGCATTCCAGTATTGGTATTCGGCCATCCTGTTGATGTTCCAGGCCATCCTGGAATAGGAAACGGAAGATTGGGAAGCCCGGGGATTTGTCGATCATAATATTCCATTAATATACACTCCTAATTCAATTTTTTATAGGCTAACGACAGTATATTATTTGGTTTGATTAAGGGTGTGGGCAATAATTCTTTAACATTAAATATACAATCATGGAATAGATTGTTTTGTTATAGTTGAATGTTTGCTTTTGATTGGATCGAGAATAAATGGAGTAATCGGTTAGTGTGTTAAACTAGAAGATATCAGTAGGTTTGTTATTATTCTTAAAAGAGCTTTTGTTAAAGATAAATGTTGTTTTTACATTGAGTAGAGTGATTCTTCCATAAATTAATAAATTGGATGACTGATAATGGTATGAAATATACTTGGCCAGTATGAGTCGATTAGGATATATATTTTGTTTATACTGAGGAATGGATGGAGGAAAAAGAATGAAAAAATTATTATCAATGCTTATTTTACCAATGACTATTTTTCTGACGAGTTGTTCGACAATAGAGGAAGTGTCAAATTCTTTAAATTATGTTACGGAGGCTACGGATTACATCGATGAAGTAAATCAATTTGCAAATGAATTACCAACTGTAGCAGAAGCAGCAATAAACGATTTAAATTCAAAAATTCAATTAGAAGAGTTATTAACAGAAATGCAAAATGAATTAGAAGAATTCAATATACTTGAAGCACCGGCTATGTTAGAGGATATCCATAATCAAGTGGTAGAGCATAATATGGAACTAGCAAGTGGTATTGAGTTGTATTTAGAAAATATAGAGGCAGGCACATTAAGTTCAGAATTACTTTCGGAAATTGGTTTATTGGAGGAAATCGCTGTTTATAATGATCTGTTAAGCCAAATTAAGAAATTAAGCGAATAAAATAATATTCTACTGAGGCGCTACAGGATTTAAAATCCTGTAGCCAGTTTTTTATTGTACTACTATCAGTCCGTTGATCCAGGAAGGATTTATGTTTTTTTGTTAAACCTCTTATGGAGATAAAGGGGCACGTTAATGAAAAAGGGTATAGATGATGGATTATCGAATATTTATATTAAATACTAATCTTTCTTAGGGGTGCTATGTTTGAGCAAACAAGATAAAATAGGGGAAATATCGATTATTTTAAAGAGGAAAATAGTAACGGCCGTTGTTAGTAGTTTAATATTTTCCCTTATCTTTTCAATACCAGCGGGTTTTGAAGGGGATTTATTTTATAATTTATATTATATGAATTTTATGATTGTTATTACCTACGGGGTTATGACATCCATATTTAGTGACTGGTTTAGCAGGAAGCTTTCAAAAAAAGGGGTAATTCGTGAAATTGCTTCCTTTTTATTTCATGTTGTTTTCGGATCAATGTTACAAGTTTTTGGTCTTATTTCTGCCATCTCATTCTTTATTGTTGACCGTTTATTAATAAGGGTGAAGATCGGGTGGATGTCAGTTTTTATTGCATTATTAATTGTAGTACTAGCTTTTCTATTTCTGATTAATCGGTAGCTAAAATAAGCGAAGCAAACTTAATGGTTATAGATTCTAATTATTTACTAGTAGCGTAGCTTTGATAAAATTAAAGGAACTGCGATCTGTACTGAAACCCCAGTTAGAGTCCAATCTAACTTCTTGGGTTCACATCAGATCGCAGTTTCTTTTGTTATGGTCTATTGGTTAGCTTAGTGATCATTATTTAAAATGATTAATAAGATTTTTCAAGATTGATTTATCGAAGGCAAATACTTCGGGATTTTTATGATAAAATATTTTAATATAATAACAATATTCAGAACTGTAATGATGGAGGCCTATTCTTTATGGAACAATATCAAATTGTATATAATACCTTAACTAAAATGAATATTCCATTTGAAGTAGTTGAACACCCTCCTGCTTGGACAACAGCTGAAGCAGACAAATATATTGATGGGAAAGAAGGGGTGCGCACTAAAACGCTCTTTCTTACCAACAAAAAAAAGAATGCGTTTTATTTAGTTATAATGGATGGAGCAAAGCGTCTTGATATGGATCATCTTGCTACTATTCTCAATGAAAAACGGATAAGCTTTGGTTCTTCCGAACGGTTAATGGAAAAAATGGGGTTATCTCCTGGTTTTGTTTCTATTTTTGGATTGCTAAACAATGATGAACACGACATAAAAGTCTATTTAGATAAAGAGATGCTCTCAGAAAGATTAATAACGTTCCACCCTAATGACAACACTAAAACTCTATTTATGTCTACAGAAGATATGTATAAATTTATAACTACAATCGGGTATGAGTACACGATAGTTGAACTTTAATAAAACCAACCAAATTTAGTGAATGATTAAACTTAAATAATCGAGTGTGTTTTAAATGCAAAAGCACTAAATAAAAAATTAACATAAATTTGGACTAGTAGGTTGAAGTCAAAAATGTAATCATGCGGTTTAGACGGTAGTGATAGTGAAGTTGGATCAATTAGAAGATATCGATTTAGTTTGAACTTGGACAGTACAGTCCATACGCCGATACAATAATATTTAGGCGGAGGAATATATGGAAGCGGTTAGGAAGGGAATGGACAACCCTCAATCCTGCATATGAAGCTATAGAGAAAGATAACTTTCACAGTACAAACTATGCTTCTATTTCATAAATCCATACTAATATCAACCCTACCTCCATCAACAAAAATGGAGGTTTTTTTATTGACAGTTAAAAAGTTGGTAAAGTATGGTCGTTTGGATAGATGCCGGTGCTGACACACTTACTGGCAAGAGGAAACAGATTTATCGAAGTGGTTTTAAAACAAAACGTGAAGCGCTTAATTAAAAAGGCGAAGGTTCCATGCCACTTCATAATCTTAGGCATATTCATGCAAAGATTCTTATTAGGAGGCGAATCGGTTTATGGAATATTAATTTTACTAAAAATAGAAAAAAGGCTCAAACCCTTGATACCATTAGGTTTAAGCCTTCTTGTAAAGTGTGATCCCGACTGGGTTCGAACCAGCGACCCCCACCCTGTCAAGAAGAGGGTTAAATAAAGACCTGTCTGTTATCCCTGCGATAATTCATTCTTGACGGTCATGATTTCATCTTCGGTTGCAGGCTGTGCTGGTTTATAATAGCCTCTTTGCTTAGCCAGTAAATAGACTTGATATTGTCTTTGTTCATCTTGATTTCTCATATCTTGAACCTTTTGTCTTAATTCCTGATTTTCTGTCTGTGCAATAATAGACGCATAACCTGTAAGACTACTGTTTAATCCTGATAAATAATCATTAATCATTTCTTTTTCCTGCATGACAAATCCTCCTTTTATAAAAATTTCATTAGGTCTTCTTTATGATTTCTTGCGTCTTGAGCATCTTTTTGTAGCTGTTGTATGATTTCTGGGTCTGTACATTGCTGTGCATAATAATCAAGCTTAGTGGCTAGGGTGCCATGCGAGCCGATCATATGACGCAGGTTCTGAAGTTCTAATTCATTTAAGTTTGGCATATTATCACTCCTCAATAAAAATACACTCCTACTATCTGCTAAAACCACATAAAATATGCATTTCTAAAAGGTTGTTGATCTTATCAGTGAATCACTTCACTTTACTTTTACACGAACAAGTTATCCTACAAATATTGACACCATATTAAAATTGTGAATAATTAAAAATAGATAGCAATTAGCACTCGATATTCATGAGTGCTAATTGCCGGATATTCTTTCTTTACAGAACACGATGGAGGGGAAAAGACGAAAATGGAAAAACAGCAATTTAAAGCAGAATCCAAACGATTATTGGAAATGATGATTAACTCAATTTATTCTCAGCGCGAGGTGTTTTTGCGTGAACTTATTTCAAATGCCAGTGATGCGATTGATAAACTTTACTACAAGGCATTAACAGATGAGTCCTTAACATTTAATAAAGAAAGTTATTACATAAAAGTAAGTGCAGACAAAGAAAATAGAACCTTATCCATCTTGGATACTGGTATTGGGATGACCAAAGAAGAACTTGAAAATAACCTTGGTACGATAGCTAGAAGTGGATCTTTAGCTTTTAAAAGTGAAAATGAATCAAAAGATGGCCATGATATTATCGGACAATTCGGCGTTGGTTTTTATGCAGCGTTTATGGTAGCTGATAAAGTGACAGTAATCAGTAAAGCGCTTGATTCTGATACCGCGTATAAATGGGAATCAGAAGGTACGGAAGGATATACGATTGTTCCATGCGAAAAGGAAACAATCGGTACTGAAATCATTCTTACGATTAAAGAAAATTCAGAGGAAGAAGATTTCGATCAATATTTAGATGAATATAAATTAAAATCCATTATCAAGAAATATTCCGATTTCATTCGCTATCCAATCAAAATGGATACCGTAGAGAAGCACCTAATTGAGGGCAGCGAAGATGAATATGAAAATATTATTGAGGAACAAACCATCAATAGTATGGTTCCGATTTGGAAAAAGAATAAAAGTGAATTAACGGATGAAGATTATGAAAGCTTCTATCATGAAAAGCATTACGGCTTTGATAAGCCGCTTAAACACTTGCATATCAATGTAGACGGAACAATCCGTTATAATGCAATTCTTTACATCCCTGAGAATATTCCTTTCGATTATTACTCCAAGGAGTTTGAAAAAGGGCTGGAGCTGTATTCAAACGGTGTTCTGATCATGGAGAAATGTGCTGATTTACTTCCTGACCATTTCAGCTTTGTGAAAGGGATGGTCGATTCAGAGGATCTATCACTGAATATTTCAAGGGAAATGCTGCAGCATGACCGACAATTAAAGCTTATTGCAAAAAATATTTCGAAAAAAATTAAGAGTGAGCTTCAATCATTATTAAAAAATAACCGTGAGAAATACGATTCATTCTACAAATCCTTCGGCCGTCAAATTAAATTTGGCGTGTATAGTGATTTTGGAGCAAATAAAGAAGCTTTACAGGATCTGCTAATGTTCTACTCTTCCAAAGAGAAGAAATTGGTGACTCTTGATGAGTATGTGTCGAGAATGCCAGAGGATCAAAAATACATTTATTATGCAACCGGTGATTCCTATGAAAGAATAGAAAAGCTTCCTCAAACAGAGCTTGTTCTAGATGAAGGGTATGAAATCCTGTACTTCACTGAAGATATTGATGAGTTCGCCGTTAAAATGATCATGAACTATAAAGAGAAAGAATTTAAATCTGTCTCCAGCGGAGATCTTGGTATTGATCGCAATTCTTCAGACAAGCAAACGGATGAACAAGAAGAAGAAAATACTGAGATATTCAATTATATGAAGGAATTACTTACAAACAAAGTGAAGGATGTCCGGGCTTCCAAACGTTTAAAAACACACCCTGTTTGTTTATCCGCTGATGGAGAAATCACGATTGAAATGGAAAAAATCTTGAATGCTATGCCTGATAATCAAAATGTGAAGGCAGATAAAGTATTGGAAATCAACACAAATCATGAAGTCTTCCAATCTTTAAAAGCAGCTTATGAACAGGATAAATCCAAGCTGGATTTATATACTGAGCTATTGTATAACCAGGCCTTATTAATAGAAGGACTGCCAATCAATGACCCAGTTGAGTTTACAAATAATATTTGTAAAGTAATGGTTTAATCATAACCTTAAAGCATCAGTCTACCCTAGGAGATGGGTAGACTGATGCTTTTATATATATAGCATCTTTTCCAGCTCTATTATATATAGGATATTAGAATAAATTTTTGTTCGTATAAGCACATTGTAGATGTGATGATACAGAAGGACAAGTAGAGGAAGGAGCGTATACAGCAGTTAAGATAACCATCGTATAAATATTCTCTGTACCATTCATTATAGAAGATTAGGCCTTTGCATTTTGGGTGATTTCCATCATTTTCATAATTGTAATTTTCTTTATACAGGAAGGTATGAATAATGCATTTTAATAATCCAAAGAAATTGTATCTAAAAGATAAAGTTAAACTACATAACAAATTCACTGGACTAATTTAATATCTACTGTAATAACTTTATGACTTTCCTCTATTCTATTGCTAGAAGAACTTGGTTTTTTTATTGTAGATATTGAAGGAATCTATTTACAAAAAAATGACAGCGCTTTCTTGTTGAGTGTAAATCACCAAAGGAGGAAAAGTCTTTATGAATAAGACTGCCCATATAATTTCTCATTCTCACTGGGACAGAGAGTGGTATTTACCTTTTGAAAAACATCGTTTTTACTTTATCAAACTCATGAATAGTATCATTGAGCAATTTAAGAAGGATGGTAATACATTTAAATCGTTTCATCTTGACGGCCAGACAATCCTTTTAGAGGACTATTTTGCAGTCCACCCTGAAAATTTTGAAATCGTAAAACAATTGATTGAAGATAAAAAACTTTATATTGGTCCTTGGTACGTGTTGCAGGATGCTTTCTTAACCAGTTCTGAAGCTAATATCAGGAACTTACAGATTGGTTTGTATGATACGGAAGTCTATGGCCATGCTTCAAAAATTGGCTATTTTCCGGATACATTTGGGATTTATGGACAGGCACCTCAAATTCTGAAACAGGCGGGCATTGATACAGCAGCATTTGGGCGTGGTGTTAAGCCTACTGGCTTTAATAATACAGTATCGGATACACCAAACTTTGAATCCCCTTATTCCGAGATTGTTTGGAAATCGCCAGACGGTTCTAGTGTTTTAGGTATTCTTTTTGCGAATTGGTATTCGAATGGGAATGAAATTCCAGTTGATGAGGAAGAAGCAAAGGTATTTTGGGATAAAAAAATCCAGGATGCAGAGAAATATGCCTCGACTAATCAATTATTATTCATGAACGGCTGCGACCATCAGCCATTGCAAAAAACAATACCGCAAGCAATTGAAACAGCCGGTGCTCTATATCCAGATTATACATTTAAACACTCCAGCTTTGCTGAATATATACAAGCATTAAAAGTCTCACTTCCCAATAACCTGCAAATCATTGAAGGTGAGCTTCGCAACCAGCGAACAGATGGCTGGTCTACCCTTGTCAACACGGCATCAAGCCGTATTTATTTAAAGCAATGGAATACGAGGTGTCAAATATTGCTGGAAAAAGTCGTGGAACCACTTGCAGCTATTAACCTTTTAGCCGGAGGGGATTACCCGAGAGAATATATCCGTTTTATGTGGAAAACACTGATGAAGAATCACCCACATGATAGCATTTGTGGCTGCAGTGTAGATGAAGTCCATCGTGAAATGGTCACACGTTTTGAAACAGTTTCGCAGATGGGAGATGTATTTGTTAAGGAACTTGCTGCTGAGATTGCTGAAAGAATTGATACATCTGAAACACCGGATGGCGGGATCCCACTCCTTGTAATTAATACAACCGGTTGGGAGAAAAATGAAGTAGTCATAAAAGAAATCGATCTGGATAAAATATTTTTTTCTCAAATGGATTTTAAAGAAATACCAAATTATCTTAAGGAAAGAGAATTACCTTATTATAAACTCGTAGATAATCAAGGAAAGGCAATAGATTATTACCTTGAAAAACCTGTTATTGAATTTGGATATGATTTACCAGACGATCAATTTCGACAGCCGTTTTTTGCTAAACGGGCTAAGCTATCATTCTTCGCTGAAGGAATTCCTTCATTTGGCTATAAAACGTTCTACCTTTTACCAGAAAAGGTTCCAGCACATCTAGCTGAAACAAGAGAAACTGAGAATGATAGATTTGAAATGGAAAATGAGTATGTTCATTTACATTTTCATGGAGATGGAAGCTTTGATTTAATGAATAAACTAACGGAAGAAGTATTTCATCATCTTGGTATATATGAAGACACTGGTGATATTGGAAACGAATATATGTTTAAGGAAACAGAGGGGCATGCCTCCATCAATACAAAGGGGATAGCAGCCGAATTTTCATGGTTGGAACAAAGTAAACTCAAAACTGTACTCCAGTATACTCATACGTTATCAATTCCAGCATGTGCGGATGAGCGATTAGCCTTAGAAAGGAACCAATTAGTTTGGCATAAAGAACGGGAGGCAGGTAGATCTGGTGAAATGACAACAATTACTTTACGAACTGTTGTCACACTGGCAAAAGGAATGAAAGGTCCGGTTTTTACGCTGACCATTGATAATCAAGCAACAGACCATCGTCTCCGTGTGCTTTTCCCAACTGGTTTAAAGACAGAAACTCACAAAGCAGATAGTATATTTGAAATTGTTACTCGTCCCAATAAACCAGAAAAAGAATGGGATAATCCTAGCTTTTGTCACCATCAGCAGCGATTTAGCAGTATAGCAGATGAGCAAATGGGCTTAACCGTGGCAACCCATGGTCTTCAAGAATATGAAATCCTGCCAGAAGACGGTACGATCGCAATTACTGTTCTCCGTTCGGTAGCTGAGCTCGGAGACTGGGGATATTTTTCGACACCTGAAGCACAATGCTTAGGAATCCAGACAGCAGAGTGGCAAGTACTGTCACATGAAAAAGATGTGATTAAATCACAAGCTTTTGTTGATGCTTACCAATTTAAAGTACCTCTTGTTATTGTTCAACCAACTATACATAAAGGTACAAGGCCACCAATACATCAATTTGTACAATCTGAAGACAAGGGACTAGCATGGTCCTCTATGAAAGTAGCGGAAGATCGTGATGATATCATGATTCGCTGGTTTAATCCTGGTGAAAAGAATGCGATACTAAAAGCATCTATCAAAGATTATCAATCGTACAAGAGTAATATCTTGGAAGATTCAACAACTTTGACAGAAAATCAATATGAAGCAGGAAATGCAGAAATCATTACACTTGGATTTAAAAGAAAAGGATAGGGTGTGAATTGATGATAACTATTCCTAAATCAATGCAGAGACTTATCAAACATGTAAATGACTTTTTTCCGGAAGACGCAAAATTACAAAGAATGTTTGAGCAATGTTTTGTTAATACGTTTACAACGACTTTAAAAAAACAGGAAGATGGCAAAACCTTCGTAATTACCGGTGATATTCCGGCAATGTGGCTCCGCGATTCAGCTGCACAAGTAAGGCCCTATTTACTGGCAGCAGAAGAAGATGAAGAATTAGCGGATTTAATCGAAGGAGTAATTCGCCAACAGTTTTCTTTTATACTTCATGATCCGTATGCTAATGCTTTTAATGAAAGTGCCAACGGCAAAGGTTATCAAACCGACAGAACAACGATGACCCCACATATTTGGGAACGAAAATATGAAATTGATTCTTTGTGCTATCCAATCCAACTGGCTTACCTATTTTGGAAGTCTACAGGACGTACTGCGTTTTTACAAGAATCGTTCCAGGATGTTATGAAAACAATTCTTCATGTATGGAGAACGGAGCAGGATCATGAAAATCATTCACCATACCGGTTTGAACGTGCAGAAGTTCGTCAGTCCGACACATTAATACGTCATGGAAAAGGAGGACATGTTGTACCGACCGGAATGACATGGAGTGCCTTCCGTCCAAGTGATGACGCTTGTACTTACGGGTATTTAGTGCCCTCTAATATGTTTGCAGTGGTAGTACTTGAATATGCAGCTGAAATCAGCAATCAAGTATTGAACCTACCAATATTAAGCAAAGAATGTCTGAATCTTCGCAATGAAATAAAACAAGGAATCGAAACTTTTGCCAAGTTCTCTCACCCAATTAACGGTGACATGTATGTATATGAAACGGATGGTGAGGGCAGGGTCAATTTAATGGATGATGCGAATGTTCCAAGCCTGCTGGCTGCTCCTTATTTAGGATACATGCCATATGAAGATCAAGTATATGCGAATACACGCCAATTTATATTAAGTAGGGATAATCCATATTATTATGAAGGGAAATTTGCAAATGGAATCGGAAGTCCACATACACCTGATCATTATATCTGGCATATTGCACTTGCAATTCAAGGAATGACGACAACGGTTGAAGGCGAAAAACAAATGATACTAGACTATTTTAAAACAACTGATGGCGGAACGGCGTATATGCATGAGGGCTTTAACGCCGATTGCCCAGAAGAATTTACAAGAGATTGGTTTGCTTGGGCTAACACAATGTTTAGTGAATTTGTATTAAGTTTAACGGGGAAAGCGGTAAAAGGAAGCCCGCTTTATCACCAATTGATTAAAAATCAATAAGTATCTTGAAGGAGAATTTTCATTTGAGGGGATGAAGCAATGAAAAAAGTGCCATGGATCATTGGTGTTTGTGAGTGGATTTGGAGAGTGATTTTAGTCAATTGGTGTTGGTTTGCGTTTACTATCCTTGGATTAGGCATATTCGGATTTTTCCCTGCGTCGGTGGCTTTATTTACGATATTAAGAAAATGGATTAGAAACGAAACGGATGTACCTGTTTTAAAAACATTTAAGCAGATTTATTTTCAAGAATGGAGAAGAAGTAATGTAAATGGCTTGATTTTCTATGGCATCGGACTTTTCCTGTTTATTGATATTCGAATAGTTGACCAAGTGATGACAGGCTTTTTGGCTAGTTTTCTTTCTATCTTCTTATACATTCTTGTATGCGTGTTATTTTTAGCGATTGGGTACTTTTTTGCAATCTATGCTCATTATGAACTACCAAATAGGGATTACATTAAACAGTCATTTCTGTTTGCAGCGACCAGCTTGCCTTCTACTATACTCATTTTGATTGGCCTTATCCTGATTGGCTATATGATTAATGAGTATCCAGGTCTTATTCTATTTGTGTCTGCAGTTGCGCCTGCCTTTTGGATGATGAGAATCTGTCTTAGCCGATTTACAGCTTTAGATAGTCAAGTAAGTAGCAATAAAGGTTACTAAAAACAATCTTTAAGGAGGAGTTTATTTTGAAATTGCATATTAAGGGAGATGTAAATTCAGTACAAAATGGTATAGAGATTCTGTCTAAGCATCTAAATATAGAGCTTTCCACGGAAGGGCATCCCATTCAGGTGAAAAATGAAAGTGGACAGCTTAGGGTTGCTAATCAAAACGGTAGCGGGGAAATTAGCTATGATCAGCCGGTACATTTTTTTCGTGCTTTAGGTTTGTGGATTGAGAATTATCAGAAAAACCATGAATTTGATATATCAGAAGACCCGAATTTTGAAATGAGTGGTGTAATGCTTGATGCCTCAAGGAATGCCGTCCCAACAGTTACTGAATTGGAAAAGCTGCTGCAAAAAATGGCAATTATGGGACTTAACACATTGATGCTTTACACAGAGGACACTTATGAAGTTAAGGAGCATCCTTATTTTGGTTATATGCGAGGACGATACACAATTGAAGAGCTAAAAGCATGTGATAATTATGCCAATAAACTTGGAATTGAAATGATTCCATGTATCCAAACATTAGGGCATTTACGGGAAGCGCTGAAGTGGAACTATGCTTCTGAATTTAGAGATACCGATGATATCCTATTGGTGGATGAGCCGAAGACCTATGAATTTTTGGAGAACTGTATTAAAGCCGTTTCTGAAGCTTTCCATACGAAACGTATTCATATTGGAATGGATGAAACTTTCCAGTTAGGACTTGGAAGGTATTTGGAAAACCACGGTTATGTGAATCATATTGAAATTATGAACCGCCACATACAAAAGGTTGTAGCAATTACCGAAAAGTATGGCTATAAACCAATGATATGGAGTGATATGTATTTCCCTCTATTCTCCAAGGATAGTAAATACCATGATGAAAAAGGTCATATTAGCGAAGAAATTTTAGGTGGAATTCCGGATGTAGACCTTGTCTATTGGAATTATTATCGTAAAGAGCAGGAGGTATATGAAGAATATATCCAACATCATAAAGATCTAGGTCGCCTACCAATTTTCGCTGGCGGTGCATGGACATGGAATGGAATTGCACCGAATTACGGAAAAGCAATTGCTACTACTGAAGCAGCTATGGCCGCATGTAAAAAAGAAGGAGTTAAGGAAGTCTTTGTTACACTCTGGGGTGATAATGGAGCAGAGACACCTTTCTCAACGGCTTATCCGATCCTTCAATTATTTGCTGAACATACCTATCACCAAGTAGTAACGAATGAACAAGTCGGCGACCGCTTTGCATTTTGCTGTCAAGGACACTTTGAAGATTTTATGATTTTGAAACACTTGGATGAAACGCCAGGAGTCATGGAGAATAATATGAACACATCTATGACTTCGAAGATATTATTGTATCAAGATATTTTAATCGGTTTCTATGATGAGAATGTTCGAGGTTTAGGGCTTGGCGAACATTATAATAAGCTAGTTTATGAGATTGAAAAGGCTAAACTTCATAATCCTGATTGGGAGCATTTATTCGACTTTTATGGGCAGCTGGCTAGAGTGTTGAGTGTGAAGGCGGAAATAGGCCTTCAGTTAAAGGAGCTTTATGACAAAAAGGATGTTGAACAGATCCGTTCATTCTTACCTAAACTCGATTGGATTCAAACTAACGTGGACCTGCTCCGTCAAAAACATCGTGATATTTGGTTTACAGCCTATAAACCATTCGGTTGGGAAGTTATTGATATCCGCTATGGGGGGGTTATTACAAGAATTGACACCATAAAATATCGTCTCAATGAGTGGCTTGATGGAAGAATTGATCAAATTAATGAATTAGATGAAAAACGACTGCTTCACGATGGACCTTGGGAGATTGTAGATGGATTAGTAGGTGGGAATATATATCATCGAATTGTCACTGCTGGTAATTTTTCAATCTAAAACATAGGAGTGAAAACATGTTTTTAACCGAAAGAAAGTTTGAAGCACGTATTCAAGAACTAGGGGAGTATCGTTACCGTGACTGCTATGATATTCCTCAATTTAACACCTGCAGTGACAATGGTAGGATTGGTGCCTTTCCACCATTGGAATACGATGAACATCATCAAATGAGGTTAGGCAACTATTGGAAGGGACGAGATCGTTACATGTGGATACATGCTAATGTCGATAGCCACCTCCCATATAATAATAAACAAATTGTCGGACTATTTTCTTTTGGGAAAACAGGAGGAGGAAATAACTCTGGTTTTGAGTCCTTATTATTTATTAATGGAAAGCCCGTACAAGGAGTAGATTCCAATCATGAAGAAGTTCTTTTCGACCAAGAGACGTCGCAAGGATCCATACGATTAGATTTTCGATTATGGTCCGGCTTTGAAGGCGGAGGCCCTCCTGTTGAAAATGAATTTAAACTCCAAACCGCGAAGATTGGCTGGCTGGATACTCGTATTGATGATTTATACTATACCCTTTTAGCTTCTTATGAGGTATTAAAAGAAAGCATGGAAGCAGATTCTCATTATTCGTTTTTAAAGAAAATGATTCAGGACGCTTTATTCCGAATTAATTGGACTGATCCAGGAAGCATTGAATTCTATGAATCATGTTATGAAGCGGAGACCGATATAAAAGAAACGCTTAGATCAGTTGATAAAAATTCAGATATTACGATACATGCAGTCGGCCATACACATATCGACGTTGCCTGGCTTTGGCGGTTAAGAAATACGAGGGAGAAAGCAGCCCGATCCTTTTCAACGGTACTAAATCTAATGAATCGGTTTCCAGAATATCACTTCTTGCAAACACAACCGCAGCTCTATGATTATATTAAAGCTGACTATCCTGAAATATACGAGCAAATAAAAGAGAGAATTGCAGAAGGTCATTGGGAAGCAGGAGGAGCGATGTGGCTGGAAGCCGACTGTAATATCCCTAGTGGTGAGTCGCTTGTCCGTCAAATTCTTTATGGGAAGAATTTTTTTAAGGAAGAGTTCGGCATCGATTGTGACTATCTCTGGTTACCGGATGTGTTTGGCTATAGCTGGGCGTTGCCGCAGATATTAAAAAAATCTGGGATCAAAACGATGATGACCACTAAGATTAGTTGGAATCAGTATAACCGTATGCCGCATGATACATTTTTTTGGAAGGGGATTGATGGGTCAGAGATATTAACTCATTTTATCACTACACCTGAACCTTGGAACGAGCCGGACTCGTGGTTCTATACATATAACGGCTACATTACAGCGAAAACAGTAAAAGGGATTTGGGAAGCTTATCGCGATAAGGATTTATCCAAGGATCTTCTACTATCATACGGGTACGGTGACGGTGGGGGTGGCGTTAATCGCCATATGCTTGAAATGCGCCGCAGATTCGATCAGCTGCCGGGAATGCCGAATGTGAAAACATCCGGGGCAGGAGAATTTTTTAGAAAACTGCACGAAAATGTAGAAAAGTCCGATGGTTATATTCATAAATGGGACGGCGAACTATATCTTGAATATCACCGTGGAACCTATACTAGCCAAGCATTTATGAAAAAGATGAATCGTCAACTGGAGCTCTTATACCGAAGGGCAGAATTCCTATCCTCTTGGTTATCTGACAAGGGAGAATGGCTAGGATTTGACCGACTTAAGGATGGTTGGAAGATTATATTAAGAAATCAATTTCATGATATCATCCCTGGTTCCTCGATACATGAAGTATATGAAGATGCGATGGAAGAATACGCTGAAGCACTACAGATTGTTCAACAAGTGGAAGCAAACATTATTAGTAAGAACGTTGAAGAGAAGGGACAGTCTGCGATTTTATTTAATGCTACTCATTGTAAGGATAAAAGGAATGTATTCGTGTCTCAATTCGCACAATTTAACGCTGGGGTTTGGACAGATAGAGAAGGACATGAGTTAAACCATCAAAAGAGTGAGAATGGGTGGTTAATTGAAGTGAAAAACCTACCTTCTTTTGGTGTAGCTGTCTTAAATTTTGAGCCGGATGAAATAATTCCAGCAGCTTCTAATTTTATTTATCATAATAGAAAATTAGAAACGGCATTCTACCAAGTTGAATGGAATGAGTATGGTCAGATGATCAAAATTTACGATAAAGAAACAAATCGTAATATTTTAGCAGATGGTCAAAATGGAAATGTGTTGCAAATCTTTGAAGATAAGCCTCTTGCACACGATGCTTGGGATATTGATCTATTCTATCAAGAAAAAATGGAAGAAATTCGTGATATTAGTACATTTAAAGTGGAGGAAAATGGTGAGCTTTTCTTTAGCCTTCTTGTTACTTGGAAGTATCATCATTCGTCCATTACTCAACGAATCAGATTTTATCATAATGATCGACGGATTGATTTTATAACTGATGTTGATTGGCATGAAAAAAGGAAGTTGCTCAAAGCATCGTTCTCTGTTGATATTCGGTCTACAGAAGCTACTTATGATATTCAATATGGTAATGTAAAGCGTCCTACGCATTGGAATACCAGTTGGGATATGGCAAGGTTTGAAACTGTCGGTCATCAGTGGGCCGACCTATCAGAACCAGATTTTGGAGTCAGTTTGCTAAATGATTCAAAATACGGGTATGACATCAAGGAGAACGTGATGCGTTTAACTTTATTAAAATCGGCAATTCATCCAGATCCTCAAGCTGATCAGGGGCAACATTCCTTTACTTATTCTCTTTATCCGCATATAGGAGATTGGAGAATAGCGAAAACAGTGGAAAAAGCTTGGGATTTAAATGCACCGGTTTTATCTACAGAAGGAAAATGGACGAGGGAGGAGTCTTACTTAGAAACTGATTCGGACCATGTTTGGATAGATGCTATTAAGCCTGCTCATGATGGAATAGGGATTATCGTTCGGATTCATGAATATGAGGGACGCAGAGGTACGGTATCCTTGAATTTCCACACAGATACCTCATCATGGATTGAGACGAATTTAATGGAAGAACCTATCGGTACAGAATCATCTGCACCGATTAAGTTGGAAATTAGGCCTTATGAAATAAAAACAATCAGAATAACATAAACAGAAAATGAACGGTTTGATCATTCTTTCCGTTCATTTTTTGTATTTATATAGGCAATTCGCTTTTACTATTTCGCTTTAGCATCAGCTTACATAACTTCAAGTTTTAGGTAAACTTACATTGTTTAAAAATTTATTAAATTACGTAAAAGTGTTTAGTAAATACAACAAAGTAAAATAGCATGAAGATTACTATCTTAAAATTATGCCATGTTAACCTAGTTGTAGGTTAAGCTTTAAAAATTGCTGAAAGATGTCGTTTAATGCCGTTTAGTAATTCATCTTTTAATCGATTTTGTTATTCTTTATGAAAAGTCCTAAAAAACATCTTGTTTCTAAGTTTTTTCCAGTTAATCCTAAATTAGTCAACTATAAATTAAGCTCTATTCCCTATAAAATATAGTTATGTAAGTGCTTACATTTTTTTGGAGGGAGGTAAAAACACTTGAAAAGATTTGCACGTGATCTATATAAAAATCGAGTCTGGCTTCTAATGGTCCTGCCTGGAACCATTTGGTTATTGGTATTCTCCTATTTACCTATGTTTGGACAAGTATTAGCTTTTAAGAAATTTCGAATCCATCCAGACGGTTTTTTTGCAAGCGTTATCAATAGTGAATGGGTAGGTTGGGATAACTTTAAATATTTGTTCAGTACAAATGATGCATGGATTATAACAAGAAATACTCTCTTATATAATATTATCTTTATTGTTGTTGGGCTTATTGCTGCTGTGGGAATAGCCATTTTGCTTAATGAGCTAGTGAATAAAAAGCAATCAAAAATTTATCAAACTTCTATCCTTTTCCCACATTTTATTTCCTGGGTTATTGGCAGCTATTTTGTTTTTACTTTCTTAAGTACTGATCATGGCCTAATGAATCATGTACTCAGTTGGTTCAATATTGATCCCATTTCATGGTATAGCGAGTCAAAATATTGGCCATTTATTCTAGTATTTATGAGCTTGTGGAAAGGTATAGGTTACGGCAGTATCGTATATTTAGCATCTATAGTTGGAATTGACCGAACATATTACGAGGCAGCAATGATTGATGGTGCTTCAAAATGGAAGCAAATAAAACATGTTACTTTACCAATGCTTAAGCCATTAATGATTATTTTAACCATTATGAATATCGGAAAGATCTTTAACTCGGACTTCGGATTGTTCTATCAGGTACCAAGAGATTCCGGAGCATTGTATTCGGTTACAAATGTTATTGATACATTCGTATACCGAGGTCTTATGAATCTTGGGGATATCGGTATGAGTACAGCAGCCGGTCTTTATCAGTCCGTTGTAGGTTTTACCCTTGTCATGATTACGAATTACATAGTCAGAAAAATTGATGAGGAAAGTGCATTGTTTTAAAGTTTTTTTCTTCGGAAAGGAGGGAGAGTCGCTCAAGCGGCTAACTTTATGGCTAAACTAGAGCAAGATCCAGCACCGGTTGTCGTTTCACAATCGATGGGAGAGCTAAGAGGGGATAAGACAAGGAAAAAGTATCGAGACCCCCAGCAAATCTCCCCTGTCGTAAACATAATTATCAGTGTGTTTCTGGCAATATTAGCATTCATGTGTGTATTTCCATTTATCTATGTCATCATAATTTCTTTTACAAGCGAAGAAAGTATTGTAAGAAATGGATTTCAGCTATTTCCAAAAGAGTGGAGTACTGATGCATATCTTTATTTATGGAGTATGAAGGAACGATTATTCCGTTCTTATGGCGTTACCATTCTTGTTACTATCCTCGGGACCATTATAAGTGTGTTAATGATTACCTTTTATGCTTACGCTATTTCAAGACCGCAATTTAAATATCGGAAATTCTTTACTTTCCTAGCCTTTTTCACAATGCTTTTCAGCGGCGGTCTAGTACCGACTTATATAATTGTTACTCAATTTTTAGGATTGAAAAATACAATTTGGGCATTAATTTTACCGCTTGCATTGAATGCTTTCTATATCATCATAATGAGGACATTTTTCCTGAAATCAGTTTCCGAATCAATATTAGAATCAGCGCGAATTGATGGAGCTAGTGAATGGAGGATTTTTTTCCAAATCATCTTTCCACTGTCATTACCGGGTATTGCCACAATTGCATTGTTTAGCACATTAGGTTATTGGAATGACTGGTTTACGGCTTTGTTGTATATAGATAATCCGAATTTAGTGCCGTTACAAGCATTACTAATGAAAATAGAAGCAAACCTTGAATTTATGAGGCAAAATTTAGATGTTGGCTCAATACAACAAAGTTTATTTGATACGATTCCACAAGAGTCAGCTAAAATGGCAATGGTTGTTATCGCCACGTTACCAATAGCAGTTTCATACCCGTTCTTCCAAAAGTACTTCATCAGCGGACTAACTATTGGCGGCGTTAAAGAATAATATAGAAAGAGGAGAGAGGTATGAAGAAAAAATTTGTGATTCTATTAGCACTAGTTCTATCGATTGGAACAATCCTATCTGCATGCACCAGCAAAGAAAGCTCAAATGAGGAAAACGGCGGAAAAGATGGAGACCCATACGAAATTAAATGGTACACCATCGGAACACCTCAAAAGGATACGGATAAAGTATTCGATGAGGTAAATAAGTACCTAAAGGAGAAAATAAATGCCACTGTGAAAATGACTCAAATTGATTGGGGTGATTGGGCTCAAAAATCGCAAGTTATGATCAATTCAGGTGAACAATTTGACATCATTTTTACAAACGGAACCGATTATGTTCAAAATTCCCAAAAGGGTGCATTTATGGCTCTTGATGATATGTTGAATAATGAAGGAAAAGAGATGAAAGAGGTTATTGATCCTCAGTTTTTAGAAGGTATCAAGATTGATGGTAAAATTTATGGTATTCCTGCTAATAAAGAGGTAGCAAGACAAACGGTTTATACGTTTAATAAACGACTTGTAGACCAATACAACTTCGATATTTCTAAAGTGGGTTCTTTAGAAGATTTAGAGCCAATGCTGAAAACTATTAAGGAAAAAGAATCTGGTGTTACACCAATGGCTACATTTAAAGCATTTTTACGCTATGACTATGTCTTTAATGGTGAAATGCCCTTTGCATTCCCATTTGAAGGGGAAACAGATCAAGTGATTAATCCATTTGATACAGATGAAGCTATGAATATGTTTAAAACGATGCATAAATATTATAAAGCTGGCTATCTAAAAGAAGATGCTGCTACAAGTAAAGACACATGGCCAATGGATGTGGAAAATTGGTTTGTACGTATGGGTGGATCACAGCCATATGCTGATTTACTTTGGTCCCGTTCAGCTAAATACGAGGTTGTGTCTGCACCTGCTGAACCGCCAACCATTGTAAATGACTCTGTTTCTGGTTCAATTCAGGCCATTTCGGCTACATCTAAAAATCCTAAAAAAGCAATGGAATTCCTAAATTTGCTTAATACAGATTCCTATCTTCGTAACCTCGTAGATAAAGGAATTGAGGGCACCCACTATAAGAAAAACGAAGATGGAACAATAGAAGATCTTCCTGCACGTATCGACAGCTATAATATGCCATCCTATTCTTTAGGAAACCATTTCATCCTAGACCTATACAAAGAAGATCCTAAGGATAAATGGGAGAAATTCGAAGAATTTAATGCTTCTGCCGTTAAATCACCAACCCTTGGTTTCAATTTTAATAGTGATCCAGTTCGCTCAGAGCTTGCTTCGATAACGAATATTTCGAAGGAGTTTTATCCGGCGCTTGGAACAGGTTCAGTGGATCCGGAAGAATATCTGCCTAAATTCAATAAAAAATTGAAAGAGGCTGGAATCGATAAAGTATTAAAAGAAATTCAAAAGCAATATGATGAATGGAAAAGCAAACAATAATAAACATAAAAATCAAGCTGGTGCATTCCAGCTTGATTTTATTTACCATACTCCTTTTTAACCTAATAACCTAAATATTGCTATTCGATGTTATAATTAACATATATACAATTTGTATACTAAAGGATTCTAATATGAAATTTAAAGAACGCTTTACGCAAAATGTATTTAATAGACTGTTTTTGATATCCTCTATCACTATTGTTGTAACCGTTATCATTTTATTTGTTACGGTTTCAAATTATTATTCCGATATTATTATTCAAAAGGAAGTTAATATTAATACACGGACATTAGAAAGAGTAGAAGATTATTTTTCATCCAAGGATGCAGATATTAATAGAGCTATAAGAGATCTTTATATAAATGGAGAAATGATCAATGATATAACTTTCGCTCTCAACAATGGTTATGGAAAATACTTGGAGTACCATTTAGATAGATTTTCGAAAAGTAAATCTTTTACTCCTAATAATATTGATATCTATTTTAATGGTTATTTTAGTCAGGATAGTGATTTAAATGCCATTAGTTTACGTTCATATGAGAATCAATCTATTGAATATTTATTAATCAATAATAATGTCCGCTGGAATAAAAGCGTAATTGACCTTGGTACAAATGCAGATCCTTCTCTTTCTCAGGGAATACCTAACTTAAACAGGGATGGTTTGCTAAAAGAACGAAAGTTAAGAAACACAATAACAAAAAGAATCATACTGAATAACCCAGTAACACTGAAAAAAATTGGTGAAATATCATTTTACTACTCAACAGAATGGTTAGACAAAATGTTAAGAAAGCAAGAAGGAGCACCAGTATCTTTCTTTCTTATTGATAGAAATGGAGAAATTGCTTATTCGGTTAATAAAGGTATCCCGATTGATATGATTAGGGAAGTGAAACGAGAAACAAATGAGACGAAAATAGAGTGGAAGCAAGAAAACTATCACATAAACACGATTGCTAATATGGGGGAATTTACTTACATAAGTGTTATTCCCGATAAAGGATGGCAAAAGCTGACGATCATTAGAGGGACTATGTGGGTTGTTATTTGCTTTCTTATTTTAGCTGCTATTTTAATAACTTTTTCTTTTACCAGGAATTATTCCCGTCGAATTCAAAACATCGTAAAGATAGTTCGTAAGGTAGAAAATGGTGATTTGAATGCACGAATTCCGATATCAAAGCAAGAAGATGAATTATCGAAGATATCTATCAATATCAATTCGATGTTAACAGAGCTAAATAAGTATATTGAACAATCCTACCTGTTGAATATGAAGCAGCAGCAAGCCGAATTAAAAGCCCTTCAGGCACAAATAGATCCGCATTTTCTATTTAACACACTTGAGGCCATCCGAATGGTTGCAGTTGTAGAGGGTTCTAAAACATCCAGTAAAATGATTTTTCATTTATCTAAGCTTTTTCGTTATACTTTGGAATCTAAAGATACCGTACCGCTTTACACTGAAATCAGATATGTTAATCAATACTTGAAATTGATGCAATTTAAATATCCAGATAAATTAAGTGTGGATATCAACATTCCAAATGAAGTGGAACAAACAATGGTACAAAAATTAATATTACAGCCAATAATTGAAAATTATTTTGCTCATGGTTTCAAAAAAAATCAATTTAATAATGAATTATTAATCCTTGCCCACCAAGTAGGTGAAAAAATAGATATCATCGTGAAAGATAATGGCAAAGGAATGTCTGAAGATAAACTAGACATCATTGTTCAACATATTAATCATGAAGAAGGTGATGGTGTGAAATCAATCGGATTAAGAAATATTCATCAACGTCTAAAGCTTAAATATGGGGACCAGTTTGGAATTTCCTTGACCAGCATCAAAGATCAAGGTACAACGGTTAAGTTGTCTATTCCTGTGCAGGAGATCAAACATGTATAAGATACTATTAGCAGATGATGAACCGATTATCACAAAAGGACTAAAGGCCATAATAGATTGGGAGGATTATGGATTTGAAATTGCCTATACTGCCGAAAGCGGGGAGGATGCTCTTGCTTATTTAATTAATCATCCAATTGACATTCTTATCACGGACATTTTAATGGGCGAAATGTCTGGCTTGGATTTAGTTGAGGAAGTGAATAAAATAAAGCCTGAGATTAAGAGTATTGTTTTAACAGGTTATCAAGAGTTTGAGTATATAAAACAAGGATTATTGTTAGGCATTGAGAATTATTTGCTAAAACCAGTAGATGAAGAAGAATTATTAACAACTATCCAAAATACAGGCCGAAAGTTAAATTCGATCGTAAACACCAGGCAGCAGCATGATGAGACAACTCTGTTGGATAATACGTTATGGAACTATTTAACTGGTGAAATAGATCAGCACGATTTTCATGAAAGGTTGTTATTATACAGTATTGAGTTTAATGAAAAGCTTTATAATGTTTCTATATTAAATATTGAGAATTACCAAGATGGAGAGATACTAAACAAAGTTCGTAGCTTTATTGAGGAAAATTATTCAGCACTTTGTCTCTTTAGCCCTTTCCAGGAAATCGTAATCATCTATGGAGGTTATGATGAAGAGGATATATTGAGACAAAATCAAAATCTAGTCGAACATTTACATAAAGAACAGTTAGGGACCGGACTATTTTATTTATCTATGGGAAAGGTAGTCAATACGCTTGATGGATTTGAGGACAGTTTTGCGAATGCAAGGGAAAATAGTTTGCTGCAGTTAAATTTCGAACCCAATGTTCTTATTTCCAATAAAAATGCAATGGATCGGCAGGAAGAAATAAAGAGACAAAAAGAAATTAAAGAAAATATCGTGAAAAAACTAATGAATGGGGAAGACGTATTCTTATTGGAGATTGATCATTTCTTTGAAAATTTGACACAGCAGTCAAATTTAATCTCTCCTCAAGTAGTGAAAAAATATACATTTGATTTAATCTGCTATATCCACTATTCCATACAGCACGATGATTTTTCTCAATATACTGCAGCTGTTGAAAGGATTGTCTATAGTACTGAAATCAGTCATATGACAACCATCCTAAAAGAGTACTGTCATGATTTACTCCAAGCCATTCATCAACATACTCATAGTCGAAGTCCGATTGTGCAAAATGTGCTTCAGTATATTCATTCACATTATCATGAAGGTCTGTCATTAAAAACACTTGGACAGCAGTTTCATATAAACGCCATTTATTTAGGCCAATTATTCCAAAAAGAAGTTGGCTTGGTGTTTTCTGAATACCTGAATCGATATCGATTAGAAAAAGCTAAGGAATTATTAAAAACAACTCATTATCGCGCTGGGGAAATCGGCAAAAAAGTAGGATATTCTGATACAACCTACTTTTATAAACAATTTAAGAAAAATATAGGGACAACACCTAGTGAATGGAGAAAGATTTGAATAATCTGGTGGAAGGGAATTGAAGATAAATCGCTAGGCCACTTTCATATCACATGAATTTACCAGTAAAAACGTATCAAATTGATACGTTTTTTTATTGCATCTTCTATTTGAGTATTCTTTATTTTATCCAATGAATCTATATTTTCCCCAATAGGAAGGGGCATTTATTATTGCTAAAATTATGAAAATGATTACATATTTATACCAGTACATCCTATTTAGAAAGATGAAGATTAAGATAATTGTTTGAATAAATGTCCATGAACTCTCATAGCCTGATTCATCGACAGGATAAATCTGGATACACGGTAAGGAGAATTTATTTAGAAGAGTTTCTGATAAAAGATAAAGCACTAGGTTTTTTAGAATGCCTGATTTTTGTAATTTGAGTTGTTGGTGCCTGATGGGAAAGTATGATACTGACCTATCATCTGCCATACAATTTGTCTATTAATTTGTTCAATAGGTACCTGGAGGGATATGTAATGGAAAGAATAGAACGATTCATTCGTTATCTAGCAGATCACCAACTTCTAGAAGCTATACCCATTTCCGATTGGCGTACGAAACGTGCGATATATGAGGAACCTATTAAGTATGTATTAGAATCTGAAAGTTCTCCTTTAGTTAATAATGGTGATTGGTTAATCAATTCAGGTACAACTATGTTTCTTGAAAAAGATGTATACATACCAGAAAAATGGAGAAAGCAACAATTTGGATTAAATTTTCTAGTTGGGGCAAAGGGACGACCAACTCATCATGAGGGTTTGGTTTCGATCGATGGCTTGCCCTATCAAGGGATTGATCGAAACAGAAATTATGTGCCATTTAATGATAAAGCAAGGGGAAAAGAAAAAATTAATATCAAAATAGAATTATTTAATCCTGTTCCTCAGGCAGTAGATGAATTAAATCATCAAAATGAACCTGCGGAATATGACCCGCCTTCTCTTTATCTGATAAATGGGTGCTTGGAATTGCCGAATCCAGCAATAAAAAGTCTTTTAACAACTGTTACATGTTACTTTGAGACTGCAAAATTGCTCCCTGAAGATGATTTAATAAGAGGAAAAATCTTCGAAGCTCTAAATGAAGTTCAGTATCAAGTTCTTTTTGAAAAACCTGAATCTTTACGTGAAAGTTTACGGATAAAAGAAATAGAAGAAAAGCTAATTAAACATCTGGCACATTTACCTGGTAGCATACCGGGACAGATGTTAATGGTCGGTCAATCCCATATTGATTTAGCTTGGTTATGGCCGATGAAGGAGGCTGTCCGAAAGTGCAGTCGTACTTTTTCGACGATGAGTACTTTACTAGATGAGAATCCGAACTTTACCTATGCTCAAAGTCAACCTCAAGCATACGCATTTGTAAAAGAATATTATCCTGACATCTATCAGAGGGTTAAAAAGCATATCTCCGATGGCCGCTGGGAAATTGTCGGTGGTATGTGGGTAGAGCCTGATTTAAATATACCTTCTGGCGAATCATTGGTGCGTCAACTCTTATATGGAATGAAGTTCTATAAAGATGAATTCGGTCAACAGCCAAGAATTGAGTGGCTTCCAGATACATTTGGATATTGCGCCTCTCTACCTCAATTGTTAAAGAAAGCAGGATTAGAGTACTTTATGACAACCAAAATGAACTGGAATGATACTAATCCATTCCCATATGATTTATTTCATTGGGAGGGAATTGATGGAACAAGAATTCTTTCCTATTTAAATCATGGTTTGAATGAATATACCCATCCAAAAGAAATTGATAATCACTGGAGGAGCTATAAACAAAAGCAACTATATCCAAAACAAATGCTTCTCTATGGTCACGGGGATGGAGGTGGAGGTGTTACACAAGAAATGATTGATTATATAAACCGCTCTACCTCCCTTCCCGGACTTCCAGCAGTGGTGAATAGTACAGCACACGAATTCTTTGATGGTATTCAACAAGAAGATCCCAATTTGCCGACATGGGTTGGAGATATGTATTTAGAGCTTCACCGAGGGACATACACAACACATGCCCGGAATAAGAAATGGAATCGTAAGGCTGAGGTTCTTTTTCGAGAAGCAGAATTTTGGAGTACTATGGCAGCTTACTTTGCAAACGTTGGTACTGCTCCGTCATTGGAAAAAGGGTGGAAATCACTTCTTCTTAACCAATTTCACGATATTATTCCGGGTTCATCAATTCCTGAGGTGTATGAAAAGTCAGAAGCTGATTACAAGGAAATTTTTACTGCCGGTGAGCATGTTAAAAATAATGCTCTTGTAGTATTAGAAAAGCAAATAAATACGCTGGGTGAAGGAACCCCATTCCTTCTATTTAACAGTTTGTCATGGGCGAGGTCAGAAACGGTAAGAATTATCGGGGGATTTGAATTGGCAGGTAAGAAAGCGCTTAATAAGGATGGTGACTTTTTGCCGTCAGACATCCGCCAGCTGAAAAATGGCCAACTGGAATTATCTATTTATGTATCTGACATTCCTCAACTTGGCTACAAGACTATCTGGTTAAAGGATTATGATAATCCAAGTATAAAAGTGAATGAGGAAGTAGGTAGCCGATGGGAAACTGAATATTATTTAGTGGAATGGAATGAAAAAGGGGAAATGCTCCGCTTGTATGACAAAAAGGCACAACGTGAGGTTTTAGCACCTTGTGCACTAGCCAACCAATTTCAGTTGTTTCATGACCGGCCGATCGTGTGGGATGCCTGGGATATTGATCCAAAATTTAATGACCAGCCTGCTGATTCAATAGTTTTGCTAGGTAAAGATATTCAAAAAGGCGAGACACAGGATTCCATTCGTTTTAAATGGCAGTTGTCAAATTCCATTATTGAACAAGAAATGATTCTTTACCATCATAGTAGTCGAATTGATTTTCATACAAAAGTGAACTGGCAGGAGCAACACAAATTATTAAAAGTAGCCTTTCCTGTTGATATCCTTTGTCAAAAAGCCACATATGAAATTCCATTTGGATCAGTGGAGAGAGCAAATCACACGAATACAAGTTGGGAGAGAGCACAGTTTGAAGTGTGCGGTCATCGTTTTGCGGATCTTTCTGAAGCGGGGTATGGTGTCAGCCTGCTCAATGACTGCAAGTATGGATATGACGTAAAACATAATACCCTTCGTCTATCTTTACTTCGAGCTTCTAAATGGCCAGATCCAACAGCTGACTTAGGTAATCACGAATTTACCTACTCGCTGCTTCCACATGAAGGGGATTGGAGAGAAGCGGAAGTAGTTAAGAGAGGTTATGAATTGAATCACCCTATCGTTTGTGTAAACGCCTCCTCTCATAGTGGAAATCTTCCAAACTCAAATTCTTTTATCGATTTGAAGAGCAAACACGCTATTCTAGATACATTGAAACCCTCTGAAGATGGTAAGGGGATCATTTTAAGAATGTACGAATCAAGCGGCGGCAGGGAAGAAGTACAAGTAACATTTGTAAAGTCGGTTTTTTCTGCTGATGAAACGAACTTATTGGAGGAAAAACAAGACGCTGTTCCGGTTCAAAAAAATAAATTATCCTCCTATCTTAAGCCGTTTGAAGTAAAAACGATTTTAGTCACATTCTAATCACTTAGATTTTCATCTTGTATCGCCTGCAAAATATCTTAAGCAGTATAGCATATATAAATCCAAGCAATGAGGGTAGAGGAGGTGGTGAAAGATGGATAATGCGATGGATTCAGTAAACGAAACAGAAATGATATCAATATGGGTAGAATCATTACTTTCAAAAATGACACTAAAGGAAAAGGTAGGTCAGGTAAACCAAAAGATGTATGGTTGGGAAGCCTACCGAAAAACAGAATCAGGGTACGAATTAACAGAAAAGTTTATAAACCACGTGCGATTTGGGGATGGAATCGGAGTTATTTACGGTTTGTTTCGATCCGATCCATGGTCAGGCATTCATTATGAAAATGGAATTCCCAAAAGTGAAAGTGCTGAAGTTGCGAATATGATACAGCAATATATTAAAGAAAACACACGGCTAGGTATTCCAGTTCTGCTATCAGAGGAGTGCTCACATGGTCATCAAGGGCTCGACAGTATGATTACTCCTGTTAATTTAGGTGTAGGAGCGACATGGAATCCGGATCTACACGAAGATTTGATGGCGGCTGTAGCAGAGGAAGTTCGGGCAAAAGGGGCTCATATGGCGCTTGTATCAACACTCGATATTTTGCGGGATCCCAGATGGGGACGTTCAGAAGAATGCTTCAGTGAAGATCCGTACTTAGCTTCAAGGTTAACAGAAGCAGTGGTAAAAGGAATGCAGGGAGATAATGGTGAAACTATTCAAGCTGGAAAACTTGTGGCGGTATTAAAACACTTTGCAGCTCAGGGCAATGGAACAGGTGGCCATAATGCTGCACCTGCATCTATAGGTGAACGAGAATTAAGGGAGATCCATCTGCCTCCAATGATTGCGGCTATACACTCCGGGGCACTTGCTTGTATGGCCGCATATAATGAAATCGATGGGATTCCATGCCATGCAAATGGCTATCTACTCAATGAAATCTTACGAGAGGAATTTGGCTTTAACGGTGCTGTTATGGCAGATGGCTGCGCTCTAGACAATTTGGTCAACTTGACCCAAAGCAGAGAAAAGGCGGCTGCGCTGGCTCTTGAAAGCGGAATAGATATAAGCCTTTGGGATAATGTATATACCACCTTAGAAAAGGTTATTGAAGATGGTCTTGTTAGTGAAGAACAACTTAATAAAGCCGTTAGAAGAGTTCTTACATTGAAATTTAAAATGGGATTATTCGAAAATCCTTATGTTGTAACCAAGTGGGCTGGAATTACTGCACAAAAAGAGGAAATTAATTTAGAATCAGCAAGGCAGTCGATTGTTTTATTAAAAAATGAGGGAATTCTCCCGCTAAAGAATAACTTAAAAAAAATAGCGGTAATTGGGCCCAATGCCAATTCAATCTACAATCAATTGGGTGATTACACGCCGTTCCAACAAGAAGATCATGTTATTACGGTTCTTAAGGGAATCGAAAAGCTTGCAGGGGGGACAGAAGTTGTATATGAAAAAGGATGTGGCATTCGCTCACGGTCTACGGAAGGAATCGAGAAAGCCGTCAGTCTTGCTGAAAGCTCGGATGTAGCTATTGTGGTACTAGGTGGGTCGAGCGCAAGGGATTTTAAGGCACAGTTCGATTTAAATGGCGCAGTCGTTAATATAACAGGAGAAGAGGAAATGGATTGCGGCGAAAATGTAGACGTAGCTAGTTTAGAGTTAGGCGGTCATCAATTGCAATTATTGCAGCGAATCATGAAGACAGGTACGCCAACCATTACGATTTTGATACAGGGCCGCCCACATGCGATCCCTTGGATTGCTGCAAACGCCCCAGCGATTTTAAGCGCATGGTACCCAGGGCAAATGGGTGGACAGGCAATTGCAGAAATATTGTTTGGACACGTCAATCCAAGCGGTAGATTGCCTGTTTCCATCCCGAGGTCTTCTATGCAGATTCCTGTATTTTATAATCACAAGAATGGGAATTACAAAAAAGATTATTTTGATATGATAGGCAGCAGTCTCTTCCCATTTGGATTTGGGCTATCTTATACGACCTTTACTTATGAAAATCTACAATGCTCGGAACAGGCTATTTCAGTAGATAAACTTTCAGCTGGACAAATATTTAATCTTTCAGTAGATGTTACCAATAGTGGTGGCAGTGATGGATATGATGTTATTCAGTTATATTTAAAGGGAAAAGAATCCAGCATTACAAGAAGAGTACGGGAATTAAAAGGATTTAAAAAGGTTTGGATAAAAGCTATGGAAACAAAAGAAGTAAATTTTGATATTGGAAAAGAAGAATTGCAAATTTACGGAAATCAAAGGCAGTATACCATAGAGCCGGGAAATTTTGATTTAGAAGTTGGCAATCCTGTTGAATCCCTAAAAGTATCACTTAAAATCGGCTGATGATTTTTAAATTTTTTGGGCAGTTTATTTAGAGATTAAGAGGAAGCCTTTTCTATTAAAACGATTTTAAAGAGGTTAGCACCTATTTTGGTAATGTGTTTATTAGTTATTCTTTTTGAATAAAGAAATACCTATTTTTATTACAAGTAGATAGAAATGATCGTAAACAAAGAGGCTGGGACATAAGTATTTCAGTCAATGATAAATCCGAACTATTAGGTGATATTTTAATAGATATTTCGCCTAATAGTTTGGATTTTTATTTTTTTTCAATAGATTGGTTACTTCTGTATATCATTATTAAACTTAGTGGAATGGAGCAGAAGCCACCGACTCCTGCGGGAAGTAGAGGAAAGGCTGAGACCCCGCAGGCTCAGCTTCCTCCCCGCGGAAAGCGAGTGGAGTAAGCGCGCAATGGAACGAATTTTTCTTCCAACTTAACTCTTTAATAAGTAACAAAGTCGATAAATTAGATTTCGTTCGTCTTTTCAGGATCGTTTATAAGTTATGTCTCATCCTCTTTGTTTTTTGAAATGTAACAGCAATGACTAAAAATACTTTATTACTATCATGTTAGCCATCTTTTTTTCCTATTTATAAGCCGAAAAGCAGAAAATCTTGTGTATAATAATACGTATCGACAAAATTCTCCAAGAGAAAATAGGTTATTTTTTGATATAATCCTATAAGTAAGTTGAAGCAAGAAGAAGGTGGCAGTTATTAATAAGGTTGAAGTTAGAGTTAGACAATTTATAGAGGATATACAGCATCCTCAGCAAAAGAAAAAATTAAATGTAAATGTCTTGGAAAGCCAATTAAGAATACATATAGAAGACTATTTTGATATGGATGGGTATACATTGTTTCACGATGTTATCGAAAGACTCGTTGAAGAAAATATTCTTATACCGATACTAAATAAACAAACAAATGGCCGGCATCCAGCCTTGCCATTATTTTATTGGGTTAATATCAAAAAAGAAATCACTAAATGGGATCGTCTTGAGATGCTTAAGCTGAATGATCGATTTGATTTTTCTTATTATGAAAACCATCCGGAATGGCAAACGGAAGATGAATGGTTCAGGGTGAAAAATCTTTATTCGTTTCTAAAATCAAGTCAGGATAGACAAATTGTTTCGCTGGAAGAGCGGAGCCTTGAGCTTTTCGGGCATGAAAAATTTCTGACTGACTCTGATCTATTCCCTGAGGGAAAGGGATTTCTACAAAGAATTGGCGTTTCGATGGAAGAATTAAAAAGTATGAAGTTTGGAGAACCGTTTGTATTTTGGTTAAAGCCGGGTGTTCAGATAGCGGATATTAAACGAGTATTAATAGTAGAAAATCTATCATTCTTCCATACTTGCGTTCAATTGCTGGAAGAAGAAATATTAGATTACGAACCGGAACTGATTATTTATGGTGAAGGTAAAAAGATAGAAAGGAGCTTCTCCTTCTTCTTTAAACTTTTCCCGAAGGATTCCTCCTATTTATTTTATTATGTAGGTGACTTAGATGCAGAGGGCTACAGCATTTGTATGAGATTGATAGATAAATATCAAGAATGCACCATTCAGCCTGCTTTAAAAATCTACCGCAAAATGCTTGACTGCATGGATCAGGCAAATTCGGAGACAGGACAGGTACGTAATGAAATACACAGGGAACGATTCTTTTCCTGGTTCACGGAAGAGGAGCAAAACAGCTTAAATGAATTATGGGCTACCAAAAACCGAATTCCGCAAGAGGTTTTAACGATTGAAACGTGGAGGAGATGGATGTGAACGAATCGTGGGAAGGCTTTTCTCAAAGGATGAAACGATTGAATCCTTTGTTCGAATTGGGAAAAGGAATGGAAATCGGTGAACTCAAGCCCTATATACAGACTATATTAATGCAAGTTCTACTGACCATGTTCTATCGTGAATTAAATGATGATGATGGCCGTAGAAAAACCGACATTTTACATATGGTTGAGGACAGCATTAAACAAATGAAGCTGACGGCTGATGAAAAGCAAATAGAAAGAATTACGAATGGTCTCTTATTTCAGGGGAAGGAAGAATACAGCAAGCCATTTGAATCCTTATATTTTGATGAAACGAGACAGGTATGGGATACTCAAACCTTTCGTTATGTGATGATGGATGAACTGTATACAAACCTGGAGATGGGTGGATCCATCGTTTATAAATTAACTGATGTTGCACAAGAAATGATTTTTATGAGTCGGGAAATGGCGGAAGAGTTCTCCATTACGATTGAACAGCTATACAGTATGCAGCTGATTAAAAATGGTAACTTCAAAAAAGCGACACGGAATTTAGATCACCTCATTTCGAGAGTGAATCGTTTAATGACAAAGGAATATTCCTTTCAGAAAGAGATGATGAACAACCCGAAAATTCTTCTCCTGGAGCAAGAACACCAGAGAGAGGAAAACAGGTGGGAGATTGAAGAACAATTTGAGGAGGAGAAAAATCATTTCCGTACCATCTCGTCTATGATTGAAAAAGCGAAACGTACGGAAGAAAATGGATTGGTTCAAAAAGAATTAATTCTTCTCCATGAAAAAATTGAACATACCAGACAGCTTCATGACCGGTTTGCAAAGCTGGTTATTCAAAATATTTCATATGAGATGAAATTAAAAGCAGAAAATCCTTCTCTATTTTGGGAAAACAGCCTTGTTTCATTCCGGGAGCATATTTATGAAAACTGGTTAATGAAAGAGGGAATTAAGGATTTCGATTTGATTGATCAAATTATTGGACCGTTGTTTTCACCCAAAAATGAATTTATTCTCCCATTGGACTGGATTTGGATGGAACAGGAATCGGCGCATACTCTCCAAATAGAAGATACGAATCAAGATGAGGATGAAGAAGAAGAATTAATCAAGCGAGTAACAGATTGGTCCTCTGTTATTAAAGCATGGAAATATGTATTTGAGTATTTACAGCAATATGGAGAATTTTCATTAGCGGATTTAGCAGATATGCCTATGGAAGTACAGGATCAATGGTTTGAAGAAAGTGAAACGATTGATTTATGGATGTTGTTTGATAAAAAACCTCTCCAAATCATGTCTCCGACAAGGAAATTGGAAACATTGACGGATGAACGTGAAATCCTCCTTCATCGATTAATGAATGAATATCCACAATTTTTATCATTGGAAGGCCGTCATATTTATACGGAGTTTGATCATCGATCAGATCCAATCTATTGGTATGGGACCAAAATGACACCATTTAAAATTTGTGTCCGGGAGGAACTAAGAATAAATGAATAATGAGATTATAAAAAAAGCTTCGCATGTGTACTTTACTTTATTAAAAGAAAAAGTAATTGATGAAACGAGCGAGCATTTTCAAACCTACTATGAGCCGGAAGTCAGACAAACTGTCCTATTACTAGCAGATGAATCCGGAACCTATATTATAGAATCGCCTAAACGTATCCATTTAGTTGTACAGCCGGCAGGGTCAGTCTTTGCGACTAATTTTACCCATATGAAGGATAAGCATAAACAAATAGAAAATAAGAAGTATTTTAATTTAATGAGTGTCATCCTAATGGCTTTTTTGGCTATGGTGGATAAGAATCAGGCAGCCAGAATTCGGACAAAGCGTGAAGGGATAACCTATTATGCATTGGAACGCCAGGTTAATGAACTGATTACAAACTGGAATCGAATGTTAAAGGAGGACCCATCCTTTGGCGAGGAACAAGCCATTGATATGCCGGATATCGTGACTACATGGGTCCATATGGTCATAGAAACGGATGATTTCGGTACAAAGAAAGGGAACAGGCGCACGCGTATCGGACTGATTACGAGCGCTATGAGACTGCTCGAAACTGAAGGGCTGATTGTGATTTTGGACAAAGATGATATACCAAAAGCTGTTCCTAAAATGGAGTTATTTGAACGGATTGAATTCCTTTACCATGATTATGACCGTTATGAACAAATGAAGGAACTTATGAGAACGGAGGAACAGGAGCATGCCGAAAATCCATCGCATTAGAATCGTCGGACTGAAATATGACGGGATGCAAAAGCAATATAAGGACACAACCTTTGATTTTCACAATGAACAAACATCAACAAACGGATTAATCGCGATGATGAATGGTGGTGGAAAAGGGGTTTTCCTGCAATCCATCTTTCAGGTACTCAAACCGGGTACAGCATGGGGCAAACAAAATAATCGTTTTTACCAACAATTTTTCTTTAATAAAAAGGAACAATTTGCACCGTATACTTTCCACATATTAATCGAATGGGAACTGGATGGTTCTGACGGGCGCCATTTAGTGACTGGTGGTATGTTCTCTGCTGAGCAAAAGAAACTGCTGGATGAGGATCTCAATGAGGAAACGGGTTCAGATGAGCGAGAAGCCAAGATTGTTCCTAATATCACTTTTTATGCCAGAGAATTTGATCGTAAAGAGGATGTAGCATTAGAGCATATTCCTCTATACGAGAATGGGCAAGTTGCTGATCCGGAAGAACTGAAGGATTATTTTAAATGGAATGGATTCGATGTTTATCGAGACATAAAAAAACATTACCGCATTCTTGATACATATGGCATTAATCGAAAAGATTGGGACATTATGAAAGAGATTAATAGGGATGAAGGCGGAGTTGGTAAATATTTCGAAGGGGCGGAGGATGATCATTCCCTTTTTCAAAAGAGAATTATCCCGACGGTCAGCCAGGTATTAAATAAAGCTGAAGCTCAAAAGAATGACCTAATCGAAATCTTTAAAAGCCAGGCCAGTATCGCAAAGGATTTGCCGGTTTTACTTAAAAGAGAACAAGCCCACAAGGAATTTTTAGAGGATATAGTTCCTTTTGAAGATCATGTCAGAATTGGTGTAGAGCATGAAGAAATTGTACAAGCAAGTACGAAGGAAGGCCAGCAGCTCCTCGGTGCTTTGGAGCATGTCATTAAACAAGAAAAAGAAGAATTGATCTCACTAGAAACAGAGATTGAACAATTAACAAAGCAACTGTCTGTCCTACGCTTTGAAAAAGATAATTTGGAGTATGCCAAGGCCCATCAGGATGTACGTAAATGGGAAGAGCAGCTTCAGAAAAACAAAGAGAAACACGAACAGTTGAAGGAAGTTGTCGCTGAAAAACAAGCAATAAGGGACGAATTCACTTTCTCCTTGTTATTAAAGGAATGGAGTGAATTTGAAAATACGATTCTTAATCTGACTGACCAAATGAGTAAACTTGAACAAAACAGTGGATTAGAACAAGTGAATCAACGAATGGAAGAAATTAAAGCCGAGGTTACAGCGGAATGGGAAAAGGCCAATCTAGATATTGCCCAATCCAATAACCAGTACCATGCTTATAAAAAGTATCTGACTAAACGGATTAAAGAATCAAGTAGTCATGATAAACAAAAGACGATTGAAATTGCTAAATTAAGTGCGGAAATTCTTTCCATTCAGGATGAGCTACAATCTTTTGAAGTGAAATCAAAGGATATGTCCACCCAATTTGGTGACCGCATCACATATGATTTATCTGGATTAATCAGTCATTTTAAACAAAATCTAATTCAGCTTCAGGAAGAGTTAAAACAACTGCAGGATAAGGATCAACAAACACAGGAGTTTCAAAATGAACTGTCTGGTTCCTTAGGAACATTACGTGAGTCACTGAAACATCTGAACTCCAAACGAGATAATTGGAAAGAGGCATACCAAAAGCAGGATTTAAAAGAATCCTCTATTTTAGAACGGATGAAATTAGTTTTGGATGATGTCTCACCATCCTTGACCCATGCTCTATTATCCAAATACGCTGCCGGAATTGAAGGTCAATTAACGCAGAATCAGGAAGAGAGTGAACAGGTTAAAAAAGAACTGTGGGAGAGTCAGCTAGACCATTATTTAAACGATGAGAATTTTTGGATTGCTAATCAGGATCTAAAAGAGTTTAAAGAGTGGATTGATGAAAAAACAGGAATAGATGTATTCTATGGGACACAGTACCTGCAATCATTGGATGAAGATGAACGTCTTCATCATCTGGAGTCCTATCCTCTTTTACCGTTTGGGTTAGTCGTAAGCCGGAATCAATGGGAAAAGATCAATCATCATCTTTTACAGGGAAGGCTATTTAAAAGCCCGGTACCTGTATATTTGAGAGAAGAGATGAATGGTACTCCGGTATCTTCTTTTGTTGTTTTGCACGGTGAGGAACATGAACTAATCACAAACCGTAATGAATTTATGAAATGGAAGATAGCAATTTCCAAGAAAATCGAAGAGAAAAAAGATGTTTTAGACGAGCTTGGAAAATCAGAGCGATCTCTTCGCCGTTTATATAACGAATTAAACAGAATGACGGATACAGATCTATGTGTAGATATTGCCAAATTCATTGAACAGGAAGAAAAGGAAATATCCAAGGCTGATACGGAATTAAAACGAACTGTTCAAATCCTCGATAAAGAAAAAGAATTACATGCTCAATTACGTGAACAACTCAATCAAAAGGTAGTGAGAATCGAGGAATGTGGAAAACATGTAGATGCATTGGAAGCATTTATTCTGGAAAAAGAAAAATATGAAGAACATAAACAATTACTTGAAGCTAAAGAAGTGCATAAAGCTACTCTTATTGCACAACAGGCTGAGATTGCCAAGGATTTAGATGAGCTGAACGATAGAAGTGCTCAATGGAATCAAACCTATTTGGAATGGAAATTGGCAATCGACCAGAGTATTAAGGAAATCGTGCAATTTGTTCATTCCGCTTCATTTCCACCTGCGGAAAAAATGGAGGGTAACGATGAAGTACCAAGCTTATCCCTGCATATATTAGATAAGATCATGGGGCAATTGAATGAATTAAAACTCTTGCAGCGCTCCAAGGAAGAACAGGCACAGGAATTACTTACATTAAAAGCTCAGAAAGAAGCCGAAATGTCTCAGAAGTCTAAATTGGAGAAGAAGCTAGCAAAGCAACATGAAGATTGGAGAGAAAGACCTGTACCTGATGAACCTATCAGTATATTAGAGGGTTTGCAGCAAACTGCTCAAAAAGAAGCGAAAGAAGCAGATAAAGAGGAGCGTAAGCAGGATAAGGAAGTAACCGTTGCGGAAACCTCTCTTAATCTGGCAAATGAACAAGCGAAAAAAGCACAGAAAAAGCTAAGCAAGCATGAACAAGAGCCGGAAAAATGGGAAGATCAGGATCTGGATGTTAAAGAGGTAGAAATTAAAGACCGAACTAAATTAACCAAAAAACAATTGGATCAGACTGAGAAGAAGTTGAAAGAGACAAACGAACGTATTAATGGATATGAGGGAGACCAATTAACATTATCCGTAATCCTCAAGGAAAATCCAGTACCTTATACAGATGAGGTCGTGGAGAGAATCAAAAATCAAGGAAAATCGTGTATATTAGCCTGGTGTGAAGCTCACCAAAACTTCCTTGAAGAAAAACAGGTTAAACATGCCAAGCTTGAACAATCGCTTCGTAAGCTAAAGCTGACGATTGAGGATAAAGATTGGGAGATTCGTTTTAAAAATGAAGTTTTGACCTCATTAGATCACATGGATACGCGCCATTACGCTCATATTGAAACCATTATTTCGAATATGAAACGATTTTCAAGAAGCGGTTTGGAGCAATTGGACCGTGATAAAGAACGAGCTGAAAAGGCGCAGGATTTCTGGGCAAGTCGTGCGAGTATGAAGGTTATGAGTATGTCCGATGCTATACGTTCCATGATTGCGAAAATGAAAATCAAAAATGAGCGTGGGACATTCCCGCTGGTCCAATTGAAGGAAGATCTATTGCCTAAAAATGCGGAAGAGGTGGAGCCACTTTTAAAGCAGCATTTCGTTATGGCAATTGATAAAATCACGAAGCAATTCGAGACAATTGATGACCATAATAAAGCGCTAGAGGTTGAAATCAAACAATTAATCAGTGATGAACAAATACTATTTGTTTCTCTTCGCAATCGTTTCCCTGAGCTGCTTGTTTATAATATGCGTACAGATAACGCGTTCATGTATGGACGACCTCAGAAGGAACATTACTCAACCTGGAAAACCATTAACCAAGGTTCTAAGACGAAGTCAGACGGAAGCGGCGGCCAAAAATTATCTGCGCGGATGGTCATGATGATGATGCTCCTATCGGTTAAGAGTGAAGCAGATAACAGCTGGGTATCATTAGTATGTGATAATCCATTTGGTCAGGCGGCATCAGCGCACGTCCTTGATCCAATTTTTGCGGTGGCAGAAAAACTGAAATTCCAATTAATCGTTGTTACACCGCCTGAATTGGTGAAAACAGAGATCAGCCAGCGCTTTGACTCTTATTATAAACTTGATTTTGTCCGTGAAAATGGTAAAGAGATTGTGACAGATACAGTGGTACCTGCCTATCGAATTTATCAGGAAGAGGAAGTTTTAGAAAGTTAAATAGAAGACAAGGAGACTGCTGAAATTCTAAGCAGTCTCCTTTTTTACCATAACGGCTCTTCTTTATCAGTCAATTGTAAATAAAGAGGCATTGATAATAAAACAACAAGCATCAACACTAATTCGATGATTATGACAAAAGTTAAAGATAAATTAAACAGTACCGTAATAGGAATTGTTATCAGCGGAAATAATACTACAATAGATGTGATTTTTCTTGAATACATGCTTTGGTATTGATTAGCTCCACAATCATTACATTTCATATTTTTGCGGAATGATGCTAATTTTTTAAATGAATCATTCCATGACCATTTGCTGCCGCAGTTTTGACAAGTTGGCACTGTAATTCCTCCTTTAATGAATATCCTTAAATCTCTAATAAAAAAATGGAGTGGGGTATGGAAATAAAGATGGAACTACATCCACCAAGCATCCTATTTGTAAATTCATATCTTTCATATAAATACAGAACCTGTATCTTTTTTGTCGAACACTTGTACAAATATATTATAGTATTTAATTCCATTTTATATAAAATCATTTGTAAGGTATAATTTAAGTATTCAGAAATATAAAGGAGGATACATAGATGGGAATTTTGGATGGGTTAATGGGTAATTCTTCAACAGTAAGTAAGGATGAAGTATCCAAATCTTTAAAAGAAGTATTGTTTCCAGGTGAAGAAGTTCAACAAGCTTACAAGTTAATCAGGGATATGATTGTTTTTACGGGCAACAGACTTATTCTTGTAGACATACAAGGAATGACGGGAAAAAAAATCGAGTATCATTCCATTCCTTACAAAAGTATCACTCATTTCAGTACAGAAACAGCGGGAACATTTGATTTGGATGCTGAGCTTAAAATTTGGTTATCTGGAGCAGACATGCCGATAACTAAGACATTCAAAAAAGGCAATAGCATTGAAGATGTTCAAAAATTGCTTGCGTATTATGTTTGTGGATAAATAAAAAAATAATCAATTAATAATGGGAGGGCGTTTTAAAACGCTCTCCCTTTTTTATTGTTCCTCTTACCTAATCCCATCATAACAAATACAATCCGTAGTCTTTTTGCTTCATATAATCATAAAAACCATACTAATAAATAATCTTTTTTTGTATAAATTGTAAATAATGAAGGACATTATAAATTTGTGACGAATATTATAATATGTGTCTAAATTGTGAACGATATGAATACGTTTTACCAAACTGAACTAAATATTTTTGCCTAATTCTAATTATTAAAGCGCTTTCATTATTATGAAAGGGAGGAATTATAATGAATGATCAACAAATTGTAAAATGCGGAAAATGCCAAGGAAATCAAGTGAAAAAACTAATTACAGTCTCAGATATGATGTTTTTGGCTATTTTAATTGCGTGCTGCATTCCAATGCCGGGTTGGTATTTAATCCCGATATTTATGTTCATAGGCTTTTTGGATGTTAAAAAAGGCGGTTTCCGTTATAGCTGTACTGGATGCAAATCTAAGTTCAGAGTAACGAAGGAAATCAATGCTGCATTTACTGAGTTTTTTAGGGCTCAGAAGACACTAATTAAATAAGAAACAAATGAACGGGGACCAGTTAAATAGAAACTGGTCTCTTTTATTTATCTAACAAATACAGGAGTACTTGCGACTTAAGTTGTAGATCATATCATCCTTTGTCAGGACGTAAAAATTCTTGGTAATTAATATACTTAACACATAAACAACTGAACCAATTTAAAGGGATGGTGATATAAAAATGAGTACACTTTACATTTGTACAACTTGCGGGACACAAACGGACTGCTTAAATGACCCACCGGTGAAATGTTTAATTTGCAGTGAGGAAAGACAGTATATTAATCGTAATGGGCAGCAGTGGACAACAATGGAAGAGATGGTATCTTCAAAACAATTTAAAAATGAAATAAAGTATGAAGAAAAAGATTTGTACAGTATGAAAACAGAACCAGATGTAGGTATCGGTCAGACAGCATACATCGTTCAAAGCGATAATTTTACATTGTTATGGGACTGTATTACTTATATTGACCAATTAACCGTCGATAAAATTAAAAAAAAGGGTGGCTTACATGCAATTGCATTGTCACATCCTCATTACTATTCCAGTCAGATAGAATGGGCTGAAGCCTTTGATATCCCAATCTATATACACGAAGACGACCAGGAGTGGGTATTAAGAAAAAGTGAAAAAATTGTATTTTGGTCAGGAGAATCTTTAAAGTTGTCTGAAGGATTAATCCTTCACAGATTAGGTGGCCATTTTAAAGGTGGCGCTGTCCTTGAATGGAATAAAGGAAATCATCATAAAGGAATTTTGTTGACAGGAGATATTATTCAGGTGGTGGCTGATCGTAAATGGGTTAGTTTTATGTATAGTTATCCCAATCTGATTCCCTTGCCTGCTAAAAAAGTAATGGACATAGCCGATAAAGTAGCCAAAATGAACTTTGACCGGATTTACAACGCTTTTCATCGTATCATTCAGAAGGATGCCAAACAAGCCGTTCAAAAATCTGCTGAGCGATATATACAAGCGTTAAATGGGACTTTATTTGAAATTTAAGTAGGACACGAAGAGAAATTTTTTTTAGGAAAACTGTTATTAAATAAAAAAACGCCTTTTAGTTATAGAACCCAAAAGGCTAGTAACAAACGTATGGCCACACTTATTTAAGAACTGATACACGTCTTGTTCCCTATATTCATTTTAGTCGAGATAATTACAAGTAATTTCAATTGGCGAACCTGGCTTTAAGTTTAGTACTTAGCACTAAGATGTAATCATCTTGACTTATCTTGGAACTTTTGGCATCTGCTCCTATTTGTAAATTATCAATTAAGGTTACCGAATTATAATGAAATAAATACGTTAATTGAAGGATTTTTCATCAATTCGGTACTGATGACGTTGACTTTTCATTTTAGCATTGTGCTTCAGATAGTATTCAAATACTTCTCTTGTTGTATAAGTTGGAGTATATCCAAAAATGTTTTTCACTTTAGTGTTATCAAGAACAGGTCGATAGCGAAGGAAGTTAACCTGTTCCTCTCCATATTGAGTTAGGGATAATCGTTTTAAGATATAAAGAGCCCATTTTACGACTAATGCAGGGATCCGTATGACTGGCTTGTATAATATATAAGCAAGTTCATCGATTGTTAGCTTACCATCACCAGCAATATTAAAGATTCCTGTCACATCACCTGTAACGGCCCGTTCGAGACAGCAAGCGACATCATGATCCCAAATAAAGACGAATGGGCTATCAGATCGAGAGATGCCGATTAATGCTTTCTTTTCGAAGAGTGCGGTGATTTGGTTGTTCACTGTCTCGCCAAGGATGGTACCTATTCGGAAAATGACCTGTTCCAGCTCTGGGTGAGTTTGACGATAGTCTGCTAAAAGCTGTTCAACCAATCTTTTGTGATAAGAATAAGCAAATTCCTTATTTCCTCGAATCGGTACATCCTCTGTAATCCATGCTGGGTTATCTGGATGATAGCCATAAGCTGCTCCACTTGATGAGACGATGAGGCGTTTTACACCATTTTTAACGCAAGCCTTTAGAATATTTTCTGTACCGAGAACATCAACGGAATATTCCAGTTCACGGTTACTCTTTTTGCCGGGTGTGACGATCGAGGCTAGATGGACGACTGTATCGATACGATATGTGGCCATCACCTTATGAAAGTCCTCTGAGCGGATATCGAGCTGTACATAATGTATGGTAGTGTCGGAATAAAATATAGGCTTTTCTTGAATATCAGTAGCGATAATGTGAATATTTTCTGCCACAGATAGTCGTTGGACAAGAAGGCTTCCTAAATAACCTGCCGCGCCTGTTATGAGTACATTCATACTTTCACGCTCCTGGCTGTGTCTTTGGTAGTTTCCTTATGAAGTGGCCGCTTTGACCAATAAATGGCAAGGGTAAGTCCAGAAACAATATGCCAGATTGCCCACCAGGCAGCTACAATGGCCATACCACCTAATCCGTCAAAGAAATTGAATATCAAAACTAGACCCAGACCAGAGTTTTGAATACCTACCTCGATAGAAATCGCTCGACGATCGGCGATAGGGAGTTTTAACAGTGAGGAGGTGGTGTAGCCAATCGTAATGGCAAGTAGATTATGGATAAATACAATGAGAGCAACCATTCCAATAAATTCAATAAAATAAGTAAAGTTTGCTGCCAGGGAAACGATGACAAATCCTAAGAAGAAGACTATAGATGCATTTTTAGCCCATTTGTTGATCAGTTGCGCTTTTTCTGGATATTTATGGTTCACATACATACCGATGGCGAGCGGTAACCCAAGCATTAAAAAGATCGTAATCAACAAGTCTTGCGGGTTGATGGTAAAAGACTTGAGCAGGCTATTTGTCGGTTCGTAAAGAGATCCCCAAAGTAAGGTGTTAAAGGGAGTCATAAAAATAGCTAGCACGGTTGAAATAGCCGACATGCTGATGGATAATGGGGTATTACCTTTAGCTAAGTAGGTTAAGAAGTTAGATAAATTGCCTCCAGGACAAGCTGCAACTAGAAACAACCCAAGAGCGATACTAGGCCTTGGCTCTATGATAAGAACGAGTATATATGTAAATGCCGGAAGCAGGATAAATTGACAAGACAGTCCAATGAGTGTGGGTTTTGGCTTTTTAATACTTTCTTTAAAATCTGCTAATTTTAAGTCCAAAGCGACCCCAAACATGATAAACCCGATTAAGATATTCATAATTGTCAGTGAAGTTGCGTTGAAATTTAATTGGATATCATCGATATTCATGCTATTTACCCCTTGGTTCAGCATGCATTTCTTTAAAATATTTTAAGCCTGGTGCCCACATATGCTTGACTGGATCTACATCAGCATGAATAACCGAACAAATCCCGCTTCGGATTGAACGCTCAAGGGCCTCGCGGAATTCAGTTGGATTATTGGCATATTCCCCATGTGCACCCATGCTTTCAGCTAACTGTTGAAAATTGATATTGCCCAGGTCTGTATTAATGCTTTCTTCAGGGCTGAGGGTTTTCTTGATTAAGGTCTTAATTGGCTTCATGGCTATATGCTGATTAATTTTTACCATTCCCCATTGACGGTCGCAAAGAACGATATAGATAATATGCAAGCCATTCCGCACCGCTGTTTCAATCTCTTGTGGATGAAAGCCCATTGCTCCATCTCCAATGATGCAGCAGACAGGTACATCTGGCTTAGCAGCAGCTGCGCCGAGCGCCTGACCGACACCTGCCCCGAGCATCCCGAATTTAAATGTCGAAATGACTGTTCCCGGTTCTCTAACCTTATAATAGAAATTTGTCCAAATGGCTGTATTTCCGCCATCAATAACAAGTGGTGATTCTTTTGGAAATACCTCACTGCATATAGCAGGAATATGAGCTGAGTTCATCGGAGTGGCATGATCATTTAGATGTTCGTTAAGCTTATCCCTGTGCTTTTGCTTATCTTCAAGGTATTTGGATAGCAATGCTTCGCGCTGAAGGTAGTTCAATTGATCCTTGAAGGGAAGAAGTCGTTGATATAATTTTTCTAAAAAGATTTTTACATCTGAGAGTATGCTGACCTCAGTTGGCTTATTTGCGCCGAGAATAGAATGATCTAAATCGACTTGAATTACCTTTTGGTTAGGATTCCAGTAAGGTGCTTTTCCCCACCAATCTGTTTCTCCTATCCTTGAGCCTAGCACTAAAAGCACATCTGCTTCATTGCGAACCTTGTTATTAGCCTCAATATGAACCATTGGTAGCATAAGGCGGTTATTCTCTGAAATAGCGCCTCGTCCGGCCCAACTTGTTGTAATTATCGATTGTAATAATTCCGCAACCTTCTCAAGCTCATTGAAGGCGCGTGCATGAATGACTCCACTGCCAGCATGAATAACAGGAAATTTAGCTGATATAAGCAGTTCAACCGTTTCATCTAATTGTTGTTTATTTGGTTCAGGTGGCTGGGTTACACGGTATTGGCTAACCCTCCAAAATGAAAGGTCACATTTCACTTTCGTATTGAGAATATTTTCCGGTATATCAAGATGAACGACTCCTGGGCGTCCTTCGAAACATTTTCTTAAAGCGGTGCGGAGCATTTCTGGAATCCTATCGAATGAAGGAACTGCTTCGCTCCATTTCGCAATCTGGCCAATCACGGCTGTCTGATCAAAGCATTGATAGGTGCCTCCACGGTCAGGGTACATGATGCCGGTCCGCCTAGCACTGGTAATGACAAGTACCCGGTTACCTTCTGCCTGCTCGACAACCAATCCAGGGAGGATATTGGCTACTCCCGGCCCATTGCTGGCCATGCAAACTCCAAGCTTACCAGTCAATCTGGCATAGGCTCCAGCCATGTGGGCTGCGCTCGTCTCATGGCGTGGAGAAATCAATTCAATACCATGGTTCTGTAAGTTTGAATAAAATCCAAAATAAGTTCCATCTATAATGCCAAATAATTTTTCAACATTCTCAAGGCTTAACATTTTTGCAATGACTTCGCCGCCACTCATTTCAGCCATAATATTCCTCCTTAATCATTACGATTATATTGATGAATCAAATCAGGGTTCAATACTTGAAATAATTGATGGAAAATATTTTCAATATCCCCTTGAGTTGGAATCCTGCGGTTTGTGTCAATACCATTGCCGCAAAGAGTGAGCGCCGTTAATTCCTTTATCTGTGAGGAACACATTTGATCCATTGGGATGTATGGTCTGCCTGTCTCCCAAATTTGAAACTGGTCGTTATATTGATAGATCAGTTTAAGTATTTTTCTTGCCAGGGCGGATTTGCTTTCATTGGGGTTGTGTCCAATAGCAACGGCCAGTTCTGCATAACGGTCTTCTGCATCTTCAATTCCGAAGTCAATTACAAATGGATGTAGGAGTGCAACACTTAAACCATGGGGGATTTTATATTTTGTCCCTAAGGCTCTGCCTGTGGCGTGTGCTAAATTAGTTGATGAATTAGAGAATGCTATTCCAGCATAAAAACTGCCGATAAGTATATCATCATAGGCTTGTTGGTTATTTGTTTTTATGTAAACGTTTGGAAGGGCGTTGGTGATTTTCTTGAAGGCTTGAAGAGCATAGTAGTCTGTTAATTCGGTTGCTTTTGTTGAAACATAAGCTTCCATTGCATGTGTAAGTGCGTCTAATCCTGTATATGCGGAGATGGCCGGAGGTAATTTCTTGGTCCAATAGGAATCTAAAATGACCGCATCCGGTACAAAACTTGGATGAGAGGGATTGCGTTTAATGCCAGTTTCATCGTCAGTAATGACCATAACTTTTGTTGCTTCTGATCCTGAACCAGCTGTGGTTGGTATGACAATCAAGGGAAGACGTTCAATGATGGATTCTTGCTGGATGGTAAGTAAAGTATGCTCTGAATTAATGGCAAAGACGGAAACGGCCTTAGCGAGATCAATCACACTGCCACCACCGATTGCCACAACACCATCACAGCTTTCTGAGAGAGCTGTATGGGTGGTTTTTCTCACCTGACTAAAGGATGGTTCACCTTTGTCGCAAATATAGAGCTGAAACGATATCCCTTCTTTTTCAAGCGTTGAGAAGAGATGTTTTTTGGCATCTTTGTAAAGCTTTACTGAAATCATGATAAAAGCTTTCTTGATTTGCAGCTTTCGAATTGTCTCCATAAGTTGTATTCCACTAAACCCGCCTGTCAAGATTATGGCAGGTTTTAAAATAGATTCGATAAAGATCACTCCTTCAGCTTAATGTATACGCTTACATTAATGCGTGCAGATAGGTTTCTATTATTATATCTAAGGAAGATTATAAAGACTTGAAACTTCAAAAGCAATATTAATTCAGAAAATTTAAATTATTTGATTTTGATAACAAGATAATATTTTAGGATGAAATAAACTATGTCATATTTTTTTCAAGTAAATATCATTGATATTCCTTTAATTCAATAGAGAAAAAAACGTTAATTGTTACTGGAAGAATTACTAGTCAGTAAGTTTAAAAGAGAAAACTTGCTTCATATCATAATCGAAGGAGTAAGTTATATCATTGCCACTTTACTACCAATAGCTTTATTATAAATTTTCCTTGGTGGAAATTAATCCTTCTTTGATTCTTTTCCTATTTTACTAATCACTTTTGTTCCTTATCAATATACAGACTACCAAACATTACATATTATTGAAGTAATTTTCATTTAATGTTTTTCTCAATTTGATACAATATAATTTGATAACGTACTAGATAACGTTTATAGTGGTTATCTACTGCTAATCCTGACTTTCTTCCGGTTAAATGTCGAATTGTCAAAAGGAGAAAATCAAATGAAACCTTTAAAGTTAGTATTCTTCGCAATGATTGCGATTATGATATTTGTTCTTTGGAAAATGTCCCCGACTGAGCAAAAGACTTTTATTACGAATGATCGAATGAAGGAAATCCAGTCAATAGTGGATGACGCAAGTAAAGGTAAAGTCCAGGCCAACTGGCAAAACGTCGCAGCTATTGCAGCTATTGAATATAATATAGACACTGTAGAACCTTATAATATCGAACAAACCACTAATCTGTTTATCGAAAAAGAAGGAAACAAATATAAGCTTAAAAATATTGAAGAAGTAATGGATACTTTAAAATATACAGATGAACAGAAATCTCAGGTGAAATCCTATATAACCTACTTGGATTCATTTAAAAAAGGTAATAAAAGCAATCAATATGAATTTATTGCTGAAATTGAAAGTGCCGCTGTAGATAATTATAAGGAATATGGTATATTGCCTTCCATCACAATTGCGCAGGCTATCCTGGAATCTGAATGGGGGAAATCAGGACTATCTCAGAAGTATAATAACCTATTTGGCATTAAAGGCCATAACTGGGATGGGGCTGTTGCAAGCATGGACACAACGGAATTTCATAATCAAATAACGAAAAGTTATTTCAGAGCCTATAATTCGATTGATGAGTCAATCGATGATCATGGTGCATTTCTTAAAGAAAATCAACGTTATGAAAAGCATGGCCTTTTTGAGGCTAACACCTATATGGAACAGGCTCAAGCATTGGAAGATGCCGGCTACAGTACGGCTGAGAATGAAAAAGGCGAAAAGATATACAGTAAAATGTTAACTGATATTATTCAGCAATATCAATTACAGCTAATTGATAGCAATGTCACGTCAGATAAATTATAAAAACAAGCGTATGTGTCTACTTTTGCACATACGCTTGTTTTTTATTCTTAATAGGTGATTTTGGATTAACTGCATAGAATTAAATTTCCAACTTTTTTAAATGAGGTTTGCTAAAATAAATGGTAACTGTAAAAGTGACTTAAGTAATTATTTAATGTAAAGATTGGTTGGTGATCATTTGAATACGTATGGAGACGAATTGTTTAAGGGATCTGCTATGTATTATTCAAAATACAGACCTATGTATCCTTCTGAACTAATTAGATTTCTAGTAGAGAAATTCTCTTTAAATGGAGAGCAGAACCTCCTAGATCTTGGATGTGGAACAGGACACCTCACAATCAGATTTTCTGATTGGTGTAAAAAAATCGTTGGGATTGATACTGAACCAGAAATGATTGAAGAAGCGAAACGTCTACATCAAGAGATTAGAATAGGGCAAATTCAATGGTTTAATGGAACACTAAATCAATATGTACATAATGAACAATATAGCCTCGTGACGATCGCTAAAGCCTTTCATTGGATGGACAGACCAACGATTTTAGAGGAACTTTTTCCAATCATTACGGATGGCGGAGGAGTAGCTATTATAGACAACTATAATCCAAATCAACCACTTACAACATGGCAGGTAAGAATGAATGAAATTATAGAGAAATGGTATGGAACTGATCGAAAAGCTGGAAAGACTACCTATACCCATCCGATTAAAAGTCATGAGGAAGTACTAACTAACTCAAAATTCAATTTAGAGATTCACCAATCACCTACATACGACATCATTTGGAACATTGAATCAATCCTTGGAAACCTATATTCCACCTCTTTCGGTTCAAAACGATTTCTTGAAAATAATGTGGAAAAATTTGAACAGGAGCTTAGAGAAGCCTTGCTAGATGTTTGTCAGTCCGGAGAATATAAAGAAACAGTATCATTGTCTGTAAAGTTAGGCTTAAAGAATTGATAAATAAGGAAGTTATTTCTTTGATGTCCAGCCATAAAGGAGGAGGCAATAGAGTTCATAAAAAGGGTTGGTGTTTATGGTTTTATGTCTCAATCATTCAATGAATAAACCGAGAATTAAATCTAAAATCCTCGGTTTATTTATCATTAAATCCTTTACTTTACTTGTATAAAGGATGTGCTCCCAGTGTTCTTGAGCGTTATTAAAAAGTAAAAAAAACCGGGAACAAAAATGATCGTTCCGATTATTAGAAATACCGGCCTTACCCCTAAATCCCAAAATGGAGAGGAGGCAAACAGAATTCCTAATGGCATAGTGAGCCGGAGGAAAAATAATCGAACGGAGCTCAATTGTGCTAAACGTTCTTTTGCTACACCTTTTTGGAACATGGCGGCACTGTGTGCATTAAACAGAGGGAATAATATACCTCCACTTAATTCACACAGCCATGCATAAGGAATAGAATGTGTGAAAAATAATAATATGAAAGATAAGCCTCCCCCCATTAAACCGATGTACATAAACAATGGTGACTTAGGAAGACTCGTTAATATCCATGTGCCAATAACATAACCAACAGGAAAGGCTGCAGAAAAGATCGCATACTCCCAATATTCTCCGTCCAAACTTCCTCTAATAAAAGGCACACTTAGAACCATTGTGACTCCCACGGCAAATTGAACGGTAGAAGAGAGGAGGGTCAATCGGAAAAGACCTGGATATTGAAAAAATATTTTGTACCCTTCCTTCATCTCTTTCCACCAAAATCGCTTTGTCCATGGAGATACGGCCTGTTTGGGATTATCTGCCAGCCGTTTAAGAGATAGAAAGCTTATTAAGAACATGATTGCAGAAAAGACATAGATGAAGTGAAAGGGGATGAATAATAAAAATAAGGAGGCAGCTCCCGGTGCGAGAAAGCTCATAAGACGAAGTGTGCCGTCCAATAATGCATTGGCATTTACCAGTTCCTTTTCTTCACAAAGCTCCGGCAGAAGGGAGAAAGAGAGACTTGCGTAAATAGGCTGCATTAAACCCAGTAAGCATTGCAATATGAATAAACCAATAATAGCGCCATTCTCTGAGACCAGAATAAAACCCAATAAAGGAAGTAAATAAGCGAATGAGCGAATCAGTTGTATATTACGCAAAAGTCTTTCTTTAACCATGTAATTTAAAAATGGAGAGCTAATACATTGTAAAATTAACGAAGGGATAAAATAAATCAGCCAAAGTATACCCATCCATTCTTTCGAACCAGTCAATTCATACAGTAGTAATCCATTTACAATTCCACCAGCTGCTCCGCCTAATTCAGAAACAATTTCTCCAATCCAAAGAGCTTTAAACGATTTTGAATAATTTTTCATAAAGGATTACCCAAATAATGAAATAGCTTAGTTGAAAAATCTTTAAGCTGAGCGGCATTGATTGAATAGATTCCTTTATCCGCACGAATAAATTTGGCCGATTTTAAAATGGAAAGCTGATGATGCAGAGTTGTCTTTGAAATTAAAAATTGGACGCTTAATTCCTGCAGGGACCTTGGACCTTTAATCAATTGATGAAGCAGCTTTAAGCGGAGCTCATCCCCAAGCGCTTTATGGCCAGCAATTAATTCCTGTGAAGGTACATCTGATTGCCTAAAATAGTCTTCTTTAACTGGATAGAAGATCAGTTTGGTATCTACTGTTCGAATTTCCAGTATCCATGGCCGATAAGAAACATGAGGGACCATCTTTACAGACCATACGGAAGGTTCCGGTATATAATTCGCTCGGCCGCTTATTTGCTCAATGATCTCGGTGGGATTCTTTTCTTCCAATGATTGATGCTGTTTTTCTTCAAATTCCAGTGCTTTTAACCATTTATTCCATTCCTCGAAGCTTCTTACCCATTGATACCATCCGTCTATAATGGTTTGATAGAGAACACATATTTCTTTGAATTGATATTTACCAAGATTAAGAACGTAGTCTCCCAAATAATCATGCTCTGAAAAATGTTTACTATACTCAGTAAACAAATGCTTTTCCTTATAATTAATCGCTGTATTTTTACGTGCTTCTTCACAGACTCGATTTTTATATGGAAGAACGGTTTCGTAAAAAGTATTTGGCGAAATATCAGCCAAAGCATCAAGAAACTCCTGAATAGAAGATGAAGAAAATTTTGCTTGCAGCATTATCAGTCCATACCAAAGGTTTGTATCTTCGATTTCTTTTAAATCCTTAGAAAGAGATATTGGCAACTTGTTTTCCCAAGAGGACCATATTGCTTCCTGCTCAAAAGTATGCCGCATCTTTTCATGAGTATAGCCAGCAATACCAAGGATAACTTCCCAAACTGGTGAAGATTCTACTTGCATAGATAGCGATTCTATCGATTCAAACGAATAAAGATCCTGCATTTAATCCCCTCCATTTTTTGGATTATATTCAGATTCTAAATTAGTTGAATCATATATTCAATATATTTGGAAAAATAAAATTATTTTCCTCTTAATTAATCGATTTAAATATGTGTTATTTCGAGTTGCCGCTAGTAGGAAAATAGACTTCCTTGATGACCAATTCGGTTATATGATTACCACTGGTGAACTTGCATGAACCAATACAGTTTCAGCATTCACCGGAATAAACAACATGTAAAAAGGGATGTAAACAGTTGTTTACATCCCTTAGTCATTAGATTTTCATAACTCCACCTGTACTGGCGGAAGTGACGAGTTTCGAATAGCGTGCCAGATAGCCGGTCTTGACCTTTGGCTCAAAACCTTTCCAATTCGCTCTGCGGAGTTCAAATTCCTCGTCTGAGATTTCCAGTTGAATGGTACGTTTATTCATATCGAGTTCAATGATATCGCCATTTTCAACAAAGGCAATAGGGCCGCCTTCAGCAGCTTCAGGTGATATGTGGCCAATGCTGATTCCTCTTGAGGCACCAGAAAAACGTCCGTCTGTAATTAAGCCTACTTTTGCGCCCAATCCTCTTCCGACAATTTGCGAGGTAGGAGCGAGCATTTCCGGCATACCAGGACCGCCTTTTGGGCCTTCATAACGAATGACGACTACATCTCCTTCTTTTACTTTGCCGGTAATAATACCTGATAAAGCATTCTCCTGAGAATCGAAACAAATAGCAGGGCCTCTGTGATAGCCGCCAACTTCGGGATCGACCGCTCCAACTTTAATAATTGAACCATTTGGTGCAAGATTGCCAAACAGTACAGCCAAGCCGCCACGTTCAGAATGTGGATTGCTTAAAGGACGAATTACATCATAATCTAAAATCTCACAGCCCAGCACGTTTTCTCTCAATGTTTGGCCAGAGACAGTTATACATTCTCCGTTTAAAGCACCCGGCTTTTTCAGCAATTCATTAATAATAGCACTGACACCACCGGCATTATGTACATCCTCAATATGATAATCAGATGCCGGCGCTATTTTTGCCAAGTGGGGGACTCGGCTGGCAATCTCATTAATACGCTCCATCGGGTATTCGAATCCAGCTTCATGAGCCAATGCGAGAGTATGAAGGACTGTATTCGTTGAACCACCCATGGCCATGTCAAGAGCAAATGCATTATCAATCGTATCGATGGTCACGATATCACGCGGTTTAATGTCTGTTTTAATGAGCTGCATCAGCTGTTTGGCTGATTGTCTGACAAAATCCTTTCTTTCCTCTGCAACGGCAAGGATTGTCCCGTTACCAGGTAAAGCTAAACCTAAGCCTTCCGCTAAGCAATTCATTGAGTTCGCGGTGAACATTCCGGAACATGAACCGCATGTTGGACAGGCGACCTGTTCAAGCTCCTGCAGTCGCTCTTCATCAATTTGTCCGGATTGATAGGCACCGACACCTTCAAAAACGGAAGTGAGGGAGAGGGAGTTGCCATCTTTATCTTTACCAGCTTTCATTGGTCCGCCACTGACGAAAATAGTTGGGATATTGACACGAAGAGCAGCCATCATCATACCAGGTGTGATTTTGTCACAGTTTGGAATACAAACCATTCCATCAAACCAATGCGCTGATACGACTGTTTCAATAGAATCCGCAATAATTTCACGACTCGGCAAAGAATAACGCATGCCGATATGGCCCATAGCAATCCCATCATCGACACCAATAGTATTGAATTCAAACGGAACCCCACCCGCTTCACGGATTGCTTCCTTTACAATCTTTCCGAATTCCTGCAGATGTACATGACCAGGAACGATGTCAATATAGGAATTGCAAACCGCGATGAATGGTTTTCCAAAATCCTCTTCACTTACACCAGCCGCTCTCAGTAAGCTTCTATGTGGAGCGCGATCTATTCCTTTTTTTATCATATTACTACGCATTTCAGTCATGACAATCATCTCCAATTAGGTAAATTTATCTGTATATTTAGAATTATTCAACATTTTAACATTAAATGAAGTAATATCCTATCATAATTGGAAAAGAATTATATTTTTTATATAAATATCGTATTGCTGATGTAACTTTCATACTTGTTGAAACTCTCTTCGTTTGAAGACACATTATTTTCATTTTATTGAAAATCAGGGTAAAATAATGCGTATTACTTACATGACGTTTCATAATATGGATAAAAATTCTGACTTGGTAGTAGAACTTCAATCAAGACAGAAAGGATTTGATCGTTTGTTAGATTACAAGTTAATGGTCACTTTATATGAAGGAGACTATGAGAAATGGGTTAACACTGGGATTGCATTAGGGATTGTTTTGCTATTCATCCTTTTTAGGAAGCTAGTTACGAAGTATGTCTTTCAGTTGATATTAAAATTGAGAGAGGATAAGCCAAATGATTTATTTATTCAAGTTTTTAAAAGCTTTGAAAAACCGATCAGTTGGCTGTTTATTATCATTGGTCTGTACATAGGGGTAAAGTACTTTCCATTCATCAATCAACATAATCCTTTTTTCTTAAAATTATTGCGTTCGATGATTATCTTTTTGATTACCTGGGGATTATTTAATTTGTCCTCACCTTCACAAGGTATTTTATTAAATATTAATGAGAAAATGAATCAAAAAATCGATTTGATCCTCATTCCCTTTATATCCAGAGCCATGAGAGTGATTATCGTAGCCATCAGCATTAGTATTATCGGTCAAGAATTTGATTATGACGTAAATGGATTGGTAGCCGGTCTTGGTTTGGGTGGTTTAGCTTTTGCCTTAGCAGCTAAAGACGCTGTTGGTAATTTAATTGGCGGAATTGTAATCGTCACAGAAAAACCTTTTTCTATCGGTGATTGGATTTTAACATCTAATGTTGAAGGAACTGTGGAGGATATAAACTTTAGAAGTACAAAGGTTCGTACATTCAGCCAGGCGTTAGTGACTGTACCTAATGCTACGCTGGCCAGCGATGCAATCACGAACTGGAGTCGAATGGGAAAACGAAAAATCGATTTTCATTTGGACGTCGCCTACCAAAGGGAGACAGATCAACTTGATAATCTAATAGAGGAAATTAAACATTTGCTGCGCTCACATCAAGGTGTTCATCAGGACACCATTGTCGTAGCCTTCGATCAATTTAAAGATCATTATATAAAAATACTAGTTTATTTCTTTACCAATACTACTGCCTGGGAAGAACATGTCCAAATTAAACATCAAATCAATTTAAGTATCATGCAGCTGTTAGAAAAAGAGGGAATATCTTTGGCAGTGCCTATGCAAAAAGTTTCTGTTGATCCTGAGTTTTCATTAATAAAAGAAAGATCAAATTAAATCATTTTAATATACCACTGTGAATTAAGTGATTCATAGTGGTATATTTCTTTTATAAAGAGTATTCACTATAACAGTGCTAGAAAACCTTAGATATTAACCATATTTAAAAAAGAGGGAATACATTCTTTGCCACACAAGCCATCTCCAATTTCTCCAGTGTTTTACAATAATCAACTTCTACATTTTCAATAGTTTGATTCATACTCAGAACCATTTCCTTTACAATCGTTGAATCCTTATACCATTCTGTATATTGAGGTGGCGAGTGCGATACATCTTTCCATACATATGAGAGTGAAGGGCTATAAAAGTGAGGAGATCCAGATAGCAGCCTGCATTCTCTTAAACGAACTTTATACTTTTTTCCTGGAAATTCTTCATTTATATCATTAAAAAGATGCGGCCAATAATCCTTTCTTGAGCCTGTATGCGGCGTATTTAATGCCCATTGTTCAATTTTCTTCAAACTTCTATCATTAAATAAACACGTATACAAATCCTTTCCAATTTGAATCCGGCTATCGAGCTGTTCAAAGTGATGGATCGTTTTACCCGCAAAACTGATCTTCGTATTATTTTTCAAATAAGGAAATAAAATTTGATTCATTGATAAATGATCTTGTAGAGAAAATTCAGGTTTTACAAGGACCTGATTATGGATATTGGGTTCTTTTATGAGTGTTTCTTCTAAATGGTTTTGTTCATTTATGATAAGTGCCACCGTTAGAAGAGCTGAATCTTTATATTGCCAAAAGTAAGTCCAAACAGTTTGCATATACGCTGAAACAAATAAATGAGGCAATAAGTAGGCGAGATTCCGACCGTATTTAAGTGATTCTTCATACATGAGTAATTGAGGATAGGCATCATTAAAAATCAACCAATTGCCCCGTTCTAAAAACAAAAAGAATGTTTCAGCTTCCTTTTTCTCCAGCAATCTTGATAAACAAGTACCCTTTAAGTCAGTCATATTCCATCCGGCATTTCTGGAAACCATATGGGCAAGAAATGACCAATGGATCTCTGGATGGTTTTGATAAAAAGAAAGATAGGCTTTAGTCCTGGTAATATTATTCTGATTGGCTAAGCTTGTTTTTTCACGTATCATTCTTAAAATCATTTCATCTTCATGCGTCATTTTGTATATTACTTTCTTTTTTTGATCAAGCATCTTTTTCATTTCAGTTAATGTTCCGGATAGTTCTGTTTTTTTCTTTTTAAACCAGGGAAAGGACATAAATATATCTCCTTCTAATAAAAAATAATTAAAGGTGCTCTATTTTATTCTTTGAAAATTCGGTTTATACACATGCATAAAGCGTTAAGATAGACGATTGCCGCTTGGGAGGAGTAATCTAATAAGCAGCATGAATAGCTTTTACTTTGTCAATAATTTGTTCAGTTTCCGTATGAAAGTGAACATATTAGATATTTCAGTCTGTAGTTTTGTGAAAAAATGTTTGATTGAAAAGAAGTGAGGTTACGACATGAAACAACCAAAGACATCAGAGGAATATACATTAGGAAAAATATTGCTATTCTTTATCCCATTGGCTCTGTCAGCTAGTTTGACTTCGGTATCTCACGTTATTATTAACGGGACACTTAGTCGGGCTGAAGCAGCGGAGGTCATTATATCCAACTATGCAATTGCTTTTTCACTGTTTAGTATTATGGAAAGACCGGCTTTAGTATTCAGACAAACAAGCTCAGCCTTAGCAAAAGGGAAGTCGACCTTCCAGGCTATTTGCTCTTTTTTCATAAAAATCATCGTTTCTTTAATGCTTATTTGTATGTTAGTCGCGTTTTCACCGCTTGGAGAATGGATATTCACTTATTTATTTAATGCTGAACCTGAGAATATGTCAGCTTTAATGAACACCTTTAAGGTTTTAGCTGTTGTGATTTTACTATCAGGCATCCGTACGTTATATCAGGGAATTATGATTAATCATCTTGAAACAAAATGGGTGACCTATGGTGTGATTATTCGCTTGATTGGTATGATTGCAATTGCATTTTATTTCATCCATTATGCGGATTTACTGTCAAGTATAGCCGGAGCCATCATTTTCTTAACCGGTATGTTAATCGAATGTGTAATCAGTATCTGGAGAGGCCATCGTTTAATAAAGACAGAGAATCTGGATGAAGATGATGAACAGCCATTGACCCAAAGAGAGATTGGAAAGTTTTATACGCCATTGGTCTTTTACTTATCTTTTCAAACGCTTGTAACACCTATCATTTATGCTTGTTTAAGCTTCATTGACAATGTAAATCTCGGGATCGCTTCTTTTGCTCTTGCCTTCAGTGTAACGAATTTGATCATCAGCTTTTTTATGTACACCCATCAGGTCGTTCTTCAATTTTATGATACAAACAAAAAAGCGGTCTTTCAGTGTATTGTGATTTTTAGTATAGTTCCTACAACATTATTGCTTATATTATGCTATACACCTGCAGGCTTCTGGTTTATGGATACGATCTTTGGCACAACCGGTACATTGGCTAAAGAGACATTGCAGGTGCTGCAATTCTTTATTATAAAAACCTTTGTTTTTCCTTGGGTGGATTACTTAGGGGGCATTTTAATGCTAAACAAGAAAACAGGAGCGATGTTAAAGCCACAGCTTTATAATCTGATTACGGTTGTAATTATTTTAGTGACATTTGTTGTCCTGTTCCCTTCATTAAATGGAAGAGCGGGTGCCATAGCTGCTTCTCTTGGGGAATTGGTTGGCTTAGTATTCGTTTTTATGGTGGTGCAAAAATATAATAAGGACATAGATAAGCAAGCTACTCAAATGGAATCCATGTAAGTAAAAGGGAGGTTATTCAGATGAATAATCTCTTTTTTTTTGCAGCTAAAAGACTCATAGCATGAGAAAGAGTGAGGAGAGTAAATATTCTTTGTATCCACCCTATCTGTTATACATATTTCCCCTAAATCATTAGTACTTTTATTACTTTTCTTCCTGTTCTAATTTCTCTAATGCCTATTTTTCAGTTAATGGGTAATTCCTGTCTAGTTAGACCCCTCAATGACGACATATTGCTACCGGTATGACGATATTAAGTACTTACTAAATTAGTAATCTTTATTTCCTGTAAATGAAGAGTCTAAAGTGATGAAAAGCATCCAGGGAAAAGAAGAATAAAAGGTTATAACTGGAAGAGACGATAATGCGAAATGTCTAAAAATTCGACAAATATAAAGTATCTCGTGGGAATTAATATAAAAAGTTGTAAATGTAAGGCATTTTTAGTTATTATAGTAAATATATAGCGCTTTACTAGTTAGTAATTTCATAAACTAGTAAATATTAACTAACGAAATTTATTGAATTATGTAAATATTCGTTATTTCACCCATGGCTACTATACAGAAAATCCAAAACGAAAGAAGGAGAGAACGTTAATGGCTATAAGCTTACAAAAAGGACAACGAATTGACCTGACAAAAGGTAATGCAAATCTAAATACGATTATGGTTGGTTTAGGTTGGGATCCAGTAAAGAAAAAAGGCGGCTTTTTTAGCAGAAGTGCAGATGTAGACTGTGATGCATCAGTTATTATGCTGACTGCAGATAAATTGCAGAGTAATAAAGATCTTGTTTATTTTGGGAATAAAAAAAGTGCTTGTAGTTCTGTTATTCATTCAGGAGACAACTTAACTGGGGATGGCGATGGTGATGATGAATCCATTAAAATCAACTTGAAATCTGTTCCAAATACATACAACAAATTAGTTTTTGTCGTAAACATTTATAACTGTGTTCAAAGAAAACAAGACTTTGGCATGATTGAGAATGCTTATATACGTGTTGTGAATCACGATACAGGCGAAGAATTAGTTCGATTTAATTTGTCGGATAATTATGCTGGCTTAACAACATTGATTACAGGTGAAATTTATCGTCACAATTCAGAATGGAAATTTGCTGCTATTGGTGATGGAACGAAAGATAGCAGTCTATCGGAGATATGCAGCAAATACCAATAATAAATATTAATTAAAATACTGGAGGGAAATAAAATGGCAATTTCATTATCAAAAGGACAAAAAGTAGATCTTACAAAAACAAATCCTGGTTTAACAAAAGTAATAGTAGGTTTAGGATGGGACGTAAACAAATATGATGGCGGACATGATTTTGACCTTGATGCATCCGTATTTCTTTTAAATGAAAGCGGAAAAGTATCCGGCGGAGAAGATTTTGTTTTCTATAATAATACAACAGGTGGTGCTGGTTCCGTAACTCACTCTGGTGATAACTTAACTGGAGAAGGTGACGGCGATGATGAACAGGTTAAAATCTCAATCCAAAGTATTCCACAAAGTATACAAAAAGTTGCTTTTGCTGTAACCATCCATGATGCTGATTCCAGAAGTCAAAACTTTGGTATGGTTTCAAACGCTTTCATTCGAATTGTGAACGAAGAAACGAATGAAGAACTGATCAGATATGATTTGGGAGAAGATTTTAGCATTGAAACTGCCGTTGTTGTAGGCGAATTATACCGCCATCAAGGAGAATGGAAATTTAGTGCGATTGGTTCCGGTTACCAAGGCGGTTTAGCTGCTCTTTGCAATGACTATGGATTACAAATAGGATAATACTATTCGTTTATTAAATAGTAATATACGAATTTGAGAGGTGTGATTTTGCACATGGCTATTCAACTCAGTAAAGGTCAACGTATTGACCTGACTAAAAACGATCCAACATTGCAAAAAATTGTTATCGGTTTAGGATGGGATGTAAAAAACTTTGATGGAGGTCAAGATTTTGACTTGGATGCCTCTGCGTTCATCTTAAATGCCCACGGAAAATGCCGTAACGATTTCGATTTCATTTTTTATAATAATCTTCAAAGTACGGATGGTTCCGTTACCCATACCGGAGATAACAGAACGGGAGAAGGGGAAGGCGATGATGAACAAATCAAAATCGATCTTTCTAAAATCCCCGATGATGTGAACAAAATTGCTATTACAGTAACGATTCATGATGCGGAAGTTCGCCGTCAAAATTTTGGACAAGTTACCAACGCTTTTGTACGTCTAGTAAATGAAGATACGGGCGTTGAGGTTTTACGTTATGACCTTGGAGAAGATTTCAGTATTGAAACAGCTGTCGTATTTTGTGAGGTTTATAGACATAACCTTGATTGGAAATTCAATGCGGTTGGTTCCGGTTATCAAGGCGGGTTACATTCATTGGTTAAAGCATATGGCTTAAGCGTTTAAGCATAAATGATTAGTTAGGGGGAATTATTTCTTTCCCCAATTATTTTTAAGATATACAACGGAGGGTTAACACTTTGGAAATTTTAGAACAAATCTTAAGTACGTATGCTTTATTTTTTGACTTGGACATGTGGGCGGAAGTATTAACTGATCCTGTAGCATGGGGACTAATTGGGTCCTTAGTAATCATAGAAGGATTATTGTCCGCTGATAATGCCCTTGTTCTGGCTGTTTTAGTAAAGCATCTTCCTGAAAAACAACGAAAAAGAGCACTTATGTATGGGATGTTCGGTGCCTACTTCTTCCGTTTCTTATTTATTGGAATAGGCGTATACCTCGTTAAATTTTGGTTCATTAAAGTTTTAGGTGCTGCGTACTTAGCATGGATCGTAATCCAGCATTTTCGGTCAAAAGCCGGAGATGGCGAAGACGGCGTAAAACAATTTAATAAAAATTCATGGCTTACACGTACAATCGGAATATTCTGGAGCACGGTTGTTTCAGTAGAATTAATGGATATTGCGTTCTCAGTGGATTCTATATTAGCTGCATTTGCAATATCTGATCAAGTATGGGTACTTTTGGTTGGCGGTATGTTAGGAATCCTAATGATGCGTACAGTTGCCGGTGTATTTTTAACATTAATTGAACGCGTACCTGAACTCGAAACTACTGCATTTATACTTATTGGGATTATCTCAGCAAAAATGTTTGCAAGTGTTTTTGGCTTCCATGTATCTCATTATGTATTTTTTGCGATTATCATTGTCGCTTTTCTCGCAACTTTTATCATTCATTATATCAATAAAGGTAAAAATATTGATAAAAACACGGAAATGGCTGCATCTAAAGATAAATAAAAAGATCTGGCTTGAATTAAAGACGGCTACTGTGTTCGTAAACAGTAGTCTTTATTTTTATATGAAAGGAGCATAAGAATGCAACATTTCAGCTATGAATCATCCATAAAAATGAAAGAGATTTTTTATATGGAACCGGAGCCTTTTACGAAATATACAGATAAAGAGGTACTTGCTTATGCCCTTGGTGCCACTCTTTATATGCCTGCTATAAAAGCGAATATCGCAAAGGATATCATTAACAAAAAGTATCAAGAGCTTACTTCATTAGTGATTGATTTGGAAGACTCAGTTGCTGATTGTATAGTTGTGGATGCTGAAAACAAATTGCTGGAACATCTATCTATACTATCTGAGCATCTTGAGGAAAACAAAATAAGCATGGATGAACTGCCGCTTATTTTTATAAGAGTAAGGGACCCAATCCAAATGAGACGAATAACTAAGCTCATTAACGATTATTTGTACATACTTACAGGGTTTGTTTTTCCAAAATTCAATTATGAAAATGGGAAAGAATTTTTAGCAATCCTGGATGAAATCAATAAAAATAATAGCTTACTATATGGTATGCCTATATTGGAGTCAGCTGAAATTATTTATAAAGAAACCCGAATGGATGCTCTATTAAAAATAAAAGAATTATTGGACTCATATAAGAGCTATATATTAAACATCCGGATAGGAGCTACTGATTTTTCCGGTTTATTTGGTATACGAAGAAAAGTAGACACAACTATTTATGATGTGTCGGTGATAAGAGATTGTATCACGGATATTATCAATCTCTTTACCAGACAGGGTGATGAATATGTAGTTTCCGGGCCAGTTTGGGAGTTCTTCTCAAAAGATAACCGTATCTTAAAACCAACACTGCGTGTAAGTCCTTTTCAAAGAAGATATGGCAGCTCTGGTCTAGTAAAACAGACTGAATTAATCAATGAATATTTAGATGGTTTAATTAACGAAGTCCTCCTGGATAAATTGAATGGAATTAACGGAAAAACCATTATACACCCTACTCATATTAAAGTAGTGCATTCTTTATACACCATTACACATGAAGAATATATAGATGCTATAAGCATCATAGCGAACCGCGAAGGGAATGCAGGGGTTTTAAAAAGCTTGTATGAAAATAAAATGAATGAAATGAAACCTCATTATTATTGGGCGAAAAAAGTCTTACTCCGAGCCAAGGTATTCGGTGTATATAATGTTGATCAAGATTTTACTAGTTTACTCTTAAATCAAGGACATGATGAACAAATTCTAGAGGTGAAATGAAATGACAGCAACGAGAGTGAATATAAGAGAAGTAACGCACCAAATACTGGATGATTTAACAGTTAGGATCGAAGTCTATGATAATCCATATGATTTCGAAACACATCATTTATTTAAAATGGCGACTCGCATTAATAAGAAACGTAATTTTTTATTCGTAAGTACGGTTTTAGGCAAACATCTGGCTGTTAATCCTAAAATACCTCTACTGGTTGGTCATTTATTATCCCTGCGATATTTAGAAGTCGTCTACGGCAAGAAAGATATGCGTGCAGAGGCAATCGCTGAGGCTATAAAAACTGGTGGAAACATTGAGGAATCCTTGCTTTTAGTTGAAGAAGATCCGATCAAACTGCCAAAGCCACTAACCATTATTGGTTTTGCTGAGACGGCTACAGCATTGGGCCATGCGGTATTTAGTTCCTTTGATAAACATGCAAAATACATACACACAACAAGAGAAAAAATAGCTGAAATCCCTTCAATCATTAATTTTGAAGAAGAACATTCCCATGCCAGCAGCCATTATGTCTATTCAAGCGATCCTGCTTTTTTTGATAACGACCAAGAAATTGTATTAGTGGATGATGAAATAACAACGGGTAAAACAGCAATCAATATTATCCGAAAAATCCATTCTGTTTATCCATCAAAAAAGGTATTTACATTGATATCGATTTTGGATTGGCGCACAGCTGAGCATCGTTCACAATATCAGCAATTAGAAAGAGAATTAGGGGTTACCATACATCCAGTGTCTTTAATGGATGGAACAATCTCGATTAATGGTCAACCTGATTTAAAGCTAGAGGATCAACTTGCTGCTCCTAATCAAACTTCTGAGCAACACGTTTCATTTATACCTATCCATCATTATTTTAAAGACCATCACTTTAATCAATTTACTTCTATCAATACTGATGAGTCTCTAAATGCTTCCCCTTATTCACAGGCTACAGGGAGATTTGGTCTGGATATAGAAGAAGAAAGAAGTTTTTCTCCTATTTTTGAAGAGATAGGCGGTATTTTGAAACAGCATCGCAAAGGTAAGAGGACCTTGGCTATAGGTACCGGGGAATTTATGTATATACCTATGATGATTGCTTCGTCCATGGGGAGTGAGGTTTACTTTCAATCTACTACTCGAAGTCCAATATACTCTTTAGAAAAGAGTGATTACCTAATTCATAATAAATTTACATTTGATAGTCCTGAAAATAAAGGGATCGTAAATTACTTATATAATATTGAAATCAATCGCTATGACGAGATATTTATATTTATTGAAAGAAACTCATCTCATGAATCAGTAAATTCCATACTATCCGCATTAAAACAAACCGGAATTAATTTCATTACTGTCATCACTCTAACGGAAATGAATCAGTAAGGAATTCATATCAACCATTTTCTTTCTAATTGGCTAGAACTGTTAGATATCATATATAGTTTCATACTTTTATAGTTATATACTGCTCCACTATACAACCAGGAGGGATTTTATGCTTAAACGAAAACTAATACCGGATCAAATGGGAAGCTACAACGAAGATGATGCCATATTTTTATTAAGAGATATTAGTGATTACGTTTTTGAAACCAAAACGGAAGAAAGAGAAAGTTTGATCCAATCCGGTATACACTATTCGGAAATGCTCCCTGTCGAATATCATCCTCCAAAAGAATATATAAATTTATTTCATGATACATTAAAAAAATATTCAGAGCGTCTAGCTGTGGCTATTGGAACAGTGGCCGAACAGATTATTGAACGTAAAGGAATGGATAACTTAGTTTTAGTCAGCTTAGCAAGAGCTGGAACACCAATTGGAGTGTTGATTAAACGTTATTACGCCTATAAATATCAAATCAATGTTCCTCACTATTCTATATCTATCATTCGCGGCAGAGGCATTGATGAGGCAGCTATTGATTATATTTTTGAGCAGCATTCTCATGCGAACATTCAGGTAATAGACGGCTGGACAGGAAAAGGAGCTATTACGTTTGAATTAGCTGAAGCATGCGAGAAATATAATTCAACTCACTCGAATTATATTGATCCTTCATTGGCCGTGTTAGCCGATCCAGGGCATTGTGTAGATATATATGGAACAAGAGATGACTTTTTAATCCCATCCGCTTGTTTAAACTCTACGGTATCAGGATTAGTAAGTCGTACTGTATTAAACTATGAATTCATGAGCAAGGATGACTTTCATGGTGCAAAGTTTTATAAAGAATTAGCGGATGCAGATTTATCGAATTTTTATGTGGATACGATTAGCGAGGATTTTGGGAAAGTAGAAGAGCAAGTGAAACAATCCTTGGAACAATTACGTCAAGAAGATAAAACACCTACGTGGCTCGGGATGGATTCTATTGAAAGAATTCAAAACATCTACAATATTAGCAATACACATTTTATCAAACCAGGTGTTGGAGAAACAACACGTGTTTTATTGCGAAGAATACCCTGGAAAATCCTAATCAATCCTAATCATTCAAATGATTTATCACATATTTTGTTTTTGGCTAAAGAGCGAAATGTACCGGTTGAGGAATTCAGGGATATGTCCTATACATGCTGCGGAATTATAAAAGAGGTATAAGGAAGGGATTACTATTATTTTATTTACATCCGATTTAGACAGAACTTTAATTTATTCAAAAAATATGATGGACAAGTACCCCATCGATAATCAAATAACACCAGTCGAATTTAAAGATGATCAGGTTATTACCTATATGTCTCAAACTTCTATTGACCTTTTACAACAATTTAATCAACAACATCTATTTGTACCAGTAACGACAAGAGCACTATATCAATATGAGAGAATTGAAGTATTTCAACAGAAAATAAAACCTAAATATGCGATTGTGAGCAATGGCGGAACGATTTTAGTAGATGGAAAGCCTGACTCTGAGTGGGACGATTTTATTAAAAACCATCTCTCTGTTACTTCACTTCCACATCATGACATGCTAAATACGTTCGCAAAGATCCGTCATGATTCCTGGGTTGAGCGTGAGTTTTATATCGATTCCTTGTTCTATATGTACCATGTAAATAAAGATACCTTACCACATCAAGAACTGCTGTCCTTTGAAGATGAATTAAACAAAATCGGATGGAGAACATTTTTGCACGGAAGAAAACTCTATATACTGCCAAGTAATTTAAATAAAGTTTTTGCAGTGGAGCATTTAAAAAAGCGGCTGGACTATGATATTCACACTGCTGCCGGGGATTCCCTTATGGATTATGATATGATCGCGATTGCCGATAAAGGATATAGTCTAAAGCATGGAGAGCTTTACGATGTCAAACCGAACGATCCAAAAATAAACTGGTTAAAAGGTAAAGGAGCAGCTTCCACAGAGGATTTAATTAAAAATCTTCTGAGCCTGTAAGAAAGCTGTAACTCGGTGGGAGTAAGAGTATAAAGTACTATCCCACTGGGTTACTGCTCATTCTTTCAATTGTTTTAGCAATTTTATTTCTAACTGAATAGCGATTCCTAAAAAACATCTATGTAATTGACCGAAAATATCATAGATTTTTTAGTTTATAGAAAAATGGACTGATTACGGGCGTATAATATTCTCCCAAAGTTATATTTTTTGTAAAAAAAGAGCAGATTTCCCAAATCTCTTAGCGCAACTGTAAAAAAATAGATATATAATATTAATGTACGAATCATCTTAGAGAAAGGAGTTTAAATATTGAATTACATAAAAATAGAACCTTTATTAAACAAATCTACAGCAGAATGGTTAGAGTTATTTCTTTCTTCTATTCGTACAAGACCATCCTATCATTTAGATGAATCAACTTTTCGTTTTCAAAGAATCAGTCTCCGAGTATTAGGTATTCCACTCGACGAAGATGAATACTATAACTCCTTATACGACATGCACCAAAAACCTTTTATACATGTGTTAAGTGAAGAATTGGATAAAACGATTGATAATCAGGTGTTCCAAACTATACATGATGTTTTAACCTTACATCGTACAGAAAATAAAGGATTATCAATTAAACGATTAATAGCCATTTTTTATGGTAAAAACTTAATACCTAAGCATACGGATTCTACAATTAACAGGCATGTACAAATATCAATCATTAAAGTGGTTGAACATTTTAAAGATAAACAGAAGAGCGGGTTGCTCTCACCTGAATTCCGCAGATTTATCATCGATATGATTAAGTGGCTTAAAAATCATTGGGAAAAATGGTCTAAAGACCTCCAAATAGGTTCAGATTTTCCGAAAGTCGTTTGGTATGGAGATCTATCCTTAAGTCAGCAATATTTTTTATTACTGCTCATGGAATTTGGTTGTGATGTTTTAATTTTGCATCCTGCAGGCACAGACTTTTTTAGCGATCTTGATAGAGAAAATGAATTTTCACTACCCTATGTGTATACGAATAAAGGGAAGCTGGAACCATTCCCTACGAAAGAAAGAGAGCGGCAAACGACTGTAGCGTATCGAGCCAACAAACAGCTTGAAATCATGTTAAATGATCATGAGTCTGGTATTTATAAACCTTGGCAATTTAGAAATTTCAAGCCTTCATCTACAACATTAAGAATGACCTATGATGATGTATTTATATATGCAAAAGAAAAAGCAATGATTAGGCCTCAATTTAAAATTGATAAGGATCGAGTAATCATTCCTGTCATATTCACAAAAATCAATGGAGTTTCACGAGATCGAGCGGATTATTGGTCTAAAATGAAGGGTCTCAAGGATTCTTCACTCTCGAAAAACATTCGCGAATTTCCTTTCACGACAAAGACAAAAGCCAATTATCATTTTCATTTTCAACATTCCTTAGATAAAGATGGCGCACTGTCACCCGAAAAAATGCTCGCAGGAAATTGGTGGAGATATGGACCTTTGCCGATTGAGCTGCAAAGGGCCATCGCCTGGACGATTAAAGAGTACTGTGAACATCCTAAATTACTAAAGCTGAATCATGAAACAGAATATGATTTGCAATTATTTTTATTTAAACAAGCGAGCTTGATTCCTGAAGATTTTCTGAAACAATTACAACAATTTGATTATTCTCAGGATGTGCCAAGAATCGTTCTATACAATATGGGAACTAACAGTACATTTACCCGTGAGGATGCGGCACTGCTGCTGTTTTTAAATGAATTTGGTGTGGATATTGTGTTATACAATCCAGCAGGACAAACCGATATAGAGAATTTTGTAGACCCATCTCATTACGATACCCATTGGCTAGAAGATATTGTTTTTGAACAAGAAATTCCAGACTTTCAGCAAGGAGAAAAATCATTCATTAAAAAGATTATTAAAAGAATATTTTAACTGATATCTAAAAGACTGAATCAACAAATATTCCAATGATTGGGGAAATAACTAATGGTAAATGAATTACAGATTAAACAAAATACAGATTTGACAGAACAGTCTGCTAATGAAGTTAGAATGCAGCTGCGCAATGAAGCACAGGTCCTTCAGATTGTTGAAAATATGGACCTGCGCAATCAAAATGAATTATTATCACTTGGGAGAGCACCGGCAGAACGGCTTTCTCAGTTTTCAGACAGAATATTAAACACGATGGCACTTTCGAAAATTGATGAATCCGGTGAATTATTAATTCAATTAGAGAAATTAATGAAACGGTTTGATAAAAATGAAATCATGAAAGAACCTAATTTCATCGCAAAATTGTTTAAAAAAGCGAAGGCGACAACGGAAGCTCTCTTTAAAAAATATCAAACATTAGGTGGAGAGCTTGATAAAATTCATAGAGAATTTGCGATGATTGAGGATGAATTAAAGCGGACAAATCAAAATCTCGAAGGTTTATATGAAGAAGATATTGAATATTATTTCGAATTAGAAAAATATGTAGTAGCTGCTGAAATGAAATTAGAGGAAGTAAATCAGACGTTAATCCCTGAATGCGAACAACGAGTAAATTCAGGCAATCAAATGGCTCGGATGGAGCTGGAAAATCTTCGTACAGTCAAAGAATTATTAGAAAGAAAAATAGATGATTTAGAAAAAGCCCGTATGGTAGCTGTTATTGCCGCTCCACAGATTAAAACCATGCAACGTGGAAATAATGATTTAGTTGCAAAGATTAATAGTGCCTTTGTTACAACCATTCCGATTTTTAAAATGGGCATTATTAATACGGTCAGTGCAAAACGTCAAAAAGTACATTCAGATTCATTGAATGCATTTGAAGATCGCACGAATCAAATGTTAAAGGATGTCACTAGCGATATTATGAATCAAAGCATTGAGATTGCTCAGCGTTCCGGTAGCTCTAGTATTAAAATGGATACCATTGAAAATATGTGGGATACGATTGTTAAAGGAATAGATGAATATAAAAAGGTTAAAGAAGAACAGTCCATGCAACGGATTGAAGATAAAAAACGTTTGGAAACGATTAGAGAGGATGCGAAACGCGTCCTATCCCAATCCTAACCGATTACCCCTATCTATAGTGAAGATAGGGTTTTTTTTATATTCTATATCACCAATTGGCTGGTAATTCGAGTGAATATTAGCTTTTTTATCGATTCATTTGAAATATCGACTTAATATGATTCTTTTTCTATCTAAAATTTGTAAATTAAAATATAATTAATTTATGTAAATAAAATACAAATAAGGAAGGTGTAATATAATGGTTAACTTAAATAAAATTGAATTAAAGAAAAAAGGACAAAATATCAATCTAACAAAAAGTACGAATCAATCACTCGGAGAACTGCTCGTAAACCTAAATTGGAATCAAAAAAGTGCTCCTAAATCCGGTGGATTCATGTCTGCTTTATTCGGTAAGTCTAATAATGTCGACCTTGATCTTGGTTGTTTATTTGAAATGAAAAATGGAGAAAAAGGCTGTGTCCAAGCTCTTGGCAATGCTTTTGGCAATTATAACGCAAGACCTTTTATAAAATTGGATGCTGATGACCGTACGGGAAGTGCCATAGGCGGAGAAAATCTTCGGATTAACGGAGATAAAGTCACCGAAATCAAGCGAATTTTAGTATATGCATTTATATATCAAGGAGTAGCTAATTGGTCTCAGGCAGACGGTGTCGTAACTCTTAAGTATCCTGGAGGTTCCGATGTAGAAGTAAAACTAGATGAACATCTGAACGGGAAAAATATGTGTGCAATAGCAATGATAGAAAATGTTAACAACGAAACATTCAAGGTGGAAAGACTAGTAGAGTACTTTAAGGGTCATCAGGATATGGATCGTGCTTTTAATTGGGGTATGAACTGGGTAAGTGGTTCAAAATAAAAGATTGTACCACAGATAGCAATTTAAAAAATAACAAGGGAGAGTTACGGATGCAGCCGATCTTATTAAAAAAGAATATTGCTAAAGTTGTTTTAGAGAAGAAGAAATTACAAGGCGTTGTAGCCAGAGTAGGAGTTGTGTTAGACATATCAGGTTCTATGCGAGCTTTATACCGTGACGGGGTTGTCCAGGAACAGTAGAGAGAATCCTGGCTGTAGCAAGCCAATTTAATGATAACGGTTCATTGGATGTATGGGTCTATGACAATGAATTTTCCAGGCTGCCTGTTGTTACAGAAAAGGATTTTGTCAATTATGTCAATGATAAGATAGTAAATAATCAGTCCATACATAAGTTTGGAAGAAATGACGAACCACAAGTTATGAAAGATGTTATACATAAATATATGAAAGAAGAACCAGCAGATGAGCCAGTCTTTTTAGTATTTATTAATGATGGCGGATGTAAATCAGGTATTAAAAAGATTATTGCAAATTCTTCAAAAATGCCGATTTTCTGGCAGTTTGTAGGTATAGGTGATTCTAATTTTGATGTGTTAAGAAAGCTGGATACAATGGAAGGCCGACTTGTGGTTAATGCAAATTTCTTTCATCTATATAATTTGGAAGATGTGTCCGATGAAGAATTGTTCGATCAATTATTAAACGAATTTCCACAATGGTTAGAGGAAGCAAAGCAAAAGGGGATCTTGAGATAATATACTCAAAAGCTCTATATTTCCTTAACAAGGATTAATCTCTATAATAATTTTTGAATGATACCACACAAAAACACAAACGTTATATGTTTATGAAATGGTTTCATTCGTATTTAGAGAAGCTAAGTGCGGTTGCTCCACCGACCGGACACCAACGAGTTGGCGAAAAACACGAACATTGGCTATTTTCTTTATAAAAGTTCGAAAAATTAGAGATTATGACTGTAATTTTTACAAAATGCTATTTTTAATAAAAAGAACATATGTTCGCACCTTGTTTTGCAGTCTATTCGATCCTATGAATAGAATCGTATATTTCGTGGTATTAACCTATATAATCAGATATCAATTATATAGGGGTGAACTATATTGACAAAACAGACAAGTGACGATTGCAGATTAGGCAATTTTGAAAAAGAATATGAGCTCACACCCGGGACCATTCGAAATCGTAATGGCAGGGATACACGCAGTGATAAGAAAATCGGGACGATACGAAAAGAATCGGATCACCACAAAAAGAAATAAAAGAAAATCACAATCTACAAACATATCGTTTTAACGGATCAGTAACGTGAGAGAGCTATTCATTTTCATATACTACGTGTAAAAGGAGCTTGATGATGGCAAAAACGACACTGAAATCAAAAGCAACTTTAATTAATAATGTACAGGTCGAGGTCGAAGCAAGGGGACATAAGGTGACAATTGATGAACCGGAAAGAGCAGGAGGAACAGATCTTGGCATGAACCCATTAGAACTCCTTCTTTCATCACTCGGTGCTTGTCAAACCATTATGGCTCAAAGTTATGCGGATAAAATGGGAATTCAATACGATCGTTTAGTGATCGAGCTTGAAGGTGATTTAGATACGGGCGGTTACAAGGGAAAACCAGGTGCAAAAGTTGGTTTAGAAGAAATTCGTTATTTCGTCCATATGGAGTCTAATGCGCCTCAAGAAAAAATCGAGGAATTTATCCGTTATATAGAAGCACATTGCCCAGCACTTGATACCTTAATCAATCCAACAAAAGTTGTATCAAAAGGCGTTAAGGTCACACAAACAAAATAAAATTTTACACCGTCGCGGTATTAGTGACGGTTTTTATTTATATAGAGACAAAAAACCCAACTTACTTAGAAGTCGGGTCGTTTGATATTTAGTCTTTACTTAGTTCCATTTCTCTTAATTGTACATGACGAATCTTTCCTGAAGTCGTTTTTGGTAGCGCCTCGGTAAATTCAATGCTCCTCGGATATTTATATGGAGCGGTTAACGTTTTTACAAAACTCTGAAGATCTGCAATCAGTTCTTTTTCTGAATGGTGTTTATAAGAGTCTGTTAGGACGATAAAGGCTTTAACAATATTTCCTCTAATCGCATCAGGACTTCCTACGACTGCACATTCCTTCACGGCAGGATGCTTAATTAAAGCATCTTCCACCTCGAACGGCCCGATTGTATATCCAGAGCTAATAATAATATCGTCGCTTCTACCCTCAAACCAAAAGAAACCTTCTTCATCTTTTAAAGCTCGGTCACCTGTAATAAAGTATTCACCTTTTCTTTGCGAAAGTGTACGTTCCGGATCTTTATAATATTCTTTAAACAGAGCAGGTGTACTAAGATGAACACCTATATTACCAACTTCACCTGCTTGGCACAGCTGCCCATTTTCATCGACAATTTCTACTATATTTCCCGGTGTAGCTTTACCCATGGAACCAGGCTTATTTGGGATATCTTTTAATTGGCCGATTAATAATGTACTCTCGGTTTGTCCATAACCATTGCGAATCGTTACATTAAACTGATTGTAAAAAGCATTTATTACCTCTGTATTTAGTGCTTCACCAGCGGAAATTGCGCTATGGAGATAAGGTAATTTGTACTTATGTAGATTTTCACTTTTTACAATTAACCGATATTCAGTAGGTGTACAGCAGAAAACATTAATTCGATATTTATCTAGCAAAGCTAAAAAGGTATCAGCATTGAATTTTCCATTATACACGAAGCCCGTTGCTCCTGTTCCAAGTACGGATAGGAAGGGACTCCACACCCATTTTTGCCATCCAGGAGCGGCTGTTGCCCACACTAGGTCATTTTCATTGATAGACATCCAATTCTTTGCAGCTGTTTTCAAATGAGCATAGCCCCAGGCGTGAGTATGTACAACTGCTTTTGGATTGCCTGTTGTGCCGGAAGTATAGGATAACAAAGCAATATCATCCCTGGTAGTGTTGGCTGCTTCAAATTGAGAGGAAGCTGTTTTCACTTTTTCATCTAGTGAAATCCATTGATCTTTAACATCACCAACACAGAATTTAATCAGGTTATCTGAGTCAGGTACCGCATCAATTTCAGCAGTGAATTTTTCATAACAGACTACCGCTCGAGCTTCAGCATGCTGGATTCTAAAAGCCAAATCTTTTGCACGGAGCATTTCTGAACATGGAATAAGTACAATACCGGATTTCAATGCTGCCATATAGATGGCATAAGCCTCGATTATACGGGGAACAATCACCAGTATTTTATCTCCCATTTGTAATCCCGCTTCAGCAAATACATTTCCTATTTTATTAGCTTCTTCGACTAATTGTTTATATGTAATTGATCTAGTCAGACCATCCTGATTCTCCCACTTTAGAGCCAATTTCTCTGGATCATTGGTATAACGCTCAATTTCAGTTGTTAAATTATAGACATGAGGAGCTATTAATTCTTCTCTTTTCATAAAAAAATCCTCCTAAAATACGAATCAAGTATATAATACCTGTTGTCATATGCAACTTTTAGTATCAGGTATTAAAAACAATTTTAGCTATTTTTTACTGACAAGTAAAGGAAAGAGAATAGGAATAATTTTTGTAACGGCTTACAAGGTTGACATAGCAGAAGAATAAAATTGAACAAAGTTTAATAGGTGAGTACATCAATGCAGCATCTTTATTTTATTTCTTATAGATTGTTTGAAAAATATTAGACTATCCATCCGGAAGAATGGAAAGTATTACGGTGGAAATAATAGGTTTAACTTAGTAAGATGATTCGTGAAAACCATATAGAATTCTATATACGTAAAAAAGGGAAACCTATCAACTTTTAATTAAACGACTATAAATCGACAAAATAATGATTCCAAGCCCGTTATACTTTATACTAGTTAATAAGCAAAGGGGATGTTAGAGTGTTTATTTTTGAGCAATTACGTGAACATGCACAAACAAAACCCAGCAGCGTGATTACTTCATTTAAGGGGAAAGAAACAACCTACTCAGATTTTTATCAAAAAGCACAAAACCTAGCAGGATTCTTTCAGCAAAAAGGATATCAAAAAGAAGATATCATAGCTCTTTACTTATTTAATTCGGATACCTTTTTAATTGCTTATTACGCTTGTCAATTAGGTGGATTTTCAGTATTGCCGATCAACACAAAACTTGCAGCTCCAGAAGTGGAGTATATTATGCGGCATTCAGAAGCTAAGGCCCTTATCTATGATGCTCGTTTAAATCCAATACTAGAGAAAATAAGTTCTACTGTGGAACAGTTTAAGGATATTCTTGAAACTGGTGAAAAAAACACTATAGAGTCAGTTTTAGAGGATCATTCTATCCCTTTCCGGCAAGAGCACATAGACAAAGAAGATACTGCAGTTATTTTCTATACATCTGGAACTACAGGTAAACCAAAGGGTGTATGTTTATCAGCAGAAAATGTACGAGCTATTGCTGAAATCTGGGCACAGTCACTAGAAACAACTTCTGAGGATCGTACACTAATCGTTACACCTTTATTTCACTGTGCAGCCAGTCATTGCTTTTCTATCCCAACAATCGTAAACGGCGGTACAGTCATCATTGAAGAAGCTTTTATACTCGGACAAACTTTGAAAGCCATGGAGATGGAAAAAGTCACGATATTTTTTGGAGTTCCCGCCATTTATAGTACGTTATTAAATGCACCTAATATAACAGAGACTGATTTATCACATCTACGGTTATTTACATACGGAGCGGCCCCTATGCCATATGAACTTGTAAAAAGATTAAAGACCTATTACCCAAATGTAAAGGTTCAGAATCTATATGGGCAAACAGAAAACTCTCCAGGGGCAACAACCCTAAAAGATCATTATGCACTAGAAAAAATCGGTTCAGTTGGAGAGCCTTTGCCCTATACAAAGGTTCGCGTCGTGAGTGAAGATGGAGAGGACGTTCCTCCTTTTGCTGTAGGAGAAATCATTGTTAAAGGTCCACAAGTAATGAAAGGGTATTTAAAAAATGAAGAAGCAACTCGCATGACACTCAGAGACGGATGGTTGTATAGCGGAGACTTGGGTCGGTTAGATGAGAACGGATTATTATATATTGTTGATCGAAAAAAAGATATGCTCATTCGTGGAGGGGAAAATGTCTATCCAGTTGAAATTGAAGAGGTTTTGTATCAATTGGATGAAATATTAGAAGCTGCTGTAGTGGGTATTCCTCATCCTGTTTATGGAGAAGTTCCTAAGGCATTTATTGTGCTAAAAGAGGGACGACATCTATCAGCGGAGCATATTCAAACCTACTGTCAACAAAATCTCGCGAAATATAAAGCTCCCGAGACAATTATCTTTGTAGAAGAATTACCACGAAATGCGAGCGGGAAAGTACTCAAACATACTTTGCGAGATAATGCTGTGAAGGCATAGGAAGACGCCTATTTAAATTAGGTGATTAATGGTTGCTCAGCAATTCAAAAAAATCTCTCAGTCAAAGTACTGTGAGATTTTTTGCTGTTATTCGAGTAAAAGAACCTGTAAAGCTGACTGAATAGTAATTAAATATACATAGTATACTTATCACCTTTTTCATAATTAACGTTACTTGCCATTATCATATGAGAAATAGCTTTATCGATAAGTATTTGTAGAATTTTGCTGAATTTTCAGATATAAATAAGATTGATTAATCATTTTAGGAAATTTAATATTATAATGTAGACAGACAATATATTCATACCTATGACAGAATACGTGAATATCTTTTAAAAATAATTTATATCCAGAGGAGGAAATATGAGTAACCAAAATGTTTTGCAGGCATTTTTGAAGGAAAAAGGTGTTCATTGCCCGTATCAAATTTGGTTATCAAGTCCTGAAACTTCAGATTCTATTTTAATTGAGGGCGGGGAACATTTAGGTGTTTTCGAGCCAGTGCATATAGACTTAATGGATTTTATATCTACTCAGGAAGTTAAGGAACGTAAAACATATCTTTATTTCAAATATCCTAATCAATACATAGTATCCGTCTGCTTATCTGAATCAACTAAGTTTGACGATAAAGAAATGGATTTAATGTATTATTTTCTTTATCCGATATACAGTGAGTATGCTTTACATGCAAACCGATATAAGATCGATAAAATCATAGAGAGTATCTGTCAGACTACTTCTTTGTTAGATATTGAAGAAATATTTTCTGCAATATTAAAAAATACGATGGAAGTTATTCCAACCGCTGACTTAGGTACTTTGTGGTTATATGACCGGCAATTAGATCGTATAGTTTGTAAGACTTCAGTTGGCCATGTTATGGACGGACTTTGGAAAATGAAATATAGAATAGGAGAAGGATCTATTGGACAAATGTTCATGAATGGAACTCCGGAGCTCGTGAAGGATACTTCTAAGCTTTTATTAAAGATGGCTACTGTTTCTCCAGAAAATAATCAATATTGGGATTCTACCTATGACTTTCCCCGTCATGTCAAATCGTTAATTTCAGCTCCAATAGCTGTTGATGGCGAAATTGAGTGTGCTATGATCCTTGGCCAGGTTAAATCAAGTAAGAGTCTAACAGAACAAGATTTACACTTGATGCAAGGCTTTTCTTCTCAAATTGGTGTAGCACTTAAAAATGCAAAGTTATTCACCGATATCAAAAATCAAAATCAACTTCTGCTCAAAAGAGACGATATCCATTCCACACTAACAAATCTATCCCTGCAGAATAAGGGGGCAAAAAAGGTAATTCGTGAGCTAAACAGAATAATAGGGAAAAAATTAATATTTGTAGACCTAATCGAAAATAGCTGCATACCTGAAAGAAAAAAACTGCCCTATTCTTATACGTACCAAAAACTTTATCGTACGATTACAAACATGGAAGATGGTTTGCCATACAAAATTATTACATCTGAGCAAGAGTCCCATTGTCTATATCCAATCCGTACAGAAAATTTAATTCTTGGCTGTCTTATTATCGAGATAAAGGAACCCTTAAGTCAGCTAGACCATATCGCATTAGAACAGGGATATTCTGTCCTTGCACTTGAACTGGTTAAGAAAAAGAATTTAGTCGAGTTTTATTACAAAAATCGTCGAGAGTTATATTATGAATTGCTGCAGAGCAAAGATTCCACTACTTTATTATCTAAGGCAACTGAATTAGGAATTAAGGAGCAGGAGGAGTTTTTTTCAGTAATCCTTCAGTATATAGGAAATCAGGACGAGGAAGTGCTAGACACCTATATACACCGTTTAGTGGCTCAGTTAAAAAAAGAATTATCCTTTTATATTCAAACCATTTTCGGTGACCATAATAAAGCAATCGTTCTCTTCTGCCTTCCCGATTCCAAATCATACCCTTATATTCTGCAGATTTTAGAACAAACCATTGTGATGTGGAATGAGGAGGAAAAGGGCAGATTACTCTGCGGAGGAATCAGTTCAACATATAGCGATTTATCCCTGATTGGTAAATCTCATAATGAGGCGGAGATGGCTCTCTCATATCTTGTTTCAAAGGAAGTTCCTGATATAATAGAGTACTCGAAAATTGGACTGAACAGGTTGTTTATCAATCAAGACAAAGAAGAAATTAACCGTTTTCTGCAGGAGGTATTTGAACCCTTACAGACACCTCATCATGCAGCCAGCAAACTCGAAGAAACATTGATTACTTACTTTGAATTGAATCGATCTGCATCACAAACGGCTACTAAATTGTTTATCCATATCAATACACTTTACCAAAGATTAAAGAAGATTGAAGATTGTCTCAGTATATCATTTGAAGACGCAGAGGACATTTTACGCCTTCAACTAGCCTGTTATCTTAAGAAATCACTGAACCAAGCTTCTTAGCCTCAAATTACGACATATTTTCCACCATTATTATTGATGTTTAAAATAAAAACCTCATATATTCATTTACGAGAAGGCAATGCCTTCTCTTTGTTTATATAACTTTCTTCCACATTACCTCCTTCTCCAGCAAAAACTAGTATATAATCTTCAATTCATTACAAAGAAATTATGTAAAAACCTACATTGTATTCAAAAATCTGTATTACTAAAATACAAATTATAGTTGTTATGTTTGTGAGGAGCTTGATGATTGCCGAAGGAGGATAATGAAATGGATTTTTCTTTTACAAAAAAAGAGGAAGAATACCGTCGAACATTAAGGATATGGTTAGAGGAAAATCTACCTGAGGGTTGGATCGAAGGTAAACGAGATTTGCCAGAAAACGAAGAAGAACAAGCTCAATTTTTGAGGGACTGGCAGAAGAAAATGAATGATGGCGGATGGGTTGCCATCGCTTGGCCAGAAAAATATGGCGGTCAAAGTGCCTCGGTTATTGAAGAGATCATCTATCATCAGGAAATGGTTAGAGCAGGAGCTCCACATCTTATTAATTATATTGGAATCCATATGGTTGGGCCGACATTAATGGATATTGGAACGGAAGAGCAAAGAGAGAAATTTATCCCCAAAATACTTAATGCTGAAGAAGTATGGTGTCAGGGTTATTCTGAACCAAATGCCGGGTCTGATTTATCTGCATTGAAAACGAGTGCTGTAAAACAGGGCGACAAATGGATTATCAATGGACAAAAAGTTTGGACGAGTTATGGGCATTTGGCAGACCGTTGTTTTCTACTTGCGAGAACCTCCAATTTAGAAAAGAAGCATAAAGGAATCACGGTATTTCTAGTAGATATGAAACAACCAGGTGTTGAAGTACGTCCCATTATTCAAATGAATGGAAAGCATGATTTTAATGAGGTCTATTTCAATGACGCTGTTGCCTATGATGAAGAAATTGTTGGCGAAATTGATGAGGGCTGGAAGGTAATGATTAATTTAATGCTCCATGAACGAACTGGAATTGGCGCACAAATATTCACTCTGGAGAAGCAATTTTCTGATTTAGTGTTGTTAACGAATGAACTGAAGGAAAATGGCCAGCCGCTCATAAAAGACCCATTTACACGACAAAAAATGGTTGAGCTCTATACTCGTTGTCGAGGTGTACTTTTAACGTATTATCGCAATATTACTACCTCTATGAAAAGAGGCTATCCTGGTGCAGAAAGCTCGATGGATAAATTAATGAGCAGCGAATTAACAAAGGATTTGTTTGAGTTTGCTGTATCCATTCAGGGTCATGAGGGTGTTTTATGGAAAGAAGATGCACTGGCCAATCCTTTTTGGCAATTAGAATATTTATCTTCCTTTGGAGTTACGATTGGCGGAGGTACAAGCGAAGTACAGAGAAATACGATTGGTGAAAGATTATTGGGATTGCCTAAGGATTTACGTTAATGAAACGGAGGTGCAATAAAAATGGATTTTTCTTTAAGTGAAGAACAGGAAATGTTTCGAGGATCGGTCCGAAAATATTTAGATGGCGCAGGGCAAACAAAGATTGCTCGGGAGATGGCGAAAAATAATATGAAGCTACTCACCAAGACATGGAAGGGTCTAGCACAATTGGGCTGTATGGGAATCACCGTGAAAGAAGAATATGGAGGCGCAGAATTAACTACAGTTGATCAAGTTCCTGTACTCGAAGAATTAGGACGTGCATTATTACCAGGATTGTATTTAGAAACCGTCGCATTTGCAGCACCGATGATTGAAAAGTTTGGTACAGCCGAACAAAAAGAAAAATACTTACCAGGAATTGCAGACGGTTCAAGAACCATTTCACTTGCATGGTTAGAGCCAGGAAAGAGTTTTAACCTGAATGATATTCAAATGACAGCAAAATATGATGAAGACACGATGATTCTTAACGGGTCTAAAACATTAGTTCCTGAAGGCAATCTGGCAGATACATATCTTGTGCTAGTTCGCTCTGAATCAGAAACGGATGGAAAAGGTATTTCTTTTGTCCTTGTAGATAGAAATGATGATGGTGTAGATTATCGAGTACTTCAATCAATGGATGAAACTCGTCATCTGACAGAAGTTAACTTTAAAAATGTAATCGTTTCCAATTCTCGAATTCTAGGTGAATTGAATAGAGGTGAGGACGCCATTGAGGAAGGACTTTTATATCTGAACGCCGCCCTTGCTTCAATGATGGTTGGAGGTATGGATAAAATCGTAGAAATGTGTGCCGAATATGCAAAAATCCGTGTTCAATTTGGCCAGCCAATCGGACGTTTTCAAGCGATAAAGCATCGAATTGCAGATATGAAACTGGATTTGGAGACGGCAAGATCGTTAAGTTACTACGCTGTTTGGGCTTTGGATGAAAAGGCAGAAGATGCAGCAGTGGCAGTTAATAGTGCTCGGGCATTTATTACAGAAGCGTATCTTCGTTTAGCGGGACATGGGATTCAGATTCATGGAGGCATAGGAGTAACAGAGGAAATTGACTGTCATCTGTATTTAAAAAGAGCTCAATACTATCAAACATATCTGGGAAATTCAAGATTATATAGAGAAAAGGCAGCTACAGCTCTTAATTGGTAGATTTTCAGCCTAAACCATCTTTAAAAACAGGAAGGGATGAGTAAGTATGCCTGTAATCCATGAACTAAAAGAATATAAAAATATTATCAACGGTAACGCAGTTCCGTCAACAACCGGTGAATTTATTGAAAGTATAAATCCCTCTACAGGTATTGCTTGGGCTAGGATACCGAGAAGCACGATAGAAGACGTAGAATATACAATTCAAGCTGCCCGCGGTGCATTTCCTAATTGGGCTGAACTTCCACCATTACAACGTGCTGAATTATTAAGGCAAATCGGCGATCGACTTACTGATCATGCTGAAGAATTAGCAACTCTGGAAACAAAGGACAATGGATGGGTCATAAGCAACACAAGCTATACGCTTATCACTTCATTAAAACAAATTTGGTATGATGCAGCCGGGCTTTGTAATTATGCAAGCAGAGGCGATACCATTCCAAAGGGACCAACAACGTTTGGTTATACGTATCGTGAACCTCTGGGAGTGGTAGTAGGGATAACACCATGGAATGCCCCTCTATTTACATTCACCATGAAAGCCGCCTATGCTTTGGCAGCAGGCAATACAGTTATTATTAAACCTTCTGAGCATGCGTCAGTTTCTTCCTTACGCTACGGAGAAATTTTGGCATCCATCTTACCTCCAGGTGTCATAAATGTCTTATCTGGATATGGAACCGAAATCGGTGATGCTTTAGTAAGCAATAAGGAAATAAATAAAATCAGTCTTACTGGCTCTAAAGCTACTGCAAGCGCAATTACCAGGGCAACTGTAAATAATCCTAAACCATTTATCTTTGAATTAGGCGGTAAATCTCCAAATATTATTTTTGAGGATGCAGACCTAGATAAAGTAATGGAAAGATTATTGCCTTATTCCATTTTTACCGGCAACGCAGGACAAATATGTGTGGCTGGATCCAGGATATTAATTCAGAAGTCCATTTTTGAAGAAGTTGTAAAAGGATTCAAGCAGGCTATGGAATCCGTGAAGCTTGGAAATACGTTAGATATGCAGACAACGATGGGCCCAATCGGTAATCTATCACAATATAAAAAAGTGACTTCCTATATAGAGCTTGGAGAAAAAGAAGGAGAAATTATTGCAGGTGGGAAATCTGGCGGTAATGTCTTATTACATGGAGATCAGGAGTTAGAAAACGGATATTGGGTAGAGCCAACACTAATAAAGGTGGATAACCACCGTCATCGTGTATGCCAGGAAGAAATCTTTGGGCCCGTAGCAGTGGTCATACCATTTGAAACAGAAGAAGAAGCTATAGCCATTGCTAATGATACGGATTTTGGTTTGGCAGCAGGAATCTGGACGACTGGTCTAGCCCGTGCAAAGCGATTAATAAGCAAGATAGATGCAGGAAATGTATGGGTGAATACGTATTCTCAGGTTGGCATTGATTTACCCTTTGGAGGATTTAAAGACAGTGGTTTTGGCACAGATTCGTTTATAGAATACACCAGGGAAAAAGCATGTGTAATAGAAATTGGATAAAAATATATCCCACTAAAGTAGACATCTATTAAGTTATGCTTACCTATTCTAATACCAATTGGAGTTGATAAAAATGTTTAATTGGTCAGATGAACGAATTTTTGATCCAGATATGCCAAGGACTATTGATTATCCTAATTTGCCGGTAGGAGCGATTTTAAAAGGAAGCGCCAGCCGTTTTGGGAACCGAACCGCTTTTATTTATCGTGATACTCATATTAGCTATGAACAGGTTTACCGTGATTCTCTTATGTTTGCTTATTCATTAAAAAAGCTTGGCGTAGAAAAAGGTACAGTCATTTCAGTTCATTTACCAACGTGCCCTCAATATATTGTTGCTTATTATGGAATTGTTTTATCCGGTGCTATATATTCACCAATTAATCCTTATTTTCCAAAAGATGATGTCTGCTTTCAGCTTCAGGATTCGGATACTGAAATTATTATTACTCATGAATCAACAGTGGATGATATACAAAGTCTGCAAGCAAACTTAAATTTAAAGAAGGTAATTGTGACCGGAGACCAGGAAATGTTTTCATATGACAACCCAGTGTATGTAAAGAATTACGGAGAGGGTTGGTATAGCTTAGCAGATTTGATTGTTTCAGGTATAGATGAGGAATTTGATCCAGGTATTGATCCAAAAAATGATCTTGTCCATATTGCGTATACGGGTGGAACAACAGGTAGACCTAAAGGTGTTATGATTACACATTCTAATTTGATTAGCAGTTTTCTGCAGACGGCAGCCTGGACGGCTGGATTATTGCCAAGAATTACAGACAATAATGGACTTGAAGTTGTACGAGTGGAGAAAGATATTGACAAATACCTAGCTAAATATCCGTGTTTGACAGAGGAAGCCATTTCACTCAGTCCTTCACCTTTGTTTCATATTTCCGGTGTTTATTCTTGTATGGTATATCCAATGTTAGTAGGATACACTGTCGTTCTCATTGATCGTTTTAAACCGACTACATTTCTTGAATATATTGAAAAATATCAAGTGACACATGTGAGCGGTTCTCCAGCTATGTGGAATGGCTTATTCGGTCATCCAGACATACATAATTATGATTTTTCATCTGTAAAGAATGCCGGATCCGGTTCCGCCCCATTAGTACAAGAGGAAATGAAACTATTAGCAAAAACATTCCCAAATGCCAAGATTGGAGAAGGCTATGGACAAACAGAAGCGACAGCAACGATCACGAATACTGTTATGTTGTGGTCTGGATTGCAAAAGATTGGAACAGTTGGACATCCACTTTTTGATACAGAAGTGAAAATCATCCCTGCAGATGGCAGCAGCGACGAACCATTACCTGTAGGATCCACAGGTGAAATATGTGCAAAAGGTCCACAAATTATGAAGGGATATTATAATAAGCCCATCGAAACAGATGAAGCGCTTAGAGATGGCTGGCTCCATACAGGAGATATCGGAATGCTGGACGAAGATGGATTCATCACCATCGTTGACCGCAAAAAAGATATGTTGATTTATAAAGGTTATAACGTCTATCCAAGCAGGCTTGAGGATGCGCTATTTAAGCATCCTGCGGTAAGCAACGCCACCGTAATCGGCAAACCTTCAGCAGGTGTGGGAGAAATCCCAAAGGCATTTGTTATTCTCAAGCCGGGAGCAACAGCAACTGTTGAAGAACTTATCGATTTTGTTAATCAGGAAGTCGTTCACTATGCAAAAATACGAGAATTGGAGATTGTTGAAGTATTTCCTGTATCACCAGCAGGTAAAATTCTTAAACGAATACTGCGTGAGAAGGAATTAAAGACAATAAATAGCCCACTATAAAATAAATCATTTTATTATTTGAGAAGATTTATAAGACTACTTTATAGATTGAATCATTCTATAGTATTTGTTAGATAAATACAAACTTTTATCATTCAACTACAGCACAATGTGGTCTGTCCATGTAACGCTATCTACTATTGGAGTGTAGAACATTACAAGACTTTGTGGATATTTATGTTGAAACCTACATTGATGCTACATGTATATTATCTTAAAATTTGCATAAACAACCGTCATTTTTACACATAAAGCCTATTAATGGGAGGCAAATCTATGGAGCTTGATAAAAGTATAATTGGTTTAGAAGGAAGCACTTTTTCCGTTGAGGTAGAAAAGCGACATATTCGTCAATTTGCGGATGCTATAGGAGATCCTAATCCTTTATATACTGACCAAGAATACGCTAAAAATACATTTTATGAGGGCATTATTGCTCCTCCAACCTTTTTAATTGCCTTAAGCAGTGAAGGAAATCATCTTCCTCTAAAACTAGACGAAAAGCGGATGCTTCATGGAGAGCAGGAGTTTATCTACTATCGTCCAATTCGCCTTGGAGATCGACTCATTTGTAAAAGCAAGGTAGCGGATTTATACGAAAAAGACGGAAATAGCGGTAAGATGCAATTTCTTGTTCTTGATACAGAATTCAAGGACGAAAGCGGAGAAATGGTAGCAATCAGCCGTATGAATATCATTTATCGAGCTGCTTTATGAAAAGATAGGGGGTCAAATGGATGGAGATACAATATCAAGATTTAAGAGCGGGACAAGCTCTTCCTGTCTTAAAAAAACCGCCCATTACAAAGGTTCAATTAGTCAAATATGCCGGTGCATCCGGCGATTTTAACCCGCTACATACTGACGATGAGTTTGCGCAAAAGATTGGCATGAATGGTGTGATTGCTCACGGAATGCTAATTATGGGCTTTTTAGGCCAATACATTATGGAGCTTGCAGGCACCACAGCTGAAATTAAACAGTTTAAGATGCGATTTGGGGCGATGACAATTCCAGGTGACTTAATAACATGTTCCTCAACTGTAGAAAAAATCTATGAGGAAGAAGGCCTGAGAATGGCAGATTTGAATTTAATAGCTGAAAAGGAATCAGGAAAAGTTGTTGGTTCTGGTAAAGCCACTCTAAAATTTCGTTAACTTGTTCATGAAAAGGAGGCATTAATGTGGGGGATATAAGCAATCGCTATGCCATTGTAGGAATTGGAGAGAGTGAACGGTCAAGAAAATCAGGAACCACACCACTCCATATGGCTTTAGTAGCTACACGGAATGCATTGCAGGATGCTGGGCTTGAAGCTAAAGAAATTGATGGGGTTATGAGCTATAGCACAGGTGATTCCTGCTCTTCACACCAGCTGGCAACTTATTTGGGAATCCGTCCCAGTTATGTTAATGACGTCATGGGTGGCGGAAGCTCGACTGAAATGTTAATTGCCGATGCAGTTGGATTAATAGAAGCAGGCTTAGTAAAAACGGTATTAATTTGGCGATCAATGAATGGTTCTTCCGGAAAAAAGGTCGGACGAGGATATGATCCAGATATGATCCAAGAAGCAATTGATGGAGGAAGCTTCATTATTCCGTATGGTTCCGCAAGTCCATCTCAGTGGTTTGGAATGTTTGCTACAAGGCATATGTATGAAACAGGGATTACACGTGAACATTTGGGCCATGTTTGTGTAGATTTTTATGAACATGCCCAACGTAATCCCAAAGCTTTCCTAAACGGACATCCATTAACAATGGAGGAATATATGGAAACACCATACATTAGCTATCCATTTACTAAACACGATTGCTGTGTTGAATTGGATGAAGCGAATGCGATCATTGTTACATCAGCTGAAAGGGCTAAAGATTGTAAGTCAAAACCAGTTTATATCATGGGAATTTCAGCAAGAGAATGTCATCCACATGCCCACTATTGGTCCGATTTGACTCAGGTAGCATCAGATTATGTCGCTCCACAGTTATATAAATCAGCCGGTGTACAACCATCAGATATTCAAGTAGCCTCTATATATGACTGCTTTAGCTGGGTTGTGCTTCGCCAGCTCGAAGCCTTTGGGTTTGCTCCACGGGGAGAAGTGGGGGATTTCGTTGCTGCAGGAAACTTGAGGATAGGAGGGAGCCTTCCTACTAATACAGCAGGAGGAATGCTTTCAGAAGGCTATACTCATGGAATGAATAATGTACTTGAGATCGTTAGGCAAATTCGTCACGAGTACAAAGGAACTGAGCGTCAAGTTGCGAATTGTGAAATTGGAATCTGTACAGGTTGGGCAGGTCCAGATATAGCTGGTGCTATGATTCTTAGAAATTAGGAGGTATATAAAATGGTCTATCAAAAACCCATTCCACTAAAGAACCAGGATAACAAGCCATATTGGGATTCGGCAGATAAACATGAACTTTCCATCCAGAAATGTGATTCCTGTCATAAATATCAACATCCTCCTGGTCCAGCCTGCTCAAAATGCGGCAGTCCTGAACTGAGTTGGGACTCATTCGGTAACGAAGTCTACGGAACTATTTATTCCTATATCATTTCTTATCGACCATTTCTGCCTGGGTTCCAGGACGATCTACCAACTGTTATTGCTCAGGTCGAACTAGAAGGACTGCCTGAAATTAAAATAACAGGTAATGTTTTAAACTGTAATCCTGACGAAGTAAAGATTGGCATGGACGTCCAAATGTTTTGGCAGGATATCAACGAGGAACGAGCTCTTCCTCAGTGGGAATTGAGGTAAATAATAAATTGTTAGACTGAAACCATGATTCTTTGGCAGCAAAGAGTTATGGTTTTTGTGTTTCTTACTATAATAAAACATTGTTTAAATCTAGGATATATTAGTAGCTAAACAGTGACATTCTAATCAAGTATTTAGTTCTAAGGTATCTTTTGTTGGCAATTGGAACACAATTCTATAAAGTATAATATAAGGATATAAAAAAACAACAAAAGGAAGAACTCTTTGTTATTTTTAAACAAAAGTCATCAGTCCCTTTTATAGTTTAAAAAGATTAAGTTAAATAGTAAGTCGAACTTCTAAATGGGAGGGGAAAGATGAAAATTTATGTGGATGCAGATGCTTGTCCAGTGAAAGATATTATTATTTCTGAAGCAAGCGATTTTGAAATACAGGTTATCCTTGTTACAAGCTTTTCTCATTTTTCTAATGCAGAACAGCCATCAGGAGTGAAAACCATTTATGTTGATTCTGGAGCAGATGCTGCAGATTTTCGAATTGTGAAGTTAGTGGAAAAAGGAGATATTATCGTTACGCAAGATTATGGTCTTGCATCACTAGGTTTAGCAAAAGGAATTATCGTCCTCCACCATAAAGGTTTTAGATATACAAACGAAAATATTGACCAATTATTACAAACACGTTATTTAAGTGCAATGGCTAGAAAAGGTGGACAGCGAACAAAAGGACCAAAGCCTTTTACAGCTGAAGACCGGGAGCAATTTAGGAATCTTTTTAAACAGGTTATTTCTGTTAAAAATTAGGCTAAACTCAGAGATTTAAAAAGGAGATAAATATTTTGAAGTATTCAAAATCGCAAATGCAACAACTAATTAAGGGAAATAAAGAACTGCATACACGCTTTAAAGAGTTAAAGGCTGAGCATGGTCTTGAAAAAAACAATGCCATCAAGGCCTTGTACCATTCAGAAGTTGCGGATGGAGGAAAGTATCAGGCAGCTTACCAAGCACTTGATCAGCTCAAAAAGTAGATTCTTATATCTTATTTACACTTAAAAAATGCTGAAGATATAAGTGGATTAAGTTAGTAACCAAAATATGAAAGTAGGTTGCTGGGTAATACAAGGTTACTGTTCAATAGAAAAGGTTATTCAGCAATCGGGCGCTTTCCCTTAAGAAGGATAGCACCCATTTTTACATTTAAGGGCCAGTTTGTGGAAGATCGAACTTTAAGTATTTAAGAGTTTGGGAAGAAATATATTTATTGTAAAGATGAAATTAGCGGAGAAACAGTTGTTATTTGAAACATATTTAATCACTTAGTAAGAGTGAGTGATATAGGTTTAATCAGAAAAGGTATTATTCTCAGTTAATAAAAAAGAGATTTACACATTTTTTATTCCTAGCTGAAACAAGATCCTACTTTGGATCTTGTTTTTCTTATAAATCGTTTTCTCCACACGGACAATAAGAAGAAAGGGTGATTTGTATATGTCATTAGTCACATACCTAGGGGAAACCTCTAATCATTGTGTATTTTTTCTAGTTTACATAATATATATTATAGGAAGTTGTGAAAACCAATTAAACAAGTGTCTCATTAATCAAGATTACTTTAGCAATTGAGACAAAATAGAAAAATTTTCAAATGTAGATCTTAATTATATATTTAATTCTTTAATTCATTTATATAATTTATTTATTCGTTATATCCCTGGTTGTTTTAATAATTTGTTTTTTAAGTTGATGTTGAACATAATTTTTTATAGAATTTTTATTCTTTCTTTGTAGTAAATAATAAATCTTGACCTAACTTATAATTGTTTAACTTGTACTTAGATTTAGTTTTAAATCATTAGAAATTAGATTTTATAGTCTTGTTGCCAGATTTACGTTGGTTCTTTTTTAGTTTACATAATGTTATTATGGCAACTTTTTTCTCGTTTATTTATAAACCTTCTAAATTAGTAGCGATCGATAAAAATTACTTAAGACTTTTATATCCGTCATCGCTTCATTCAACTTTATTGCTGCAAAAAAAAAATAAGATCTCATGTTTTTTAATGAGATCTGCGGAATAATTCGGTACCTTTATAATGTCTCCAAAAGAACTTCTTTTGGTATCCAGCCTACCAAACCATCTTTTTTTATTAATGTATACGCAGCACAATTATTATCCAATATAGAGACAATATCTCCTTTATTTACGTTTAATTGAGCACAGGAGACATCCGTTCTAACTTTATAGCCTCCATCTTCATGCTGTTTTATATATTCATTTTTGATATAAGTCAATTTGTCGGTTTGTTGCTGTCTGCAAAGTGTGAAATACTCCCCTTCTTCTATTGGGGATATTTCAAATAAAGGATAGGATATCGAGCCTGTCATTTTGGGATCAGCCTTGATCTTATAATCTTTTATAATCTCACATTTTGGGAAACGGTCTACATATGTGTAGAAATACTCATTTCCGAGCGGCATTTTATTGATAATTAAAGCATTTAATTGACCAGTTTCCTTAATAACATTTCCCCCATCAATTGCAATTATTTTCTTATCAAAATCCATAATTGGATTGTGGGAAGGAATTTCAGCTGGATAGTTGATTACTGGCCAATGACCGACAAAAACCAATTTATTTGCTTGATGAGCCTTATCTAGGAAAGATGGCATTCTAAGGGCGTTTTCTCTGCTAGTCATTTTCCAATCTTGAACAGAATCTAAACCGGCATGTACAAAGATAAAATCGTCAGTTTCTATTGCTGTCGGTAAATCATTAAGCCAATTAAACTCAGATGAAAAATTCTCCTTTATAATCTCGTTTAATTCAGATATATTGCGAATGGTATCCATATTAACTCCTAAGTGTTTTAGACAATCATTCAGCAATGTATTCTTTCTTTTGGATATGTAATTTAGTAACCAAGGGTCTTCTTCTAATAAGTTCTCTACTAAAGTATCACAGTTGCCTTCTAGTACATATACCTTAGGATTTTCTTCTGATAACTCCATAATATATTTTACAACAGCAAGACTGTTAGCTCCTTTTTCACAAAGATCTCCATTAATGATTAAATAATCTTCCCTGTTGTAATCTGCTTTTTTCAATAAACTTTTTAATAAATCTATTTCCCCGTGTATATCTGAAATAACAACAACTCTAGCATAATCAGGTAAAGATAAAGACTTTATTTTATCGATTATAAATCACTCCATCCCTTATTTTGTGTGCTCAGTTTGCTCCCGCTCCACTTTAAGTAAACCTTCTTTATTATTCAATATAAAAATAAAAAATTCCTTCTTTCTACATAAAAAGACAATGATGAAGCATCCCTTCTATTTAGGAGGACACATCTTGACCAAACTATTGTTAATGTGAATGTAATACCTTAATTACATGGTTCTTTTTCTCTAAATCCCACTATATACATAGTTCAATAAACTTTATTACGGCATTTTGTTAAACCTGAAATAATTTCAACCATAAAAAATGCCCTAAAAGTATGATTCCTACTTTAAAAGGCAGATTAATTTAATATTATTAAACTTATATTTTCTTTACTAATTACATGAATTTAATAACTAGTAGCAAATATGACGAACTTACTTTAGATTCAACCGCTAATTAATCATAGATTTATATAGATCTTCTATACGGATTAACATCGTTTCAATTTTATGTTCATCATTTAAATTGGCTTGCCCAGTCACGATTTGATCTTTTGAACTTTCAGAACCTTCTTTTTGGAGCTGTATTTCTACTGAGAAATCATACACGCTATCTTTTTCATCTACCTTTTCGTAGTCAATCTTTTTAATTTGCAATTGGTAATCATTTTTTATGGCTTCTATCATGCTTGTTGAACCATAGTCATTAACGAATTCCGTATATGATGTTTCATTCGCAAAATAATCTTTAAATAGCTTTTCTTCATGTTGACGTAAAGCTGCAAGTTTCTCTTCGCTTTCTTGATCCACTATTTGTTTCAATTCATCACTTGGGCCTGTAAGACTATTCTGTAATACAGCTTCAATGGTCTGGATATTTTCATCTTGTGTTTTCGCTTCCTTTTCTTCGGTACAACCCACTAACATAAATAGAAGTAAAGTAAGTAAAACTGTTGCAAAGACATCACTCAATCGTTTTTTCACATAAACCTCCCCCTTTTGGCAAACATCTTATATCTGATTATATCCTCGAATGTATTTATTTACCATTTTAATATAGATGTTTTCTGCTAGGTTTGATCAAGCATCAAATCAGTGTAAGAGGAACTGCTTTGTGCAGAAAAGTATCGGCCATGTTTTAACAACACCGCAAAAATGTATGGGGTGTTGTTAATTTGTATGCGTATTTTTGATGTTGATGTGTAAATTCAATAAAACATTAATGATAGAAGAATTTTCCCTTATTAATCCGTTATTTATTGTTTTCTCCCCGTTAACCGAACCCATTAATTTCTTTCTATTTCTCTTAACAATAAAAGACGGCCATTCACAAATGCTCTGTATTAATCCGGTTCTTTTCATAAGGCTCAACTGGAGGAACTTCATATTCTAACTCTATATCAAATGAGGAATCCTGTAATGTAGATTCTATTATATTCATTTCCTCCTTTTGCTTTCTTTCCATATCTGTTTTCCTGTTTTTCTTATTCATATTTATACCTCCCATATATTATGTACATATAGGTTTACCAGGTAACTCGTTATATATGCTTATTTATAGCAGGTAATCACCCTCTCCTCTACTTCTCTTTGACAGACCTTTTAGTTTAAGGCTTTTATGACCTTTATTTGTTTGATTCTCTTTCATTCATAAGACATATTCTCTTCTCTACCAAAATAACCTATAGTAAACAGGTTAATTTGGAGGGATCATATGAATAATACTCTTATCACTGCTGATATGATTACGAGATTTAATGAGCTCAACAAGAAGAAAAAAGAGATTGAAATGGAAATGGAAAAACTGAAAGAGGTTTTTCATACGTATTTTGATCATCATGTAGGTGCAAATAATAAAGGTGAATTAATCGACAATGGTATAAAGCTTCAAAGGCAGATACGCAAATATGAAAAATACAGTACTGTACCAACTGTATATAAATTAGAAGAACTAAATATGAAGGAATTAATTAAAACAGTGAAAATCCCAGATGAAGAAAAGATGAATGCTGCTATTAAGCTTGGCTTCCTTAAGGAAGAGGATTTGGAAAGCTGCAAGCTAATCACTTACTCTAAGGCTATTTCAGTGAAAGAAGTATAACGGTCAGATATTAAGAAAAATGTGCGTTAGAAAGGTTAACAAGATTAAAGACAGATCTATATGAATCCTCTACACTTATAATAAACTTATGTTAATAAGGTGGAAGGATGATACAGTATGAGAATAGAGAATGAAAGGCAACTGGCTGAAATGATTATCCAATTGGATTTATTGCGTGATCAGCTCTATGAAGAGTTACAGAATAATTTTGGATCAAGAGGCCAGGATTTTCTACGTACTGTGCAAAATAGCCCATTACAGCATGATATATCCATGCATTATACAGTTGAGGATAGACGCGGTATCTCCCTTGCTTTATTGGAGATTATGTTCATTACTGCGAAACAAAAAAAGCAGATAGGATAAAACATAATTATTACTAAGACAATCCGTTATAGATCATAGATGTATTCATATGATAAGGGCATAGAAAATCCGCTATGCCCTTTTGTTTATGATAAAATTTACTGCTGCAGCCGCTCCAATTCTTCCTCGATTTTGACTAGTTCGATTCGTTCAAATAAAGGTTTTACATGTGATAAAAGTTTAAGCTATGAGTAAATTTCGCAGTATTTTAGTTATATCGCAATAGAAGCTAGGTTTGTCTTTCTTACTTTAATTAATCTACAAACGATTTATTAAGTATCGTTTTTTGATTAATCATCAGGAAGTTCCAGAAGAGGCAGTATACTGATGAAAATTAAAGGAATGAAGTGGAATTTCTATGAGGGGAACCGTACACACATTAATTCAATACAAGAGAGAACAATTAAACGGGGTCAAAGAAATTGTTAAAGTAACAATCACCATTTGTTCATTAAAAACAACAATACATAAAGTCCTGGAAGAAACAGAGCACGCTTTTGTTTGTGAGGGTGTGCGTTTCCCGATATCCAAAACAATGTAGGGGTCATTAAGTCATCAACGATTTAAAATTTACCCACAGATGTATCAAGAATAGAAAAACTCTATCACGAGGTTGAATTGGGGTAGCACCAAGGGGAATTGGAGAAGTTGCAAAGACATATGGAAGAACACCGAGCAGCTTTACAAAAATGCGTTAATTTATAAAAGTAAAAGAATAAAACCACACCATCTGAGATGTGGTTTTTTAATAGTATACTTCGTGATTATATTCCCTTTCCTCTCTCCAATTCGCGTCCTGTAGCTTCTTCAATAATGTCCAAAAATTCATTTTCGATATCCTTGAATTCTACTCCTGGTGAAAGAGAACATCTGATGATTGTGGTTGCGTCATCAGATTCAAAAAAATTAGATTTGTTCTCTTTCTGTGGAAATATGCCAAACACTCTCTTAATGGCTGGATTCGCATACTTCGTTTTACGGGTGGTGTTGTAGTAAAACGACCTCACATTTGAATAATTGACGAGTTGAGAATACACCTTATAGCCTTGGTTATTATCGCGACTACGAGTGTAAACGCCTAGAGTGCCCAGTTTGTCATAAGATCTATATTTGAAATCCGCTAAGACGCTCCCTTTAAACACTCCTTGGTCATAAATATCCATCCTAAAGTCCGGTCTGTTGCTCTTTTCCACAGTGATTAGTGGGTTATCGAATGTATCGGCTTTTTCGGGTGGTTTAGAAATAAACGAATCGTACCAAACATTCAATACGAGGCCCTCAGGATTTCTGAGAGTTATTTTCGTGTTTGGGTCTAAGAATGGATAAATCGAATCGTCATTATGATCAAATATCCAACCCGAGATTTCATTGAAATTTAAATATTTGTTGTTCTTAAGCATTAATAACAGTTTAATAAATCCCCAAATTTCATATAACTTTGATGTTTCTTTCCAATAGTAAATGTAGTGTTTGAAAGGGTTGATCGTAAACGTACTCCCTTTGTTTAATTGCAAATACAAAGAATATATGGTTCGATAATAGGGAAATCGCGTTAATTTCTCTTGATTATTCATATGTGCATCGACATTTTCAAACCAATTTTCCTCCAAAGCCAAAATAACATTGGCTTTTAGCTTCTTAAATTGTTCCAATCGTTCCTTTTCAATCACTAATTTTTTATCGATTATATCAGTGGGAGATTTATATCTTTTTTGCAATGCCAAGTCATTTTTTAAAGACACAATTTTCTTCTTCACATATTTTTCTACCAAGAAAATGCTGTCTAAAAATTCTTCTAACATCTTCTTTAAATTGCTGTTTATCGAAAGATTGTAGTCAATTATATAATCGTAGCTAGGAACCTTGTGGGTGGAAGTGTGTCTGCTCTGCTTTAATTGGGTCGTTTTCAGGTCGCTCCGCGTTGGCTGTCCTAACGATTTATACATATATTTTTTGGTTATTTTAAATCTAGGCTCTCGTAATATTAAATTGATGTTGTTAATCAAAGCCACTGAGTTTGAAATTAAGAAGTCGTATTTGCGGGTTATAGATTCATTGGTTGAATCATTTTCAAACCCAGCAAAATTTCGTCTAACTGCTGTTTCCTTAGCGAGGTCCACTAAGGTTCCTTCGATTTCTCCCCTCATTAAATTTAGTTGTTCTACGTGGATCCTTGAAGGGGTCACTTTCAAGAAAGCATAATACTCTTCATCGTGAACAGTGACTACCATTCTGTACACACCAGGTAAAAGACAGCTGAAATTAAGGTTATCTGTATTGAAATCAGATTCAAAATTTAAGTAGAGACCTCTGATTTCTTGCGAAGGATGAAAAAACACGGTTTCAGAATCTCTAAATGACTTTTCGGGCAACATATCCATTATTTCGATCCATAACTTAGCGTCCGGTTGGTTGCATTCAAATTTAACCCTTAAATCGCACAGTTCGGTGCAGGAGTAACTATACTCTTCAAGATTTTTTAAAGCTTCTTCTAAATCAGTTGAAAAACTAACAACCAAGTCTCCTACAGTGTTCTTATTCGAAAAAAAGAGCAAGTTAAATGGTATGCCCATACTCATCTAGCTCCTTAGCTAAATTGACTAGTTTTCTTTTTGCTGAATCAAAATCAGAAATACTTCGGTTGTTGTTTAACAATTTATAAAGATGCCCTTCTTCGTATTTTTCGTTTTGAATTTTACCAATCAGCGCTCCGAGTTGCTTTTGGGAACCCCTTAATTTCGGCAAAATCCTTTGTGTTAGTTGCAAATCGAATGCTTTGCTTCTAGGAAATTGCGGAGAGTTAGGGATATTCGCTATATACTCTTCAATTTGGTTAACAATCCTATATCCTACGCCAATTTGGTCTGTTGCTTCCTGCATTAAGCGGTTGATTTCCCACAAGATATCAATCTCTTCTGCAGTCAATACACTGTATTTATGGTTTTTCTGCATACTTTTTAGCTTAATGAAGGTTCTTAAAGGTTCCTCAGTCTTAACTTCCCCTTTAGGTGACTCTTTCTTTTCGTTAAGAGCAGTTGCAAGTTTTTCCCGTACATCTTTGTATGGGCATAGTCCAAGTGAAATCGTATTGGCTCTATCAAGCACCTTATCTGAAAATTGGAATGAAGATTCGTCGATGTTAACCGTACCCGCAAACAAAAGATTTTCACTAAGTTTAATTTCAGACGGATATACGTTTTGGTTATAAACACGCCCGTTTAAGTTACTGCTATATAAATTAATGTGTCTATCATCAGGCTCTCTCTCTAATACGGATAGGAACTGGGAAAAATAATGCTCCACCTTTGCTAAGTTCATTTCATCTAAACAAACGATGTAACATTCATCAGGGTTGTTGTTTGCCTCGATGATGAAATCAACTAACCCTGACTCCCCAGGTCTATATATGCCTTGAGAGCTGTCTAGGTATCCTAATAAATCCGTATCGTCCTGCCAAAATGGTCTTACAGGAACGAATAGCAACTTACTTTTATTGACGTTTGAATAATCGCTGCCCTTGCTGGCAAATTTATTAAGAGCTTCGTGATAGCACTGTACGATACGTGATTTCCCTGTTCCGCTCAACCCAGCTAAGATCACAAGGCTTTTGTTCTTCATAGCCGTATGGAAGTTATACAAATCTAAAGGTGTATAAAGTAGGTTTTTTGACAATGCAACCTCTTCGAACACTTTCAAAAATTCTAGTTCATTAATATCCTCGATTTTTGATTTGGCTTTTTGAGGACTTACTTTGCGTCCTTTTGATATCAAGGATTCTCTAATCTCATTATCCTTTTCGCCTGTAACAAACATTACTTTGCCTTTAGATAAGTAATACTCTCCTAGTTCCTTTAAACTGATTTCTCTATAATATGTATTCTCTTTATTCGTGATAAATTTAAATTGATATTCCTCCGAATACTCAATCCCTTCAATAGGACCGAACGCATATAACCTATCAAGTTTTGGCTCCGAAAATGGTTCCTTAACAAGGCTAGATTTGTACTCACCTATCAAAACAAACGAAGGGTAGTCCTCGGATTCTTTAGATAGTGAAAAGTACGATTGGACGTATTCGTTGTTCGTTAACTTTTGGATAACATCTACTGTTTTTTTACCTGAATTAGTTCGAATAAAAGGGATTGGAAAATACGTATGATCGTTGTTTGATTCCCTTCTAACAACCTCTAAGTCGTATGCGTTATAAAAGGTTTGGTCATTTTCTTTATACTTAGCCTTAATTTTGAACATTAGATAATGTACATTTAAAAAATCGGTCAATTCCTTATATCTTTCTTCAGGTGTTAAGTCCTTATCGTCGGTAAACCCTAAGTTTTCTAACTCCCCTGAAAAACTGGTTACTCGCTTAGTTATATCATCTGTTATATTTTCTGGTGGATTAGAAATCACTTTGATTGGAAAGCGTATGATTGAATTCTCTTTCGTTAATAAGAAATGGTCCGTGTCCTGTAGTTTGCCAAGGAATTTTGTTTCAAACCATTTGGTTTCGGTCATAATAACCCTCCATTCTTCCAATGTACTGGTCAAAATTCTCTAGAGAGTCAATAAACAGTGCATTGCCTATTTCTCCAAAGTATTTAAAGATTTTTGAAGCAATTAATTTCGCTTCTTCTTTTTTGTTTAGGGTAAAAGAAAGCACGACTAACTTATGATAATTTTTATAGTCCTCTATCTCATCGATGCCTCCACTCGCATATTCATAATTCAAAAAATCTAAAGTCGTCACTTTAGAATCTATACATTTTCTATAAGAGTCATTTCCGTAAAACAAGAGCTTCAGTTTGCCTAGTTCTTCGTTTTCTATCTCGAACTGCCTCAATTCCTCTCTTAATTTCGTAAGTACATTCTCTAATCTTTGGTTTTCTTTTTTGGCTAATTTTAAATCTTTTCTTAAACCTTTGTTTTCGTGTTCTTGTGTTAAAACAGCTTTTCTTCTCTTCATCGCTATATCTTGTAATCTTTTATTCTCTTCTTCTAGTTTGGTGATAATGGATCGAAGATTTTTGACTAGTGATTCTTCTTCGTTAGTCTTCTCTTCTGTTTTTTTGAATGCTATGTTGTCATTTTGTGAATCCCCTAGATACTTTTCTAATAAGCTAACCTTATCCCCGAAAATCAACGCGAAAGCAACTTCTCCGATACTAGTATTCTCGATCTTTTCTGTTAGCATTTTTTCATCAATGGTAGATGTTAAAGCCCAAGAATAATCTCTATTTTTTTCTTTTGTATATGTCTCAGCGGCTTTTTTTAATAAAGTTATCAATTTTTCTTCAGATACTTCAGTAAGTATCCTTTTCATTGTCTTTGTCTTGGTAGGGCTTGATGGGCCGTTAATACGAAAGCCCTTAACGCGCAATTTGTTAATTCTGAATATGTCTTCTAGTTGTTTGCTATCAAGCTTATCTATTATCTTTAAAAAAAGCTCATACATCGCCATCCTCCTAACTCTGCCGCTTACTTAAATTATACTAGAAAAGTTATTTTTAATAAATTCGATATTAACAAACTATTCAGATACCTTATTATGCGGAGGTTTCAAATTCAGAGAAAGTGGTTTCATAAATATATAGAGTAGTTGCAAAGACATATAGAAGAACACCGAGCTGCCTTGCAAAAGTGTTATAGTTTATCAGGAGTGTAAAAACAAAAAAACCATCATCTTAGTGATGAAGGTTTTTAAAATGAGACTTAACTTGGATATTGAGCAATAGTCAACTTAATTACTGTCTTGTTTCAGTTGTGGCTGTTGATGATGATTTCACCGTTATCTATTTGAATGAAAAAGTCATTAAGATTTTCAATAATGAACTTTTCTTCTTAAGTTATTGGTTTTTCAGGCAACTTTGGTTCAGATGTAGGAAAATCATCTGTTACATCTTGCCACTCTACCTGAACATATGCTTCGTTCATTACAGGGGTGCTTGCTCCGGTAACTCGACCTTCGTTGATACATATAGAGTTTTCATTATCTACCCTTCTATGAAGTTCTCCTGAATCATCACAAGCAATTTTCACACCATATACTTATTCATAAGCAGCAATTAACGAGATCCGCGCTATCAATGCGTCCCTTGCGTCTTTGTACCATTTGCCGTTTATAATCATACTGTTGCCAATTGGGTCGCCTAAAGAAATTTGATATACTCGCTTCATTTCTCTCTTCTGTTAATTCATATTTTAATATTAACAGAGTGTCCAAAGTTCAGCGGTTATATACTTCGTATAGCTGAATATATTCTTATGTTTGCGATTAACAAAACACGCATAAAAAGGTTTGTTCTAAGAGTAGTCTCTCACTTCATATACAAATACCTAGTAGTCTCTCACTTCATATACAAATACCTAGTAGTCTTTGATTTAAAAATGATGACAAATACTCCCGAATTTTGTTTATATGGAATACCATTTATTTATCTGAGTTCCTAAAACGAAAATGAGCATTTAATTGACCCTTAATCATTTCATCCCGAATTTTTCTGCGTTGCATATCGTTTCTAATTTCTGCTGTTTGTACACCTTCTTCCATTTTTTCTGCAATCTTCATTAAGGTCTCTACATCTTGAAATGAGTATTTGCGAATTCCTTTAATTGATCTTTCGGGAAAAATCAATCCGCGTTCCTCGTAATAACGAATTTTCCGTTGGGAGATCCCTGTTAGTTCGCTGACAATGCCTATAGATATAACCTTCTTATCCTTATATGATGACATAGCTCCCTCCCCCCTAAATAAGGCTATATGAATTGCTATATAGTTGATTATTACTTGTTTACAGTTAATCTCAAGGTGTTTGGGAGATGTTCTGACATATATTTTTTACAACTGCATAGATTATCAAGAATTTTTTAATAATGATTTTGGAATTTTCAGTATTTTTAACTCTATCTATGTGAGATAATATCAAGGTACATTTTACTATATTTAGGAGGATTGCGGATGAGCCAGGAGACTTCATATAAAGATAAAAAAGTCATAACAATCGGTGTTGTTAAAGAATTAACCGGGTTATCGGAAAGGCAAATCCGTTATTACGAAGAACGTAAACTCATTTTTCCTGCCAGAAACAATGGCGGAAGTCGGAAATACTCTTTTACAGACATTGAATTATTAATGGATATAGCAGAAAAAATTGAAGATGGTATACAGACCTATGAGATCAGGCAAGAAATGCTCAGAGAAAAGAAAAAGGAAGATGCGGCTAAAACGCACAAAAAAATGATCCAGGGGCAATTAAATGCTCAATTTGGTGTTCAAAAATACAACTAGCTCAGGTTTATCACCTTCTGCACACACACTTCCACTCCTTTCCATAAAAACCACGTTAGGTTTCCTTACATGGTTGTAGAATTCCCATCCCTGATGATGCGACAATACAGACAGTAAAGGAAAACTTATTTAGGAAGGTGTGGAATTATGGATACGATTTTTTTAATGAATAGCCTTTGGGTGATGGTGGGAGCAGTGTTAGTCATCCTGATGATTGGTGGCTTCATCCTGCTGGAGACTGGATCCACTCGAATGAAAAATGCAGGTCACATCGCAGGTAAAACGATTCTTACATTTGGAATCTCTTCTATTGTCTTTTGGGCAGTGGGCTTTGGATTCATATTTGGGGATGGAGCCGGTCTAAGTCAAATCATTGGTTTATCTGACTTCTTCTACTCTGGCTACGATCTCGAAAGTGTTGGTTTATCTGGAGCTGTCTTTTTCTTATTCCAAACAGCCTTTGCCGGAATATCGATAACCATTGCGTTTGGTGGATTTGCAGAACGAGCGAAAATGGGTGTATATGTACTCTTCGCCGTTTTATTCTCTGCCCTTGTTTACCCTCCTATCGCTCACTGGATTTGGGGCGGTGGCTGGTTAGCTGATCATGGAAAACAAGATTTTGCCGGTTCCACTGTTGTTCACTTAACAGGTGCCATGGCAGCTTTGGCAGCTACGATCCTTTTAAAACCGCGTATCGGTAAATTTAATAAAGATGGCTCAGCTAATAACTTATATGGACATAACCAAGTATACACAGCATTAAGTGTTTTATTGCTTTGGGTTGGATGGTTCGGTTTCAATGCCGGCAGTACGGTAGCAGTGGATGCAGGATTCTTTGGATTTGTTGCAGTTAATACGAATCTTGCCGCGGCTGCCGGAACGATAGCTGCGATGATTATTTCTTGGATTGTCATGGGGAAAGCAGATGTATCCATGATGTTAAATGGAGCATTAGCCGGTCTGGTTGCCATTACGGCATCCTGTGCATTCGTTGAAGCATGGGCATCCGTAGTCATTGGATTTGTTGCTGGAATCCTAGTATTTTATAGTATCCGTTTCTTTGAAGCTCGAAAAATTGATGATCCAATCTATGCTCTCTCCGTTCATGGAGCAGCTGGGATATGGGGCACCTTATCCACTGGCTTTTTTGCTACAAAAGAGCTGGCCACTGTCGGAAAAGCTGGTTTATTTTACGGCGGCGGCTTTAGCCAATTAGGTGTTCAAGCTTTGGGTGTCGTTGTATGCGGAGGATTTGCTTTTCTGGTATCCTATATTCTTTTGTTAGGTATGAAAAAAGTAATGGGCGGCCTTCGAGTTACGGAGGAAGAAGAAATTATGGGATTGGATATGAGTGAGCATGGCGCATATGGTTACCCTGAATTACTTAAAAATGAAACAACTGATAAATCTATCATGTAAATGGTATCCCCTGAACTGTGCTTAGTTCAGGGGATCATTTCCATTAAGGAGCGTCTGAATGGAAACCGAGAATCAGGACTATTCAAAAATATGGGCTTATCGAAAACAGCAATTTAATTCAATAACCTTAAGCCCTGATGAACTGAATTTGCTTCATGACGAGATCATAAGGCAAACCATCACGATAGCTTTTAATAAGACAACCCAAATATTGGGGTCTCCTCCCTCCCCTTTTTGCTTTTTTGTTATGGGAAGTGCCGGTCGAAAAGAACAAGGCATTTGGAGCGATCAGGACCATGGGATCATTTTTGAACACAATCATCCAGAAGTGCGAAATTATTTCTTATCGCTAGGGAAAGAAATATCCGAGGGGTTAATGCAAGTTGGATATAGCCTTTGTGAAGGTAAAGTGATGGCAAGTAATCCTTTCTGGTGCAGATCATACAATCAGTGGATGCAACAATTAAATGATTGGATAGATGATGCTTCATGGGAATCTATCCGTTATTTGCTTACTTTTATGGATAGTCGAGCATTTCGAGGCGAGGAAAGGTTTATACGGCAATTAAAACAGTATTCTTATCAACTAATTGATGAAAAACATCTATTAACCCGTATCCTGGATAATACAATGCATATAAAAAAAACGATTGGTGTATTCGGACAGTTACTTTTAGAAACTCACGGCCCATATTCTGGCTGTTTAAATATAAAGGAATCTGCTATATACCCATATGTGAATGCCGGAAGAATTCTCGCAATCAATGAAAAATTAAATGCAACCACCACTATCGATAGGCTTAAAGGTGTACCGGATTCTGTGCTACCAAAACAAAATCGAGAAAAATATGCTAATCAGTTTGCCAAACTACAAACATATCGGCTGGTCTATGGAATTCATACAGACTATGAATCCGGACATTACTTGGCTGTGAATAAGCTATCGAAAGTAGAAAAGAAAAATGTTAAGGAAATAATTAAGGATGCGATTCAACTGACTGAATATGTGAAAATGCTTGCGGCAAAGGGTGATCAGAATGGGAATGAATGATTTTATCGAATTTTTCAGAGGAATGAGCGGTAAGATCAGTTCGAACGTACTCGCCGGTGTACAGGGGCAAGCAACTCCGCAAAATATCTCTTTTATGCGACAGCTAGAAAAGGAAGCGCGTAAAAAGGACGATCTAAATTGTCCTCTTGATCAGCTTGATGTGGTTGTATTTGACATCGAAACAACAGGATTTTTCCCCGACAAAGGTGATCAGATGATCTCTATAGGTGCTGTGAAAATGCATGGATGTGAGATATTAACTGAAGAAAGCTTCTATTCACTGATTAAGACGGACATCCCTTTATCTCCTGAAATTACTTCTCTAACGAATATTACAGGTAAAGAACTTCAAGCCGCTCCGGAGAGTTCAGATGTCCTGATGAATTTCTTTAAATTTGTCTCAACTAAAAGTCTGGTTGCCCATCATTCTCAGCATGAGCAAAGCTTTATGCACAAGCTCACCTGGGATGTGACACGGACAAAATTCCAGCATAGAATCCTTGATACTTCTTTCCTAACGCAACTATTTAATCCCGTCAGCAGCTCAAATGCCTTAGAAGACTTATGCGCTGGATGCGGGATAGAAATCAAAAATAGACATCACGCATTGGGAGATGCCTTCATGACGGCCCGCTTATGGGGCTATTATCTATCAAAAGCCCAGGAAGCAGGTTTTAAAAACCTTAGTGAAATATATAATCACATAGCCAGATATAGGTAAGTGCCATATATCTTTTAATAATCCATTTAGACTATTAAGTAAAATAAATTGAGTGTAATAAAACTACAAAGAGGGGGTTCTTAACCCCCTCTAGCATTAAATAATACATAAATTTAAACCCCATATTTACCGCGGTCGTAGTAATACTGTCTATCAATCATACCTTTCAATCTAAACAGATCAATCCATAGAATGATAGAAAATGTACACATAACCGCTAACCAATACCAAAAGATATAATGGATACGTTCATGTATATACATTCTATGAGCTCCAATGCTTCCGAGAAGAAACCATAGTAGTAACGCGATTCCAAATGATTTTCTTTGTGCTCTCAAAATAAGTCCTTCTTTCTCTATATTATGTATAATATCAAGTATTCATAGACTTCGCCCATCATTATGAAAGAAGCAAACAGCTATGTCTACCTGCTAAATTTAACAATTATACATAATACTAGAAGGAGTAACCACTTTTACAGTACGCATCTAAAAACAACGAGTTCTCAATGCTAATTAGCTTATCAGCAAGTTTTCATAACCTCATCTGATTCGTACGAACACTGAATTGCCTTAGTTACTGATTAATAGCTTTTTTTGATTTTTTAAGATCTTCATAGATTGTCTTAAAAACATAGCCCGCTACGGCTAAATCATCCACTTGGCCGAAACCGATAATAAAGTCAGGTATTACGTCTGTAGGTAATACTAAATATAATCCGGCAGCAGCGATAGCAAATTTTGATTTCTTCGAGAATTTTTTCAGCATAGGATTACCTCCATTTTTATTTTAGCTTTTATTTAAACCTAGTCCACGGACGATCGGTTTTACCAGCGTATCCAACGGATTAATAATCTCAAGACCTGTTTGTTTAGCACCATCATACATAGATAGTTGACCAACTGATAGGATATCTTGAGATTTTTGACGATATAACGTAATATCTTCCGCTATTTTTTCGTTATATTGTTCGGTCATCCCCTTCATCATTAAATCAAATGTACCTTCTATAACGATAACATTAATAGGTAATGTCTTTCCCTTTATAGCGGCATATTGATGAAGTCGGTCCATCGTTCCCTTTACAGTTCCTGGATTCGAAAAGAATATAGTCTGTGGTTCAGTAACCCCGCAGATTGCTTCAAAAAAAGGCTCGTCTATTTTAAATATTGGCAGTTTGGATGTTACATGTTCTTCCTGTAACAGAGCAATATAATTTGTACATGTCAGAAGAATCCCATCTACCTGACAGCTCTCCATCCAGTTTATTTGTTCTGCAATTTTCATACCAGCTTGTTCTTTTTGAAAAGATAAATCATGAGTTAAACGACTCATTAAACCTGGATCCACAAAGTGTATAAGGTCTACCTCATAGGGTGAGAATGCCTCGTCAATATAATGAATATTTGAATGATGTGCATGCATACACGCCAATCGTTTTCCCAAAATAATTCACCTCTAGTAAGTTTATAATAGTTTACCAGCTATACTTTTCACTGTCTATTTCCTTCTATTACCTTATACATATAGCTTTAAATTTTGTTTCACCCTACCATATATTGTATAGTTATATCGTACACGATATAAAGGGAGGAATACGATGAAAAGTGTTTACGATTTTGAAGTAAAAAAGACAAACGGCAAATTGCAATCTTTAAAAGAATATGAAGGCAAGCCTCTCCTTATCGTTAATACAGCCAGTAAATGTGGGCTGGCGCCTCAATTTAAAGGACTTCAGGAGTTATATAAAAAATTTAACAGCCAAGGCTTTGAGGTATTAGGATTCCCATGCGACCAATTTAATAGTCAGGAATATGATGATATTAATAAAACCACCGAGTTTTGCCAAATAAACTATGGAGTTACATTCCCGATTTTTGCGAAAATCGATGTAAATGGTGATCATGCTGACACTTTTTCAGTATTTAACGACTGAACAGAAAGGTCTCCTTAGCAAAAAAATCAAATGGAATTTCACTAAATTTTTAATTGATAAAAAAGGTCAAGTTGTCGAGCGTTATGCTCCAACCACCGCTCCCGAAAAAATTAAAAAAGATATAGAAGAAGAATTGGAAAAGTGATAGGTTATGGAGAAGGATGTTGCATTAAACAAACAGTTATGCTTTGTTTTATACGAAACTACCAATGAATTTACGAGGCTATATTCTAATGTTTTAAAGCCATTTGGCTTAACGTATCCGCAATACTTAGTTTTATTGAGCTTATGGGAGCAAGATCAAGTTCCAATGAAAGAGCTTGGGCAAAAGCTGAATATGGGAACTGGGACGTTAAATCCCATTATTTCAAGGATGCAGCAAAGCGGATGGCTAATAAAAGAACGGTCTAAGACGGACGAACGCATGATGCTGATCTCTCTGCAAGAAAAAGCATATAAGCAAAAAAATAATATCATTGATTCCATTAAGTCGAAAATTGAGGAATGTGGATTAGAAATCGAGGAGTATCAAGCATTGATGGAATACGTAAATAAACTCAATGCAAAGTTAAAAAGTCTTTAAGCTAAAAAAAAGCTGTCTCAATGAGACAGCTTTTTTTATATTACTCTTAAAGATTATCAGTATCAATCTTATTTTTTTGATATGGCTTTGCAGTTAAACGGTCTGTATCTTCGTCTGTTAACGAAGAATCCTGTACAGAGGTACCCTCCATACGAGTAGTTGTATTATGATCATTTACAAATGGATTACCATCCTTGTCAACCTGAACATCTTCTTTTTTAACGGTATCTTGAACGGTTTTGGTATCTGTAACTTTTTCTTTACCGATCACAATCTCATCAGTTACAACTGGCTTTTTGGTCACTTCTATTTTTTCCTCTGTTACAGGGATACGAATTTCTTCATTGTCAGTGATAGCACCCAATTGATCTGTCGTATCACGATCTGTTACTTTACGTCGCTCAATATAAACTTCTTCATGGTCCACTGGTACTTCAACTTCTTTTTGTGTTTCCGTTACTTTTTTATTAACAATTACTTCTCCAGTTTTCACTTCATTTTTATCAACGTTTAATCGTTCTTCGCGAAGTTTAATTCTTCTTTCTTCGTCAGTTAGTGTATCATCATTTGCCAAACGATCAGTTGTATTAAGAGCGGCAGAAGCATTTGCTCCTGAATTCACATCTTCAGTACGATCCATGCCAATTGTATCTCCAAGCTGTGCATCTTGATCAACAAGAACTAAAACTTTTCCGTTGTTCACTTCTTCTGCATAGCGTGCACTTTCTTCAGAAGTAAAACCATAGTCCGTTCTCATTTTCTCTTCAACTGGATTATTAGTATCCAATGTAAAGAATTTTGCTACTTTATCCATAAAGGAATCTTCATCATTTGATACTGTTTTAACATCTTTATCTATCGTGTAATTTCCCATCAAATCTAATTTATCTGCATTATCTGCGACTACAGTAATATCAGAACTATCATACCCTTTTGCTTTCAAACTATTAATAGCCTGTACGACTTCTGCACTTTGTGTGTAAACTCCATAAACTGTTTTATTCATGTTATATTCCTCCTAGCAATTTTTGTTCGGATAATATTTGCTTCACAGTTAAAATATACCCACACTGGAAATCAATAAACAATAAAGTGAGAATCAACACCCTGATTATGTCAAGTGTTTTTTTGCATATATGGTAGGTTCTCGTTTTTATTTTTTTAAAATTTTTTTATTATCTTTGTCTTTTTAGGGGAATCGGGCAAATAAACACCCGTTCTCAATCCTTAATTCTCATAAAGTAAACTGGATATTTATGTTAAAATAAACAAAGAAGAGTGTGAAGAATATTTCGGAGGTGAATGAATGTGGAGACTTTAGCAGTCTTAATCATTGGTATTTTTATTATGTTTATTGGTTTTTTAGTATTAAGGAATAAAGCCCTCTTCTTAGTGAATCTTGTTTTGTGGAACGGTGTTTCAGGTGACGAAGAATTGTTATCTCGTATTTTTGGGACAATTTTATTAGTGGTTGGCTTAATCGTGAGCCTTCTACCCATTTTCTTGTCTTAAATTACTCATTTTCATACACCTCGTAACCAATAAATCTTCTAAAAAAAGAGAGCCTAATTGGCTCTCCTCTCATCCTTTTAAAACATTATTAGCAAATATTTGATCAACGATATCCATGACTTCAATAGAATCATGCCAAGTCATTTGTGGACTCTCAAGCACACCTTCTTGAAGGCATCGGCCTACTTCACGGATTTGATATTCAAATCCAGTTAATTCGAAAGGTTCTTCAATCGTCCATTCTTTATTTGGGGTGGTGATTGTTGCGGACTGGGCATTTGAAAAATACGGTATATAAATACTGCCGTCTGTGCCTAATAGACTTGCATCTTTTCGTGTATTTGCCCTTATCGTACAGTAAATTTGAGCAAACGATCCATTGTCATAGCTTAATTGTATAGTCCCATTTTCATCTACATCTGTTACTCCATATTGTAATGAGCTTTGAATCGATTTTGGTTTATTTCCAAGTAAATAAGCGCAATATGAGATAGGATAAATCCCGATATCTAATAATGCTCCTCCGCCAAGTTCTCGGTTAAATATGCGCCCCTTCGGATCAAATTCCCCTTTAAAACCGAGTTCCGCTCTCATGAAAGTAGGCTCTCCAATGACACCTTCCTTGACGAGGTTTCTTATTTCTTTATTAATTGGCATAAAGCGTGATTTCATCGCTTCCATAAAGAAGACCTTATTCTCTTTAGCAGCATGGATGACTTCTTGAACTTCTTCTTTATTCATTGTAACAGGCTTTTCACAAAGCACGGCTTTTCCATGGTTTAAACAACGAATCGCATTTTCTTTATGAAATGGGTGTGGAACAGCGATATAAATAGCATCAATTTGTTCATCCTGTATTAGCTCATCATATGTACCATAACAAAATTTTTCTTCAACCCCGTATTTTCGGCCAAATTCGAGCGCGTGATCCTTCGTCCTGGAGGCGACTGCTTTTAAAGTAACGCCATCCATTGCTTTCACCGTTTTCGCAAAACGTTCTGCTATGTTACCAAGTCCAATAATACCCCACTGAATTGTTTTCATAGAATCCCTCAATTTCGTTTATTTAATTTATAGAATATTTACATTCATTATAATATAAATGAATCATAGATGAGATAATTAGTAGTGGAAAGACCCAAAATAAAATAGCACACCAATCATGATGTACTATTTTATCCTATATTTTATATAGCCAACGCAGCTGTTATTTATTAAATTTATGACTCTTTGTCGCCATTTATAAGCTCGATTGCTTCATTTTCACTGGTCAGTGGTCTGTAGCAAACAAAATTTTCACATATATAATAGGTTACCTGATCATTGACCTTGGAATAACCTGCCGCAAAATCAGAAACGCCGGTAAATAAAGAGGAATCCTCGTTTGCCAGATAGGTTAAGTGTGGATGAAACTCCTTTTGTAAATGTGAAATAACTTTATTTTCTGAATCCTTACTCCCCAATACAACGACTTCCTTCATTTTCATCTGAGTTGTCATATACGCCATTAACATATAGGTATGGCCCATTGGATAGTGAATCACATCATCGCCGAATGCGTCAAAAACCTTCTGTACCTTATCCTCCAATGAAAACTCACCGGTTAAACGAGCCAGCCTAAGCATTTGCAAGGTTGCGACGCTATTCCCGGATGGCAACGCTCCATCATATACGTCTTTTGGACGGATCAGCAATTCCTCATTATCTTCTCCATAGAAATAGAATCCGCCATTTTCCCCGTCCCAAAATAATTCAATCATTTGATGCGTAAGTGTTTTTGCTTTTTTGAGATAGGATAAATCAAATGTCGTTTCATAGAGTTCAATGTAAGCCCAAAGAAGATACGCATAGTCATCAATAAATCCTTCCTGCTTAACCTCACCATCTCTGTATCGGACCATGACTCTTCCATCCACGATTAAATTCTGTTCAATAAATTGGATAGCACTTTTTGCTGCAACCAGTTCTTCCTGATGATTGTAAACTCTACCAGCTTTGGCTAGAGCGGCAATCATTAATCCGTTCCAGGCAGTCAATATTTTGTCATCCTTATGCGGATGAACCCGCTCCTCGCGAACATTAAATAAGACTTTCCTTGCTTCCTCCAATTGTTTACGAACTTCTGCTGCGTCTAAATCATTATGAGCAGCAAATGAGTCAATTGGTTCACGAATTAGATTAGGAATATTTTCGCCTTCAAAGTTTCCTTCAGGGGTTATATCATAAACAGCGCAATATAATTCTGCTACGTCTTCATCAAGGTGATCAAAGATTTCAAAGTAGTCCCATATATAGAATTTCCCTTCCACACCCTCTGAATCTGCATCCTCCGCTGAGTAAAATCCGCCATCAGGATGTCGCATGTCCCGTAAAACATATTCAATGATTTGTTCAGATATCACTTGATGGCTATTTTCTCCGGTAACCTGATAGGCTTCTGTATACGCCATTAACAGCATGGCATTATCATATAGCATCTTTTCAAAATGTGGGACTAAGTATAATTCATCAGTGGAATAGCGAGAAAACCCGTATCCGATATGATCATAGATTCCACCTCTTGATAGCCCTTCTAATGTCTTTAGCACCATATTCAATGCTTCCTGATCCTTCGTCATATGGAAGTAACGCAGCAGGAACATTAAATTATGTGGTGTAGGAAATTTCGGAGCCGAGCCAAACCCGCCATACTGTTCATCAAATACCCGCTTAAATTGTTGAACGGCTGCATTGATCGCAGCCATCGTTAATTTCTCACTAGATGTCTCCTGTTTCGTTGGCATAATGGCATCTTTAATCCGCTCACCTGTCATTTCGATTTTATGTGGCTCATTGGTATACGTATCGTATAGCTGAGTAATCACATCTATTATTCCAGGACGGCCATACCGGCTATGCTTAGGAAAATAGGTTCCTGCATAAAAGGGGACCTGATCAGGAGTTAAAAACACATTAAGCGGCCAACCACCTTGTCCCGTCATCACCTGGCACACAGACATATAAATCGAATCCAAATCAGGTCGTTCTTCCCGGTCTACCTTTATGGAAATAAACCGCTCATTTATAACCGACGCCACTTCTTCATCTTCAAAGCTTTCCCTCTCCATCACATGACACCAATGACAGGTAGAGTACCCAATACTCACAAACACAGGCTTATTCTCCTGTTTCGCTTTTTCAAATGCCTCCGGTCCCCATGGATACCAATCAACAGGATTATAAGCATGCTGTAAAAGGTACGGTGATTTCTCATTTATTAGTCTATTGGGATTAGATTTTGCACCCATTTAAAATTACTCCTTTACAAATCAGGATTTTTTCATTTAGAAACTTTTATCTTTCACCTTCACACGTTATGGATATAAATATATCCTCTTTATACAATACACATCATTTATTAGTATAAACTTAATTGGATTATTTATTGATTTTTATTGTTTCATAAATGAAAGAGGTATCCTTTTTGGATACCTCTTGTTTTCTTCTATAGTCTTTAATCTTCTTTTATAAAGAAGCTCAAAAGCTCCTACATCTCAGCCTTCAAGCTTCCCTCCTTTATCTATACAGCAAATATTTAGATCTTAGTTTCATGAAGTCTTTCAAATCCTTTTCCCATTTCTGCTTGATTTGTTTTACGGATTTACCTGCTTCGATATCATCGCGAATCCAGCCGTTGCCGATAAGCAAGTCGAAATAGGAAATTCCTTTGCTGTCCTCTGTACGGAATTCGAAATCATCCGGATACATGTCATGAATGGTCTTAACGATATGAAGACCTGCCTCAAGAGGCACGAAATCATTATAGTCTGTTATATGAACCTGAACACCATGGGATAGGATTCCACTATGCTTCGAGAATGTCGGCGTGAACGAAGCTGCTCGGAATTGAACACCTTTTAAGTTTAGCTTGTTTAGCTCCTTTGCTAGCTCTGTTCCATTTATGAATGGGGCTCCGAGCAATTCAAAAGGTTTCGTTGTTCCGCGCCCTTCGGATAAATTCGTGCCTTCAATTAATCCTGTACCCGGGTATACATAAGCTGTGTCGAGTGTCGGCATGTTTGGGGATGGAAGGACCCATTCTAGTCCTGTATCTTCATAATTCATATGACGCTTCCAATTTTTCATTTTTACAACGGTTAAATCCGCCCCAATGCCAAATTCCTTGTTAAATAGTTTCGCGAGTTCTCCAACAGTCATCCCATGTCTGAGTGGGATTTCGTATTGCCCGATAAACGAAGCATATTCGGGTGCTTCAAGAATCGGTCCTTCCACCTTCAGTCCTCCTAGGGGATTCGGGCGATCAAGTACGATGAATGGGATTCCTTGTTCCTTTGCTGCTTCCATCGCTAATGCCATTGTGTAAATATACGTATAGAAGCGTGCGCCTACATCCTGAATATCAAATACAAGTACATCAATATCTTTTAACATTTCCGGTGTTGGTTTACGGGTTTTGCCGTAAAGGCTGTATACAGGAAGACCAGTAGTTTCATCAATGTAGAAATCAACATAGCTGCCGGCCTGCGCGTCTCCTCTAACTCCATGTTCCGGGCCATATAAAGCGGTGAGATTGATGTCCTCATCCTCATAGAAACGGTCAACAATGCTGTTAAGCTCTTGATCTACACCGGTCGGATTTGTGATGAGACCTACCCTTTCACCTTCCAGCAATTCTTTTTTATCACTTATAATAACGTCGACGCCTAGTTCTAAATCCTTCTTTTTATGCTTGTCCTTTTGACCTGCTTGGGCGAAAGAAATCGTTGATAAAATCAGAATCAGTGTGAATAGGACAGCGAAACCTCTCTTCTGCATATAAAGCCTCCTTAGTTATCAATTAGTAGGATAAACCATGGCCAAATGGATATAAAGTTTCCCCTTGCCCGTTCGGGATCGTGACAGGGAGTTTACCAGATGGATTTATTTCACCGAAAATGGCTGCTGCGGTTGCTTTAAAGCTTGCGGTACGAAACCCATATTGAGTGATATAAGCATCAACCTGGGGATAGGACATAATGTCATATGGATTACGAATCGCAACAGCTATAGAAGGTGCATCATAGTTGTCGATAATATCATTAATTCTCTGCATTTGAGGATGGGCAGGTAACCTCATTGCTACATTTGAAGTATGGCTACCAATAATAATATAATCCGCCTGACGAAGCTGCTCCTTCTGTGCATCGGTCAGTTGATAGCTAGAAGGAAGGGTAATTTCCTCAGTGTTGGCATGCTTTTCTTTAATAGCGTAATATAATTCTTGGTTGTAGGTCATACCGATAACGACAATCTTTCCGGATTCCTGCAAGTCATTTAAAGGCAGGAGCTGATTGTTATTTTTGACGAGGGTAATAGATTTCTCTGCAGCTGTTTTCTCAATCGCCTTATGCTCTGGTGAACCAACGGTCTCAAGCGCTTTTTCGATTCTTTCGTCAAGTGGCTCCGGTGATTCCTCCTTAAAGATGCCCCTTTTGATTTTCAGTGACAGTATCCGTTTTACGGATGCATCAATTCGCTTTTCTTTAATATCGCGATTTCTTACTGCATCAAGGAGCCCATTACGAACATCCTCTAGTCCAACGGGCATAAGTACAATGTCCGTACCTGCCTTAACAGACATGATGGCCGCATCGACAGTTCCATAATGCTCGGTGATAGCACCCATGTTCATGGCGTCTGTAACGATCAATCCATCATAGTCCATTTCCTCCCTAACCAATTCTGTCAGAAAGCGGTGGGAGAGAGTTGCTGGTATAGAGACTTCCTCACCGGTCTTTTTGGAAATCACTTTCGTGTCATCTACCTTCGGAAAGGTAATATGCGCGGTCATGATGGCATCAACACCAGCATTCATCGCTTGCTGAAACGGGTATAGTTCCACTTCCTTTAATCTCTCCATCTCATATGGAACTTCTGGAAGTCCAACATGGGAATCAACTGCCGTATCGCCATGACCTGGAAAATGCTTGGCCGTTGCAATCGTGCCTGTTTCCTGCATGCCATCAATATAAGCAGTTCCTAGTTCAGCGGTTAGTTTTGGGTCTTCACTGAAGGAACGGACACCAATGACAGGATTGTTACTATTATTGTTGACATCAAGCGATGGGGCAAAGTTTGTATTAATGCCAAGCGAACCGAGCTCCTCGCCAATGGCACGCGCAACATCTTTCGTGATTGTCACAGACCGTGTTGCTCCTAAGGCCATATTGCCGGGCATATCAGTTCCAGATTGCAGCCTGGTTACAATTCCACCCTCTTGATCAATTGAGATGAGCATCCCATATTTCTCGGAGGCGAGCTGATACGCATCCACGAGATGGGCGGTTTGCTCAGTCGTTACGACATTTTCGCGGAATAGAATAACTCCACCTAAGTCATAATCCTTAATTTGCTGTTCTATCTCCGGCAGCATTTCTGTCACATTCTTACCATCCCAGTTCCGGTAATCAGGCATGAGCATTTGTCCGATTTTCTCTTCTATCTTCATCTTGCTAACGGCATAATCAGCAAGCCGATATCGTTTATCCTTGATGGAGCGGAATGTTGCATTTCCCTTTTTATCCACCACCAAAAAGGCTGTGTCTATCTTTTTTCCCGATGTTGCAAGAATGACTGCCACTCCTGATTTCCCTGTAATCGTCAAGGTTCCATTAGAACTGATTTTCGCGATACGTTTATTTGCAACCGACCATTTTACCTTATTTGTCTTTGTAAAATGACCATCATGGTAGACGTTCACTGCCTTCATTTTGACACTGTTGCCGCTAATCGTTTTATCAACCTCATGCAGATTTTGATAGATTACAATATCTCGCACACCATCATTTGGATTAGCTGGTTTCTTAGTTTGGCTGCTGAATCCGGCCGTCAGGAATACACTCATCACAAGTATAATCAAGAACCATTTCCTATTTTTCAATATTAGCACCTCCCCATTTAATCTGTTCTACGTTCAAATCCATTGCTCTCGAATCTCAGTCGTTCCTTCTTTCCATTTGTTTTTATGCTTGCGTCTTGAACATACCAGCCGCGCCCGTTCACGCTTTCATCCGTTTTATAGGAAAAACGAATAAATTTCGTGCCGGCAGGAATGAGGACATTCTCCTTCTCCCATCCATTGCTTTTTCCTGTGAAGCTTTGAATACTTGTAAATGCTTTTCCGTCAGTCGACGTTTTCAAATATCCATAATCACTCTCCTCTTCAATCCGGAACCAGGTATCGAAACTCAAATAAGCATCTCTTTTTAGATTCACTTGAGCTGAAAGTGTGTTATCTAATTGATCTCCATAGCCCGCGAACCAAGCCATTTGTCCCTTTTTCACATTTATAGGTATGCTGTCTCCCACATCTCTAGCGAATGTTCGTCTGATTGGATTAATGGACGGTGTATTTCGGGATGGATGTACCCGGTTTGTAAGTACAATAGCAACAGTCTGATTAGATGGACTCATCACAAGAGCTGTACCGGTGTAGCCCGTATGGCCGGCGGTGAATGTGTCAGAAAGTGAATCCATGTACCAGCCCTGATTAAGCTCAAAGCCTAATCCATGGTCATTTCCTGGAAACGCAGTGTTATAGTTCTTCATAATTAAGTCAATCGTTTTCTTCTTTAGAATGCGTATCTTACCGTATTTACCATCATTTAAATATGCATGGGCGAGAATCCCTAAATCCTTGGCTGTGGAGAAGACGCCTGCATGACCAGCCACACCTTCAAGCGACCACGCATTTTCATCATGAACCTCGCCCCAGACAAGCCCTCTCCCTATCTTTGGCTGATATTCGGTTGCAGCTATACGTTTCTTTAATTTTGCCGGAGGATTATACATCGTATCCTTCATACCAAGCGGCTCTGTGATGGCTTTCTTAACAAACTCGTCCTGCCGGAGACCACTCCATTTCTCGACTAGCGCCCCAAGCGTTATCATGTTCAAATCACTGTATAAATAGGTGGTCCCAGGCTCGTTAATCAAACCATGTTGCAGTACGGACTGGATGCGGCTTTCTCGAGTGCCCTCTTGCATATAAAGAGGCATCCCAGCTGCAAAACCTGAAGTATGGGTTAAAAGTTGTCTGATTGTTATGTCTTCTTTGCCGTTTGCAGCGAATTGTGACAGATGCAACGCAACAGGGTCATCGAGTTGGAAAATTCCTTGCTCATAAAGCATCATGACCGCAGTAGTTGTAAAAAGCTTACTTATAGAAGCAATATCAAATATTGTATCCGCTTTCATTTTAAGAGGTGTTTCAATTTCCGTGAAGCCATCATCCTGATAGAGAGCCGCAAACCCATATGCAGCTTTTTGAACAATATGACCGCTTCGTGCCACAAAGGTGACCGCCCCTGGAATTAAGCCGCTTTCGATGTATTGGCCGATTGTCACATCTATGTCATCAAGTGCAGACTGCTTCATACCTGCCATTCTGGCATTTGAAGGTAGGAGTATCGGTAGCATTCGACCTGGTTCGTCCCAATATGAGGCATTGTCGGAATGTCCCTTAGCACTTGTCATCATTAGACCATCGGATGTGTTAAATGCAGACACAGTAATCATCGTGCTGAATGCAATTGAGGTGATTTTTTTCATATCGTTCCTCCTCTTTTTTTATCACAAAGCGAGTGAACAAAACGAAAGAAAGGTTGATGAAGGCTACGGAGATGGATCTTTGGGGATGTATCTAGATAGATTCCTCTCACTCGAGAATACATCCATCTTTCTTATTTTTCTATCCGGCATAAGTACTTACTTCCATTATTAACCTTAGGTCTATCTTAATGTAACAACAATTATTTCATGAAAAAATGACAAGTTTCTGCATATTCACCTCATTCTTATTGCTTAGTATACCTATATGGATATATTCATAACTAAGAGATCATTAGTTTCATTTACTTATATCTAATTTCTCAGCTAACTATTTTTATAAAAAAATAGATTTCTATATAAAAAAAGAAACTGCCAGTGAGCAGTTTCTTTCATCACAATGTAAAAAACATGTAAAATTTTATTGAATCTGACTGGTCGAAACCATAGATCAGCAATATTTTCTAATTAAATCTCCCAATGTACGGTCTAGCGTGCCAATGTCCGACTTATCAAAAGTGAATTTAACAAACGATTCATCCATATTTAATGATTCAGCTAAGAAGCTTGAGAAACCTCTTGCTCTTCGGTCTATTTGAAGCAAAACTCTTGCTTCGTTTTCTGTCAGCTGGAATACAGCTTCTAGTTCATCTAGCTTTCTCGCAAATTCACCGGATGTAGCTTTGAATTCAAATTCCTGAACAAACGGTAAGCCGTTTCTAAAATACGAAGGAGTTTTTTCACAATCTACCTGACGTAAGCGGAATCCTAATCTTCCTGCAGCATCAATGAATTCTCTTACAAGCTGATGTGGCTTTATTTCCAAAAAGTCTTTATCTTGAGGGTCGATTGCCATTTTAATATCCAAGCCGGTTTGAATCCAAACACGGGTACTTCCCATTGTAACTGGTGATTCATAAGGAACATTCAACTGAAAGGGCACCACTTTTTCTTCATTTGGAGCGATTGTGAAGCGCTCAGTCAATAAGATTTTGTCCAAGGCAACAGAACGTCTTACCTTTTTATCATCAACTTCCACCACATAGTCAGTCATTAATGTTAAATAGATGTTATCAATATCCTGCTCGTTTTTTCCTCCCTTGATAAAAACCTCACCTTCGATTGACTCACCGACAATATAACTTTTTTTCGCAAGCCTCGTATCAACTTTGGCAGCACCAATACCTATGGATGACAGCAGTTTATCAAACATGATAATCCCTCATTTCCTTTTTATAAGTCTATTTTACTATACTTCAAGCGGAAAATAACACTCTGTAATTAATATATCGAATAAAACTCCTGAGTTTTACAGCAATCTAATTATAAATAGACTTACTGATCATCCCATTTAAAAATAAAAGATTTAGAAACAAAAAAAGCGACCTCCTACGAAGAGATCGCTTCATCCTCAAGTCTTTCTTGTTCTACAATTTTATAATACTGAAAAGCAATCGCAAATCCTGTGGTATTTGTTGAACTTTGCACATGTACGTTGGCATTATAGATGTCTGCAATACTATTAATCAGCCAAAGTCCAATACCTGCTCCACTCGTTTGCGCTTTAGCCGAATTTGTACGATAATACTTTCCAAAAATCTTTCCAAGATTATTATAATCTATACTCGAACCAGAATTTATGACTTCAATAACGATCTTTTTGGTCTGATTATACTCACGGATACCAATAAAGATGGAGGAGTCTTCTTTTGAATATTTTATGGCATTATCAAGCAAGTTTCTGATCATCAATTCGATTGAACCTTGGTCAATCCATATATGAATATTGGGGTTAATACTATACTTGAAATGAAATTCTCGATTAGGGTATTTTTTCTTATATTCCTCAAAAATAGGTTTGATTTTCTCGATTGGATTCAGCCAACTATCTGGAGGGGAACCCCCTAAATAATACATATCATAAATGATTTTTATGCTAGATAATAAGGAAGTGATATTTTCCGTTTCATTTATAACGGATTGAAGTTTCTGTTTCATTTCCTCATCTGCTTCAGGTAGCATATCCTCTATCAATTCAAGTTCATTCTTAATATTATGGGCTGGATTTTTAATTTCATGAACCATTTCATCAAGGAAGGATTTGGTCTCTTTAATCCCATCCTGCAGTTCCAACATCGTCGTATTGACTGCGTCAATCGTCTTTTCTATTTCTGGTATAACAGGCTTTTTGTATACGAAACTCTCTAAATGAAATCGTGACATTTTCATAAAATGTTCTCTCATTTTTATTAGAGGGGTATAGTAAAGATTTCTCATAATTTTATAGTTAATGAAAATTAAAAGCACTGATAGACTGATGAATAGCAAGCATTGAATAGTCACTATTTTGAACTCCTGCAAGAGAGCTTTACTAACATTACGGTAAGTAACGATCTCACCCTTAAAAGCATCTGTATTAACCTCATGGCCGATGTTGATTAAAATAGAATTACTTTCATTAAGTAATTTCAGATCCAAATTTTGTTTAATAAACACATTATAGACATCCCCTAAATCGACATGCATTAACAGTTTGTTTAACAATAATAATAAAAGACCATCGAAGCCTTCAACGTTATCGGCAAGTACTGTTGTGTCCTTATAATATAATGCCTTTGACTGAGTATCTTGATTATAAACATAGATATACTCGTTATCTTTTGGAATAGTTTGCAAAAAGTCAGTTAATTCTTCGGTATCAAGCTGATCTTCATATAGAGCATGTTCTAGCCAAATATGAGTTGGGAATAATTCAGATGCCTCTTTCCTAAAGAGAGTCGACATCCTGTTATAACCAAATAAAATAGTGGTAATAAACACCAGCGATATGATTGAAAAGTATGCAACTTGCTTAAACACTCGCTGATTATTTATCAAATTCTTTTTAAAACTAATCATTTTATGTCTTAAGTGTTCCTTTCGCCTATTCAATTAAATTAACAGAGGATTTCATTATATCAAAACTATAAAGGCTTTTTATATGTATATAATTCCAATCCTTTCGCTATGTGTTAGCACCATCATTCATTAGAAAATTAGTTGAAAATATGATTATGAAAGCAAAAATAAAACGCCGCTCCGATTGGAAAGACGTAATAAAAAAGGATATCTACCTAAAGAATATTTTTATAAATAGATAGAGCAGTCTGCAATTAAAAATTATTAATTTGATACACTATCAACAAGGAGGGCCCTTTAGTTTATACCTATACCTACAACTAATATTAATATAAAAAAGCCAACCCATATAAGGGCATTTAGAAGGATACCAAAAATCATGCTTACCATTTTTTTAGATAAAATAGCAAAGACGATTCCTGCTATAGATAAGATGGTAGCCATTAACAAATATATAATCAATTCCATTTTATTCCTTTTATTATTCAATATAATGCTGTCCAAAGTTAAGTTATTTAGCGTGTCCCTCTTTCCTCTCGTATGCTTCTGCAATTCCAATTAAAATATTTGCCTACATATTTCAATTATTTACCACCCATATACCGGGTTACCCTATCTCTAACTACGCAAATCTTAAGATAATTTGGTTAAATGTGAAGCATTTTGTAAATAGGTATTTCTTTACAGTTTATTCTCCAACTGTTATGTTAGAGAAAATAATATACATTCTTTGTATAAGGGTTATTAGCTTATTGGATATGCGCTTAAATATTTTCAAAATTAATCCTTCTAAAGGGTTTTTTTCTTTGCAAAAAAACAATGGGTCATAAATCGCAGTAATTAGGAGCTGTTGATATGCATAGCATTGATAGTAGCATACATGTGTTTTTAGAAGGTGTTTCAACTCACATAATCTCTTCAGAAGATACTCTTGCAGATTTACGATTTAAAGACGCTACGAATACATATTCTGAGGAAATCAATAGTATGGTTAAAACTTGGCGAAAAACCCTTATAGAGATATATGGATTTTCAATTGCCCAAGAGCAAAACGAAACCTTTGCAGTTTTAAAAGAATGGGGAAAGGAAACCGTTGATTTACTCATAAACTTAAATTTATCACTTGCTGATGCAATAGAAGAAGTTAGATTTTATCGTGATAAAATTGGCGGTATCATCAAGGACCAAGCTAAAAAATATTCAGTAAGTCTGGACGTTTTCTATGAAATCATTTCTAAATTCGATTCAGTTGTTGATAAAGCGATACACTGGCTTAGTATTTCTTATTCTTCACAATACTCCAATAGAATCGTATTAGCGGAGAGGACTGCTTTTGAACTGTCTATTCCTGTTGTTAGGATTACATCCAATATCGGGATTATTCCAATCATTGGAGTATTAGACACTCAACGTGCAAGCCACTTGATGGAAAAAGCATTACAGGCTGGAAGTGAATATGATCTAAGTTATATTATTATTGATCTATCAGGAGTTCCGATTACGGACACAATGGTGGCTCATCAGATATTTAAAGTTATTGATGCATTGCGACTCATCGGTATCGAGACGCGCTTATCCGGTATCCGAATAGAAATTGCACAAACAATGGTAAACCTCGGAATTAAATTTACAGCTAAAAGCTACTCTAGCTTACATTTGGCTGTTAAAGATATCCTATGATAAATTTCTCTCCCGGACATACAGTCGGGAGTATTTTTATTTAAAACAAAAAAGACACTCAAAGAATGTCTTAAAATAGACTAAATAGTTCTCCTGTTCATGATCCATTCAGGAACAACCATTTTGATATTCCCCTTTAGTATACCAGCCAGTTCATATATTTCACTTAGCATTCTTTCATACATAGTAGAGTGCTTCACGAAATTTTCTAATCTTTCCTCCAAACGAGTCTTTTCTCCTTCTGATTTTGTTACATAATACTGCTCAATAATTTCAAAATAATGAACCGGTAAGAGCAACCTTGAGAATAACATCCGTGCAGAAAATGTTGATAAAGGGGTGATTGATTGATATTGGCGCAAAAATGACTCGACACCCTGATGGTATGTATTTGGCTGTTTAAAATAATAAGCGCGTATCCACTCCGCAATATCCCTCGCACTATGGTCAAAAACCCATTCACTAAATAATTTGCCATTTGAGCCGGGTCCCCAGGTTTCTGAAGTAAAGCGATCATAACAAACGGTCCCAGCATCAACCATCTCCGGGTTTTCATCTATTTCAGTATCAACTAAATATTGGATTGCGTTTTCCGAAAGGCCTGCGTAATAAGGATAGCTGTCAATAAACAGTTTTTCAAAATCGTTTTGTGGCTTTGCTGCCAATTTATCTCTCCAAACTCGTTCAAGCTGATCGACCCGCTGCTCCCACATTTCCTTCCATTTTCCGATTCTGCTGCAAAAAACGATTCGTTGCGGAATAGACCTGCCACGATAATGAAATATTGCCAGCTCTCTGCCCACTTCATATGATTGAGGAATTTCCATTTCATTTATACAAACCACATAATCGTTACTTTCCAGTTTTGTTAATAGCTTTTGTTCATTGTTTAACAGGGGAAGCCATACTCCCTTCTCCCCTTTGTTATGCATATGGTACGCCAAACTGCTTCGTTCCTGGAGCTCTTGCTCTTCCATGTTTATGGCAAAGCTCATGAATACTCTGCCTCCACCGTTATATATGTTTATTGCCCCACTGCTTATTTCTTGATCAACTGTAATTCCATATTGTTCGTGTAATAATTGTTTGTTCATCACAATATTGTTCATCACCTCTAATTCCTTGCTTACTATGATAAGTATATGGGCAAGATAACTGTTATATGTGGTTAACATCAAGATTTATTCTTACTATATGCATGGGAGTTGGTGTCTTCGTATGAAAGGGAAACCTGTAGATATGACTGAACAAACAGCAAGAAAATGGTTGCATGATCGAGGGGTGACAGTTACAGATATTGGTGAATTAGTTTTATACCTTCAGCATCAATATCATGAAAATCTGCTATTGGATGAGTGTATTAAAAATGTGGAGCGCGTACTCTCAAAACGCGAAGTCCAAAATGCCATTTTAACTGGCATACAACTAGATATGCTTTCCGAAAAAGGGATGCTTGAAGAACCTTTACAATCCATAATCCGGACTGATGAAGGATTATATGGGGTTGATGAGATTTTAGCATTTAGCATCGTGAATGTATATGGTTCTATTGGTTTTACCAATTATGGATATATTGATAAAAAGAAACCAGGCATACTGGCAAAATTGAATGATAAATCCTCCGGTGAATGCCATACCTTCCTGGATGATATTGTTGGGGCGATTGCTGCTGCCGCTTCCAGCCGTTTAGCTCACCGAGTAGAGAATGTAGAATAAATATAAAATCCTGAATTTATACTTTGAGTTTTTCTTTTATAAGGTAATTAAACCGAGTCGGTTAATTTCCTAACAGTCTAACAAGTAAGAACGAAAGAGCATACCTGCCCTTTCGTTCTACTGTTTAGATATTTATATGAATTATGTGTAATACACATCTTTGTGAATTCATTTAATCGCTTTGGTAATCATAAGTGAACTAACTCAAATTCCACATTGTCAAACTCCATTTCAGCTGCAAGCTCTATTGTATAATAAACAAAGGCAAGAGCAATCAGGGCTGCCAATATGAGCTGCTGATCAATAAGGGTAATTGCAAAAATGATATCGAGTAAGATTAGTATTGAAAATCTTAGAATCATCGTCTATCCCCCCTTTTTCTTCTATTATCATTATTCCCGTTATCAAACACTGTACCTATAGGTATCTTGACAATTGTATGGCTTTTCTAAATATTAATCTTTATTATTTAAATCCTGAATAAGTTTGTGAAATATTGAACTTTCTATAGAAATCCTTAAACTAGTATGCTAGAATACTAGTGGTTGAGTTAAATTACTTTTTTGTAGTTTAAATGTATGGCTAATTTATTTGAAGGTTGATGCCTTCGTCTTTAATTATGAAAGCCTAAACATAAATAAAGGAAAAAACGTACATACTACATGATGATAGAAATTTTTCTCAAATATTTAGTAAGGGAGTATTACATAGGATGACTAAAGTGGATTTAAAAGCAAAACCATACCATTTATCTGATGAAGATATTAAATGGGTAACAGACACAATTAATTCTATGACAATTGAAGAAAAGATTGGCCAATTATTCGTTAATATGGGAGCTAGCCGTACTGAAGAATATTTAACAGGTATGCTAAACAACTACCATATCGGTGCTGTACGTTACAATCCTGGTAAAGCTGAAGAAGTTTACGATCAAAATAAAATTCTTCAAGAAAACAGCAAAATTCCATTGCTAATTGCTGCAAACACAGAAGCAGGCGGTAATGGAGCTTGTACAGACGGTACTGAAGTTGGTCTTGAAGTTAAAATCGGTGCAACAAAAGATGCGAAATGGGCATATGAAATGGGCCGAGTTTCTGGTGTAGAAGCGTCTGCAATCGGATGTAACTGGAGCTTTGCGCCAATCGTAGATATTCACATGAACTGGCGTAACCCAATCATCTCTAGCCGTACTTTTGGTTCTGACCCTGATCAAGTTTTAGAAATGAGCTTGGCTTACATGAAAGGTATCCAGGAAAGCGGAATTGCACCTGCTGCTAAACACTTCCCTGGTGACGGCGTAGATGAGCGTGACCAGCATTTATCCTTCGCGCCTAACAGCCTATCTTGTGATGAGTGGGATGAAACTTTCGGAAAAGTTTACAAAGGCTTAATCGATGCTGGCCTACCTTCTATCATGGCTGGTCACATCCATATGCCTGCTTATTCCAAGCACTTCAACCCTAGCCTTACAGATGAAGATTTGCTGCCAGCAACTCTTTCTAAAGAGCTAATCACAGATTTATTACGTGGTAAATTAGAATTCAATGGCGTTGTTGTTACAGATGCGAGCCACATGGTTGCGATGACTTCTGCAATGAAACGCAGCGAAATGCTACCTACTGCTATTGCTGCTGGTTGTGACTTATTCTTATTCTTCAACGATCCAGATGAAGATTTCGGCTACATGATGGACGGATACAAAAACGGTATTATTACAGAAGAGCGTTTAGAAGCAGCTCTTACTCGTATCCTTGGTCTTAAAGCATCTTTAGGTCTTCACAAAAAAGCAAAAACGGAAATCATGATGCCGAAAGAAGAAGCGCTTAAACAAATCGGTCTTCCTGAAAACGTTAAGCTATTTAAAGAAGTTACTGATCGTGCAATCACATTGGTAAAAGACAAACAAGATATTTGGCCTGTTACTCCTGAAAAATACAAACGAGTATTACTAGTTAATGTTAAAACTGCTGAAGGTGCATTCAGTAAATTAATTAGCGGTAACAAACCTAAGCCAATTGATCTTCTGAAAGCAGAGCTTGAAGCGCAAGGCTTTGAAGTGGAAATTCACGAATCTCCAATGGATAAAATCGCGGACCTGCCACCAGAAGAACAAATGAAGAGCATCATGAACGCATATGCAGCAAAACGCCCTATTAAAGAATTAACAGATAAATATGATTTAATCATTAATATCGCTAATATCAAAATGGGTGAAGTTGTTCAACGTATGACATGGAATGCGTTAAAAGGAACACCTGATATTCCGTTCTATGTACACGAAGTACCAACAATCTTTGTTTCTGTAAACTACCCATTCCACTTAGCGGATGTTCCACAAGTGAAAACATACATCAACACGTATGACGGTAATAAAGAAACAATTGAAGTACTAGTAGAAAAAATGATGGGTAAATCACCATTCAAGGGTGACAGCCCAGTTGATGCATACTGCGGATTAAAAGACACATACATTTAATCTGTCAAAAGCAAAAAAAGGATTAAACCTTCCTCGGTTTAATCCTTTTTCTCTTTTAAGTAGGAAGCGATTGCCCTGCCTGCTACCCTGCCTGTAAATAAACAGCCTCCAAGAAATGTCCCCTCTAGCGAACGATATCCGTGAACTCCTCCCCCTCCAAATCCAGAAACCTCACCAGCTGCATAAAAGCCAGGTATTGCCTCACCCTTAGAATTGAGGACTCGTGCTGATAAATCTGTTTGTAGCCCGCCTAGAGTTTTGCGACTTACAATGTTTAAACGAACAGCAATCAATGGTCCATTTTGAGGATCAAGTATTTTATGCGGTTTGGCGACTCGGATTAATTTGTCACCTATGTAATTTCTCGCTCCCCTTAATGCCGTAATTTGCAAATCCTTTGTGAATGTATGATCCATTTCACGATCTCTCGCTTTTATTTGTCTTTCAATTTCTTCGTAATTTAATAGATTATCTTTTGTTAATTCATTCATTCCTTTAACCAGTTCCACTAAGTTATCTGCAATGACAAAATCCTCGCCATGATCCATAAATGCCTTTACCGGACCAGGAGGACCAGGGAGTACTCTGCTTAAGACCTTGCGGATACTTTTATTCGTTAAATCCGGATTTTGCTCAGAACCGGATAGCGCAAATTCTTTCTCAATCATTTTTTGTGTCAAAATAAACCATGAGTAATCAAATCCTGTTTTTTGGATAGCCTCCAGGGTGCCAAGTGTATCATACCCAGGAAAGTTGGGGGCCGGGAAGCGCTGGCCTGTTGCATTCAGCCAAATAGAGGACGGACCTGGCAAAATTCTAATTCCATGGTTTTCCCATACCGAGTTCCAGTTTTTGATTCCCTCTGTGTAATGCCACATACGATCTCGATTTACAATACGCCCACCTGCCTCTTCTGATATCCCCAGCATTCTGCCATCCACATGTGCCGGGACCCCTGAAATCATGTTCTTTGGAGGCGGCCCCAGTCTTTCTGGCCAATTTGTGCGAATTAAATCATGGTTGGCTCCGATACCCCCGCTCGAAACAAGAACTGCTTTACCAGAAAACTCAAAATGAGTAATAACGTCCCTGTTACTTTTCTCACCTCTTAAAGCCGAACTGGCTGCCAATATGGAACCCTTCACCCCCTGAATTATCCCATTACTGCTCATCAGTTCATCTACACGGTGACGAGGACGATAATCAACTAATCCATTTTTAATATGCTCTCTTACCCTTTTTTCAAAAGGCGATACAATACCTGGACCTGTTCCCCAAACAATATGAAATCTTGGTACTGAGTTACCATGTCCTTCAGCCAAATAACCTCCTCTTTCAGCCCAACCAACTACAGGAAAAAAACGAACTCCTTGTTTATGAAGCCAAGCACGTTTTTCTCCAGCAGCAAAGTCAATATACGCTTCTGCCCATTTTTTGCCCCAATAATCCTCCTCATCTCGATCAAACCCTGCAGTACCCATCCAATCCTGCCAAGCCAATTCCTTAGAATCTTTAATACCCATACGACGTTGTTCAGGGGAATCCACTAAAAATAAACCACCGAATGACCACCAAGCTTGTCCGCCTAATGAAGCTTCAGGTTCTTGATCTAGCAATAATACCTTTTTCCCTGCATCTGCAATTTCTGCTGTAGCCACCAAACCGGCCAAACCAGCCCCAATAACGATCGCATCGAACTCCAATGCATTTCCCCCTTTTTGATAAACGTTTATACTCTTATATTAATCTATAGTTCCATAATTTAGGTATGTATACTGATATAAAAAGAAGAATTTACTTTGCTTAAAATTATGAGCCTAAATCAACAGTTTTATATTCCTCCCTTTTTATAAATAAAAAACCAGCCTAGTACCAGACTGGTTCAATAATCATCTTCCTCATCATCCTCTTCCTCATAATCGGAGAAATAATCCACGAATTCATATTTTACTTCATCATCTGTTCGTTCCACTTCTGTAGCTTGATATTCCCCCATGTTCTCTTCCACTATTGCTATATACATCACTCTGCGTCCAGCCTCATATTCATCATTGACTTCCATGAATCCGCTCACGACATAATAATCTTCATCCTTGTTGTACTCAACTTTGCTCTTTCCAATAAATTCAAAAGTTTCATCCTTTGATGAAGCATCTTCCACTTTATTCTTGGCAACCCTAGCTATTTTGTTTTCCGCGTCTGAGTAATATTTATAACCTGCAAAGGCCGCTATCCCTAATATCAATACTGCAGCTGCTATGATAACCATCACTTTATATTTCTTAGCCATCCTCTTCCTCCCCCTTTATGTGTTATAGTAGTATTCTTCCACACCGTCGTTTCTCCTGATAGTTGCCGACATAGTACCAATTTACTTCATTCTTATAAAATTAGTATTCATCCCCCTGCCGTTCATACGATTATATGGCTCTCAACAAGATTTTATTTCGCTTATTATTGAATTGTCCCAAGAGTTTCAGATTTTATGAAAAATAAGAGGACAACCACCTCTATTTCCAATAGACCCGATTATGTATTCTATGGTGTATTTATGAGGAAATTAGTTAATTTGGAATTGGAATTTTCCTCTGGGTTGCAGAAGAAATTAAAATACGTCAGTGTATACTTCCGCAAATCGAAGCGAAAGTCGATAAGTTCGATAAGTAAGTGGACTAAACTATTTATGAGGCGAAAATGGGAAGACAGCAGATGCGAGTGCATTGGCTCAAGGATTCATCATCCCTAGTATGTTAACTTACATTTATTTATGAGCCTACTATTGGAGTAAGTTATTGAGGGTATCAGAAGAATTAGTAAAGAGGAAGGAGCTCTAAAATAAATAGACTTTAGAACTCCCTTTTTAGTTATTTATTCATAAATTGGCACTCTATCCAGGCAAAATTAATTATTAATGTATTTTTCAAAAACTGCACCAAAATCTTTCATATGATATTCATTATAGGAGGATTTTAACCATTCAAATGTAAATTCAGTTATCCCTTTATATGTGCCTGTTAATGATGCTTCCTCAGATCTTGAGTGTTGGAGTGTTTGAACCGCTCGATCGAGTCCTTCTTTGGCATAATTCATTTGAATGGAGTTTTCATACGTGATTTCCTCAATTCGCAGTAATGCTTTATACAAATCCTTTAATTGTTCAATTTGATTTTTCTTGACGTCAATATCAAAATGAACATTTCCTACATCAAACTTTATTTCTGTATCCAAATCTAATCGCCCTGCAGTTTCAAGCATGACATTTGAAATCTTATACTGAGAATATGGGTATCGTTTTAATAAACGTTTAGATGAGACAGCATTTTCGCCATCTACATGAATTAATGCTAGATTTGTAAAGCAATATTCGTCTGCCTTCGTTTTGATAATGAAATAAATCTTCTCATTATCCTCGTGCATAACATAGTCGTCTGCATCCGTTTTGTCATAATCTTCCGGCGGAATAATAACACCTACGTCAGACAAACCCAATGCATCAGAAGCCATTTTCTTTAACATGTATATCACCCCATTGTAGTTTATACTTTTACTATATCAGAAAAGTGATTAGTATAAAATTCATTTAATGCTCAAGAAAACACATGGATGGTCCATGTGTTTTATGTCATTATTCATCATATTTTTTTGTTATTTTTGCTATTTCTTCACCAAGCTTCTTATAACTTTTTACTTCGTCATGAGGATGCTGTGAATTTTTTCTTTGCTTCCAGTGTCTTTCTTCTTCTTTTTTTGAATGTGACATATATATACCTCCAAATTAAAATAGGACTCATTGCAAAAGATTGAAGCATATCGCCCTATTTTCCTTTATTTTATATTTTCTTTGCCTTTTTAGATTTATTCTTATAAGCTTGATTTGCGCTGGCGCTTCCTAATTCCTTTGAGAATTCAGCATCCGTTTTACTAGAATCAAACCCCTGTTTACTTTTTTGAGCTGCATCATGCTTTCTTTTCGGCATACGATCCCTCCTTCTCTCATTTAGTATTAGAAAGTAAAGAGTAAATATGCACTGTCAGCTATGAATTATTGTTTTATCTTCTTTCAAGGACGACTACTCCTTTTTCTTTTCCAATGTTATTTGAATTAGCTGATCGTGGATAAAAGAAAAAGCAAAGAATGCTGATAAAGCTATGCATTCTTTGCTTGATTGATCTAAATATTGAGACCGCCCTTGACTGTGCGATTATCTTACTTGTTATTGAATAGATAACTGTTGTTTTGCATTCGTCAGTTTACTCATTAAAACATAGGTAAAAAACGATAAAACAATCGGCAGTACGACCGTATGCATCCCGAAAGGATTTGGATAAAATCGATCTATAATCATAAAGCTGCCCATTCCTACAATCATGGATGAAACCGCGCCGTATTTATTCCCGCCAGACCAATATAATCCCATAATAACTGGCCATATAAACACCGACTCCAAGCCTCCAAATGCAAACAAGTTTAACCATACAATTAAATCAGGTGGACTTAACGCAAACAATACAACAGCGATTCCAATTGCTGCTGTAATCCAAAAGCTGATTCTTTTAATCTGCTTCTCGGTAGCATCCTTTTTTATGTAATTGATATATACATCCTTTACTATAGTTGCGCTTACTAATATTAAAAGAGAATCAACTGTGGACATGATAGCAGCCATGGGAGCGGCTAAGACAATACCCGCAATAAATGGTGGCAAGACCTCCATAGTTAATGCAGGCATGACCATATCACCAATTTCTATCCCAGGTATCAATGGACGCGCGAAAACTCCGATTAAATGCATTCCCAGCATCACAGCACCTACCACAATTGTTCCTGTGATAATCGCGATGTGCATTCCCTTCGAATTTTTATAGGACATCGCTCGCATGCTGATTTGCGGTAAACCCACGACGCCCACACCAACTAAAATCCAAAAAGATGAGACATACAAAGGCGTTAAATCTCGTTCTGCACCAAAAGGAGTAATTAGGTTGGGATTTTCAGCCATTAAGTCTGACATAATGTTCGATATTCCTCCGCCAGCAATAATGGTGGCGATTAAAAGGATGACGGTTCCGGCTAACATGACTACTCCTTGGACGGTATCTGTTAAAGCGACTGCTCTAAATCCACCAATAATAACATACATTAAAACTGAAACGGCGAATATGAAAAGTGCTGTCTTATATGGAAGCCCTGTTAAGGATTCAATCAATCGAGCTCCTCCAACCCATTGGGCAGTCATCGACGCAAAAAGGAATATAATGATACTGATGGCGGAAATAATGACGACCGTATCACTTTTATATCTGCCTTTTAGAAAATCAATAATCGTGATTGCTTTATACTTACGAGCCATAATCGCAAATTTTTTCCCTAAAACCATTAATACAAAATACCCGGTTGCCAGTTGAGCCATAGATAGTAAAACCCAACCGAGCCCACGTGTATAGGCAACACCCGGCCCGCCAATAAAGCTTGAAGCACTTCCGTATGTTGCCATCATAGTCATTGCCAGCACAAAACCGCCTAATTGTCTCCCGCCAAGAAAATATTCCTGCAGGAAGGAATCAGAGGATTTTAATTTTCCATTTGCCCAGAATCCTATATAAAAAATAATAACTAAAAAGATCAATAAAGGAACAATGACCTCCCACTTCATGATTGCTCCTCCTCTTCGTCATCCACATCAAAAGATACTTCTTCAAATAAAAATTTGACAATAAGAGTAACAAGGACCACCATAACAAGAAAGCCGACTACACAGCTTAGAAAAAACCAAGCTGGCAATCCTAAAATGTATATATATTCCTTCGGATTACCTGATCCTAACCCATACGCAAATCCAAACCACCAGATAAAATTTATAATGACAAGTACGACACCTATGATTGCTTCCCTATGGGCTACTTTAAAACGTCTATCTTTCATATCTTCCTCCTTGCAATAGCACCATTAGTTTGCCCGCCATTATTTTTTGTATAATACGTAAACAAACAACATTACCATTTAACCAAGCTATACTCTTAAAATGAAGGTATAAAATTTGGTAAAATAATTTATAATGGATAGCTTAATAAAATAATTGTATAACGCAAAGAAGCCTCAAAATCAGATTTTGAGGAGACACATTATATAATTTCACCATTTACTTGTCTTTATTAAAATAAAGCTCACAATTAGGGTAAGGACAAGAGCACCTGTGAATGCTGGAAATAGATAAAACCCTCCAGTTTCAGGACCCATTTCACCGAGAATCCCTGTACCAATCCACGCACCAATTATGCCACCCAGAAAATTCCCTACCATCCCATTGTGAACGTTTTCATGAATGAGTAATCCTGCAATCCAACCAATAAAGCCACCAACAAACAGGATGCCAATAAAGGACATTTTTCAGCTCCCTCCTTCATGGACAGTATATGCTGGTAAGGTCTAAATGGCTTTATTTAGCAGGAAAGATGGCTACTTTTTCTACTCGATATAAATACGTCGAAGGGAAAAGCATTTCTCATGAGTCATGTCTCCCTACAAAAAAAAACTCCAACCCATTGTTGGGTGGAGTTTACAATATTCCTATACTAGTTCAATGACCATACCCGGCTTCACATGATCCAAAATCAGCAACTCACTTTCTGTCACCCTTCCAACGACATTGACCCGTTCATCAGCAGGCAAATCTGTCAGCGTAATCTGCATTTCCCCGCGATAGCGTCCATAAAGGTCATTATCTATGGTTATGCTCCCTTTCGGACGGGGATTATTTTGCAGAGGCGGTACAGATTCCGCAACCCTTGTGTCCATGAAACGAAGAACGTCCCTGGAAGCATCCGGGCGCAAATGGTATTCACCATAATTTTCGAATCCTTGCTCTGTCTGGATGCTAATCTTTCCGTTTTCAAAGTCGTCCATCCTTTTGAGTAAGTCTTCTCCAGGCTCCGGATCACCAACAAATACTTCCGTTCCATCTTTATATAGTTCAAGCGCGGCAACAAAAGGGGATATATATCGATGCTTCTCCAGAGTCGGCAGGCCTTCAAATAAAGGGCCGCGTTTCTCGCCTCCTCCCGGTACAAAAGCAAAGATCGGAATGTCATATCGCTTGTACAATGCATTTTGCTCCCGGAAAAACGATTCACTTAGTCCTGTTTCCCTCCGCGGATAAAAGTTATGCCAACCGATTATCTGTTCAGTTTTGAGTCCGTTATTCAGCAGCAGCTGTATATCACGTTCAAACAGTATACTTGAATTAACCGCAATATTAAATTCCCTAGCCAGACTAGCAATAAAACCATGGTCAAAGAAATCGTCCAGTCTTAGCCCGGTGATACCCAATTCCTTCAATTGATACAAACTGTCGATTCCCAAATGGCCCGGGGTTTTTAATGAAACATCCGCATATACATCGATTCCCTGTCCTTTAGCCAGATGTAGCAGCTTTTTGGCACGTACTGCCAGCTCGCCTGCTTCCTCCGGGATATGAAGCGAGGTAAATCCCCGCTTCACTCCCATTTGGCCTGCTTGGATAATACGTTCCTCAGCCAGCGGATCATTCAAATAAAAGGAAATCCCGATCAATCAAATTCACCAGCCATTTCATCTTTAAACCCAAACAGGTAAGTAAAGATGAAGCCAGCAACATAAGCAATTAATACCCCGACTAAGTAAAGCAGTACCTCACCGTTATTCACAAGGAATGCAAGCGGCAAACCGGATACCCCAATTGCTGTCGTTGCGATATTGAAATGTGCTTGGAAGGCTGCACCAACGCCTGCCCCCAAACATGCGGTCAAGAACGGACGGCCGAGCGGCAATGTAACTCCGAAGATCAATGGCTCGCCGATTCCAAGAATACCAGCAGGAAGTCCCCCGCCAATCGCTCTTTTCAAGCGTGTTTTCTTTGTTTTCATATAGATAGCGAACGCAGCGCCAACCTGACCTGCGCCACCCATTGCAAGAATAGGTAATAATGGGTCGTCACCGATTGTATTGAGTAATTCCAAATGGATAGGTGTGAGACCTTGATGCAGGCCTGTCACGACCAACGGCAAGAATGTCGCTCCAAGAACAAATCCTGCAATGGCTCCTCCAAAATCAAGCACTGCGGTCAATCCATCTGTAATCACATCAGAGACAAATCCCCCGACAGGCATAAATACCAGATACGTCATAATACCTGTAAGCAAAAGGGCAATAGTCGGTGTCACGATAATATCAAGCGACGCTGGAACAAACTTACGGACATTCTTCTCAATAAAAGCCATAAATATCGCAGCAAACATGACCCCGATTAAACCACCGCGTCCAGGCAGTAATTCTTCCCCGAACAAGACAATCTGGGCAGCAGCAGGGTTAATAATCAATATAGCGGCTAACCCGCCAAGTGCAGGGGACCCACCGAACTCTTTCGCTGTATTGATCCCTACAAAGATTCCTAAATAGGTGAATAAACCTCCACCGATAACTGTTAAAATAATTGCAAGTTGTGATTCAGCCGATAACCATCCTGCTTGAATGACAGCCTTAGAAATACCATTGACCAAACCGGAAGCAACTAACGCAGGAATCAAAGGAATAAATATACTGGCAATTTTCCTCAAAAAGAGCTTAAACGGCGTGCTGTTTTTCTTTTTAAGTTCACCTTTCAGGCTGGAAGCCCGCTCATTAAGATTGATGTCTCCTGATTCCTTGACCAGCTTCTCGAATTCGTCCGTGACCTTATTGACATGTCCAGGACCCAGAATGATTTGCAGCGTTTCTTCTTCAACAAAGCCGAGAACTCCATCGATTTTTTTTATGGCTTCTTTGTTAACGAGTGATTCATCATAAGGTGTGACTCTAAGACGTGTCATACAGTTCGTAAAGGCTTTAATATTCTTCGCCCCGCCCAACTGCTCCAAGATTTTTTTAGCCAGAGTTTTGTAATCTTGACCAGCCATTTTCTTTCCCCCCAAAAACTGATTATTTGTATGTTTTGCCTTTCATAAATCTTATAGCCTCTCTCGTCTTATCGATGGCTCTGACCGTTTCTTCATATTGCTCTGTCGCCATGCTCAAAAACAAAATATCAATCATGAACAGCTGAGCTAACCTTGAAGAAGTGGCCGCACTCCGGAACGGAGCTTCCTTCGAATAGGATGTATATAAATTAATATCGGCTAATGCTGCAACCGATGAGGGCCCATATTTAGTCAAACTGATTGTTTGGATACCTTGTTCCTTTGCGAGTCTTGTAACTTCGATGACCTCGATTGTTTCACCAGAAAACGAAATGGTGAATACCACGTCATCCGGCTCGGCGTTAGCAATCAATGTTGCTACAAGATGCGCATCCGAAAATGCTGTTGCGCTTTTATTGATCCGAAGCAGTTTTTGCTGCGCATCCACGGCGATGATTGATGATGCCCCGATTCCAAAGAAATGGACATTTTTCGCTTTCAACAGCACATCGACCGCTTTTTTTAGTTCTTCGTAGTTGATTACTTCAGAGGAATCACGCAAACTTTGTATACTATTATTCAAAGTCTTTTGGACGATCATCTCGGCGGTTTCATCCCGTTCAATGTCTCTGTATCCCGGTTCCTCCGGTCTGCCGAGATCACCTGCAATACGGACCTTCAAATCCTGGAAGCCATTCAGCCCCAGTGACTTGCATAGCCTGATGACCGCTGCCCCGCTTGAACTCGTCTTTTCTGCCAATTCATTGACTTTACAATTGACAACCTCATACGGATTTTCCAGTATATATTCAGCAATTTTCCGTTCAGATGCAGGCAACTGTTCTACCCTGTTTACTACCATTTTCAATACTCCGGAAACCACTTATCATCACCTACTTGTGTTTAAATCAATCTGAGAGCTCGGCTTCAATGGCTTTTCGGACATACCCTCCAGATTGCTCCAGAATCAGAGCCGCTTCTTCTTTCTTAATATCCTTTTTAAGCATGACTAAGGCGACCTTTACTTGATGATCAGCATCCTCTAATGTTTGTCTCGCTGTTTCATAGCTTACTCCTGTGATTTTGCTAATAATGCCGATAGCTCTTTCTTTGAGCTTCTCGTTGCTGACATGGACATCAATCATTAAGTTTTCATACGCTTTGCCGAGCAAAACCATTGAAGAGGTTGAAATCATGTTTAGAATCATTTTGTGAGCGGTTGCAGATTTCAGTCTAGTAGATCCCGTAAGCACTTCCGGACCTACGACCACCTCGATGGCATGATCTGCTTCTTCACTGATTCTAGCCTGTTTATTACACGACAGTGCCACTGTTTTGGCTCCTACCGACCGTGCGTAACGAAGTGCACCAATAACATATGGTGTCCGGCCGCTTGCAGCAATACCGATAACCGTATCATTCTCAGTAAGGGTGATGTCTTTTAAATCCTTCTCGCCATCCTCCGGCCTATCCTCCGCTCCTTCAACCGCCTTTATGAATGCGCTTTCTCCGCCGGCGATAATACCCAGTACCATCTCTGGCTTGGTACTGAATGTTGGCGGGCATTCAACAGCATCGAGTACACCAAGCCTTCCGCTAGTCCCGGCTCCCATATAGATAAGGCGCCCTCCATTTTGGAAAGATGAAACAGCAAAGTGAACAGCTATTTCAACATCTGGTAAAACCTCTTGAACTGCAGCGGCTACTTTTTGGTCTTCCTCATTCATAATTCGCAGAATTTCCATCGGACTGGAAGTGTCTATCTGCATACTTCGATCATTGCGTGATTCCGTGGTTAATAGATTAAGATTTTCTTTCATTAGTAAGACCTCCAGGTAGCTCCTTTTACGATTACCATTTACTAGTAACTCAACACTTCCAATATACTCCAACTGAAATTGATATTCAATAATTTTATTGAATATTTAAAATTTTATTTCATTCTAATCCAAAAAAAGAAGCATATTCTCATATGCAGAACTACATAGGATATGCTAAAAAAACCTTTTTACATTATATATTTTTTGATTGCATGCGCTACTCCCATTCGGTCATTAGGCTCGGTCACAGCATCAGCTGCTTCCTTAACTTCCTCCGGCGCATTTCCCATAGCTATGCCAAGTCCCGCTGAAAGCAGCATTTGTCTATCGTTAAAGTTGTCACCGATCGCAGCCACCTCAGACATATCCAAGCCAAGCCTTTTTGCCAAATATTCCAAAGCAGAAGCCTTAGTAGTCTTTGGTGGAGTAATTTCAAGGCTTGTGAAACCGAAGCTGCTGCTCACTTCAAAATGATTTTCCATGTTGAATAGCCGATCCATAAATCCTTCATAGTCTCCTTGTTCCTTCCGAAAAGCAGCCAGCTTTTGAATGGCAGGTTCGTTTTCTTTCACATATTCATCGAAAGAATGAAACAGCCTGATTTCGCACTGAGCCCGGAATCGTTCACATCCTCCCATTTCTACACCGGTTCCTTGTAAAGGCAGGATATTATTCTCAATCCATTTTTCATTCCACTTATTTTTCTCTGGAACTAGTAAACAGTCACCCTCATACAAATGCCCATATACCCCATAGCTTTGGCACGCATCTATAAAGGCCAACAGACTTTCTTTTTTAAAGGTAGATTGCTGAATAATCTTCCCGTCCCGCCCTTGTATAACAGCTCCGTTGTAGGCAATGATTGGATCGGATAAACGGATAGCCTCCGCAATCCACCTAGTCGCCAAAGGCGTTCTTCCGCTGCAGATGATTACCTTTCCTCCCCTTGATTTAAAATCATGCAGGGCCTCTATCGTTTCTTTGTCAATATCCATCTCCGCATTCAACAAAGTTCCATCTAAATCAACAGCCAATAATTTATACTCCATCTAGTATCCCTCCCAGGTCCCTATATACATGCACATTATCATATTTTACCGGCAACCACACAAAAGATTCACATTTCCAATCCCTCATAATAGGAGAATAACACCTGTGTACCTATTTATTATTCGTTAAACTAGATAGCAATGTATATCGTACCTCTTAGATAGCGGGATTACCGATTATAAATCTGGCTAATTACAGAGGATAATTTTCACCTTGTTGCAAAGGAACTGGCTTGGCAAAAATACAAACCGAAAATCAAGCATGCTGAAAAGCTAAATGAAGAACTGTGAACAAGAAAAGACAATGTTAATCTATCTTACAAAGGAGTATTTTAGGAGATTTTCTAACACCTCTAAAACAGAGAGATTCTCTTATAGAGAAGATAGAAGAAATACCATCTACACATCAAATAGTTTATCCCGATCATTCTTCCATTCTGGGATAGACTCCCCTTCCTCCATATAAATTTAGAATGTTTAAATTACTCTTAAAAAACAAAATACTACGCTTGACTTCAAGTCTACTTGAAGGCTACGCTGAGTAAAGTAAGAGTATTTAATATAGGAGGGAAAACATGTATCAGGCATCAAGACAACGTTATAAATCTATGACATATTTCCACTGTGGTGACAGTGGACTTCAATTACCAGCTATTTCATTAGGATTCTGGCACAATTTCGGCGATATAGCTTCATATGAAAATATGAAACAACTCTGTTTTACCGCTTTTGATAATGGAATTACTCACTTTGATTTAGCAAATAACTATGGACCAGAACCTGGGAGTGCTGAAAAAAATCTAGGACTTATTATGAAAGAAAACTTTGCAGCATATCGTGATGAACTTATCATCAGTACTAAAGCAGGATATGATATGTGGGATGGTCCATATGGAAACTGGGGAAGCCGAAAATATCTTATTGCAAGCCTCGACCAAAGCTTAAAGAGAATGGGATTAGAATATGTTGATATTTTTTACCATCATCGAATGGATCCCCACACACCATTGGAAGAAACGATGAATGCGCTAGCCCAAATCGTTAGAAGTGGCAAGGCATTATATGTAGGTCTCTCAAACTACGATGGAAAAACGTTAGAAAAGGCGACTGAAATTTTACAAGAATTACATTGCCCATTTATTATAAATCAGAATAGGTATTCAATTTTTGATCGAACAATTGAACAAAATGATTTGAAAGATACATCTAAAAAGTTAAAAAAAGGTATTATTGCGTTTAGTCCTTTGGAACAGGGAATGTTAACCAATCGATATTTACATGGAATTCCGGACGACAGTAGAATAAAGACGGATGGACGATTTTTAAATGCTTCTGCCTTATCCGAAGACCGATTAACTCAAATTAAAAAACTCAATGAGATAGCTGAGGAGCGAGGGCAGACACTTGCAGAGATGGCGATAAGCTGGATTTTGCGAGATGGAATTGTGACCAGTGTTCTCATAGGAGCTTCCAAACCTAGCCAGATTCTTGATAACATTGGAGCTTTAAAAAATATCACATTCACAGAAGAAGAGTTACAGCAGATTGATAACATTTCTTTAGCATAACTGAACAAACCAGTTTAGTTTCTGAATTCAATTCGGAATAAACTTATTGAATAATCAATGGCCAACCAATATTACGGGATCATGTTCTTTCGTGATTCTACTAAATGCCGAACAATTTTTGCTCTCTAAATACCTGCCATCGTAAGGGGGCTTGGGGCTTATTTATTCGCCCCAGCCTTCAACCCTTCTACCATGTATTTTTGGAACGCCATAAAGAGAATCGTGATAGGCAGTGCAACAAGCACTGCTCCAGCCGCGAATGTCGTAAATTCGGTGTTTCCTCGTCCCGTCACCATCTCAAACAACCCAATCGCTAAGGTTTTATTTTCATTGGATCGTAAAACCAGTCGAGCAAAGATAAAGTCCATCCACGGACCGATGAAGTTCGAAACCGCTACGAAGACGAGAATTGGAACGCTCAATGGCATCATCACTTTAAAGAAAATAGTGAAATGACCTGCTCCGTCAATTTTCGCAGCTTCCTCCAAACTGCGAGGCATGGAATCGAAGTATCCTTTCACAAGCCAGGCGTTAAACGGAATGGATCCGCCTGCATAAACCAATATGAGTCCCCAGTGATTGTCCAATAATCCCATTTGTAAAAGCAGGATATAGATAGCAATCATCCCCATAAATCCGGGAAACATTTGCAGAATCAACATAGCCATCATTCCTTCTTTCCGGCCTGGAAAGCGGAATCGACTAAACGCATAGGCAGCTGTGACCACTAAAAAGGTCGAAATGACCATGTTCCATAGTGCTATTTTTAAGGTGTTTTTATACCATGTCACATACTCGGTTTTCTGAATCAAATAGACAAAATGATCTAAGGATAAACGGATTCCTTTTACGGACTGGGCAATTTGAGCGAAATCAAAACTCCGAACCCCTTCCCAAAAGAGACCCCATTCCATCCCAGGAAGAAGCTGTGCACTGAATAGGGAATCCCCAGGATTCAAACTTCCCATGAGAATCCATACAACCGGATAAAGCACGAAGATGGCCACCACGAGAAGCAGAAAATGTTTCCACACGAATGAAATTCGTTCACGTGTTTTTTGTTTCATGACATCATGTCCTCCTCGTTGAATGCTTTCGTTCGTCTGAAGTTCCAAACCGAAATGATGGCAATAACAATGAAGATCAGGATGCTCACAACGCTTGCCATATTAAATTGGCTTTGGTCGAGGGTCAGTTTGTAAATCCAGCTGATTAAAATATCTGTGGAGCCTGCATAACTGTAATCCACATTCACAGGTCCTCCATTCGTCATGAGATAAATCAGGTTAAAGTTATTAAAATTCCCAGCAAACTGCATGATAAGTAAGGGGGCGGTAGAGAACATGACAATCGGCATGGTGATTTTCCAGAACTGTTGCTTCCCGTTTGCCCCATCCACCTGCGCCGCCTCATATAATTCACGATCTATGCTCGTCATGACGCCGCTCATCAAGACCATCCAGAACGGAAATCCAAACCAGACATTCACCATGACAAGCGCGAATTTCGCCCACATCGGGTCGCTAAGCCATGGGATACTGGATAGTCCAATGACTTCTAAATATTGGTTAATAGGTCCAAATTCCCCGTTGAATAGGTTTCTCATGATCAAAATGCTGACGAACGAAGGAATCGCCCATGGCAAGATATAAATGCTTCTCCAAAATTTCCGGAATTTGATTCCCTTTGAATTCAAGAGAACCGCAAATAAGATTCCGGCAAAGAACGTGGTAACCGTGGCTGAAATTGCCCAAAGAATCGTCCATCCGAAGACGCCGATGAACGTTCGGTTCCAGGTTTTCAAGTTAAATAAGTCCACAAAGGTTTGAAATCCCACCCAGTCCACTAGAGAAGCAGGCGGCAAGTGGTTCGGTCCTGAATAGTTTGTGAAAGCGATCGCAATTCCAAAAATCAGAGGCAAGATGGTTAAAAAGGCCGTGAATACAATGGATGGTGTGAGCAAAAAGTAAGGAAATCCTTTATCTATTAAGACACGGAGGGTTTCTTTGAATGAGTTTGGTTTTCCCCCTTGATCTCGCCATTGTCCGACTTTCCAAGCATCCTTCACATTCAAATAATACATCCATACAAAGAACAATCCGCAAATTAAAAAGATGATTCCTTCGATTAACAAGAAGATGCTGTGATCCCCTTGCTGAATTTCAAATCCCACACGGGTCTGCACCGTTTCCCCTAATGTGGCCAACCCCCACATAGCATTTCGAAACGGTAATGTCCAAAACACTACAAGGTATAGCTCCATACAGATAAATAAGATCCCTTTGATGTACTGTCGATTGTACAATTGCCCAAGTCCCATAAGCAGCAAAGAAAAGATCAAGCTTTTCTTGGCATGTGTTTTCATTTGTTTTTAACCTCCTTTTCACTTCTTAGAAAAAAGAACCAATATCTCACTAGCTGGATATCGGCTCTTTTGATAGATGAACTCTTTATTTTTTATTCTGAGTGGCCACTGCATCTTCAATTTGTTCTTTGGCTGCGTCAAACGTTTTTTTCGAGTCGGTTCCATCATTCCAGATGGATGTGTAAGCCGTTTCCATTGGTCCCCATACAGCTTGCATTTCAGGGATATTTGGCATCGGCACAGCATTTTTCGCCTGTTCCAAGAAAGCCATGGACACTTCATCTTTTTTGATGGTTTCGTTTTCAAGGAGCGAAGTCGCTGGTGGCAATTGGCCTGTCATTTCGTATCTTTTTAAGAGCATTTCTTCACTGGAAGCCATTTGAGCTAAAAGAGTTGCTGCTTTGGGATATTTGGAATAACTGTTTACATAGTACGCTTTGATGCCTGAATAGGATTTTGGCGTTTCGCCGTTATCCAATATTGGAAGTGGAGCGATTCCAAAGTTCACACCAGCATCTTGATGGTTTTTAACATCCCATGGACCTGAAATTCGGTAGGCTAATTTACTTTCATTGAAGAAAGAGGAAATCACATCACCTGTAATGTCTTCTTTTTTCATCGGTAACAATTCTTTGTTGATTTTTTTCATAAATTCCGCCGATTTGATGGCTCCTTCATTGTTAACACCAAGATCCGTTGGATCGGTGTCTTCTTTTCCAAATACATAACCGCCATAACCAGATAGAAAAGCATGTGTGTAATAAAAGTTACCTGGTTCCATCATAAAACCATATTTCTGATTTTTTCCTTTGCTAGTTGCTTGGAATTCTTTAGCTGTTTTGAACAAGTCATCCCATGTTTTTGGTGCCTCTTTTACGATGTCTTTATTGTAGTACAAGGCATATGTTTCAATGGAGATGGGATAGCCGAACATTTTCTTTTTTCCATCTTTATCCACAAAACTTGTCCCGTTTACCGCTGCTTCCAAGAACATGTCTTGATAGTCATCGGCATAATAGTTGTCATATACCAAACCTGCTTTCACCAATTTTCCTAAATGATCATGGGCGGAGTTGAAAACATCGGCACCTAAGCCAGCTGGCCCATCTGTTTCCAATTTTCCTGCTGCGTCTGTGTGTCCCACTTCTTGTACTTCAACAGGCACATTGTATTTTTTCGTGAATTGCTCTGCGACATAGGTCGCCCAGGCGCCCTCGTCCGCTCCGTTGTCCCAAATAATCAGGGTTGCTCCATCTTCAGGTTTGAGTGTTTCTTTTGTGGTTTCCTTGGGTTTTGTTTCAGTGGTTGCTTTTTTCGTCTCATCTTCCGAACATCCCGCCAATATTCCTGCCAATAGGGTGGCGGATGCCAATATACCAACTATTCTTTTCTTGATCATGTGAAACCTCCTATGTGGGAATTTTTGTACCAAGTATAAAATTAATGAAACAGAAGCTGTAAGTGCTTTTGCGATACACACTTTTTTTTACTTTCGTTTCTGATAGACCATTTCCTCATACGAACAAAAGTTAATCCAGCGGCACCTTTAGAAAACGCTTTCAAAAATAACCATTAACGGGTACATTCAGTTCTTCCTGTATCACAATGGTACATTCTTGGAGAGCCAATTAGACCAGACTCGCCACCTGCTCGTCCCCGAAGGTTCGGCATAGGTATAAATTCACAGTTGTGGTACGTGGTGGATATGTCATAGTTCTAAACACAAATAAGAGGTTGGTTTTTCGGAGTTGAATCATCTGTTTGTAGTACGTGAAAATACTTTGCGTATCCTTTTTCTGATTGAACACATTAGCATGAGAGTAGTTGGGATTGATGTCAAACTAAGCAGATTTATTCGTTGTAATTCCCGCTTGATGAGTATCATCCCATTGTACTAATGTTCGAGAATTGTCTCTTCCATTTTTCCAATGATCTGCATGATCTCCTCGTATAAATCGCCCTTGCCATATTTCAATATTGTGTAAATTTTTCATGCCCACACCGTTGTACTGCTCAATGGTCGCGAAGTGGATATTTGTCATGCTGATTTCCTGCCCGTCATAAATAAACGTGGTTCCAAAAACAAGGTGCTGAGTGCTTGGGCACTTTCTCTGCGCCATGACTCGTCATTTACCCAGGTGCTGAAGCTTCTCGGCTGGTCATGATTTTCCGAAAGCAAAGCATTCGACCCGGGATCCTACAGTCCCTTTTACCATTTGCAGAGTCTGCTTCAAAGGCATATTCAGTCCTCCCCCCATCCCCTCGATTCCATAACCCCAGGCGTTCGAGCAGAAAAATGATATTGAAATATCCTCTTTTTCTCCTACCCATTTGTCTACTTCCGCCAAACACCCCCATTGTCTTCCCCCAACCGTCATGATGGCAAAGCGGGCAAACGTCTCTTCCCGTAATACCCAAGAAACCCCGCTCCCATTCATTATATGAAGGAAACATGGATATCAGAAAACTATTTTTTTAACAATTTTTCATTTTACCATATCGTATATCCATAGTTTAAGAATGTTGAGAATTCACAACGTTTTTTGACGAAATTTTCATCGCTTGAGTATCAGGAACTTTATTTATGCAGTTAGAAGTCAGTAAACAAAAGGATAGACAAGCAATTATCTATGCCTGTCTATCCTTATTATCTTTAAAATGTCTACTGTATAAGTTAAGCGTTTAATCAAAAATTTATTTTCTTCTCTGTCTATTACAATATCTACATTAAATCACGAGACTTACTTACCGAGAGTCTTAGTCACCCCAAATACATCCTTCGTATCATTATACTGATTAATCGCAATATCTAGATCATGAAAATAACGATGTATTAATCGAATCTGTTCTTTGTCTGCTTTATTTTTGGTCGCCTTGGCAATTGCGTGGATTTGTTTAAAATCTTCCGATACCTTTTTATTTTCTATCCCCTGGCTAATTATTTCATTCGTATCTTTTTCAAGTATGGCTGATAAACTCTTGGCTTCTGACATATCTAATTCTTCAATACTGCCATAGCCTGTTAAATCATTGTATTTAGCGTGATATTCAGCAATTAACACACTTTCTTGATTCGATATATTTTTTGGAGGGTTTTTCTTTAATTGATCCATTGCTTCTTTAGATGGATCATTCAAATGATAATAGACAGTAAGACCAATCACTCCAGCTGCTAATATACCTACTATTAATATTAAAAGAGATAGCCACTTTGATTTTTTCTTATCTTGTTTTTTAGTCATTCGTTCTCCCGCCTATCAAAAGTATTTGTCATCCTATTATTGGGATTTTATGCCTTTTAATTATGACAGGTTTGGCTTAACTGTACAAATAAACCAACCATTCTAGAGGTGGTTGGTTCGTAAATAATTGGTTAAAAGTAGAAATCCATTAAAGTTTCATCCATTAAATCCTGTGTCAATCCTATGTAAATCATCGTATCTTTTTGGTTGGAATGGTTTAAAATTTGCTGCAGCAATGCAATGTCTTTGAATTTTTGGTAGTGTAAATAACCAAATGTCTTACGTAGAGTATGTGTCCCTACATCCTGAATATCTGCCATTTCGGCTGCTTTATTTAACACACGGTAAGCCTGAACCCTCGTAATTGGTCCATTTCCTTTACGGCTTGGAAATAAATAATCGTCCTTTGAAAGTTTTTCTTTCTTGACGTATTTTTTAATTTCTTTTCGCAAGTGCGGATTAATCAGAAACCTTTTCGTTTTTTCCGTCTTCTGTTCAATAATGACAATATGCGTTCCATCCAATACATCCTTTACCCGTAGCTGCAATAAATCCCCTATCCTCAGCCCAATATTGATCCCAATTGTAAACATTATATAATCCCGATAACTGCAATAGCGTAATAATGCTTTTTTCATGGCCTCTATTTGATCAAGCCGGCGAATAGGCTGTACATTTTTAATTCGTTTTGTTGCTGTAACCACTTTTGCCAGTCCCCCTTCTTCCCATCTCTTATTGTACGTGAAGAGGCCATTCAAACACAAGATTTTTTCAATTCCACACCTTCTGTAAACCTTGATTTAATCAGTTTTCGAATGTATCAATTCAAGTCCTTTGTTACATTCGGAATTTTCTAATTATTGATGGTAAAATCCATCATAATTCTACACATTTCCCAAAAAGGCTATAAATCGCCTACATTCGACAAAAAACGTTTAGAATACAAACACCTTAGGAATTAAAAAAGAGGACCTTAAAACCCAATTATGAAGGTCGTTTTTTGACTCTTCTTGTAACAATTTTTGGATATTATTTGCTTAACAATACTGTATGCCATACACTATTATAGAATTAGGAGGTGAAGGTGTTTTGGATGAACTCATACAATCTCTCATTATCGAATTGCGAAGAGGTACACTTACTCTGGCAGTTTTAAGTCAATTACAAAAACCCGAATATGGATACTCACTCGTTCAATCCCTTGAAGAAAAAAATGTTACTATTGATCCCAGCACACTTTATCCTTTATTGAGAAGATTAGAAAAGCAAGGTTTACTGGTTAGCGATTGGAAGTTAAATGGAAATCGACAGAGAAAATACTACCAATTGAGCCACAATGGCAAACAGATTTATGAAAAATTAAAGGAAGCATGGTCTGAAACGTCTAATCAGATGGTACAATTGTTAAGAGAGGATGAATGTGATGAGTTTAATTGATATATATATTTATGAAGTTACAAAGTGGCTACCAGAAGAGTCAAAAGAGGAGATTGCGCTGGAACTCAAAGGGAATATTGAGGATATGCTGCCACATAACTATACTGAAAATGATGTAAAGAACGTTTTGAATAGCTTGGGTGACCCCAGAATTCTTGCTGCCGATTATAGCGGAAATAACCGATATATTATAGGGCCGATTTTTTATGATAGTTATATTCGGGTCTTACTAATAGCTTTTGGTTTGATGGCGGGCTTGGTTTTATTGGGTCATATAGTCAGCGGGATTACGGATTATACCAGTTATTCCTCCGTTGTATCATTTCTAATTGACATGTTTACAGATTCTATCATAGGAATCCTCCAGGCAGCATTTCAGGTATTTACCTGGGTCACCATTACATTTATATTTATAGATAAAATTGCAAATAAAACAAATAGCATCCCCCTTGTAAAGCCAAAATGGAACACTGACCAATTGCAGAGGCGGACTGTTCAAAAGCATAAGTATCAAATATCCAAAGGGGAAGCAATCTTTGGACTCATTTGGACAATTATATGGATCCTAATTCTATTATTTTCTGAATATCTATTAGGCTGGTATGAGACCGTTAATGGCGAGCTTGTTTTGCAAGCCTCCTTGTTTAACCAAGAAGTTCTGAAAACGTATATCCCCCTTTTAATTGCCTTGGCAGTGTTAGAAATAAGTTTAGCGGGATTGAAATACATGATGGGTAAATGGACCTACCATATCGCTATATTTTATACAGTCCAAAGCGCATTTGTTATAGCAATCCTTTATAAAATGCTGTATGACACTACTTTATACAATAGCGATTTTATCGAACGCTTCAATTTATTATTTGAAAAATCTACAAATGGAACATTACCATCAGGTATTATAGCCATCACATTAGCAGTTGTTATTTTAATATCTGTGTATGATTGCAGCTTTGCATTTTATAAAGCCTATAAGACTACTAAAAATCAGCAAAAAAAGAAAAAGTAAACAAGAGGGATGCAGGCTTGATAAAGCTGTATCCTTCTTGTTTTACACTTATCTCTTATTTTTATAAAACACATGCTCAACCGATAAACTCTTTTCAATCCGAATAATCCCAAATGAGTATTCAGTTTGGCGTCTTTTATCTGTCGGAGAACCCGGGTTAAATAGAATTGTCCCATTTATGTCTTTATTAACAGGGATATGAGAATGTCCAAAAATAATTAGATCCAGTTCCTCTCCGCTAAATGCTTCAATTGCTCTTCCCTCTGTAGTTCCTTTCTTACCGTGCCCATGTACCAAACCAATTCGATATCCATCTAATGTGAGAATTTTTTGATATCCAAGTTGGTCAATCAGATCCTTTCCATCGACATTGCCACAAACACCATCAACGGGTGCATAGGATAGCAGTTCATCGTATACATCCTTCGTTTGCCAATCACCAGCATGTAAAATAAGATCAGCTGTTTTCAATTCTTCCTTTAAACGCGGTGGAAGTCCTTTTGCCATTCTGGGCATATGGGTATCTGATATCACAATGATTTTCATCGATGATTCACCTCGATATTTTGCTTTGTTGATTCCTTTATATATCTCTTCAATTCATTCAGAAAAAAGGTACAGTCGTCTAATGTACCGAACACCCTTACCGGAATAATAACAGCATGAATGGCATTCGTATAAATATAAATATAATTTTTCAGCATTTCAATTTGTTTAATATCTTTCCATTCATAGAGTACCTCATACCCACCATCAATCATCTCTGTTAATCCGCCTTTTCCGATGGATAAGCGGTATGTACCAAATAGATTAGGCTCCCTGCTATTTTTATGAAATTTTCTAAACTTCCTTCTGATTATTCTCTCTAAATAGAATGAATAAAAAAGTACCGGTAAGAGTGCAATGAATAAGCTGATCAAATAGTAAATAGGTGTAGTAGGTCGAAAATATAGCAATTGCAGGATTAGTGAAATAAATAAAGTGATCAAAAATAATCTTAGTTGTCTATTTCTCATTCTCCGATTGCTTATTTCAGATTGTTTGTTCATGTGGAGATAAAAATTGGTTACATCAGTCAGCTTAAGATCATATGTTAATTGCATTTTACTCCCTCACATCTTCTATTTCATTTCAACTTCATTGTAACAGGTAATTACAGCAAACAAAAAGGACAGCCGACATTATCATTGATAATGTCGGACCGTCCCATAATACTCAATCTTATTGTATTCCGGATAAATAGAAGAAAACTGAACATAAATGGGGCTATCGAGCAACCATGGATAGTAAGCAAATAACGTTTGATCACCATGTACAATTGCATGTAAGGCTACAGGCATCATCTTTACAAAATGATCATAACGTGATTGGGCCTTTTGTTCATCAAATTCACCTTTACTAATATGAATGTAAACTGTTAGGACAAATTGTCCGTTTAACATACGCCAATCAGCTACAACTTCATCCCGCATCTCCCAGTTGATGTTCAGTGCATCAATCTCACAGCCAATGCTTAAAAACAACTGTCCGGTTAAGTCAGAATGTGTCAATGTATATTTTCTACCCTCTAAAGGTCCTGAAGGGGTTATCGGCGGAATATAGGTCACACTCAATTGTTCTGTCTGGAAGGACATATCTGAAACACTCCTTTAAATAAGAAGATTTTTTTTACTATTCTATGACATCAGCCTAAAAATGGTGCAAATGAAATAGATCGCTATTTTTCTCCTTACTCGTAAACTGGTATGTTAAAACCAGATGTTTACCTTCACAGTCATATAGCTCTTTACCCACTTATATAACATCAAATAATTCTATTTAAAAAATGTTCTACAAAACGTTTTTCGTCCACTTCTACACATACATGAACAAGCGGCCTTTCGTTTCCACTGGGACAGGTTTCCCCTACCCTTTCTCCTTCGAGCTCCACCGAGATGGGTTCTGTCTTCAGTGTGACGAAGCTCTTGTCAATTGCTACTCCAACAGCCAGTGGATCGTGCAGGGCACAACCTTTGATGCCAGGAGTGGCCTTCTTATAAAAGTCCATATAAAACTCTGTCATGTCTGCCAAAAAGGAACCGAGTTCATCTTCCTTCTTCCGCCAGTTTGCTAGTTCCTCCTTCTTAAGCAGGGTTTGCATGGTTACATCAAGTCCTACAAGGAAAAGCGGTAGATTAGAGCGGAAAACAAGGTCAGCTGCTTCAGGATCACAATGAATATTTGCTTCTGCATGCGGCGTTACATTTCCTTTACAGAAAACCGCTCCTCCCATGATGATGATTTCATCAAACATAGCAGTTATCTCAGGCGCTTTTTGGAGGGCAAGCGCAAGATTTGTCAGCGGTCCTACACAGATATAAGTAATTTTACCAGGGTTGTTTTTCACCTGCTCAATCAGATAATCAACTGCATGGACCTCTGGTATTTCACTGGGCTTCTCTCCATTAAGTACATTTCCAAGACCATCCTCACCATGTACATGACGAGCATATACTTTTCGCGGTCCACGCCTAAGAGATTCATACGCACCGGCATACACCGGGATATCAAAACGACCCAATTTTTCTAGAACGATTTGCGAGTTTCTTACTGCTTCTTCAACAGGAATATTGCCGAAACACGCAGTGATACCTATTATATCTAATTCCGGTGAATGAACGGCATAAGCTATAGCCAATGCGTCATCTATTCCTGTATCTACGTCTAAGATAACCGATTTCATTATGTTCTCTCCTCTGCTCCTGAAGTATACTTTTTCCCAGTATGATGATAGCTGCATGTAATGCCATGAGTTGACCATCTGATATTTATTAAACGAAAAAATCTCTTTTTCAAAATATCACACGAAATTAAACGAGAAAGTGGTTTATCATACTATTTTTATCGTAGAGTTGAATATGTATCATTAATAAATAGTTAATCTTCCAGTTAATAAATCCCCTCATTCTAATCATATACTGTGATATCATTGACTATTTTTACTTAGATTTACATCTATATACTATTTTAATTACTTTTGATCTAGATTGTAATACATTATATAAAATAATAGCTAGGTAATAATTTTGTTTCGCTATAACGATTATCGCATTACAAATATATCCAATAGTGATATTCTATTAATAGAATGATTTTTTAATATAGGACTATTTTAAAAATAATTGATTGAGGTGGTACTACTGATGGAAGCTCTTTATTATTTTGTTTTAGCTGCTGTTATCGCAACATTTGGCATTAGCTGGGCTGTTCGAACAGCAATCAAGGAATTGGTCAATGGCCCAGAAAGAAAAGTAAACATTCAAACTAAGATGTTCATCAAAGTAGCTGTTGTAGAGGCTATTCCCATTATTTTAATCATTTTTGGCTTTATTAACCTATCCTCTTCAACTTCTGATGTTATTTTACCCCTTATCATAGTAGGTGCAGTTACAATTCTTAATATTATCTTCATCTATGGTACATCCTCTGAAATAACGAATGATTTGAATACCCCAGGGGACTTGAAATTAGCAATAAAGACTCTCACCATGATGGGTGTCACTTTAGTATTAGCCATACCTACCATAGCTGTTGTAGCTTGTTTTACTGTCATGAATTCATAAATATGCAAGCTGGAGATGTTCTCAGAAGATATCCTAAAACTGGTTGTCAGCGGTATAAAAAGGCAATTTAATTTATATCAGCAATTTCCGCAATAAAAAGAGCCTCCTTAGTCGAAAAGGATACGTAATCCTACCGACTAGGAGACTTTTTTCATTTAAACATAAATCCTGTTAAACACGCTCACTCATTAAATTCAAAAGGAAATCGTAGATCGTGGGATAAGGTTTTAATTTGGCACCACTTGAACATCCTTTAGCACCCATTGTTCTTCTTTATATACCCAGCTTGATCGAACCTCAGCGATTCGATCAACCACGGATGCGCCGGAAATTTGCTGAATGCCTATCAATTCCTTATGACCATCTTTATCAATGTCTTTTACCTTTAAGGATTTGTATTCACTTACTAATGTTTCAGATGGTTCACTTAATTTCCCTTTTCGATAAACCCCGAGTTTATCATACTTCTTTTTATGATCTTTTAAATCAATTAAGTAGGATTTATTCATTTCTGGAACCATCACAGTGGCTTGATAATTATTTTTGAATGCTCCGTTGATATTTAATGTTTCGGGGAGCTCAATCAGTTCAATTTTATTATTATAGATGCAAAAGGCATAATAATCATTAACTCCTCCGCTACCCCCTGTTGGAATCTCCATCAGAACTTCCAATGTACTGTCGTCATTAAGATCGAGAAACTTAACGGCAGGCTTAAACCCTCCTTGAATCGTTTCCTTTTTAGTTCCCTTTTTTGTTTTTACTACCAACTTGAATTCCTTGTAATACTTTGTCTCCTGATCAAAAGGATTACCATATAAATATACTTGATCCTTCTTCCCGTCTCCTGTCACATCCACTTTATAAGAACCAAGTTCAACTTCCTGGCTTTTTGCATCTTTTTTTGCAGCATCTATGGATACTGGCAGAAGCAAACACCCAACTATCGAAAAAATTATAAAATGATTAATCCATTTCATCATATACTCATCAACTCCCAGGTATAGGATTATTCATTATAGATTGCCTGGAATTTAACTTAATTATGCATATAACTGATGAAAATCAAAGAAAAAAAGCCGTAAACAGATGATCCTGTTTACAGCTTTTTGGATAGAAATACATTGAAGCTATGAATTTGATACTTCGGGAGTCTTAACCCATGTTTCAACGATTGGTCCATTTTCGCCTTCATCCATAAAGAACGAACCATTTGAATAGCGATCACTAGGTCGTAATTGGAAGGATGCAACTTCTTCTATCATGCCTTTTTCCGACAAAATCACAATAGTATCAACATCGTTTACAAATTCTATTCCTGCTACTCGATGTGGGTTTTTCTTCAACTCTCTCAACATAACAACTCCTCGTTTTGCACGGGAAGTCATTTCAAACTCGCTTCGTTTCATTTTCTTAATAGCGCCCCTCTGTGTGATCAACGCTATCATAGATGAATCAGTTTCAGCAAAAACTTTCCCTGCAACTATATAATCATCGTCCTTGAGATTTATGCCTTTAACACCGGCAGCACGTGCTCCCACAGTTGGAATTTCACTTTCAGGGAACATCAATCCATACCCAATAGAAGTAGCCAGGAAGATGTTTTGATTTCCATCTGTTTGATGGATATCCACAACCTGATCATCTCCCTTAAGATTAATAGCTGTTAAAGGTTTTGAATATCTCGTTGCCTTATATAGTGCAAGTTCAGACTTCTTAACTAATCCATTTTTCGTAACAAATAATAAAAACGATCCTTTTTCAAAATCAGAAACTGGAATAGCCTTTAATAGATTCTGATTCTTATCAAGCGGTACGATATTACTGATATGCTGACCAGTATCCTTCCATCTGATATCAGGAAGTAAGTGAACCGGACAGTAAATATAACTACCTTTATCTGTAAACAACAACAAGGTATCGGTTGTATTCATATCCAGCTTATGAAGGAGCCTATCTCCTTCCTTCATTCCATAATCCTGGCCGCCTGAAGCAGTATAAGATCGTAAGCTTGTCCGTTTTATATACCCTTCTTTTGTGACCGTAACAATAACATCTTCGCTTGGAATCAGAACTTCAAGATTAATCTTAATGTCTTGAATTTCAGCTTCTATTAGAGATCTACGTGAATCTGAAAAATCCTTTTTAACTTCTTTTAGTTCTTTTTTAATAACTGCCATTAACTTCTTGTCACTGCCAAGGATAGTTGTCAGCTCTTCAATTTTTTTACGTAGTTCTTCAGCTTCGTTTTCCAATGCCGTAATATCCGTATTCGTTAATCGGTAGAGCTGAAGGGAAACAATCGCTTCTGCTTGTGCCTCTGTAAATGTATATTCCTTTATTAGGTTTTCTTTTGCATCTTTTTTATCGAGAGACGCACGGATTGTTGCGATTACTTTATCAAGAATGGAAATCATTTTGATAAGTCCCTCAACAATATGCTGACGATCACGAGCTTTTGCCAAATCAAATTCAGAGCGCCTTGTTATCACTTCACGGCGATGATCAATATAGGCATCCAGCATTGCTTTTATGCCCATAAGCTGCGGACGTTTCTTATGAATGGCAACCATATTGAAATTATATGTAATTTGCAAATCTGTATTTTTAAATAAATATTGAAGAATAACATTAGAGTCTACTTCTTTTTTTAACTCAATGACAATCCGTAAACCTGTACGGTCGGTCTCATCTCTTACTTCAGAGATACCCTCAAGTTTACGATCAAGGCGCAATTCATCAATTTTTTTAACAAGATTAGCTTTGTTTACATCAAAGGGAAGCTCAGTTATCGTAATTTGCTGTCTGCCACCGCGTAAAGTTTCAATCGCCGTTTTACTTCGAATGACAATTTTGCCTTTACCTGTTTCGTACGCCTTTTTAATTCCATCTGCCCCTTGAATGATCCCACCTGTAGGGAAATCAGGTCCTTTTACAGCAGTCATTAGCTCATCAACTGTACAATCCGGATTATCGATTCTCATGATGGTAGCATCAACAATCTCCCCAAGATTATGTGGCGGAATCTCAGTGGCGTAACCAGCTGAGATTCCAGTTGAACCATTTACAAGCAAATTTGGAAATTTAGCCGGCAGCACAATCGGCTCTTCAGCTGTATCATCAAAGTTTGGTACAAAATCGACTGTTTTCTTCTCGATATCTCGTAAAAGCTGGCCTGCAATAGAGGATAAACGTGCCTCCGTATAACGCATGGCTGCCGGAGGATCCCCATCAATACTTCCGTTATTCCCATGCATCTGAATTAATTCACGGCGAAGCTTCCAGTCCTGGCTCATTCTGACCATGGCTTCATAAACAGATGAGTCACCGTGAGGATGGAAGTTACCGATGACCAGACCGACTGTCTTGGCTGACTTTCTATATGGTTTGTCATTGGTATTACCATCCGAATGCATGGCATAAAGGATTCTTCGTTGAACCGGCTTTAATCCATCTCGTGCGTCCGGTAATGCCCTGTCTTGAATAATATATTTACTGTATCGGCCGAAGCGGTCGCCAATCACATCCTCAAGAGGGAGATCGCGGTATTTCTCTGCTGTCATAATACTTCCTCCTCACCAGCAACCGTTAAGTTCTCATTTTCTAAAATATTTCCATCTTCTTCTAAACCAAAAGCAACATTGGCTTCAATCCACTTACGCCTTGGTTCTACTTTATCACCCATTAATGTGGTAATCCGTCTCTCTGCCCGTGCCGCATCATCAATGCGTACACGGATCAAGGTACGTTGTTCTGGATCCATAGTCGTCTCCCATAGCTGGTCTGCGTTCATCTCTCCAAGACCTTTGTATCGCTGAAGCATGTATCCTTTTCCAACCTTTTTAATGGTACCTTCTAATTCGTCATCATCCCAAGCATATTCTATAACTTCTCTTTTACCGCTTCCTTTACTAACTTTATATAAAGGAGGTAAGGCGATGAATACTTTACCATGTTCAATTAATGGTTTCATATAACGATAAAAGAAGGTAAGCAATAATACTTGGATATGGGCGCCATCCGTATCAGCATCGGTCATAATGACGACTTTATCATAATTGATATCCTCGATGGAGAAATCGGATCCTACTCCACCACCGACAGCATGAATAATTGTGTTTATTTCTTCATTTTTAAAAATATCTTCAAGCTTAGCTTTTTCTGTATTAATAACTTTACCGCGTAAAGGCAAAACAGCCTGGAACCTTCGATCACGCCCTTGTTTGGCAGACCCTCCGGCAGAATCTCCTTCGACGAGGTATAGTTCATTCTTCAATGGATTGCGGGACTGCGCCGGTGTAAGTTTTCCTGAAAGCAACGCTTCCGATTTCTTGCGTTTCTTACCGCTGCGTGCATCTTCTCTTGCTTTTCGGGCTGCTTCTCTGGCCTGAGCCGCTTTAATCGACTTACGGACCAAGGATGTCGCAATATCGGCATTTTCCATTAAATAATAAGATAATTTTTCAGATATAACAGAATCTACCGCAGAACGGGCATCACTGGTACCAAGTTTACTTTTTGTCTGTCCTTCAAATTGTAATAATTCTTCTGGAATTCTTACAGAAATGATAGCAGCCAATCCTTCGCGGATATCTGAACCATCCAGGTTTTTGTCCTTTTCTTTCAGCAAACCGGATTTACGTGCATACTCATTAAAGGCACGTGTAACAGCAGTTTTCATTCCTACTTCATGAGTTCCGCCATCTTTTGTTCTGACATTATTGACGAATGATAAAATATTTTCCGAATATCCATCATTAAATTGAAAAGCAAAATCAACCTCAATATCAGAATGAGTCCCCTCAAAGCTTACAACAGGATGCAATGTATCTTTTTCTTCATTTAGGTAAGAAACAAATGCCTCAATCCCATTCTCATAATAATAAACATCTTTTTCATCCGTACGTAAGTCATGTAATTCAATTTTTAAACCTTTTAATAAAAAGGCAGATTCGCGTAAGCGTTCACTTAAGGTTTCACGATTGTAAACAATGGTAGAGAAAATACTCTCATCCGGTTTAAAATGAATGGTTGTTCCAGTTTGGTTGGTTTTACCAATTTTCTCTAAAGTCGTTACAGGTTTTCCGCCATTTTCAAAACGCTGTTCATAAATAAAACCATCACGCTTAATGGTAACAACAAGCCATTCTGATAAAGCATTTACGACCGATGCACCAACCCCATGTAAACCACCGCTCGTCTTATAGCCACCCTGACCAAATTTTCCTCCTGCATGCAGGATGGTTAGAATAACCTCCGGAGTCGGTTTACCCAATTTATGCATTCCGGTAGGCATTCCTCTACCTTTATCCATAACACTGATGCTATTATCTTTATGAATTTTTACAATAATTTCGTCCCCATGTCCGGCCAATACTTCGTCCACGGAGTTATCAACGATTTCATAAACGAGATGATGCAGGCCTCGTGTGTCTGTGCTTCCGATATACATTCCCGGTCGTTTTCGGACAGCTTCTAATCCTTCAAGTACCTGGATGGCATCTTCGTTATAGTCAATAGGTTTTATATTTTTTGCCACTTATGTACCCCTCTCTTTACGTTACAACTTCTATTATATACATATTCTTAAACAAGAACAAATGTTCTTGATAGTATAAACAGCACACTAAAGCTCTATTGCTCTATTTTTACAGATTATTTTTCGTTTCGCAAATAAAGTTTAGATAAAGGTTATGTATACGAGACATTCCAGCTTCCAGTCCCTGTAAAAAACAAATAAAATAAGTCCCTGTATCTTAATTATGGTATCATCTTCGGTGTTTTTACAACTATTAGTTTTTATTACCTACAACATTATAAAACCACCAATGAGCTATTTACGAGCAATTGGTGGCCATTTTTTATTATTTAGTTAATGCATGCTCCACTTTTATGCAACGGTCCATAATGACGGTGTAATCCTTGTCCTTTAGCATTTGGAAGGCCTCTTCATCAATAACTCCCAGCTGTGTCCAAAATATATCGGCGTCGATTTCCAAAAATTCCTTAGCCAGATCCATCACATATTCAGATCGGCGAAAAACATTGACAATATCCACATGCCCCTCAATATCCTTCAATGTCGCAACCGCCTTTACACCCAAAACACTATCCACTGTAGGATTGACCGGGATAATTTCATATCCATTATCCTGCATGGCCTTAGATACCATGTAAGATGTCCGTTCCGGATTATCAGAAAGACCGACGACAGCTATTCGTTTCGCTTTTTTTAAGAGGAGACCAATTTCATCTCTGCTTGGATTTTCTATCATGAATATAGCCCCTTTCGATAATAAAATTTATCCTTATGTATACCCATAGGCTATTATAGAATAAACGGTCAGCGCAGAATAGGGAAGTTAATAAAAATAATTTTTTTATTTTCTTTTTGCAGGTACATGTTAAAATATATTAACCAGTAGTGTAAGAAAGGAACTGTTTATATGTTATATTTTTTGTTTATATTGGCCTATTTGCTAGGTTCAATACCTTCAGGCTTAATTATAGGAAAAGTTTTTTATAACACTGATATACGTGAGCATGGCAGCGGAAACTTAGGAGGAACCAATACATTCCGGACACTTGGGAAAAAAGCCGGAATTATCGTTACAACTATAGATATCTTAAAAGGTACTTTGGCCACCTTATTGCCATACATATTTAATATACAAGCTGATCAATGGCCAAGTTGGATTGCTATTCCGTTGATATGCGGCTTATTGGCGGTTATCGGCCATATGTACCCTATATTTGCCGGATTCAGAGGCGGTAAAGCTGTAGCTACATCCGGAGGTATTTTGCTCGGATACGATCCACTTTTATTTGTGATTCTAGTTGCATGCTTTTTTGTATTCTTATACCTAACTAAAATTGTGTCCTTATCTTCTATGTTGATTGCAGTTGTGGCACTTATTTATGCCATGTTTAGCGGAGATCCTTCCATGTTAATCCTAATTATCTTCCTGGCAGGATTTATCTTCTATCGCCATCGCGCTAATATCAAACGTATTATTAATAAAACAGAACCTAAGGTTAATTTGTTTAAACGATGATATAAGACTGTTTTTGGAATCACGATTAGTGGTCCAAAAACAGTCTTTTTTATTTTTGCTAAACAGAATACAAAAGCAATATTCTCCTCCGAAAACCTCATCTCATATTCAAACAACAAAGCTCGACCTCTATCGACTGATTACCTAATAGGATTAAACGATCGGATAATTTAGTATAAAATTATCAGTCATATGAAACCAGAAAAATACCTTATTTTGCATTTTAATCTAAAAAGTGTCAATATACATGTAGGAATATATTAAAAATATGTACTCATATTTAGAAAAATTTACTAAGCAGGTGAAGAATGAAGAAAAAAATAGCCCTCCTATCATTTTTAATCATTACCGCAGCTATAGGTATACTTATATATCTAAACACTCAGGAGATTTTCAATAATTATGAAGAAAAAAACGTAGCTTTAACCCATAATAGGGAAGTTTTCTTATCTGAACGTAACTACCATTCTACTGCTGAAATTGGAGCCATCGGAGATATACTTTTGCATGATAAGGTATATGAAGATGCAGATACTGGTTCTGGTTATGATTTCTCAGATATGTTCGCACCTGTAAAAGACATGCTAAGCAACCCAGATTTTACGATTGCCAACCAGGAATCTATTGCAGCCGGAAGTGACTTGGGGTTATCGGGGTATCCGACATTTAATTCACCTTATGAAATATCGGACACCTTAAAAGACGTTGGAATAGACCTCGTAACCTTAGCAAATAACCATTCCCTCGATAAAGGTGAAAAAGGTATTCTGCGTGCAATCGAGTATTACAATAAAATTGATATGCCTTACGTAGGAATTCATAAGAATGAAGAGGATGCCAAACAAGACCGCATCATGAACGTAAATGGTATTAACATCGGCTTTCTCTCTTACACATATGGAACGAATGGGATTCCTATTCCGGATGGAAAAGATTATTTAGTCAATTACTTAGATGGTAAAAAAGTCTCACAAGATATCAAGGATTTACGTGATAAAGTGGATCTTATACTCATTAATGCTCATTGGGGACTGGAATATCAAAGAAACCCATCTGATGAACAAAGAAAAATGGCAAAATTAATGTCTAATGCAGGTGCAGATATTATTATTGGGCATCATCCGCATGTCCTTCAACCAATTGAATGGATAGAATCCAATCAGAAAAAAACATTAGTTGTCTATTCATTAGGAAACTTCATCTCCGCCCAAAAAAATAACTATAAAGATATTGGCGGTATGGTTACCATTAGCGTTCGTAAAGAATGGTCAGCTAAGGGAACTGAGACCGAAGTAACTAACGTAAACTTCTCTCCAACCTATGTAACTAATCAAAACGACCGTGACTACAGAATAAATACGTTTGGAAGTGAAGATGTATTTGGACAGGAAAAGATCGATAAAGAAAAATTGACTGATTTTATGCTTAGCCATCCATCCATAAAATAAGAATTTAAACTAACGAGCTGTTCCAAATTTGCTTAATTTGCATTGGGACAGTTTTTCTTTTTCAAGTTTAGGAGAGAAAAAGATTAAAAGAGATGGATAAGGGCTATAGAGTATTATAATAATAATCTAACAGCAACTGAGTCTTTATCAGAGATGAATTTTCCACCGAATAAAAAGTGGGAATTGAAACAGTTTAAACCACTCTAGTGATACACCCTTTTGTTTACTGAGTGTTACCAATCGTTATCTTATTAAAATTATGTCATAATGGTAGTATTCAGTAGTTAGATAGCTCACCTTTATCTGCCAATAAACATATCAGGAGGATTCAAACATGGAAATTACAATCGATGAGCAATCAGCTGCATGGTATAAAGCAGAATTGGAACTTGAAAAAGGCGACTGCCTTCGGTTCTTTCCCCGTTATGGAGGCTATAGCCCTATACAATCAGGCTTTTCTTTGGGAATCAGCAAAGAGGAAGGAAAACAAGCCACTGTTACCTTATTAAAGGATGGAATCACCTATTTTATTAATGAGGATGATATATGGTATTTTGACGGAAATAACCTCAATATAACCTTTGACGAACAGAAGGCTGAGCCCACGTTCTCCTATAGCAAATAAGAACAGAAATCCCCTGTGTACCACTGACACAGGGGATTCTCTTTATCTATTTTCGTTTGATTTCTTCGTATTTTGCATTCCATTCCGGAAATGCTTTTTTAAACTGAATCGGTCTGAAATTATCTTTTTTTACTACAATATGCGTAGTTGTTCCAGTTGCGCAAATTTGATCATGCTGATTCCGGATTTCATATCCATACAGTGTTTTTATTCCATTATTTTCTTCTACCCAAGTATGTACATAGGCCTGATCACTATATCGTAATGGTGTTTTATAGGTTACATGAACGTCATAAACAGGTGCATAATAGCCTGCTTCCTCCATATCCGTATATTTATAGCCCAAATCCTCAATAAGGGCTGTTCTGCCCAGCTCAAACCATTTAAGATAGTTTGCATGATACATAACACCCATCATATCAGTATCTGCGTAAAATAATTGGATTTCTTTTTTTGAAACAAACATTCCCTCTACACTCCTATTCTACAATAGTCCTTTTTCTATTCTAACACATCTTGAAAATCAGTCTTTGTCAGAGTAGAGTAATCGACCGCAGCCAGATCCTCTCCCGTCTGCTCGATTAATCGAACCGCCTGTACCTGTATCGCATTGTCAACCAAATTAATAGCAAATCGTCCATTCCCATCAATCTCAATTAGGTTCAACTTTTCAACTAAGTAATCTTTTGCCGCTTGGTCCAATATATACTGATATTTACGAGCATAATTTTCAATAATTTGCATCAATTCCTCTGTGCTATAATCCGGAAAATGCATGAACTTTTTGAACCTGGATGAAAATCCTGGATTACTGGACAGCAACGCCTTCATCTCATCAGGATATCCTGCCAAGATGATGACAAGGTTTTCATTATGTTTGGTCATCTCATCCACTAAAGTATTCACAACTTCTTTTCCATAATCTGAATTGGAAGAGCTTAGTAAGGAGTAAGCTTCGTCAATAAATAATACACCGCCCAATGCATCCTGAACCTTCTTTTTCGTTTTAATGGCTGTCTGCCCGACATAGCCAGCTACAAAATCAGCACGGCTAGCTACAACTAGATGACCTCTCTTCAACAGTCCACAATCTCGCAGTATTTCCGAGTACAGCTTTGCAACTGTTGTTTTACCAGTTCCAGGATTCCCGGTAAAAACCGCATGAAGCTGGACAGGTACCGTTTTTACTCCAGCCTGTCTCCTGGATTGCTGTATCTTTACAAATGCTGAAAGTTTATGAATTTCCTCTTTAATCATATCCAAACCAACAAGATTCTTTAGTTCTGCCTGGGGATTTCCAGTGGATACAGGAAACTGAGAAGAAAAGTCCTCTTCTTGCAGAAGAAGATAATTTAAAAAGCTTTCATTGGCTTGCCGTTCACCTGTAGAACCTTTATGGAAGATTGCATCCATAACAATTGATTTAACTGTTCGGGCATTACCGAAAGTTTGATCAACCATCTCATATTCAATTCGTTTTTTTAAAGATGGAATCGCATCAGGTGCGATAAAATAATGATTTTTTTCTGCCGTGTGAATCGCAATTTCAATCATTTCATCCAATGAATAGTCTGGTAACTCCATATAATTAAAATTCGGGAAACGACTGCGTAAACCAGGATTACTATCCAGAAACTGTCTCATTTCCTCAGGATATCCTGCTAATATAACGGCGAACCTTCCAGAATACTCTGCACTATCCATGAGAGATATAAGTGTATCTATCACTGTCTGCCCGTAATCTGTTCCTTGTTGGCCCTCTCTTTTTAAGCTATATGCCTCGTCAATAAAAAGAACGCCTCCAACTGCCTCTTCCACAGCTTTACGAACATTTTCTTCTGTTTGTCCAACAAAAGCCCCAACCAATTTAGAACGATCAACCTCTACAATTTTTTCCTTTGGCAATATCCCTAATTCATAATAGATTTTCCCTAATAATCTGGCCAAAGTAGTCTTACCGGTTCCAGGATTACCCGTTAAAATCATGTTTAGGCTAATATCACCTGTATTACTGAATCCTAATTCTTCACGGTGTTTTTGATACTTCAAAAATTGATAAAGCTGGTTAACCCGTTTTTTTATTTCAATCAGCCCAACCATTTCGTTCAACTCTGCTAAGGCACTTACTTGATCCTTTGCATCAACAATTTCATGCTGTGATATAAACTCGTTAAATTGATGAATATGGCTATTCAGAAGATTTAATGAGGATTTTAACTCCTGATAAACAATTGCGGTATGGAAATTCCCGCTTAATGTTTCTTCATACTCTTTTGCCGTAGAGATTACCTTTTGCATACCGTCAAATATATCATTTAAGTATTTTTTTGCAGTATGGATTAAATCTGTTTCTGCCAGTTGATTGATTTGTTTTAATGCTTCAGTTGTACGGTTCATGTAATTGCTTGTTTCATTCATAATCTGCCCGACCGTGTTACGTTTTGCAGTTCTATTATCCGTTTCTCGTAAAGTTGGAGTAGAAAAGCCAGTATATAAGTCATTAAAACGATTGAGCTGCTTAGTTTCCAGCAATCGTTGTATTTCAGAGCGATTATTCAATAATCGGTTTGCTTCATCTAATAATAGATAATATAAATCATCTTGTTCCTCTTGCTTACTTCTTTCCAGGGCTAATAAATATAACAGCTTTCCTTCTAAATCTGCTGATATTCCCCACTCACCCTGGTTTTTACATATAAATTGAAGCACACTAAGTAATTCTGTTTTTATGGGGAGTGAACCTTCTTTAGTCAACGTTCTCTCCCACTCATCAATCATATTTTTATAATTGGTTATTGATAATTCCATTTACTGCTTCATCCTTTTTTCAGTCGATGTCTCCATCCTATCATACAACACGTTCCAGATTAATCATTTTAGCTTAATGTATGATTCACCAGTCAACTATTGAAATTAAACATTCTCTTATTCAGAAGTTCTGTCTTTTAGTCGTAATGGCCGCTTCATTTGTCCCTCTTTTTACGGATTATTTTTCTTGGCTACTTGGGTTTGGTTTTAAAATTCACCATGAAGATTTGGAACATAGTTTTTTTAATTCATTAATGAACGCGAAGTAAATTTCCTGGATTCTAACCAACTAAAAAATCTGCCTGTCTCCATTAGGATTCAGGCAGATTTGAGATTAAATTATTCAGCTATTCACCTTTTGTTTGAATCACGTCTGGATGCTTTCCGGATGTATCTTGCATCTGTTTGCCTTTATTTCCACCGGCAGCTCTAGGTTGAGTTCCAATGTGATTTGGTACAAATGACTTGGAATTTTTCTTCGGATTTCCCATTTTATCTTCACCCCTTCTTTCTTATCATGCTTACTTACGCATGACTTATAAGGTGTAGATATTGGATATTACTCCGCTCGTTCCATCATTCTTTTATCGATTCGATCTTCTAGAACTTCCATTGCATGTTTATCCATTATAATTTGTTTTTTATTTTCCAGTATTAAATCTGCTAAAGACATCCGCTTACGCTTTTTCATCGTCAACCACCATCCATACTTTATTTTATAATATCATTGCCTACTTTTTCTGTATTTATAACATTTTTAGAAAATAACGATAACTAATTAGTCTTTAAAATATGAAAAAACAGCCTTCAAGGCTGCTTACATGTTTGCGATATGCTCTTCCATTTGTTTATATTCCATTAACCCTACAACCTTTTTATCAATAACTCCCTCTTCATTAATGAAGAATGAAGTTGGAATGGACACAACCTTATATTTTTTGTTCACTTCACCATCTACATCCAATACAGTCCGAAACGTAAGTTTTAAATCACTCATAAATCCTTTTATATCCTGATCAGAATCTATATTTACGGCTAAAACAACTACATCAGGATGAGATTGTTTAATTTTTTCCATATCAGGCATCTCTTTTTTACACGGATTGCACCAGGTTGCCCAAAAGTTTAACAACACCTTTTTCCCCTTATAATCAGATAGTGTAATTTCCTTTCCATCTGGATCTTTTAATGTAAAGTCGACTGCTTCTTTGCCCTCATCAGCCTTGACAGGTGTATCAGGCTGATTCAACACTTGATAAAATGCTACTCCAATCAGTATCAGCAATAAAAGTGACCCGATGATTTTTTTCACACTAAACTCCCCCAGCCACAAATAGTATATTCCCCACCTGAAATTGTATCAGTATTTCCAATTTTACGAAAGCGTGAAAATCTCATCCTGATAACTTCATATTTACAATTAGTTATTCTAAACAAAAATAAAAAACTGACCGAAGTCAGTTTTTTATCGTTACTTAGTAGATGATGCTTCTTGTAATTTTCCTCGTAAAACCATTGGTAAGATACCGCCATGACGATAATAATCGATTTCCACATCAGAATCAAAACGAACTAAAACATCAAATTTCTTCTCTGTTCCGTCCTCTCCAACTGCAGTTACCTCGATGATGTCACGTGGTTTAACATTTTCATTAACTGGAACAAAGATTCTCTCTTTTCCAGTTAAACCAAGTGTTTTAGCGCTTTCGCCTTCTTTGAATTGAAGCGGAAGTACACCCATTAATACAAGGTTGGAACGGTGAATTCTTTCAAAGCTTTCCGCAATGACCGTTTTAATTCCAAGTAGGTTGGTACCTTTGGCAGCCCAGTCACGGGAGCTTCCCATTCCGTAATCTTTCCCAGCCAATACGATCAAGCCAGTATCATCTTTTTTATATTCCATACATGCATCAAAGATAGACATCACTTCACCAGTTGGCCAATACGTTGTATATCCACCTTCAGTGCCTGGAGCAATCTGATTACGGATTCGGATATTAGCGAAAGTACCGCGCATCATAACTTCATGGTTTCCACGACGAGAACCGTATGAGTTAAAGTCACGGATAGCAACTCCTTTTTCACGCAAGTATTTACCTGCTGGTGTATCTTTGCCAATAGATCCAGCCGGAGATATATGGTCTGTTGTAACTGAATCTCCAAATAATCCGACAACGCGCAGTCCGTCAAGCGGTTTTACTTCTGTTGGGTTAGGATCCATATTTACAAAATAAGGTGGGTTTTGAATATAAGTTGAATCAAAATCCCAATTATATAAAGGTTCGTTGCTGGTTTGGATTTCATTCCATCTTGCATTGTCATCGAATACATGCTCATACTCTTTAAGGAAGAGATTAGATGTTACGGTATCCTGTACAAGTTTATTAACCTCTTCACTGGATGGCCAGATATCTTTGAAATAAATATCTTTTCCATCTTTACCTTTTCCAATTGGATCATTCTCAAGATCGATATCCACTGTACCTGCTAAGGCATATGCGACAACCAATGGCGGTGATGCCAAATAGTTTGCTTTTACTAACGGATGAATACGTCCTTCAAAGTTACGGTTACCGGATAAGACAGAAGTAACAAGTAAATCTGATTCAGAAACAGCTGCTTCAATCTCTTCCATTAATGGACCGGAGTTCCCGATACATGTAGCACAGCCATACCCAACAACATTGAAACCAAGTTTATCAAGGTATGTTCCCAGACCAGAATCACGCAAATAGCCTGTAACGACTTTTGATCCCGGAGCTAATGATGTTTTTACGTGATGTGGAACCTGTAATCCTAATTCCACAGCCTTCTTAGCAACTAGTCCAGCACCCAGCATAACATATGGGTTAGAGGTATTCGTACAGCTTGTAATGGCAGCAATGGCAATATCACCTGTTTTCATCGGCGCCTGACGGCCATCATTCAGCTGAACAGTGATTTTTTTATTAATTTCATCTTGACTAAGACCGAATCCTGCATTTCCAACCGGAGCTGTTAAAGCTTGATTGAAGGCAGATTTCATATTAGATAAAGGAATCAAATCCTGCGGACGTTTTGGACCGGATAGATTAGCCTCAATTTCTGAAAGGTCAATCTCAATAATTTTTGTATATCTTGGTTCATCACTGTTTTTATAGTAGAACAAACCGTTTTCTTTACAATATTGCTCAACAATTGCGATATGCTCTTCTGTACGTCCAGTCAAACGCATATAAGTAAGAGATTCTTCGTCAATTGGGAAGAAACCGCAAGTAGCGCCATATTCCGGTGCCATATTTGCGATGGTCGCACGATCTGAAAGTGAAAGAGCGCTCATCCCAGGGCCGAAAAATTCTACAAATTTATTAACCACACCACTTTTACGCAGTATTTCAGTTACTTTTAACGCCAAATCTGTAGCCATTGTTCCGTTTGGCAAGGAATTAATAAACCGTACACCGATAACTTCAGGTACTGGGAAATAAGAAGGTTGGCCAAGCATTCCAGCTTCCGCTTCAATTCCGCCTACACCCCATCCTAATACACCCAGACCATTTATCATGGTAGTATGTGAATCAGTTCCCACTAAAGAATCTGGGAATGTCATATAATCGCCATCCGGCATTTCTACTGAATGTACAACATTAGCCAAATACTCAAGGTTCACTTGGTGAACAATCCCTGTATCTGGTGGAACCGCACGGTAATTATCAAATGCTTTTTGTGCCCAGCTTAGGAATTGGTAACGTTCCGCATTTCTTTCAAATTCTAAATCCATATTAATCTGCAACGCATCTGCAGTTCCATATTTATCAACCTGAACTGAATGGTCGATAACAAGATCAACCGGGATCTCAGGGTTAATTTTACCCGGATCTCCTCCAATATCAGCCATGGCTTTACGTAATGAAGCCAAATCGACTACAGTCGGTACACCTGTGAAATCCTGCAATATAACACGGGAAGGTTTAAAAGGTACATCAATATCGATTGACATTTCCTCTGTTCCCCATTTAGCAAGGTTTTCCACATGTTCCTTTTTAATTGCTCTCCCATCCTGTTGACGCAAAACGCTCTCCAGTAAAACTTTAATGGAATAAGGCAATTTGGAAACTTCTCCAACTCCTGCTTCTTCCAATACATTCAAATTGTAGTAATGATAGCGTTTACCGTCGATTTCAAAAAATCTCCGTGAATCGAACACATCATTTTTCCCCAATCAAATTACCCCCTCTAGGTAAAAGATATTACAGAATATAGTAATAAATTGTAGAAAAGTAAAACACTTTTCATTCAATCCTAATATTCTAACAATTTAATATTAATATAACCTTTCCATAAAGTAAAATATAAGTAATTTATTACCTGTCATAAGTTCTGCTTATTGGTAATTATTTTCCTGATAAAATAAAAGCCGGCCAGCAAAGTAATATTAGCTGGCCGGTACCTTATCGATATTTTTCAAATTTGTCTAAATCTGAAACCATTTTGTCTAATGTATTTCTATAATCATCCAGTTGGTCCTTTTGATGTTCACTTGCCACTTCATAAGCATTTTCAACCTGCTGATACGCCTCATTAATTTCTTCCCACAAATGTCCCACTTCATGGCCAAATTGAGGATCATGCTGCATAGATTCAAGATTTTCATGTGCATCCACCGCTCTTCTGACGCCATTTTGGGCGGATTGAAAGGCTTGAACTTTATTTTTGTGATAAGGCACGTACACCCCTCCTTAACAATATATCTTTTATGATGTACGGAAGTTTATTGCCTTATTCATGATGTGAATCAGCTTCTTAATACCCGTTATAATATACCTGTATAATCATTTAATCGCCTCTCATACTATTCTTAGGAGGGATGTTATATGTCAAATAAAAACGCTAACCATCAAAAAGGTCCTAAAGATAAAAATCACTCTGGCCAACCTGCACCCTTAAGCGGTTCTCATAAAGTGAAAAACAGGCAGCATACACGTCAAAAAAATCATTCTCATCACGATATGTAACAGCATTATCTTTTCTTAAAAGACTGCGGGAGGAATTTTTTTCTCTCGCATTTTAATTCCGCTCATAGATAGTATTCAGGAAAAGATCCTCAGACTTTCAACAGAAACATTGATTAAAAGGCTTTGTATTATCTTTAATAGCCTTTCCTACTGGCAGACCTAATACAACTACTAACATCCTCTATATTTTTAAATTTTCTCCTTTTAACTAAAAACATTATTATTAACTTTCCCTTTTCTCTCCCTGATTGTTTAAAATTCTTTTTCTGAAGGTTACACAGCTTACCGTTTTTGTGCGTACTCACGATACGTTTGATTTTTCTAAGGAATTAATCTGCCTCCCGCATGTTCATGTGTAATCATTCCCTTTTGTGGTACGTATATCTATATAGAATTTTATTGAGGAGGTATTATACGACAATGGATTATGTATGGTACGCAAGTTATGGATCCAATTTATTAGAGAGCCGCTTTCGTTGTTATATAAGCGGAGGGACACCAGAGGGTTCTACAAAAAATGAACGTGGGTGCACGAATCCTGCTTATCCAGAAAAAATTGCTCCGATTTCTCTTCCCTATGAGATGTACTTCGCTGAATACTCAGGTCGTTGGGATGGCGGTGTCGCTTTTATCAATACTGATAGAGATACGAATACAAGGACATACGGTAAGAAATACCTAATTACAAGCGAACAGTTCAAACAAATTGTACAGCAGGAGAATGACAATTATAAAATGGAGATAGATCTTGAATTAGCCAAAAATGTTCATACCTATTCCTTTAACGATTCTTGGTATGGTAATATTCTCTACTTAGGTGAGACGGATGGATATCCGATTTTCACCTTTACAGATAATCGAACTATCGCTGAAAAGAACATCACTCCACCTTCTCTTCCCTATTTAAAGAATATTTATTATGGACTAGCTGATCTGTATGAAGATGATAAAAATCTAATTCAATATTTATATTCCAAAAAAGGTGTTTCAGATGCCTATTCTTTAGCTGATTTAGAAACCTATTTCAACTGAAATTAAAAAAGCACTCCAATTGTCAATTAAATCTCTAACAATTGGAGTGCAGCTTTTAAAGTAGTGACTTACATTATTTTAAATCAGTTCGTCAGCTTTTAATAAAAATTCCAGATCTCTTTGCTGAATAAATTGTCCTGCATAATTAGAAGGCATGTCTTGTTTTAATATTTCAATCGCTATTTTGATTGGCACCCATCTTAATACAAATCCGTCGTTAATCTCATCGTCGGTATACATCGGGTCTTTAAGTTCACCAGTAGTTTTAGCAATATATCCATAAGATATCTGAAGAAGCTCTTCATTATTACGGTATTCAATAGTAAGTCCCAGTTCCTTAATATCTTCTATTAAGGTTCCTACTTCTTCTTCTACCTCTCTTTTTAATGCATCATAAATAGTTTCATTGCTTTTAATGCCTCCACCAGGCAATTTATGATAGTTTCCATTTGTAACGAATAAAAGAGCAATCTCATCACGGTCGTTAATGACTACAGCTCTGGATGCCTTTCTAATACGGTATGCATGATCCGTATACTGTTCTGACGCATCATCATAAATTTCCTTGATAAGTTCCATGGTTTATGACCCCTTTTAAATCTTTCTAATAATCCACAGTATGATTATATATAATTTTAGCTTTCTGTGTAATATATTATTATACATATTCATAAATAAAACGCATAAGACCTGCCTCAAAGCTAAATATGATATAATACCCATAATCATATGTATATTTTATATATTCTAGCTGCACAGAATTATTTATTTATAATAAGATAGTGAAATTTCAGTATATATAGATAAGGTGGCTGAATGAATGACATTAAAGGAAAAAGCAGTACAATTTGCAACGGAGGCACATGCCGGACAAGTACGTAAGCTGTCAAATGAACCCTATATTATACACCCTTTGCAGGTGGCTAAAACTCTTGAAGAGGCTGGTTTTTGTGAAGAATTGGTGATTGCAGCATTACTGCACGATACTGTGGAGGACACAGATACAACGATTGAACAGATTGAAAAGGAGTTTGGACCTAAAGTCGCGCATTATGTTTCTGCTCATACAGAGGACAAAACAAAAACCTGGGAAGAACGTAAGCAGCATACACTTGAGCTTGTTAAAGAAGCGCCTCTTGAAGTAAAGGCTCTTATTGTTGCTGATAAATGGGATAACCTAAAATCCATGACTGCCGGACATGAATTATTGGGGAGTGAAATTTGGAACTGCTTTAAAAGAGGACTGGATTCTCAGGAATGGTATATCAGAGGGGTTGCAATGAATAGCTTTTATGGTTTGGACGACAAAGAGATTCCGGAGTTTTTCCATCAATACGTTAAAGACGTAAATAGCTTTTTTGATTCTATAAAAGATAGTAACAACAAATAATTTGTCAAACACAGCCATAATAACCCGGGGACCTATTAAGGTCCTATTTTCAATCAAACGCTATTTCCGTAAAAGAAAACCTCTTCATAAAAAGAAGAGGTCAAATAGAGAAGTATTTTTCATATGGACTGACGTCTATTTTTTCAATTTCTAATTTTTTTCGAAGAAATTTGTGATCACGTTTTGGTGTTGCTAGAATATACCCTTTAATAATAAGATCCATCGTTATCTTATTAGCCTTTTCTTTAAGTGCAAGTTCACCGATTCTCCCTGCGATTTTATGCCTTGCTACATCTCGAAATAATTCAGGAACCGGGCTTACTAATTCTTCTAGAAAATCTTTTTCTTCCTGATTCCATAGATGCCTTGTCTGATTAACAAATTCAACTTCCCAGTCCATATCTGATTTTCCATCTTCTTTGGGCAGTTTTTTTAAGAACTTTCGAAACATAAAAAATCCACCGATGGCCATAAAACCAATCATAAAGACAACCCAAAACAGGATGAACCATAAAAACCATCCTTCTAACATAAATCATTCACCCCAGTTAAGTAATACACAATCCCCTAATTTAACAATCATTTTCCATGTATTATTATAACAAAGAGTTGGAAACCTTCAACTAAATTGACTAATAATTACTAAATTGTTTGTACAAAATTAGTATAAGGGAACCTCCATTCCTAACATGGATTTTGGAGAAAAATAAAAAGAATTGCAGGAAAAGGGTGTATTACGTAAATATATCAAAGATTTTGGGCTTTTCTCTATTGTTTTCCCTTGTTAATTGAGATTGTTTTTAATTGTCAGAATTATTAATCTCTGATATAACTAAAGATAACAATCTGACTGTATTAAAGAAGTAATGAATATACTGTATAGTTTCCTCATATCATTCAATCTAGATATTTCTTTAATCTAATCAGGGATTGTGGTTATTTTTGTTAAGGGTCAGATTGGTTTGTTGCATTTCCACTACTTTAAGGAGGTCTTTACTTAATGGGAAAAAAAGTACACAGACGCAGGGAAGTCAGACGATTACTTCGAGAAGAATTAAAGAAGATGGAATCAATAACCAAGCAACAGCCTAATGAACAATTAACGCCAATCGGTGCAATGAAAAATTAATCTGGCGCTATCGCCTATCGAACTAAAGCACCCAGAATACATGTATTCTGGGTGCTCTTTTCTTATTATGACATTTTTTATGTATAGACCATAAATTTTCGACAACCAAGAAAAAAATATGTAAAAATACACTTGAAAATAAAATTTATTTCTTATTCTCTATGTCAATATTACCATAGCATTTCACACCTCTATTACCTGATTTTATAAAATTTCTATGTTTCTTCCTAAAAACGCTGGGTATGTAATAGATTGTACGAGCAATCGCTCACAAAATACTATTATATACGGAGGTATGAATATGTTTTTTCATAAAAAAGAACTTCAATTCGAAGCTAAACCAACTAGACCAGATCCATTGATGGCAAAGAAAATTCAAGAACTGATTGGTGGACAATATGGTGAAATGTCCGTTATGATGCAATATTTGTTCCAAGGCTGGAGCGTACGCGGCAATGAAAAATATAAAGACCTTTTACTTGATATCGGTACAGAAGAAATCGGCCACGTTGAAATGTTAGCGACTATGGTCGCACGTCTTCTTGATGACGCACCACTTAAAGATCAGGAAAAAGCAATGGCTGACCCAGCAGTCGCTGCTGTACTAAGCGGTATGAATCCACAACATGCTATTGTTTCTGGATTAAATCCTCGTCCACAGGACAGTGTTGGTAACCCTTGGATGGGAAGCTATGTAACAGCAAGCGGCAACTTATTGGCTGACTTCCGCTCTAACCTAAACGCTGAATCACAAGGTCGATTAGCTGCAGTCCGTATTTATGAAATGACAGATGATCCAGGAATTAAAGATTTGCTTTCCGTTCTTATTGCACGTGATTCTTATCACCAAAATCTATGGGCAAAAGCAATCGCTGAATTAGAAGAACAAGAAGGATTACTTGTTCCAAGCACATTCCCTCGTGAAAAAGAACGCTTAGATATCGCATACTCTTTATATAATTTCTCTGAAGGCGAAGAAAGCAGTACTGGAACGTGGGCAAGCGGTGAAGCTCCGGATGGACAAGGTGAATTCCGCTATGAAGCTGTCGTTCCACCTGCAGAAGGCGCAAAACCAATGTTAAAACCAGCTCCACTTGAAACACATAACACATTGCCAATGGACACAGATAAATCAATCTTATAAACGCTAATGTATATTTTTGATTAGCATACAAAAGGACTTCAGAATAAGTGTTATTCTGAAGTCCTTTTTTCATAGATATTTTCCATTGATTCCCCTGCTCTTCTTGTCCTTATTTTACTATTGCATCCCCTATTGGTGAATATCGTAAAAATTCTTTCATTTCTATGTGTCATTTAAAAAGAATATCGAATCACATTTTATTTCTGTACTGTAAAGTAATCTAAATTCCGGGGAACATTAGCCACTCATTCCATGTTCTATAAAAACATCCCCCCTCCCCCATTAATCGATAATATTTACCTATCGTATCTAAGTAATAAAACAATGCTTATTCATTAACTATCTCACTTCTATCGGCATGTCCAATTCGAGTGAATAGTTGTATTTCATTAATTCTTTATGATATCAAAAGAAGATATTGAGTAAGTCTACCTTTCTTTATTAATTTATTATCTTAAAAGAATCCTTCGCTCTCTTTTGGATATGCTAAAGGCATATTTAGTGAAAAAGAATGGAGGTTTCTTCATGAATAATCCACATATGAAAAAACTCGATGATATCGAAAAGGAATATCGGACAAATAGTAAGCTTGGCTTAAGCGACGCACAAGTAGCGGAACACCAAGCGAAATACGGACTTAATCAATTAAAAGGAAAGAAACAGAAGTCGCTCGTCCAACGTTTTTTTGAACAATTTAAGGATATCATGGTCTTGATTCTAATCATCGCGGCTGCGGTTTCCTTTTTCGTCGCCCTTAAAGGCCATGATACAAAGGAATATATTGAACCAGTTGTTATTTTAAGTATTGTTATATTGAATGCTGTACTTGGAGTTGTTCAGGAGAATAAGGCGGAAAGATCACTCGAGGCACTACAGAACCTTTCCTCTCCACGGGCAAAAGTCATCCGTAATGGAAAATTAACCGAGATTGAAGCAAGCCAGATTGTGCCTGGTGATCTAATCGAATTTGAAGCTGGTGATTTCATTCCGGCTGATGGAAGATTAGTTGATGCAGCTTCCTTAAAAATTGAGGAGTCAGCTTTAACTGGAGAGTCCGTTCCAGTTGAAAAGGATCAGAATGCAACAGTTAATGAGGATGCACCCCTTGGAGATCGAGTGAATATGGTTTTTTCAGGCAGCAGTGTTTCCTATGGTCGCGGAAAAGCAATTATAATTGGAACCGGAATGGATACACAAATGGGCAAGATTGCCGAATTGCTTGAATCAGCTGACCAAGGTCAGACACCTCTGCAACAAAAACTAGGCAAGCTAGGAAAGTACCTCGGCTTGCTGGCGCTTGCCATCAGTATTGTAATCTTTGCTATCGGATTCTTCTCAGGGATGCCGATACTAGAGATATTTATGACTGCAGTATCCTTAGCAGTCGCTGCTATTCCAGAAGGTTTGCCAGCAATTGTCACAGTCGTTTTAGCACTCGGCGTCCAGCGAATGGTCAAAAGAAATGCTATTATACGCAGGCTTCCAGCAGTTGAAACTTTAGGAAGTGCCTCTGTTATTTGCTCTGATAAAACAGGTACACTTACACAGAATAAAATGACAGTCATCAAAGCCTGGGTTAAAGGTGAACCAGAAGATATAACTGACCATGTTTCCGGTCCAATTAAATCCTTGCTTCGCCTTGGTTCACTTGCATCAAATGGGACCGTTGAAATCGTAGATGGAGAAGAAAAGCACATCGGCGATCCAACAGAGACTGCTATCCTTTCAGCAGCGCTTAAGAATCAAATGACAAAAGAAAGCCTTCATGAAGCAGCACCCCGTGTTGGTGAGATTCCTTTTGATTCTGACAGAAAGCTAATGACAACCATCCATGTAATAGAAGGAAAACCTTATGCATTAACAAAAGGTGCTTTTGATGTATTGATGAACCGTTGTAAAACTGGTGATTTTGAAGCTGCCAAGAGAATTAACAACCAAATGACGGATGAAGCTATGCGTGTTATCGCTGTTGCTTTTAAGGAACTTGACAGTGTTCCTGATCACCCTAATAGCGATGAGATTGAGCATGATTTGCACTTTGTCGGCTTGCTTGGAATGATTGATCCTCCACGTGCAGAAGCTAAGGATGCCGTACAGGTTTGTAAAAGAGCTGGTATACGCCCGGTTATGATCACAGGTGACCATATTGGAACAGCAAATGCCATTGCCAAAGAACTCGGTATATTAAATGCCGGACAAAAGTCTCTTAGTGGTGCAGAACTTGAAAAAATGAGCGATCAAGCATTAAATGACTCAATCGATGAGTACTCTGTTTATGCACGTGTGTCACCGGAAGATAAAATACGGATTGTCCGCGCCTGGCAGCAAAAAGGTGCAATCGTATCAATGACAGGTGACGGGGTTAATGATGCTCCTGCCTTGAAGGCAGCTGATATCGGTTGCGCGATGGGTATAACGGGGACGGATGTCGCGAAAGGAGCATCAGATATGATCTTGACGGATGATAATTTTGCGACAATTGTCGATGCAGTAAAAGAAGGTCGCGGTACCTATGATAATATCCGCAAAGCCATTCAATTCCTGCTTGGCACTAATATGGGTGAGATATTTATTGTTTTCATTGCCATGATTATTTGGCAACAAACACCGCTCCTTGCCATCCATCTTTTGTGGCTGAACTTAGTGACAGACGGACTTCCTGCACTCGCTCTTGGAATGGAACCTGTTGAAGAAGATATTATGAAGAGGAGACCGAAGCCAAAAGCAGAAGGAATTTTTGCAGGTGGGCTCCTTTACCGGATTGTCCTTCAGGGGTTGATGTTTGCTGTACTTTCCTTAATCGGCTTTTATCTGGCAGGAGTCAATCTGAACTCATTAGGCGCTGCCCAAACAATGGCTTTTCTAGTTTTATCACTTTCGCAGCTCTTTCATGTTCTAAATGTAAGAACAACCAAATCTATTTTCCAATCCGATATTCGTGAAAATAAATATATGATTCTTGCCCTGCTTGCTTCACTTTTACTTATAGTTGCGATTGTATTTATACCACCGCTTGCTTATATTTTCGAGGTAACTCCTCTTCCTTCTGAATACTATCTGATCGCGCTTGGACTTGGATTTGTTCCAATCATTGTAATTGAGATTGAAAAACTGATCAGAAGAACTAAGACAACCTAATTTCCAGCAGTTAAAAAGCACCCGATTGGGTGCTTTTTATTCGGCTAATCCATTCGGTTTTTCTGATTCTTTTCCCCTTGGTGTTACTAGAATAGCCTCTAGCTATTTTTACTTGGCTGTTTTCGTAAGTATTGTTGCTATTGATTAACGCTTGTTTTTATGAAAATAGCCACCTCCAAAAAGGAAGTGGTTGTACTTGTTATTGGACTAACTCTCCTGTTTGTTTAAGTACATTCCTTCACAAATATTATAAATAAAATCTCATTTAACTATACTATCTACCAAAAAATAAGGTAACAGCTCAACATCGAGCTGTTACCTATTTTTCACTTCAAAGAGCTATAAAACTTCATCTTCTTTTCTTTCTATTTTGTTCTTTAAATTTCTTGAAATTTTTCATGCCGCCTATGCTACTAAACATTTCATTTGCCTTTTCTTTTTCAATCATTTTAGAATTCAAACCTTGATACTTAGTCTCTTTTTTTAGTTTCCAGTAGCTTTCTAGCCTTTCAATTGACAAAAATCCATCTTTCATTGCTTTTTGTACTGCACAGTTTGGCTCATGTTGGTGTGTACAATCATTAAATTTACAATCATTAGCAAGGTCTTCAATATCAGAAAAAGACTTGGTTAAATCTGCACTTATAATTCCAAGCTCTCTCATACCAGGAGTGTCTATAACAACACCTAAATTTTGCAACATAATTAATTCACGGCTTGTAGTAGTATGTTTGCCTTTATCATCATTCCTTATTTCATTTGTATCTAATAAGTTTTGGCCGATAAGGCAATTAATTAAGGTTGATTTCCCAACTCCAGATGAACCTATAAACGCTACTGACTTCCCATTTGAAAGATACTTTTTTAAAGATTGGCATCCTTCATCAGAAGTATTTGTTGTAACAATCACATCTATACCAATTGCAATAGAATATATTTCATCAAGTCTTGATGCTATATCATCACATAAATCTGACTTTGTAAGTACAACAACTGGGTTTGCACCACTGTCCCAAGCGATAGAAAGATAACGCTCTAGTCTACGCAGATTATAATCATTGTTCAGTGACATACAAATAAAAACCGTATCAATATTTGTAGCGACAATCTGAATATCTTTTTTGGTTCCTACCATTTTACGTCCAAATACGCTTTTTCGTGAAAGTATATGATGAATAATTCCGTTCCCCTTTGAATTATTTGTTCTGTCGATCATAACAAAATCTCCAACAGCAGGATATTCAGAAATTCCTGTTACATTATAGCGATACTTACCGGATATCTCAGCAACAACCTCACCACTTTCTGTAATCACCTTATATAAATTTTTAGATTGTGATGAAACTCGCCCAATAAAAAGGTCTTTATATATTGTAGACTCCTGTATGAATTCTTCAGTAAGTCCTAAATTTTTCATATCAATATTATTCAATTTCATTTCCTCCTAAAGTTTAGATAATAACTTTTGGGAGGTTTTATGCATTAGTTTATTTTGTGCATACCTCCCTATTTGTTACAATCTCCACATTTCGCTTGCTATACATAAACACAGCAGCTCCTTTCATTACTTATAAGTTTTATATTAGTACAATCCAACTCTAATGTTCAACACAAATTAAACAATGTTCTTCCACTAAACTGCCCCGTTAGCAGCATAAGAAAAGGCCGTCAATTTTGACAGCTTTGATCTTCGGCTATCGCAGTTAAAGTTAAAGGTTTAAAATGCTAAAAGTGATACGGTTAAATAAAAAACTGCAAATAGAAATGCTACAAACATAATTAAAGTACCTTGAGTTATAAAAAAAGTATTTATCATATTTTTCTTTTTGTTTATGGTATATTCTTTAGCGAAAGATAGATGAAATGGAATACAAATTATTGAAAAACAAAAACCAACACTCAGGCAGATTAAAACAAATTGAACGAATATGGGTACATTCGTTTCAAAAAAGAAATCTGATAACCCGAATAAGGGTATTCCATACCAAAATCCGACTGTAAGAATCAATACCATTAAAGTAATTAAAGATAAAAATATATTGTTTTTCATTGTTCGAAAATAAAACCGCATTTTGATACCCCTTTATCCCTTGGACTTAAAACTCCCATTTTCTTTATCTCGTCTATTGTAAAAATCCCACTTAGATATATTAAAATCCTTCTTCCGCTAACCTGCCCCTTTAGTCGCATAATAACTGAACGTCTTATGACAGTCTTAACCTTCTGCTAGATTCCCCCTTTTTTGCAGATTAAGAAGGTGAGCTAAACACCAAACTTTCGGTATAAAATAAAGCCCTGCAGCCCTGGTTCATGTAATAAGTAACTAATCGATATAAATAGTACAGTTGTGATACAATAAAAAAAATCACACAGGAGGAAAATAATGATAAAAGGTTTGTTACGTATATTGAGTTTGATTGCTACAGTCTTAGTGCTGATGTGGATTTTTGATTTGGTTTTCAAGGATATACCATCTAAGAATTTTATAGACGTTGCTGTTTTGATGGGAATAGGTGGGGCAATCGGAGTAACAATTCGCATTGCGATAGATCGGGCTAAAAAATCTTGATCTTCTTTTTTCAACATCTCTATACTAAAGGGCGATGTTAACAAAAAAGAAGACATAAATAACCTTGTCTTATGAAAATATATCTTTTGTTTTTTTACTATTAGATGTGTCGACTTATCCCTCTATAAGTTTTCTAAATTATATATCAAATAGCAGTTCGTTAACGCTTCTTTGAACTTCTCTTAGTCCTTGGTTGCACTGCAAAGTAGCAAATCTTTCTTCCACTAACCTGCCCCGTTTCTTCCATAAGAAATTCAATATAAAAGGGCATTAATCCTACTTGGACAATGCCCATAGGTAAAGTAGAAAAGTTCACAATTCATTGCCCCATATGGAAGTGAATATCAATAGCAACCACTATCCCAATAAGTTCAAATACTATATCCTCTTTATGATCACTATCCCCTATATGATAAACATCATTGTTGAATAAATTTTCTTTTATCGTTTCATAAAATAAGGAGCGTTTCTTAATTGAAGTAACCAGTTTGTTTGTACTGCTATCCCTAACTGTGAAATCTATTGCATCATAACTACCTATTGCTGTTAATAATTCATTGCCATTTGCATCAATAACTTTTATTGATGGTGACTTACCTTTTGAAATTGATTTCACAGTGGCAATATGTTCTCCATTTTTCGTGTATAAAGTTAAATCTTTATAAAATCCAATCTCCTTTTTTATATAACCTACGATTTTTCCTTCTTCATCTAATAAATCTATCTCTAAATTTTCTACGATAATTCTCTGAGGTATAGCTAGGAGAAGCAGGCTGGCCAGCTTTATCATTTGATTGCCTGCCTTTTTCGAGGATTTTTTTGATTCTTGTAATTTTCCTATGGTTTTACCATCTGTATTTATTGAGTAAACTAACCCTTGTTTATTTAAACCTTCAACCTTTTGTAAGTAAATTTTTGAATATCCTTTAATCAAAATTATCCCCCATACTTACTTATATATTTGTTACTGTAAGTTCAAATTAATTGACCTATTAAACTAAACTGCCCCGTTACTTCCATAAGAGGTTCAACACAAAAGGGATTAATCCTTATTAGATCAATGCCCTCCGTCAGTCGTATACCTCAATCATATTGATGTGCTATTATTAGCATTTTTACGTGAAAAAAAATATGAAATCAAAAATAAGATAATCCCCACTTTATTAAATTGGAGATACACATCAAATACATCTTTAAATGAATCTAACGGATAAAAACCACTTAATAGCAACGTTGGAAAAACAGTAATCAGCATCGCCATATAATGAGCAAAAATTTGCTTTAAAAAACTCCATTGTTCAATTTGATATATGACGCTTGTCAACCCAAGAAAAAAGGCTATAAGGCCATAAAAAAAATAAACACTCGAATCATCTGATTGCCCTTGCAACTTATACGACAGTGAAATTATTAGTAAGATACCAAATGAGATAGACCCTCTATATAATCCCTTTAAAAGCAACTGCAACATAAAATCCCCTTTCTTGGTATTTCCTGTTATTAGTTATATACGATGGATACTAGTTCGAAGTTTCAGAAAATTTCTTATTCCGCTAACCTGCCCCTTTAGTAAAAAGCGACTGCTCCTAGTCGCAGTCGCCCCGTTAATTTAGTCGCAATTCTTAACAAACTTGGTGAATCTTTGTCTAATAATTATTTGAACCATTTACTGCAAACATATTTTTCAATTCTTCTTTTGAGACAACACACCAACCGTTTACTTTAAGTCTCTCTATGTAGGTCTCTATCTCGATTTCTTCCCTTTCTAACTCAAGTGGGCATAGTGAAACGAAGCATTCATTTAAAGCATAATTCATTGTAACCTTAACAACTTCATATCCATTGTGAAATCCTGGATGGAATCCTGGATCATCTAAAATGTCCCCTTTTACAGGACGAATGTTAGATTCAAATGTTTTTATAACTATTTCTCCGATATTGTTTTCTTTTTGTTCTTTTATGGATGATATAAAAATCATTAAATTTATTTTCATCATAATCCCCTTCTCTTTACATTAAATTGTATTAATTCAGTTATCTCTCTCCATACTACTACAAAATGGTGATATTATCCTTTCACTTATTGAGCTAAACTGCCCCGTTACTACAATAAGAAATTCAATAAAAAAGCATTAATCCTACTTGATCAAGGCCCTGATAGTGTATTTACGTTTATTTAAAATGTTGTAGCTGAATGTATCATACTTATATTTAAAACCATATTCCTTTGTTTACAAGATATATTAACAATAATAATCCACCAAAAATCAATAAATAACGTAGACTTCTAGGAACAAACGCAAGCCATTTGGCAGTCATTTGCTGACCAAAATTGGATTTTTCCTTTAGATTCTGGCCCATTTTATCCCCCCTATCATATACCGTAATACTCCATTCATTATTTTTGGTATATCAGCCTAATTTTCCCTCCATTACACAATTAACAATATTTCCAACATATATAATAAATTTTACCATAACTAAATCAATTACATTACGTATTCCACTAACCTGCCCCTTTAACGGAATAACAAAAAAGAGCTGATCACAGCCCTTCGGAGTAATGCCCTGGTACTTTAAGAAAACTGATACAAGGCATACATAAGTAAGAACCTATTAAAAGGAAATCATAGCTCCACGTTCATCGAATACTGAATCTGGATTCCAAGCAATCTCCCAAAGGTTGTTTTCAGGGTCCGAAAAATAAGCTGTTCTTCCTCCCCAGAAGGCATCGCTTGGTTCTCTTAAAATATTCCCACCTGCTTTTTTAATAGCATCAATTGTTTTATCAACTTCTTCGGGTTTATCTACGTTGATTGAAAAAGATACTCCTCGAAAGGTATCTACGCTTTGAGTAATTTCAACTGCTGCATCCTTAACCAATTCCTCAATAGGAAATATTGAAAGATTAACACCTGCCGTTTTAAAGACAGCGTAATTATCAGAACTTATCTCTGTTTCTTCCCATCCCAAATTTTTATAAAACGAACGTAAAATAGGCAAATTGAATGCACCGATAGTAATTAGGCTTATTCTTTGCAATACCATTTATATTCACCCCTCATATATTTTTATAAAGTAATGATTTCAACAAAACGTTTAAATTCTCCTTCTTCAACTAAACTGCCCCTTACTTCCATAAGGAGTTCAACAGAAAAGGACATTAATCCTTCTTGGATCAACGCCCCTGTTAGTTCAATTAGTATTTAGATAATCTAAGACAATATCAACTCTTTCATTGACTGAATAATCCCCTTCAATTTTTAATACTGGACAAGATAAGTCTGCCATCCAATGCTCGTGCAATTTTTTACTTCTAACTTTCATTCCCGCACTATCATAAAGAGAAGCCCACTCTAAAAAAGTTTTCGATTGTTCATATTTGCTTCCGCCAGTTAATATTTGACTTCCATAACGCTCATATTCCCTCTGCTTTAACCTTTCAAGCCTTATATCTTGCGGAACCCATAAGAATATAACAAGGTCAAAATAACTTTTAAAGTTATCACCCCAACCACACACTGCACCAGAAAGAATCCAGTTTTCATTAAGTAATAAATCTTTTTCAAGCATTTCTCTTCTTTTAGGTACTTCTCTTTGTTTAGTAAATTTAGTTGTCCAAAAGTAGTCATCAGTATCAAGATGTGTATGAGGTAAGACCTTTGATAATGAAGAACCGAGCGTTGAAGTACCAGAACCAGAGGCTCCCAATATGTGTATTTTTTCTTTCATTTTCCCCATCCTTAATCATAGGCTTCTTCAACTCTTCTGCCCCTTTAGTTCAATAAGCTATAATAGCCAAAAATATTTATCCCTGCTTAAAGACTATGTATTATTTTGACGCTGTTAGCAAAGTGCTAATTGATAAATTTAATTCTTCTTTAAAGTTTTCCTCATATAGTTTCAATGAGGAATAACTAACTGATTGCATCAATATTCCTTTCAACCCAGTCTTCATATATAAATACTACCATTCGGGCTATTTTCAAGTCTGGTGTCTTTTCTTTAAATCCTGGTACTCTATGTGCTGAATACATATTTCGCCAATCCTTCAAACTCTTCCAGTACAAATTATAATCTTTCTCACTTAACTCTATGTTAGACAAAATAATTGGCTTTAAATCACCATCTAATCCAAGCTTCTTCCAGTGTATTTCATTTTCGTCAGTGCCAAAATTCATACACCAGAGATTAATTAACTGAAAGTAATGTGCATCTATTGTATACTTCCAAAATTCCTGAGAACCAAATCTACATAGGTTATCAAATTTCTCATTTAAATATCTAAAACTAGAATAAATGGCATAAAAAGCTTTTTAGTATTTCAAGCTGTTCATCCAAAACCGACTCATTAAAATTCATGTTACTCTCCCTGAAATTTATTTACTGGTTTTATCCCTAATTCGTTGATCGTCTTTTAGTCGTTGGTATGTTCTAATATCAATTATTCGCCATATTTTGTTCAAGTCCTTCTTCCGCTAACCTGCCCCGTTTGTTGAACAAGCCATCTTAATTCAACTGTACCACAAATTGGATATTTATATCCTTTTATTCAAGAGCAACAATCTATGCGAAAACAGCCTTTTATTTTTATGATCTTCCTCAAAAATATCTTCAATTTAAAATACGGTTGTATTTTGTGAAACAAATTCAACACGATTAACATGATTCGGGTTAAAACAGCCAAAATTAAAAAAACGACCAAAGGTCGTTTTTTATCATTTATACGGAAGTAACCGGATTATTACCTGCCTGTGTATCATTTAAGATGTTCTCAAACTTTTTATATTGCATATACATCGCTATTCTCCATGGCACAATCATTGAAAAAGCCAATAGCCAGAACAATCCTCCTGTTTCACCCAAATCAATTGATGAACTTAAAAATACCTTAAGGATGGTTCTGATTAAAATGAGTCCTATAAGGACAATTCCAAAAGCTTTCGACCGTTTCATATATATTTGTTTATCTTTAATTTCAAATTTGGATGTCTTTATTAAAAATATGGAAAAAAACATGCCCAGTATGATTGCCTCGAGTATTTCCATTCCAGTTAACCGAAAATACGGGAATACATACATAAGTGCACCGGTACTCATAAAAAACGGCGGCAATATAATCTTTTTGATTGAAGCCGGTTTTTGGGATGCCTTCATCCTTACTGCAAAAACAAAAAGTCCCATTATCACTGCAAGTATTGTAGATACTGCAAACATCATATATCATCATTCCTTTTAGCATACATAAATTTCAAACGTTTAATACGATTTATGTTAATCCAAGACACGCTTGACCGCATCTATTACCCTTATCTCTTCAAATGGTTTTATAATAAAGTCTTTTGCACCCGCTTCTATGGATTCTCTGACAATCTTTTGCTGACCCATTGCCGAACACATAATAATTTTGGCATCCGGGTATTTACCCTTAATTACTTTGGTCGCCTCTAATCCACTCATTAATGGCATCGTTACATCCATAGTAACCAAATCAGGCTTATGCTTTTCATATAGATCAATTTCCTCTATACCTGATTCTGCTTCTCCAACAATGTGATGATTTCCTTTTTTAAGGATAGCTGCCAACGTCAACCGCATAAACTTTGCATCATCCACTATTAGAATATTAGCCATCTTTAGTTACCCCTGTTACAAAATAAAAGTATAACTCTGTGCTGAATATGATTAAAACTAGTTAAAAACCACTCCACCCTCCGAATAAAGCGATAAAATAGGAGCTTATTTTGGTCATCCAATCAAAAAACAAAACGATTCCCATCAGAATCATTAACATTCCGCCTGCCTTCATAACTTTATCCGAGTTGCGTTTGATCCAGCTTAATTTCCCAATAAAAAAAGACATAATAAAAAACGGAATAGCAAATCCTAAAATATATGCTAACATGTAGAACATACCAGATTCCGGGTTGGTTCCGGTCATCCCAATGACAACCATTAAAATAGGTCCAGTACATGGAGTCCATCCTGCTGCAAAGGCAATTCCTATTAAAATTGATCCGATATAACCACCCGGACGATTTTTAAATTCAAAACGGTGTTCTTTCATAAGAAACTTCGGCTGAAAGAAGCCAATTATAATTAAGCCAAAAAAGACTATAAGAATAGCACCTAATTGCCGGATAATATCTCCATAGTTTTCAAAGAAGGTTCCAATATAAGATGCACTGAATCCCAGTGCTATAAAAATAATGGAAAATCCAATTAAGAAAAAGAAAGTATGTAATAGGCTCCTTTTATGCATCATCGCGTTATCATTTTTTAATTCTCCAACCGACATTCCTGTTATATAAGAAAGAAAGGCCGGATAAAGCGGAAGACAGCATGGAGATATAAAGCTGAGGAAACCTGCTCCGAATGCCAAAAATATATTAATATCACCCAAATGAAATTACCCCCACTGTTTCTAATTCATTCCATCTTACATTGTACCAAATTACTCCATATAAAGTAACTGTCTGAGCAGATGATAAAGAGTATAGTTTTAATTTTTCAATATATTTTACATTTTTAGTAAAATTTATGTATAATAGTTTTACCGCAATTCTTTTCTGTAAGAATATGTTATAACCTTGTAAATTTAAACATAATCCACTAAACGAGGAAGGATCTGCAACCATGGATAATCAAGAGTTGTTAGATAAAATAGAAATCAAGCGTGCAGAACTAGTTACTGTCGTCTCTCAGAATGGATTATCATCTCAAACAACCATTCAATATAGCCAGGAACTCGATCATCTGTTAAACAACTATCAACCTGAAAAAACATACAATAGATCAAAAATATCATGTTAAGCTAAAGTAAGAAAAACCTAAACACATAAGGATAGAATAGAGTTAGAAGAACTCATTCTTTTTCCATTAAAACACTGTTCAAACAGTTTCAGGAGTCACCCTAAAGTATATTTCAGAAGAACAATAAATCGCATCCGATGAATCGGATGCGATTTATTTAGTTAGAGTCTTTATTTCAGCTTACATCTTTGTTGAAACTTGAACGGATACCATTTTGAAGTAAATACATTTTATAATAAAGCCCTTGCTTAGCCAGCAGTTCCTGATGTGTTCCCTGTTCAACAATTTGGCCTTGATGCAAAACAAGTATAAGGTTAGCATCTTGGATTGTGGAAAGACGGTGGGCAATTGCAATTGTCGTTCTGCCCTTTCTCATTTTTTCCAGGCTTTTTTGAATAGCCTCTTCAGTTTCTGTATCAATATTGGCAGTCGCTTCATCAAGAATAAGAATTTTAGGATCTCTCACGATTGTTCGCGCGAAGCCAATCAACTGCCTTTGACCGCTCGAAAATGTTGCTCCCCGCTCCACTACTAAATGATTATATTTATCAGGTAGCTTTTCAATGAAGGATTGCGCCTGAACAAATTTAGCTGCCTCTTCTATTTCATTGTCCGTTATTGTTTGATCATGCAAACTGATATTATCTCTAACAGACCCATAGAATAAGAAAGCATCCTGTAATACAAGCCCCATCTTCCCCCGCAGTTCTTCATTTGAATAACTTTTGATGGATTTCCCATCAATTAATATATCTCCTCTATTAAATTCATAGAAACGCATGATCAAATTTATGATAGAACTTTTTCCACTACCCGTATGTCCAACAAGTGCAACTGTTTCGCCCTCATTGACTTTAAAGGAGATGTTTTTTAGTACATCTCTCTTTCCATCATAAGAAAAACTAACATTTTTAAATTCAACGACACCCAGCTCGATTTTATACGTTTGAATGCTCTCTGCCCCGGGGGCTAACTCTTTTTCATCCAAAACAGCAAATACTCTTGATCCAGCCACAATTGCCTGCTGATATAAGGATAATCTTTGCATCACTTGGTTAACTGGTTCAAAAAAACGATCAATATAGTTTACAAACGCATACAAAACACCTATTTCAACTACTGAATTCATCGAGTTGATCCCAAAGTAACTGAGCACAAGAACAATCGCAAATATATATACTAGATCTATCGCTGGCCTTAGCAATAACCCATCTATCTTAATATTCCTCATTCCTGCTTCATAATGTTTTTGATTAATCTCCTCAAACTCATCCTTTAAGCGTTTCTGCTGGCGAAACACCTGAATTATAGACATCCCCTGGAGAGATTCATTTAAATTGGCGTTCAACTGGCTTAGCCTTTCCCTGAGTTCTTGATAAAAAACACTGCTGAATTTACGATAAAATCTCATAAGCAAATATAAAATGGGCAGGATGAATAAACAAAACACAGCAAGCCTAACGTTCAAAATAAACATCGCAATAATCGTCCCTATCACGAAAAATCCACTGGATATAAAAGCTGCAATCACAGTCACAAACATATCCTTAATTGCTTCTGTATCATTAGTAATCCTGGATACAATCGCTCCTGCAGGAGTTTTATCAAAATATCTCAATCCAAGGCTTTGCACTTTACTAAAAATATCAACCCTAAGCTGCTGAATAATTTTTAAAGCGACAAGCTGGAACGAAAACTCTTGGAAATAAGTAATAAACATTTTAGCAAACAGGAGTATCAAATACCCGATTGCCAAAATAGCTATTGGCTTATACTGCATATTCATTGGCGTTAAATAATCATCAATGAATATCTTCACTAAAATAGGTCCTGTGATGTCAGCCACTGTCGCAAGAAATAATAAGAAAAATGCTCCTATTAATCTCTTTTTATATGGTTTGGCATAGGACAAGAGACGGAAGAGAATTGCTCGCTGTTCTTTTCCTGTTATTGATTTAAGTTCATCCATCTCTTATCCCCCTGTTCCACCAATTCTTCTAATTGTTGCTGTTGGTACATTTCTTTATACCAGCCTTCCAAGTCCATTAACTCCCTATGTGTACCTCTTTGAACGATTTTACCGTCCTTGAGAACAATGATTAGATTGGCATGCTGGATAGCACTTAACCGATGGGATGTGATAATCGTTGTTTTGTGTACTCTGTTTTCCTTTAAATTCTGTAGGATTGTTGCCTCTGTTTTGGCATCGACTGCCGATAGTGAGTCGTCCAGAATTAAGATTTCAGGATCAAGCATCAATGCCCTTGCTATACTGATTCTTTGCTTTTGACCGCCAGAAAGCGAGACTCCACGTTCACCTACAACCGTATTATATCCTTCCGTAAAGCCTTCAATATCAGAATGAATATATGAAAGATTTGCTGCTTCTTTAATTTCACCTTTGGTAGCATTCGGTTTAGCAAAGGCGATATTCTCACCAACTGTTGCTGAAAATAAAAAAGGATCCTGTGGTACATACCCAATTGCTTCTCGTAAGGATTTCAACGTATAATTTTGGACTTCGTGTCCTCCAATGCTTATGCACCCTTCTGTTGTCTCAAATTCCCTAATCAGTAATTTTAATAAAGTCGTTTTACCTGCACCAGTTTTCCCAACTATTCCGAGAGTTTCCCCTTTTTTTATCGTAAATGAGAGATCCTCCAGTACAGGTTTCTTTTCATCAGGATAAGTAAAGGATGAAATCTCAAATTCTATATCACCACTGGCTTGTTCGTTAAGAGCGCCAGTTTTATCAAAAATATCGGTTTTTTCAGCTAGGAGTTCAGTAATTCGATCATAAGATGCGTTCCCCCGTTGCACGATATTAAATAAGAATCCAAAAGCGAGCATCGGCCAAATCAATAATCCTAGATAGGTTGAAAAAGATACAAGTTCACCAATCGTCAAACTGCCCTCCATCACATATTTCGCGCCAACAGCGATTGAAATAAAATAAGAAAGTCCCGCCATTACACTGATAGTTGGATCAAACAAGGCATCTATACGCGCCACCGATATGTTTTTATCCACTACATCATTAGAGGAAGACCGAAAGGATTCAATATCCTCTCTTTCCTGGCCAAAGGTCTTGATCACTTTAATCCCATTTATGCTTTCCTGGGTCTTGTCATTCAATTCAGAAAAGGCAGCCTGAGCAGCCCTAAATCTTTTATGTAATAGCTTCCCATAATAGCTTGTTGAGATGGCAATAACGGGCATAGGAAGCAATGCAAACAACGTTAAACGCCAATCAATAAAGGCCATGGCCAGAACAACAAACCCACCGGTCGTTAGCGAATCAACCAAGGATAGGACACCGCTTCCTGCGGTTTGCTGGATTGCATTTAAGTCATTGGTCGCATGTGCCATCAAATCTCCGGTGCGCTTACGCTGGTAAAAGGATGACGGCATATTCGTGAAATGATCAAATAATCGATAACGAAGTTCTCTTGCTAACTTCACGGCTGAACCAAAGATCTTGATTCGCCAAAAATATCTTAATATGTACATACCAACGCCCGAAGCAATTAAAATAACAGTCAATTTCGAAAGACCTGCACCTGTCAGAGAATCATTATTAATCTGATCAACTACAATTCCTATAATTCTAGGTGGAATCAGCTGCAAAATAGCTACGAATAATAACATAATGATGCCAATTATGTATGCTTTTTTTTCTTTCTTAAAAAACCATTTTAGCTTTACAAAGATCTTCACAAATGCCCTCCTTTTCTCTTTTATAAGGCCTCCTTATTTTAGCAAATCAAATAAACCAAAGGAAGATTATTTTAAACTTTCCGAATAATTATACAGGTGTATTTTAGGATTGCTTTACAAGCTTAATTAGAATATTTGGTATATTTTGTTATAAAAAGCTAACTATCTAACTAAATAAGTGATATAATTGTGATATCACTTTGATATATAGGAGGCATTAAGATGGTTGAAAAGAAGGCAGTTAAAATGAATGGTTATTTAGGCGTCCTTGCAGGGTTGGTCATTATCAGCATTAGTGCTTATATGTTGATAAATGGATCAACTGTACTTCCAATCGTATTATTAATAGCTGTTGCCGTATTATTGTCTGGCATCACCATTGTCCAACCAAACGAAGCAAAAGTATTAACATTTTTCGGAACATATGTAGGAGTCATACGCGAGCAAGGTCTATGGTTGGCAATACCTTTTACCATCAAATCCAGCGTTTCACTGCGCGTCATCAATTTCAATAGCGATACCCTAAAGGTAAATGATTTAGAAGGTAATCCGATTGAAATAGCTGCCGTGGTGGTATACCGTGTCAATGATAGTGCGAAGGCAACTTTTGATGTGAAGGATTACAAAGAGTTTGTACAAATCCAAAGTGAAACGGGAATTCGTCATATCGCAAGCCAATACGCCTATGATCACTTTGACAAAGAAACCGATCTGTCACTACGGAGAAATAGTGATGAAATTGCTGTTTTTTTAGCAGAGGATTTACAAAAACGTTTAGAGGTAGCTGGTGTGGATGTGCTTGAGGCACGAATCATGCATCTAGCCTATTCTTCTGAGATTGCTTCCGCTATGTTACAAAGACAACAGGCCCAGGCTGTGCTGGCTGCCCGTAAGGTAATTGTTGATGGTGCCATTGGAATGGTGAAAAGTGCGATCGACCAATTGGCGGATGAAGATATTGTTGAACTTGATGAAGACAAGAAAGCACAAATGGTCAACAACTTAATGGTTGCAATTGTTTCAGAAAAGGGAACGCAGCCAATTATTAATACAGGAAGCATTCACTAGGTTTTTAAGATGGCCAAAAGAAAAGCATATCCGCTAAGAATTGATCCTAAACTTTATGACGCACTTGAAAAATGGGCAGATGATGAACTTCGCAGTGTAAATGCTCAAATAGAAATCCTCTTAAAAGAAGCCGTAAAAAAAGCAGGCCGATTGAAGGATGATCAAGAACAACAAGAATAAATTCGAGACTATTAGATAGCCAGAAGCATAGTTAGAACGTTTGTTTAAAATAATACAAACGTTCTATTTTTATTGTGGTGATTTAATAAACACTCTTATACCATTCCTATTGACGCTTTTTGAGCACACATAAAAACCACCAGTCTATGTTTGCTCAATGTCAAAATCCCCGTTTCTACTTTTAATTATTTTTAGAATTGTATTATAATTTAGATATAAGATTCATAAGGAGATGATTAACTTGAAAAAGTTCTTTAAGATTGGATGCTTAGGAATCATAGTTATTGCTGTATTACTTATTATTGTTGCTATTGTAGGTGGCGGAGAAGAAGAAAGTGTATCAACTGGTAATACTTCAGACACTAAAACAACTGAAACACAAAAAACAGATGATGGAACTAAAACCATTGATGCTTCTTCTCAACAAGTAACAGCACAAGGACTAAAAGTTGGACTAGGCGACATTAAAATTGAAGAAAATGAAATCCAAGTAGGTATCAATGTTCAAAATACTACAGATGGAGTTCTACAATTTTATCCCGACCAAGGATCAGCTGTAATTGGCGATATGCAATTGGATGCCAACATGTTCTTAACTGATGGTGATGTTAGTGGTGAGATCCAAGGTGGGGTTAAAAAAGAAGGAGTACTTGAATTTTTAGCACCTGATGGTAAAACCATTGATGTTAATTCCGTTAAAGAGATAAAGTTAATACTGGGTGACGTAACCACTGAGGATTTCATGAACAGTGAAGATGTTTCGTTTACTATTCCAGTGAAATAATATAAAAACCCCTTCTCGCAAAGAGGGGGTTTTCGTGTTTATAGACTAACATAAAAAGCTAATTTTATCTCTTAATGAACCATTTGATTGCCCTAAAGATTATAAAATAGGGAAGTAGCCATATAATCAATAAGCTTTTAACGCTATAGTCTGAAAACTCAGCACCAACAATAGAAAAAACCACTCCTCCGTATTTAATGGTTTAACATTCTCTACAGAAAAGTGGTTTTAAACTAAGCCAAGAAAACTTCACCAATATACTAAAAAATATCGATGAAGGTTACATCTTTTTATGTAAAAAAGACAGTAAACTTTAACCATGTATAATCAGATGACCTTAGAATCCCAGATGTAACAAGGCTTATTTCCCTTGTTGCTTGTTCATCGCATTCATCATTTGATTTACTTTCTTTTGGGATGGCTTCATACCCATTTGTGTCATCATCATTTTAATCATTTGTTCATTGATTGGTGGGTTTTTCTTTAAATAGTCCATCATGTATTTACGAGCGATAAAGAATCCTAAAGCCACACCAGCAATCAAAGCAATCACTGCCGTAAGAATATAATATCCCATAACCTAAACTACCTCCTCCGTGCTGTCACAAAGACATTGTACTAAACCAAAGTAATAATACCATAACTATTGTGATATTTCTATCAGATTTTGATACAAACAGACATAATAGAATAAATTCCACGGTATTTATAACAATCTCATAGTGAAATCTGTCTTATTCTACTTCATACATATAACCTCTGTTTAATAGGTCTGAGCCAAGCGCACCGTTCCTTAGTTATATCCAAGGCTAAAAAATATGGATTCCACTGCCTGAGCCATTCAAAAAATATGGTCTCACATTCATACGTTCCAGTAGCATGCAGAATCAATGAATGATTGCGATATCCTAAGCTTGCTTCGCTTTGGCCGACATTTCGCTTTCTGATATAATATACCCCATTTTCCATATAACAATCTTTATTTTCCATTAGTTGATTTTCCATAAAAGAGGTAAAAAGCTGTGCATGAATCTTTTTAGTAACAAAGTTAATTTGCCTGCGGAGTATTTTTTTCTTATCCCCTTCAGATTGTTCATAATCCTGGAATAAGTTAAAAAACATATATTCTCGTCCATAATAATGACGTGCAAATTCATTCTCTATTAAATAAATAATATAAGTGCGCATACTCTTACCTCCAATTCTCTTTACATATAGTATAAAAAACTATTGTTGCATATTATGTAAAATGAACGTGCAGAGTTGTTCTAATTTTGTCGAGTAAATATTTTTTTGATTTTTCAAATTAATCTCTTATACCCATTATACATATGATTTACTCTTATCACCATTGATCATCTGTATAATTCTGTAATTTGACTGGCTACATATTCAGAACTGAAATGAAGTCCGTCTTTTATCCACCATATGATAATTCCCAATACTGATGAGCTAATATATCCGGTGATAGACTTTTTCTAATTTAGGGGCAAGTGATGCTTATTATTTCATGACATTATTGAGTGTCATCGCATTAATGATTACATTTTTTGTACCTTCTAAAAATTATATCCATTCCCTACTCGCTAGGATCAAGGGCAGCTGAGGAAAATAAAATTGATATATTTCATATTTTTAAATGGATTAGCCTACAGACATAAACACTTTAAATAAGCTTGTTTACAAAAAGCCTGGACCCATAAGTCCAGGCTTTTTACTTATTTATCCTTCAAAAATCAAATTAGCCAGTACTCCGTTTTCTGCTGGAATCCTCCAAAAACCGGTTGCCGTTATCTGATATCTACTTTATAGCAAGAATATGACCAGTACTGGATTAGCTGTTGTTAATCTCCATTTTCATGCTTAGTGAGGTTAAGACTTTCTAACCTATCATAAACTTCAACTCTGGAAAGATTATAGGACTGCCAAGTATAGTCAGTGTTCCTCATTTGCTCATATTGGACTGATAATAGATGTTTCAATTCACCAGAATTGGGGTCTGATTCATATAAGTCAATCAGTCCAGATAATCCTGTATAGGATAATTCGTTTAAATAATATAGATCAATCTTACCCGTTTCTTTATATCTACTTATATTTTTATCTACGATTAGTTGATCCAGCTGAACAATGTGCAATCCAGTGTAAAACAATAATCCGGTTAAAAAATAAAAATGTCTTAATGCAATTCGTTCAATCCAGATTTTTACTAATGTATAGGTAAAAATGACAGCCAGATAAAGCATAATCGTATGTGCAAGTATTCTGAGAATCGTATATCCATAGGCCTCTTCATACATATAGAGGCGCATAAAAGCCGATGTTAGCATAACTCCGCTAAATACGATTAAAAGACTGAGAAGGACCTGTATAAGCCTTTTAGCAGCGTTCATTTGAACAGATACATACTTTAGGGTTCCAAGCAGTATGGACCAATTTATGAGGGTAACCAACATTAACTGGGCAAATCCTGTTCTCGCGCTTGAAGCATAGGTCATATCATTGAGAAGCGGGCTGCCAAAGAAATATTTAAACTGGACAATTGTAAATAATAGATAGACTCCATTGATCAGGATCAGAATCGTTGTCACAATGGTTGAATCGAACTGGACACTTCCTGTCTCTTTCATGTTAGAGGACAGTGTTTGCGGCTGTTTTAAATGTAATACATTTAGAAAACCATAAAACAAAAGAGCAAATAGGACAATAACTATCAATCTTCCAAAGAATTCACCTATTTGTACGGAAAATAACCAGTCAGGGATGTGCATAAATATCGCTTGAAAATGACTGTCTGCCGATACAAGCAATAAAATAATGATGATGAGTATCGGGAATGCAATAACAATTCCCAAACCGATACTTTTAGCCGTTCCCTTAGTTTCTCCTGCTCCCTCTTTTCTGAATTTTTTTAGGATGTAGGAGATGAATTGCTGATTATATTTAATACTATTAACCAACTTTGTTTTCAATTGTTTAATAAAGTTGACTCTGCTCCAATCAATTTTTTGTTGATTTGTAATAAGTGTTAGCTGAGCTGCTACAAGAATTGGTATAACCAACCCATTCGTTAGATAAAAAAGGACATTAGATTGATAGAAATAAGATAAACCAAGAATCCAAATACAAACCATCAGAAGGCTTCCAATTCGCATATGAGTAAATTTCGTTTTCCGAAACCTCCAAAAAAACAGACCATAAAAAGCAAATAAGAACAACGGATAGGAAATCCCTACTTCTCCATGTAAAAAAGATAACTCAGCAAAACAGGCTAGCGCTATACATAACAGTAAAAATACTTTATCTTCTTTTTTAAACTGAATATCCATTTTAAGGATCCCCCTCTACCTAGTTATTCTAGGTATATAGTGATAAATATACATAGTTATTCTATGTATATAGGCAAATAGTCAAAGCGAGGCTTTCTTCCCCCATAGATACCCAGCAAAACTGACTGGATATAAGATAAACGTACAAAATACACATGCAATAATAAATGGTTTATCCAGTAAGGGGTCAAACCATTGATCCGGTACGAGGTTAAAGATAACCAAATACATTAAGATAATGTTAGGTATCACCGTAACCAAAAACGTTTTCTTAATAAGCTTTTTGCCCTGATGTCCAAATTCCTTGCCAATTTCATAACCAAGCAAGACCCAAAAACCAATATAGATGGCCATCAAAAGTACAGGAATCGATGTTAATAAAGACCATATTTCCTTGGCCCAATTCCAATCGTATGTATGGTTGATAAATGTTAACAAAATTCCGCTTATAAAAAGGGACAAGTTAATTCCTGCAAAGATCCATCTTGTTTTTCTTGGTGTAAGGGTTAATTCCTCTTTCCAGGATAAAGCAACTTCTTCTGGTGTACCCAGCCGCATCGATAGCTCTTTATAGATTAAATCGGGTGACTCATCCTCATAAATGATATCGCAGGCCATTTCAGAAATATGCAACTTATATTCTTCCATAATAGTCCCTTTTTCAGGATGAGCACCCAGCAATCGATCAAGCTGACGTAAATAATCTTCTTCAGCCCGTCTCATGTTTCTGTTCTCCCCATTACCTTGTTCATGACCTGGACATATCGATTCCATTCGTTTATTTTAATTTCTAGCATCTCTTTGCCAGCCAGAGTAATACGGTAATACTTACGAGCGGGTCCCTTCTCTTGTTCAACCCAGTAGCACTCTATATATTCCTGTTTTTCAAGCTTATGCAAAGCAGGATACAGCGTGCCTTCCTTCATCAGAAATCCATGGTCACTGCGGTGATCCATTTCTTTCACCAATTCATACCCATACATATCTCTTTCTTGCAAAAGCTGCAGAACAAGAAGTGATGTACTTCCTTTTACAAGTTCACGATTAAACATTTCTTCACCTACCTAGAATTATTAGGTACATATCAAACATACATCATTTGGAATTGTTTGTAAATATATTCATAAAAAAATCACCAGAGAAAGACCCTGGCGATTTTTTAAAAATATATTTTATTTTTGTAGCATTTCTTTTACTAAAGAAACCACATTAGATGGAGTGAATCCGAATTTTTCCATTAACAATTCACCAGGGCCGGAAGCACCAAAGCGGTCAATTGCCAATATTTCACCTTCATCACCTGTATAACGGTCCCATCCGAAAGATGTACCTAATTCAATTGCTAAGCGTTTCTTAACAGTTGAAGGGATAACAGATTCTTTATATTCAGCAGATTGAGCTTCAAAGCGATCAAATGATGGCATGCTGACAACTGATACATCAATGCCGTCATTCGCTAATATAGCCTGTGCTTGAACAGCCAATCCTACTTCAGATCCAGATGCCAACAATATAGCATCGGCAGTATCCTTATTGGAAGGTGAAACTACATATCCACCTTTAGCAACGCCCTCTTCAGCTAATTCAGCTGATAACGGTAACGTAGTTAAGTTTTGGCGGGATAATACTAACGCAGTTGGTGCAGACTTGCTTGTTAATGCCGCTTTCCATGCAGCTGCCACTTCATTGCTGTCAGCCGGACGGATAAGTGAAACATTAGGCATTGCGCGCAATGCAGCCAAGTGCTCAATTGGTTCATGAGTTGGACCATCTTCTCCAACAGCAATACTGTCATGTGTAAATACATATGTGACAGGAAGATTCATTAACGCTGCTAAACGAATAGCTGGACGCAGGTAATCAGAGAATACAAAGAATGTTCCTCCATACACATGCACACCACCGTGAAGTGCCATACCGTTTAATGCAGCACCCATACCAAATTCACGTACTCCAAACCAAATGTTACGGCCATCATAGGAGCCTGGCAAGAAATCTTTTTCGCCCTTCAGCATCGTTTTGTTTGATCCAGCTAAGTCAGCGGATCCGCCAAATAAAGATGGAAGATTTTTAGCGATTGCATTTAATACTTCTCCACCTGAATTACGTGTAGCAACGGCTTTTCCTGCTTCATAAACAGGAATATCCTTATCCCAGCCTTCAGGTAATTCGCCTTTAATTGCTGTTTCTAGCTGAGCAGCAAGTTCAGGGTATTCGTTTTTATAGCTTTCAAATAATTGGTTCCATTCTTCTTCTTTTTTAGCACCAGCTTTTACAACAGTTTCTTCAAAATTGTCATAAACATCTTGTGGCACATAAAAATCTTCTTCGAATGTCCATTTGTAATATTCTTTAGTTAATTTCATTTCGTCTTCGCCAAGCGGAGCACCATGAACAGCAGATTTACCGGATTTATTTGGAGCACCGTATCCGATAACTGTTTTTACTTCAATCATAGTAGGACGGTCAAGATCTGTTTTTGCCTCTTCAAGCGCTTTAGCAATTTCATTCAAATCATTACCGTCTTCTACGCGAATGTATTGCCATCCGTAAGCTTTAAAACGCTCAGCAACACTTTCAGAGAAGCTCATGTTTAATTCGCCGTCAAGAGAGATATCATTGGAATCATATAGGACTACTAAACGTCCCAATTTTAAATGGGCAGCAAGAGAAGCAGCTTCAGCTGATACCCCTTCCATTAAATCTCCATCTCCGCAAATGCTGTATGTAAAATGATCTACAACATCAAAGTTATCTTTATTGTAGACTGCCGCCAAATGACGTTCCGCCATTGCCATACCGACTGCCATCGCAATACCTTGGCCAAGTGGTCCGGTTGTAGCTTCTACGCCTTTTGTATGTCCATATTCAGGATGTCCAGGTGTTTTACTGCCCCATTGTCTGAAATTCTTAATTTCTTCCATATCAAGGCCATAACCTGATAAGTGCAATAAGCTGTATAAAAGCATGGAACCATGTCCTGCTGATAATACAAAACGATCACGGTTAAACCAATCCGGATTTTTTGGATTATGGTTCATGAATTTGGTCCAAAGAGTATAAGCCATAGGAGCAGCTCCCATTGGCATACCAGGATGACCTGAATTAGCTTTTTCAATTGCATCGATTGAAAGAGTACGAATAGCTGTGATAGATAAATTATCTTTTTCTGTGAACATTGCCTACATCCTTTCAGATTAACCTTCTAATTTATATTAATGAAGTATAAACAGGTTGACAAGACTTTGTTGGTAAATGCTACAAAATCGTCACTCCTTAAGATATTTTTTTGGAGTCTAACCTATTATGCTATACCCTTAATGTAATTTATTATTACGTAATTTTTTTATTTTTTCAGGTGTGACATCCTTACCTTCTGGATCGATAATTGTCAAACCTTCAACCGTATTTCTCATTGAGGTACGAAAGGTTTCCAAATACTCTTTCCTCAGAAGAGATTGTTCAGTGGCTTCTTCTTTTGTAAGGCCAACTGTTTTTGATTTCTTAGATAATTCATTAATTCTTTTAATTTTATGCATTGGCAGCATGGTATTGCTCCTTCTATATAAAATATAAGTAGATATTGTCATCGTATAGAAAAACTGCGTAATTTTCAAGAATGAACTATTGATTAGTATTCTTTTTCATATATTCTGAATATCTTCGATGAATGGTGGCTTTTGAGAGATCATAGCCTTTTCTGTTTAAATTCTCCGTAATTTCAGCAAATGTTAATCCTTTAATACGCAGCTCAATAACCTCCTGTAAAGGTACCTCTGACCTTTCTCTTCCGCCTCCAAGATGTTGATTTGCTAAATTTCTTTGTGGTTTATATCCATTTTCAATTGCTCGTTTCATCCCTCTTCTGATTTTACTGTTTTGTAATTTTCGCTGATATTCCTCTACTATACTGATGATTTGCAAAAGCATGGCATCTGTTTCAGAAACCTCAAGCTCACCATTATGAGTAACCGTATATAATTTAACCCCTTCTTTATAGATGCAATGTAATAGAGCAATCTTGGCATTTCCTCTGCCCAGTCTTGTTTCATCCTGAATCAAGAGACCCTCGATTTCTCTATTTTTCATTTTTTCCAGCAAGATTAGAATGCCTTCTCGTTCTAAATCATATCCACTGGCTTGTTCTTTCTCGATTATTACCACCTCGAACCCCTTTATGGCAGCCAGTCTTGTTAACTCCTGCTCCTGCCTTTCCAGTGATGTTTCCTGTGAACTTTTATCTGTGCTGACTCTGCAATAAATTCCAACCTTCATTTTCTCTCACCATTCTTCTTTACATATAGATAAGGCCGGGAAACATTCCCGACCTTACTGATTATATAGTTATTTATCAGAATCTGCTAAGTGTAGCATTTCTGTATTTTCGTTCATTTTCTTTACAGGAATCACAATCGTTTGCCCTTCCTTTAAATGATTAATGTGCAAGTCATTATGTTCCTGAACCCAAGAGACAAATTCAGTCTGTGTCATTTCGCTGCCGTCAAAACGTTCAGCCATATCCCAAACTGTATCTCCTTTTTTAACCGTGATTTGTTGATAATCGTCTTTTGGTGCTTCAATATTTGTTACTATCATTGTAGTTATTAATAAGAAAAGACCGATAAAAAACAAGATGGAATAATTATAAGAAGTCCATAATTTTTTCATAAATAAACCCCCATCGAATGTATGTTCGTTTAATATAAATCAAGTATAAACCGAACAAACGTTTTGTGTCAATACAAAAAACGAACTTATGTTTGTACTGTTAAACAGGAAATGATATACTAAAAACAAGAAAAGCTAAAAGAGGTGCGGGAGATGACTACTAAATTATCCAAACGGCAACAGGATATTTTGCTATATATTAAAGAAGAAGTAAAAACGAAGGGCTATCCGCCTTCCGTTCGAGAAATTGGCGAAGCAGTCGGACTGGCTTCTAGTTCCACGGTTCATGGTCACTTAGCGCGATTGGAAAGCAAAGGACTCATCAGACGAGATCCTACCAAACCACGTGCTATTGAAATCCTGGATATGGATCCACATGACCATATTCCAAAAACAAATTCAGTTAATGTACCATTAATCGGGAAAGTAACTGCAGGGCAGCCTATTACAGCTATCGAAAATATAGAAGAATACTTCCCTCTGCCTGAGCATATGGCTCCTGCCGATGAAAATGTGTTTATGCTAGAAATTATGGGCGACAGTATGATTGAAGCTGGAATACTTAACGGTGACTATGTAATTGTTCGCCAGCAGCATACAGCAAACAACGGTGAAATTGTCGTAGCCATGACTGAAGATGATGAAGCTACCGTTAAACGTTTCTTTAAAGAAGATACTCATTTCCGTCTGCAGCCTGAAAATTCTATGCTCGAGCCTATCATTCTACAAAATGTCAGCATCCTTGGCAAAGTGATCGGGTTATACAGAAATATTCAATAAGAACGTTGGGACCGGCTTTCAGCCGGTTCTACTTTTGTGTTTAAAATCTATTATCTCTATTAAACTTATGCATTTAAGAATTGGCATATTCCATTTTATAAATAGATTAATACTTTTATTTATCTCGTTGTTTACATAATATTATTATGTGATACAAAAAAAGCTTGCAACCATTTTGATTGCAAGCTTGAAGGTCCTATATATCCCATCCTTTGTAATAGTATCTTGATCGTTTACTCTCTTCATAACACGACTGGCAAATAGCAAATGGATAATTCCAACTTAACGGCTTATTGCATGACCGACACTTTGTTTGATATTTTTTAACCCCTTTTCTTAACTGATTATGTGCATCTGAACTGATTTCTTCTCTTACTCGCTCCCAATAGACCGTTTCACTTCTTCGATCTAATTTATACAAAAACAATAAATGCAATCCTACTGATTTATAAGATAATTCAAGTTCATCCAAGGAATCTTTCTTTATTAAAGGCTCTCTCAATTCTCTTCTATCCACAATGGCTTTCATATTATAGAGCCATTGATTAACGAGGCTCTCCTCATTCGCTGAAAAAGGTAAATGCAGAAAACCGTATAAATCAGTTATCGACATTCGTCCTTCTATTTGTTCATGGCGAATTAAATGATATAAAGCTTTTTCCTGAGTAAGCGGTGCTTTTGTTGTGCCGGAAGGATTTTTAAATTCATCCCATAATTCAAAGAATTGATCAAAACTCGAGTGATAACGTTTAAAACGTTCAAATACACCCTGTGTAGGTGCTATTGTAAATGTACTGATCGGCCGGTCTTCACCATTTAACAACCGTTTCATTAAACCAATTTGATCAGTAAATGCCACTCTTCCTTCATTATATATACCTTTACGGCCGGCACGGCCTGCTAACTGCTTTACTTCCTGGGAGGTTAATAAACGTCTTCTCGTGCCATCAAATTTATCATTTTCCAGAAAAACGACCCGCCTAATCGGTAGATTGAGCCCCATCCCGATAGCATCTGTAGATACAATCACTCGCGTCTCCCTGTTAATGAACCTCTGAATTTGTTTAGCTCTTGTTTCAGGAGGCATACTTCCATAGATGACACTTACTTTATGGCCGTTTCTTTCCAGCTTTGAAGCGGTTTGAAGCACTTTATTTCGAGAAAATACAATCAATGCATCTCCTGCCTTGGTATGTTCGATCTTAAAAGGTTTTTTCTCTACAATCAGCGGTATATCACGTTTGTATTCATGAATTTCAATATCATTTCCCTGAAGCAGATTTAAAATCATCCTTTTCGAATTGTGACTGCCTATGATGTGAACTTCCCGTGCACGCGCTTTATTAATAGCTCTAAACCAAGAAAACCCACGATCTTTATCTGCGATCATTTGCGCTTCGTCTATAACCATGACGTCGAATTCATCTTTCTCGGTAAACATTTCAATTGTGCAGGAATAATGCGTGGCATTTGCAATATCCTTTTCTTCTTCACCTGTCTTTAATGCACAGGCAATTCCGTTGTTTTTAAGCGTTTCATATACTTCAAGTGCCAATAGCCTTAAAGGTGCCAGGTATATACCAGATGCAGCTTCCCTTAATCTATTTAACGCCTGATAGGTTTTTCCGGTATTTGTTTCTCCTATATGCAGAATATATTTAGTGTTACTATAAACGGTTGTTTTGTATTCAACTCCAAAAATATCATCCAGTTTCTTTTGTTTTATTTCTTCCTGTTTCCTCAGCTCTTCTAATTTCTGTTCTCTTTTTTCAATTCTCTCTTTGTGCTGAGTATGGTATAACGGCATTTGTATATCAAATTCGTCCGGGTGGTTTCGAACATCTATAAGGTCCTCAATCAATTCCTGCTCTATTTCACTTTCATATTCCCATTGAAATTCACTAATATTAGCCCCAATCAATTGCCTGATCAACTTATGATTAATCGACCCTTTAAACAAATTCTCATATTGGTTTATGATCTGATTCGGCAATTCTGATAGTATAAATGGGTATATGGTTTCGTAAACAAAGGTATCGATTAGATTTTGATAAATATATTCGTCAAAAACAGAATCATCCTGGTATACATCATATCCCCAATATAAGAGGTCGTTGAGCGTTTCAAATTGGGCTTGATTGAACCCCTTCACATTTGATATATCCTTTTGTAATTGATTTGCCACTTTATATCTGAGCTTTAAATAAAAATAAAGCTTGTTACTGCTCAAAATACTTAAGGCCTCATCTTTTATAACGGTAATCTCATAATTTGCTTTCAATTTTTTTAACTTTACTGATTCAAATAATTCATTCCATCGTTCATCTGTTTCTCCAAAGTAATCTTGGATCCAACTTTTCATATCAAAGGATTTTAGTCCACTCAGTTCTTGTTCAACCATTTTATTAATTGCTTTCTTGGAGGCTCCTTCTGTTTCTATACCACGAAGCCCCAAAAATTTAATTTTTTCAGTTCTATTCATCCGCTGAAGCGTTCGACTCTTCCATGCTAAATTCCAAATCTGATTCAAATAACGTTCTCTGCTTTCCAAATAATCATTAACAGCAGGCTTTGTTTCACTTTCTTCCATATATAAGGAAATATCATTCAGAATGTCATTTTTTGCTTTTTCAACTGCTTCTTTATACCCTTTATTCGTTATGTCCATTATTCCGTTCTCCTTCAACTGCCATAAAAATTCTCTTATAAGGCTAATATATACGATTAACCGCATATCTATAAATTTAATAATCTTGTTTACATAATATTATTATGTTCTATAAGTATTTTTTCTTAATTTTGATATTAGACCCATTTGATTCATTACTTTATTTAAATCATACATATAATATCACCGGATCAATCATAATTGTTCCATTTTATTTGCTTTGATGGCGCATTTTCTGTATATACAGCAAAATTAAAGTATTAAACAAAATAAACTCCCCATTCATTGAGGAGTTTTGATTTATTCTTTTATAGTAAAGTTCTTGAACTAAAATTTTGGTTTCTTTCCTTCAAATGCCACGTTTACAAAACTAAAGCCTTTTTCATTTCTTTCCTTATGTATAATCAAGAGAGCCCATCAGAGGAAACTCCTAAAAGTAGAGAGTTATCAATATTTCACAATTGTTGTTACACCACGTTCAGTTAATAATGTTCGATGGCTAAGCTCTTCTACCCATTTTTTAGGGTTAAGCCTAAACAATCCATATTGATTTTGGTAGGTGTAACTACCAACGTTGATCATAATTGGCTCTGGAACTTCAAGGACACGCTGTATATATTCTTCATACCACTGTTGAACAGGTATTTCATAAAGCTCGATAACATCACCAATATCCATATATTTCTCCAAATAAACGAAAAAATGATTACCAAGAACTCCGACTTCATATATGTATGGCATTGATAAAACAGGTTTAACAATATCACACCACCATTTATCTGCTTCATACACTGAGAAACACATGTCTAATTCATCTATTCCATTATTATGGTAATTCTCTATTTCTTCAGGCATTATAAATGGCTTAGACGATGCTAAAAATTGAATACGCGACATATACAAGCCCTCCGTTCACTTCCATAAATTTATTTCTTAATTTTAATCAATAAATTTATTTTGAAATGATTTGAATTCCACTCTATAACTTTTTCTACTAAACTGCGAATCATTTCAAAATATATATTACCATAAATTTCAAGAATTCATTTTTTAGTTCAATAATTAAATTCTATGAAAATCAACCTTGATTATAAATTGTAGTTCCAGAATGATTCCTGTCTGAAACTGATAAAGCCAGATATAACAATGATCCCCCACCCATAATTTGCTAATAACGACTTAAAAACCTGTACTACAACCAGCAACGTTATATATCCATTGAGCTCTCTTGTCTCAAGATATGTTTGAGAATATATTCTTTTTAATATTTGCTCCCATTCAAACTCATATATTATTATTTTGAAATCTTCTCTTCCATAAATAATTATGAGAATTCTAATCGGATTTATTAAAATACATGATAAAATAACAAATGGAACAGAGAAAAGATGGGAGAGGAAGCAATATATGACAACGACCATTCATCCACAAAAAGAAACGCCTATTTTCCCCCACACAGGTCATTTCATTGAGACAGAGAACAGACGAATTCCTATCTTAGCTCGTCACGGTGAACCACTTGTTGTGGTATTGGGAAACGTGTTAAGCGACGAGGAATGCGATACGTTGATAGAGTTAGCGAAGCAGGATATGAAACGCTCAACCGTTGGAGCAACCCGTGAAGTAAACGGTATGCGTACGAGTTCAGGTGCTTTCATTGAAGATGCTCAAAATGAAACCGTTTTACGCATTGAACAACGGCTAGCTGCCATCACTACCATTCCGTCTGAACATGGCGAGAATCTCCATATCCTTCGCTATACTCCTGGTCAAGAATACAAAGCACACTTTGATTATTTTGCTTCGACAAGTTCAGCTGCTCAAAATAACCGAATTAGTACAATTGTCTTATACCTAAATGATGTGGAAGAAGGCGGAGAAACGTATTTCCCTCACCTAGATTTATCAGTCGCTCCACAAAAAGGAATGGCGGTTTACTTTGAATATTTCTACCAAGACGAATCTCTGAACGAAAAGACCTTACATGGCGGTGCCCCGGTTACCAAAGGTGAAAAATGGATTGCTACTCAATGGATTCGGAAACAGCGTATTCGTTAACAGGACAGTAAAGCGAGGCAATGATGTATGCCTTGCTTTTTCTTTTGTTCCGATACATTCTATTAAATTATTTTAATCGTTAAGTTTTCAAGAATACAACAACCCAATTATATTAACTATAAAACTAATTAAAAAAGCATGGAGATTATCCATGCCAACGCTTAACTATCAGATAGCTGTTTACCAGCATGTGATTCGCACACTTGCTTCCAACTAACTGGGTATCATTTTATTTTTATCTGATTGATTTCATGTACGATCTCCGGATTGACTAAGGAGGATAAATCACCTGCATCTTGGTTAAGGAAGGTAGATTTGATGACTCGGCGCATAATTTTCTGGTTTCTCGTTTTTGGCAGGTCGCTCACGAAGTAAATAGCTGAAGGCTTGAGTGCTTTTCCAAGCTGATTGCCCAAAAGCTTCATGAGCTCATTTTCTAGCTCTGTACTCCCCTTTACATTCGTTTGTAAAACGGCAAAGCATACACAGGATTCCCCTTTAAGCTCATCCGGAATACCGATAGCAGCCGCTTCAATCACATCTTCATGCTTAATAAGAATGGATTCATATTCAGTCGGACCTACTCTTTTTCCTGCTATATTCAATGTATCATCAGACCGCCCTTTAATCTCCCAAAAAACGCCGTCTGTACTAACCCAATCCCCATGAACCCAGGTATTCTTATAGGTGCTCCAGTATGTATCCAAGTATCTTTCCTTCTCATTCCAGAAGCCTTTAGTCATGCCAACCCAAGGAGCGCGAATACAGAGCTCACCCACCTCGTTCGTAACAGATTCACCGGATGAATTTAATACCGTAATATCCATGCCTGGCATCGGTGAATTAAATGTAACAGGAGCAATAGGCTTCAATAAAACATTTCCTAAAATGCCGCCGGATATTTCGGTGCCTCCTGAATAATTAATAATCGGGATTTTCTTTTTCCCAATCCTTTCAAACAACCAATTCCATGGATCCGGATTCCAAGGCTCACCCGTTGATCCAAACACTTTAAGAGATGAAAGATCATGAGAACCAATCGAATCATCAGCTCTTGCCATAAGAGAACGAATTAATGTAGGTGATATTCCTAATTGCGTAACTTTCCACTTTTCAACTAACTTCCATATCTGATTAGCTGTTGGGTAGTCAGGCACCCCATCGTAAAGCATAATCGTAGCTCCGTTCATTAAACTGGCAAACAACTGGAATGGTCCCATCATCCAGCCCATATCGGTTATCCAGAGAAGCTTATCACCTTTGACCACGTCCATTGAGATTCTTGCATCAATCGCTGACTTTATCGGGAAACCGGTATGAGTGTGGACTGTTCCTTTTGGTTTACCTGTTGTCCCTGATGTATAAATGAGCATGAATGGGTCATCACTCTTCATTTCAGCAGAGGTGTCCACCGAATCAGTTGCTTCGATTTGAGTCCAGGATACAAATGAGCCACGCATCCCAGTCTCTCCCACTACAACTACCTTCTCCAAAGTATCCATTTCATCTAAAACATTTGTAACTGTCTTTAACATATCGACCTTTTTACCACGTCGAGTATAGGATTCTGCCGTTATAATCATTTTGGAGCCTGCTGCGTTTACCCGTGTCTTTAGGGCATCCTCTGCAAAACCGGAGAATACAGGCGAGACAACCGCTCCAATTTTTGCAGCAGCCAGAATGGCTACAATGGTCTCCGGAATCATTGGCATATAGATGGTTATTCTATCTCCACGTACAATCCCCTGTTCCAATAACCCTCCTGCCACTCGGCTCACCCAACCATATAATTGCGGAAAGGAGATTTTCTTTGTTTGTCCTAATTCATTTTCATATTCGATTGCATGATGATCAGAATATATCCATTTCTCTATACAAGAATCCACAATATTACAGGTTCCACCGACATACCAATCCGGGAATTCAATCCCATTTGATAAATCCATTACTTTTTTATATGGTGTTTTCCAACTGAACCCCAATTCTTTTTCGACCTCTCCCCAATACCATTCGGGTTTTTCAATCGATTTAGCATAAAATTGGTCATAGTCTTTAAAGCCCAGTTCTTGTATCCATTTATAAAGACGCAGGTTAGAAATCGTACGATGATCGGGTATCCAGGCTACTTGGCTCATGAAAGAACCCTCCGTTTCCTCAAACCGGGTAAACCGGATGTTTTCGGCATGAAAAGACCTGATATTTACTTTGATATAAGCTAAATCTAGTGATTAATTGACTTCTTAAATCATTAGGTTCAACAATATCATCAATGATCATTTCTGAGGCGAGGCGATAAATATTAATATCTTCCTTGTACTCTTCTCTTTTTTCCATAATGAAGCCTTGACGTTCTTCTTCCGGCAGCGCGGCAATTTTATTGGCATACACAGCATTCACTGCCGCTTCTGGACCCATCACTGCAATCGAGGCAGTCGGCAAGGCAATACAGCAATCTGGTTCAAAGGCTGGACCGGCCATCGCATAAAGGCCAGCTCCATACGCTTTCCGAACAATAACAGAGATTTTTGGAACGGTTGCTTCACTCATGGCAGCAATCATTTTTGCACCGTGCCTGATAATTCCTGCCTGCTCTACTTTAGTGCCAATCATAAAGCCTGGTATATCGGCCAAAAAGAGCAAGGGGATATTGAAAGCATCACATAGATTAATGAATTTGGCTGCTTTATCAGCAGAATCATGAAAAAGGACTCCACCCTTTACACGAGGCTGATTGGCAATAATACCAATCGGTTTACCACCCATTCGGGCAAGACCAGTAATTAATTCAGGTGCAAACATTTTCTTGATTTCACAAAAGGAATCCTCGTCTATTAATTGATTAATGAGATCATACATATTAAAAGGTGCATTTTGATTCTGAGGGATAAGATCTGCGATTGTTTTGTCTGATACTTGAGGTAGTTTTTCTTCGGTGCTTTTTGTTTTTTCGGCAAAATTGGCTGGGAAGTAGGATAGATATTTCCGGGCATATTCGATTGCCTCTTGTTCACTGCTTACAAGAACATCTCCGCAACCTGATACAGAACAATGCATTTTCGCTCCGCCCATTTGTTCCAATGTGACCTTCTCACCAATCACCATCTCTGCCATTCTAGGAGAACCAAGATACATGGAAGCATTTCCTTCCACCATCACAACGATATCGCAAAATGCTGGAATATAGGCACCGCCTGCTGCAGATGGGCCAAATAATAAACAGATTTGCGGGATTTTCCCGGACAGTTTTACCTGATTATAAAAAATTCTGCCAGCCCCTCGGCGTCCAGGGAACATCTCTACCTGATCCGTTATTCTCGCACCGGCTGAGTCCACTAAATACAGCATAGGAATTTGAAGCTTATCAGCAGTTTCCTGAATACGAATGATTTTTTCAACCGTCCGTGCACCCCATGATCCTGCTTTAATGGTTGAATCATTGGCCATAACAGCAACCGTTTGACCATTTATTTTCCCTAATCCAGTTACCACCCCGTCAGCCGGTAAACCTTCCGCAGAATGATTCGCAAACAATCCATCCTCCGCTAAAACGCCTTCATCAAACAATAGCTCCAAACGCTCACGAACGAACAATTTGCCTGCTTCTTTATTTTTTTGATGATACTTCTCTTCTCCGCCTCCTTTTATTTTTTCTATTCGTTCTATAAGGTCGTTTTGAATTGTGTTCATCGTCATCTACCTTTCTATTGAGAGTTTATTCACCGGTATATACAGGCTTACGTTTTTCCTTGAATGCGATGAGTCCCTCCATACGATCCTTCGTTGGAATCGTAACCTGATAGCTCATTTCTTCAATTTGCAAACCATGTACTAAATCTGTTTCCATACCTCTTTCTATCGCTTTTTTAGCTTCCTTCACTGCGATAGGTGCATTGGCTGCAATTTTCCTTGCGATTGATAGGCTCATCGTCTCCAGTTCATCCGGCTTTGCGATTTGATTAACCAGGCCAATTTGCAGTGCCTCAATGGCATCTATCCTGCGAGCGGTGAAAATAAGCTCCTTTGCTTTGCTGATTCCAATTAATCTCGGCAGCCTCTGTGTTCCGCCTGCGCCTGGAATGATTCCCAGAGAGGTTTCTGTGAGCCCCATCTTAGCATGATGGCTGGCCACTCTGATATCACATGCCAATGCAAGCTCAAGCCCTCCGCCAAATGCTGCCCCATTAATGGATGCAATCGTCGGCTGCGGCATTTGGTCAATCATGGAAATGGTTTCCTTAATTAATCGGACCGCTTCACCTACCTGTGCTGGCGTCATATTTAACCGTTCTTTTAGATCAGCACCAGAACAAAATGCTTTGTCACCGCTTCCAGTAATGATTATGCAATGAATAGATGAATTTTCTTTATATAGACGCAGTGTTTGTTGCAATTCTTTTAACATCTCAATAGATAAAGCGTTGGATTTCTGAGGCTGATCTAATACAATCACCGCTACCCCGTCTTCTCGTATGGATTGCTTGATCATCAGTTGACCCTTCTCCCTTCTTTTTTCTCCTGGATAGCCATTTGTTTACTCGACAAAGGGATACCCATCTGTTTTTGAATATAATCTGCAGCTTTAGCTAACATTCTTCCATCAATACCCGTACGAATCCCCATCCTCTCAAGCATATAAACTAAGTCATCAGTTGCTACATTTCCTGAAGCTCCAGGTGCATATGGACAGCCGCCCAAACCGCCAAGCGAGGAATCAAAGATCGTATACCCTTTCTTTAAAGCTACTAATATATTAGCCAGCGCCATGCCGCGGGTGTCGTGAAAGTGTAGCGCAATACGATCCTTATTAAACCGTTTTGTTACTTCATCCAGTACAAAATCAACCTGTTTTGGATGGGCAATACCGATTGTATCGCCAAGAGAGATTTCATCTACCCCCATCGCGAACAGCTTATCGCATATATGTAAGACAGCGTCAATCTGAACCTCGCCCTCGTACGGACAGCCAAACACTGTCGATACATAAGCGCGTGTTGTTTTTCCTTCCTTTGATGCATCCTCTGCAACCTCCTGAAGAATTGGAAAGGTGTCTGCAATGGATTTATTTATATTTTTTTGATTATGTGCTTCACTCGCTGACATGAAAATAGAAACTTCATCGATATTTGCTAAAAGCGCATTTTCCAATCCCTTTCGATTGGGCACTAGAGCCGCATAAGTGACCGTATTCTTGCGCTTGATTTTCCTCGATACCTCTAGCGCATCAGCCAGCTGCGGTATCCATTTAGGAGCAACAAAAGAAGTAATTTCAATATAAGAAAGACCCGTTTCGCTCAACAGGTCAATCCATTCTATTTTTTGTTCAGTCGGAGTGATATTCATCTCGTTCTGCAAACCGTCCCGGGGGCCAACTTCTTTTATTTGTACAAATTCAGGTATCTCCAAAAAAGTTCTCTCCCTTCTAGTCAATACGGATTAAAACATCGCCCTCATTTACAAAATCCCCTTCGTTTACGACAACCTCTGTGACGAGTCCGTCTCCTTCAGCGGCTATAGGAATTTCCATTTTCATAGATTCCAAAATGACCATGTCCTGACCGTTTTCAACGGTATCTCCCTCTTTCACTTGTATTTTCCATACATTTCCTGCCATACTTGCTTTGATTTCTTCAGCCATTATTACCTCTCCTATCTGTTTTTCATTTTTTTAAGATTTGCTTCAATAAACCCAGTTGTTGTGTCTCCCGCCTTAAATGCTTCATGCTGGATGACCGTTAAAAGCATGGGTAGATTTGTTTTAATTCCCTGAATTTCATAGCTTTGAAGTGCCTTTGTCATACAGCTTATAGCTTCTTCCCTGCTTGATGCCGACACAATTAGTTTTGCAATCATCGGATCATAAAATGGTGTTACCTTAGAGTTACCACTGATAGCAACCTCATTTCGTACACCTGGACCATTCGGTAATTTCAGATGGGTTATTTGCCCGGGTGATGGTAAGAACGTAACGGGATCCTCCGCATAGACTCTCACTTCAATAGCATGACCCTCTAACCGAATATCATCTTGGGTAAAACGTAAATTCTCCCCATAGGCAATCCTAATTTGCTCCTCAACCATATCAATTCCCGTAATCTCCTCTGTTACCGGATGTTCAACCTGCAGGCGCGTGTTCATTTCAAGGAAATAGAAATTCTTTTGTTCATCCATTAAAAATTCAAAGGTACCGGCATTATAGTAGCCTAAATCGCGTACGGCCTTTAATGCTGTTTCGCCCATTCTTTTCCGTAAACTCTCATCAACAAATGGAGATGGTGCTTCTTCTACCACTTTTTGATTACGGCGCTGAATGGAACATTCACGTTCCCAAAGGTATACAGCATTGCCTTGCTTGTCAGCCAGCACTTGAATTTCAATATGTCTCGGGTTCACAATGACTTTCTCAAGGAACATATCCCCATTGCCAAAAAAACTTTGGGCTCGGTTTTGATTGCCTTCATATGCTTTTATGAGCTCGATTTCATTTGAGACTGACTGCATGCCAATCCCGCCTCCGCCAGCAGAGGCTTTCAGCATTACAGGATATCCGAGTTTCTTAGCTACCCTGACTGCCTCCTCCGCATCAGCAAGCGGGTATGATATTCCAGGCACAACCGGTACACCTGACTTCTCCATGGCCTCCCTTGCCTTTGTCTTTTGTCCCATTAGTTCAATGACATCCGGAGAGGGACCAATGAAAACAATATTTTCTCTTATGCATTCCCTCGCAAACTCACTGTTTTCACTTAAAAATCCGTAACCCGGATGGATAGCTTCCACATCATGCTCTTTCGCAATCTCTAATATTTTCGCGGTATTAACATAGCTTTCATTTACTCTTGGACCACCCAAAAGAAAAGCAAAATCTGCTTCCTTAACAAATGGTGCCTCTTGATCTGCCTCAGAATAAACCGCAACCGTTTCGATATTAAGGCGTTTACAGGTACGGATTATTCTTGAAGCGATTTCCCCTCGATTGGCAATTAATATTTTCTTAAACAATGCTGCTCCTCCTCACGTTCCCAAAATCTGCATGGATTGTTCCCGAAGCTTATATTTTTGAATTTTTCCGGAAGCTGTCATCGGATATTCGTCTATAAATTCGATATAGCGCGGAATTTTATGCCTTGAAATCTTCCCGTGGCAGTAAGTACGGATATCCTCGGCTGTTATGGATGTGCCTTCTTTAGGAATGATCCATGCCATTACTTCTTCACCATATTTGGCATCTGGTACACCAATGACCTGGACATCAAGTACAGAAGGATGCTGGTACAAAAACTCTTCTATTTCTCTTGGATAAATATTTTCGCCACCACGGATAATCATGTCCTTAAGCCTGCCAGTAATAGCGCAATACCCATTTTCATCCATGACAGCCAAATCACCGGTATGAAGCCAGCCATCTTTGGAAATCGCAGCTGCAGTTGCTTCTGGATTTTTGTAATAACCCTCCATGACATGGTAACCGCGTGTGATTAACTCGCCATGCTGCCCCCGAGGCACTTCATTCTCAGTGCCAGGCTCGACGATTTTCACCTCAATATTAGGCATCGATCTGCCAATGGAGCTGACTCGCAATTCAAGCGGATCGTCCGTCCTCGTTTGAGTGATACCAGGTGAAGATTCGGTCTGTCCAAATACAATCGTTATTTCATTGGCCCCCATCTTTTCCACTACACCCTTCATGACTTCAATAGGGCAGGTGGAACCAGCCATTATACCTGTACGCAGAGTGGATAAATCGTATTCTTCAAAGTCCTCCAGATTCATTTCAGCAATGAACATCGTCGGAACACCGTGAAGAGCGGTACATTTTTCTTCTTCAACAACCTGTAAAACACTGCGCGGATTAAACTCCTGCAATGGAATCATGGCTGCACCAACAGAAACGGCTGTTAATGTTCCTAATACACACCCAAAACAATGGAAAAAAGGAACTGGAATACACATACGATCTTCATTTGTCAGCTTCATTCCCTCAGAAATATTGATCGCGTTATTGACGATATTGCGGTGAGTCAGCATGACTCCCTTTGGAAAACCAGTTGTCCCAGACGTATACTGCATATTGATGACATCGCTGTCGTGTAAGGAATCCAGCCTTTCAGCCAATTCCTGCTCTGATGTGTGGGAGGCCATTTTTATCACATCATCCCAGCTGTACGTACCAGGATATCGATTCTCACCGAGCACGATAACATTTTTTAAATAAGGCAGCTTCTCTGATACCAGCTCTCCAGGAGGTGCATCTCTTAATTCCGGTATGACTTCATAAAGTGTTTCAATATAGGAATGATCCTTCACATTTTCCATTAAAATAAGTGTTTTTGAATCAGACTGCTGCAAAAGGTATTCTAGCTCTTTGGCTCTGTAACTCGTATTTACCGTAACGAGCACCGCCCCCATCTTCCCTGTCGCATATTGGGTAATCAGCCATTCAGGAGTATTAGTCGCCCATATGGCAAGATGATCTCCCTTTTCCATTCCAAGCGACATAAACGCTCGGGCTGCCTCCTTGCAAACTTCATTAAACTGTTTATACGTATACCGAAGACCTCGATCTGCATAAACAACTGCTTCTCGCTCCGCATTCTCTTGAGCTATTTCATCCAAAAGAGCACCCACTGTTTTCTGAACCAAATCCGCCATCTCGTTCCTCCTTATCACTAAAAAAAATATAAGGCTAGCAACCTAGTTGGCGGGATATTACAAGTCGCTGAATTTCTGATGTACCCTCGCCAATCTCCAATAACTTCATATCACGTAAGTAACGCTCCACTTCGTATTCACGCATATATCCATATCCACCATGAATTTGAATCGCCTGATTGCATGTACGGAATCCCATTTCAGAAGCAAATAGCTTGGCATAGGCAGATTCTTTTGTGAAATTCTTTTTTTGATCTTTAAGCCAGGCAGCCTTTAATACCATATTTCTCGCCAGCTCAATTTCCATTGCCATGTCTGCCAGCTTAAATTGAATAGCCTGAAACTTAGAGATGGACTGTCCAAACTGGATTCGTTCCTTACTGTAGGCAAGCGCTTTATCAAATGCTGCCTGAGCAATCCCGACCGCCAAAGCCGCGATTGAAATCCGGCCGCCGTCCAGTGTATATAAAAATTGTTTAAATCCTCCCTCGAGATCTCCAAGGACATTCTCCTTAGGTACCCGAACATGGTCGAGGATTATTTCTGATGTATTCGAAGCTCGAACACCCATTTTGTCGTAATTGCTAGTAATCTTTAGCCCTGGCGTATTAGTTGGTACAAGAAAGGCGGAAATAATATTTTTTCCGGTATTGGTCTTACCAGATACCGCAGTGACCGTAATCGTTTCTGCAAATCCGGCATTTGTAATCCAGCATTTTTCTCCTGTAATTACGTACTCATTTCCTTCTAGCACGGCCTTTGTTCTCGTCCCTCCGGCATCTGATCCGGCATTAGGCTCTGTTAATCCAAATGATGCTAAGGCCTTACCACTTGCTAATGGAGTTAAGTACTGTTGCTTTTGCTCCTCGGTTCCAAAATAATAAATCGGACTCGATCCAAGTGATACAGCAGCTGCATAGCTCAAGCCCGTACCTCCGCAGGCTCTTCCAATTTCCTCTACTGCAAGCGCATAAGAGATCGTATCTCCACCGGAGCCTCCGTATTCTTCCGGAAAGGGAATTCCGAGCAGACCTAATTCACCCATTTTCTTAAATACTTCTTCAGGGAATCTTGACTCCCGGTCTAATTCAATCGCAATTGGCTTAATTTCCTTTTCCGCAAATTCTCTTGCCATATTGCGGACCATCTTTTGCTCCGTGCTCAATTCAAAGTTCATTTTCATCCTCCTACCATTTTGTGAAAGACCGACTGGTTGGTCTGTTATAGATATGTAAGCGCTTTAATTATGTGGTAAAAAAATGTCCGTATTTCCTTTTTGCCTCTTCGGTTAATAGAGCATGCATAATAAAGTCAGTAAAATACACAGAAATCTGATCCATCGGCATTGGCCCGTTTCGTTGATACCATTTTGAGGTCCAGTTCACAATTCCCAATATGGCAAGACCACTGATTTCAAAAGGAATCTCTTTTCGAAAATCTCCGGAATCCTGACCTTCTTTAATGACTTCGTATATTAATAGCCTGAACTCATCCCGCTTCAGTTTAATAGTTGAATCCAGTTCCGGTTTTAAATATTTACTTTCCTGATAAAAGACTGATATGTGAGATTGGTAGAGATCAAATACTTTCGTAAACGAGTAAATAATCTGCTGAAGTTTCTCTGGTGGAGTTTGATAATGGTGGATAGCCTCTTTGGCTTTACGTAAGACATAGGAGATAAATGTGTCGTGTATAGAGAAAAGCAATTCATCCTTTGATTGAAAATGGTGATAAAAACCACCCTTTGAAGTATCACTGGCCTGAACAATATCATTTACTGAAACACCATGAAAGCCGTGCTTTTCAAACAGCTTAACAGATGTATCCAGAATGCGATCCTTTAATTCCGTTTTCTTCACCCCTCTCCATGTTCATTTATTATGATTTAGATTCTAACTTAAACTTCTTGAAATTGTCAAATTATTTTATTTATTCAAATATTTAGGTTTTGATTGGATAGTTAAAAATGAATGTGAAATCTACTTTGAGTGTAGTTCTTAAATTAATTAATTAAATCGAAATATGTAGCACCATTAAATAGATTCTAAGAAAGTTAAAACTCGCTAATCAGATAGCGAGTCTTTTTTATATTGATTATACTTATTTTTCCTAATCTAATCCTACTAGTTACCTATCATAATAATCTTCAGTTGATATTTTATTAATTGACGAATTTCCCGCCTTTTCCGGCTGCCTCCCAGTAATCATTACGAAGGACTACCTTTTGTATTTTCCCAGAAGCTGTCTTTGGTAGTTCGCTTACAAAGGTTACTCCTGTTATCGCTTTAAAATGAGCTAACCTTTCTCTTGTAAATGCAATTAATTCCTCTTCAGAAACGTTTCTTCCCTCTCTTTGAACAATAAAGGCATGCGGAGTTTCTCCCCACTTTTCATGAGGAACAGCGATTACCGCTGCTTCTAATACATCAGGGTGGTCATATAACACGCCCTCAACCTCGATGGAAGAGATATTTTCTCCTCCGCTTATGATAACATCTTTCTTCCTATCGACAATATCAATATGTCCATATTCATCTACAGTAGCCATATCTCCCGTATGAAGCCATCCGTTTTTAATCGCCTCCATCGTTGCCTCTTCATTCTTCCAGTATCCTAACATGACTCCATTACTTCTTGTAATGACTTCCCCAATCTCTTTACCGTTATGCTCGACTTCTTCTCCATGCTCAGTCACAACTTTAACATCACAGCCAACCATCGATATCCCAGCCTTCGATTTAATTCTGTATTGTTCCTCAGTAGGTAACTCCTTTAATTTTGAGCGAACAACTGAAATCAAGCTTAAAGGAGAAGATTCAGTCATTCCATATACTTGTATGAAATCCCAGCCCAGCTCTTTTTCCACTCGTCTAACAAAGGCTGGCGGTGGTGCCGAACCGGCAATGACAACGCGAACTGCTTGTTCAATATTTGAGCTATTCTGATCGAAATATTGCAGGAGTGCATTTAACACGGTTGGAGCCATATGCATAACGTTTACTTTATGTTTTTCCAGGGCAGAAAAAATCATCTCAGGTGTCGTTTTTCGAGAGCAGACCTGAGTAGCACCGTTAGCCGTATAATAAAACGGAGAACCCCAACCATTTACATGGAACATCGGTAAGACATGAAGTAACACATCTTCATCCGTTATGCGAAGATGATGCATCGTACTTAACGCATGAATATAGTTATTTCGATGAGTCAGCATGACTCCCTTTGGATTCCCAGTTGTTCCACTTGTATAAAGAAGGCTGGATACATCATCTTCTTCTAACGGAAATCTCTCAAATGCCTCTTTACTTTGCTCTTCCAACCAAACATCATATCCTACCTCTTCTGTCTCTGAATCTTTATAATGAACTATAATTTTTTCAATCGTTTTTAGCTTATCTTTAATTGGCAAAATCAAATGGTAAAGGTCTTGATCAACGAATAAAATTTTCGATTCACTGTGGTTTAAAATAAATTGATAATCATCTGGCTTTAATCGACTATTTAGTGGTACCATCACACCACCCAATTGGAAAATCCCATAAAAGCCCTCCAGCATTTCAACAGAGTTTGGTGCTAAGTAGGCAATACGATCCCCTTTTTGAACCCCCAAATTCTTTAAACCGTGAGATAACCGATTAACTCTTTCATTTAGTTCTTGATATGTAAATACCCTGTTTTCACATATGATGGCCTGCTTGTCCCCATACAAGCTTACGGCCCTGTCTAAGAATTGCGTAAGTATTAATGGTACATTCATTACTGTATCCCCCTTCTCCAAAATCTAAATATTCCGAATTAATTAGGCGTAACATATTCACTGGACTTTTCAAATGATAGGAGGAATTAATTTAACTTCTGACATTTCACACGGAATATCAATTTCTAAAAATCTCTTCCCGCTAAAATATTCAACTCTCTCCCAAATAATTAATTCGACAAGCACGAACTATATTTCCTGCAATAATAATGAAAAAGAAATATAAAAAAGCAATCCGAAGAATGCTTGAATGAATAATCCGTTATTGTTTGCGGTCTATATGAAAAAATAGAAACTATCTTACTTTGATTAAATTTAGAAATTCAGACTAGTAAATTGACAGGGTGGGGGTCGCTGGTTCGAACCCAGTCGGGATCATACTTATAGTCGTAGCAAGGTTTGAATCAACTTTCTCATAACCTAAAATGTTATGGTCGTAGCAAAACCTGTTACGATACTCAACGACCACTTCACAAAATCATGTGAGGTGGTATTTTCTATGTTACTAAAGTTTGTTATCCAAGATTTTTATGAAGACAGAGAGTTTAAAAATGTAACTCCACAGACTATGGAAACTTACAAGTTAATCCTCAACGAAATGTTACGCTTTTTCAACGAGAATGAAGTTCTTATTGTTGAAGATGTCTCCCCTTCTCATGTTAAACAATACATAATTCACTGTAAGGACAAGGGTAATAAGCCTACTACCACAAACACTAAGTTACATCGTACAAGAGCCTTCTTTAATAATATGGTTGAATGTGAAGTAATTAAAAAGAGCCCTGCCACCAAAGTACCCAAAGCCAAAGAAGATATCCGAATAGATGTATTTACGGATTATCACATTAAACAACTGCTCCATTACTATAGAAGGATTAATAGAAAAAAGCCCTTTGTTGCCTATCGAGATCATACAAACATTATTGTTTTAATTGGTACAGGCATCAGGTTATCTGAACTTACTACACTAAAATGGACTGATTTAGACATGTAATCAAACCCTTTCTTTATTCGGTAAAAACCGTAAGCGCGAATCTATTCCTGTGACAAAGAAGGTTATTCACGAATTGTCTTCCTACCACCTATACTGTGAACAAGTATTTGGCCGTGAGTATTTAAGTGATTATATCTTTACTAATCGTTACAACTAAGAATTCACACCCGATGCCTTAAAAAATGTATTTAAACGGTTAGCACGAATTATGAATTTTAAAGATGTCAGATTATCAGCCCATACTTTCCGACGCACCTTCTGTCAACGATGCATCCATTCTGGAATGAGTACATTTGCTATCCAAAAACTAATGAGACATTCCTCAATAGCCGTAACCGAAAAATACGCTGCCATGTGGGGAAATGATTTAAAAGAACAAAACGACAAGTATAATCCATTAAATACAGTGGAGGTATAATCAACACTCTTTAGATAGACTTTATGGTCTATCTTTTTTATGGTAGACAAATAGAAAATTGCTGTATCCCTTGATATGAATGACTTTTCGGTTAAGGCTGGGAATTTTCTATTATAGGTAAAGATACATCTAATCATTTAGAAAAGGCAATTCTTATAATTAGAAACCACTAATATCAAGCGTTACAACAACGTTAGTTAAATAAGATGGGAATTTTGTATTACAAGAAGATATATGCTCAATCAACCTACTACTTTAGTAAAATAGATTTCAAAACTAGCTCTCCTTTCACTTTGTTTGTGAATATTCTAACATAAGTGAATCTTAAATATTATTAGATCATTCTTCCGCATCAAGGCCGATATGCTATAGTTTTTACACTACAGGATAGTATTCATTTCCAATTTAATTCTTAGATAATTTTATAAAAGTTCATTTTTTCTGATTTTTGGGTAGTCTATTTTTAGTAGTGAGTAGTGATTTTTAGCTTATTGTAGGAATGTTAATTGACTTTTGTAGTTTTTAAGGAGCTTTTAATATTTAGGAGGGAAAGTATGCTAGCAACGTTAATAATTTTTGTATGTTATTTGTCTATAGCTTGATAACTTATAATTTCAGTTCTTATGTATCTCTATTATTAAATTTTATAATACTATTAATAGGACTACTAAAAAAGATCAGAAAAATTCCGGAAGATATATAAGGATTATTTTTTCGTTGGTTGTTTCTATTCTGATTATACGTAAATAAAAATTTATTAAATTTCTAATAAAAAAGAAGCTATTAATTGAACAAAATAGCTTCTATTCACAAAATTTGTATAACCTTTAAATAGCATTTATTGATGGTGATTAAATTATTGTAGCTCCACCATCAATCACTAATTCAGTACCTGTTAAATAACTTGCTTCATCTGATGCAAGGAATAATACTCCCTGTGCCACTTCAATTGGTTCAGATGGACGGCCTAATGGAATAATGGATGTAATATGTTCAGAAGCTTTTTCATCTTCTAATGTACCTTTCATCATTGGTGTATTAATAAAGCCGGGATGAACCGAATTCACTCGAATATTAAATTTACCATAACTTGCAGCAACATTTTTTGTCATCGAACGGATTGCACCTTTTGTTGCAGTATAAGCAGTTGGACCTGCTGTACCAATCATTGCAGCTATAGATGATATGTTAACAATGGAACCGCTCCCAACTTTTTTCATAATAGGTAGGACGTACTTCATACCTAAAAAAGTACTTTTAAGATTGATATTTATTACCATGTCCCATTCATCCAATTCAGTTGTTTCTGGTGTACCAAATTGATTTTTACCACCGATCCCTGCATTGTTTATTAAAATATCTACCTTACCATAAGTAGCTACTGCTTGTTCAACAACAAATTCCCATTCTTCAGAAGAAGCTACATTATGCTTTATTGCATAGGCGTCTCCGCCATTACGAATAATTTCATTTACAACCTCTTCTAATTTTTCATATTGTACGTCAGTTGCAACTACTTTTGCTCCTTCTTTAGCAAATAGTTTTGCCTCTTCTGCACCCATTCCGCTTGCAGCTCCAGTAATAATAGCTACTTTATTTTGTAATCTCATTTCAAATCCTCCTTTATGACAAAAGAATATAATGTCAATGTCATAATAATTTAATTTGTGAAAATTTTAGTACATTTCTATTATAAATGAATTGTTATTTTAAATATATTTAATTATATTTAAGTTAACTTAGTTATTTTTTAAGTATATAAGGGGTGAATATATTGAACTTAGAACAACTAGCAAACATTGTAGAAATATCTAAAACAAAGTCTTTAACATTAGCGGCAAATAATCGAAATATCACTTTACCAACATTAAGCCAATCTTTATCACAATTTGAGAAGGAAATTAATATCAAATTATTTAAAAGGTCTCGATCTGGTACAATTCCTACTAAAGAGGGACAATTAATAATTAATAAAGCTAGGGAAATAATTTTAAAAATTGAGATTCTAAATGAAACCATCCAAATAATCAAGAATGAACTTAATGGAACCATAAGATTCGGTTCATTACCCGGTTTTATGCCCTTAATAATTGACTCCTTCTCAGATTTTAAAAAAACTTATCCTCTAATAAAATCCAACCTATTCGAAGGAAGTACAACACAAATATATGAGAAACTGTTAAATCAAGATATCGACATTGCTCTTTTAGCATTTGATGATAAAGATCAATTAGAAAAAAAGGAATATTACTTTGAAAAAGTAACTTCTTGTAAAACTGTGATTGCGGTAAATAATACATCTCCACTTGCCAAAAAGATATCAGTCACACTTTCAGATATTAGTGACTATCCAATAGCAATTCATGATGATTATAAAATAATGGATATTTTATCTAGTGATAATAATTTTGATAAGATAGATATTGCTTTAAGAACAAATAATTTAGATTCAATCCGTAAAAGTCTTTCAAATAATACTGCTATTACCATAGGCTTAAATTATAGTTTCATAACTGATCCTTATTTTATTCAACAAGAGGATATTGTTCTCATTGATTTAATAGTACCTTTTCCACAAAACCAATTTATTGGTTTTGTGAGGTTAAATAATACTAACTATTCAGAAATAACACGTGTTATGGTGGAATTTGCAAAAAAACAATTTAATAAATATATTGACATTTAAATTAGCAAACTTAAAAAATCATACTTATGACTTTTTTTAAAATATTGGAATGAAAAATAACCCAGTAATCATGTTTAGAACTGCCAATTCCCCTACATTTATAATGGTAGCTTTAATGCAAGAGCCTTTCATTTACCTAAAGGAAGAAAGTTATTAATGACATACATCAAAAACGAAGAGTTAAACAATTAGAAGTAGCTAAGATTAAGACGGGGCATAATGGGACAAAATTGGACATAACCGCCACTAAGTTCTGAAGCCTCTCTTAAGGATGCTGGTATTTAAAAAATCTGAAATAGAAAAAGAAGTGCAATAAAACAATATTGTAAATTATAGAAAATCCGCTTTCTAAAGGAAAACGGATTTTTTCTAACCTTATGAAAGGTTGCACTTCATGGAAGTAGCTGCCAATAGGTTTTATTTGCTAATTCAATGCTCTTAGTTTGATAGTTATTTTATCAAAGTCATATTGGGTCTAAATTTATTCCACAAAGTGAACATTTACTTCACCAATTTGTGTAAACTTGGCTGTAAACTGATCTCCTTTTTCTACTACTACCGCTGCGGATAAGGCACCTGATAAAATAACCTCCCCGGCTTTAAGTGTGACACCATATTCCGATAATTTATTCGCTAACCAAGCAACACATAGAGCCGGATCTCCTAAAACATCCATCCCTTTTCCTTCATTAATCACTTGGTTATTTTTTAAAAGTTGCATATGAATGCTAATTAAATTTACGTCACTTATGTGAACTTTATTTGATCCAAGAACATAAAGTCCACAAGAGGCATTGTCGGCAACCGTATCTTCAAGTTTTATTTTCCAATCTTTAATACGGCTATCAACAACTTCAAGGGCAGGTACAACATAATCTGTTGCCCGTAGAACATCATCTACAGTAACATTTGGGCCAACTAAATCTTCCTTAAGTACAAATGCAATTTCGCCTTCAATTTTTGGTTGAAATAATTGACTTAGGGAAATTTCTGCCCCCTCTTCTACATACATCGACTCTAAAAGATGTCCATAGTCCGGTTGATCTACACCTAAGAGATTTTGCATTGCAAATGATGTTAAACCAATTTTTTTGCCTGTGATACGATCACCTAGCATTGTTGCAATTTTAATTCGTTTGACTTGAATGGCATAGGCATCATCAATAGTCATTGTCGGCTCTTGTATTGTAAGTGGTATAATTGATTGATGTTTTTCATGTGCTTTATCAAGCAGTTGAATTACATTAGATATTAATTGCTCTGTTACCATAACTCCCCTCCTCTAAAGATTAAATTCTAGTTAAACTTCTTGATTGGCTAGGCTGCAGCCAGTGAATTTTTACATTTCCCTTTGTTACCTTATTGAACGAATCCATAATTCGTATATTACCATGTTCGTTGACAGAAACAATTGACTTGATTTTATACTGACCGTACTCCAACACAACCTCATAAATCCCCTCATTAGGAAGCATCTTCGGCTCCATAGGTTTGAATTGATTTCCATCCCAAAGCATTTTAACGGTATAGTGCTTTCCAAGAAAATGAGGAATCTCATGCACATCGGTCGATAGTAATCGTTGTCGAATTGCTGTTGAACTAATTTTTTCACCTAAATAGTCTACACGTTGTACCTCGGTTACAGTAATTTGATATTTTGAATCATTGGGAATATGTTTAAGTTTTCCTGCACCTTTAGATCCATAAGAGAAATCAAAACCTGCAATCACATGTGTTACACCAAGATTTAGTAAATAGGCATCAACAAATTGTTTGGGTGACAGTGCTGCAAAATCAAGTGTAAAATCGACAAGATAAAATATGTCCACACCTAAACGATTGAGCATCATTTCTTTTTCAGAAAGTGTTGTTAAATGAGAAATACATCGCTTCCCGCCAGACAAGATATTGATAGGATGTGGTCTAAAACTCATTAGTGCTAATGGAAATCCACGATTATTTGCTTCTTTACGGGCAATTTGTATGACACGCTGGTGTCCCAGATGGACACCATCAAAATAGCCAAGTGCCATAACACAAGGAGTTACCTTAGTATAAATTCCCTGTAAATTTAGAGCATTAATTAAAATCGTTTTCATTAGCATAACTCCTTCTATCATCCTTGTTAGAGATTCCTATTTCCCTTATACTTCAACTAATTCCTCGAGGCTGCGATATTTTCCATTGAAAAATAATAATGGATCACCATCTTCAACCGTAATGTTAGTTACTTTACCAATGAATAATGTGTGGTCACCTTCAACATGTTCAGCAGAAACTTCACAAGCAACTTGCACAATAGCCCCAGGAATAACAGGTACATCTGTTAAACGATTAAATGTTACCTCCTGATCTTTAATTTGACCTGCAAATACTTTGGAAATTTCTTCCTGATTAGAACTTAAAATATTGACTGAAAACTTTTTGGCTTGTTGGATTTTAGGAAGCATACGTGCGTTTTCTTTAATCGAAATCACTACTAATTTTGGATTAAGTGAAACGGACATAAAAGCATTCGCTGTCATTCCATGTGTTACATCCTCTAGGTCTGTTAAAATGACTGTCACACCAGTTGCAAATTTACCCATTGCACTTCTAAATAAACGATCATCCATTTTTAAACCTCCCCTAATGATTTAACTTTTATAGATTTACTGGATAGCCTATTTTTCGTATTTAAACATAAAGGATCTTCAAAACTTGCTTAAAAATAATTTTCAAGCCTTTACTGTTCCACTTTTCAACTCCGCAGCAACCTCTAAAATCATATCCTCTTGACCACCAACTGCTTTACGTTTACCGATCTCTATGAGAATATCACGTGCATCTACACCAAATCTTTCTGCAGCTCTTTGCGCATGTAATAAGAAGCTTGAATAAATACCCGCATACCCCAATACTAAGCTACCGCGTGTAATCTCTTGAGGTGTTGGCAGAATTGGCGCTACAATTTCTTCAGCTACATCCATTATTTTATATAAATCAATTCCTGTAACAATATTCATTTTATCCAATATGCTTACTAGGACTTCGGTTTGTGTATTACCAGCACCAGCTCCTAAACAACGGATACTGCCATCTATACGATCAGCTCCATGTTCAATAGCAGTTAATGAATTTGCCACAGCCAGTGACAAATTATTATGTGCATGAAAACCTAGAGGAACGTTTATTTCTTGTTTCAATGCTTTTATTCGATCCGCTACCTGAATTGGAAGTAGAGCACCTGCAGAATCTACAATATAAATGACATCTGCTCCACCATTTTCCATAATTTTTGCTTGCTCTACAATTTTACTTGGTTCAGCCATATGAGACATCATTAGAAAACCAACTGTTTCTAGACCCAGCTCCTTCGCTAAGTTTAGATGCTGTAATGAAACGTCTGCCTCCGTGACATGTGTAGCGACGCGAACCATAGAAACACCTAAATCTCCTGCAAGTCTAATATCAGGCTTCGTTGCAATTCCTGGTAAGGAAAGTACAGCAATTTTTGAATTTCCGGCAGTTTCTACAGCAGCCTCGATGAGCTTAAACTCATTCGTATGTGAATGGCCGTACTGAACCGTCGATCCCCCAAGACCATCTCCATGAGCAACCTCGATATATGGTACGTTTGCTGAATCTAAGCCAGCAACAACTTTCCTAACCTGTTCAACTGTAAATTGATGACGGACCGCATGACTGCCATCTCGTAAAGCTACTTCTGTTATGATAATATCGCGTTTCATCGTATTCCTCCTTTACACAGTTGTCTTTGCCTTTGCCCATTCCTCAGCAATTTTAATAGCTGCAGCTGTTATAATATCCAAATTACCAGCGTAAGCAGGTAAATAATCAGCAGCACCGGCAACCTCCAGGAATACAGTGATACGATTTCCCTCAATGTATGGACGTGTTTTTAAGCGATACCCTGGAACATATTGCTGAACTGCTTTTTCCATTTTTTTAAGTGCATCAATCAATGCTTCCTCATCTGTTACCGGATGATCTACTAACAGATGAATCGTGTCATTCATCATAATTGGTGGTTCAGCAGGGTTTAAAATTAAAACTGTTTTTCCTTTTTTTGCTTTGCCGACAACCTCAATGGCACGTGAAGTAGTTGCGATAAATTCATCAATGTTCGCACGTGTTGCTGGGCCAGCACTTTTACTTGCAATTGTGGCAACAATTTCCGCATATTCTACCTCATAAAGCTGAGATACTGCATAAATAATTGGAATTGTTGCTTGTCCACCACATGTCACCATATTTACGTTATCTACTTGTTGATGTTCGTAAAGGTTCACTGTTGGTACTGTAAGTGGTCCAATTGCTGCTGGGGTTAAGTCAATTACTCTCTTACCGTGAGTTTTTAGTAGCTTTGCATGCTTCACATGTGCATAAGCACTAGTTGCGTCAAACACAACATCTGCAAGTCCTGGAGTTTGAAGAAAGCCTTCAATTCCCGTATCGATAGCTTGAAAACCTGCTTCACGTGCTTTTCGTAAGCCCTCGGAGTTGGGATCGATCCCTATAACAGCCGTTAACTCTAGAAAAGAGGACCGCTGAATTTTTTTCATCAAATCGTTACCAATGTTGCCTGACCCTAAAATGGCTACCTTTAATTTTGCCATGTCTAAATCCCCCTTGTTTACTCATATTTCAATTGAATAAACATTCATTTTTTGACTCGTTATTAAGGTGAATTAGCCCATACCAATTCCTTGATAGCCATATAAATTACGACCATATGTGTATAGTGCATCTTCATATAGAGACGTTATATGTGTGGCTACGGCAATGATGTCTCGTACAAACACTTCAATTGTGTCATTTTTTGTTAGAGATGCCCCACCGAGTGAGACCATTACTGTCGTAGCGATTTCTTGACAAATTTTAATAATTTCTGCACGTAGTGAAGAAAACTCCCCTTTTTCGTATGGACCTTCTGTTTCATAAGTTGCTAATAGATCGTAATATTGTTCCATTAAACCATTCGCTTTTTTATATTCCAACATAAGTTTAGCTAGAATTCGCTGACTACGAGGAGAATCTTTTTCATTTTCTCCATGTAGACGAACACGTGCTTCTGTTCTCTTTTTATATTCATCCAGCAAACGCCTAGCTCCACCTAATGCCATATTTGGAAACCCAAGATAGAATGCAGAGAAGTATGGTACATGGTAATAAGGATAATCGGGATCATAATTAGAACCCTCCGGTGGACGGCGTGTATCATTCGCTAATTCAAGTCTTAAAACGCGTCTTCTTGGAATAAATACTTCCGTTGCAATCACTTGGTTACTACCTGAACCACGTAAACCAAATGTATCCCAATTTTCATTTACTTTCACTTCATCTTTACGCATGAAACACATAATTAATTCTGGTTGATTTGATTCAGGTAATTGAGCAATTGCCCCTAAACCAATCCATTCTGCAAAGTTAACACCGCTTGTATAGTTATAAGTACCTGTTAAGCGAACACCGCCATCAACCACGGTTACTTGTCCAACTGGTGCGAAAACATCCACGATCAAACCGTTTGAATTTATAATTTCGTCTCTACCTTCTTGTGGAAGGTGTGCTGTTAAGGAGTTGTGTAAAGGGAAGAAATAACCTAACCATGCAGCTGAGATATTATGGTACGCGATAGTACGTACAATTTCTCCAAGGCCACGTAACGAAATTTGTGGACCACCATATTCTTTCGGTAGATTTGCACGAGTAATTCCTGATTCAATTAACTTATTAACATAGTTTCGAGAAACAGAGGCATTTATTTCGGAAGTTGCTACTTCTGATTCTGCTAGTAGGCCTGCTTCACGTGCTTTTTCAATAAGCTCTAGTTCAACATCTGTAAATCCTTTGGATTTTTGCTTTGTATCAACTGACATTTATAACCCTCCTATTATACGTTTTCAAGTTTATAACAAATCTTAGTTAGCGAAGATATTATATTCGGAGTTTTAAATACTGGTGAGGCCACTAAAAAACATTAAAATCTCTTCTTTAGTGACCTCACGTTATTGTATTCTAGTTAACTAGAAGAACTCTTTAGCTGCTCTAATGAAATCTTCTCGCTTTTCTACCTGCAGCCAATGTCCGCACTGTGTAAATAAACGAAGCTCTGCATTAGGTAAATGTTCCATCAAATTAATACTGCTCTCTTTTGGAACAAATCGGTCATTAAAACCATGCAGTAGTAAGAATGTTTGTTTCATTTGACGTAATGCATTGGGAGGAATATGACCTTCCCCAGGCATAGGGAACATATTTTGCAAATAGGAATTGCGAATCTCTTCACGTTGAATAGTTTCATATCGAATTTCTAAAATATCTTCTAATGAATCTTGAATCGTTGCAGGATCATAAACAAACCAACTTGTTAAGTTTCGTAGGTTTTCATACGTTGGGTTTTTATAAAAACCAACCATTCGTATTATTTCCGGAGTAGGCGGTGTTTCTCCACCAGCACTGCCCATAAGTAAAACTTTTTTCACTCGTTCAGGTGCATACATAACAACATTTAACGACACATAACCACCCATTGAATTACCTACGAGACTGAATTTCTCTATGTTTTTCTTATCAAGTAGTTCAAGCAGTTGCTCAACACGTAGCTGAGTCCATTCCCAAAATGATTTTGGGTGTACTTCGGGGTGTTTTGTATTTCCAAATCCATACATATCAGGAGCAATCACATGATAGTTCTTTGCAAGCTCTGGTAAAATATGTTGCCAATTACTTACTGAATTCGCTCCGGGACCTGAACCGTGTAGGAATACGATTACTTCTTCATTTTCTTGTCCTGCTTCACAATAGAACGTTTGAAACCGACCTGTATCTAAAGTTTCTGTTGAATAGCTCATTATAGTCCCTCCTATGCTTCTGTTGAATCAGCATCCATTCCCTGAAGATCTTGTCCCCAATAAGTTAAACCAACTTTTAAATCTTCAGGAGTCCACTTAATAGCCTCCCAATCAGGTTCAAAAATCAAATAACTTCCTGAAAATAGTTCCACACGATGACCACTACCTGGGTCTTTTACATATAAGTAAATTGCCTGTGAAATACCATGTTTACCTGGCCCAATAAGCTCAATTCCATTTTCACTTAAAATGTCAGCTGCACGTAATATATCTTGGGCATTATCAAACCAATAAGCTAGGTGGTGTAAACGGTTAGGTGTTTTAGCTTCCGGTTCAGCCATAACAGCTATGTCATGAACCAATGGAGTTACACTTAACCAACCAGCTTGAATAACTCCATTTCCTAAATCTACATATTCACGCATTTTAAATCCCAAATTATCAATTAACCATTTATGAATTACTGATGGATCGTGTGAAGTCGCTAGATTCACGTGGTCAATACGACGAGGTGAAGCACCTTTTCTCCAAGATTTATAAGTTTGGTTCTTTAGCACGGATTTGCGGTCTTGATCTGGATGCGTTTTTTCCATCTCATAATAAATTTCAAATGGATGCTCACTGGGTAACTCAAAGCGAATTGCTCTTCCTTGACCTGCTTCTTCACCAGATTCAACCCACTTCACTTCTGCTCCAGCCTCAGTTAGTAATTCAGCAAATTTCTCTACATCTTCAGGACGTTTTGTACGCCAACCAATGTGATCTACTTTTGATTTTTCCCCTTGTTTTAGCGATAGTGTATGGTGTTCAAAATCTCCCCATGCACGTAAATAATGTGTACCATTCACTACTTCTGTTTCTTCTAAACCTAAGACTTCAGAGAAGAACCATAGTGATTTTTTTAAATCCGGTGTGATTAAAGCAATATGACCTAGTTTAGCAATCTCTGGTAACATTTTCTTTTCCCCTTTTTTGTTTGTTTTTTATCATTTACACATTCAATATATTAGATATAAAATATTCTGAAAACAGACTAATTGTATTAATTTGAAAGCGTTTTCAGTATATTTCGTTTGGTTTTTTCTTTTTTATGGTATTTTAGTATTAAGAGAGAAATAACAATATTTTTTGAGGCACTTCTTACAATTAAGGGGGGAATAGGTTGGAACAACGTGTTATTTCTTTAAAAAGGACTACTTTTCATCTTGAAAATAGGGAGAAAGATATCGACAATATTGCAATCGTTAAGGCTTTAAGTTTTCTAAAAGCAGATATCATTGAAATAAATGGGATAGAGAAAGCAACAGAATTAATGTTTAATTATGGGTATCAATTAGGGGTTTCAGAAGCTCACCGAATGAGAGAAAAATATTTCGATATACAAGATCTACTTAAACAAGGGCCTACTCTTCATTGTGAAAAAGGACATATAAACGGTTCGATTTTCGAAGGGTATATGGAATTTTATGGTGATAAATCAGTTAAGGCTGTTTATGGTATAGGAACGTGGTTACAGTCTTACGAGGCAAAAGTTCATCTAGATTATTTTGGTCAAAGTGATGTACCAGTTTGTCATACACTTATGGGATTTGCTACTGGCTATATGAGCACCATTTTTCAGTTTGAAGTAAAGGTAGTTGAGAAAACCTGTGTAGCAAGAGGTGACGAAAATTGTACATGGGAGTTTTATACTGTTAACCCTTTACCTGATGAATCAAATGAAAACTCTGAAAATCAAGTATCGTTTGATCTGATTGAACTTGGCAATATTCAAAGTGAAATGATTCAAGCGATTATTGATGGAGCAACAGTAGAGGATATATTTAAAGAAGCTGAAAAAATTTTTGGCAGAACCTTTTTAATAGAAGATATATTTTATAACTTTGTACATTCTACTAATTTATCAGAGATCGATAGACAATTAATTGAGCAGGATATGCAGATATATGACCAAAATGAGAGAAATCAATTAGGTACTTATTTTTTTGAAAAGCGTCAGCAACTTCCTTTCACAAAAAAGGTTGTTCAATTAGATAATCATGTTCGTTTAACAAACACGATTGTCATTAAAAATAAAGTCGTTGCATATTTGTCAGTTATATCGATGCATCCAACAACATTTTCCTCATATGACTATTTAATACTATCTAAATTGACAAATGTAATTTCTGTTCTACTTATGATGAATTCTATTATAGAAAAATCAAAAGCAGAGAGTGAATCCAAGTTTACTAATGATATTTTGCATCAACGTTTAACAGATATAAATCAGATTCTTTCTAGGTCTCGCTACTTTAATATTGATATTAACCAACTATACACCGTTGCTATTGTGAGAAGGAATAATAATATGTATAGGATTCAAAAAGAGTTTGAAAACTTTGTTCGGGAACACTTAAAAAAACAGCGTATACTTATTTCTTTTAAGGAGATGGAACTAGTTATTTTGTTATTTCATCCTCTAAAAGATCATTCTATGGTTCAGAAGGTTTTTAGTAATTTAAGAGAAGCTTTAATGGAACAATTCCCTAATTATCCTGTTCAAATTGGTTACAGCGAGATAGGACATAGCATTTTGGAGGCAAACTCTCACTATAATGAGGCTGCAATTGCTCTCATCTCCAACCCCAACGCATCCATTACTGCATTTAAAGATATTAGTGTTTTATCAATATTTATTAATGATTTAAATATAGAACATATTAAGCAACTTGCGAATAATCGATTTGCAGGAATCTTTTCATTAAAGGAACAAAAACGGATTGAGCTCTTAGAAACTTTATATATATATCTAAATAATAATTTAAAAATTGAATCCACGATACGCTTATTAAAGATTTCAAAGAGTGGACTTCTCTATCGACTAGAAAACTTGAAAGAGTATTTGAAGACAGATTTTAAGGATCCTAATGAGAATTTCCAAATCCTTCTTTTATTGAAAGCGATGGAAATATATTTTAAGACTAACAATACTCAAGACAGTAATTTTATTGTGGATTTTACAAATAGTTAATCCAATGGCGGCTAAAAGTTGATATAGAGGAATATCATACTAATAATCCAGATTAAACAAACGCACAGATCCTTGCTTCTGGTCTAAATTTTTTCTAAGAATTCAAATTGATACTATGGGTTTCTATAAACAACGGAATTAAGAGATTCAGTTTGTATAAATAATCAATGGCACCCTGAATTAGTGGACTGTTTGGACTCTATTTATGCATATATTGTATATAAGATTCAGAATAGTAAATTGACAGGGTGGGGTCCATACTTCAGGCTTAACCCCAAGTGTATCAAGGTGTTGAGCCTTTTTCTATTTTCAGTAAAAACCCATTACTCCTGTATTTTTATACATTGGACAAATACTGCACAGAAGCTGCACACGATACTGCACAAGCCTAGTGTTTCCATTGGATTCAGCTGTCTCCATTATTTCTATTAAATCCAAAATGTTCACCGAACCGATTCGAGTCCTCATCGAGCCTGACTTCTACGTGTGAATCTCCTTCTGTAATCACCTTTGAATCTGGGATTGTCGGGGAATGTTTCTCGTTATCATACGAGTAGGTAATCCACTCCCTTATGGATTCATCGGGATCGGGAGGTGTGCTATCGGCATCGCCTACGGTTTTTCCTGTGTATTTTTAGGATAGCATCCTCCTCTTCTCCCTCCCCCATTACATACACGTCTTCCCCGTATTCCTCAAGGGATGACTTGGACCAAGTTTTCTCATACTCTTTATAATCACGGATAACCTTAAAACGCAGGTTATTCACGGTTAATAAATATTCAAACAACTGCTTTGTCACTCAATCAAAAGCACCTCTTTAATATTTCATATAGTAAATATATCACAATGTAATAAGACAGGAATAAATGTAAAATATAGCGGGATAAGTTAGCTTATTAATTGAATTGAGGGAATAATAAAAACAGTGCACATTGAATGAAGGTGTGCACTGCTATTTTCATACTATATTTTATGCGTGTTTCTAGATTTTTATCTATTTTTTCATTTTGATACATATAAGGCCTTTCGAAACCTATTACGTTTTACTCAAAAGGAATTTTCTCTCAACTTTTACCATTAGAATCTGATAAGCATCCGTAGGTCACACTAAAGATAAAAGATTGCAGGTCAACAGCTATCAGAAGTTTGGTGGCAAATAAAAAAACCATGTACATCTTGTACATGGTTTTATGACCCCTACGGGATTCGAACCCGTGTTACCGCCGTGAAAGGGCGGTGTCTTAACCGCTTGACCAAGGGGCCAAATGGCTCCGCAGGTAGGATTCGAACCTACGACCGCTCGGTTAACAGCCGAGTGCTCTACCACTGAGCTACTGCGGAATAATAGTATGGGCGACTCAAACTATCGACCTGACACTTATCAGGCGTGTGCTCTAACCAGCTTAGCTATAGGCCCATTATAATATTTTTGGAGCGGGTGAAGGGAATCGAACCCTCATCATCAGCTTGGAAGGCTGAGGTTTTACCACTAAACTACACCCGCAACAATGGGAGGGCTGATGAAAAACGAACCCAAGAATGGCGGAACCACAATCCGATGCGTTAACCATTTCTCTCTAATCGCCATATTTATTGGCAGGGGCAGTAGGAATTGAACCCACACTGGAGGTTTTGGAGACCTCTGTTCTACCTTTAAACTATGCCCCTATTATAAATGGTGGAGGGGGGCAGATTCGAACTGCCGAACCCGAAGGAGCGGATTTACAGTCCGCCGCGTTTAGCCACTTCGCTACCCCTCCGATTATTTTGAGTGCCGGCAAGAGGACTTGAACCCCCAACCTACTGATTACAAGTCAGTTGCTCTACCAATTGAGCTACACCGGCATAATACTTAGGTAAGATTAAACATATTAAAACTTATTTTATAATGGTGGCTCAGGACGGAATCGAACCGCCGACACAAGGATTTTCAGTCCTTTGCTCTACCGACTGAGCTACTGAGCCAACTTCATTATGTAAATGGCGGTCCGGACGGGACTCGAACCCGCGACCTCCTGCGTGACAGGCAGGCATTCTAACCAACTGAACTACCGGACCATTTATTGCGGGGACAGGATTTGAACCTGCGACCTTCGGGTTATGAGCCCGACGAGCTACCAGACTGCTCCACCCCGCGACAATAATAATTTGTTTCCATATACTACAAGGTATTTAAGGTATATATGGCGGAGGAAGAGGGATTCGAACCCCCGCGCGGTTTAACCCGCCTCCCGGTTTTCAAGACCGGTCCCTTCAGCCAGACTTGGGTATTCCTCCATATATATAATAAACCTTGTAGGACTCGAATCTATGACAGAACGATTATAATCCGTATGCTCTAAACAACTGAGCTACACCGCCAAAACCAAAATCCTATTTGGGTTTAAATTAGTTATGGTGGAGCCTAGCGGGATCGAACCGCTGACCTCCTGCGTGCAAAGCAGGCGCTCTCCCAGCTGAGCTAAGGCCCCATTTTTTTTAAAATGGTCGGGAAGACAGGATTCGAACCTGCGACCCCTTGGTCCCAAACCAAGTGCTCTACCAAGCTGAGCTACTTCCCGCAAAGAAGTGGCGCGCCCGAGAGGAGTCGAACCCCTAACCTTTTGATCCGTAGTCAAACGCTCTATCCAATTGAGCTACGGGCGCATTCTTGCAAAAAACTAGTGCCGAGGGCCGGTCTCGAACCGGCACGGTAGTCACCTACCGCAGGATTTTAAGTCCTGTGCGTCTGCCAATTCCGCCACCCCGGCATATAACTTGGCATTGGAGCGGAAGACGGGATTCGAACCCGCGACCCCCACCTTGGCAAGGTGGTGTTCTACCACTGAACTACTTTCGCATATAAGTGCGGGTGAAGGGAGTCGAACCCCCACGCCATAAGGCGCCAGATCCTAAGTCTGGTGCGTCTGCCAATTCCGCCACACCCGCATGTTTATAGATGGTGAGCCATGAAGGACTCGAACCTGCGATCCTCGAGGTTCTAATTGATTAATTTCAAACCCTCTCGTTGACTGCTTTATTATTTTAATCTGTATTTATCTATATTTCAATAAGAAATATATGGAAATATTAATTTATTTTTCTTCTCTCTATCAAAAAGATTAAACTTCAATGAATCCATTTATCCTACACAGGAATACAGGTTCTTTTATACGGTGTTAGAGCCCTTGCTTATAGCTATATAAACAACTCAAGATCCTTAATATCCCTTTTATTTTCAAATTATCTTAGAAGACATAACTATCATTTTACTGTTTGAAACGGAAAGAGTGATATTCCTAGCACCATTAGAAATATAGATACCAATTCTAGTATAAAAAATCTCCTATCTTCTTAGCTTTTAGAGATTTTTACTCGCTTTTCCAATTAACTTTTACCTACTTAACAATGCCTTAATGATTCTGATATCAAAAACCAAAAAGTTGCCGTGTATTTTCTTTAAAATATGTAGATATATTTAATTCATCTGGTCATAGATAATTGCTTTGAATATCTGTTTCAGTTCTTTTGATGTTTTTCCACGAAGCCATTCGACCTGGTCAATTGGCAGCGTAAGCTTAAGGGTGATCTTTTCATCAGGCATCTCGACTTTCCTGATGTCGGCAAGGGAAATCCCCTTCTCAACGTCTGGAAAATTAATCCCATTCTCGTCGATATGGTCAAAGCCCTGGTACTCATAGGGACCATCAATCACACAATTCAAGTTCAATTGCGGTAGACGGCCAGGAATTGATTTTATGTACATAAATGAGCTGATTACTCGGCTATCGCTCAGCTCAATTTCAGCGATAATACTCTCGCGACTGCTATATTTCTTTAGGGCTACCTCGCTCACGATGATGTCGAGCTCCAATGAAAATCCGGATGAAGTTTCCAATATATATATCGCACTATTAAAAATATAGATTTCTTCACCGTCAAGATTCACCGTTTTTACGCCAACCATGTCATTCCCCTCCAAAAGAGACCGTCGGGAACATTCCCCCACCCGGCTTATTTTCTTTTATTCTACTAAATCATGGTAGTTCCTCCAAGCGTAGCTTCTCGGCGATGGCAATGACATTCGGATGCTCCTTCAAAACCGAAGCGAGAAGGCCTCAGATATTTGTCCTTCAAATATCTGTTTAACCGTGTTTGCCTTCTTTTCCACAAAAACAAGCAGATGCATCACCCTGCTTTCCATGATGGTGTTGAACACCTTAGTGATTGCTTGCTCCGGCACATCTATAAAATTGGTGAAAAAACCGGCGTTTGCCTTGCGCTTCGATTCAGCGAACGATGTAGACTTACAATTCTTACTTGATTAAGAAACCGAATTACCTGCTTTATGCTTTAGAAAGAATTTATACATAGCTTAGAAGCTCTTTATGCTAAAATTGAAATTGTATATCATTTATGAAAGAGAAGAAGACATTTTATGAAGAAAATTATTACAATTAGCTTAAGTATACTATTGATTATTTTTGTGTTGGGTCTTACCGGCTTCTATTTTTGGTCCCAACAAACGTACAAAGCATCAGAAGAAGTTACATCATACATAAATCTAGATGACAATCAGATGAAAGAAAACTGGCTTGTGTTCGAACCAATAGAAAAACCAAAAAGCGGGATCATTCTTTATCCTGGTGCAAAAGTAGAGCCTGAAGCATATAGCTACTATGCCCAAGGTTTAGCGGATAAAGGTTATTTGGTGGTTGTCCCAAAAGTCAACTTGAACTTTGCCCTACTCGATATTAATCAGGCGGATTTAATTATAGATGAGTTCAGCGATATAACGAATTGGTATGTAGGCGGGCATTCACTTGGCGGCGTAGCCGCAGCATCTTATGCATACGATCATCTAGAAGATGTAAGAGGTTTAATCTTATTGGGTTCCTATCCGAGCGATTCCATTAATTTTTCAGAAACTGACCTCCCCATCCTCTCCTTGTATGCCGAGTTTGATGGGTTAACGACAACTGATAAAATAGCTGATACAAAACATTTGCTTTCGTCTGAAGCAACTTTATATGAGGTTAAAGGCGGAAACCATGCCCAATTCGGAATGTATGGAACGCAAGATGGAGACGGAAAATCCACGATTTCAGCAAAAGAACAGCAGGATGAAATAATAGAAGAAACGTTAAAATGGCTGACTCAATATCAAAGATAAGGGCCCAGTTTCTTTTAACACATCTGATACTGTAATAGCCCACCCGTTTTACGGGCGGGCTATTTTAAACTTTTATCTTTCATTTGAGGTAACCGCGCCTCACAAGCGCTATTATTTCTGACTATTTTAAATAAAACCCATAGTCTCTTCACAGATGTTTTTCAATTATTCAATTACACTACTAATAGTCTCGAACCATTATTCCTTTTACTAGTATGATTCCCCATAAATTCAGATATTCGTTCTGAAACAGTAAATTTTGCATTTAAAAACACCCACAAGCCCTAATTTAAACAGTAAAAAAGCTGTGCCAAAACAACTCTTTTTTGACACAGCTTCTCTTTTAATTTTTCACAATGCGCTTGTACCCTGAATATGTTGCTATGAAATAACCGCCATATACAATAATCATAATTAACGCCGTAAACAAAGCCGGTATGAAAACGGAAGGTTGACCCATCATCAGAAGTTCCTGATTGACCACTTTAATTCCAAAAATCGAATGGATGATTGCTAAAGACAATGGCATCATGAAGTAAATAAATACCTGACCGAATATCGCCTTGTTAATTTCCTTACTTGTTACACCTATTTTTCTTAGCATGCTATAGCGCTCCATATTATCACTAGCTTCAGATAACTGCTGAAGCGCCAGTACAGCTGCACTTGAAATGAGGAACACAATCCCAAGATAAATACCCATAAAGACAATCATTGTAGACGATCCAATACTTTGGTCATACAACATCTGCTTAGTCATTACGTTGACATAAAAACCATATTTAGAATAAACTTCTTCATTTTGAGTTAAATGATAAAGCTCGTCTTCATTCACTTGACTATTACTACTGTAATTAACATTAGACAGTGACATATTAGGTGTCATACCTTCAATAGCTTGATCTGGAACAATCACGGTAAATGCAACTCTTCCTGGATAATCATTTATATATTGTACATACTCTACTTGACGATTAACAATCGTATAATCCATAGCGTTCAAATGAATGGACTGATTTTCTTTAATATAGGCATTCACTGCATCAAAATAAGTCTCATCATCTGATATTAGGAGTACTTCTCCTTTATTAAACGTTTTCGGTTCAACGTCTTGCATTTGCAAAAGCTTTACATAATCAGATTCTTTCATCAATAAGATTTTTTTACGAGAGATTGCCATATCAAAGTATTGTTCTAACTCTGCATTTGCAAAAGGACGCAATAATTCGTTATACGTAGAATCCGCTTCATATAATTCAAAGGAACTATTTTCACCCATCTCATCCAAGTCCATACCCAATATTTCAATCGCTTGATCTATATTCTTTATTTGCGTATCTTCTTTTCCATACAGGTAGAATGTTGCATCATACGGCACTTGATTTACAAGCTGTTTTTCTCCCGCTGCCTTTATGCTAAATCCTGTTGATAAAACACCAATTGTGAAAAAGAGCATTAAGCAAATGATAGTCATGGATACAAAGGTTGTATTTACCTTGCTGCTTATTTGGCGTAGAACAAACATATTTAAGCCTTTAAAATATATAGTATTATTTCTTTGCAGCATATTAAGAGCAAATCCAGAAAGAGACATAAAAAACAAAAACGTTCCAAGTGACCCTAGTCCAACGCAGGTCCACGTGACAGTCAAACTTTCTGTTAAACCATACTTTAAAATAACAGTATAAGCGATCCCAAGAGTAATGAAGGATAAAACAAAGAACGCGATTGATGTTGATATTTTTCGGATCTTCAGGCTTTCATTTTTTCTAGCGGCTGTTAGCAAGTCGATGAGCTTATACTTCGAAATCACTAAACTATTAAAGATCATAACGAACAGAAAGATAATCCCAAAATAGCTCATTGTTTTGAACATCGCTTCACTGGAAAAGACGACTTCGAACTTTGTCATATCTGCCTTAAATAACGAAACCACTAGAACGGACAATCCTTGAGATATAAATATTCCCAGTAATAATCCGGCCATTAACGATAAAACACCTATAAAAAGTGTTTCCATTACAACTATTAACGATATACTATATTTACTCATACCTAGCGTCATATAAATTCCGAGCTCTTTTTTTCGTCGTCTGATTAAGAAATTGTTTGCGAATAAAATCAGAAACCCTAACACAATCGAAACAAAAACAGATACTATTGAAATTAATTGTGTTATCGATTGAATCATTTCCGACTGACTGGCACTTAAACTAGACATAGCTGCCGAAGCTGAAATCGAATTAAAGCTATAAAATATACAGACTGCAAATGTTAATGTTAAGAAATAAATTGCATAATCCTTGAAGCTTCTCTTCACATTGCGAGCAGATAATTTAAATAACATTATTCGTGTCACCTCCGAGAAGTGTTACCACCTCAATGATACGGCCGAAAAATTCTTTTCTCGTATCATCACCTCTCACCAGTTCATTAAAAATTTCCCCATCTTTAATAAACAAGATCCGATGTGCATAGCTTGCTGTAAACGCATCATGTGTGACCATTAAAATTGTAGCCTGCAACTCCTTATTTAATTTCTCAAATAAATCTAGCAGTAATCGGGCAGATTTTGAGTCAAGTGCTCCTGTCGGCTCATCAGCGAGAATTAATGACGGGTTCGTTACAATTGCTCGGGCTGAAGCAACACGTTGTTTTTGTCCACCCGACAGTTGATATGGGAACTTATTTAATACCGCCGTAATCTCTAATTTATCGGCAACTTCATTTACTAGCTTTGTAATATCAGCCGGCTTACGACCTTGTATGGTTAAAGCGATCGCGATATTTTCAAACGCTGTTAATGTATCGAGCAAATTAAAATCCTGAAAGATAAATCCTAGCTCATCCCGGCGGAACTTCTCAAGCTTTCCAGCCTTTAATGTCGTAATATCCTGACCATTTATATGAATATGACCCGTTGTTACATGATCAATTGTAGAAATGCAATTCAACAGTGTCGTTTTCCCGCTGCCTGAAGGACCCATAATCCCAACAAATTCCCCTTGTTTTACATCAAAACTTATATGATTAATGGCTTTTGACACATTTCCTTTATTACCATAGTATTTCTCTATATCTTTTACTTCCAAAACTGTATTCATAACAACCTTCTCCTCTCTTTTATGCTTTTAGTATATCCCCCCTACAGCAATACAAATATTGAAGTTGGTTGCATAAACCTTACATTTTTGAAAGCTACCAGTTTAGTACCGTGTAGATTTGAATCCTTCGTCTATGGAAAGGAAAACGACGGATGGAGATAATTGATCTTAACTTTTCGGTGAGAGTGGCGAATTACATGTCAACTTGCACTGGAGATTGATGGCTAAAACCACCATACAAATTCATACCACAAATCAGTAATAATCTTATTTTCGTAATAAAAAAGAGCCTTTCTCTCAAGACTCTAATAAAACCAATTTACTTTTCGGGAAAATGATATTTACCTCGGTTCCTACATCCTTCTGTGATTTGATCGTAATCCCTAAATGCAGCTTATCTACCAACATTTTGCAAAGATATAGACCGATGCCTGTTGACTTTCTGTATATGCGTCCATTTTCTCCTGTAAATCCTTTTTCAAATACTCTTCCGACATCCTTTTCATCAATACCAATGCCATTATCAACAATATGAAGTATAAGATTATGCTCATGATTAGTCGTATAAATAGAGATGAAACTATTTTCTTTATAACAATAATTAATACTGTTAATGATTACTTGATTCACTATGAACTCAACCCACTTTTCGTCACTATAGACCACATCATCTATCTCTGATAACTTAAGCTGAATCTTTTTATGAATAAACGCTTTTGCATTTCGCTTAATTACTTTGGAAACACATTCTTTTAAACGAAATTCCTTCACAATATAATCCTTGCTGGCACTGCTGCTTCTCGCATAATACAAGGCCTGTTCAATATAATCCTCAATCTTCGTTAATTCCTCAGTTAAGCCAACAATCGGACCACCTTGATAATTCTCAATTATTAGCTTACTAGATGCAATCGGTGTCTTAATTTCATGGACCCACGCTTCAACATACTCTTGGTATTCCGATTGCATAGTCTTGTAGTGGTTGACATATTCATGCACCTGCTTGTCACTCGTCCGTAAAATGTCATATAAAATCTTTCCTTCTAAAAAATCAGGCTCATCCATAATTTCAGATAGCAAATATTTTTGATCAAGATTTTCAACATTTTCTATTACCCCATCATAAAAAGGTTTTTTCTTCATAAATTCAAGAAAATAAGATGTAAGCAGCGGACCAAACCAGCCTAACCCGACTATAGCAATAACACCCTTTTGTATAGAAATAAAAGCTAAAAATAATGCTACCGTCATAAAAAGAAAAACATTAACCGTAATAAAAACGACTCTTTCCTTTAAAAATGCCCACAATGTCATGACATGATATACCCCAATCCTCGTCTCGTTTCAATCGGGTTTTCCATACCGATTGCTTCTATCTTTTTACGAAGTCGAGTAATGTTAACAGATAGCGTATTGTCATCCACAAATAAATCAGATGACCATAGATCCTCCATCAGCTGTTCTCTAGAAACAATAATTCCATTATTTTTCATTAAACAATGTAAGATTTTTAATTCATTTTTTGTTAGTTCCTCTTTCTTGCCTTGATAGGAAATTGTCCCATTAGCCAAATGCAGCTTCAAATCCTTGTAAGTCATTACAGCACTTTCTTGTTTTGCATATGTCCTTCTTAAAATATTTTCAATGCGTGCCAACAAAATTTGCGTGTTATACGGCTTCGTAATGAAATCATCTGCGCCTATATTCATGCTCATCAATTCGTCAACTTCCGTGTCTCTACTTGTCACAATAATAATGGGTACCTGAGAGTATTTACGGATTTCGCGACAAATATAATAACCGTCGTACACAGGCAAATTAATATCCAATAAAATTAAATGAACATCATCCTGACTTGCATAGTTCATGACATTTTGAAAATCATCCGGTGCTTCCACTTCATAACCATAATTTTTTAAAAATGCGGTTAATTCTCTACGAAGCGTCTCTGCATCCTCAATGATTAATATTTTTGCGTTTTGCATAGTGATCACCCCTTAACGAGCTTTTCAATTGTTCATTCTTGAGCAACAAAAATCCTGCACCCTACAATGAAGCTAGGCTGTATTTTATATTTAGTCAATAGCTCATTTTTCATTATATTACTTTGAATATTGGATTATCGTGTAGAAAAACCCAAATAAATGATGTTTATCTTATCACAAATCAGATAAGGTTTGGAATTCTGCAATTCAGGAAATGTCCCTGCTCCTGCTCCGTTACCGTAAAGGAACTAATATTTCACACAAATGATTATCAATCATTTGTGAAGTATATCTTTCTATAATTAGTTGTTCTCTAATGGATAGATTATTTCTTTCTATCTCCGAAAAAATATTGCCCCAAAAATTAACTGACTGCCTCTTTTGTATGATCAAGCGAGAAAACAGCGTATTTCCCACCAGGAAATTTACCAACATGAGCTGGTTTTACCACATTAAAATCTTTATTTTTAACAACGCAAACTTCATAACGATATTCCTCTTTAGGAGTAATCTCTGGGTTATCTTAAGGTATACCTAAAATTGTAGAATTATCAAATACTCCATTCAATTTTGCCGACTTTTTAATAATTAGAGTATGCTTTAATTAATCAGTTTCTTTGTCAACTGCCCGTTGATAAGCCTTTTTAATTCTGCTACATTTTATTTTAAAACTGGATTTCTTGTTGCTCCAAACATTTCCCAACCTATTTGTTCATTTACAAAAATAAAAGGAGAAACAGCATCTTTTGCCATTCTCCTTTTTATCATTTCATTGCTTGCATTTCTACTTCCGAATAAAGAGAAAGAGTGAATTTCCCACAAGTTCTTCGGCTCAGCATCAAATAAGTCGTTTGGTTCATATCATTTTATTAAATTTCTTGCTAATCAAAACATATTCACGGTATACACAAGGCTTTCCACCTGTATCTTGTTTAGTTCCTTTGCAATTGCTAATAATCTTAATCAGAAAAGGACTTTGTATACTTAGGTAGCAAGTACCGGAATATCACCAACGCATGGACAATCCCAATTCCTGCAAAAAGAGCCCTCACAAACCATTCCTGCCAAAACAGTGAGATACCATTCATATCGCCCCCACCAAAAAATCCACAAAGTACGCTCAAATATAGCGGATCAAGCAGTAGCATGACTAGTGAGGTATACCATGCGATGGTCCGGAAAACCTTTGATTTTACTGAACAGATTGGTTTACAAAATATAATAAGAAGCCAACTGAAAACAAGAGTTGCAATCGCACCCGCCAGACAGAAAATTCCCATCTGAATATCTGTCATCAGGGTATGATATACATCCACCTGAACCCCGAGCCCCATGAAATTGATTTGCTTAAAAACCCCGTAATAAAAAGCTACTAGGAGGTGCGCTCCCTCATGGATGATATAGTAAATGATAATAGCCGCAATAATTCCAATATATTGTCTTACACTTCTGCTCATAATAGTCACCTATCTTACTTACCGTTATACTTTTGTGAATGACAAATCTTTAAGCGAAACAATGCCTATTCAACAAACTCTTAACCAATCATCAGCCTGTGATTGGCTAATGATCATGTGCATTGTTTTTTTCATTTGTATGTTAATTCACAAAGGTAGTATATTGCATATAGGCACCTAAAACAATACATTTTTCTATCTACACCTCTTTTTGCAGATTCACTAGAGTACTCTTTAAATATAACCATAATACCGTAACCCCAGTAATAGCTATAGCAATCATTAATCTAATCCAATTAGAAGAGATTGGTGTAATAAAAATTACTGGTAACGAACAAATGTTATTAAAGATAAACCCTCCTAATCCACTTTAAAAGGTGATTTAATAGCATACTAGAGCAGATAAACTGAAAATATTGTTAAAAGTGTCTCTACTAAAAAAGCCGCCCACTAAGGGCAGCTCTTCTACTTCTTTACTTTTAAAAAGAAGAATTTTTATTATCCATATGTAACTTTCGGGTTACAGCTACAATTCTTTCTTTAGGAACATCCGGATGCTTGTCCTTGATTATCTTGACACATTCAACCCAATTGATTTCAGATTTTAACAAAGAAGCGATTTCGTTTTCTATCATTGGATCTATTTGATAAATATCACTATCGGTTTCATCCGTTTCATTCTTTCCATCCACACTTTGGTCAATTTTATCAAACAGCAGCGAAGCAACAAGATGAATAGCTATGATAATTACTTTCACAGTTGTAGAAAGATTGATGACTGTAAAAAAGTAATCAAGTGCGCTAATAACTATATAACTACCAGCGAAAGTTAAGATACTCGGAATCAACTTATTGACAAAGATATCCTTATAAATGTCCGTTACGGCGTGAAGAAAGCTATCAATAATAGTCCCCACTCCCATATCTATAAGACACAACAGAAAAAGAAACAGAATTAAATAGATTAAATTCTCATAATACTGGCCTGTAAAATGAATAATCAAAGCATAAATAACCATGAGAGGTAGAAACAAGACTAAAACTACCGTCATAAGTAAAGAAGTAGATAGAAAAAAATTCTTCACAAGTATAGACTTCAGTCTCCATAGCTTTCTCCGCCTACGGTGGTTTTTTGTTAAATTATAACAATTATTTCACATAAAGTCAGCAACTCCATATGAATATCCTGCCTTTTCCGTTTTAGTTTCTACTTCCAACTTAATCAAAATCTTGCGAGAGCCACCCACAGCCTCTACTAAAATAAGACTTTCACTTTAAGGACGGCGTATCTCTACTTCACTTACGTTTAACACTTCAAAATTAATGCCATTCTTTCAGGCAGATCTGATTTAAGCACTCTCTTCATTTCCTAATAATTTCACGATGATTGTATCCTTTACAATGAAAGCCACTTGTCCCATGCATACGTCCTCGAATGTATCATAGATTCTGCCGGCACTGCGGGTTCCTTTTGCAACTGTCTGATAACTATTAGCCACATAACCAACCTTGCCAATTGTATCGAGCTCGGCTTGAATTGCTTCATCATCATGCTTATTATCAAAGTCTTTTCTTAAGATTATCTTCTGACCAACCTTGAAAATATCCGCTCCAAAATAATGACAAACACCTACAACGGATATATATTTCTCTGCCATTTCTATCCCCTCCATGCGACACTTTTTATTACTTTACTCTATATATATTTACGAATTTCACAAAAATAAGTTTCAGTGATCCCTTGTAGAAAGCCTTTTAGATTGTCACATAAAAGAGATAAGGCAGCTCACAGGTTCTTATCGGATCGTGTATCATCTAAATAGGAACCATTTTTAGCTCCTTCACCTTTTCTTTGTTTCATTGCCAATAAAATTACACAAAATTAAAAAAGCCTTAGAGAATCGAAAATGATTCCTAGGACTTTTAACGTTTCTTTAGATTTAACTCCTTCAATTTATGAGAGTTTGATTAATACATATTCCACATAAAAAAGATGACCATTAATTAGGTCATCTTATATTATTTCTTCTGTTGAGTCTCTTTCTAGCCTTGTGATTAACACTTTATCTACTCGGGCACGATCCATGTCCACTACTTCAAGTTGAAAGTCATCTACTTGAATGGTGTCTTTAATTTTTGGTATATATCCAATTTTATTAATAATAAATCCACCCAATGTGTGGAAGTTTTTACTTTGGTTAAGAATCGTAAAGTCTTCCAAATCAAAATATCTAATAAACGTATCAATCGAAACAAGACCATCTGCCAACCATGAGTTTCCATCTCTCTCTATAATTTGCGGCTCTTCTTCATTATCCTTTTCAGGCATTTCTCCAATAATATTTTCCATAATATCATGAAGAGTGACAAAGCCCTCAATTCCTCCATATTCATCGATAATAACGGCTTCATGCTGGCCGGATTTTTTCAATGTTTCCAATGCCCGATATACTTTCATTTGTTCTGGCAGAACAAGTGTATCTTTGACGGAATCCGCTAAAGAAAAATTCTCTCCTGCCACAATTCTTGATAAAAGATCTTTTTTATGAATGATTCCTTGAAAATCATCTAAACTTCCAATCCCAACAGGAAATTTGGAGTAATAACTTTCATTAATTTTTTTCATATTTTCTTCAAACGAATCCTCTAAATCAATGTAAACAAGCTGCGTACGAGGTGTTAAAATATCACTAAGACGTTTGTCCCCTAAATAGAAAATTTGTTCTACCATATCCTGTTCTATTTCTTCAACAATCCCACTATGAACACCTTGTTCAATTAATTGGGTTATTTCTTCTTCGGTTACATTCGGTTGGCTTGTGGGTTTTATTCTTAAAAATTTTAATGCAAAATCAGTAGACTTACTTAAAAACCAAATAATTGGGCGTCCAACTTTTGAAAAATAATACATTGGTTTTGCTACTGCACATGCTACTTTTTCTGGATTTCCCATACCAATCCGTTTTGGAACTAACTCACCAATAATTAATGATAAGTAAGTTGAAAGTCCTACAACCACGATCAGACTTAGCTCATTACTGAAAGAAGCAAGACCATTAATTTGTTCAATATAAACAGCTAGCTGGCTTGCAATGGTTGCACCGCCAAATGCACCTGTAATTACCCCAATTAATGTGATTCCGATTTGAATAGTCGACAATAATTGATTTGGGTCATCCGCTAATTTCAAAGCATAACTAGCACTGGAATTTCCTTCATCTCGCAATTTTTCTAGTCTATTCTTCTTAGATGTAACAATTGAAATTTCGGTCATAGCAAATATACCATTTGCCACGATAAGTATTAACAAAATTACAATTGAGGTCCAAATGCTGTCCAAAAAAATCTTCACCGTTCCTTAATTAAATTTTCCAATTATTATAACGTTACTATACACCATAGTCTATTTCCCTATTATGCTCAAAACAAGATAATACATTACCATATATATTTCATCTAAATGAACCTTTCACAGACTTATTTTATATATTTTTTTAAAATATCGCCTTTTTAGCAGCTTAAAATAAGACTGTCCATATAGCTAGCTATCATCTAATATCCTTCCCTTTATCCATTAATCCTATCGAATCAAATTGATTTCATGGCCTTTGAGGTTAGATACATTCTGGAATGGTCATCCCAACTCACCTATAAAAATCGTCATTCTCTGCTTCAAATTCTTTTGTTTCGATTACTTGTTTATACCAGTAAGCAGATTTCTTAAGTGCTCGATTGCGGTTATCGTCTAAATTAATTTCAACTAAACCATACCGGTTTTTGAATGCGTTCATTGGTGATACATTGTCGGTGAATGCCCAAAGCATATAGCCTTTACAGTTGGCTCCTTCTTCGATTGCCTTTAAGAGCCATTTTAAATGTTCGCTTATAAACTCAATTCGGTAATCATCCTGAATGATTTGTTCTTCATTCTTAAATCTGCCTTCGTTTTCTACACCCATTCCATTTTCAGCAATAAACCATTCAATGTTTCCGTACTCTTCTTTCAATCTGACCGCCATATCAAACATAATTTGCGGGTAGATTTCCCAGCCACGATATGGGTTCATTTTCTTACCTACTAGCTCGTGTTTTTCATAATAGTACTCAGGGTGGAAAGGTGTTTCTTCACTCCATGCAGTTGTACGTGCTCTGACGCGGTGTGGGAAATATAGATTAATGCCCACATAATCAATCGTATTTTCCTTAATAAGCTGCAGCTCTTCGGTTGTATGCTCGAAAGTAATATCATGTTTTTCCATTAACTCAAATAATTCCTGTGGATACTCACCCTTAATGGCTGGATCTAAGAATACACGATTGAAGAACAGGTCATACATCCTAGCTGCTTTTTGGTCGTGTTCAGATGATGAACGAGCATAGGTAACTTCAGGGTTTAGGATGGTCCCAATTTTGGCTCCTGTTTGATCCTTTAATCCCATTTCCTTAAATAACTTCACCACTTTAGCAGTAGCAAGCCCTTTATTATAGTTCCACTGCATCCATTTTTTTGTGTTCTGTTCATATGGCCAACGAATCGCATCCAAGTATATGCGTGTTTGGACTACAACTGGCTCATTAAATACGAACCAGTGTTTCACACGATTCCCATAACGTTCAAATACTTTTTCTGCATATTTTGCAAATAATTCAACCACATGCTTTGAACCCCAACCGCCGTATGTTTCAAATAAATAAGCAGGCAATTCATAGTGCTCCAGACAGATCATCGGCTCTACGCCATTTCTAATTAATTCATCAATAACGTTTCCGACAAAGCTTGCGTATTCTTCATCCACAATAGCATTCTCATAATCCGTTAAAAAACGAGACCAATTGATTGATGTTCTAAAATGGGATAGACCAATTTCCTTCATATAACTGATATCTTCTTGATAGCGATTGTAAAAATCAGTTGCAGAAGCAGGTCCATATCCGTTATGCCAAACATTCTTATTCTTTTTGTACCATAGGTCTAAATATGAATCCTGAGACTCTTTTTTATCGGTCCAGCCTTCAGTTTGCCATGCAGAAGATGATGCTCCTAAAATAAAGTCCTTTGGTAGCTTCCATGTTATTTTTTCCATCTATTATGATCTCTCCCCAGTTTTTCTATCTTGCAGGTTTCTAAATTTCCGATAGTCCGTCGCAGTCATTCCTGTCAGTTTTTTAAACACTCCCACGAAATATTTATATTCATGGAATCCTACTTGTTCGGATATTTCGTTTACCTTAAAAGGAGTCTCCGCAAGTAAGATCTTTGCTTCATCCACTCTTAATTGGTTAACGTATTCATTGAAATTAACGCTTGTTTTCTGCTTAAATAGAGAACTGAAATAATTAGGGGTTATATTAAGGACCTCCGCTACTTCATGAACTCTAATATTTGTTCTGTAGTATTCATGTATGTATTCCTTCGCGTGATTGATTAACAAATCCTGTTTGTCAAAATTCTTCAGCTCAGATTGGTATTTACGAATGGAGGAAAGGTCCAGATAAAAAAGTTCTCTCAACAATTCGAATGAGTTATATTCATGGACATTTATACTCTCACTGTAATAAAGATCCCATTTCCTGACGTTTTTCCCACTCAGAGACTTATAGTGATCCAAAATTTTATTAAGCATCTCTCTGCAAACCTGAACAGCTTCATCCAGGAAGAATTCATGTATTGTAAAGTATCCGAATAATTCATTCGTAAAAGTATGTAGGTCTAAATCTTTCTTTTGAATAATAGCTTCTATTAATTGCTCTTCAAGTTTAGTTGGGTACGATTGAAGGGTATCCCGTCTCAATTGATCTGAAACTATAATGCTAGTACACTCAGTGAAAGCTAAATACCTTCCTTTATTTAGTAGTTCTGTTAGTACGACCATGAGTTCTTCAACAGGAATCCACTCATCGCTCCAAACAAATTGAAGGTTTAATCCATCATTTCGAATTAAACTTTGCCGGATATCCGACGTCATTTTCCGACCATCATCACTATGAACACAGGTAACTAGTATATTTTTTTCAGTAAAGAACGAATAAGAGGTAAGTCCATATTCTTGTAGTTTCCTCTCAATGCTTTTCTCCCATCCTCTTAAAAACTCTTCATATTCCCCTTCTGACAAACTAGTTATTTTTCGTTTATAATTTTGATGCATACTAATAAATGGATAAATTCTGAAGCCGTTATAGTCATCTGATTTAACAGGTGAAGACCTTTGTAAATTTGTTACTTGTTGGAGGATTGCATTTCTCAATCCTATTTTGTCCAGTTCTTTTTTTTGCTGCCGCTTTTGCTTCATTTCGTTGGTTATCTCTTTAACATTTTCCACGAGCTCATTAATATCAACCGGTTTAAGAAAATAGTTATCTACACCCAATTTGATAGCTTGCTGGGCATATTCAAATTCTTCAAATCCACTAAGAATAATCGTCCGAATTTGAGGGTAGTTTGCATACAGAAAACGCGCCAGCTGCAGTCCATCCATTTTTGGCATCCTTATATCTGTAATAACAATGTCTATATCGCCATATTGTATAACCTTCTCGATGGCATCCTCTCCGTCATGTGCTGTGTCTACTACTTCGACATCGATGGTCTCCCAGGGAATCGTTAAACGCAGACCACGGGAAATAATAGGTTCATCATCCACTATTAACATTTTAAAAGTCACGAGTGTTCACCTGATTTCTCCATGTTTATGGGCTGCCAAAGTAGTGGCAGGATTAGTCTTACCAATGCTCCGGATTCAGCTTCTAACACCAGCAAACCATAAGGTTCTCCAAACGCAATCTCTAAACGTTCTTTTAGGTTTTTCATTGCATAACCAGTATCTTCCGTACCTTTTTCGAAACCCCAACCGTTATCTATCACATCGATCCATAACTGATCTTCCGCTTGGTAGCAGTGAATGGATATGATTCCTTGTCTGGGTAATTCTTTAAAACCGTGCTGGATACAATTTTCAACTAGTGGCTGCATTAATTGTTTCATTATGTAGGAACGTTTGATTTGATCATCAATAAAAATGTAAAAAGATAGACGTTCTCCTAAGCGGCTTTTTTGTAATTCTAAATAAGATTCAATATAGGCTATTTCCTCCTCTATTGTAACCCACATTTTACCATTATTTAAATTCATTCGGAATACTTTTGATAGTTGTTCAATTTGTTGACCTGTTTCCATTGCATTTTCAAGGCGTGCCGTCCATCGAATCATGTCTAATGTATTGTATAGAAAATGTGGATCAATTTGATTCTGAAGCGCCTTTAATTCAGATTCCTTTTGTTTAATAGTCAGTTTGTATTCTGTATCAATATGTCTTTGAATTGTTTTGACCATTTTATTAAACTGTTTCCCTAGTTGACCAATTTCATCATTTGTTGAAATGCCCACATTCGCCGAGAAGTCCCCTTTCTCAAGCTGGTGTGTTTGGCCAGTTAATTCAATTACTCTTTTTATATTAGAGCGATAGAATCCATAAAAAGCGATGATTCCACATATGAGAAGAAGAAAAATCATATTACGAATCGAATTTCGAACGGTATACAGTTCCTTGACCAAGTGCTCCTCATTTACAATCACGATAGATGTCCAATTTGTCCCACTCAGCTTTTTTTTAACAGCTTTATAGTTATGGTTGTTTTTTGTAAAATCATAGGCTAGGTTCTCACTATGATTGACCCAATCGATAAAGGCAGGATCATTGTATTTTTTTCCTATTAGCTCTTGATTTGAATGAAGAATAACTTCACCGGACTTTGACATGACCAGGTAATTACCTTGTTTTACTTCTAAATTTCTCTTAATTTTTTCCTGATCAAGACGGATTCTTACGATGCCAATTAGTTGATTAATCTTATTTAAATCGTTAATGACTCTAGAGAGGCTAATAACATATTTTTTCCCATCCCACCCACTTGTAACCCCATAGGTATCGCTCCAAATGGGAGATCCTTTTCCGTCTATGGCAGCCTGATCTAACTTATCCTCGTTTCCAAAAACAGGTTCACCAAATGCCAGCTCCTCACCATTTCCTCCTTGTAATAAGATGGAGGATATATACTCATTTGACATCAATTGAAAAGTAAAATAGCCTTTTATCCCGTCCATACTACTTTTATCCGCAATAGGGATTTCATCTGTAGTTTTAAAAAATGTTCGAAAGTCCTCGCTGTAAATCATATAGGAGGACATACTTTCAACATCTCGTATGATGGACAAAAGGCTCTGTTCATCTTTTTCTAGCATTTCTATGATATCCTCTTCCAGCTGACCTTTAAGTACTTCGGTTGTTTGGTAGTAAATGAGAATGCCGTAGCATACTGTTGGTAGTGTGATGAATACAAGGAATATAATCATAAACTTCTTTTTTAGGCCCCAATTTCGAATCATATTCATTTACCCTTTTACCGCACCAGCTGTCATACCTTTAACAATATTCTTTTCAAAAATCATGTAGAAAATGACAATTGGAATTAAAGACATCGTTAAACCAGCCATTTGGGCACCATAGTCGGTTGTAAATTGACCTGCAAAGTTTGCTAAACCTAGTGGCAATGTTTGAAGCTCTGGGTCATTAATTAACACTAGCGCAAATGAAAATTCATTCCAATTGTAGATGAAATTAAGAATGACAGTTGTAGCGATTGCCGGACGTGACATGGGCAGGATGATGGACCAAAATATTCTAAAAACTCCGCACCCGTCCATGATTGCAGATTCTTCAATATCCTTAGGAAAGCCCTTCATAAAGCTGGTGAGGATAAAGATCGTAATGGGTAAATGAAAAGCGATATAGGGAAAGAGTAAGGTGATGGGTGTATTCAATAGTCCTAAATTTTTCATTAGAATAAACATAGGTACTAATGTGGCATGAATCGGTATTAATAATCCAAAGATGAAAAATCCATATAACCACTTGCTCATCTTGAAATCAAATCGAGATAAGAAATAAGATGCTAACGCCCCGATAAAAACGGTTAATACAGTCGCTGTTACAGTAATAAAAATACTATTCTTAAACAGGACACCTAAGTTAGCAATATCCCAAGCGGCAGTATAGTTTTCTATTATAAATTTCTTTGGAAACCCAAATTGGTTTGTTGCAAACTCCTTCTCGGATTTAAAGGAGTTGATTGCCATCCAAATAATTGGATATGCATTAATGATTGCAAATATAATTAATGCTATATAGATGCTTACTTTTTTGAAGCTTCTTTTCTTAGGTATTTCATTTGTTTTCGCCATCTATACCCACCTCCTAAATCATTTTCTTTCCTAATACTTTGTTTACAATTGCTATTAAGATCAGACTAAAGAAGAAAATAAATACGGACACTGCACTACCATAACCATACTGCAATTTTGAAAATGTTTCATTAAACATATAGAGTGCCATAACATCCGTTGAATGTGCAGGACCACCGTGTGTCATGACATAGATCAAATCAAATGTTTTCAAACTGCCTGCAATACAAAGCGTAATTGCAACTAGAATGGTTTCCCAAATCATTGGAATCGTAATCTTCCAGGTTGTTGCCCATTCCGATGCGCCATCCATTTTAGCGGCTTCTAATACTTCTGTAGGTATATTTTGTAATGCGGCCAGAAAAATAATTAAGTATAGACCAACAAACTGCCAAACTACGACTACTAAGACAGATGCCATTGCCCACTTTGTATCTCCCAACCAATTTTGTGCAAGTGAATCTAACCCGATTGATCGTAGAAATTCATTGATTAATCCATTACGGGAATTGAAAATCAAACTCCAAGTTAAGGAGATCACTACGGTTGATAAAACAACTGGCAGAAACCCAATTGTTCTAAATAATTTCGCACCCTTCATTTTACGGTTCAATAAAAGGGCAAAAAATAAAGCAAGTGGAACTTGGCCCAGCACAGAGACTAATACTACGTATATATTATTTTTGACAGAGTTCCAAAATAGCGAATCCGCAAATAGCTTTTTAAAGTTATCTAATCCTACGAAGGTCATTTCATTGAATCCGTTCCAATCCATGAATGAATAATAGAAGGATTGGAGAATCGGATAAATGGCAAAAACAATATATAGTAAGAAAGCAGGCAGTATACCTAGTAAAAACGCCCCTTTAGTCTTCTTAGTTAACTTCATTTTCTTCCCCCCTAAACATTCACAGGTTACTTGCATGAAGTAACCTGTGAAAGAACTTATAGACGATTATTTACTTTTGTTTTCTTTTTGCATTTCTTCCGCTAATTGTTCAGGTGTTTTGTCACCTAAGGTAATAGATTGCAAGCCATTGTTAATAATATCAGTAAGTTCAGGAGTTAATGTTGCATCATATACTGGCACTAATCCACCTTGAGCAAAGCTGTTAGCATCCTGGAATATTTGTGGAATGCTGTCATCCATTTCAACAGTAGCTGGAACGATAATATTCGCTTTGATTAAGCCTTGGTATAGTTCATCACCATAGTAGTATTTTAAGAATGTGAAAGCAGCCTCTTGCTCTTCTTTACTTAACTTGCTGTTAACGGCGATTCCCCCGCCAGCTGCCCCAGCAATCTTGGCAGGATCACCTTTACCACCTTCAAATGTAGGGAATGGAGCTACACCAATGTTATCAATATTTTCTACACTGTCTAAGATTGGACCAAGTGCCCATGAACCAGCAAAGTGGAGTGCTGCAGTTCCTTTAATGAATTCATTTCGCGATTGAGCTTCATCAAGGGTATTTATATCCTCATTAAATGCCTTTAATTTTGTTAATTCGTCGATCACAGATAATGCATTGATAAATTGCGGATCTTCGAAGCTGCCATCTCCATTTAATGTATTCTCTAAGAAATCACTTCCAGTAAAGCGATCAGCAATAGTAGAGATGTAAACAGATTGTAATGGCCAGATTGCTTTGTTACCTAAAGAAATTGGAGTCGTTCCTTTATCATTAAGTGCTTTTACAAGTTTTTTAAATTCTGCATATGTTTTTGGAAACTCATCAAACCCTACATCTTGAAGAATGTCCTTATGATAGTAAATTAATCCTGTAATACTAATGTTTGAAGGGATTGCGTAATAATTATCATCTAACGCATAGTCTTGTAGAATGGCATCAGGAATAACTCCATCCCAGTTCTCAATGATTGGGTTTAAGGGAAGGATGGCTCCACCTTCAGCAAGAGGCTCTGTTCTCGCCCCAGGCCATACACGCATCATGTCAGGTAATTGGTTACCAGCAGCTTGTGTTCTTAATTTAGTTTCATATTGGTCATGTGGTATGGCCTCTACCTTAACCTGAATATCATCGTGTTCTTTATTGAATTTAGAAATAATGTCTTTGTAAAGAGTATTTTCCGGCCGATCCTCGGTCCAGTCAGTCCAAAGCGTAAGCTCAATTGCCCCATCCTTCGTGGATTGACCTGCTTTTTCATCATCATCGCTACACGCAGCCAAAGCTAGCACCGTCAGTAACCCCATTAGGACTAAACCTAATTTCTTCATCGTCTTTTCCCCCTTTATCGTAAATTAAAGCGCTTACAAAATTCATTATAACGCTTACCTACTGATTGAAATATCCTACAAACCTATAAAAACATCTAAAATTCTTGGGAAAGGTGGTTGGGATGCTGTGGTTAAGTACAAGGAGGGTCTTCTCTGTCTAAACCAGAAGAGGGCTTGTACATCTTATGCAGCCGAGGGTCTATATACTCTTAAAAAGCGTTTTTCTGAGTGCTGTATTATCTCCAGTACTAATCTGTTGTTAAAGATGGATTATCTAGATCCTCGACCGAATTTACCTTTATATACTCCATACAAGAAGAGACAAAAATAGAGACGTACTTTTATATAATTATTTTTATCAACGGAGGTATTTAAATGAAGAAATTATTAGTAGGTTTTACAAAATTCCCGAATATGAAAGCTGGACAGATTAGATTCGCTTCCAATAGTAAAGAAAATTGTATTGAGCCACAGAATTATTAAAGGATTCTATTAGAAATATGGCCGGTTATCCGCAATTGCTGAAAAAACTAGTTTTGATAACAATAATATCAATTAAACAATTAGCACAGTCAGATAAATAACTTATAATATTAGTATAATACTGAGAGGTAAGGTGAATATATAGTGGACGAGAAAAAAAGATTAACCCACGATGCTATAATGAATGCCTTAGATTGGTCTTATGATAAAGCAATTAATGGCGGAATAGCTGGAATGGACACAGCCATAGAGTTAGCTGAAAGTTATTTACAAAAAAGTGGTACACTTGATCAAAAAGTTCAAAGTTTAATTAATTGGCAAAATACTAAAAGTGCCACAAGTGGCTTCTTAACAGGAGTAGGAGGACTTATTACTTTGCCAGTTGCTGTCCCTGCAAATATAACTAGTGTTATATTCGTACAAATGAGAATGGTAGCAGCTATTGCACATATGGGGGGATATGATCTAAAAGATGATCAGGTTAAAACTTTTGTTTATGTATGTTTAGCAGGAAACGGAGCTAAAGACATTCTTAAAAATACAGGGATTCAAATTGGTAGGAAGCTTGCAGTAACAGGTATAAAAAAAATACCTTTTGAGGTTATTAAAAAAATTAATCATGCTGTAGGATTTCGTTTACTAACAAAGTTTGGAGAAAAAGGAGTCATTAATTTAAGTAAAATGGTTCCTGTAGCAGGTGGAATTATTGGAGGAACTGTAGATGCTTTTGCAACCAATACAATAGGTAACTTAGCCAAGAAGATGTTTATTCAAGAGCCTAAATCATATAATGATGACGAACCTGATATTATTGATATGTTGTAATAACCTTACCTTAATGTACATTTTAATGTTAGATAAATACTCGGTTTTCCAAGTAACGTATTCTACCACCATTCTCTAATATTCATCATACAGAGGTAATATAATATGTATTTTTTATCTTCAATTATTACACTCTAGAATGCCAATGAATGACCTATTACCTTTCAATGGTATTCTTAATTTATAATTTGTTGAATGAACTCACCAATATAAACCTAAGCACGAGTATCCTAATATTTATAATTAGCATCTTCAATATTTTTAGGAAAATGAAAGATTATCTCGATATCACGACCGTACTTAAAATATGTACATACTCAACGTTTTGAAAAGACAGATCAATAATATGAATATCTTTTTACAAAAAAATACTCCTCCTAAGGTAGGCAGATTTTAAACAAATCAACTCTCTCAGGCGGAGTATTTTAAACTTCTCTTTTTCAACTATTAATATGGATTTGAGACGATACTGCGGAAATGGTCTCTTGATAGATTTTTTTCCTAGTTGGATCCTCCAAGAAATGCATACTAATTAAGTCGATGAGGTAAAGCGCGCTTAAATCAAGACCGGTTGATAAGTAGGCATTGCGAACGGGATGGACGGTCCATAGCACTTCATCCGATAATTTTGTTAGATATGTATGGTCATAAGCCGTTAAAGAGATTAATTTAACATCTTTTTTCTTCGCTTCATTAACTGATGAAATTAACTCCCGGGTTTGCCCAGAACGTGAAATAGCTAATAATAAATCCCCTTTTTTTAATAAGGTACTTCTAATAATCATTAAATGTGGATCGGTTACAGCTTCACTGGCAAAACCCATCCTACTCAATCGGTAATTTAATTCCTGTGCGGCAAGTCCCGAACTTCCTAAACCATAGATAAAAATCCGCTTAGCATTTGTAACTAATTTGAGTGCTTTCATTATCGATTTCCGACTGTTTAATCCTTGTATATCGCGGATTACATCCATATACTGACTTCTGATTTTGGAATCCATATCCTCCGCTTCTTCATGGTGCGTTTCTCTCGCCAGGTTCATTTTTAATTCCACGAAATTTTTACAGGATACTTTTCTACAGAATCGGGTAATCGTTGCAACGGATACATTCGTTTTTTCTGCTATTTCTTTGATCGTGCACTTAGAAGCTTCTGATGGCGAAGAAAGCAAATAATCAGCTAAGCCTTTTTCTTTATCGGAGAATGAAGAATATTTCGATTGAATTTCCTTCAAGAGCGTAACCATAGATAACTCCTTCCGCCTTAAATTTGATCAGCAACCCCTCTTTATTTCTTCAACAAAGCGACTTGTTATTTGCTGTGGCCGAGTGATTGCTCCCCCGACTACAACGGAGTATGCCCCCAGGTCAAGTACCCTTCCCGCCATTTCGGGAGTGATAACATTTCCTTCAGCTATCACAGGGATTGAGACATTTTTTAAGACTGTTTTGATAAATTCAAAATCATTCTCATATAATTTACATCCTTTTGTCTCATTTGTATAGCCATAAAGGGTTGTGGATACACAATCAAAGCCCAATCGTTCCGCATTCATTGCATCATCCAATGAGGAGATATCTGCCATTAATTGAACCTGGGGATCATACTCTTTTACATATGAAACTAGATCAGCTAATTCCTCTCCATTTGGACGTTCTCTTAATGTTGCGTCCATCGCAATCATTTCACAGCCTGTCTCAATTAGTTCATCAACTTCTTGTTTTGTTGCTGTGATAAAAACTTCACTATTAGGATAATTTCGCTTCACAATTCCTACGACAGGTAAATCTACTTCTTTTTTAATCGCGATAATGTCCGGTTTCGATTCTGCTCGAATACCTGCCGCTCCACCTTGCCTGGCAGCCAGAGCAAGCTTTGACATGATAAATGAGCTATGAAGAGGCTCACTCTCTTGGGCTTGACATGAAACAACCAGCCCTTTTTTAATATGGTCTAACATTTTATTCACCTACTATTTCTGTTTTTTTACCTTGATGATTACAGTTGGAAAACGACTCTCCTGCAGCAAATCCAATTAACGAAACTTAAATAGTGGAGGTAGCTTAGCATTATTATTTAGATTAAGGAAGGAAAAAACATAATTCCGCTACAGCTCCACCTATTAACCTTTTAAGATTATTTAACGTTGTTTATCTCATTTTTTAAGATCTCTGCGAGGGCTCCATATACGACTTGAACACCCTTGCCTTTCTTAAAGAGTCCCTTTGCCTTCAGTTCATCTTTCCAAACGGAATCTTCTGCAACTTTATCGATATCCTTGACGGTGACTCTTAATCTAGTTATACATGCATCGACGTCCACTAGGTTTTCTCTTCCACCTAAGGCTGTGATTACATCCTCTATATCAATGTCTTTTAGCAGTGCATCTTTCTTCGTATATAACTTATTCTCAGATTCCTCCCCACGACCTGGAGTTTTTAAATTCAATTTTAGAATAAGTGTTTTAAATACAAAGTAGTAGATGAGTGCTGTTGGAATTCCGAGAATGAGAATCCAAATATAATTCGTTTTATCATTACCCTGTAATAGACCGAATAATGTAAAATCAATGATACCCCTTGAGAAAGTAACCCCTACCGATACATCTAGAGCATATAAAGCAGCATAGGAAATCCCCTCTAGAATGGCATGAATCCCATAAAGTAATGGTGCTACAAAAAGAAATGTAAATTCGATAGGTTCAGTAATCCCTGTTAAGAAGGATGTTAAGGCCGCTGAAAATAGAATACCACCGACAATTTTCTTATTTTTACTGTTAGCTGTATGATACATAGCAAGAGCGGCTGCTGGGAGACCGAACATCATTGGTAAGTATCCACCTGTGAAATACTTCGTTGCTTCAGCTGAGAATTTCGTAACAGTCGGATCAGCCAATTGTGCGAAGAAAATGCTTTGTCCACCTTGTACGATTTTCCCTGCAACCTCTAATTCTCCACCAAGTGAGGTGTACCAGAATAGTGGATAAATAGCATGATGAAGTCCAAAGATATTGAGAAGTCTCATTAGCGATCCATAGAAGAACATTCCGATTGGTCCTGTTCGTCCAAAGAATTCTGAGAAGGTTGAAATTCCAATGTGAACATATGGCCAAACAAATGGAATAATCACCCCTACAACACTGATTGCAAATACTGAAATAATCGGAATAAATCTTACTCCAGAGAAAAACGAAAGTGCTTCTGGAAGCTGCTTGTTGTAATATCTATTAGCTAAAAAGGCTACTAGTAAACCAACAATAATTCCTCCAAGCACGCCAATTCTAACTGTAAAAATACCAAGCTCGTACCCATATACGTTTGCCTGCTTCGCTGCTTCAACTGGATCTAGACCCTGAGATAAGAAATAGTCTACAGTTGTCGTCTCTGGTGTATGGCCCAGGAAACCTAGAATGGTACCAACGATAACATGCATGACAAGAAAAGCGATTGCTGCCGATAAACCCGCTGCACCTTTTTCCTGTAATGCTAACCCCGAAGCAATCCCGACAGCAAATATCAAAGGCAAGTTAGCAAAAACAATATTACCAATTGCAGACATGGTGCTTAAAATATAAAACAAAAATGTCCCTTCTCCGAGTATTCCTTCCAACCCATAGGTTTCTACCATAAGGGGGTTGGTAAAAGCTGCACCAATACCAAGCATAATCCCCGCTATTGGCAAAACAGCAATAGGAATCATAAAGGCTTTTCCTACGTTGTAGTTTTTCAAACATTCGTATCCCTCCATTTTCAATCAATTATAGAACCCTTTGCCCAATCATTTGTTACTTTTGAAAATAATTATCATAAATAATATTTTATGTAATTTATTATCTTCTATTATATGAGAGTACCATATTAATATGCAAATAATTTTTAGAATAATTTTACTATATTGATAAAATTTATGATTTTCGCAAGTTCCACGTGTACTGTCCATCCCTTTTGTAGATTATTTGTAGGGCAATAAATATGGGATGTAGGATTAGGAACGGAGCTGAGCTCAATAAAATATATATGTATCTTATGATTGGTTATTTTTTCTTTTGGAAAGAACATTGATTAATTTTGTCAGTAACACACTTCTTGGATCAACACACTCGATAGTTTAAGAACATACGTTCAAACTATACAAACAAACACCAGATGTTTATTATCCATCTGGTGTTTGTTTGAAAATATATTCTATTTCTCTAATTTGATTTATTTTTTTACTGCAGGTGGTCCAAATAATCCGTGCTGAAAATCGCGGAACGCCTCCTTGATTTCTTCCTGTGTATTCATCACAAATGGTCCACCAAACGCTATTTCTTCGCGGATAGGGATGCCTGAATAAATCAATACTTTGGAACGAGATAATGCTTTTATTTTTAATCCACTTGAGTTAGAATCTGAGCCTTCTTCATTAAAGGATAGGGTAGCCGCCCCTGTTTTAGCTATCTTTGTCTTACTTTCTCCGAACTCCATCTCCCCCGCCAACATATACAAGAATGCATTATGATTCTCAGGCAATACATGTGTGTAATCAGTTCCTTCACGGAGGCTAATTTCTGCCATCGTAATAGGAACCAAACTATTCATAGGTCCTGTTACCCCTGCAATATCACCTGAGTAAACTCGAATGTAACCCCCTTCAACGTTCACAACAGGAGCATCTTCTACATAGATGTTTTGATAACTTGTTTCTGTATGCTTTAGACTTTTTGGCAGATTCAGCCATAACTGTAAGGTATGAATAAGATCATCATCAAAAGCCTCTTCCGCATGCCTAGCTGCCCAACCGGCATTCATGTATTGGGCATCACCAGCATCCAAAATGCTATACCCTCCTGCATTATCTATATGTTCAAGCCTTCCATCAATAACATAAGTTATAGTTTGAAACCCTCTGTGGGGATGGTCGGAGAAGGTTCCACGCTTAAACCAGTCTTCAGCCATTAGAATAAACGGGGAAAATTCCTCATTCCTCTCAGGATTTAAAATCATTCCTTGTTGAACATGAGGGTATCCATTTTTATTGTATTCTGGATACCAAAAATCTTTTACTTCTCTCTGAAATGTTGATTCATTAGACATTTCAATACCTCCTTTTGGACTTTTAAACATATGAATAAATTCATTTTCATACAGCTTTAACTACTTTACTTAATTTCAATTGGGTTTCTTTTTAGCTCTTATTAGGAACTTTCCAATTAATTGTTCAGACTGTTTCCCCCATAGCATAAATTGAAATTCCTTAAAGAAGTCATCAACGATCATTTCAATATTCCCTAAGGCAGTTTCTTTTGAAAGGCATTTAGTTCTTGATTTAAAACCCTAGCCCTTGTATTCTGTGATTGTTTCTTCACCAAATACTTTTACTGCAAACTCTTTTTTATTTCAGAATCCATTACTATTCCCCTTATTGATATCCCACTATCTTACCATTAACATATTACCATAATATTCCGATTCGTCATTGAAAAATCACAGTATAATCCCTGTTTAAATTAGTGATTATTCAACCACTGCGCTATACTTAGCCTACCATTTGATATTACTAGTTTCATACGTTTGTTACAGAGGCCCTATTCATTTCTTGAATAGGGCTTTATTTTTATTCACAAAATTATTGATTAAACAAAAAATAGACCCTACAAATGTAGGGTCTATTTATTAGCTGTTATTAAGCTTTTTGAACGTTTGTAGCTTGTGGGCCACGTTGTCCTTGTTCTACTTCAAAAGTTACACTTTGACCTTCGTCTAAAGATTTGAAGCCTTCGCTTTGGATTGCTGAGAAATGTACGAATACGTCTTCTCCGCCTTCACGTTCGATAAATCCAAAACCTTTATCTGCATTAAACCATTTCACTTTACCTTGTTCCATAATTGTTGCCTCCTAGTGTGTTTCCACACAATGTATTACTATCCTTGCTCAAAAACCTTAGACGAAAATCAAAATCGCTTCTCAATCTGAAAACGAACAAAAATAATTCTTCTTTAGAATAACAGACATATCTTATAATAGCAAATTATTAGACTTATACCCTCCATTAACCCACGAACATTGTCACTTATCTTCTTCAAAAGATACTGTACTTAATTGAACATATCAAAAAAACTGCATTAGTGTTCTGAAACATATTCTTTTAATGAATGTAACATTTCACTTTGGATTTAATTTATTTTACAGTCAAAAAACCTTTAAAAAGTAAAACAAGGTAAATCATTAGATTTACCCTGCTCTCTTTATTCGTTATACTGGTAAGCTTAAATCATTTTCTTTAATCTTACCTTTTTTCTTTAATAGATAATAAGTGCCATATGCAATACCTGCAGGTAATATTATATAAGTAATCAACATCGCTGGAATGATATAACCCAGATTATTTGTAGTTAATAGTTGAATAGGAGCCACAAATGAACTTAAACCCATACCTGCAATTTCTTTAGGAGCTTCTATACTAAATACTAAAGCTGACACCGGACCTGCCACTGCACTTGCTAACAATGTCGGTAGCAGGATATATGGATTCTTTGTTATATTGGGCAATTGTACTTTTGGCGTACAAATCCCTTGAGCTAGTATACCTCCTAACTGATTTTCTTTTGCTGAGATAACAGAAAAACCAACAAAGTGAGCAGCACAACCTGCTAGAGCGGCTCCACCAGCGATACCTGACAGTTCAAGTGCTATAGCTAATGCGACGGAGGATGCTGGAGATACTAGGAATAATCCCCAAACTACTGCCAAAACGATTGAAGCGATCAAAGGACTTCCGGCTGTTGATGTTTTAATAAACGCACCAACGGATGTTAAAATAGGTGCTATTACTGTTGAAAGCTGTATTCCAACAAATCCAGAGATTAATATGGTTGCAAATGGAACTAACATCATATCAAGCGGTGTTTTGCCGCTCAATCTTTTTCCAATAAAGGTTGCTAATGTTGCAGTTATTAAAGCACCAATAGGTTCTCCTGATTTAATCAACATACCCGCTTCGGTAATACTAATAGCGCCTGCTCCCAATGCTGCTGCTATGGCCGCAGAGAATACCACTAACCCATTCGCTCCTAGCATAATTGCAATACCTACCCCGATTGCTGGTGCCATTAACCCTGTAGCTATTGAGCCAATTTCAATCATCCATGCCAAATCCAAAATGGAACCTATATTTTTTATTAATAGTCCGATACCCAGCGTAACGAAAATACCTTGTGCAATACCAGTTGAAGCATTAAATATTCTAGGCATTATATATTCTTTTTTCATCTGTCATTCCTCCTGTTGTTAAAAGCCAATGCTTCTCATGTATTCACGTAGTATTTCATTCGATTGATCAAATTTTTCTTTTTCTGTGCTAGTTAGGTTTAACTCAACTACTTCTTTAATACCTTCTCTTGTAATGATAGAAGGCACTCCAGTACAGATATCTTTATATCCATATTCGCCATCAAGAATAGTAGAAAGTGCGACAATTTTATGAGAATCATTAAATATTTCTTTAGTGATAGATGCCAGAGCTGATCCGATACCGTAGTAGGTGGTTCCTTTTCTTTCTAGTATCTCAAACCCTACTCTTTTCACTTTTTGCAATAATAAATCTAAATCGATTTCCCCAATTTCTTCTTTTCCTTCTTCTAAAATTTGTAGAAGTGGTTTTCCCCCAACAGTCATGTGGGACCAAGCGGCAAATTGAGAGTCTCCATGTTCACCCATTGTATAACCATTAATACTTCTTGGATCAACATGTAAAATTTCCGATAAATAATTTTTCAATCTTGAAGAGTCTAATGAAGTTCCAGTACCAATTACTCTATTTCTCGGAAGGCCAGATAATTTCCATACCATATAAGTCATAATATCAACTGGATTGGATGCTATCAAAAAGATACCGTCAAACCCACTTTCCATTACTTCCGAAACAATAGACTTCATAATCCTTGCACTAATTTCCAATGTATCTAGTCGTGTCTGACCTTTTTTAGGAGGAGGACCAGCAGTTATGATAACGATATCTGCATCTTCGCAATCAGAATAGGAACCCGCAGTAATTTTCGTTCGGCTTGGCAAAAAGTCGATGCAGTGTAATAAATCCCAAACTTCACCCTTTGCTCTTTCATGGTTAATGTCAATCATAATTAATTCATCGCAAATTCCTTGATTAATTAAGCTATAGGCTGCACTTGATCCAACCAAACCAGTTCCTACCATTGCTACTTTTTTTAGATTTCTCAAATTACTCACTCCTCTAAGATGTTAAATATGTGAATCTTTTCACATAACGCATTATCAATATAGCTTCTTATTTTTTCATGGTCAAGAAAAATGTGGTATTTTTCACTAAATATACATTTATTACATTAAAAAGTTAACTTTACTTTTTTTGAATAAAATCAAGCTGGAAATTAAGCTATGAATAGCACTTTTGCTTTTTTGTATATCCCTTTAATGAGTTTAATGGATATAAACCGGTATTCATTTGCTTCTTCAAAAAATTATTCTTGGAAAAAGTGACCCCCAATCAACTTGGAATAAAGACAAAAAAAGAACCTCATTATCTTAATGAGGATTCTTTCTGAATATAAGAAACGATGAAAAGTTCATTTAATATTTTCTTTAACTATGTTACATCCCAACTGTTTTCTCTCTATTACACCTGTTTCTCCAACGCATTTTTAGCAAGTAAGGTCAGCGTAGAATCATCCATAGGAGGATTATGCAGACCTGCCCGAACATCACGATAATATCTTTGCATTGGACTTTTCCGTTGCAGGCTTTGTGCGCCGACTATTCGCATGGCTGTATCGACAATCGAGATTGCTTGATTGGTTATAGCCGTTTTAACAGCTGCCAATTCAGGACCCATTTGTTCACGTTTCTCAGGATACTGCTCCCATCTTTGAGCAATAGAATATAAAAAGCTCCTAGACTGCATCAGCTCAAGCTCCATTTGACCAATCTTTGCCTGAATATGCGGCAGTTCAGAGATTGTGCCCTTTAAACTGTTTGGTGAATACGTTTTTGCAAATTGAATCGCATAGTTACGCGCTCCCATTGCAATGCCGATATAACAGGCAGGTATATGTAAAAGCCAGCCTGATGCTTTTCTAGCAGAAGCTCTTTCCACAAAATCTTCTTCACGAAGCACTACATTTTCCATAAGTAAATCATGGCTGCCAGTTCCCTGCATCGAGATCATATCCCATGTTTCATCAATACTCACACCGCTCTGGTTTTTGTATACTTTAAACCAACCAATCGTTTCCTCGTCAGGAATCCATGCACTTACAAGAAAAATATCCAAAACCGGAGCCAGTGAGGTGTACGTTTTTCTTCCGTTAAGAATCCATTTATCTCCTTTTCTAAGAGCGATCGTCTCTGGTCTACCTCCCCTTGTTGGGCTACCTGTCGCTGGTTCAGATGCGGCACGATTAACCAAAGCTCCGTCAGCGATTTCGTTAAATAGTTTCTTTTTATTTTCTTCTGTCCATGTTTTATTTTCTAAGAGCTCCAGGATCACCATATTGTGCCACCCAATTGCTAGTGACGTTGAACCGCAATGCTGGGCGATGATCTCCTGGCCAAGCAAAAAAGTCGTTAACCCTTCCCCTGCTCCTCCAAATTCCTGTGGCAAGGTTAAGGTTGTATACTTCATTTTTTTCAAATCGGTAATATTCTCGGCTGGAAATGAGCGTTCCTCGTCATATTTTTGTGCTCTTACAGAAAACTCTTTTGCTACGTCTTTTAATTGCTGCAAAATAGTTTCTTGTTGCTTTGTTAAATATTCCTCCATGTTGCCAGCTCCCTTATCGAAAAAACTATTCTGGGTTGAATAGTATGGTTTATATGTTTATCATATCACTTTGCCGTTTCTATACCCATTACCAAACTATAATTATTCCCCTATTCCCTAAGCAAAACACCTATGCAAATGATCTATAACGTGCATTAACTAATTATAAAGAGAGGGGAGACTACATTTGAGTAATGAAAGTGATAAAGATTTTTTTGATTATGCTTCTGATCTAATTGGTGAACAAGTCCAGGTTATTACAGTTGAAGGTTCATATTACGGGGAATTAAAGGCGTTAAAGAGCGACTTTTTGTTGCTGCTTACCACAAATAGAGGTCAAACTAGCATAATAGCCATCCGCTTCAAGAAAATAATTGGCATTTCAAGAAACCTATACAAGGAAAGAAGACGTCCATTATTCTTCGGTCAACAATGGAACCAAGAGCAGGATCATACAGACGACCAATATGATGATCATGTAGAGGATCATTATGAACATTCAGCAGACAATGATCATGATGAGCATGAAAATCATGATTTTCATGACGAAAAATAATTCAAAAGAAGTAAGGACTCTGCTTTTACCTCCGCGAGTCCTTTCTTTGTTTTACTAATTGCCTTAGAGCAGACCTTAAATCCGGATAGATAAATGAGTATCCGGCTTCGATTAATTTTTTGGGTATCACCTTTTGCCCTTGCAGTATTAACGTACTCATTTCTCCAAGAGCTGTCTTCATGAAAATAGAAGGAATGGTTGTCCAATGCGGTTTATTAAGTACCTCACCCAGAGTTTTACCGAAATCCTCCATTCTCTTTGGATGCGGAGCGGTAAAATTCACCGGGCCATTTATTTGGTTATTTCGGATACAAAATAAAATTGCATTTGCCACATCCTCAACATGAATCCACGAATACCATTGTCGGCCTGAACCTAAATTACCTCCGACAAATAGCTTATAGGGCAAAATCAATTTTGGAAAAGCCCCTTCTTTGGCACCAAGAATTAGACCAAAACGGGCAAATACGACTCGCATTCCAAAATCTGTTACTTTTTGGGCTCCCTGCTCCCACTGAACAACAGTTTCCGCCAGAAAATTGTCACCTGCTTGTTTCCAGTCCTCATGATAGGTTTGTTCTAGAGATGGCTCATAACAACCAATAGCACTTGCATTGATTAAAATTCGAGGTTTAGGGTCAAGCTTTGCTATTATCCTATAGATCTCATTTGTAGCATTTATACGGCTTTTTAAAATTTGCTTTTTTCTTTTCTCCGTCCAACGACCAGAATTCAGGGATGTGCCAGCTAGATTAACAATAGCTTCAATCCCTTCCAATTCCTCTTCTGGTTTACTATATTCATTAAGCCATTCGACTGGTTTAACAGTTGACATTGTCAGCTTATTTTTATTACGGGTCAAAATATAAACCTCGTGACCTTCCCTGACTAATAATGCAGCAAGTTCCTTCCCAACAAAACCGCTACCGCCGGAAATCGCTATCTTCATCCTCCGCACCCCATTCATTTGCGACTATCAATTCAGAAAGACTTTTAATCTATTTTTGCTTACTTTTCTACTTCCTTCATATGAAAAAGATGTAAACATTATAATAAGCACAACGTGTTATTCTCTCTATAAGTCTTCCTTTCCTAAATAAAAGGGTTCCAGGATTTTTTCCTCAATGCCATCTTCAGAAATTTTAACACTATAGGCGGCGGCGTTCGGTCTGGAGCTCACTACTTTTACCAGCTCTCCATTTACATAATGAAGCCCTACTCCATCATCAGCAGCAATACCTGGATTTATTAATCTATCTTTAACCATTTGTAAATAGGCAGGTCTTCTATTCATTTCACCGTCGTAGTGAGGTGAATGACTCCCCTTTAATATCCCCAATGCCTTTATTGGTTCAAGTGTATCTCCAAATGAATCGGTCAATCCTTCCTCATACCAGCAAATTGCACCTGCACTTATACCGCACAATAGGATTCCTTGGTCATAAGCAGTTTTCAGTATTCGATCCAATCCCCACTCTTTCCAGAGAATTAATAAGTTCTTCGTATTACCTCCACCTACATAGATAATATCCTGTTCGAGTATGTAATCCTGCAAATTTTTGGTTGGAGGCTTAAATAATGATAAGTGAGTTGGTTCGCACTCCTGCTCATTAAAAAAGGTATAAAACCTTTGTACATACCCGTCCGCATCCCCGCTGGCAGTTGGTACAAAGCATATTTTTGGCCTATTTACAGTAGCCTGTTTTAAAATATATCGATCCAATAACGGATTATCCGGTTCCATTGAGAAACCTCCGCCTCCTAAGGCAATAATCTGTCGCATAGCTCAATCCTCCCTTACTTTTGACGACCAATAACGTTCAGGCAAAACTTAGTCTATAAATAACGTTTAATATATGTTTGTTAACAGCGTTTATAATGAACAAATGCATAAAAAAGCCTTACTTAAGGCTTCTTTAAAACTTCAGTACTATTGATTTACCATCATCCTTAGAATGAATAGTTACTTGTTTTTGTACAGAGCGATTTTTTTCTAAATGGACATCATATGAACCAGGTTCTATGGTCAACTCATATTCACCTTTACTATTAGTTTGAACATTTAAGGGTTTCTTGTCTTGATTCTTAGAGTTTTTCTTAATCAAAATATCAGTTTCACCAAGTGCATGACCGGATGAATTCAAAAGGATAAATTTTATTTGAACATTTCTTCTGATATCCTCATCCGAGGAAGCAGTGATTTGTTTACTAGACGTGTGATTTAAATTCAAATCATGATCCCCAAAAGAATAGAAAATGGCATACAGATAAATCGAAAATACGATTACTGCATAAAATATGAGTTTAACCTTCGCCATCATATTCACATCTGATCGCCCCTTCATTCCCTTTAAAAAGTAATCATGAGCCTGCCTACTACCATTATATTTCCATCCTTAAGCTATCATTCCCTTCCAGTATTTAAAATTTGTTAAGAAAATACTAATAAGTGGCTCTAATAATCAGTTTGATAAACAGTATTGGAAGAGCAGAAAAAATGAACGAATTTGAACATTTAATTAGTCTATTACAACATGGAGCGATCTGGTCCATATTTACAACCATAGGATATTTATTTTTATTAGTTTGGTGGTTTTTGTTCTTATTCAAAAGTAAAAATAAAAGATAAATTATAAATTATAAATTATAAATTTACAAACTGGTTCAGAATCCCTTTTGATTCTTCTTGAAGAGATTGTATTAATTCTTTAACCGATACTTCCCTGCTTAATCTTGGGCTCTGCCCAGACCAAAGTGACATATATTCCTTATTATTTTGTTCACTTGCTACCCTTCTTATTTCTTTAGTTAATGTATTTTGATAAGGATAAGCCGGCAATTCATTTTCGTACTCTCTCATATTTTCCATGAATTTATTGTTAACACCCCGGGCTGTCTTACCAGAAAAGACCCTGGTTAATAATACATCTTCTTCTGATGCATTAAGAATAGCCTTCTTATGTAATGGATGTGCTCCACTCTCTTTTGTAGTTAAAAAAGCTGTGCCTAATTGAACTGCTTTTGCACCAAGACATAAAGCCGCTGTGACACCTCTTCCATCCATAATCCCTCCTGCAGCAATAACAGGTATGGAAACATTATCTACAACTTGTGGAATTAAAGACATTAACCCTATTAAGCTATCTGGATTCATAAATGATCCTCTATGTCCTCCTGCTTCGCTGCCTTGAACAACCACTGCATCCATTCCTATACTCTCAACTATTTGGGCTTCTTTTACATTTGTTGCAGTACCTATAACAACTGTTCCGACCTTTTTTAATTCTTTCACAATCTCTTTACTTGGAATACCAAATGTGAACGAGCAAACCTTCAATTTTTCTTTTAATACTATTTCAATTTGTTCATCGAATTCTGATTTAGTAGAAATCGACAAATCATCCTTTACTATCTGAAGTTCTTTTCGATATTGGTCTAATAAACTATTCGTTTTTAAAATTTTATCTTCTATTAATTCATGATTTTCAGGTACAAAAAGATTTATACCAAATGGATGTTTAGTTAACTTTTTTACATTATGTATGAATTCTCTTGTTTTATCTGCTGTTAAATAACCGGCTCCAATACTACCTAAACAATTATTATTTGAAACTGATGAAACGAGTTCTGGAGTGGTCACGCCTGCCATAGGAGCTTGTAAGATGGGATATTTAATCCCTAACTCTTGAATCAATTTATTCTCCATAACGAGTTCCCCCTCATTTTTTTGAATTTATAATAAAGTTTTTCCCCAGGATGTATTGTATTTTTTACTTTTCATTGCTAGGTTGCCAAACGTTGAATAACCTTGAATGGATATTGCAATAATTCTCTGATAAAACAAGAAATATTTAGCTTTTGTAGCTTCTTAACTGATTAATGCTAATATCAATTAACCGTTTGATAACGGTTGATAGGCCGTCCTATCCCGCCATACTGTAATACAATTTCTACTTTGTTTTGCTTTTCGAGATGTTCCAGATAACGACGAGCTGTGACTCTTGCAAGTCCAGTCCCTTCGGCAACTTCTTCTGCCGAGATTGGTTTCTTTTTCTCTTCGATGAATAGAAGTATTTTCTCCATTGTTGCCGGGTTAAGTCCTTTAGGGAGTACTTCCTTCTTCATTTTATGCCCCTGTTCAGGTTGGCTGCGCAAGAGACGGTCCAATTCATCCTGAGTCAACTCCTCTTTCTGTTTGAATTGCTCCCTGTATGCCTTATAGTTTTCGAGCGCTTGCTTCATTCGCTCAAAGGTGAATGGCTTCATGACATAGTCAAAAGCTCCAAACTGCAGAATTTCCCGAATTGTCTGCTGGTCATTAGCTGCCGTAACGACGATGACCTCTGTCGAAATGGCCTTTTCCCTGATTTTGCGGATAGTAGCAAGCCCATCCTGTTCAGGCATGAATATATCCATTAAAACAAGTTCTGGCTTCAAGATTTCTATTTGTTCAAGCCCCACCTTACCGTTCGGGGCAAAACCGACGACATGGAAGCCTTCTATTTTCTCAATAAACCCACGATTAACCTCGCGTACCATTGGATCGTCCTCAATTAGTAATACAGTAACTGTTTCCATTTCATTTCCCCCTTAAAAAGTAATGACAATGCTGGTCCCTTCACCAGGAGAACTATCCACTTCAATATTGCCGCCGCCTTTGGCGACAATTTCATGAATCAAGTACATCCCAATCCCATGTCCTTCTTCTTGTTTGGTGGTGTATCCATTTTTGAATAGATTATTGATGACGGCTTCATCCATCCCAATTCCATTATCCTCCACCAAAATTGATGTAGATTCATCCGTTTGGTCCAAGCTAATAGACACTTTACGCTCTTTTTGGATAGATTTCTGTACAGCCTCGAATGCATTTTCAATAAGATTTCCGATAATGACGACAAAATCATGATGGTCAAGCCCATTTGGAAAATGAGTCCAATTGCTGTTCTTATCTATTTCGACTTCGATACCTAGTTCTTTCCCATGGCTAACCTTACTTAAAAGCAAACCTGATAGATTGTCATCTTTAATGCGTTCATGTAGGAAATCAGTGAGCATTTCTTGTTCTTCTTTAGCTTGGAAGATATATTCAGTTGCTTTTTTATATTTACCAAGCTGAAGCAAGCCTGCGATTGTATGCATCTTATTTTTATGTTCATGATTTTGAACACGGAGAGCCTGAACAAAAGCCTTTACGCCTGTAAGCTCCTCGGCTAGCTTCTTCACGTCTGTCCTGTCCTGAAAGACTGCGACGGCTCCAATCGTTTTGCCCCTTACCTGAATAGGAATACGATTACTCAAAATGGAATGCTGGTTGACCAATAACTCCTTATTATAGACCGGGTGATTAAAATCAATGATTTCTGGCAATCTTGTATCAGGCAGAACATCATAAATATTCTTGCCGATTAGATTTTGCTTATCTACACCAAGGATACGATAGGCCTTTTCATTAAAAACCGTAATGGTCATATCATTATCAATAGCGATAATTCCTTCATGCATGGCATTGAAGGTTTCATTCCGTTCGGCATAGAGACGAGCTATTTCATGTGGCTCAAGCCCAAACATTTGGTTTTTAACATGCCGTGCCAGTGACCATGCTCCCCATGCGCCAAGTAGCAGCGAAAAACCAATAGCCAAGAAGATTTCAATCCTTGTCCCCCATACAATTTCCCATAGAGTTGGGGTCAGATATCCTGTGATAACCACCCCTACCTGATTATGTTCATCATCCATAATAGGAACAAATCCGCGCATAACTGTGCCTGCTTCTCCATTCGCTTTAGAGACATAGCTGTGTTCCGTAAACGCAGCATCCTCATCTGCCGTTTTTGACACTGTACCTATCATCCTTTTGACAGGATGGGACAGTCGGATACGATTATTATTGAGCACAACAATATAATCAGCATTATTGATAACCCTAATCCGCTCAACAACTGGGTTTATTTCTTCCGCTCTGCTTTTGTCACCGCCTTCTGAAAGCAGCTTCCTCACCTCAGGCAATTCAGCAACCGTTCTTGAGAGGAGCAGGCTCCGTTCGCTGATTTCTGCCTCCTTCTTTTCCATGAAACTTCCGAGCACAAAGATACCTGCAACAGCAAAAGAACAGATAATGATGAAGAAAGTCATAGTCATAATCTTCCAATGGATAGATATTTGCTTCATGCCCAAAACTCCTCGAGTAACTTTTTTCCATTGTACCACCAAAAAACATGGTAGAATATTGAAAAGAATAATATGGCGGGGATATGATATGAAAAGTTTTTTAATAACAGCTGTTTCCATCATTGCCGTATTGGTGATATACATGGGGGTTCAGCATGATTTTGGGCAGAAAGCAAGCTTACCGCCTGATTTTGAACAAGAGGGCTTAAACGAACAAATTGTCATCAACTTTAGTCATGTTGTTGCCGAAAATACACCAAAAGGGCTCACCGCTGATAAATTTGCAACGCTAGTCGAGAAGAAGACTAACGGAGCTATCCAGGTAGAGGTATATCCAAACAGCACACTCTACTCAGATGGGGAGGAACTGCAAGCTTTGCAAAATGGCGATATCGAGATGATTGCTCCCTCCTTCTCAAAAGTGACAGATTGGATTCCCGAATGGCAAGTTCTCGATCTGCCGTATTTATTGAAGAATTATAAAGATATAGAAGAGATTTTCACAGGTCCCATAAAGGGAGAGCTATTAGGGATGCTTGATGAGTATGGTGTAAAGGGCTTGGCCTTTTGGAATAATGGATTTAAACAAATTACAACGGCCCATTCTCCTGTTAAACTGCCAGATAATCTTGAGGGACTTACTCTGCGTACCATGCCAAGTAACATGCTCAAAAGGCAGCTGAACCTTGTTGGTGCAGAGAACCGAAGCGCTTCCTTTGACCAGGTTTATAGTTTATTAGAAAGGGAGAAGCTTGACGGCCAAGAAAATACGATCTCTAACATTGATTCTAAGGGTTTCTATCAAGTGCAAGATCATATGATACTATCCAACCATGGTATTCTTGGATATGCAGTCATGATTAACAATGAGTTTTGGAACAGTCTTCCAAAGAATTTACAGCAGGCAGTCATCGAAGCAATGGACGAAGCGACAGCTTGGAACTTAACGCAATCCGAGCAAATGAACAGAGAATCCTTAGCGAAATTGGAAGCTTCCGCTGAGCTTGAAATCTATCATCTAAGTGACGAAGAATTACGGCAATGGCAGCAAACTTTCTTGCCACTGTATGATTACTATAAGACCCAATTCGACGAAAAACTATTAAAAAAGATTCAAGAGTCGATTGACTGATGAGGCCTTCCCCTACGGAAGGTCTTTCTTTTTCATATAGATTGGATGCTGATTAAAGAAATATGCTCATTCTTTCGATTAAGATAATTATCCTGGTGACCAAAAAGACCAAAAAGAACATTAAAACCATAATCCCACAATTCCTTCTTTATCCTTTAAGATAAACACAATAAATTGTAAGCGCTAACAATAAAACAGAAAGAAGGGTTGGCTTTGAAAATCTTTAAGAATCTAACTGTCCAAGTTGTCACCGGTATCATTTTAGGGATTATGGTAGGGGCAATTTTCCCTGAGTTCGGTGCCAGTTTAAAAATCCTTGCTGATTTATTCATAAAATTAATTAAAATGTTGATTGCTCCAATTATCTTTTTGACAGTAATCATTGGGATTGGAAGCATGGGCAACCTAAAGAAAATCGGGAAGATTGGCGGCAAGGCTTTATTGTATTTCGAAATTGTATCCACTCTTGCTTTAGCAATCGGTATTCTTGTCGTCAACTTTGTTCAGCCTGGAAGCGGGCTTAATACAGAGAATTTAAAAACTGGCGATGTATCTCAATATACGGCACAGGCTGCTGAATCGGATCAGGGCTTCGGAGCATTCATTCTGAACTTGATTCCTGAGAATGTTGTCGGCGCCCTTGCTTCAGGGGAACTGCTTCCGGTCTTGTTCTCAGCAATTCTATTCGGACTGGCTGCTGCTTCTGTCGGCGAAAGAGCCAAACCAGTCATCACCTTCTTTGAAATAATAGCTGATATATTCTTTAAGATTGTCAATATGGTTATGAAAATATCCCCTATCGCCGCGTTTGCCGCAATGGCCTATACAATCGGAAATTTCGGTCTTGGATCGCTTGTTTCACTCGGAAAATTGATGGGCTCTGTGTACCTCACTATGTTTTTATTCGTCGTCTTGGTCCTCGGCTCAATTGCAAAATATTACGGTTTTAATATCTTTAAGTTCATGGCCTATATTAAAGAAGAGATTCTGCTGGTTCTTGGTACATCATCTTCCGAATCTGCCCTGCCGGGAATGATGCGAAAGCTAGAAAACTACGGCTGTTCAAAGCAAGTCGTCGGTTTGGTCATCCCTACAGGGTACTCCTTCAACCTTGATGGTACATCTATATATCTATCAATGGCCGCCATCTTTATCGCCCAGGCCTATGGGATTGATTTGACCATCTGGCAAGAACTGACCTTGCTTGGCATATTGATGCTAACCTCAAAAGGCGCTGCAGGGGTGACAGGATCCGGCTTTATCACACTGGCCGCCACTTTGGCTGCCTTCCCAATGATTCCGGTAGAAGGAATGGCGTTATTAATTGGTGTCGATCGTTTCATGTCTGAAGCACGTGCAATTACGAACCTAATTGGCAACGGTGTGGCAACTGTTGTTGTTTCTAAATCAGAGAAAGAATTCAATGCGGATTTTGTGCCTGATGAACAACCAAAGAGGTATGATGCCACTTCTCCTGCAGACAATCTATAAAACAAAGAGAAAGACAAGCCGTGCCTCCATCTGCCAGCTTGTCTTTCTTTTTAAATACTTTTTCTAATTTTCCATTCATATACGGATGATCAACCTGTGATACTTATTATTTTTCATTTTCAGGTTAATTTAATTATTGCTCTTAATCCATACCTGAGAAGATAGCTGCATAATGAAAAGACTGCCTATCTGACGTCCCGTCTCTGAAGAACAGTTAAATAAAAAAAACGCCGAATCAATCGGCGTTTCAGTAGTATATTCGATTTCCTTTTTCCTTCTGCTTTTTATAATACTTGTCGTATGCAACCAATGTTAAGACTGCTAGGATGGGATAACACAGTACCATGGAGTTGTATGAAGTGTATCCTGCAAAATTAAAATGGAATAGCAGGAAACCAATCGTATTAATGACAAGCAACCTCATTTTCAATGAATGGTTTTCTTTCATTTTCATAAAGAATAAGCCAAATAAAAGAATTGTAATCCCGATGGACATGGAAATATAGGAACCCAGGAACATTCCGAATGAATCAAAGAATACCACTGGTATCAATCCACTAAACATCACGGTCAAATAACAGGTTAGTAGCAAGAGAGAATATCTAACATATTGCATGGTTTCTTCCCCCTTATTGATTTAATAGCTTCGTTTTCATTTCTCTGTTCATATCATCCAGCTTCGTTACAAACTCTTTACTGCTGGCGATAATCCTTCTGCTGGATGCTTCCTGGGTCTCAATGGCAGAATAAATATCCTGGTAAGCCTTTTGCAGCTTTTCAATCGAGATAGATGGATTCTCCAAGAGCTTCGTTGTTTTTTCTGTGTTTTCTTTTAGCATTTGTGCGTTTGCCAAAATCATGTTTTCTGTAGCTTCATTAACATCATTAATTGCTGTAATGATTCGTTCCTGATTTTGCAATGCCAAATGAATTGCAGATGTAACGGGTGCTAAGTTCTTAGTCGTATCGATTGCATTCCGAATGGCTTCTTTCAATTTATCATTATTTTTCTTGATAATATCAACGGAAGCAAGGGACTGTTGCAGCACATTTACCATAGAGCTCATATTCTTTGTTCGTACAATGATTTTCTCCTGAGCTTCCATGACAAGCTGCTGCTTATTCTGCCATTCCGGATCGTTCTTTTTATCCTCAATCATTTGGAAAAGATGCTGACCCATATAGATTTGTTTATCTAAGAGATAAATTTTTTCATGGACATCTTTTTTGATGACATCAAGCTCAGCATTATCCTCCTGAAGCATATCTCTTCCTCTAAGTAAGGACTGTACGATTTCATCAATATTCTTTTCCACTGTTTGATACTTGGCAATAAACTTTTCATTTGAACTCTTGCGCAAAAACTTCGGAACAATCTTTGCTATTCCTTTTGTCTGATAAGCATTTGGATTCAGGTCAGAAACCGCCTCGCGAAGCTTCAGCAGATTAGTTGGTATATCGTGATTGTCCTTATTGTCCATCATATCTTTAACTGGTCTGCGCAGACTGTTTAATGATTCACCAGCCATACGTTGCTCATTGCCGCCGAAATTGCTTAAATGCTCTAGGACGGAGTCAATATTATGTGCATCGGTGTCAGATATTTTTTTGACGACCTGAGTTGCTTCATCATTTAATTTTTTCATATCTTCGGGATTTATGAATGATTGAATCGCTGTTTCGTCAAATTCCCTATTTTGTTCACTCATCGGTTTTCCACCTCTTGTCCGACATTATTTTTCATATCTTTGATCGATTGTAGTCAATGTTTTCTTTAAGTCAAATTCCCTTGTATTGTCAATATGTCTGCGAATTTGTGTAATTCGCTCCTGTATGATAATCAGTCGATTTAATGTATCATGTTCATACTTTTCTTGTTGTTTGGATTCCAATTGACTAAAGTCAGCTATCAGCTTTCGTAAATCTTTAATTATTGTCTCCTTAACCTGATGCTCATAATCAACATCAGAGATGAGATCCACATGCTCCAGTAAATAACCCAGGCTTGGGATAATTTGAGTAAAGGCATGATCAATCGGTGATGAGAGATAGTTTCTTTTTCTCGCATCTTCCAGCTCGTTTATAAGAGCAGTAAAGTTATTGTTATTTTGATATATCATTTTCATTTTTTCCGGCTGAAAACTCATAATGGCCCATCTTAAAAACAGGTCAATCTTTTCTAGATCGCTTTCTTTCTTTAATAACTGTTCAGAGATTTTCTTTTCTGTATAAACTCTCGATCTTGTATCGTATCGAACATCAAGTAAAGGCTGTTTGGTTTTAGCTTTTTGCGCATTAATCGTAATGTAATCCGGTCCAGCCAAGATAGATAGTATATTTGAATCCAATTCATATACATAATGGGCATAACGATCATCCAATTGAGTGCATACAAACTGGTCTTTTTGATTTTTACCTGCTATTCGCTTCATCACATTTGCCAAACGTTCCTGTTTTGGTCCTGCTGGTTTTGCGTCCTGCAGAAAAACTACAGCTGTAGCTCCTACCAATCCAAGAAGGATCATATAGAACATAAACAGTCACCCCTTTCTAAGGCAATTTTACCATACTATACATACGAACAAACAGACAGATAGTTTCAAAAAACATTGGTAATTTTCATTTCCTGTAGCACTTTTATCAAAAATAATGGATATCTCAAGAAAAACTATATTTATATATTATTTCTTTCCCTAAGCGAATATCTTAATTTAAAATTTCAGAATAGAAACTATTTTACACACCTAAAATATGGATTGTTTTGGTAAAATACAAATTGAAAGCTGACCCAAATCGTAAAACGGCCAATCGACGGCGAATTTCCATTAATTCACCTGTTAATTTGAAGGGTAAATTACATCTACATACGTACCACCAAGAAAGTATAAATTCAAACGAATAGAGGATGATAGCATGTATTTTTCATCAAAAAGAGACTTATGGATAACCGCTACCATTTGGTTATTCGCATTTATTTTTATTCTTTCACCCATTTTCTTTCCAGACCTTGGTGTTTGGATGACCCCTGAGTTCTTAGACAAGCAATGGATTAAAATCGTACTCTTAGTACCAGTTGGTTTTTGTTTAATGTGGATATGGCTTAAAACGGGATATACAATTGCGGAAAATCTCCTCACCATACACTACGGTCCATTTAAGAAGGAAATTAAGATTGATACGATTAGTAGTATAAGAAAAACCAGAAATCCTTTTACAGATCCTGCCCAATCTATGAATAAAATAGAAATTAATTTTACAGGATTTAATACGATTGCCATTTCACCAAAAAACCAAACTGAATTTGTTCGTCAATTATTAAAGCAAAATCCACATATAAAAACGGATTACCATTTTGAAAATCGTACGGAGAGTTAGGATAAGAATTAATAGATTAGCCTTTTTAAGTGCAATCTGCCTGCAGCGTCGGTCTAATACCATGAGCACATAAAAAACACCGGAAAACACCGGTGTTTTAATTAATTATCTATTTGTTGTCGATTAGCTTAAAAGGAAAATGCAGTTCAAAATTGGCTTTTCTTTTTTCAGGCTCTTTCTTAATCACTTCCCCTGTATTCAGCCAAGATGCTACATCAAAGTATTTCTTATAATCCGTTAGCTCATTTTGTAATTTGGTTTCTATGTGTTGATTTGAAAAACAAATCACATTGTCTAAATGTCCCATTGGCCTAGCCGTAAAACAGACTTTGTTTTTTAAAGGCAACTGATTGAACGTTTCAATACATTCTTTTCTGCACTGATACTGATCGCTGAATTTAAAAAACAACTGATCCCAATTTATGCGTTTAACTCTTTCATTCCAGTCATTTAATGCTGTCTGTTTATACTTATAGGAATAGAAATGGATCTCCACTTTCTGGTCCAACAGCCCAATGGGATAGATATCCGTTATTCCATCATATTTTGAATGGAGTGTAAATTTAAGGGGAGATTTCATATAATGCTCAAAGTTAGATAAAAGCTCAATATAGTCCGGTGCAAATATGAACATTCCAATAAATGGAGAGTTGTATTCCATACCTAAATCATCGTATACTTTCTTACCCCAATCATTGTCTGAGACAATCGTGAAATGACTGTTTTTCACTTTCTTTTTCATATCCAGATGAAAACAATAACTAGATATCTTTTTCGTTATTTTTTGTAGATAACCTTCCATTTTATCTCCCCCTTTCTACATTATTATTACCTTTATTCCTTTTTTTAATGAAAAAATAACATCTAAATTATGGAATCTTACATTTCTCGCTAAAGATTTCCCAAATTATGCCGATATGTGATATAGCACCCTCTATGACATTTTATGATGGAGACATTTTTTAGTTACTCATTTTATCCTTAAATATGTTTGGGATTGATTTAACTGGTCTTTGCAGTTGTCTGACAAAAATATATGCCATACAGCCTTGTAAAACTGAGGGAGAATAAAGGAGGATGTACATTTGCAAAATCAAAAGGCAAGCCATAAGCCATTGGTCTATAAGGGTACAACACTTTTATTATCTGCAGGATTTATCCTATATAGCGGGGATACATCATTAAAATTATTGGACACCAAAAAGGCAGAAGCATCTAGTGTTACGTATTACGAAACCACTTCTAATTTAAATTTACGAGTCAGTAATTCTACTAAAAGCACTGTACTCTTAACCATCCCTAAAGGGGAAAAGATTAGCTACCTTGCAAAAAGTGGTTCTTGGTTCAAAGTGAAATTTAACAATCGCACAGGATGGGTCAATAATAAGTATGTGAAGAAAGCTGAAAATATTACTTCTAGTAAAGCAATTGTGTCTGGCTATCAAACTACAGCTAATCTTAATTTACGATCCAAAGCGTCAACCAATGGGAAAATCCTGAAAACCATACCTAAAGGGAAAACCCTAACCTATATTTCCACTAGCGGTTCTTGGATTAAAGTAAAATATCAAACTACTACGGGCTGGGTTAGTTCAGATTATGTAAAAAAAATAAATGAGAAAGCTAAGGTTGAACCTGCTGTGGTGAAATCTGCTGTTGTTACCAGCAGTTCATCAGCCTACACAACGAAAGCTAACCTTAATTTACGATCATCCGCTTCAACAAAAGGAGCTATTTTAACGACGATTCCTAAAGGGAAATCCGTTACTTATGTTTCCAAAAGCGGTTCATGGTTCAAAGTAAAATATGGCGGTAAAACCGGTTGGGTCAGCTCCAGTTATTTAAAAGCTAACTCAGCTGCTGCTAAACCAACAAACGGTACAGGCACACCATCTACCGTGGCAAAACCACAGCAAGAGGTTACGTACCAAGCAACAGCTAATTTAAATTTACGATCCTCTTCTTCCACAAAAGGATCTATTCTTACGACGATTCCTAAAGGGAAATCCGTTACTTATGTTTCTAAGAGCGGTTCATGGTTCAAGGTGAAATATAGCGGTAAAACCGGTTGGGTCAGCTCCAGTTATTTAAAAGCTAACTCAGCTGCTGCTAAACCAACAAACGGTACAGGCACACCATCTACCGTGGCAAAACCACAGCAAGAGGTGAAGTATCAAGCGACAGCAAATTTAAATTTACGTTCTTCTGCTTCAACGAAAGGATCCATTTTAACGACAATTCCTAAAGGGAAATCTGTTACTTATGTTTCCAAGAGTGGTTCTTGGTTCAAGGTGAAATATAGCGGTAAAACTGGTTGGGTCAGCTCCAGTTATTTAAAAGGTGTTACACCGGTTAAAAATGAGAGTCCCTCCCCTTCTGTTGAAAAACCAAAGGCGAATTTGACTTATCAAACTACTGCTAAACTGAATCTAAGAACTGAGGCTTCTACCCAGGGGTCTGTATTAACGCTTATACCAAAAGGAGAGAAAGTTACCTATCTATCAAAAAACAGTTTTTGGTTTAAGGTGAAGTATGGAAACAAAACAGGTTGGGTCAGCTCTGAATTCCTAAAGGAAACAACTGAAGATAAAAAAGAGGAAGTAAAGAATAAAGAGATTTATACGACAACTGCTAATTTGAAGTTTCGAATTTCAGGCTCTACCAGTGCAACAGTCATTACTACTATACCTAAAGGAAAGCAGGTTACGTATTTATCCAAAAAAGGGGCATGGTATAAGGTTTCCTTTAACTCACTTACAGGCTGGGTCAACTCATCCTACCTGGTAAAAGGAGCATCTACCTCCGATTCCTCTAATCCAATCAGTTCAGATTCCTATGTAACGATGGATTTAAGGACAAAATCATCCGTAACAGCTGCTCAGATTAATACGTATATTGCGAAAAATGCAACCTTCTCCAACAGTGTTCTATATAACAGGGGAAGCATATTTATTGATGCAGCAAACAAGTATGGCGTGAACGCTTTGTATCTTGCAGCACATGCCATTCATGAGAGCAATTTCGGTAAATCGACTATATCATTGGCAAAAAATAATCTGTTTGGTTACGGAGCCTACGATGCAGCTCCATTCGTGGGTGCTGTCAAATTTAATACAATCAAATCAAATATTGAATTTATTGCTCAAATGATGAAAGCAACGTATTTAAATGAAGGATACTGGTCCTATAAAGGTGCTTATCTTGGTTCTACCGTTAAAGATAGTAATGGGAATAGAATCGACAGCCTAAGCAGCGGGATGAATTTTTATTATGCGAGCGATTCAAATTGGGGAAAAGCGATTGCCAAACATATGTCGGCAATGCTTGATTACAGTAACGAGGGTGCAAAAAATGCCACCCCGAATAAAAAGGTGCCAAGCAGACCCTCTTATTCTGATGCAAAAGATGTCTTTCCTACCGGTACTCTTGCTGTAGCCCATAAAACAATTAATCTGACATCAGCAGATAACACAGGTTCAACCGTTTATCAGACAACTTCAAACCTAAATTTGCGATCAAGTGCTTCAACAGATGGTTCTATTCTGCTCACCATTCCTAATGGGAAAACGATAACCTATCTTAGTGCAAGTGGTAGCTGGTGTAAGGTTCAATATAACGGAAAAACCGGCTGGGTCAGTTCTGAATATGTCACAAAAACAAACTCAGGATCTTCTGTCAGCATTCAAGCAGGAGAAACCTTTAATTTACTAGAAAAACATAACAATGAGTCTTTAAAAGTAAAATACAAAGGGAAAATGTATTATACATCCAGTTTTGGATTAAGCAGTTATTATAAATACATGTCCGTTAAAAATCTGGCGCGTGTGGATGCTACATCCTTAAAAGTCCGTTCTGCTGCGAATACAGGCAGCAGTATAGTCGGTACCCTATCTAATTATCAATATATTGAGCTATCGGTTGATTCAAAAAACAATCCGGAAACCAGCAATGGATGGTATAAAGTGAAACTTTCAAATGGTACACAAGGATGGGTTTCCGGAATGCATATTATCCGTGAATTGAATAAATAATAGATTGTGAGATTGTCATATCTTAGTTTTTAGCCCAGAGATTCACTCTGGGCTTTTTTCTATAAGGATATATTTGTTTTGTCACAACAGCCCATTAGAAAACAAAAGGAAACATTCACTATTTATCCGCCCTTACGTTTTGTCCGACTCCTCATATATTAATTATAAAGATTTATATGGAGGTGGAAGTATGCAAAGAAGAAGAAGACGTGCAGGCAAAGGACTATGTTATCCAGGATATAATTGGTGCGGTCCTGGCTGTTCCGGTCCATGGGGACCTACTAATCAAGTAGACTCATGCTGCAAGAAACATGATGACTGTTATAAGAGATTTGGACCCACCAAACAGTGTGACGAGATGCTGTTAAACTGCCTTCAATCACAAATAAATCCTCGAACAAAAATGGGACGAGATGCTCGATTGTTTTACAATGTCATGCGCCTTAGGTATGATCTCCGATAATTTAATCAGAAACTATAAAAAGCCTCTCAAATCTTTTTGATTAGAGAGGTCTTTATTTTTACCTATACATTACATCAGTACTATTAGATCTGGAAATTTTATATTTAACTCCATATTTCCCTCAGCTATAATCACTCTTAAATATTATGTAAATTGCATTCCCTCTTGTTCTATTCTTTTTATTATGCCGTGTTGCTTTATCGGAATGTTTAATATCTATATATATGGGCAAAACATTTAATATACCTAGAGAAATGAGGCGGAATTTATGTATTTTGAGTTGAAAGAAACGAAACATCGCCCTTTCCCTTTACCGAAATCACCGTGGGTACTGACCCAGGTATGGAATGATATGCTATTTTTACATTATCAAATAGATCCCACCCTTCTCCGTCCATATGTGCCGGAGGAATTGGAGATTGATTTATATGAAGGAAAAGCATGGATTTCGATTATTCCCTTTAAGATAACTAAAATGAGAGCAAGAGGGCTTCCACATTTTCCATATCTTCATACTTATTTAGAGCTGAATGTACGTACATATGTTAAATACAAGGGTGTTCCTGGTATTTATTTTTTTAGTTTGGATGCTGATAAACTATTAGCCGTCTTGGGAGCACAAGTGGGCTTGGGCCTACCTTATAAAAAAGCACATATGTACTTTCAACAAGATAGGGATCAATTTTATTTTCAAAGTGTACGAGAAAGCAGTAAACAAACCTATCAACTCGATGTTCATTATGAGCGTAAACAGATTTTATACGAACCCCTGCCGGACTCTTTGGATTTTTGGTTATTAGAACGATACAGTATGTATAGTATTTGGGGCGATTTAATCATACGCGGAGATATTCATCACGATCAATGGAAAGTAAGTATGGTTCATGCGCATATTTCAACTAATACTATGCTCGACTTTTTAGGAGATGAAACACTCGATCCTGCACCACAGCATATGCATTACTCGAGAAGAAAGCGATTTTTATTTTTCCCTCCAAAAATTGTGGGCAAAATTAAACACTCCACAGACAAATAATCTATACAATAGGTGTAATCTCGACTATATTATGTTAAACGAAAATATACTCTCTTTAGTCTGGTTAGATAAAAGTATTTAACTGAATTCTTCTTAATTCATTCTCCCTTTTATCATACCCATCAGTTGGGTAAATGATTGCTACCATGCTTACTCCTATCTTTTCGGTAAATTGGCTTTCTTTTGACTTCTTAATAATATTAAAATGTAAACTCCTATTAATCTATTCGTAACATTGTAACTATATAATGGTACTATAATAGTTTTCCAGAAGGATAGATGCTAAAAATGGACATAAAAGAGCCAACGAAAAAAACGAATTCAGTAACCATACCTCCGGTGATTAAAGATTATATCGGAAATAAAACTACATTAGAAGATTTAGAGCAACTGAAGCATTTGGTTGCAAAAAGATATGCTGAACTTAAAGTACCCCGTCTCGATTAACGGGGTTTTTTATTTGCCTACATTCAACCTCTATTCATACTTTTCCTACTTAGTGTTTTCTCTTCATTTTTTCTATAATTCTTACCCCGTATTTTCCTATCCTAGTTCATCAAATCTGCACCTTAACTTCATTAAGATGTTAATCTAATGAAAATAAAAAGCTCTCTCCTAGGCTCATTCTGGCTATAGTATTCTCTCAGCCCTATATTTAATAGAAGAAACTCGATATTTTTTACTAAACGATATTTCTAACTTCAAAAAATTGAGGATTCAGAGTCAATACCTTTCTAAAAAACAATAGAATCATGACTTTTTACTTATATTGACTATAACTTTCAATTGAAAGATGAATCTAACCACCCTGTACTAATTGCCCTCTTTTTTGTAGTATATGGGAGAAATGATAGAAATTTAAAGGAGAGTGTCGAATGTCAAAATCCAATATTAATCGTTTCTTCGTCCCAGCCTTTCTCGTGTTCCTGCTCCTCTTATCGTTCATTCCTGCGGTAACACCCAAGGCAGATGGACCAATTACTGTAACAGAGGCAATAGCAAACAATACAGGCAATGCTACTGTTGAAGGCTATATCGTTGCCCATACGACAGGAAATAATAGCTACAATTTTGAAGCACCATTCAGCAGTGATTTTAATATTGCGTTAGCTGATTCACCCAATGAAACGGATAAAGAAAAACTGCTTCCTATCCAGCTCCCGGCTAAATTCCGAGCAGAATTTGGGCTTCAGTCTAATCCATCCATCATCGGGAGTAAAATTCACGTTACTGGAAATCTTGAGGCTTACTATACATTGCCTGGATTAAAATCACCTACCTCCATTGTTTTTGCAGAAGAACATGATCCAACTCCGAAAGCTGCCGCTGCTGCGAGCTCAGTCTCTCCAGGACCAGTATCAGCTGGAACAGCTATTTCCTTAACTACAGAGACGGAAAACGCAACCATCTACTACACAACAAATGGGATGGAACCTACCATAGACAGCGAAGTGTACACGACCCCTATCATCATCGCAGAAAACACGACAATTAAAGCAATCGTCGTAGCAGACGGCTATAAAAACAGTGATATTGTATCACTAGCCTATTACATTGCCACTAGCGGTTTACAGATACATGACATTCAAGGTGCCGAGCACCACTCTCCATATCAGGATCAATATGTGGCAGATGTTGAAGGCATCGTAACTTATATTGCCGATGCTAACAACTTTTACATGCAATCTCTAACGCCTGATAAAAACCCTGCCACCTCAGAAGGCATACTTGTCTATAAAAGAAACCATGCTGCACAAGTTGGTAATACCATTAAAGCAAGCGGTCAGGTTAAAGAATGGGTACTTGAAGGTTATGCAGAAAAATTAACAACGGATTTACCGGTTACAGAAATCAATGCTACTAACATTACGATTGTAAATGACTCACAACCGCTCCCTAAGCCGATTGAGATTAGCCCGCTTAAAGGACAGCCAACACGAATCATCGATAACGACCAGTTCAGCAAGTTTGATCCATATCAGGACGGGATTGATTATTACGAGAGCCTAGAGGGAATGCTCGTAAACATTAAACAGCCGAAGGTTATTGCACCGCAGGATTATGGCGAACTATATGTAGTGTCAAAATATACTTTACTCAACACCCTGGCAAAAGGCTTGAGGATTTCAGAAAACGATTATAACCCTGAGCGACTCATCATTGATACTGGTGATTCAAGCTTTGTTACCAAGACAGGCGATTCATTTACTGGAGATATTCATGGTGTTGTAAGTTATGGTTTCAGCAATTACCGAATCTTATCTGATAAAGAAAATTTACCAGAGCTTAAAAACGGTAGCCTGAAACAAGAGGTAACGAAATTTAAGCAACATGCCAAAAAACTGACAGTCGCTTCCTATAACGTAGAAAATTTCTCCCCGAAGGAAAGCGACGAGAAAACTACTAAACTTGCAAAAGCCATTACTGACAATTTAAATCAGCCTGATATCATTGGACTTACTGAAATACAGGATAATGATGGTGCCACAAATAGCGGTAATACAGATGCAAGTGCAAGCTATCAAACATTGATTGATAAAATCAAAGAGTTGGGCGGTCCTTCTTATTCATTCACAGATATTGCGCCGGTTAATAATCAAGACGGAGGCGCTCCTGGAGCGAATATTCGCGTTGGATTTTTATATAACCCAGAGCGAGTGTCACTCACTCCTGCTCCAAAAGGCAGTGCGAATGAAGCAGTCAGCTATGAAGATGGCAAACTGACAGCTAATCCAGGACGAATTGATCCTGAAAATCCTGCTTTCGATAGTAGTCGTAAGCCTTTAGCTGCCCAATTCACCTTTAATGGGAAGGATGTTATCGTCATCGCTAACCATTTTAATTCAAAAGGCGGAGATCAGCCGCTCTTTGGAAAAAACCAGCCGGCTATATTGTCTAGTGAGGAGCAGCGCATTAGCATAGCAAATGTGGTGAATCAATTTGTAAAAGAAATCCAGTCCAAGAACAAGAATGCCAATATTATTGCTCTCGGAGACTTAAATGACTTTGAATTTACAGATACACTCAAAACACTGAAGGGAAGGGAACTGACGAATATGATTGATTTGATTCCCTCAATTGACCGCTATACGTATGCCTATCAAGGAAATTTACAAGTGCTAGACCATATCCTTGTTTCGAAACCACTAACATTGCGTACAGCTGTTGATATCGTTCACATCAACGCTGCCTTCATGGAAGAACACGGACGGGCAAGTGATCATGACCCTGTATTAATCCAAACCATGCTAAAATAATGCTCAATAAATTCTTGAGAAGGCGGTCCTAAAAGGATTGCCTTCTCTTCTTTTATGTAAGGCAGAGTTTTGAGATGATACGTCTTAGGTAACGCATATTATGAACACAAGAAACCCAATGGTACATATACATCGGGTTTGTCATCTCTTGGCACTTCATAAGTCAAGGCTTGTCTACTGTCTCCTATTCCTTTAATGGTCGGATCCTGAACAATACCAATCCAGCTAAAATAACCACAAAAATCAAAACTAATTGTGGTGTATCATCTTCTGCGACAGACGGCATGACTCCTATTAAACCGAGCAACTTATATATAAAGCTGGTGACTAAAGTAGCAAATGCAATAATAAGGTTGGGTTTTTAAAACGTACTTTCCAATTCATTCTATCACTCCATTAACTTAGTATGCCTAACTTCAAATATATTTAAAAGGCTGAATGCTGACAGTAAAAAGAAAATCCCTGCCCCCCAATTTAAGGACATTTCACTCGTGGCATAAGAAACAGCAATGATTAAATAAATTAAGGCGGATAACCCTAACCCAAACTTTCTCATTACATAACTATTAATAACCAGCCCAATAACCTTAATGGTAGCTGCAGAAAAGAAAATGAGAGCAAACAATGTCTCGCTTCCCAACTGACTTAAAGTTCCATATAACTCTGGCAATTGCTGAAACATATCATTGTTGAACATACATACCATAGCAAGGTAATAGCTCAATATACTAACTAGTGCCTCAAAATATGGTATAGACCTTTTCATCATCCACCCTCCTTAGTTCAGTTTTTGTATAGCAAACACAATAAAACCGATAACCGCTGGAATAGTTCCACCTATAACGGCAGCGGTCACAGTTCTTCTTAACCATACAGTATCTCCTTTAATGTCTTTTAGGGTTTCTAAAATACCAGCAATCTGTTGATCGTGTACAATTTGTGTACTACGCATTTGGTCCAACCGATCCTCCTGCTTGTCCATCCGGAGTTCATGTTTTTCAAAACGCACGTCCTGTTTATCAAATTGCCCTTCCGTCTGACGCTTGTACTCTTTGAACTCTTCTAACATATTCATCACCAACTGTTTTAACATGTAACCTTCACCCTCATCATATGCGAAGAATCTTTCTTTTGTGCCATAATTAGACTTTGTAACTATCATTTAATGTCTGAATAGTTGGCCAAGAGAATGGCTCACTTTACACGAGCATCACTTTAGGCAAAAAAAGAGGACTCCAACTAGAAGTCCCCTCATACTATGTGATTTGATCATACTTACCCGTGAAATAACTCAATGGTTTATTACTTATAATTGCATTCAAGTCTACATTACCAGCATATCCATCTACTATTCCTTTGTCTGTAAACTGCCATAAGTCGCAAACATAGTCAGGTTTCCTGCTACTTGCTCGCATGCCATTGTTACGCCCATAAGAAGGTATCCAAACAGCATCAAAGTCTCTTATATCGATATTAAAGGATTTATAAAGATGATTGGCAATATATATCCCTACTTTCTTCACCCCAAGAGCTCTCAATTTCTTTGCATAGACCTTAACCCCTGCTCTCATATCTTTCATGCTCTTCTCCTCAACGTCAAGCCAGTAAACAGGCGGGCTAAATTCTTTAGTCCGGTTATAAAAATCAGTAGCCTCTTTCTCCATATCAGAGATCGAAATACCTCTTACCCACGCATAGGCATTAGTTGGTACACCACGCTTATTAAATTCCTTGTGATGAGTTTTATAATGTCTGTCGATTGTAGAAGATCCATACTGAGTACGAACAATAACTAAATCCACTTCCTTGGCTAGTTTGTCATAATTTATAGATGATGGTGGCTGGTGATGTGAAATATCTATAATTTTCCCCATTTTTATCAGTACCCCCTTTTATTAGAATATATAAAAAGAGCCCTGGAGGACACTTAAAATAAATTAAACGGCAACTATAGTTTTTGACAGAGGCGAGCAATTTTGCTGGGCATAAAAACTGACTCGCTTTTTTATATTAAATCCTTAAATGGTAAGACTTCTCCCCTTCCCTTAAGGGATTGTGTGCACTATATTGGCCGAGCATACACCTGGATTCTGCTTGCCGTTTTTTATCCAACTAAGGCGATCTATAAAGGGCTTTTCGCCATGTCCTTCACAAAGTGGATGGGCTAATTTTTTCTCGCTATAACAGCAAACTTCTCTTTAGAGTGTATTCTTAGTTGTTTCTCCAGAAATTCATCCGCTTCCGGTTCCCATGGAATTCTAGCATCAGTTTTCCATGTGTATCTCATTTTTATCGCCTCCTACTTTTATAATATCAGTCAGAGGCGATTTATTAATAAGAGGTAAAAAGTTTTTATAAAAAAGAGGACTTCCAGAGTGGAAAGTCCCTTTAATTTTAAATTTTCAGCTTTTCTAATTCGTTTAATTTTAAATGCAAAAGAAGAATTTTTTGATTCACTTCCTTAGATGATTCCACATGTTGAAGCAAATAGCGTAACCGCATGGTGTGGAAAATACACAAAAGTTTCTTCATATATAATCATCCTTTATCCGACTTACGTTAATAATAGCGTTGGTATATAACTTCAACAAGAGGCTCAAGATGCGGTTCATTTGTCATATACAAATAAGAGGAATCCCACTTAGGAACCCTCTTATTTATTCTTCTCATGTTACCGCATAGTATGTTCCAATTATACTTTAAATCCACGAAACCTTTCGCACAGGATATTCATTTCCTGTAACTATTTAATGCTATGGAACGAATCCATAAAAGAGCCGGATTGCCAAAGATACAATTCACGCTTTAAGGCATACTCATGCTGTTCTACTTCTAGAATCAGGAGCTTCGATGAAATACATCCAAGTACGATTGGGTCATGGATCCATTCAGATCACCGCTGATGTGTACTCTCGCGTCTCTAAGAAAATCGAAAAAGATACTATGGAGAAATTTGAAGATTTCACAAAAAGTTAAAATGTTTAGAGGCGGGGCAAAAGCGGGGTGAAAATTTGGACAAGCTAAAAACATGTGATTGCCCCACCAAATAAAAAACCCTTGACGCTAGCAGTGTCAAGGGTTTCAGCTATTAATACATTTGAAGATATTGTTCTCTCTCCCATGGATGAACTTGGGTTCTAAACATATCCCATTCAATCTCTTTTGCTTCTACAAAGTGTTCCAGGATATGATCACCTAGACCATTCATGATGACTGGGTTTTTTTGTAATTCTACTAACGCTTGATATAATGTAGACGGAAGATCTTTAATACCTTCTTCAGCACGTTCTTGTGCAGACATTACATAGATATTACGGTCAATTGGCGCCGGAGCTTTTTTCTGATTTCTAATGCCATCAAGACCAGCGCTAAGTAATACCGCCATAGCTAGGTATGGATTTGCAGTTGGGTCAACAGAACGTACCTCAACACGTGTGCTCAATCCACGGGAAGCCGGAATACGGATTAGTGGGCTACGGTTACGAGCAGACCATGCAACATAACAAGGTGCTTCGTATCCAGGAACTAGACGTTTGTATGAGTTAACTGTTGGATTTGTTACTGCCGTGAACGCAGGCGCATGCTCAATGATACCAGCAATGAATTGATGAGCTGTCTCGCTCAATTCGATATTTCCTTTTGTATCGTAGAAAGCATTCTTTCCATCAGAGAATAAAGATAAGTTCATGTGCATACCGGAACCATTCACACCGAACAATGGTTTTGCCATGAAAGTTGCGTGCAAGCCATGTTTACGAGCAATTGTTTTTACTACCAATTTGAACGTTTGGATTTGGTCACATGCTGTAATCGCATCAGCATATTTAAAATCAATCTCATGTTGTCCTGGAGCTACCTCATGGTGGGAAGCTTCAATTTCAAATCCCATCTCTTCTAGCTCAAGAACGATATCGCGACGGCAATTTTCACCTAAATCTGTAGGAGCAAGGTCAAAGTATCCGCCTTTATCATTTAACTCCAAAGTTGGTTCCCCTGCTTGATCCAATTTGAATAAGAAGAATTCTGGTTCAGGCCCAAGATTGAAATCTGTGAAACCTAGCTCTTTCATTTCCTCTAACACACGTTTTAAATTAGCACGTGGGTCACCTGAGAAAGGTGTGCCATCCGGATTGTAAATATCACAGATTAAACGAGCCACTTTTCCTTTTTCAGCAGTCCAAGGAAAAATTACCCATGTATCAAGATCTGGATATAAAAGCATATCAGATTCTTCGATACGAACGAACCCTTCAATGGATGAACCATCAAACATCATTTTATTTTCTAATGCTTTATCAAGCTGACTTACTGGAATTTCTACGTTTTTAATTGTTCCCAGAATGTCGGTAAATTGTAATCGAATAAATTTCACATTTTCATCTTTAGCTAACTTTCTAATATCATCCGCAGTGTATTTCCCCATCTTCCTTTTTCCTCCTTAAATAATAAAGCTTTTTATATTTTAATTTTTAATTAAAAAACCGATGCATATCACCAGATTGGTTGCTGCCTCTCGTTGTAAAGCGGCCAGCCTTCAAAATTTCATCACGCAATAATTTTCTTAATTGCGCATTGGTCAATTCTGGTTTTGTTTCTTCTTTAGAATGTTCATCTTTAGCAATTATTTCAGTTTCATTATAAATAGAAGGTTCAAGAATTTTTTTAATTCCAGCCATATTTATGCCTTGATCAAGCAATTCTTTAATTTCCAAAAGACGATCAATATCGTTTAACGAAAACATCCTTCGATTACCCTCTGTTCTGGCTGGATAAACCAATTTGTGTTCTTCATAATAACGGATTTGACGTGCAGTTAAATCGGTCAGCTGCATGACAATACTCATTGGAAAAAGTGGCATGGTTCTTCTGATGTTACCGCTCACCACTACATCCTCCTTCAATACCTCTTCTTGATATTGTTAGTTTATGCCATGTAAACTTCTTTGTCAATCATATGTAAGGTTTTCTGACATGGAATCTCTGGAGTAATGTATCATTTTAACTGCTTTACTTCTTTTACCCCAAATTCAGACAATTAACCTATTAATTTATGAATAAAAGCAACAAGCTGGTCCTTATTTTGAATTTCACATAAAAAAGCACTTCTATTTACACATTAATTCAACTCTTTTCCACTAAAAAGTATACCTACCTCTATGGAGCAAATACACCAAGATACAGAAAAGATATTGCACAGACACACTAGAGGTGTATAGAAGATGCAGGAAAGCCACGGTATCCTACGCCTATCTTACATCTATCAAACACCTTTAATTAGGAATAGGTGTAACAAAGATGTAGCATAGCATCTATTCAGCACCTTCCAGACACCTTTGACCCCGCATAGGTGCGGCATAGGTGTGCCATGGGTGCAGCATAACACCTATCCTCCACCTTTCAGACACCTATGCTATGCGATGCCATTCAATAAACAGCTAATATGATATAGATAAACAGAGTTCACTTTGAATCCCACGCTCTGCAAATAATCGGTTACTTGTAACTCACACTGACCATTTTTACTAATAAAAAACTCCCCTATTCCAAAAATAAGGGAGTTATTATCAGTTACTTAATTAATCCTTTTTCAATCATCTGATCGATCGCTTTGCAAATGGCTATTTTAACATGTGAGTACGTTAGACCACCCTGTACAAAAGCGGTATATGGCGGTCTTAACGGACCGTCAGCCGTTAATTCGATACTCGCTCCCTGGATAAACGTTCCGGCAGCCATGATTACATCATCCTCATATCCAGGCATATAGGCAGGATATGGCGTCACATGAGAGTTAATTGGTGAAGCGAACTGAATCTGCTGACAGAACAGCACCATCTTATCTCTGTCATGGAATTGGACTGATTGGATTAGATCTGTTCTTGGTTCGTTCCATGTAGGTGAAGGGTTAAATCCCCATTTTTCTAACATAGCTGCTGTAAAGATTGCTCCTTTTAAGGATTGTCCAACAACATGCGGAGCCAGGAAGAATCCTTGGTACATTTCCAATAAACTGTACAAGGAAGCACCCGCCTCAGCACCAATACCCGGTGTTGTTAAACGATAAGCGCATCGTTCTACTAAATCAGCTCTACCGGCAATATAACCACCCGTTTTCGCTAAACCTCCGCCAGGATTTTTAATTAAGGAACCAGCCATTAGGTCCGCACCAACCTCAGTAGGCTCCATTTTCTCAGCAAACTCTCCATAGCAGTTATCAACAAAGACAACGACATCCTGTTTGATAGCTTTTACAAACTGAATCATTTCCTTGATTTCTGCAATTTTAAATGATGGACGGTTATCATAGCCTTTTGAGCGTTGAATTCCAATTACCTTCGTATTTGGTTTAATGGCTTTTGCTACTGCATCAAAGTCAACATACCCATCTTCCTTTAAAGCGACAGATTGATAGGATATTTGATATTCCTTTAAGGATCCTATACCACTTCCGCGTATGCCAACAATCTCTTCAAGCGTGTCATATGGCTTTCCAGTGATGTATAAAAGCTCATCTCCAGGGCGTAACACGCCGAATAAGGAAGTTGAAATAGCATGTGTTCCAGATATGATTTGCGGGCGGACAAGTGCCGCTTCGGCTCCAAATACATGAGCAAACACCTTTTCCAATGTATCTCTTCCCATATCATCATACCCATAACCTGTTGATGGATTAAAATGGGCATCACTAACCTGATTTTCCTGGAAGGCTTTCAATACCTTCGCTGTATTAAAGTCTACATTTTCTTCAATTTCTAAAAATCTTTCAGCAATCATTTTTTCAGTTTCCTGAACAGTTTCTTTAATTCTCTCACCGTTCTTTAATTGTTCAAACATGTTGTATTCCTACTCCTACTCATAATTTTTAATAATTCCCATGATTGCATGGTCTGCTAAAGCAAGTCCCTTTAGATGATAGGTCTCATTGCTTTCATGAAACTCGGTTGATTTAACGATTGTCTCATCCTTTAACCGGGCTATAATTTTCCCTTCATTAGCTGGAATCATTACGGAATATGGTTCCATAAAGCTTTCAACCAATTTTTCCATTTCTAAAAGGAGTTGTTGAATCCCTTCATCCTGACGAGCAGATATATGAATGGATTTTTCCTTGGATGTCGGTACAAATTCAGAATGGGCGGCATCTTTTTTGTTATAGACAATCAATTGAGGAATATCCTCAGCACCCAAATCCTCGATAATTTTTTGAACGGTCTTCTCATGATTATAAGCATCAGGATGAGAAGAATCCACTACATGTAAAATGGCATCGGATTCTGTCACTTCTTCAAGCGTGGATCTAAATGCCGCAACAAGGGAGGTAGGTAAATCCTGAATAAATCCAACAGTATCACTGATAAGGACCTTGTATCCAGATGGAAGAAGACATTCCCTGGTCATCGGATCAAGGGTAGCGAACAGTTGATTTTCCTCATAAGAATCCGCTTCAGCCAGACGGTTAAACAAGGTTGATTTACCGGCATTCGTATAGCCAGCCAATGCAATTTGGAAACGATTATTTCGTTTTCTGCGTGCTCTGTAACGTTCCCTATGCTTAACAACTGAATCCAACTGCCTTTTGATCTCATCCAAGCGACGTCGAATGTGGCGTCTGTCAGATTCCAGTTTGGTTTCCCCCGGTCCCCTCGTTCCAATACCGCCACCGAGTCTTGATAATTCAGTACCTTGCCCCGCCAATCTTGGCAGCATATATTGCAATTGGGCTAACTCTACTTGCATTTGACCTTCGCGAGAACGCGCACGTTGAGCAAAAATATCTAAAATCAACTGGGTACGGTCAACGATTCTAGTTCCCAGCTCTTTACCTAGATTTCGTATTTGACTGGGAGACAATTCATCGTTAAAGATTACGACATCCGGTTCTAGCTCTTCAACTAATGCAATAAGCTCCTCGACTTTCCCTTTTCCGATATATGTAGCAGGATGAGGCTTAACTCTCTTTTGAGACACTAATACAAGAGCCTGCCCTCCGGCAGTTTCCGTTAGTGATTCAAGTTCCTCCATAGAGGATTCAAATCGACTGTCATCAATATCTTCTCGCTGACAACCAACTAGTATAGCTTTTTCATATGTTTCTTCCATTATGTCACTTCCCTCAATAGTTCACTATTCTTCTTATCATACCAAAAAAATCACCCGTTCCAAACACTGTATTCAAATGATATGATAAATTAGCCAGATTTTAAATGATTATTTGAATTTTATTTAAGGAGAAAAAGAAAAAAGTATGACATGGGATGTATTAAGCATTATCGGAACAATCGCTTTTGCGACCAGCGGAGCCTTGGTGGCGATGGAAGAGGAATATGACTTATTTGGCCTTTATTTACTCGGATTTGTAACAGCCTTTGGGGGAGGTGCCATTCGCAATTTGCTGCTCGGGATCCCAATAATCCATATTTGGGAACAAAACGGATTATTTTTTATCGCATTCATTTCTATAACTATTGTTTGTTTATTTCAGCATTCGCTTTTAAAGCATTGGAACAGGTGGGGGAATTTTTTTGACGCAATCGGTTTAAGCGCATTCGCTGTACAGGGCGCTTTACTAGCAACGGAAATGAACTTACCGCTTATTGCGGTTGTATTTGCTGCTATCCTGACAGGAAGTGGCGGCGGTATCGTACGAGATGTCCTCGCAGGCAGGAAGCCAATACTGTTAAGATCTGAGATTTACGCAATTTGGGCAGGTATTGCAGGTCTCTTAATCGGCCTCGGAACGATGACATCCAACCTTGAATTATACCTTTTATTTATTATTATTACCTTTTTACGAATGCTTTCTTATCTATATGAATGGCATCTACCAGTTGTTAAGAGAAGTTACTGATTAAGAATCCACTACATAAATATCCTACTAATCCACTTTCATAGATTCGTATTTATATAGTCTAGATGAAAAATGATAAGGGCCTTGCTGTTTTCTTAGCAAGGCTCTTTAATCTGTATTGATTACCTTAAGTGCCATACTCCACAACTGGCATGAATCCTTTTACCTCATAATCAGAAATCTCTATAAATGAAAAATCATGACGATGAAAAATAGCTCTGATTTTAGAAGAGAACTCCCTCTTATACTCAAGAATGCATTTTGTTGTTTCAAATTCCCATACACATAGTTTATTTTCTTCTATAAATAAGCCGTATTTGTAGGTAAGTGCAAAGGTAATTAAATTTCCTGTATCAAAAGGAATTTTCATCGTTTTTTCTTCTTCAAGTTGCTCGTTGAGTAATACCAACTCATTTCTCTCTGGATTGATACCAGCATAGGGCTTGTATCGAGCAAACAGAGGATTATAGTCAAGATTATAGTGGATAGCCTTGTTATAAAAAGACTCTAAACCACTGAATGGAGATACATAGTTCAATATATTGTTTCCAATACCCTCTCCATATACACCTTCATCTCCATATGTACATAGAACGCCATCTTTGTAAGGAAATAACTCATGAATATGTGAACCAACCTCAAATTCAGATACAAATTTACCCGTTAATGAATAAAAAGATAGAGTCGTATTGTATAAAAGACAGAAATGGTCTTTTGTGAATCGAATAATATGGTGACCCTTGGGAAGAGTTAAAATAAGTTCTCCGTTTAATTGAACCGTATTTTCACCGGTGTTTTTTAACAAAACAATCAAATCTTCTTTTTTACAATCTGCATCAATTATTACCTGTTTGCTTGTAAATATAATTTCTTCTATCAAATTCATCTCGTTTAACCTTCTACTCTCATTCCACTTCTCGATCTTTATGGCAAGAGATTGTTAATATAAAATCTACCATTCCAACCTATGCAACTAACTAAAATTTACCACAAAATCTAAATTATTAATAGATTACTTAGACGTGGTAGTTCGTTAATTCCCTGCGTTTGATTTTAGTATTCTAACCTACTAATAATCACCATCTTAGAAATATTTCATTATGACTATTTCTCAAAAAAACAAATGCCCCAAAAGCTTTATGACAGCTTACGGGGCACTCATATTTATTCGTATCTCTTACTCAAACGTATCGAACACTAGGTCATCACTTCGGATGGTCATTAATTCCCGACGTTCATATTGATCCGACAGCAAAAGACGCATTGCCTGAGTTCTGATTGATTTTTCTATTACATTCCTTACATATCTACCATTGGAAAAGGATTTAAGATGTAGAACATTTGTTAAATAATATAGATGATCGCGCAGTTTTCTTTCCGCGTCCAGACTATAAACGTATTGCCTGGCACTTAACATTCGGTTCCCTATATCCATTAATTGATCAACCGTGTAATCCGGAAAATCAATGACAATCGGAAAACGGGATTGCAGGCCTGGATTCAAGGTTAAAAAATACTCCATTTCCCGTGAATATCCGGCAAGAATAAGAATAAATTCATGCTGCCGATCCTCCATATGCTTTACCAATGTATCAATCGCTTCCTTACCAAAATCCTTTTCACCACCCCTTCCCAAAGAATAGGCTTCATCAATGAAAAGAATACCCCCAATTGCCTTTTTGATTAAATCTCTCGTCTTTTGAGCTGTGTGTCCTATATATTCTCCTACAAGATCTGCCCGCTCAGCCTCGATTAAGTGGCCTTTGCTCAAGACATTCATCTTTACAAATAAATCTCCTATAAGCCGTGCGACCGTCGTTTTTCCAGTACCGGGATTACCTTTAAACATCATATGAAGCGCCTGTTTTTCAGCCTTAAGGCCAGCTACTTCCCGTTGTTTATTCACATAAATCCATGCATAAATTTCCTTTATAACTTTTTTCATTTCCTCCATGCCTACGAGACTATTCAATTCAGCTTCAATTTCTTTTAGGGCTATATGATGAGAAGGTATATCCTTTGGTAATGGAGGAACATTTAGAATCGGCTTAACCTGAGCCTTTGCTTGACCATTTTTCAATACAACATTAATTTGCCCATTATTTCTCACTCGCATTGGCTGTTGCTCCATTTGATCACCTCTTTAATGAAGCCGTGTCCCCCCTTTTTTACCTAACACATTCGACAAAGTGAAGGCAAAATAGACAAGGGCACCCCTGAAACTACAATATAAATTTATTTTTTACCAATAAAGGTGTGCCTGATTGTCACATACTGCGATTGCCCGGAAAATAATTATATTTCCTCTCCTTATTTATATTCCCAACACCCTCCATACAGAATGAAAAAATCAGTTAAATAAAAAACAGACTCACCGTAGAGGGAGTCTGCCGTACTTATCCTTAACCTTCAAGGTCAACTTGTACATTTTTTTGAGGAGCAAATGTTGAAATCGCATGTTTGTAGACCAGTTGATGTTTACCCTCTGTTTCAATTAAGACTGTAAAATTATCAAACCCTTTTATCAGTCCGCGTAACTGAAATCCATTAAGTAAAAAGATTGTTACATATACATTTTCCTTACGCAATTGATTTAAAATTTGATCTTGAATATTGATTCCTTGTTTCATTTTTTTGCCTCCTCTTTTCTCTCTATAGTTTATCTATTCGCCTTTAAAGCGAGCATTCCTGCCACTTCAAGCGATATTTCTTCAGAAATTTTTTCGAAATCAGCCAAATTGGTCATATCAAACCAGTGAACATCCATCTTATTTCGGAACCAAGTAAATTGTCTTTTTGCAAACCGACGGGAATTCCGCTGTATTTGAGCTATAACATTTTCTCGTGTTTCAGTTCCTTCAAAGAGTCCCTCAAATTCCTTATATCCAATTGCTTGCATGGATTGTGCATCTTTTAATCCTTTTGCATATAGTTTTCTGACTTCCTCTTCAAGACCCTGCTGCATCATTGCTTCCACTCGTTCATTGATCCTTTTATATAAAAGATCGCGGTCCATCGTTAATCCAATCAAAGCCACATCATATAATAATGTTCTCTCTGTGGATTGTTCCTGTTCACTGAAACGCTTTCCTGAATCATAAAATACCTCTAAAGCACGGATAACTCTTTTTGTGTTATTAGGATGTATTTTTTCTGCAGCAACGGGATCAATCTCAACAAGTGTTTGATAAACAGCATCAGGCCCTTCTTGTTCAATTCGTTCTTCCAGCTCTTCTCGAATATTAGGATTTGCTGTGGTTTCAGGGAACTGGTAATCATAGAGGACGGATTGAATATACAAACCGGTACCACCCACTAATATAGGAAGCTTTCCCCTATTCGTTATATCATTAATCTTCTGCTGCACTTCTTGCTTAAAATCATAAACATTATAGGATTCAGATGGTTCCCTGCAATCAATTAAATAATGAGGAATCCCTTCCATTTCGTCCTTTGTAACTTTAGCAGTTCCTATATCCATACCCTTAAAAATCTGTGCTGAATCGCCACTTATAATTTCACCATTGAACTTCTTGGCCAAATTGATTGATAATTTGGTTTTTCCCACTGCCGTTGGTCCAATAATCACGACCAATTTCTGTTTTTCCATTTATGCTTCACACTGCCCTATTCATTTTTTTCTTATCTTAACATAAATCATTATAATCTGAACATGAGCGAGTAACATCTAACCAGTATAGTCAGTTTAAATGGTCTTTATTCAATTCTTTTTTCACACTTTTATTATTTTTAAATAATTTTTAGATGAACTTTAACCTTAAGATAAGTTCTATTAATACTAACCCTATAATTAAGGTGCTTCAGTAATCAATCATATAACAATTACCTAATCAATATTTATTATAGAGGTTTCATACATTTGAAGGCGTAAACGATATTACGCGAAGCAAATTGCTGAGGATGGAGAAAGGTATCTTACATATATAGAAATGAGGAGATTGTTTTCATGCTCCGGTTCATACAGGTGTTAACCGGCTTACTTACGTTTTTCTTACTGGGTTATATTTTTTCATATAGAGTCTTCTCCTTGGTGCAATTACTTTTTGTTTATTTATTCGTCCTATTTTTAATAACCGGTATTAGAGAACTTTATAACTATAAGACTTTTATAGGATCCATGTATGTTCTTGTCTCGCTTCTTCTTTTCTTATTTTTTATCCACAGATGAAATAGCGGGTTCAATATGACCACTGGCATCTCGATTCCATAGGAAACTTACAAACCCATCTAATTCTTCACGTTGGAAAGTTCTTTCTACAAGGCTTACATTTATCTGTAAGATCCTGAATTTAAATCTACAATAGTTACTTTAAAATAGATTAATAATATAAAATCATTTCAATTTAACGGTATAATAGGTATTAATTAGGTTGTTTCTCTCCATGTAAAATTGCAAAATCAATGCTAATTCTCATGATGTTTTTTTAAACTTTTGATGTAGTTTTACTTAACTTCAGTAAAGTGGTAACGATTATTTTAGAAGGAGTTCAATTCCAAAAAAAATGTTAAGGAAGTGATGGCTTTGGGAGAACAACTAAAGCTCGATAAAAACCAATGGGATGACAGTCATCGTCCATGGGCTCTCCCGAATTTACCTTGGACAATGAAGCAGACATGGAGCGATCTTTTATTTGCCCATTATCCAATTAAATATGAAGTATTACGAAAGTTAGTACCTGAAGTGCTCCCTTTGGATTCATATAATGGCATATGCTGGATTGGGGTTGTACCGTTTCGTATGTCGGGTATTAGACTCCGGGGATTACCCCCTATTCCAGGAACAGATCAATTTCCTGAGCTAAATGTTCGTACATATGTCATTCTCAATGGAAAGCCAGGTGTGTACTTTTTTAGTTTGGATGCTTCCAATTGGCTTGCTGTAAAAGGGGCTAGAACACTATACCACTTACCGTATTGGTACACTGATATGAAGATCCAGACTAATGATACAAACATTGAATTTAAAAGTAAGAGACTACATGACCATGAAATCGAGTTAGCCTGTAGCTATAGACCAATTTCAGAACCATTTCAGGCAGCTAAAGGGTCTTTCGAGGAATGGATGGCCGAGCGTTACTGCTTTTATACCTTAAATTTATCAGGAGTACCGCTTCGCTGTGATATTTTACATGACCCTTGGATATTACAAGAGGCAGAAGCAGAATTCAGCAAGAATTCCGTTCTATCCAAGCAAGGTATTGATATTAATGGTGAAATGCCTATATTTCATTTTGCAAAAAAATTGAGGTGCGTGCTTGGCCTTTGGTTCACCATTTCACTAATCGTTTCAGTACATAGAATAGTATAAGGTCTCAGTGCCATGGACTAAAATACTGACTCCTTTTATACACATCTCCTTAGAGCCAAATAAAAAGAGATTCCCTCATCCTTTGTTAGATGCTGAAATCTCTTTTTATGTTTAAATTGTTCCATTTTATCCTTCTTTGTTTTCGTCATTCTTGTACTCAAATCAATTGTATATAGGCCGCCCCGTAGAGTCTCAGGATTGCGCTTGCCTTCCCTCTCCAATTTCAACCTATATTTTCTAGCCCGACTTTTACTCATAACTCTATACACCTCAATTTTTCTCAGGATAGGATTAGTATACACAAATTTAGGGAAAAAGACATTAAGCAGCACTTCTAATGAGAGGTATTTAATTTATTTTCAAGCCAATCACTGAAATGTTGTTAGTTGAAGAAATATACCTTAAAATGTAAACAAGTTGTCGTTTAGGAGGAATGAGTAATGGAAGAACAAAACAAAGGAATACATAAATATAAAAAATACATCGATTCAGCCAAAACCTATTTAAATAATACAAAAAAATCAAATGAGCTATTAGATGAAGCAACTACGAAATCAAATACAAACAAAAATGCACTGGAAGAGGTATGGGACAATCTTCAATTACTTATCACCATGTTTCGCTCTTGGGTAAAGGGTGATTATAAAGAGATTCCTAAAAAGTCGATTATTTCTATAATCGCAGCCATTATCTATTTTGTATCACCTATTGATTTTATCCCTGATTTTATTGTAGGTCTTGGTTTTGCTGATGATGCAGCCATTATCGGATTTACGATTAAGCAAATAACTGAAGATCTCGAGAAATTCAAACTATGGCAAGCGAAGCAAGAGCAAACTATTGATATTGAGTAATTAAAAAGGTGTCTGATCAGTATTATAGACTGATTTGACACCTTTTTTTCGTAACTGGATTGATTAATCTTGGTTTTAATCGAAGAAATACACTCGTTTTAAACCTATCCATTAGGAATATTACGCTAAGAGTTTCTTAACATATTCTGCTCAATCTCAAAGATTAACATTCTCATTAATTTTCATTCCAATTTGATTATTATATTAGTGATTCTCTTCATTCATCCCAATAACTAAAATACCTATATAAGCGTACGTAATAGACTCTCTGTTAAATTCCATTAAAAAAGCAGTACCTGGGGAGCACATCCCCATAAGCAACTACTTATCTTTGTATCATATAGTTTTTTAGAGATACTTTTACTCTTTTTAATGAAATATTACAATATCCTAAAATCAAAGGAATCTAAATTTGATAAATAATTTAAATTAATATTTTTTAATGTTTCTTTATTAGAAATTTTACAATAAGCAAAAAATCTAACTTTCTTTTGATTTGTAGATAAACTTTCCAACTCAGATATCCATTTATTCTTGTTTAAACTTTTTTGGATAATTTCATTCGATAAATAAAGCGTAGTCTCTTTATTATTATTATTTTTTATACCAGGTTTGAAAAAAATAATATAATCACCCTTACCTTTTATAAAACGCACTTCACCCTCACCATAGTAAATTCTTTTATAAGGACTTATATTATTTAAGTCTACTTGGGCAAAATCTATAAACATTTCTTTATACGAGATCATATAACCCTTTATTTTTATGTAGTTCTCCTCAGTCTTATTTTCATTTGTGTATTTAATAAATTTAGAAATCAAAGGTTTAATACTATAATAGTTAGAGGATTTTTTCCTTTGATAATCCTCTCTTTTTCGTTTATTTTGTTGAATGAATCCCTTATCGTTATTTTCAGACTTCATATGTTGACCTATTCCAACATGTTGGTGACTCTCTGGTCTTTCTAAAAAGAATGAATCTATTTGATTATCAATATATGATTGTTCTCTTTTTTTAGTCTGGCTTATAGTATTTATTCCTTTTAATTTTTTCACATTATAGCTACAACCTATATCATGCTCACCATAAGATTTAAAATGAGGTGTGTTTTTCATTTCTATTCTTTCTTTATCAATATTTGCCCCAGTTATTTTCAAACTACAACCTGGACACTCAAAAGCTCTTTTATCCTTTATTAACTCGTCCCAAAAAAGTTCATAAGCCTTCTCAACATCAATTACTTCCCCATATTCTAAACTATATGCTTCTTCAATTTTTACCATTTATGCCTCCAATTATACGAGTTTATATAGATTTTAGTTAAATAAAGCTTTATCTAATTATACTAAAAGATCAAGCCAGGTCCACTTCAATAAAAGTTAAACTAAGAACGATTGGATTTGCATTTATTTTCTTATAGAATCTAATAACGAAAAACAACAGATAAATAAATATATGAATATTATACTTTTTGTACTAGTTACATATAGAATTTATTAGTTTAATATGGTATTTTTTTCATATGCTTGAAAAAGGAGGAAATCAGTCCTATGAAGGAAAATGCTACAATACTTATAAGCAAATACCTCATTGATTTGGGATATTTCCCCCATGAAATTAAAAGCGAGGTAAAGTTAAAAAGTGGTCACAGAATTGATTTTATAGTCTATCAAAATGATAAGCCTTGGCTAGCAGTCGAAGCAAAATCCACTAGGTTTTTACAGACATTTATCGATGAAAAGGAAATAAAATTTAATTCGTACGTACGGCAACTACAATCATATGCTCGCTTAATTGATGCGCCGTATTATCTTTTTACTGATGGGAATCGATCCCTGTGGTTCACAACTGATGAGACTGGGCGTCCTTCCTTATTAAGTCAACCAATCAAATCATATCAAAGAAATTTAAAAAATCTTAACTTCTCAGGAGAAGCACTTGTCAATTCATTAACGCAATTTAATTATGTAACATCAGGTTTAGATGATAGAGAAAAACTTATTTTAATTTTAGCCAAAATAACGGAAGAGAAAGGAAATGGATATCTAAAAGGACAATTACTAAATTCTAAAGAAGATCCCATTTCTCTACTTATAGAGTTTGAAAATCTTCCAAAATTACATTTTACAAGGACCATTAACATACATTTGGCTTTAGAAATACTAGATTTAATAAATTTCACTTCTATGAATCCATACGAGCTTCTCGATATATTAATAGATATCTTTAATTCGTATAATAAATTTGGAGTATCTAAGTGGTTAGCAGATTTTATGGTTCGCCTTAGCAAAGTTAACAATAAGTCAGATATTTGGGATATATGTAATATTAACGGAAATCTTTTAGCGGCAATTATACATAACAGTAATGGTAGCAGTCAACCTAATTTAGTAGAAATCAATCCGGATATTCAAAGTGCTCTATGGTCAAAAATAAAACAAATTCTCTTTGGATACAATGTTCAGTCCTTAAATTATCATTATTTTTCTAAAGATGTATTTGATTCATTGCCAAAACCCAGCAACATTATTACCATTCCTCATTTTTCCAAAAAGCCTTTTAGAGAAGACTTAAATTATTCTTTCTTACCGAATATTCAAGATGTAGACTTGGTTAATTGTAAGTCAGAGGACATTTATTTACAGTCAGCAATGAACACCATTAAGGAAAACGGTCGTATAGTAATGCTTGTTCCTGATAGCTTATTATTTTCTAATAATAAGAAAAAAATTAGAATGGAATTATTTCATAATTTAAAGATTACGGCAATAATTAGTATCGGTAGTAAAGCCTTTCATCCATACTCAAATGTAAAATCAAGTATCTTAGTATTAGATAAAATTAACATAGTAGAACCATACGAAATATTTATGGCACTTATCGATGAACTGCCAATCAAAGACTCATATAATTCCCTCGAGCTAGATCAACCTTCACATGTAATTAATGAATTTGAGAATTGGACATTACAAAACACTCAAGTAAATTCGACTTCAATATCTTGGATAATTTCCAGCGAGGAGTTAGATTTTAATAATTTTACACCCAATCGGTATACACAATTAAAAGAGGGAAATCTCCATTCATCTAGTCCCTATCCTTTGGTTCCATTAAAAGAAATTGTTAAAGGAGTTATGCGTGGACAACAAATAAAATTAGATGAGGATGGTAGTATTCAAGTTGTAGGTCCTGCATGCATCCGTTCAATGGAGATAATTACATCAAGCGTTGGTCATTCATCATTTGATAAGGTTCATAAACCACATCTGTCTATACAATCTAATGATATTTTGCTTAACAATATTAGTACTTATCTAGGGTCCGCTGCTCTAGCTAGTTCAGAACTAAACGGGAGTTATTTTAGTCAACATGTTATACTTATCCGCCCTAATATTTCTGTAGTTCTTCCTGAGTATCTGGAAGTTATTTTAAATAGTGAATATTTAAATAATCAACTCCTTTATATGTCTACCGGCTCAGTAATGCCTTCTATTTCTTTACAAAACCTAAAAAAGTTATTAATTCCACTACCCAGTATAAAATCACAGGAATATATTGTAAATGAGCTTCGCAAACTAAAGGAAAAAGTTAAATTTGCAAAGCAGCAATTGCAAGATGCAGAAAAACATTACAAAAGTGTAGTAAAGAATATTACTAAAAGGGAGGACTTTTAAATGAATCTTTTATTCCACATTCCTCCTGATAATTTATTAAATACTTACCAAAAAATGAAAAACATATTAAATGGACATGACTCAATAATATTTAACACTATGAAATCGCTAGATTCAAGGTTTTGCATACCCATTAATAGTTCACAATATATTCAAAAACACAATGAAATAGAAAGTAGACTTATAAGGTTTACTGGTGTACTTAGGGGACGTGAATTTGCAATGAGATTATTGCAGGGGGTTTGGTATGAAATTCAAGAAAAAGGCGGTATACAAGGCGTTTCCAATAATGATTTACTAGATGCATTATCATTTCAAACTAATAAGGAGGGTGTGTATATAAAATTAACCGATCCTGGTTACTGGGCTATTGAGTGGGATATTCCACTTAAAGCGGCTCATTACGAGGACTCGCAAAAAGTCTTATTGGAACATCTTACGTTAACAGATTCTGGAGAAATAAATGAAATAGTTCCCAAGTATGTTTTGGAATATATAGGAAGTTCCTTTAATTGTTATAAAGAAGGAATGAATTCCGTTGCTGTTGCACTAATCTCTATAGCGATGGAAGCTACTCTTAGAGATATTTTAGCTAAGAGAGGATATCTTTTTAATTCTAGAGCTTCTTCAGTAAAAGAGTATCCATTTACAAAAGCCGATGTTGAAGTAGTAGATAATGCATATAAATTCACTTTTCAAGAAACAATGCCAAAAATCCCCGCATTGTTCAATACTTCCTCTGGTGGACATCCAAAAGTAGAAGTACAGATTAAAAGGAAAATAAATTCTAAAAGAACTGATTTATTAATAAAAGCACCTGAATTTTTACTTGACCATTTTTCAATAAGTAACCCCACAAGCGAAGGCGTAAAAAAAGTTAACGGCTTAGGAGAAGCTCTACGAATTGCACGGGATGAGGAACAAATCCTTACAGCTGATGTTATGCCACTCGATTTTGATGAGGTAATACGCGCTATAAGAAACTCACTAATCCACCTATCTGAAGCTTCACTAAGTCAGAAATTAAACCAAAAATGGGAACTATTCCCCGAAAATTTCACTTTAGGAGATTTTTTGAAGGATCAAGAAATGGTTTATGACTTAATTACAAATATACCAAGATTTATTAATGAACAATATTTATTAATGTATCGACGTAGTATTAATGTAGCCGTTCCTTCTTAACATTCGTAAATTATTCAATTATCAACAAACATGGGGGCCAGATAAACAAAACGGTCCCCAAAATCAATGTTACATAATAAACTAATTCTATTTAATCCTCATAAATACTTACTTTCATCACTTCTATTATTGCCAAATCAATCGTTTTTCTCTGGAAGCGTTTATTGGTTTAAACAGTGTTACCCTTCAATGTATTTTCTTTGTAATTTTCAACCATCAATTCATCATCATCTCTACTTGTACAACTTATGCAAAAATACAATAGACTGGATCCTATCATTTTTTTATAAAAAGATGGCGAAAAATAACTAATTTCCCACCACCTTTTTATGTTACTTCATCTATTACATAACCCGTTTAAACATTTTCTCCAGCTCATAAATCGAATAATGAACGATAATTGGACGGCCATGCGGGCATGTGAATGGATCATTTGTATGACGCAATTCATCCAGTAATGCACTGATTTCATCATTACGCAAATGCCGGTTGGCTTTAATTGACCCCTTACAGCTCATCATAATTGCCGCTTCCTCACGCAATTTCTTGATATCCACCTTTTTCATCGTTAATACTTGGTGGACCATTTCATCGATGATCGTTTCTTCCATGCCTGCTGGGAACCAGGTTGGATGGGCGCGGACAATATAACTATTTAATCCAAATGGTTCTAAAAATACTCCGACCGCTTCCAGCTCTTCTTTATGTTCTTCCAGCTTCACAAACTCATCTGTTGAATACTCCAGTGTCATCGGTACCAACATTTCTTGCAGTTCTTTGTTGACCTCTCCCACCTTATGCTTGAAGAACTCATACTTAATCCGCTCTTGGGCAGCATGCTGGTCAATCATATAGAGCCCTTGTTCATTTTGGGCCAAAATATACGTTCCATGCAGCTGTCCAATCGGATATAAAGGTGGAATTCTACTTTCTTGCATGTCCTGATTTTCCTGAATCGGCTTTATTTCCTCTTCTTTTTGCTCCACAATCGTTCCGATACTTTCGGAACCCGGTTCTGAACTGATAGCCGGGGCAGTTTCTACCTCTTCTTCTACTGACACCCTTCCAATCTCACCCCGCTCAACTGAAATAGGAGCCTCGAATTCCCGCTTCGGCTGTTCAATCTCAGGCGGATCATAAATCACTGAAAATCCTTCAGTTGCCTTTACCATTGGAGGAGTCTGCTTTGGCGGCTCAGGCCGCTTGGCTCTTTCCTCCGTAAATGTAAATTGAGCTTGTTCCGTTTTTGCTTTTTCCTCACGTTTAACAGGAGCACCTGTTGGAATTAATGTCTCTTTTTTAAACGTATTCTGGATGGCCTCGCTAATTAATGCCATCAGCTCTTGCTCTTTACTGAAACGAACCTCCATTTTGGAAGGATGCACATTCACATCAACCAATAAAGGATCCATTTCAATATTGAGCATCGCAATTGGATAACGTCCAATAGGCAATAAAGTATGGTACCCTTCCATGACTGCTTTGGCGATCAAATAATTCTTAATAAATCTTCCATTTACCAAAATGGTCATATAGTTACGCGAAGCCCTCGTCATTTCTGGATGTCCGGCATAGCCTTTTATTGAAAAATCAAGCGTGGATGCTTCAAATGGCAGCATTTTTTGAGCAGTTTGTATCCCATATATCCCAGCAAGCACCTGAAGTGGATTGCCGTTGCCTGATGTTTGTAATAAAGTACGGTCATTGTGAACCAGCTTAAACGATACATCCGGATGCGACAGTGCCAGCCTATTTACGACATCGGTTATATTCCCAAGCTCTGTATGAACGCTTTTAACATATTTCAGACGAGCCGGTGTATTAAAGAACAGTTCACTGACTGTTATATCGGTTCCTTTACGGCTTGAATAGGACTCATGGGTAAGGACCTTGCCGCCCTCGAGTAAAAGACGGGTTCCAGGTCCATCACCTGTTGAGGTCTTTAATTCGAATTTGGAAACAGAAGCGATTGAAGGCAATGCCTCACCCCGGAAACCTAGCGTACGAATTCTGAATAAATCGTTTTCGTCCTTTATTTTACTGGTCGCGTGCCTGTGAAATGCATTGAGGGCATCGTCCTCTTCCATCCCTTCCCCATTATCAATAATGCGAATGGATTCAAGACCGGCTTCCGTAGCATAAATCTCAATTACCGTACTGTTAGCATCTATTGAGTTTTCCACTAACTCTTTTACAACAGATGCAGGTCTCTCTACTACTTCTCCGGCAGCGATTTTATTGGATAATAGATCATCTAACAGTACAATTTTCCCCATATCGTTCTCTCCTTCCTACTTTAATTTTTTCTGTAATGCATATAAGGCGTTTAAAGCTTCTAAAGGATTCATCTCTAATATAGATAAGGATTTAAGCTCTTCCGCTACCTTCCACTCTTTCGATTGCCGGTTCACTGTGGATCCTTTTTCCTTTTTCTCTTCTGTAAAGAATGATAATTGCGCTTGTTCATTGACCATTTCTGCCTCAGTATCCGTTTTGACTGGCGGCGTAGGTTTTGGTTGCTTGTCCCCTTGTTCAAGGACGTTTAATATCTCTTGCGCTCGCTTAATCACCGTCTCCGGCATTTCTGCAAGCTTGGCAACATGAATACCATAACTGCGATCAGCAGGTCCATCGACTACTTTATGAAGGAAAATGACTGTGCCATTTTGCTCAATTGCACGAACATGTACGTTACTCAGCTTGCTGAGTTGATCAGATAGAGCTGTTAACTCATGATAATGCGTGGAAAAGAGGGTAGCTGCGCCAATATGATGGTGAATATATTCGATAATCGATTGGGCTAATGCCATTCCATCATAGGTTGACGTTCCTCTTCCGATTTCATCGAATAGAAGCAAACTGTTTTCTGTTGCATTCGTAATCGCATGGTTCGCTTCAAGCATTTCAACCATAAATGTACTTTGTCCTGATATCAAATCATCCGCAGCACCAATTCGAGTAAATACCTGATCAAAGATCGGCAGTGTTGCTTCGTCTGCAGGTACAAAGCAGCCGATTTGGGCCATAATTGCTGTCAAAGCAACCTGGCGCATATACGTACTCTTACCGGACATATTTGGTCCAGTAATTAATAAGATTTCCTTCTTTTTATCCAAGAAACAATCATTCGGTACATATTCCTGCGCTTTTAAAACCTTTTCTACAACTGGATGTCGGCCATTTTTTATACTCATTTGGCGTGTATGAGAGAATTGTGGTTTTACATAGTGGTAACGTTCACTAATAGTAGAGAAACATTGTAAAACATCCAATTCACTGATTTCCATCGCTAATTTTTGCAGACGAGGTATATAATCTTTAATTTGATCACGTAATTCACAGAACAAATCGTATTCCAGACCTGTACTTTTTTCCTCTGCTTCGAGGATGATTGTTTCTTTTTCCTTTAATTCTGGAGTGATATAACGTTCTGCATTTGCAAGAGTTTGTTTTCTATCATATCGATCATCATTTAAGAGATGAAGATTAGCCTTTGTTATTTCCAAGTAATAACCAAATACACGATTATAACCAATTTTTAGCGAACGGATACCCGTTCTCTCTCTTTCCTTTTGTTCCAACTGAGCGATCCAGGTTTTCCCGTTCTTGGAAGCATCGCGATAACGATCTAAATCTTCATTATACCCTTCGCGAATAATGCCTCCCTCTTTGATGGAAATCGGCGGGTTCTCATGCAGCGCCTGCTCAAGTAAATCCGTCACTTCTTCACACGGATCCATCCGGGAAGCGATTTGTTTAGCCGTATCAATAGGCAGCCTTCCAATCACATCAATAATAGCCGGTACTTGCTGCAGGGAACGCTTCAGCTGCAGTAAATCTCGTGCATTTACATTGCCATAGGAAACACGGCCTGTTAAACGTTCCAAATCATACACTTCATGTAATAGCTCACGCAGCTCTTCCCGTTCAAAAAATTGATTCATAAATGTTTCAACCATCGATAACCGAGCTTCTATTTCGGATTCACTGACTAATGGGCGTTCAATCCATTGCTTTAATCTTCTGCCGCCCATGGCCGTCTTAGTTTCATCTAGAAGCCATAAAAGAGAGCCTTTTTTACCTTTTGAACGAATAGTCTCCGTGAGCTCTAAATTTCTTTTTGAATAGTAATCAATTTTTAAATATTGTTCCGTTTCATATAATTCAACTGGTTGAATATGTTCAATCGTCCTCTTTTGAGTACGCTGTATATAATTGAGCAAACGGGCTACCGTATGCTTTAGGTCTTTTTTCGGAAGCTCATTTACCAGATGGTTAAACTCGTCTTTCGTTTCCGAATCGGCTTCATAAGAAATCGTGACAATCCCTCTGTCTTTTAATAAAATTTCTTTTTCATCGCCGATATCGGGCTGAACTACAACTTCTTTAGATCCTATAACCGAAACTTCATTTAACACATCTTTAAAATTGGAAAAATGGGTTACTCGATTTTCGCCAGTCGTTAAATCAATATGAGCCACTCCAAATCCCAATCCATCTATAGATGAAATAGTTGAAAGATAATTATTCTCCTTTTCAGCGAGGCTCTTTCCTTCCATCACTGTACCTGGAGTAATTAATTGGACAACTTCACGTTTAACGACCCCTTTTGCCGCTTTTGGGTCCTCTGTTTGTTCGCAGATGGCCACTTTAAAACCACGATCTACCAGTGTTTCAATATAAGACTGCGCTGAATGATAAGGAACCCCGCACATTGGAATTTTTTGTTCTCCTCCACCATTCTTCGCTGTTAAGGTTATCTCCAATTCTTTTGATGCTTTAATGGCATCCTCAAAGAACATTTCATAAAAATCACCGAGACGGAAAAACAAGAATGCATCTTGATAATCTGCCTTTATACTCAAGTACTGTTGAATCATAGGAGTATAGGTTGCTACTGCCATTTTCCCAAAACCTTTCTTTCAATCAAATATATAATAGAAGTATTATATCATAGGAGCCAAGCTCATCTAACAACAAAAAAACTAGAGAGTTTTCTCTCTAGTTCCTTAATCCCGCTTGCTTTTGCCTTTTTTCCTGCCTGATTCATAGGAGCTGGACTCTTCACTGGATGACTCACTATGATCAAGGAAATCAGGATTAATTTCCTCCAGTTCGTCATCATCTACCTCAAGCTCCCAGCTTTCCTCATCGGTGTCTGCATTTTCCCTGATTGAAACAGTTACTTTTGTTTCACCAATAATCTCCACTAAAAATTCACGTTCAACATGAACAGAAATTTTTTCACCATCTGGAGTAATTAGACATTCAATACAATTCGGTTGTTGAACCACTTTGGCTATGACTTCATTATCATCATAGACTGTTTGGTCCCGATACTTTAATTTGATGGTATCTTTATACGGAACCTTTTCTGTTCTGACTTCTGTCTTTGTATTATTGCAATATGAATACCAAATATTGATATCATAATATCCTGCAATTTCTACCTTTTTACCATGTTTCTTAGCTTCGTACGTATGATTAATAATCCAGCAGCCCAGTATACTGGTAGGATCGTTGTCTGGACAAACCGTATGATTTGCCTTGGTAAACTTACGCCCCTTTGCCACTACTGCCTTCGTGATAATTTCTCTATATTGCGACATACAAGGTTACCCTCCTCAACCATTTTCATTTCATCCTATGCATGATAAATGTCTAGCGTGCAAATTAATTATCAGTTCAACAAGGATTGCATGCTACAGTTTATGCCCATGCTGAAGAAAGGTGACCTTGATTTAAAAATAGGAGCAAGTTATGCGGAATTCTTCTATAATAGTATGAAGAAGGATCCTGCTATTTACAGGATCCTAATACTTTCTTTAAACTGTTTTGTTTGTCGATCTTTTATACATATATTGCTGCCATTGAAAACGAATAAAGCAGCCTATACAAAATCCCAGGATAGCAACGAATGATGCAATAGCAACCATGGCCGTAAATACATATCCAGCAATCATCCAATCAAGCATATAACTGATCAGGCCGCCTGCAAGACAAATAACAGCGATCACTTGATTAAATTGTTGCTGAGCCCACTCTTCCGGGATATAATCAGAAGTTTTTTTTCTTAAAAATAATTTACCTGCTTGCATGATTGGATTGAATCCAAAGACTAAACCCATAATTCCTGCAAATAAAGGCAGTGCTAAAATCCATTCAACACCTGTTACCCAAGTAGCGACCACGCTAAGAAAAATCACCCATTGGTTTAAACGTACCAATGGTCTCGGAACTGTGCGGACCGTTTCTCCCATTATTTCACACCTCTCCAATATGTTTTATATGTTATTTTTCATCTTACTCTGTTTAACCATAAATGGGAAAGTATAAGAATTTAATTAAATTATATTTCTCATCAATACTTTTAGTCATTAATTGTATTTAGAGGAAGAATCATGAACCATTCTAATTGACAGCAAGGAAGTTGATAAAGGATAATAACTTTCCCATTCATTTTGTAAACGAACTAGTTCGATAGTAGATTTTTTATAAACTTGATAATTTTATACTCTAATTAAAAGAACATAAATAAGAATACCTGCTTCTTAATTGAGAATCTCCTTGCTGCCTCTCTTGCTTGCTTTATTTCTAAAGGTAAAACCCCTACCTGTAAGAGCTCTCTCACAATGAATTAAATAAGCATCCTTTCACTAAATCTCCTTTTATTTATAATTATTTTAAATAAATAGTAGTTTTTAATTGATAATATTATAAAAAATAAATATAATAGGTTTATCATACGAAAAAGGTGGTATAAATAATGTCCAAAAAATTAACAACTAGTTGGGGAGCTCCTGTAGGAGATAACCAGAATTCCATCACAGCTGGAAGACGCGGACCAACTTTAATTCAAGACGTACATTTATTAGAAAAATTAGCTCATTTTAACAGAGAACGTGTACCTGAGCGTGTAGTACATGCAAAAGGCGGCGGAGCACATGGTTATTTCGAGGTTACAAAGAATTTAACTGAATATACAAAAGCTGCTTTCTTATCTGAAGTTGGCAAAAAAACTCCTTTGTTCATTCGTTTCTCTACAGTTGCAGGTGAACTTGGTTCTGCTGATACATTACGTGATCCTCGTGGATTTGCAGTAAAACTTTATACTGAAGAAGGTAACTACGATATCGTTGGTAACAATACTCCTGTCTTCTTTATCCGTGATGCAATCAAATTCCCTGATTTCATACATACACAAAAAAGAGATCCAAAAACACATTTGAAAAACCCTAATGCTGTTTGGGATTTCTGGTCACTTTCACCAGAATCTTTACATCAAATAACGATTCTTATGTCTGATCGTGGTATTCCTGCTACTTGGCGTCATATGCACGGATTTGGTAGCCACACCTTCAAATGGACGAATGCTGAAGGTAAATCCGTATGGGTTAAATACCACTGGAAAACAGAACAAGGGGTAAAAAATCTATCTACTGATTTGGCTGCTGAGCTTGCAGGTACAAATCCAGACTACCATATCGAAGACTTACACAATGCAATTGAAGCTGGCGATTATCCTGCATGGAAATTATGCGTACAAATCATGCCGCTTGAAGATGCCAACACATATCGTTTCGATCCATTCGATGTAACAAAAGTTTGGTCTCAAAAAGACTATCCTTTAATCGAAGTTGGCCGCATGGTATTAGACAGAAATCCAGAAAACTATTTTGCAGAAGTAGAACAAGCTACATTCTCTCCTGGTAATTTTGTTCCTGGTATTGATGTATCACCGGATAAATTGTTGCAAGGTCGTTTATTCGCTTATGCAGATGCTCACCGTTACCGTGTGGGAGCAAACCATAATCACTTACCAGTCAACCGTCCTAAAGTTGAAGTAAATAACTATCAACGTGACGGCCAAATGAACCCAAGTATAAATGGCGGTTCTTCTGTCTACTACGAGCCAAACAGCTTCGGAGGTCCACAAGAATCTCCTGAAGATCAACAAGCAACATTTGAAGTGGAAGGCTATGCTGCAAGCACTTCTTATGATAATGATGATTTCTACACTCAAGCTGGTGATCTTTACAGATTGTTAAGCAGTGAAGAACGCGCTAACCTGGTTAACAACATCGTTGGATCTATGCAAGGTGTGACTGTACCTGAAATTATCGAACGTCAAATCCAGCATTTCTACAAAGCTGATCCTGAATACGGAACACTTGTAGCTGCAGGACTTGGTTTAACAGTAACTGAAGAAGTTTAATAGAATAATTTAATCGTATTTTACGTTCTCAATTAAGTTTAAGGTACTGCTATACGCAGTACCTTTTTTTAATAAAGACACAATTTCCCCTTCTCCTCCAAGTTTTTAAGTAGTATTTTTTAGCCAAGTAAGGACTCGAATAAAATGAAACGGCTCAAATAAACTAATCAAAAAAAGCATGATAAAAAAAGACCAGAGTGACAGAAATTTCAATCCCCTTCTTTCTGATTTAGAAATTGCTACAAAGCTAAAAATCACTCCAACGAAACCAAGTAATAATTCCTAAAATTATCAAGAACATCGACCATGCACTAAACCTCTTCACCATTACACCTCCAACTATAACTCCAACACCATCTGCAATAATCTTACAAAACATTTCAAACTGATCTTGATATAACGAGGTTACCGATTCAATTAATTAACAAATAAACATTATCCTTGCCGGGTTCAAAATATACTTATTTTCTATAAATTTGAATGTATCACTCGCTGTGAGTATTCATTCTTAAAATACTACTCAGAGTTCCTATATAATAAAGAAAAGACAGATATGGGAGGAAATTTTATGAAACACATGATATGGCCGGAGACAAGAATAATAAATGATGAGATACCGACCCTTACGCCTTACCTTGTTAGAGAAGGAATGCATGGTGGAGGAATCATCGTCTGCCCTGGAGGTGGATATCAAAGGAGAGCTGAGCATGAGGGGGTACCTGTTGCAAGATGGCTCAATTCTCTTGGCATAAACGCTTTTGTGCTCGATTACCGGGTTTCTCCGGCTAAACACCCTGCACCGCTTGCAGATGCTCAACGTGCCATCCGCTTTATCCGCTATTATGCAAAAGAATGGAATATAGATAAAGAGAGAATTGGTATTCTTGGTTTTTCGGCTGGCGGCCATCTAGCAGCAAGTCTCTCGAATCTGTCTGATTATCCAGCCTATGAGAATATGGATGTGATTGATGAAGAATCATCTAAGCCTGACATTTCCATTCTTTGCTACCCGGTCATATCCATGATTGAATATACACACGAAGGATCTGTTACCTCCCTGCTTGGTGAAGGAGTTACTGATAAGGACCTATATCTTCTCTCCCATCAAAGAAATGTCAGTAAAGAAACACCCCCAACCTTCCTATGGCATACGGCGGATGACAAAGCAGTTCCAGTCGAGAATAGTATTATGTATGCACAGGCGCTGAGCAAGGCACAGATTCCTTATGAATTGCATATTTTTCAGCAAGGAAGACACGGACTTGGTCTTTCCAAAGAGGATCAAGATGTAGCTCAATGGACAAATGTGTGCGCCGGTTGGCTGCGAAAACAGGGTTACGGAACTTTTTAAAAGTAAGAATTGATTAGGAAGGGTGATTAACCCCGACCTCTCACACCAATGTACTTAGTTAGCCTTGTATGCAGTTCGTGTTCCTTGGGGGAGATTTGCCTCCGACTTCCTTCAGATTCCGCTTCGCCACGGACACCCCTGTCGGGCGCACCCACAAGAAAACGATAGGAACCGTCCTATCGTTTTTTCTTTGATTTGATTGATCGCATTTATAAAGTGACGCCGGTTTTAAAAATCGCAATTTCTCTAAAATCATTTTTCTCGTTATTGACCAGTTCTCCACTTGCAACTTTAATAATATACTCCGTAAAATCCTGTAAAACGACATCTGGCTCCTCTTCCAGAAGCACTCCGGCATTATAATCAATCCAATGTGGCTTATTTTCATAAATAGCAGTATTGGAGGAAATTTTCATCGTAGGAACAAAGGATCCAAATGGTGTACCGCGCCCTGTCGTAAATAATACCATCTGACAACCTGCAGAAGCCAAGGCTGAAGAGGCTACGAGATCATTTCCGGGTGCACTTAATAGATTTAGACCCTTATGCTCTAATCTTTCCCCGTATTTCAGAACATCAACGATAGTAGAAGTACCAGCTTTTTGCGTACAGCCAAGTGACTTATCCTCTAATGTAGTAATTCCTCCATCCTTATTTCCGGGAGATGGATTTTCATAGACTGGTTGTTTATTTTCCATAAAATATTCTTTGAATTCATTAATTAATCCTACCGTTTTTTCAAACACTTCCGAATTCTGAGCTCGCTCCATTAAAATAGTTTCTGCACCGAACATTTCAGGTACTTCCGTTAGAACCGTGGTTCCTCCTTGAGCTACAAGGAAATCTGAAAGTCTTCCTAAGAGAGGATTAGCAGTAATACCAGATAGTCCATCAGAGCCTCCGCATTTTAATCCAATCTTCAACTCTGATAACGGTACCTCTTCACGCTTGTCGCCTTTGGCATTCTCATAAATTTCTTTTAGTAAATGAACACCTGCCTCAATTTCATCTGAGACTTCCTGCGAATTAAGAAATTTGACACGACCTTCGTCAAACTCTCCCAGACTTTCCTTGAATTCATATAAATTATTATTTTCGCAGCCTAATCCCAAAACTAAAACACCACCAGCATTAGGATGTAACACAGCATCCATTAAAATTTTTCTTGTATTCTCATGGTCGTCTCCTAACTGAGAGCAACCATAATTATGTTTCAATACGAGAATGTTTTCGAATGGGCTTATATCTCTCACTTCTTTTTCAAAAAGCTTAATCATTCTTTCCGCAATCCCATTGACACAACCTACCGTTGGTACAATCCAGAGCTCATTACGGATACCGACATCACCATTTTTTCTTCTAAAGCCCTTGAATGTTAAGTACTGCTGCTTATAGGGATTAGCTGTGAGTTTTTGGTTGAACTGATACTCTTGAATCCCTTCCAGATTCGTTTTCGTATTGTGCGTATGGACATGTTCACCAACGGACACCCCCTTGATAGCATGCCCGATCGGATAACCATACTTCACGATATTTGCATTAATAGCAATGTCTTCGACTGCAATCTTATGTCCCCTTTTAATACTTTCCTTTACCTCGATTTCTTTCCCTTGAACAACAATCTTATAACCAGCCTCTATATCCTTTAACGCGACAATCACATTATCATTTTCATTTAGGTGAATGATATCTAACATTGTCTTTCCCCCTTATTTTGCTGTCTTTTGTTCAAAAACGGCCTCAATTGCCTGCTTCATACCTTTTGTTTCAATTTCAAAAAGATCCATTGTAACAGCAGTTGTTAAACCTGGTATCTCGTTTAAATCCATCTCCCAATTCTCTTCATACCCCAGTACATTGGTAACAATTGCGTTAGTACTCTCCAATGTTCCATTAAAGTGGCCCCATTGCTCCTTATATAGATCTAATATATCTTGATTATCAGATAACTTGATTTCCTCTTCTCCTCTTTTTCCTTTATAAAATGAAATCAATGCAGCAAGAGAGAATATTAGTTTTCTAGGCAAATCCCGCTTACGATTGTAGTATTCCAGTAAAGTTGGCAAGTCTCTGGTATTAAATTTTGACATTGAATTAAGCGATATACTTAATAAGAAATGCTGAATAAATGGATTTTGGAATCGTTCTAGAACAGCATCGGCAAAAGAGTGCAATTCTTCTAACGGTAGATCCAATGTTGGAATGATTTCATCATAAATCAGTTCTTTTACAAATTGACCAACCACATCATGCTCAACTGTTTCAGCTACCGTATTTAATCCATATAGATAGGCAACTGGTGTCAGTGCTGTATGAGCCCCATTTAATATACGTACCTTTCTTGTTCTGTAAGGTGTCATATCCTCGACAAACAATGTATTTAAACCAACCTTATGCACTGGGAATTCCTCACGAATCCATTCTGGACCTTCTATCACCCACAAATGGTACTGCTCCCCAACCACAACCAGATCATCTTGATATCCAAGCTCTTTCGTAATCTCATCAATACTATCCCGTGGATATCCTGGAACAATTCGATCCACAAGACTCCCGCAAAAAGTATTTGCCTTATCAATCCACTGAACAAAGCCTTCTTCAAGCTTCCAAAGTGCAGCATATTGAAGCACCAATTCTTTTAACTTTTCTCCGTTCCGCTCAATTAGCTCACATGGGATGATAATAAACCCTTTTTCTTTGTCCCCATTGAACGTTTGATAGCGGCGATATAAGAAAGCAGTTAACTTACCTGGGAAACTACTTTGTGGTCGGTCCTCTAATCGATCTTTTTCATTAAATGCAATCCCAGCTTCGGTTGTATTCGAAAAGATAAAGCGCATTTCAGGGTTTTCAGCTAGTTTTAAGTACTCGTCATACTGTGTATAAAGGTTTAAGCCTCTGCTGACAGAGCTGATAATTGAATGCTCCTTCACAGCCTTTCCTTCTTTTACACCTTGTAAATAAAGCGTGTACAAGCCATCTTGATCATTTACTTTTTCTACCATGTCTTGGCCGCGCGGTTGAACCACGACTACACTTCCATTAAAATCAGTGTTCCTATTCAATAGATCGATCTGCCAATCAACAAATGCTCTCAGGAAATTTCCCTCCCCAAATTGCAGAATCTTTTCGGGATATAGGTTGGCTTCCTTTACTAAATTTCTTGATAACTTTTCCACGGGGTCACTCCTCCCATTTATGCACACGTTAACATTTTATGAAAATATGTTACTAGTCAAATGACTAGTAACGGCTAGGTTGATTTAAAAGGGGAAACCGAACGTCTGATGACAAGTTCCGTTTCGACATAAATCTTCCCACCTGGCAATTCCGTATTTTCATCCATCTCCAACATTTCTAACATCTTTTTTGCTCCCAGTGAACTAATTTTTTCAATCGGCCGTTTCACGGTTGTAAGAGATGGGTTCGTATACTGGGCAAATTCGATATCATCAAAGCCAACAATCGAGATATCCTTTGGCACCGTCAATCCTTTTGCAAAAGCCGCATTCATTGCACCAATGGCCATATCATCATTTGAACAAAAAATGGCTGTCGGAGGGCGTTCCAATGTGAGTAACTTTTCCAAAGCTAGATAACCACTTTCCATATCATAGTTTCCTTGAATAATATATTCATTTTTAATTGGAATATGATGATCACTTAGTGCATTCAAATATCCTTCTCTTCGCTCCATTGATGATTTAAATCCTTTAATCCCTTCAACTATAGCAATGTCCCGGTGTCCCTGTTGAATCAAATACTTAACGATTTGTGAGGAACCTTCCCGGTCATTTGATACAATGTTCAAAAGAGTGGAATCTCCTATATCCCGTCCCAAAACCACACAAGGAATCTTTTTTTCTTTTAAATAGGCAATAAAATCATCATCATGATCACTTTGGCTCATTAGTATAATACCGTCAAACCGTTTATGATGAATCGTAGTATAATCATCAAGATTTTCAATGCCTTTAACAAATAGATTATAATGTTGAGTAATTACAGAATTTACTCCTTTTACAGTTTCTACAAAAAAACTTGAAGAAGTACCATTTGTAAGACTTGTCAGGAAAAGCCCAATCGTATAGGACTTCTGCTTTACAAGACTTTTGGCGTTATAGTTTGGAGTATAGTTCAGCTGAGATGCAATCTCGATTATTTTCTTTTTTGTACCTGGTTTAATTAAGGGGCTGTCATTAAGTGCCCTTGATACAGTTGTATGAGAAACATTTGCTATTTTTGCGATATCTTTAATGGTAACCATTGATTCCGTCCTTCTTAATATCAGTCCTTCAATCCATCATATCAAAAAAACTAGAATTTAATAGTCCCCGGCTGATATCCCCACTTTTTCAAATTGAAAATACTCCGTCGCATTGTTATAGGAAATCCCTTGAATAATATCCCCTAAGAATTCTATGTCATTTGGTACTTCCCCATTTTCAACCCAATCAGCAATCAATGAACAAACAAGTCTTCTGAAATATTCATGTCTGGTATAAGAAAGAAAGCTTCTTGAATCTGTCAGCATACCGATAAAACGCGTAAATAACCCTAAATTGGCGAGTGACTTCATTTGTTCTAACATACCTGTTTTATTATCGTTAAACCACCATGCTGTTCCAAATTGAATTTTCCCAGGAACTCCTCCGCCTTGGAAGCTGCCTATGATCGCCGCAATAACATCATTGTCTTTCGCATTTAACGAATAAATAATCGTCTTAGGCAGACCACTCTCCAACTCGATTGCATTCAATAAACGGACTAAAGGTTTAGCAACTTGATCATCATTGATAGAATCATATCCAGTATCAGGGCCAAGGGTATTGAGCATTTTCGTGTTATTATTTCTTAACGCATTAATATGGAACTGCATCGCCCAATCTAGTTCAGAATATAACCCACCTAAAAATTTCAGCGTATATGTTTTATATTTCTTTTCATCTTCACTTGAAACTTTCTTGCCTTGCAAAGCCTCTTCAAAAATATGAATGACTTCCTCTTTTGTCGTTTCAGCAAACACCATCGAATCAATGGCATGGTCAGATACTCTTCCGCCTATAGAATGGAAAAAGCGAACTCTTGACTCCATGGCTTGTAAAAAGGCATCGTAGGAAGTGATTTTTACATTAGATATCTCCTGAAGTTTATCCACCCAATCTAGGTACCCTTCGCGATTAATCTCGAGTCCCTTATCTGGACGAAAACTTGGCAATACTTGAACATCAAAGTCATCCTCTTCTTGCAATTTCAAATGATACTCGAGAGAATCAATAGGATCATCAGTCGTACAAATAACCCGAACATTGGATTTTTTGATGAAATCTCTTGCACAATAACCTGGGCTATTTAAAAGAGCATTCACCTTTTCCCAGATTTCCGGAGCACTATCTTCGTTCAACAAATCGCCGATTCCAAAAAATCTTTGTAATTCCAGGTGTGTCCAGTTATATAATGGATTACCTATTGTCATAGGAACAGTTCTTGCCCAGGCCAGAAATTTTTCATAATCAGTTGCATCTCCAGTAATATACTTTTCCTCGATTCCGTTGCTTCTCATGGCACGCCATTTGTAATGATCACCGTATAACCAAATCTCTGTAATAGTTCTAAAACGTTTGTTTTCATATATTTCCTTTGGACTTAGGTGACAATGGTAATCGATAATTGGCTTATCTTTTGCAAAATCATGGTATAAGCGAATCGCTGTTTCATTATTTAACAGGAAATCTTCATCCATAAATTTCTTCATAATAGCACCAGCTTTCTAATATAGGTTGGGCATTCAAAATGAACTAACTACCACGTTTAATCTAATCTCCCACTTTTGCACACGTTAACATTTTTAGAAAACAAACACATACAATTTAGCAAATATATAGAATAAAGTGCATGATTACTAACTTTCCATACTATACTTTTAACTAACAAACATTGGTATTCTACCTTTAATGTTAAATTATTCTAGTTCTGATTACAAGATATATAGATCATTAATTTCAAAAAATAAGCGCTTTCAATTTATCATTATGAATTATTGTAAGAGAACAACCTCCATACGTATCTCAGCATTTATTAAGGAGCCGCAATCATCTTAGAAGTATTTCTTACAGCCTTTCTTTAACCAATTATGAACTTTAGCACTTTCACATCATTCTTAGCTTGTGAATGAGTTCCTGACTTCTGAACATATCTAATAATCTACTGTTTAATCTACAAGTAGTTTGTATTTCTCGTCCTCTTCTACAAAAGGTAAATGATTACTCTGTTCAACCGATGCCATATTGGCATTTGGTATTAAATCTGCTGCTTTTTTGGCTAACCCCTACTTTCTGCCCTCGAGGCTCGGGACCTTATCCCTAAAGCTTACACCACTGCCGAGCGCACCCAAAAAGGCATGAGTATCATTTAATAACCATGCCTCTCAGTATTTTTATACATAATTCTTTATTAGATATTCCCTAAGTGGAAGGCTTAACTCTTCTATTCCTTCTGCCACAAGCTCTGCCATTTTTTCTGCCCCATATGAACTGAAATGAGTATCATCTGTAGGATTTGATGGATTAGTCAACGCGTACCAAGCAAACAACTTCTTCGTTTCTTCAGCACCAAAGGTTTCGTAAAGAGACTTTGTTTTTTCATATAAATCAATAACAGGTACCATTAAGTGATCACCCAACTGACGCACAGCATCTGGGTAACTTCCAAGTGAATTAACGAAATTTCCATCTTCATCAAAGGTTCTTCGATTGATCGATGTTAGTAGTACAGGGATCGCTCCTTTCTCTTTAGCACCCTCTACAAAGACTGATAAATACTCCTGATAAGTCGTGAAGGGATCGGTGGCTCTTTCCTCTTCAGCCTTTTGGTCGTTATGGCCGAATTGGATAAACAAATAATCACCAGGCATGATTCTATTTAGTATCAAATTTAGATGACCTTCATTGATAAAACTTTTTGAACTGCGTCCACCGCGGGCTTCATTAATAATTAGAACATCATCGATAAAGAACGGGTCTAAAAATTCACCCCACCCCCGTTTATTCCCTTGGTCAGCTTTGACTTCTTCCATAGTAGAATCTCCTGCCAGGAATATGTGAACCCCGGCTTTTTCTAACTTTCCGAGTGTCGGCCAATCCTGAAGAGACCCAAAAATCGTTTCAATTTTATAATTTTCAGCTTCCTCCTTGGGTAGTATATGCACCCAGGGCGTCCTCTTGTCCATGTCTGCTCCAGGACCATGGTTGTTATACTCTGCGTAATAGGCATTCTCTCTGGCTAATGGCTTATCCCAATCATGCCAACCAGTTTCTTTTATATGCTCATCTATCCAACAACGGAGAAAGACAGTCTTGGCATAATCCCTCCATGGACGACCTAAATAAACGCTCCTGGGCTTGGCATCACTGGTTAAAAAACAATCAAAAAAAACATATCCATAAGCCTCTTCATACGGAGTAGAGGCAGCTGTAATATACCCGTTTATTTCCTTGTTTCGATTCAAGCTGTGGATTTCGCAACTTTTAAATACAGACGTTGCCGAACCAAATATAAAATCGATATCCCCTTCAATGTAGCAATGAGAAAAATAGCTCCTACCTACTCTTTTCTCCTCTTCATCTCTTGGACCTCCAAATCGGCTTGTTTCAATTGGCTTTGGCGGCAACGGTCCCGTAAATAACGTATCCTGACTTCCAAGGAATGAGCAATGGTGAAATTCTACCCTATCGGCATCAACATAGGCAGCAATCGCCTGTCCAACAATACTCCCGCTTCCCGCACTATTTTCAAACGTAATATTCTTTGCATAAAATCCATCACCAGTAATAATGGTACTATATGACCAAAATGTACCCATATTCTCACCGTTCGGAAACTCCTTTTTGGCATAGTCATCATATACAATTTTCACTTTGTTCCGATGAGTACCAACTAATGAGATATTTGGTTTATGAATTTCAAGCTTTTCCTTATAAATACCATCCTTAATATAGATGGTGATTCTCTCCTGATTTGTACTCGTAATACTGTCAATGGCTTCCTGAATGGTTGTAAAAGAGCCAGTACCATCCTTTGCAACAATCATACAAATCAACACCCTATAAATGATTTTTTAAAAACATAAGGACATCTTCTCGCATTCCGCTTGTTTCAATATGGCCGCACATGTAGCGAATCATTTTCCAGTATTCGGAAAATCCTGCCTTATCATACACTGATTTTAATTCGTCGTCGATAATATCCAGACCTGCAAGCGGGGTCAGCTTATCATCCGTACCAACCAGACTAAGATGATGGCGAGGTGCAATCAAACTCTGTATTTCCGATGTCTGGAAATACTTTAATAGACCTGGCACATAAGAATAAAAACCATGATGATCAAGACCTCTGCAAGCGATTAATGTATTCGCCTCAACCTGGGCAGCGATATCAATGCAGATTCGTATTCGCGTATCCAAAGCAGCAAGCCACCATGACATCAATCCACCCATGGACATGCCAAGTGTGGCTATTCTCGAAGAATCGACATCCTCTCTTTCAACCAAATAATCAAGCCCACGAAGGCTATCATAAACCATTCTCCCCCACAAAACTTCACCCTTCCAGATCATTTCCTTAAACAATTCACTTTCCGTTTTCCCTTTCCTTTCTCCAAATCCAATCATGTCCATACATAAAACACCATATCCCAGATCCGTCAGTGCTTTAGCATAAGATTCTGATTGAAGATAGGTACTACTATGAAGCAACTCTGTTTTTCCAATATGATAATTACCTCCGTGAGAATGGTTGAACATTACAACTGGCATTTTCCCTGATACATTACGGGGCCGAGCAAAATAAGCCGGTATTACTTCATTTATCCAAATAACTTCGACCATATAATTTTCTACGGCTAGTTCTTTTACTTTTCGACAAGATAATGTATTGCTACGCTCAGGCAAATCTCCTAGTAAGGAATATAGAAGCGCTCTTCTATCACCCTGCAATGTCTCATTCATTTGCTAAATCCTCCTAATCAATGAGTGTGACATTATTAAACTCATATAGGGGATCTGTCTCATCCATTGGATTTTTCGAACGGCAATTGGATAGTTCAATATCATGAGCATTTTCCACATAAAACGCTGGGCCAGTGTGGTTCTCAACTGTAACATGGTTAAAACGGATATTTGAAACATTTGAACAAAAGAATCCTCTCTGCTTCATCGGCTCAAGGTCATCCATCATTGCCGGCAATCCTGGCTCTGCTTCCTCAGCCATTGCAACTGTAACATAATCAAATGTAATGTCTTCTACAAATCTTTCTGCAAGACCATATAAAAATCCAGCTGCCGCACTCACTTCACGGGCTGTTATATGTGAAAAATGAATTCTCCTAAATTGCGGTGTTTCTTCAGTTACCGGATAGGGATTTTTATCGTAGACATACTTATCTTTTCCTCTTGGTCCACAATAGTAATAAAGATTAGCAATAAACGGACAAATCACTCCATTCATGACAATATTGGAGACACGAATATCTTCTACCACCCCGCCGCGTCCTCTCCTTGATTTCAACCTGATTCCCCTGTCAGTCCCTTCGAATATACAGTTCATTACAGTCACGTTCCGAATATCCCCGCTCATTTCGCTACCTATCACAACTCCACCGTGACCATGAATCATCGTGCAATTTGTAATAGTAATATTCTCACATGGCACTCGGGTTAACGTATCTTCCGTTCCCGACTTAATAGCTATACAATCATCGCCTACATCTATATGGCAATCAGAAATGCGTACATTCCGACAAGACTCTGGATTGATTCCATCTGTATTAGGAGAATCTGCCGGATTAAGAATGGATATATTATGGACTGTCACATCCTCACAGCAAATGGGATTAACTGTCCAACTCGGAGAATTAATCATTTTGATCCCATCAATCAAAACATGTTTACATGAATCAAAACTTACCAGCTTTGGTCTTGGATACTTATTTTCATTCTTTCGGAAGATTTTCCACCAAAACTCGCCATTCCCATCTAAAACTCCATGTCCTGTAACAGAAATATTCTCTGCATCTTCTGCATATAGACATGATGCATACACTTCCCTCTTTACTCCTTCCCACCTGGATGTTACAACTGGATATTCATTTAAGTCATTAGAAAAAGTTACGTAGGCCCCAGCCTCGAGATATAAATGAACGTTACTTTTTAATATCACTGCACCTGTCAGAAAACGTCCTGAAGGTATATAGACCGTTCCCCCTCCATCTGTCGAGCAAGCTAATATAGCCTCATTAATTGCTTTTGTATTTAAGGTTTCCCCATCATCAACAGCTCCAAAATCGTTAATATTATAGAAACTATGGGTGACATGATTCATTTATAAATCCCCCCTTTCCATTTCAGCTGCAGCAAGAACAAAAGCTCCGACTCCTTTTAAATCATTCGTTATAATTGGTTCGCTAATATAATATTCAAATGTGCCATCTCGTTTATCCGGCCCCCCGAGACCTGCAACCTGACAATTTTTGTTTAGATTCACAAGTCCTTCAGCGGTTACGGTTATAAATTCATCAAGAATTCCTTGATATGCCTTAGATGCAATCGCCTTCCAGTCATCGTTCAGTACACCAAGCCTTATGCCCTTTGCAATCGCATATACAATCATGCAGGACGCTGATGCTTCAAGATAATTACCTTTCCTGTCACCTTGGTCAAGAACCTGATACCATACATTAGATTGTGGATCCTGAACATTTCTCAATGCCAGAAGCGCCCCTTGAAGAATGGAGATTAATTCACCCCTGTCTTTTTGATTTTCAGGAAGTATTTCCAATACATCTACTATGGCCATCACAAACCATCCCATTGAACGTCCCCAAAAATTCTTTGAAAGCCCTGTTTCCGGATCACACCACGGCTGGACCTTTTTTTCATCATATGCATGGTAGAATAGCCCGGTTTTGGGATCCTTCGTATGCTCGGCACATATGATAAACTGTTTGGTTATATCATCATACTCACGTTCTTCCCCGTATAATATCGCATATTCTGCATAAAATGGAGATCCCATATATAATCCATCAAGCCAAATTTGATAAGGATAAACTTTTTTATGCCAGAAGGCGCCCTGTGATGTGCGTGGATGTGTGCGCAATTGGCTGCGCAGTAAATCAATAGCTTTTTTATATTTTTCCTCACCAGTTTCCTTATATAGAGTTATCAATACCTTGCCATTATTAATATGGTCGATATTATAATGGCTGAGCCGATATTCGCGGATATCCCCTTCCTCGTTCACAAAAGCATCCATGTTTTTCTTAATATATTTGAAATATGATCTATTTCCTGTCTGCTTCCAAACCAGTTCTGTTCCTTTTAGGACCACTCCATAATCATAAGACCATTTATCATTATTAACACCCGAAGACAATAATGGCCTTCTCACCATACATGAATCTACCATTCTTTGTGCCCAACTTTTCGTGGCTGTTTTCTCCATCAACTTCCCCTCCGATATGAAAAGTAATCATAATCCGCATGCTTCTTTGTTCCTTGCATATCCTGTACACATATTCCAACAAAGTTACCTGTAAAACCATTTCCTTCATCTGAAAGATGGGAAATGCTGATAGGTTCTTTAACTGCAGTCCAATCCTTCACATTCGTCTTGTAAAAAAATCTGGCCATCGTACCTTCTATCGTTGCTTTCAATACGCATACTTGGCTGCCTTCTATCGAATAGACCTGGTTGCATACACTAAAATCACCTTTTACACACTGCATGATCTGAAGGCATTTTCCTACCACTTCATCTCTGGATATATAAAAATAAACGTAATTATCCGTATTGAAATAGAGCACAAGCCCTGCCATTTGTAAAAATGTATCTGGTTCAAACTCAATTGATGTTTCCACTTCACATTTTAGATCCTCTTGTCTTCTTGCAATCAGATGCTGCTCGTGCAAGGAGTGAAGGGACTCACCGCCTCTAATCCGCAAATGGCTTTTCCTTTCGGATAAGCTGCACCATTCTTCTTTTGGTGCCATTCTAAGCGTATTCCAACATTTATGCAGTTGCAGATTGTCAAAATCATCAAAATCTTGATTATCTGACGGAAATGGATGCGGCGTTAATGCTGGAGCCTGTACTTCTACTTCCGGTTCATTTCCACCGCACGCCAGACGAAGCCATCCATCATCACTCCAGCACACACGCTGCAGGGCTGTTTCGCGGCCAAGAATGGAATAGTTTCCATCAATAGGTCGGCTGCATAAATGAGCGATATACCATTCCTCGTTTTGTGTGCAAACAAGACTTGCATGACCAGCCTTTTGAAGCATTAATTCATGATTGTTGGCCGAGGTTAACATGGGATTTTGAGGATCCACTTCATAAGGGCCGATTATATCCTTTGATCTTACAATAGTAACGGCATGTGTACGTCCTGTTCCTCCCTCGGCTGTCACAAGATAATAGAAATCATTATGCCTGTAAAGATGGGGAGCTTCCGTCTTGCGTAAAACAGTACCGTCAAACACTTTAAATATGGGGCCGACTAATTTGTTCTTTTCAGCGGAAAATTCTTGCATAACAATTCCAACAGACTTATTTCTTCCTTCGATCCGATAATCCCAATGTACATTTAACAGCCATTTCTTTCCGTCTTCATCATGAAACAATGAAGGATCAAAATTTCCACTATTTAAATAAATAGGTTCTGACCACGGTCCCATAATATCGGACGCAGTTATCAGGTAATTATGAGCATCCTTGAATGGAAATTTACTTCTTCTCACATCCGTATAGACTAAATAATAAATATCTTCATGATAGCTTAATGCCGGCGCCCAAATACTGCATGAATCAGGATTCCCAGAGAAATTCACCTCGGTCAGAATATTCCCTAGGTGCCTCCAATTGCATAAATCCTTTGAATGATAAACCGGTACACCTGGAAACCATTCAAAGGTAGATGTGACAATATAATAATCTTGATCTACCCGTATGATACATGGATCTGGATTAAACCCAGTAAGAATTGGGTTATGAATAACTGGTTGTATTGGCAAAAATGATTCACCCCTCAGTCGTAATAATGGATAAACAGTCCTTCTCGGTATAATAAAGAAGGACTGTTAGTTTTTTTAGGAATTTGTTTCCTTATAGGATGCTTCAAATTCTTCTTTCATGGCATCTCCGCCAGATTTTTTCCACTTTTCAACTTGCTCATCAAATCCTTTATCGTCAATGTCTCCCATAATATATTGAATAGTAGCATCGATGATCAGCTTTTCAAGTTCGGTTCCTCTTTCATTTGCTGTCTGTGATTCCAGTGGAAGCGTTGGATCTAATACAGCAAAGCTCGCATTCTCTTTGATTTGTTCGTTTACTTTTTGTTTTCCAGGATTTCCATCTATGAGTGTATGAGTAATTTCACTTGGACGTGAGCTTGAGAAAGGCTGGACATCTTTTTGCCATAAATCATTATCTATAATTTTAAACTCTTCATTTTCACCAAATTCGTAATGCGTTCCTTCAATTCCGCCTGTCATTAACATAAACGCCTCTTTACCTATTAAATCATCAATGAATTGTAATAGGCGTTTCAGATGATCCTCTGATTTAACTTCAGATTTAGGGAATGCCATTAGCCCGCCAACACCACTGTTCTCAGACCAAATATGATATTCTCCATCCGGGCTCTTTATTTTGTTTACAGGGACAATTTCCATTTCATCTTGTATACCCTCTGCCATGGTTTGTAACTGAGTTATGCTGACCAATCCAGTAAAGATACCGGCCTTACCTTGTGCAAATTTTTCGATTTGATTATTTTTCGGTGTTACAGCGAAATCTCTGTCCATATACCCATTTTTATATAAGTCTCTGGAATATTTCATCGTGTCTCTATATGCTTGCGTTTCAAATTCCGCGGAGAATTTTCCTGACTCATCTACAGCCCAAGTATTTGGAGCACCAAAATATGAACTAAGCGTTTTAAAACTACCGTATTTCAGTTCATTACGGTCACTAAAACCAAACGTATCATCCTTCCCATTTCCGTCCGGATCATCCTCTGTAAACGCTTTAGCTACTTCGTATAATTCGTCTAAATTTGTTGGTACATCTAATCCGAGCTTATCTAACCAGTCTTTACGGAGCAATAAGCCGGATCGAGCTAAATCCTTTTGAAATGGCACACCATATAATTTCCCATCAATGGAAGCTGCCTTTCGCATATCTTTTGAAATCATTTTTAAATTTTCATAGTCATCGAGATACTTCTCAACATCCCAGAACATTCCGGATTTTAAGGATTGTCTGACAGATGAATTTGTAAGCATGGTTAAAGACACAATTTCCGAGAGCTCTCCAGATGCTAGGGCTGCGGTTATTCTTTCTTCTTTGGAGGCATCTGGCACCCAGTTAAACGTAATATCGGAATTGGTTAACTTCTCAATTTTTTCATGTATAACATCCGTCGGCGGTGATGCGGTATGTAGAATCGCTGTCCAAGTAACGTCTACTTTTGAATCAGCAGCAAAACTCTCACCGCTTGTATCTTGATCATTTGAACATGCAGACAACGCTAACTGGGAAGCAGCCAATAAAGCCAATAATTTTCCGCTTGCTTTTTTCATTTCCATTCCTCCTATATAAAAAATTAGATTAAATTGTTAAAAGCAGATTTGTTATTCCGCCTCCTCTCTCGCTAGGAAACCTTTTCTTCTTTTTGTACATAAGTTGTTTGAAGTTCTATCTTCTTAAAGACCTGATGCGTCATCCACATAATGAGATATGCGCCAATACTAATACCTATAAAAGTTAAAATACCTGGTATCATGAAGAGAAAAAAGTAGACAACACCTAGCATGATAATCAAAATCAGTGAGTATTGCAGATACGAAATACCAATAATCAAGGAATATTTCAGCTTATCTCGAACCTTCTCCAATTCATAATGAACCAGCATCGGAAAAATAAATAGTAGTGAAATCAGATAGAGAAATCCTATTACAATCAAAAGCCCTCTTAAAGCTTGTGATTCTATATACAATAAATCTATATACAGAATAATTCCAGCCGCCATATAGCCAATCGCGATAAGATTAGCTTCTTTAAATTCTGTTCGATAGACTTTAAGGAATGTTTTAAAAATCGGAATATCCTTATCTCCACGGATCCATTTACGTAAAACGGTAAACATCGCGCAAGTGGATGGTCCTATTCCTGCAACTACAGCACCTGCTAATGTAAAGAGGCACCATAAGAGTTGCAGATAAACCAACATGAGGACAAAATTACACGCATTGTTTAAACCCTCACCAAACCTATCCATTTCTTTCCCCTCCACATAATGATAGCGCTATCATTTTCAATACAACCCATCCTCTCCAAACTTCTTGGCGAGTTTGTTGGCACCTATGACTAGAACAAGTCCGACCAACCCTTTAAATAAACCAACAGCAGTACTATAGCTTAATTGTCCATTTTTCAATCCAGCCGTATACACATACGTGTCAAAGATTTCTACCATTTCACGGTTCAATGAGTTTAATAGAAGATAAACGTGTTCAAATCCTAAATCAAGTGTTTGTCCAATTTTCAAGATTAAAAGAATGATGATTACAGGACGAATGGCGGGAAGAGTAACATGCCATATCTGCCTTAATCTATTCGCTCCATCCATCTTAGCCGCTTCATAAAGCTGAGGGTCAACCGCTGTTACTGCTGCAAGATAAATGATTGTCGACCAACCCATTTCCTTCCATATAATCTGAAGTATATAAATTGCTCTAGTCCAGGCACCATCCGTTAAGAAATCAACCTTCTGACCTCCAAGCTGGGCAAGCATTTCATTAACAATGCCCCCATCGGTTGTTAAAAATACATAAGAAATAGAAACAATAATGACCCATGACATAAAATGCGGAATATAAATGACTGTTTGTATTGCATTCTTGAACATTTTTATTCTTACTTCATTTAACATGAGCGCGAGAATGATAGGGATCGGGAAAAAAATAAACAGGTTTAATGCAAAAAGTATTAATGTATTTGATAATAATGTAAAAAATGTTGGTTCTGTAAATAAGCGAATAAAATGTTTAAATCCCACCCATGGACTTTCGCTGATTCCCAGGAAAGGCTGATAATCCTGAAAAGCGATGATTAATCCTCCCATAGGAAAGTACTTGAAGATAATAAAATACAACAGACCAGGTAACAACATTAAATAAAGAAATTTATATTTAATGAGGTTCGTTATGAACCTTTTGCTCAAATTCTTCACCCCAGTTCTTTTATGGAGTGTTGCTGTTCCCTGCGGATCATCTTTGACGACAACCGCTGTATCCTTCATCAAAAACATCCCTCCTTTTTCTTACTTCAATGTTCCTGATTTTAAAATTAAAGAAAATTTCAAGTAACGTCTATAATCATCCTGTTAGATTGCTGAATTAACAGCTTTTTGTAAGCGTTTTCTAAAACTAATCTGATGTAATGATTACTTTCTTTTAGAATTGAGCATACCAATTTTTCTCTTAGTTAATTGCATGGATATCAGTTGAAAAAATGATTATAGACGTTCCAAAAGACAGCTTGATATAGTGAGGATAAGCAATATTTAAGGAGGGGTTTACTTGCAAGAGAAGAGTATCGGAAATCGAATTTTTAATTTTTTCAATTACTCATTATTACTTATTATTGGCCTGGCATGCTTCATTCCATTTCTAAATGTAATTGCCAGCTCCTTTGCTACTACCCAAGAGGTAGTTGAAAAGGATTTTATCTTGTTTCCCACAACCTTCACTTTAAGTGCCTATGAGTATATTTTTTCAACACCAACCATTTTTAAAAGCTTTGCCGTTTCGATTGGGGTGACTGGAGTAGGGACGCTCGTTAGTATGGTTCTGACATCCTTAATGGCATACTCCCTTTCCCGAAAATATTTGGTTGGCAGACGGTTCTTAAACTTTGTGGTCGTTTTTACGATGTTATTCAGTGGAGGCATGATCCCGACTTACCTGGTAGTCAAAAATTTAGGGTTAATTGATACCTACTGGGCACTCATTTTGCCTATCGCAATCAGTGCCTTCAATCTCATTATCATGAGGAATTTTTTCCAAGCGATTCCCGAAAGCCTGGAGGAATCAGCAAAAGTGGATGGGTGCAATGATTTTATGATTTTCATTAAAATTATCCTACCTCTCTCATTACCTTCAATCGCAACAATTTCTTTGTTCTATGCGGTTGCCTATTGGAATGAATATACCAACGCAATTCTTTATATTAATGATTCATCTAAATGGCCCATTCAAGTCTTACTTCGCCAAATCGTCATTGTATCAAGCGGCATGCAGGCAGATAACTCAGTTGTCGAGGTTGTTCCTCCTGCCCAAACGATTAAAATGGCGGTTATCTCTGTCGCCACTCTACCAATGTTGATTCTATATCCTTTCTTGCAAAAATATTTTATTAAAGGTGCTTTTGTCGGCTCAGTGAAAGCGTAACCCATAAAAGAACAGTCTGGTTTGTAATCAGACTGTTCTTTTTTACGCCTACATTGACATTTCATCCTTCCGATGCAGTTCTCGATATTTTCCTGGTGTAGTCCCTTCTAACTTCCTAAATGAACGAATAAAATTCTGCGAGTTATTATATCTAAGCCTCTCTGATATTTCCTTAACAGATATATTTGTCTCAATGAGCCAATTTTTAGCCATCTCAAAACGGTAAAAAGCTAAGTATTCACTAAATGATTGCTTGAATTCCTTCTTAAATATACTACTTAAATAATTCTTATTATAATGGAGACGAGACGCAATTACTTCAAGTGAAAGATCTTGATCAAATTCCGTTTGAATAATATGTATAATCTTACTGGAGATCGTCTTATATTGTGAATCAGTTCTTTCTGATACAGTATCTATCATAGGATACACGATTCTATCAGTGACAAATCTCTCAATTTCCTCGGATGTTTTCATATCAGATATCGCTTGATAAATGGTTTGATGCTCTTCCATTGTCAATTGTTCCATCCCCATAATTTGCATGAGATTCAATAAATCATTCAAAAACCTCATCAAATTGACTTCAAGTCCAAGAGGATTTGGGTTGTTTTTAAATAAATCTGCAAGCAGCTGATACAATGTATCCTTTGCTTTTTCACTGTCACCTAATTTAATAGTATCGAATAATTGATTTTCTAGTGTTTTAGGGAAATAAGTATTAATCTGATTGTTTGATAGGATGGAAGATACACTTTCATAAAAAATAATAGATTCCTTTCCCACTTTTAACCGATATTTTAATGCATCTATTCCTTCTTTAAGCGCCTTCTTGCTGTCGCTTAACTTCTTGTAAGGACTGCTAATCCCTATACTAATCGTTAAATTAAATATGCCTTTCACCTTTTTTTGTATACTTTCAGCATATTGATTCAGGATGGTAATATCATTATCATTCTTTTCTCCACTGCCTAAAAAGATTGTACCCTGAGTATTGTCATCAATGACGGCTGGCGCTAATCTTTCGTTTTCATCAATCATTTCAGATACAATTTGATTAATTGAGAATAAAAGCAAGTCCTTATCCTTTCTTGTATAATCTGAATTATTCACACCATCAAACTGAATTGCAAGGACATAGAGGCAGCGCCAGTCCTGCGGAAATTTAAAACTGCGTAATTCCTCATTAATCTCCTCTTCATCCAATCGGCCATGAAATAAATGAAGCATAAATAAAGTCTTCAATTGCTCATGCTGAGTAGTCACCATGCTTTCCAAAGATTCATTTTTTTTCATAACATCTTTCAGAGAATTTCCGATTAGCTCAAATTCATCGCGAACTCCTTCTTTATGTATATTTGGAATAAAATTCTGAAGTTCTCTAATCGGCTTTGAAAAATAGTCTGAACTTATATAAGCAATCACGATTGTCACCAATAGCATAAAGATACTCATCGCACTTATTCCAATAATTGTAGGTTTCATCGCTTGGGCAACTTCTGATTGATTTATTTTAGTAATGTACACCCAACCATTATAGCTAGACTTGGAATAGACCACCTTGTATTCATCCTTATCTCCTTTTACCTTCATAAGCCCTGTCGGCTTATCACTGGTTCTTATTACATTTGAAATGTCCAGATCAATAGGATCCTCATTTGAGGCAGGAGCATTACTGTGATAAAGTAGAGAACCTTCCTGATTTAAGATGTAGATTGGATCACTATGTGACGGTTTGTATATCAGATCCCCAAACGATTTTAAGGGAATCGTAACAACCAATACACCTGTTTTATCTGATTGGGAAAATGGTACCTGCTTAACAAGCTTAATGTTGGCTTCTTTTTTTTCCTTCAACCAGGTAGATACATGGGGAAGAGAAAGATATTTTTCTATAATCATTTCTCTCTTCTCGTTCGATAACCTTTCTAACCCGTGTTCTCCTACTGCCCAATTACCTTTTAAGCTAATCAATTCAGCTATAGTTTGGCTTGGGCCAAAGGAGGATATGTAATTTAATTGCTGATCAATTTCTTTGTATGTACTAAAATCCTTTGCAGTTAAAGAATCGCTGACAATAGAATTAAAGGATGAATCATAAATATAAGCGTTAAATATATAGTCTACTACTTGAAGTTTTTGCTCAAGAGTATTCATTGTCTGAACGACATTTTCTTGTTTTTCAACTATAATTTTCTCTTCCAGAGAATCCCTCGTAAAAAGGAATGCAAAACAGTTAAAGATAATCATTACAAGGCTTCCAACCAATACGAATGGGAAAAATATTCGGTAAAAGTACTTGGGTTTATGCTTCATCCTAAACACCCCTCGTTGCCAAAATTATTCAAACGCTTACATAAACAACCATATAGTATTCTGTAAAAAAGTGTCAATACGAAATGTTTATAATAATTTTATGAAAGATATTCATTGGCCATCTTCCGCTATAATATTAATTGTATTTTTCCAATTAAATTCCAACATTGCTAATTGATTAATATATTAATTGATGAAAAATACGAATATTAATGAAATATTTCATATAACGACAGCATTATAGAAAAATACAAGCAAGTTATATAAATCATTATTATGGTCGATTGAGTGGTATTAAGCTCGTGCTAATCATTGAAGAAGAACCTGTTTCTGAATGGCTGATTTCTTCTGGAATCTTCGCAATCATGCTTTTTAATAATAGGATTTCTCTATCCAAACACTTGGCACCACATACTTGATATAAAGGAGGTTTTAAGGCACACAAAAAGGCCTACCTTCATTTAAATGGCGGCCTCTACTCTTTAGACACATCTATTGCATTCACTTTTGATATAAATCCAAGCTCTTTCCAAGCATTTTCTGTTGTCCATGGCTTATCAGGATTATCTGAGACGCCATAATAAGTCCCATACTTAACTGTAGATTCTATTGCCAAGTCAAATAATTGTACAGCATCTGTATGCGATAACAATGTATGACGCAAACGTTCATTTTCTTTTACCGCTTCTTTTTCATAGGGGACTACAGTACCAATCCTCAGGTTAATGACCGAATGGGGATATCCAATCTCTTTAGAAAATATGTGCCCAATACTTTCAGAAGCAAGCTTCAATACACCATAAAGACCTCGTGAATTAGGATAATCGCTAATATTAATCTCTCTTCCAAATGTAGACCTCCCTTCCCTTTCATACCTATCTGTTGTATGATTGCTGCTCGCATAGACAATTTTAGGAATTTCCAATTCAACAGCGGCACGTAAAATATAGAAAGAAGCGATGAAATGAATTTCTGTCATTTTATGAAATTCTTCAAGAACTTCCAAATCATGTTCTGTCTTGATTGTTAGCAAATTGACCAAAGCATCAGAATCACCTGGTATGCATTCTAATAATTGGTCAAAATTAGTGGCATCCACTTCGATAAATTCAGCTTGAAAGGATGGTTTTTGTTTATCCAGAATAATTACCTCATATTTTTCATTAAGACCTTCATTTAGCACTTTACCAATGGTTCCTGATCCGCCAATTATAACTACCTTTTTTTTCATATCTTCCTCCCTAGATTAAATATACCAAATCGCTATTATATATCTTATTTTACCCCTCCCTTTTTTTTACAAACTCAACATATTTATAAAAATACCTAAGAATTGTGATATCCGATACCTCACAGAAGCCAAGTAAATGGCTCATAAAAGGGTGCTAAATAGGTATACTAACTTGAATAATCACAAAATAAATAGTTCTATTTTACCATTTATTTGAAAATTATGTCGATTCCCTCCAAAACTAATTATAATCAGATATGAGGCCTATATCTTGGCCATATCAAACAAAAGGGGAGCGGTATATGAAGTTTCGATTGAAGTTTTATCGTATGTTGGCCATTATAACAATGGTTGTTGCGCTTGCTGGAACATTGGTTGCGCCGGCTGTGGATGCAAAGACAGCTGATCGCCAGAATGAAGCACGTTTTATTCAGGAATTGGGCGTTTCGTCCCAAAGTATGAAGAAACAGAGATCCATATCTCGAATTGATGCAGCTGCTCTGATGGCGCGCGCATTAAAACTCGATAACCAGAAAGCTCCAAAGACAAACTTTACAGATGTGCCAAAATCGTCCCAAAAAGCAGTAAACTCATTAGTCTATGCCGGTATTCTTGATGGGAAAAGCAAGAATAAGTTTGGCAGCTATGAGCCTTTAACTCGTGGGGAGCTTGCTGTTTGGATTGCGAAGGCTTTCGAGTTGAAAGGAAGCACAGTAACAGACTTCTCTGATGTACCTGCTAAACACACGGAAAGAATCGGTTCTATCCTTCTATACGGTATCGCTGAGTCTATTTCCGATACTGAATTTGGTTATAACCAAAAGGTTAGCTTATCTGAGCTTATTTCCATGCTGCAACTAGCCCTAAAAGCCCCAGATTATCAATTGCGTGTTCTTCATGTGAACGATACACACGCAAATATTGAAAATACACCACGACAAATAACCGCGATTGATGAACATCGCAATGGAAATACGAATAATCTTCTTCTCCATGCTGGTGATGTATTCTCTGGCACCCTTTATTTTAACGAATTTAAGGGACTAGCCGATCTTGAATTGATGAATCTAGCCGGATTCGATGCATTTACTTTCGGTAACCACGAGTTTGACCTTGGCACTGAGACTTTGCTGCCATTCGTTCAAAGCGCTGAGTTCCCATTTGTGAGTGCAAATGTTGACTTCAGCGATGATGCCCTCATGAAAAGACTTCAGAAAAACACATATACTGCTAAGCCACATGATGGAAAAATTTACGACGGTATCATTAAAAATGTAAACGGGGAGAAAGTTGGTATTTTCGGCTTAACGACCGCTGAGACTACCAGTATCTCTAGTCCTGGTGATGTTAGATTCGAGGAATATATCAATTCAGCTAAGGCCTCCGTTAAAGCATTTAAGAAACAAGGTGTCGATAAAATCATCGCCCTTACCCATATTGGCTACAATGATGGCGGAGGAGACAATGACCTCGAGCTTGCTAATCAAGTCGAAGGTATTGACATTATTGTTGGCGGCCACTCTCATTCACAACTGAATGAGCCAGTCGTTGTAGATAAATACAAAGAACCGACTGTTATCGTACAAGCAAACGAGTATTCCAAATATCTTGGTGAGCTTGATGTGAGCTTTGATAAAAAAGGAAAAGTTATCGCCTATGATGGCGAACTGATTAGCATTGATGCTAAGAATGCGGAAGGATCTTATATCTTTGCCGAAGACCCGGCAGCAGCTCAAATTCTAGCGAAGTATAAGCCTGTTGTTGACGCAAAGAAAAAGCAAGTTGTCGGAACAACAGCCGTCGATCTGATTGGCGGCAATCCTGCTGCAAGAACAGGCGAAACTAATCTTGGCAACTTGATTGCTGATGGAATGCTCGATAAGGCAAAAGCCATCAATCCAAATACTGTCATCGCCCTACAAAATGGTGGCGGTGTCCGGACAACCTTAAAGGCAGGGCCAATCACATTAGCTGACGTTATGACAGTCCTCCCCTTCAGCAATGCACTCGCAATCATGGAAATTAGCGGAGCGGCATTGAAAACAGCTCTTGAACATAGCGTTAGTGCTGCTCCAAGCGCTAGCGGTGGATACCTGCAGGTCGCAGGCATGCGCTTTACCTATGATAGCTCTAAACCAGTAGGCACACGCGTGCAATCAGTCGAAATAAACCAGAATGGTGAATATACATCACTCGTGGATACACAGACCTACTTCGCTGCTACGAACATCTTCACTGCCAAAGGCGGGGATGGTTATTCTGTCTTTGCTGATATTTATGCAGATGGCCGCGTAAGCGAACCCGGCTTCGTTGATTGGGAGATTTTCTCCGATTACATCCAGTCCTTCCCTGAACAAACTGTTTCACCTAATGTTGAAGGCAGGATTATTGATGTAGCTAATTAAGATAAAGAAAATAAGAGGCATCAGTTTAAGACTGATGCCTTTTCCAATGACTGTTACAGTAATTTCGTTAACCTTAATCGGCTAACAAAACGGATAAAATAAGTTTTTGACAGGACATGCCTTTTTACTTATTCCATAAATACCCATTTTAACTTTATAATGAGATAGGATGTTCAATATATTAAATAAATCGAGATAGGATGCGATGATTATGGATTATATTAATTATACTGAGATTATCTTGAGGTACGCTCTCCTGGCGTTTTCCTTTTTTTGCGTTTATGCAGTAACCAGGCAAGGGAGTAAAAGCGAGCGTTATGCAGCACTATTAATCTACCTAGCTACCTTTGGCTTGTATACGTTCTTAATTATTGCTGAAGTGATTACCCCCTCTGAAGATGCGAACATTGGATTAGGCTTTTCTATATTGCTAATGGGATTTGTGAGCATCGCAGGAATCATCTTAGCAGGCATCATCTACCTGGTGAGGAGAATTAAATCCCGTTAATCGATTTACATCACTATTATTTTTTCAGATTACTAGTTTATCTATTTAAGGTGCACTCAGCAGAAGATAGTAAATAACTAAAAGTATTGATGAAAAAATAAAAAGAACTATTAACTTGGATGATGCAAAAATAAAACCTGTAAAGAAGCGTGAAAAAAGAAGCTCCCACCCTTACTTGAAAGATACCCCCGGATAGTGGCACTTTTTTATCAGTGTCCGCTATCCAGAGTATCGTTCATGTTCTGAATGGAAGCTTCTTTTCTATTTTTTGTTTACCTTTTTAATTAATCAATTTCAGAGGAATCCCAATCCAAGAATGTCTTTTGAACAATGGATTGAACATTTTTACCTCCGCCATTATTTTGTACATCTTCTATTAACAGTGCCATGACAGCCTTCGGATTTTTTTGATCATAGGCTACGAATAACCCATTTTCAATACCTTCTTCTCCTTGTGTGCTTTTCAGCTCAGCTGTACCTGTCTTACCTGCCAATTCCAGTTTAGGTGTGTTTGCAGCCTTTCCTGTGCCGCTTGTAACAACCTTCCTCAAGTCAGTTTTCAATGTTTTAGCCTGTTCAGCAGTAATAAAAGAATCATGCCAAACGGCAGTTTCAGTATCAAGGTAAAGACGAGGCTTCATCAATTTTCCATCATTGACAATTGTACCGTAAATACTGGATAAATGAACCGCACTCATTAATACTTCTCCTTGACCATAGCCAGTATCAGCTAATAATTTACTGCTCTCCAATTTGCCGCTATTTGAATATTGTGATGCGCGGACTGGATATTCGAGCGGGAATTTTTCTTCGCCAATCCCTAATTCCTTAAATCCATTAATCAAATCAGTCTCACCAATCGAAAGAGCTGTCTGTGCGAAATAAATATTATCTGAGATTTGTAAGGCAGTTTGAAGATTAACAGGTTTTCCTGGATCGCTTACTCTTGTAATAGAGGCATTTCCCCATTCTTTCCCTTTAGACCATTTTAAGCCTTTAATATTCAGCTGTTTTTCTGGGTCAAGCTTACCCGTTTTTAAACCAATTGCTGCAATAATCGGCTTGATCGTTGAACCAGGTGAATAAGCGGCCGCAAATCGATTTAACAATGGCAGTTTTTTATCATTTTCCAGCTGACTATACTTCTCTGAGCTAATTCCCAGTACAAAGTCGTTTGGATTAAACGACGGAGAACTTACAAGCGCCAATACATCTCCTGTATTTGGATGTACCGCAGCAAATGTCCCCGCAGCTCCCTTCATATTTTGAAATGCTTGTTTTTGTAATTCACCATCCAATACTAACCTAAAGCTTTCCCCATCCTCTGCTTCTGTTTCAGCAATGACTATAGGGTCATCTTCGCGGTTAATATAAATCGTATTGCCATCTTTCGGGCGCAGTTTATCCTCTAATAATTGCTCAAGCCCTCTTTTGCCAATTATACTGTCATTTGAATAGCCCTTATCTTTATTTTTCTCTAGCTCTTCAGCAGTAATAGTACCTACATATCCTGTCAAATGGGCTGCACTTTCACCATATGGATATTCCCGAATCTCTTTTTCTTGGAAACTGACACCATTAATAACTTTTAATTTTTCAATCAGCTCTGTTTGGTTATTTTGGATTGTTTTAATTGGCACAAAATAACCTGGCTGAACCCAGCTTTGATTAAGCTGTTTATCAATATAGTCATTGCTAAGATTCAATAATTTTGTTAACTCAGCTTTTTTGGATTCATCAAACTTCTCTGGTGTTATACCTACAGTTTGAGCAATTCCATTTATCGCAAGTCCATTTCCATTACGATCAAGGATTTCGCCCCTTTTACCAGTTGTCGTTTTAATCCCAATCTTATCGTCTGGCTGAAGTTCAGGGAAAATATAAGTTGTATCCCAGTCTACATACCAATTCTCTTCCTTATCCTTCGTTTCAAGCTTCATGGTTACTTCTTTTTCAAATTCAATCGGTCCTGCAAGGGAATTCATTTTTACTTGAATGGGAAGTGTTATACTTTTTTGATCCCTCTTCAGCTCTTTCTCATCCTTGAATTCGCTTTTAACTGATAAATCGGAAATCTCCAGGTCCTTATAGACCTTTTGATATCGATCGACATATTGTTCTTTTTTAAACTTGTCTTTGGCTGAGTCTGCTACATAGTTCGAATACATCTTATCAAATTTCTGATCGTTCCACAGGTTTATGTATTCCTTCAATCGCTCTTCTGGACTGACAGTTTCATTACAACCAGCCAAGATAAGAACCATTAATAACATTCCTATACTTCCCCATATGGTTTTTTTAACCTTCAACGTGAGAGCCCCCTTTCACATACAAGACTATTATACTAAACTAATCAATGATTTTCACAATGTTTCATCTTCAAAATAAAGCTTATAAACAATTTTACTAAAGCGAATAGACAAAAAAACCTTTTAAGTTTAACTACAAAGAGTTAATTTAAAAGGAATTAATTAGAATAAACTATTTATTTTTTGTGTATTTTAATTGAAGTTTCATGCTTATATTTTTTTATCAATTTAATAAAATCAGGAAGAGTCTTACAAATATGAGTAGGCTTTGTTCCATACAAGCTCGTTTGAACTGTGCTAAACCATTGAGCTGCGATGGTCGTTACGTGCGCTGAAGCTCCTGCAGCGATATCAGCCTGGCTATCTCCAACAACGATGACCTCAGATGGATCATTATGGAGTAAAAATAGTGATTTCTGTATCCCTTCAGGATCGGGTTTAGGTGCTTTAACTTCATCGCCAGAAATGGTCACATCGAAATAGTCGTATAGATTCAACAACTCTAGTGAGAGTGTTAATGATCTTCTGCTTTTTCCAGTAACAATTCCCAGATTTATATCCATGTCCTTTAAAACATCCAGCATTTCCTGAATTTCTGTTAAGTATTCAAACTCACGATTATGCCCTTTTTCATATAAATCATAAAAATCTTCTATGGCATGCTCCACCTTTTCCTTATTACGTAAATGATTTCTTATAATAACATCCTCAATGGGACCAAATAATTGAATAATCTCTTCATCAGTTAAACTTCTTTGATCATATTTATTAAACACATACCTAAAAGCTTCAAAACTAACAGGTAAAGTATCGGCAATAGTTCCATCAAAATCAAACAGAACGGTCTGGAGACTCACCGTGCCACTTCCTCTCTGTATTAGCCCTATCAATAGTTTATTACCCTTTTTGTAAGAAGGTTAATACAGAACTAAAATAAAGTTTTACTCCCATCAAATGAAAGCGCTTTAAATTTAAATAAAAAAATTATTTATCATATTCATAGGCTTTGTAAATCTCAGTTGCTTCTTCCACAGATATCTGAAATGAATCACTTGCCATTTTCATAAGCCGATCATCATAGACTGCCGGATTATAATTAGGAGCTGTACTGAGATGAGCTTTTGCTTTCTTAATATATGTATGTACGGCTTTTTGTCCAACAGAACTCTCAATCTTCACCTTTTCGTTTACCTTAATTGAACTTTCGCTAGCACTGCACCCTGTAAATAATAATGTTACACCTAATGCGATTAACATCTTTTTCATTATATGGCCCCCCCTTCCATTTGCCTACTTCTAGTATAAAAGACTTATAGAAGGAACGTATATACTGTTTTTGAATTTGTCATATTTCATTATTTTCTAAATCAAATTTCAACACATCTCTTAACCCCTATCTTCGCAACAAAAAAGCCCCGAGCTTGGATGTTTATACTCTTAACATTAATAATCGGTTATTAAAAAATCAGCTCTCCCTCTAATAGTTATATCGCCAATTCTATCATTTACCAAATTTGTATAAATCCCTTTCTAGAGGGGTTCAAATGGCAATATTAGTAGATTCCTGATATTGACAACCAATTCTCTTCCATTCTTTTATATAATCGAACCCGTAATAAAAATTTTAAGGAGAGGAAAGATGAAGAAAAAAATCACATCAGTTATACTCACAACTACTTTACTGCTACCTACAGCCACCGCTTTTGCAGACTATCAATATACGGTTGTCTCCGGTGATACTTTATGGAAGATTGCTGTTAAAACAGAGACAGGAATCAGCGAACTTATTGCAGCCAATTCTCAAATTTCAAATATAAACTTGATTTATCCTGGTCAAAAGATCAATATTCCTACTCAAGACGATGTTAAGGCCTATGAGCAAGAAGTTATCAGGCTCGTCAATGTTGAAAGAGCAAAACAAGGTTTGCGGGAATTAAAATATGATTGGGAGCTTGCCAGAGTAGCTAGATACAAGTCAGAAGATATGAGAGATAATAATTACTTTAGTCACACTAGTCCTGTTTATGGTTCTCCATTCGACATGATGAAAAACTTTGGCATCAATTATAAATCTGCCGGTGAAAACATCGCAAAAGGTCAAACAACACCTGAACAAGTTGTAAATGCGTGGATGAATAGCTCAGGTCACAGAGCAAATATTTTAAGCTCGAAGTTTACTCATATTGGCGTAGGTTATGCGAAGTCTGGCCACATCTGGACTCAGCAATTTATCTCTAAGTAAAAAGAAAGCCTTTTTGGCTTTCTCTTTTTCGAATATTAAGGTTTGTATCTAGAAGTAACAAATTTAGTGATTAATAAAGACCTCTAGTTAAGTTCCGAGTTTTACGTAACCCGGCTAAATCCTTCCTCAGTTTGTATAACGATTATCCATTAGACTAGTTCATACTCTTTTTGCATAAAAGCTATACTATCATTGATATATGGTTCCCTAGTGTTTTCTAGCAATATATTAATAAAGGGTTTATTTTTCTTTATGTATCGAAATACAGCTTTATAATTTAATAAACCTGTGCCCACCGGCACCATTTTGACCCGATTATTTTCAATGATATAATCTTTCGCATGAAGAATGACAATTCGTTCGCCAAACAATTCAAAAGCTTCTTTAAAGACCTCTTCTTGGTAGAGATAATTATCTACTGTCAGATAATTCACCGGATCAAAAATGACTTGAAGATTGTTAGAGTTGATGTCTTCAAGCAAGCGTTTCATTCGTTGAGGCGTGTGAATAGGGTGATTAATACCCCCTTCGATTCCTACGATAACTCCATGTTTCTCTGCCTCACTAACAAGTTCTCGTACACTATTAACTACCTTTTGATACGGTCCCTCTGTAAAATTCTCCTCTGTATAGACGTTTTCAGGATTTATATTTCCTGTTTCCGTTCCAACAATACTACAGCCAAAATCTCGCGCAAAACGAATATGCTCCTTAAAACGGTCTAACTCTTTTATCCTTTCTGTATCATTAGGATGGATCATGTTAATGTAACAACCCAGAACAGCTATTTGAATATTTTCTTTACGAAAAGCATTTCCAATATGATGAGCATATCCCGGACTCAATGTGCCAAAACCTGTCTCAAAGTCAGAACCAAACGACTTTGCCAAAGCCAATTGTACTGATGTTAATCCTTTCCTTGAAACGACACTTGCTAATTGTTCTAATGGAAGATGTTCTATGTCGTGCGCTCGTATTCCGATATTTGCTTTCATTTCGTTCCTCCAGTATAGCAATATTTAAAAATGACCGTATCATTTTCAATTATGATAGGCATTAAATAGACCAATTTATTTTGCTGCCCCTCTGCCATCAACTACGGGTGGTAGCTACTTTCTAAATTTGTCATAAAACCAGGCCTATACGGAATTTAATAGCGATTACATATTTTTGGGGATTCACTATCAAATGTTGGACTTATAATAAATCGTGCCCCGTTAAAACTGCAATCCTGGCAGTTAACGCTTCTAATACAGTGTCGGCACCAACGATAACATCCTACTTATCTTTATGAAAATTGGTTAATTCTTTGATAACTGGATCATCATTTATAACCGTTTAATCCGATCACTCAAAAGATGTTTTTTGGTTGATTAGTAAATAAATTCTTCAATTGATTCGATTATATCGGTCGAATGAAATAAGTTAAACCTATGCCCTAAAATCCATTAAAATTTTAATTTATTTCATAAAAAATTAACATTATGCTCGATGTTTTTTACGAAACTCGGCTGGGGTATAACCCGTATATTTCTTAAAACAAATACTGAAATACTGAGGATTGTTATAACCAACCCTCTCCGAAACCTCATATGTTTTAACATACTCAGTGGTTAATATATCAATCGCTTTATTCATCCTTAGTTCCAATAAAAAGTCACCAAAGTTAAACCCTTTTTCAACTTTAAATAAGTTGCTTAAATATGGTGGGCTAACGTGCACTTGTTTAGCTACTTTTAATAAAGTTAATCCACTTTCTTGATAAGATTCCTTCATATAATTGATTGCCTGATCGACAAGAGAGTAACGATTATTTTTTAGCCCCTTATTCATTAACAAGGCCCATTCCTGAACTAAGCGCTGAAGGATTTCCATCATTTCATTAAGCGATTTCAAACCCATGATATCATCGTAGTATATGGATGAATCAAAACTATTCATTTCTTCCTGTTTCCACTTTTCAATTTCATAGAAAAGCATTGAACTAAATTTAATTGCTAGTATCTTCATTTCTTTTAATGTAAGGTTTCTGCAATTAAAAATGACTTCATTTAATTCATCAAGAGTTTTAGTTATTGACCCAGGTAAACCTAGTATTATTTGTTCCTCTAGTTTACGTTCAATTCCTATCAACTTTTCTTTGCTTATCTGCCAATCAGAGGGGGCATCATCAATAGAGTAAATTTGACCATGTCCCATAATATGCCTAATATCCATGGCCAACCGACAGTCTAGAAATGAATTGCTTAACTCGAATAAATTATTATATATTCTGCCTAATGTGATGGTCATTAATAGTCTAGTCGAACCCATCAGCTTGAGGATATTATTTGCCAACAAATTCATCCTGTTATTCTGATTCGTTTCTAAGGATAGAAAGATAGCAATTTCATTTTCTCCGGCATTCAAAACCACTCCCATGCATGGTTTCACAGATTCTGATATCAAGGTTGCTATCTTAGCGCTAAACTTATCGATTAATCCTTCCTCTTGTTCACAATGAATCAGCATAGAGGAATAAAAAGGGCCTTCTAAATGAATTCCGAGTGAGAATAATTCTTCCTCGATATCCACACGCTCTTTCTCCTGCCTGGCAAGCTTTTGAAGGAAATTCTGCTGAAGTAACGGAATAGATGCTTGAATTTTCTTATAATCCGCTCTTTCTTTTTCCCATTCAAACGCTGCTTCTTTTGCTTTTTCGAGCAACAGAGTTGAGTCTACTGGTTTTAATAAATAGTCAAACGCTCTTAATTTGATTGCTTCTTGTGCATAGTTAAAATCTTCATAGCCCGTTAAAAAAATAATTTTCGATGTTGGGCTTTTTTCTTTCACAAGCTTGGCCATCTCAATTCCATTCATAAAAGGCATATTAATATCAGAAACCACAACTTGCGGCTGTTCCTGTTCGATTAATTCCATTGCAATTTCTCCATCCCCTGCCTCCCCTGCAACACAAAAACCATGATGCTCCCAAGGAATTGTTTTACATAAGCCTTGACGGATAATACGATCATCTTCAACAATAATTACTTTATACATGGTCATTGATTTCCCCTTTTGTTTTGGGAATTATAATGGTTACTTTCGTGCCTTCTCCTTGATCACTTACTATGAATATTCCATATTCTTTACCAAAATGAATTTTCACGCGTTCATTAACACTTTGTAAACCCACACCAATAAACCTTTTCTTTTCTCCATAAGCTGAATTGAGTTCCTTTTGAATATCTTCCAATTTTTCTTTATTGATACCGCTACCGTTATCGATTACATCTAAATAAATTAAATCGTCTTTTTCGTAGCCACAAATTTCTATCTTTGCTTGGCCCCGTTTTTGTTTAACACCATGATAAATAGAATTTTCTAACAACGGCTGTAATGATAGTTTAATAATGTTGTAATTGAGAATCTTTTCTGAAACATTAATTTTATAGGAAAAATCATCGCCATATCGCATTTCTTGTATATATAAATAGTTCTCAATATGTTCGACTTCCTCCTTTATTGATATTATTTCTTTTCCTTTACTAATGCCAATTCGAAAAAAGCTAGAGAGTGCCATTACCATTTTACTTGCATCCTCATTTAATCCCATATCAGACAACCCCTTAATTGAATAGAGAGTATTGTAGAGAAAATGAGGATTAATCTGGGCGTGCATGACAGCAAACTCTAATTGCCGCTTCTCCTCTTGCTCCAATCGTATTTGATTCATTAAAGCATGAATTTGTATATTTAGTTGATTAAAACCATTTTGAAGGATCTTCATTTCTTTTGGACCCGACATTTCAAAATTCAAATGAAGATTTGTCGATTCAATTGTTTTCATTTGTCTTGCTAATTTTTCAAATGGGCCTGATACAAATCGGCCAATGAAATTTGAGAGAAATATCGCTATAACACTCATTACCGCAATGAGTGTGAAGGTCAGATACTTAATATAATTGACTCGCTGAAGAATTTCTGATTGAGGTATTATCGAAACCAGCTTCCACTTATTCACGCCAATCGTGTCATATAAGGCTATCATGGTCTCGTTATTCTTATTTTTAAACGTTAGTCTTCCAACGTCCTTATTAACAGTTTGTAAATATGTAATCATACTTTCGTCTAGTTGATATTCTTCCTCTACATCCTTTGATTCAAAATGCCCATCTGGACTGATGAGAGTTAAATACCCATTTCCTTCTATTAAAGATTTATTAAGAATTTGCTTAAAGAAGTCCTCTCGAAAATTAAATAAAATAATTCCTTCTGTTGATGTATCTTGATTATTAATTAACTTATAAACTGATACTACCTTGTTTCCTTCTGCAAATGCTTGATTACTATGTAGATTACGCCAATAATAGGATTCATTATTCCCTCGGTCTGGTTCAAAATAATCTTCATATGAAATAGTTGGAAAGCTCTGGTCACTGTTCCGGTAAACGGAAAATTCACCACGATTAATATCGATTAATATCGATTCAAGCATAACGTTAAAGTGACTGTATATAACTTGTAGTTTATTATCAAAAGCAATATATGTCTCTGGACTTACATCGCCTTCTTCATCAACAGCAAGCATTTGAATTTTTGGATCATTAGATATGGCAACTAACTGTTGAAATGCATCAGAAAGCATGTATTCTAAGTAGTTTTTCGTTTGATAGACGGTATCACTCATACTATTATATGTATTTTCTTCTATTTGTTTTGTTGCGAGCAAAGTGGATACCCAACCAATAATAATGATAAAAACAATCATTATAGGAAGATACAGTGAATTAATTGTCGATTTTACAGAAAACAAAAAATACTTTCTTACCAAAGTTTTCGTTCTTTCAGTAATCATGCTAGCTACTCCTCATTAAAGGGCTTATTTCTTAATTTTACCAAATTATTCTTTGTGTGGGTAGCTAGCATTCCTAAAACACCAATTAAGCCATGTCGGATATAGTAATAATAAGATTGAATAATCATTCTAGTTATTAAAGACGATTACCAAGAAAATATACATCATTACTCTCTAAGACTATAAAAACCAAACCCTGTCTTAATCAGGTACTAAATAAATTGTTTTACTAAGACCAAAACCGCTCCATCTATAATCAACCACTTCAATCTAAATCATTTTAAACAATATCTAAATTCTTTCTCTTTTCAATTTACATATTTCATCCCTTTCCCTGCGCTAACCACTTCCACTATATGTAGCCTGTTTTGCCAGTCGTAACAAAATGCTTCTATCCTTCCTCCTTTCAAAATTTTATAGAAACCTTTTCTAAGTTGAACAAACTCCAACATAAGAAAAGGTTTCTTGACGTCACTTGAAAATATTGAGTTCTAGATGTAAAAAGTTCGAATCTAGTTAGAAAGGTCATATATAGCCATACTAGCTAAAATAAATGCACCCATTCCGTGCAAATCATTTTCGGAAGTTGGACGACCTACATAGTAATCATATAATCCAGCTGAAGTACCAATACAAATACCACTTAGTGTCAAAGTACTTTCTTCTTCCTTAACCATAAGTTTTAACAAACCATTATATCCCTTATGGACTATTGCATGATAGGAATCATTTACATACCCGTGTTTGATTGCCTTGGCAATGAAGTAGAGAAATAGTGAGGAACAAGATGACTCTAACCAGTTATCCTGACGATCCCCTTTATCCACAATTTGGTACCATAATCCTGATTTTTCATCCTGATATGCAGCAATAGATCGGATTAGTTTTTGAAGCGAAGGAATAAGTTCTTCCTGTCCACGTTTTTTATCTCCTAAAAGCTCTAACAAATCAATGACAGCGGTTCCATACCATCCAATGGAACGGCCCCAGAATTCTGGAGAACAACCTGTCTCACTATTCGCCCAAGGCTGAACTATTTTCTCATCCCAAGCGTGATAAAGCAAGCCAGTTTCATTATCAGTCATATTCTTTCTCATAAGCTTTTCTTGCCGAAGGACCGTTTGAATTAAATCATCTTCTTGGAAATTCTTGCTATACAACAACATGAACGGTCCTGCCATGAACAATCCATCTAACCACATTTGGTACGGATATTTATCTTTGTGCCAGAATCCACCTTCTTCCGTTCGATTAATCGTTTCTAATAACTGGCGGAGTTTCCTTGCAGCAATCATATATTTTCGATGCTTTGTCTTTTTATAAAGAGGGAATAACAAGATTCCAGCTTGTACAGAGTCAAGTTCATCCCTGGCAAAATAAAGATTCCCTTCTTCATCAATCAGACTATCAATATAGGCTTTCATATAATCGAAATATTCATCTTTTCCTGTGGCTTCCCAAACACGTAACATCCCGTATAAAAAGACACCTTGATGATAGTGAAAGGAATTAGCTGGTGGGAGCTCCTCCGGTTGGTATGTATTCATTATTGCTTGGCATGCTTTCTCAGCCAGTATCAACGCCTTCTGGTTCACTGTTTCCTGAATATGAGTCATTCTTATGTACTCTCCTTTCAATCTATAATTCTTTACTTCTTATAAATATAAATGGGGTGTTAATGCAATCAACACCCCATACTTATTCATCTATTTTTTAAATACTCCATCATATTGTTTTTGTGAATCTTCAATTGCCTTTGCCCATTCATCTAAAAATTCTTGTGCAGTCATGTCTCCACTCATAACCGATTGAGTACCAGGGTCGACAATATTGTCAAGGATAGAACGATAGTCTGGCAAATAGAAAGGAGGCTGGTAAAGAATAGTTTCTGGGTTATCGTATACATCGAAAGCAACTTTAATATGATGGCTGTTCTTAACCCATTCTTCTTTTAAGACATCTGAATTGGTTGGAATTTGACCCACTTGCTCATTCCAATAGCTTTGGGACTCAGCTGTGTTAATAAACTCCGCAAATTTCCATGCAGCGTCAGGATGTTTCGTTGTTTTAAAAACTGCAGTGTTAATTGCATTTCCGCCTTCTGCTACGTATTTTCCATCTTCAGTTTTAGGAAGCGGGATTGCCTTATATTGTCCGTCTTTTAATGACTTTTTGTGCTCCCCATAAGAGCCGATATTATGATGCACCATCGCTACAACACCTGTGTCAAATCCAGCAATCATTTCTTTGTAGCCGTTTGTGATATCACTCTTTGGTGTAAATTTTTTATAATTGGCCAAGTACTTTTCAATAAACTCTACATGTTTAGAATCATTAATAGTCGCTTTTCCGTTTTCATCAAAGTAATTTTCAATTCCGCTATAAGCATACATAGAACGCTGCAACTGGAAGGAACCTCCCGCACCTCCACGGATTGTGTATCCATAGCGTTGTTTCTCTTTATCTGTCATTTTTTCGATAGCTGTAAAGAAATCATTCCAGGTTTCAGGCTCCTTCACGCCATCTTCTTTAAACCAGTCTGATCGTATCCAAAGAATGTCAAGGTTTTGTGTATATGGAAGACCGTATAGCTTGCCATCTTGTGTAATGTCCTTGTTGAACTCAACTGCTCCTTTATTAATCAAATCCTTCAACTCAGACTTTTCAAAATAGGAATCAAGAGGCAGTAAGGCATTTCGTATAGAGAATTCAGGCAACCAACTTGTTTGAACTGAGCCTACATCAGGCATATCATCAGCAGCGATTGCAGCATCGTATTTCGATTTTGATGATTTATTTGGGATCCCTACATATTCAACTTCAATATTCGGGTTCTCCTTTTCAAAACGCTCAATCAATTCTTTCCAAATTGGCGTACGCTCTGGTCCTGCGTTCTCATCCCAAAACGTTATCTTAACTTTTTCATCCCCTGATGTTCCAGTGGCTCCCTCTTCTCCCTTACAACCTGCAAGAAGTACACCTACTACCAATAATAGTGCTAGTAAGGATTTTGTAGATTTTAACATTTTATATCCCCCCATAAATGAATTAATATTAACCTTTTACTGCTCCACCCATACCGTTAACAAGGTGTTTTTGAGCATAAGCAAACAGTAAGACTGCCGGAATAAGAGCAATTACACTTCCTGCTGCTAATGCACCATAATTCACGTTAAACTCTCCCATCATTGAGCTTAATCCTACTGGCAATGTGAACATTGATTGTTGATTCGTTAACATGAGTGCTATTAAGAATTCATTCCAAGTATAGATAAACGTAAACACAGCTGTGGCAACAATTCCCGGAATCAGCAACGGCAGTACCACATAGCGAATGGCTTGCAACTTACTGCAACCATCAATCTGTGCAGCTTCTTCTAATTCTTTTGGGACATTCGATATAAAGCCAGTCATCAAAATCGTCGTAAAAGGTATTTCAACCGCTGTATATGTAAGAATGAGTGAAAGCGGATTACTGATTAGGCCAAGGTTTTTAAAGATGATAAAAAGTGGAATAATCATCATTGCCCTTGGTATGAATTGCGTACATAAAAGCATTAATAGAAATCCTTTTTTCCCTTTAAACTGGTAACGACTTAGAGCATATCCAGATAATGTAGATAACACGATTACTATTATTACAGTACTGATTCCGACAATCAGACTGTTTTTAAAATAAGTTGCAAACCCGACACTGCTCCATGCTGTCACAAAGTTATCTAGTGTTGGCGCCAAAGGTACGTATTCCAACGGGCGTTTCATGATATCCCCTTCAGATTTTAATGCTGTATTAATCGTCCAGTATATTGGGAATATTGTAAAACTCAACATGAAAGTTAGCGGCAGATACAAGAATAGAAACTTATCCATCACCTTTTTATTTGTCAACATTTCAGAAATCACTCCCTTTCATAGCGTGATAATTTGAGATAAATGATAGCAAAAATGAATAGGATTCCGAAAGATATCACTGTTAATGCTGATCCATATCCAAAATTACTGCCGTGTACGGCAAGATCAGCAATATACATTGTCAGTGTGGTAGTTGAGTGAGACGGCCCTCCACCTGTTAAGTTAAAGATAAGGTCTACGTTATTAAACTCCCAAACAACTCTAAGTAAGGTTGTTAAAATAATTGTATTTTTTAATTGCGGTAGAGTAATAAAAATGAGTGTTTTCCATCTATTTGCTCCATCAACCCGAGCAGCTTCATATAATTCTTCAGGAATACTTTGTAATGATGCCAATAATGTAATTGCGAAGAATGGGATTCCTCGCCATAATTCTGCAATTACAACAGATGCAAACGCCGTGGAAGTACTTGCTAAGAATGCTTGCGGTTCATCTACAATCCCAAACCTCATGAGCAAATCATTGATAACCCCCATATGCTCGTTATACATTAAAGACCACATTACAGAAGCTAAAACACCAGAGATTGCCCAGGGAACAAAGGCGATAGCACGTATAAGTCCTCTTAGCTTAAAAGTTTGATTTAATAGTAAGGCTAAAATCATTCCAAAGGTCAATTGCAAACCAACTTCTGTTACAACCCACTTAATACTGTTCCATAGACTTGGTAAGAAATATTTATCGTTTGTAAAAATATTCACAAAGTTTTCAAGACCAGCAAATCCGTTATAATAGGGTGCTGATATATCATAGTGCTGAACACTGTAATAAAAAACTGTTGCAATTGGATAAAATAAGAAACCAGCAACAAAAAGCAATGATGGGAGTAAAAATAGATAAGGAATAAGTTTCTCTTTTTTTATTTTTCGCTTCTTCCTCTCTGGTCCCTCCCTTTCGAAAGCGGTTTCATTCGTTTTTTCAAGAACACCCATTTCTCCTCCTCCTTTCATGCTTTCATTATAGTTGAAACCGCTTTCTTAAATAATTAAAGATTTTTAGATTTTTGATAAATATATTAATGTATTTTAATTCTTTAGATAATCCTTCTACAAACAATACCTAGCAATAATGACAAAGAAAAACCAGATTGACTTCAATCTGGTCTCTTTGTTTGAACCGGATATTTATTCTCGTACCGTCTCATTGCATCCTCTATCGCTATTGCCCATTCATCTAAGAAGTCTTCAACAGTCTTTTTTCCGCTTAACACTGATTGAATACCTGAATCTACCATTAAATTAAGAATGGATCGATATTCAGGGAGATAAAAGGCAGGTTCGTAAATAATCGTTTCTGGGTCATTATAAATTTCAATTGCTTTCTTTATATGAAGCGATTCCTTTACCCAGCTATCATTTAATACATCTGAGTTGGTTGGAATTTGACCAACGACTTGATTCCAATAGCTTTGAGCACTCTTTGAATTGATAAAACGAACAAATTCCCATGACTCTTTCGGATACTCTGTATCCTTAAAGATGCTTAAACCAATCGTGTTTCCCCCTTCAACTACAAATCTTCCATCCATCGATTTCGGCACCGGAATTACTTGAAATTGATTGTCTTTTAATAATTTCATATGATCCCCATATGAACCAAGATTATGCTGAATCATCGCCACTCGCCCAGCATCAAAGCCAGCAATTAACGCATTATAATCATTAGCTATATCACTTTTTGGCGTATATTCCTGGTATAATGCAAAATAATCCTTTAAGAATTCTACATGCTTTTGATTATTTATTGTACTCTTCCCATCCTTGATATACTCCCCGATACCTGAATAAGCATACATCAGCCTTTGTAGTTGGAATGAACCTCCAACACCGCCACGAATAGAATAACCAAACTGATCTTTTGATTTATCTGTCATATTTCTAGCCGCCTGAAAAAACTCATTCCACGTTTCCGGTATTTTCACATTTTCTTCTTCAAACCAATCCGAACGTATCCATAATATATCAAGATTTTGTGTGTATGGAATTCCATATAATAGATTATCTTTAATTATTTTTCGGTTAAATTGAATAGCTTTTGAATTTATCTTCTCTTTCTTACTCCAGTTTTCAAAGTAAGAATCCAATGGAAGTAAAGCATCTCGATCCTTAAACTCGGGAAGCCAGCTCGTATAGACACTTGCTACATCTGGTGTATCATCTGAAGCAATTGCTGAGTCAAATTTCGATTTTGCTGAATCCTTATGCAGGGCGATGTATTCCACTTCGATTGTTGGATTTTCTACCTCGAACCTTTTAATTAACTCTTCCCATAGAGCTATGCGGTCCGGATCTTCACTATCATCCCAAAACGTAATTTCCACCTTATCATCTATTTGTTTTATTGGCTGAGGATTTATTGCCCCATACCCTGCCAATAGTACGCCTACTATAGCAATTACAAAAACTGGAGCAATTATTTTCATATACACCATTATATTTCCCCTTCATTCCCTGTCTTTCCTACCTACATTAAGTTTAGCGTAATTGATATAATGATTATTTAATAGGTATATAATTGTATTCTTTTAAAAACGGCTATTTGGAAACATACTTCAAAAGGGCTTTTTAAATGATATCTACATTAGAGAATAGGCAAGTCATTTCTATTCTTATTTAGTTTTCCTGAGCTTTTTATGCCTTATTCAATAAAAAGAGAGAGCGTTTAGTAAAACACCATCTTCTTAAAATATTTGTATCCAAATACAAGTTTTATATATTATATTTACTTAACATTCTTCATAACATATAAGTTGGGTTCTTCTGTCCGCGAACTGCAGTCCTTAATTTCAATTCCGATAGCATTCTCAATACAAAATGCCGGACCCTTATGATTAGATACGATAACTTGATTAAATATCATATCCTTAACATTAGAACAATAGAAACCAACTTGTTTCATTGGCTCCAGTCCTTCCATCATTGCAGGTAACCCTGGTTCAGCATCATTAGCCATTGCAACAGAAACTTGATTAAATGTCACATCTTCCACATATTTCTCAGCTAATCCAAAAAAGAAGCCTGCAGCCGCGCTCACTTCTCGAGCAGTAATATTAGAAAAATGAATTCGTCTGAAAACAGGGGTTTCCTCTGTTATGGGATATGGTTTTTTATCAGATACAAACTCGTCTTTCCCTCGTGGCCCGCAATAATAATAAAGGTTAGCAATAAATGGGCAAATCACCCTATTCATAACGATATTGTTAATCCTGATATCTTCAATTACTCCCCCACGGCCACGTCTTGATTTTAACCGAATACCGCGATCAGTTCCTTCAAACACACAGTTACTCACAGTTACATTTCTGATGTCCCCACTCATTTCACTTCCTAGTACAATGCCTCCATGACCATGTATCATTGTACAATTCGTAATCGTTATATTTTCACAAGGAATACGTTTGTCTGTCGCTTCTGTGCCAGCCTTTATCGCGATACAATCATCTCCTACATCAATATGACAATCTGAAATTCTCACATTTCTACATGATTCTGGATTTATGCCATCTGTGTTTGGAGAATCCGGTGGATTTACAATCGTAACCAAATTGACTGTGACATCCTCACAACAAATTGGATTGACAGTCCAACTCGGAGAATTAATCATTTTCAATCCAGAGATTATGACTCGCTTGCATGAATCAAAACTGACTAATTTTGGCCTTGGATATTGATTTTCTTTCCTACGGAAAACCTCCCACCAAAATGCACCATTACCATCTATTGTACCGTGACCGGTTATCGAGACATTTTCAACATTTTCTGCATAAATACAGGAAGCATAAACTTCTTGTTCCGTTCCCTCCCACCGAGAATTCACAATCGGATATGCATTAATATCTGTCGTAAACTTAAGGATAGCTCCAGCTTCTATATATAAATGAACATTACTTTTTAATATCACTGCCCCTGTTAAACATTCACCTGCAGGTATGTAAACAGTGCCTCCACCTGCTTCTGAACATGTTTCAATAGCTTGAGTTATAGCTACTGTATTAATTGTCTCACCATCATTTACTGCACCAAAATTTTGAATATCGTATACGCAAGAGGGAACGGAAATCGTCATTAGTATTCCTCCTCAATCTATTATTATATGGATATGGGTAATCGATGTATCCGTCAGAGATCATCTCTTTGCTCTCAAAAATCAGAAAAAGCTAATTCCATCAAGAAATTTTTATTTTAATGTTTGCTATGGAAAGATTTAAAATATTGTTTTTTAAAGATGATGTACTACATTTATTTTAAAAAAAATGACAAATAAATATAATTCAAATTTTTTTCAGAAATGTATAATATTTTATTTGCTTTTAAAGCGCTGATATAACTTATGTACCGATAATCAATTCATTAGTTTCTAGATTCCCGTAGCTAATACATCTATTCTTCTATGCTAATATTAGTATTGTTATTTTTATTTATAAAAAAAGAACTCCTTCTTCAATCCTAAAGAGGAGTTCCTACCATATCGATTTTCTATTTATTTTCTTTATGTTTACTCCATTTATTCCTTTCTTGAAACACAACCGTACTTAATGCTGGAATAATTACCTTATCCCCTTTCAGCTTATATATGGGTTTCGAGGAAGCCTCATTCGCATTAACGAGTACATTCCATACAGCGTTTCTTGGAAGTACAACTTCAACATCATTTGTGTTGGCATTATGTGCTACAAAATAGCTCCCATTTTGCTTTCCTCTTGATGGTTCAGTAATCGTATAGACAATCGTATTTACCGGTGTATCCAAAAAGCGAATACTATCCTTTATTGCGCTGGCCTCCGTCATCCTGAATACTGGATGGTTTTTACGAAGATCTATCAACCCCGACATATATTTCACTTCATTCACAAATTCTGCATTCCGTTTCCAATCTAATTGATTAATTTCATCTGGGGATTTATAGCTATTATGGTCTCCATACTTAGTTCGCATAAATTCCTGTCCGGCGTGAATAAATGGGATCCCCTGTGAAGTTAAAATGATAGACGAGGCCAGTTTATGTCTTTGTTTTTTCTCTTCATAACTTGCATTTGGATTCGTCAATTCCAACTTGTCCCAAAGGGTGTGATTATCATGTGCTTCTACATAAGTGATGACCTGTTCCGGATCACGGTATGTCGCCTGGTTATTATCATAATCAAGACCGGCCATGATGCCTTTTTTGATCCGATCTTCCATATTCAATTTTCCATTTACGAATCCATTATCCTGCTCTTCAAATACGCTGCCCTTCAGTCCATCTCGAATGTCATCATTGAAATGAGCAATGCCAGGCATTTTTTCAGCATTTTTCTGATTTGCCTTTATGTCAGCCGCAAGCGGAGTATTTAAATCCCAACCTTCCCCATGGATAATAAATGATGGGTCAATACGCTTCAAAGCCTTCCTTACATCATTCATTGTCTCAACATCATGGATTCCCATTAAATCAAATCGAAATCCGTCCAGTTTATATTCCTTCGCCCAATAGCTTGAGGAGTCGACGATGAATTTACGCATCATTCTTCGCTCGGAGGCAGTATCATTGCCGACACCGGTACCATTGGCCAATGTACCATCCTCGTTGTAGCGGTAGTAATAGCCAGGAACCAACTTTTGAAAGTTTGACTCTGCAGCATCATACATATGGTTGTAGACAACATCCATTACTACACGTAGGTCCTCCTTATGGAGCGTTTGGATCATTTGCTTCAGTTCTTTTATTCTCACTTTAGGTTCATAGGGATTGGTAGAATAAGACCCTTCCGGTACATTGTAGTTTTGTGGGTCATACCCCCAGTTATACTGTGGCTCGTCAAGCTTTGTTTCATCTACTGTTTTATAATCATAGATTGGCAAAAATTGAACATGAGTTACTCCCAATGATTGTATATGATCAAGACCGGTTGGAAGCCCATTTGGTCCCTTTGTACCTTTCTCCGTAACGCCTAAATATTTCCCCTTTTGCTTAATTCCGCTTTCTGACTGGATGGACAAGTCGCGTACATGCAATTCATAAATAATTGAACTCTCTGGATTCGCTAACTTTGGTCTCTTATGTTTATCCCAGCCCTTCGGATTTGTTTTCGCTAATTCTATCACGGCTCCTTTTTGACCATTGACTGACGCTGCCCTTACATATGGATCAACAGCCTCTGTCCATTTCCCACCTATATTCACTTTATATGTGTAAAAGAGACCATCCTGATTTCCTTTTAATTTAGCCGTCCATGTCCCCTTTTTATCCGACTTCATCGTAATTTCCTTGCCCTTAGGATCATTCCAATTTTCATAAAGAACGAGCTTTGCCTCTTGAGCTGTTGGAGCCCATAAACGGAAGTTGGTCGAAAAACGTGAGTAGGTGTTCCCAAGATCATTGCCACCATAATAATACTGGCGATCAAACTCCTCTGTCCGCACCACTCCTCCTATCTCAACAGCCCGCTCTCCATAGCCCTCAATTCTCACGGCATAGCTTCCACGCACATCAAGCTTCTTGTTTGTTTTTATCGTAAACTTATTTGTTACTGAGTTATTCCCTTCCTCAGGAATAATTGCTTGAATGGGTGCATTTTCAAGCTCAATCACTGTTCTGTTTATATCAAGTGGATTATTTGTCGTGACAGTGATTTCTGTAAAGCTGTCCATCGCTGCCTTTTTGATGCTCGGCTCACTGTTTGGTTCTGAATAGTACACTTCATCATCTCCTGAAATAATCCACACCTCCGCCTTTCCATCCTTTATTCCTTCAATCCAACGGTCGCCTCCATCTTTTTCCCATGAATCAGTACGAATAATAAAGCCAACCCGCTCATGAAGTCCCTCCAGTGTAAATCTCGCAACCTTTCCAAATGCATCTTCTTCCTCAAACTGTTCGACATGACCTTCTCCATTTTCAGGCCATACCCATAGATTCCAATCCTTTGCATCATCATTTTCCTGATAATGGATGACAATCTCCGTGTTTCCATCTTCTGCTTTTGCACTTAGCTGAGGGAGCATTGTCAATAACAAGCAAAATGTGCCTAGCCACGCGATAATTCTCTTCTTTCTCACAGACATCTTCCACTCCTCCTTCATTCTTCTCTTAGTAGGCAAACGATTGCATAAATTCATATATGTAATCGTTTTCATAATTACACCCTTCCATTCTAGTAAACTAGCTTTCTGAAGAACAGTTTACGTTTTCCTATTTTTAGAAGAATATGATTCAGAAATATGGACTTTATACCTATACCTTCATATAAAATACACGAAAGAAGATTTTCAGGCAGTTGAATCATTTTACCTTACCAAAAAGATCCGTAATTCTTGAATAAGTCCTCTTTGACAGAAGGAAAGTTGCCCATCAACATACAAATGTCATTAATTATATGTATCTGCTACTATATTGCAGAATTCTCTTACATAATGGAGATATTTTTCACCCCAACAATAATCTGATTATTGATTACGAAGACATATTATCCCCCAAAGAATAATCGTGAAATATTCTAGCCATATTCTTAAACTCATGGCCCACCTGAAACATTCTTTGTACTTAAGTAAACTGAAGTACTTTATATTTTAAATCAACAAGCAACTAAGCTATCATTCTGTACACGAAGAAAGATGGTCTCTGCATCATACAGAAACCATCTACCCACCACGTAAAATTTTTATATGTTCAATAAAATGAAAATAGAACTAACTTTCTCTATTCATCATTGTTTAGGTTCATTTTTAACACATTCTATCAAAATAGATTCTCTTCTTCGTATGATTTACCTAAACCCCTATCTGAGTCAATATTTCAAAAGAGACAAAGCAGACAACTATTGAACTTCAAGATGAAGATCACCTGCTTTAACCTTTCCAGCCATTTTTAGGAGGCGGTGAATCGCAAGAGCAATCATAACAGGAAGCACCATCCCTATTCCTACATAGTTGAGGAATATGCCCATCCCTTGATTAGCTAAGATGTTTATCGGTGCAATCAACGAGCTTAGCCCCATCCCGCCTAGTTCATACGGTACTTTAAAATCAAAGACCATCGTAGCTATTGGCGCAGCAATTGCGGCAGCCGTAAACGCAGGTATAATGTAGATTGGGTTTTTTATCAAATTTGGAAACTGTACCTTTGGTGTCACGATTGATTGTGCAAGAAAGCCACCTAAATCATTATCTTTATAGCTCATTGCTGTAAAGGCTACAAATTGTACCGTACAGCCAATCAAGGCTGCTGCACTTGATACTGGGTCCAACTGCAGAGCAATCGCAAGCGCAGCTGATGAAGCTGGGGTCATTAATAAAAGACTAAATATTAAGGATAAGACAATCGATCCAATTAAAGGAGAGCCTTCTACAGAAGCTGTAATTTGTGCACTTATCCTTGTTAGTAATGGTGTTGTCACCGCTGCTAATCCAACTCCGGAAATCCCACCAATAAAAATAGCTGTAATCGGAATTGCCATAATGTCCAATTTTGTTTTACCAACCATCCTCTTGCCTATATGTGTAGCGATGAGTGCAGCCAATACAGCTGATATAGGTTGTCCAGTGACAATCGTAAAAGCACCTTCTGCTGTTTTTTGAATAGCGGCTCCACCAACAGAGGCACATGCCATTGCACTAAATTGTACTAATGAGTTACCTCCAAGCTGATAGGCAATCCCTGCACCAAGAGCAGGCGCAAGCAAGACCTTTGCCGCTCCTCCAATAGTAAGGAATATTTGCCAATCAAAGTAACCCCCAATTGATTCGAATAATAGACCGATTCCTAATGTTACTAAAACGGCATTTGCGATTCCCGTAGATGCCTTATACATTCGATCAATAATATATTCTTTTCTCTTCATCCCCATCGCCCCTTAGTAGTTAATTAAATATTCTGAAAAATAAAGGTGTTATGTTTTCTTTTTTCTGCATCCTTCCTTTATTGGAGATATTAGTATTTAGATATATTAACACACCTAAAATAAAAATAGCAAAATATTTTGAAAATTTAATATAAATTAATAATTTTAACTTCAAAATAATTCCATAACGTTTTTATCAACTGAATTTCCATATTCATATTATATTTTTAACTTACAGTAATAGTTGGTTTCTGGCATTTTCCTTTTTTCACTCTCCACTTTCCACAGCCAATAATTCTATTTTTAAATATAATCTAATTACACATTTTGATTTACGAATACTTATTAATTATTTTAGTCGTAAAGTAACATAAAAACGGGCAAATACACAAAACTTGTTCTACCTCATAACCAGTGCGAAGTATATGAATGATTTTGAGTATCTCTGTTTATAATAGCTGCTGCGTATAATCTTTTTGGTCCAAAAAAAAAGGATTTCCGTACTTTTACGGAAATCCTCGCTCTTCTTATAATGATAATGTTAACTTGATTGTCCCATCATTCATCTCATACGATTTAATTTTTCCAACAGGTATCTTTTTCACGATATCCCAGGAATTAAAATCCATTTTAACCGTCTGATTTGTAGAATCTGAAAATGGCGGACTGTTAAGTATTTTAATTTCATCTTTATTCATATCAGTAGGATTCAAACTCTCAATTTCAAAAATAATCATTCTTTTTTCCATATGAATAGGTTTCAGACTTATCATATATGAAATATTTTTATCTGTTGTACCGCGAATATTCAAGTGGCCTGTTGTTATTTCTACTTTTATATCTTTTTGGCCAGACTGTCTTTTTATTAGTTGTTCTAACATTACTGGCTTAATAGGAACGGTCACTCCATTTTTACTTATTTCGTTAAATTTCTGTTTAAATTTATCCAGCACGGTGGCAACACTCCTAAAGTATTTAGTTTCCGGTTTAATTAAACTCAAATTTTACTTCTGCTTGTTTCTTTTTAATATAACTTAATCGTAACATGGCTAGAATTACATTCCCTACTAATGTGTCCTCTTTTCATCCATAAAAAAGCACGATTCTTTCTTTGGTTATGAAAGAATCGTGCTTTTCTTTTTATCAAATCATACATTCTCTCTTCATTAAAAATGGATAACAAGATCTATCTAACTCTATTATTTTAGATGTAGGCTTAAACATTCATTTCTTTTTCACAGCATATGATTTACTGACAAAAGGAATTTCCTGTATGCCGTTCACCTGATTTACATAAACAGCCATCACAAAACAAACATTTGCGAGCAATCCTAGGAAATCAAATAAGATGTCTAGCACTTCTCGCTCTTCACTAACTTTATGCAGGGCACGATAGGATTTCTTGGCCTCACTGCGTACGACATGAAGTGCGCATGCAGCGTTGCTTCCTTGCGGTAATACGAATTGTTTTACCTTTTCCCCTGTTTTCTCAACATAAAAATCATATCTATCACTCAACCACTGTAAATCTGCTTCAGTTATCGCCAATTTTCCGCGCACAGAACCGTTCACATGATAGCATAGCGCTTGAACCTTACGAAGGTCATCAATGACTGCTTGCTCTTTCTCAGTCAATAACGGGAAAACAGCTCCAAGCCTTGTAGTTAAAGTATCAGTGCGAATCTCATAATCAACTAAACAGCTTTTTTCTCTCATGAATGGATAACTGGAGTAACGCCAGTCTTTTTTCAAGGTTCATTCCCCCTTATTTAAAACTTAGGTTTTAGTATGAAATAATGGTAACTCCGCGACGCCTTCACATAGAAGGCCATCGCACACGAATTCTTCATGCCTCCCCTTTTATATCTATGGCATAAGGAATCATCTGCCTTTTTCCAAAATAGGAATCATTGTATGTATACGTATGAGTTTTAAAAATACGCATCAAGTTAAGATCCGTAATGACTTGTTCGGGTTCCCCTGCTGCAACGAGTTCTCCATTTCCCATAAGTATGAGTCGATCACAATAGCGAGTGGCTAAATTAATATCATGGATGGCCGCGAAGACAGCCTTTCCCTCTTTTACAAGCTCCCGGATGACCTCGGCAATTTGGACCTGATGATAAATATCCAGATCTGAAGTTGGCTCATCCAACAAAATAACCTCAGAATTCTGAGTGATGGCTTTAGCTAAGAAAACAAGCTGACGTTCTCCTCCTGAAAGGGATGTGATATAACGGTCTCTTAAATGATAAATTCCTGTTTGTTTCATCGCTTTCTCTGCCAATTGATTATCATCTTTTTGTGAGAATTGCCATTTCTTCCGATGCGGATGCCTTCCCATAAGTACTACCTGACTCACTGTAAATTCATAGTCAAGGACCGTGCTTTGTGGCATATAGGTGATTGCTTTGGCCACTTCAAGAGTAGTCATCTCAGAGAGAGCATGATTCTTAAAGGCTATTGACCCTGCAGGTGGCTTTAGCAATCCTGCCATTAAGCGCAGTAAAGTAGATTTTCCGGTACCGTTCGGACCAATCAAGCAGGTAAATTGGTTAGTTTCCAAAGAGATATCCATTGCTTTTAAAATCACCTGTTTGCCACGGCTAAAGCTGAGTTTCTCCGCATTCAAAATAGCTGTCATCTCAGATTTCCCCCTTCTTTTTATTTTTTGGCTCTGTTAAAGGTAAATGTTGATATTTGAAACCTTACCGAAAAGTTTGTATAATTACCATTAGAACAAACATTCGGGAGGCGACAAGGTTGAGCAAAGCGTTCAGTAATCTATTAAAACATATCGGCAATTTGTCACATACAGAAAAAGAACGAGTGTTTCAATGGGTAAAACGCTACGTTGAACCTTCTTCCTCTGTCGGTGGTCGCCTAATCAATGAAATGCGAGAAACTCGTTTTAAAGAAGGCTTTCAATGCCCTCATTGTGCATCTGAACATATTGTTCGATTTGGAAAACACAATGGTCGTCAACGCTATCGTTGCAAGTGTTGTAGTAAAACATTTACTGATACAACAAACACTGTTCTATATCGTACTCGTAAAGGTGATGAATGGATTACGTTTGTTGACTGTATGTTTAAAGGCTATTCTCTGCGAAAATCTGCCGAAATTGTAGGGGTTACTTGGGTTACACTTTTTTATTGGAGACACAAATTGTTAAGTGCATTAAAACAATTGGATTTTGAGCAATTCGAAGGTATTGTCGAAGTTGACGAGACCTATTTCCTATACTCTCAAAAAGGACAACGTGGCATTACAGAACGAAAACCTCGTAAGCGAGGTGGCAAATCTAAGCATAGAGGAATAAGCCACGAACAAGTTTGTGTTCTTGTCGCAAGAGACCGCACCAAAGCAACTGTATCAAAAGTAGCTTGTATGGGGCGTGTTGTTAAAACCAAGGTAGAAAATATGATAGGTTCTAAACTGACACCGAATAATGTACTTGTTACAGACGCTTGGAGAGCCTACAAAACCTATGCTAAAGAGAAAGGAATTGAACATTACAGAATTAAATCAAACGATGGTAAGCACGTTATCAAGGGCTTGTATCACATTCAAAATGTAAATGGTCTCCATTCTCGTATGAAACAATGGATAGACCGATTTAAAGGTGTGGCTACAAAGTATTTAGATAACTACCTTGCGTGGTTCTTGTTTGTAGATAGCAGGAGTAACGAAAGCACAAAACACAACATTAAAGAGTTCTTACTCACATCATTTGTATTTGAAATGACTGATACTTATGATAGTTTACGTTTATCAAAATTCAGAGCTTAGTTTCTTCTCTATTTTGAAAAACCTGTTTATTTAGCACAGCTATCTGAAAGGGAGAATTAACTTATGGAAAGAGAAGAAAGAAAAAGGCGTTTGGAAGAAATACTGAGAGAAAGAAAAAAGAATGAAGAAAAATTAGAAACCGAACGACGAATTACGGAGATGTTAGAACTATTCCCTGATAAAGATAAAGTGGAAATATTAGATGAAAAAGAAAGTGATAAGGTTGAAACTGAAATGACAGAATGCTTTCCGATTGCGTGGTACGGAAGAATTGATTGGGATAAGTTGAGTAACAAAATAGTTATCCCGAACGAAGATATTTCAAATATACCGTTTTTCCTATCACAACAAAGTTTGGAAAATACGTTACCAGTCTATATAATTGTCGGATTATACAAATACCCTGTGGTCAAGACTTCATTAACGACAGCTTTGGACAATATTGAAGAGATTATGAGTATGGGACCAGACCAGTGGATTTACTGCCCTTTATCAAAATATGTGATTGAGTTTTTCCACGATGACATAATATCTGTGGGTTGGTTGTAAAATCGTTCGTGATAAACAGATGGTGGGAAACCTTATTGATAAGGTTTCCCTTTAATCTCACCTAATATCAACATTGAAATTTAACACAGCCTATTTTTTAAAATTAAATAAAGGAAAAACGGAGCGCCAAAAAAAGCTGTAATACTACCGATTTGAATCTCAGCAGGCCTAATGGCCAAACGGGATATTAAGTCAGCAAGAATCAAGAAACTCGCTCCCCCTAAGACACTAGCCAGTAGTAAATTTCGATGCGAGGGCCCAATGATCATACGGATCATATGAGGGACAATCAGACCAACAAAACCGATGGCTCCCGTTAATGAGACACTCATTCCAGTTACTAATGAAGCAGTAATTAACAATAGATTACGGGTGCGCTGAACGGAAATCCCCATATTCTGGGCCTGCTCTTCACCCAGCAGAAAGATATCTAAGTCGTTGGCATGGTACAAAAAGACACAAATCGAAAATAAAACAGGAACAGTTAATATTTGTACATGACTCCAATCACGCCCGTTTAAGTTCCCCATCATCCATTGGACAATCTGCTGCATCACTCCTGCATTCGAAAAAGAGATTAGCAGAGAGGTACAGGCTGATAAAAAAGAACTAATCGCAATACCCGTCAGCAGCAATGTCAGTACTGAGGTCCTTCCTTGATTGGTCGCAATCATATAAATTGCAAACAAAGTCAATGCAGCAAGGATAAAGCCCATTAATGGGACGAAAAGAGAATGGATCGCGGCCAAACCAAAATAGATGGCCAGTACACCTCCGAATGCTCCACCTGATGAAACACCAATTATGCCGGGGTCAGCCATCGGGTTGCGAAACACACTTTGCATCACGACTCCCGATATTGCCAAGGCTGCCCCGACTAATCCAGCCACAACAACCCGCCCCAGGCGAATCTGCACAAGGATTGTTTCATACATTGGGTTATAGTCAAACTCTATAAATGGAAGCAGTGAGAGTAATACTTTCACAGTTTCCGTAAATGGAACGATGACCCCGCCATACATGGTTGCTAAAAGTAACGATACGAGCAAGGAACAAATCAGGATTCCAAAAATAAGAACCTGTTTAGACTGTTTACAAACCATATTATTCTCCATATAAAACTTGATAAATATCTTCTGCTCCCTCAATCACAAAATGGGAAGCCGTTGTTAAATTTGCGCTATCTATCACATGCACTTCATTATTCTTAAAGGCTTTAAGATTTTTAAGTGCCGGATCCTTTTGCCATTCCTCGACGAATGTTGCTTTTGAACCGTCATACTGCCAATCGCTTGTAATAATCACATCTGGATTTATCTCAACTAATTTTTCCTTTGAAAGATTTGGATAATCAGGATACTCTTCACCGGTAATGCCCGCTTCTGTAATGGCATTTATCCCGCCTGCTAAGGTGATGATTTCTCCTATTGTAGTATTCTCAGTAACTGAAGAATTTTGCTGTGTCCAGTAAACCACTCGTTTTTTATCTGTTTGTGCTTTTGCTTTCGTTTGTAAATCTGACATCCTCTTTTTGACATCAGCTATGATTTCTTCTGCTTTATCTTCCTCGCCAACAATGGTACCAACCTCCATTAGACCATCCAATACACCTGATATAGAGGAATCATCTTTAAGTTGGTAGGTGGTGATGTCTGCAGCATCAATTTGTTTAAGAACCTCAGGATCTACATAGGAAGGAATCAGCACTAAATCAGGCTGAAGTGACAGCACCAATTCAGATGTGACTGATTCAATTTTTGTATCAATTCCATCTGTTAGATCTGCTACATTCGAAATCCCTGAGTCTGTAGACATTTTCGTTACCGCGGCAATCCGCTCCTCATCAACCAAAGGCAATAAATATTCATCAATAGCCAATGTGGTCGAAACAATCCTTGAAGGTTTTTCTTTAAGGGTCACCTCTTCCCCACGACCGTCTGTTAAGGTTTTCGGATACTCACTTGTTTCCTGGTTTGTTTCTTTTTCCTGGTTGTTTACTGTCTCATCATTTCCGCATGCAAACAATGCAAAAACGGATAAGAACACCAAAAGTGATAAGCTTGCAATCTTTTTCATCTCACTATTCTCCCTTTTTCAAAATTTATTTATATTTAGCGAATTTACGCTGAAATATTAAACATAAAAAAGCCTGTCTTCCCGATTAAGGAAAACAGGCTTGATTCATGCACAGACAAAAAAACGCTGTCAAAATCAGCGCAAAGACACAATCATCTCTACGTTCGCCATCCCTTTTCCCACCGAAAAGTAAGCAATACACATTCATAAGCAGGTTTCCTGACTCTGAGCTTCACTTTACTCTCACACCTTCCCTCTTTTAAAGGTGGTCACGTGATTTCATCAGCTCTTACAGTAGCGGGGGCTGTTCCAGATTTACACTGGATTCCCTTTTACCTCACAAAAGTGAGCACTTATGATTGTTTTAAATTTTCGTACTATTAATATATCATGTTGAAAATGTAAACGGAAGATATTTTTGATATATAGGAATTCACATAAATATAAACAAGTGAAATGACTGTTTTAATTGACCAACTGAATTACACGCATCTTCTAGTCGATCTATCACTTTTATCGCCATCCAATATATGGATTCCCTTTCTGTCCAACCCATATATCGGATTGCTCTAACAACGCTCCTATTTTAAGAAGCCAATCTTCCCTTCCCTTTGGAGCCATCAATTGCACTCCAAGGGGTAAGCCAGAATCTGTCATATGAACAGGCAAGCTAATCGCAGGCTGTCCGATGATGTTCGCCAACTGTGTAAAAGGCGTATACGTTAAACTTGGTTTAAACATTTCATAGACCATTGCTAACTGTTCAGAGGGTTTTAGTTCATATACTTTCAATAACTGCAAGCTCTGTTCATCCGTATGCGTCAATTCGCCCACCTTTGGAGCTGAGAAAGCTGTTGCCGGCGTCAAATACAAATCATAATCCTCATTGAACCTGGCCATTTGTGCAGCTGCCGTATCCCATTCAGCTAAACTGCGTGTAAATTGAACAGCTGATACATTCTGCCCGGCAGTTCTGAGTACCCATGTGACTATCTCTATATCATTAACGGTAATCGGCCGTCCAATGGCTTCCTCAATGGACAGTATATCTGCTGCCATTTCTCCGCTATTCATAATATAGTAATTTTCCATAAGGCGGATTCCATCTACCCCATTATCACATTCTTCAACGGTGAACCCTGCCTGTTCCAGCCATTTGACTGTCTTATGTACCGCTTCTACAGCTTCTTCACTAACGGGTGTTCCCACCGGAGACTTTGTGGAAAAAGCAATTTTAAACCTTTCTTTCAATGGATTCGAAAGCTCCTTCAAATAGCTCCCATTATATAAAGGTACCTGAAAGGCAGTATCCGGCTGAATGATTTGCAAGGCATCCAGCATAGCTGCACTATCACGAACCGTTTTGGTTAAGGCAAAATCTACCGCAGCTCCATGCCATTGGCGGCCCACACCTGGACCAACGGGTGTCCTTCCCCTTGTTGGCTTCAAGCCTACTAATCCAGTGAATGATGCCGGTATACGAATAGAGCCGCCGCCATCACTGGCACCGCTAATTGGGACCATACCTGAAGTTATACTGGCTGATGCTCCGCCGCTTGATCCACCCGATGAATGCTGCAGGTTCCATGGATTACGTGTCGCTCCATATACAGCTGGCTCAGTAATATTTTTCAGACCAAACTCCGGAGAACTCGTCTGTCCAATAATGACAAATCCTGCCTCACGAATTTTTTTCACAAAATTAGAATCCCGTTTAGCAATCCGATTTACATGTAATTTTGAACCCGCTGTAATCGGTTCGCCTTTAATAGATTGTGATAAGTCTTTTAATAAGATAGGTACTCCTGCAAAAGGTCCGTATATAGATTCAGACTTTCCAGTTTCCATCATTGCCTTTTCGAATCTAGTTCGAACAACTGCATTTGTTTTAGGATTTAGTTCATTTATTTGTTCAAATGCGTCCTCTATTAATTCTATTGCGGATACTTGTTTTTCCTTTACAAGCTTCGCTAACCCAAGTCCATCATATTGGGTATAACATTTAAGATTCATTGCTCCGACACTCCTACTTTTTGGCTACAAATCCTGTTTAGTGTTCTGTTTTAATGCTTTTTTCGTATATAGAATAATACTTATCATTTCAACATTAAATTTTATAGGTATCAATCAATTCATACAAGCGTTCCAGTCCATCTTCTTCCTCAAAATTGTTCATTTTATCGATAATCATCTGTTTGTTTTTAAATATAGTTTCTACCTTATCAGCTAACGTGTTTAACGAAAGCTCATCCTCTTCAATAACATAGGCAAAACCCTGCTTTTTAAATGATTCAGCATTCATGATTTGATCGCCTCTGCTGGCTTTCCTTGATAACGGGATTAAGACCATTGGAATTTTTAAACTTAAAAATTCAAAAATAGAATTTGAACCGGCCCTTGAAACAGCCACAGCTGTCATAGCCAATATATCTGCCAAGCCTTGGTTAATATATTCAAACTGAGCATATCCATCACGATGTAGGGTGGAATCTACCTTTCCTTTTCCGCATAAATGAATGACATTAAAGGTTTTGAGCAATCGATCCAAGTCCTTACGCACAGCCTTATTCACTGCTTCAGAACCCTGACTGCCTCCCATGATCAATAATCCAGGTTTCCTTGTATTAAATTGGCATATTTTCATTCCAATCGATGGGTCACCCTGACGCAGTTCATCTCTTACGATGGGCCCTAAGAAAAAAGACTTTTCTGCAGGAATATGATTTTTAGCCTCCGGAAAGGTATAACAAATTTTTTGAACAAAAGGCAATGATAGCTTATTGGCCAACCCTGGTGTAATGTCTGACTCATGCGAAATGATCGGTACTTTTCTACTCGCCGCAGCAAGAATGACAGGAACGGAAACAAAGCCACCTTTTGAAAAGATTATGGACGGCTGTAACCGCTTAATAATCTTTCTTGATTGCATAAAGCCTTTCAAAATATTAAAAGGGTCTTTTACATTTTTTATATCCATATATCTGCGAAGTTTACCTGTGGATATTGGAAAATAAGTGACACGATCAAACTCCTTTATCAAAGAGACTTCAATTCCCTCTTTAGATCCTATATAGTAAATCTCCCAATCCCTTTCAATCAAATAGGGAATGAGCGCCAAATTGACAGCAACATGCCCAGTTGATCCCCCACCTGTTAAAATGATTCTTTTTTTCATTTTATAAACCTCCGACAAATTTAAACGAGTCATGGAAAGTAACCATTAATATGTATGCTAAGACATGAAATCTAAATTTTATTCTCTCCTATTCACCTTGCTAATCAAAAACGGAGATGTCATCAGTGACTTACTTCCACACCCTTGTGATATTGCTTTGATCCTCATCTATCTTTAAACAATACACATCCGGATTAGTCAGACCCAACCAAGTTTCGTAACCAAAGGATTCATCCAGATGATTTAGGATTAAAGTCAGTAAGTTACCATGTGTTACGATTAATATATTGAGATTCTCGCTATCCAATGCCTCCTTTATTACAGTAAAACCTCTTTTAGCAGCCTCATTGCTGGATTCTCCTCCGGCTAATTTAACATCGCGTTCCAAAAACGATTGGTATAATCTATTTTTCCAATCAGGTAAATCATGTCCAGATAAGATCCGTTCCTTTAAACGATCATCATATTCGAGCTGTATATTCTTTTCTTCAGCAATTGCTTCAGAAGACTCAATTGCCCTTTTATATGGACTGCAGACTATACGCTCTATTGAAATAGAGTTAAAAAAATCAGCTAGTTCCCTCGCCTGTATTTTCCCTTTTTCTGTTAAATTACATTCAGAACCCTGTCCGGTAGCCTCACAATGTCGAACTAAATATATGTATTTCAACACGACACTCTCCTACTCCCTATAAATTTTATTTACTATATTCTACCATATAAGGAATTCCATTAGAGCTTTGGTTAGTACGTCATCCTATTGTTGATAGTTAAATAAAAAATAAGTACCATTAAAATATAGAAATATGAATTCTTAAAACAAGTAGTGCTGAAGCACCTAGTCTTGTACACTCATGTAAATTCTAAATATTTGAGATGCTTGGGATTAAAGATATTGGGATTCTATCTATATATCAGAATAGGAGGATAAATAATGAAGCAATATCACATAATTGTCTCTGGGATTGTTCAAGGTGTAGGATTTCGCTATTTTACTCTGCTTACAGCAAAAGATTATGATATACACGGGTGGGTGCGTAATTTAGTAAATGGTGATGTAGAAATTGTTGCACAAGGAACAGAAGAAGCATTGGATCATTTTCTTGGCAAAATTAGAATAGGCCCAAAATATAGTCGAATAAACCATGTAGAGGTTAACACTCAGGTCGCTACTGAATATAAAAATTTTACAATTAAGTAAACTTATCCAAAACACAGAAAACTCACTTTTATTACAATAAACTTTCTGTTTTGTTACATTTAGGAAACATACCTAGTAATTTTTTGTCGAATCTACTACACTAGGCTAGTACTTTAAAATTTTACTAAGTTTAGTGGGGGTCAACATGAAGAATAAAGTTTTATCTATTACTGCTACCGCTGTCCTGGCGTCTTCTATTTTTGCTGGTGCTGCTTCTGCTGCTACCGTCACAGTTTCTAAAGGTGATTCTTTATGGAAATTAGCAGTTAAATATAATACTACTGTGTCTGCAATCAAAAAGGAAAACAACCTAACGTCTGATACTATTTACATAGGTCAAACACTTAATATTGGTGAAAATACGACTGCAAGCACTTCTACAAAGAAATATACAGTAAAATCCGGTGATTCTTTATGGAAAATTGCAAATACCTATAATACAACTGTTGCAAACTTAAAATCTTGGAATAATTTAAAAAGCGACACCATTTATGTTGGACAAGTATTGGTTGTAAGCAAATCAACTACTTCAACTGGTACCACTTCAGGCAGTACGGTTACAAAATCAGAAGCTGAGCGCATGGTTGCTACGGCAAAAAGTTTAATTGGCACTCCTTATAAATGGGGTGGAACAACACCATCAGGATTCGATTGCAGCGGGTTCATTTACTATATCGTTAAACAAGAACGCCCAAGCTTTACACGTACTAACACAGCAACTTACTTCTCTACTATGAAGAAAGTAAACACACCTTCTGTAGGTGACTTTGTATTCTTTGAAACATATACTTCCGGTGCTTCTCATATGGGAATCTATGTTGGAAACAATAAATTCATCCACGCTGGCTCCAGCGGTGTTGTACAGGCTGATATGACATCATCCTATTGGAAACCAAAATACTTAGGTGCAAGAAGCCTATAAGCATATCTTTATCAATCAAAATCGGTAAGCTACTATTGCTTGCCGATTTTTTATTTTTTCTTCTGAATTATGATTTCATTATTTGAGGATTTATCTAAATTTATACAATTAGGAATTAGCCGTATAGCTGAATATCATTCGGACATCATATTCTTAAATCGGTTATGTAAGGAGATTGTCAGATGGCTAAAGTATTTGGAAATGACCCATTACATATACTATTTGCATCCATTCAAGGAGAAACTGAACGAGATTACTGGGAGCAACTAAATGATGGCTTATCCTATCATAAAGGAATATCATGTTTGGAAGATGGCAGCTATCTGATTATTGAACAAAAGCAATGGGTTGAACAAGAAAGCATTGGCTACCCCATTTCAAAGGAAGATGCCCTAAAGGAAATTCTCTTATCAGATAATCTTCATTTATTAAATCACCCTAAATTTTATGATTTAAAAATTCTTTATGAAAAAACAAGGAATACTCCATAATCGAAAGGAGTATTCCTCTTAAATTAGCCTATTCTTTTTCTACCCATTCGCCATCATCGTTTTTCTTGTATTTATTTTTCACCGCACTCCAGGCTACTTTAAAAGCTGTTTCTTCTTCATCATATTCTTCTCTTGCCGAATTAAAGGCTTCTTTAAATATTTCCTGAGCATGATGCGGTAACGAGTCCTTTACGGAATCTGGGAGTTCACTAACAGATTTGTAGGGCATATGATAAACCTCCAGTAATAAATGTTTTAACATTCTATTACCTTGTATCCCCTTTCTTTAAACAAAAAGTCTCTCCAAAGGAATACCCCGGAGAGACATTAAATAAAATTATTCACCAAGATCAACATTATGATAAACTTGCTGAACATCCTCTAAATCTTCAATTGCATCAATCATTTTTTCAAATTGCGCCTGTGCATCTGGATCCAACGTTACATCATTTTGAGCAAGCATGGTAAGCTCTGCCACAGTGAATTCTGTAATTCCCACATTTTTCAATGCTTCTTGGACAGCATGGAATTGATGCGGTTCTGCATAGATGATAACCGCCTCATCTTCTTCCAGGATATCACGAACATCTATGTCTGCTTCCATTAGCAATTCAAGCACTTCATCAGATGTTTTCCCTTCAATACCAAAAACTGCTGTAGCATCAAACATATAGGCAACAGATCCGCTGACACCCATATTCCCGCCATTCTTACCAAACGCTGCACGGACTTCTGAAGCTGTACGATTAACATTATTCGTTAATGCATCCACAATCACCATGGAACCATTTGGCCCAAAACCTTCATAACGAAGCTCATCATAGTTTTCTTCTGCTCCGCCTTTAGCTTTCTCAATCGCACGATCAATAATTGCTTTTGGTACACTGTATGTTTTTGCACGTTCAAGTACCATTTTTAATGCTTGGTTAGATTCGGGGCTTGGTTCACCCTGTTTTGCAGCTACGTATATTTCACGTCCAAATTTGGCATAAATACGACTGGTATTAGCATCCTTAGAAGCCTTTTTCTCTTTAATGTTATTCCATTTACGTCCCATTATGAACACTCTCTTTCCACTATATATCTACTTAAAAATAGTAATACGAATAAGCTTTTACTTCAATACTTTTTGTTACAATCCCTTGGTCTCTCCAAGATTCTATGTATAAATGAAGCAACTTTACTATTATACCTCATATATTATACATTTAACGGTTAAGATAATGAAGGAATAGAGATTTTAAATTTAATATCAGGGAGCGATTCACTCAGTAAAGAAACCCTTTAATTAATCTTATTAATGCTACTCAATATCTAACACAAAGGTATAAGAAATCGTACCATCATTCCATTCAGCTAATACCTCATATATATAACGGCCTTTACTTGCAGGAATATAAAATTGATTATTTTTATGTTCAATTTCTTGTCCTCTGCCCTTTTCATTCCATAAATAAATTTTAATATTCGGGTTGTCTTCAATTTCGATAGTGGCTTTTTGAATAGATTTAACCTTAATTGGTTCCATGTTGTCTGCTATTTGGTAAGGAGAGGCGTAATCTGTTTGCACCATTTCCTTCTCACTCCCGATAATCCTTTCCCAATTATAATTCCCTTTCTCCATCTGATACTCAATTCCATTAACCAATACTAGTCCCTTCATAGATGGAGGAAATTCATTCGCAATGGTTTCTTTATCGGCATTATTTGAACAACCTGTCATTAGAAGTATAACGAATATTAACATACCCATAATATAGTTTCTCATATACTGTTACCTCCATTCTCTTAACTCTCAAAGAAGACTTATTGGGATTTTAAAACTGTCACCTTTTACATCTATACAAAACCATAATAATATTATGTAAATTAATAACCCTCTTACGAGTATGGATATTTTAATAAATCTTATTCTATAGCGGACAATGCTGATGAACAATCTCCAATAGATATTTAGATTTTTCCAAGGAAACATGCTCTGCTAATCTTGCTCCAGCAATAATTGGGATCCACTGCAAAACATCCTTTTCTGATAACCCGCTTCTCACGCAATACAGATGCAAATACATTTCGGCCAACTCCATTGAAACTTCTGAATACAAAAGATACGTCCGACATACATCAGCACGAATATCTCCTACGCTGCTATCTACCCAATCAATAATCGTTACTTTATTGTCTGAATCGATTAAATTAAATAAATGGAAATCACCATGGCAAAGTCGCTTATCATATGACATTTCATTCATGTTTTGTATCAAAATATCCTTATGTTTTCTTTTTAAAACTGCTGCCTGTTCAATTTGGCGTATTAATTTATCTGTCATGAGTTCAAGAGAATCAGCAATAACCGAATGTATTTCCTGTTGTATATCAATCGACATACTCATGTAATATTCAGCTTTACTCATGTTTTCAGATACGATACTGCCAAATGTTCTGCCCTTAATGTACTCCATTATGATTGCTTGTTTTCCATCTATTACTGTCACATCCACTATTTCTGGAACAGAAAGTCCCAAAGAGAAAACTAGCTTTTGCTTATTAGCTTCATACCTTGCTTCCGTCGCTGGTAAATACTCTTTAAATACTTTGATAATCTTATTATCCCAAAGATATATATTTGCTGTATTCCCCATCGCGAATGGAGCGGCTAATTCCATTGAATATCTCCCCTTGATTCATACTCATGTAGCTTCCACTGTAGACATTACTCTAAAAAATAATATATATATTGCCTGATTACTTCTTTATATTTCAACAAATACTGTGTAATTCCTCTTTCTATAGTACGTTTAATGCCGCTTATCAACAAAAGAGCCTCATTTAAGGATGAATTTATACAAAAATAAAGATTGCAATTAACTTCTTATAATTGCATCCTATCTATATTTCCTGAGGTTCATCAATCAAATAGAGCTATTCCCCTCCAGTCATATTATTAGATAATGCGGAATGTTATGGTGGTTAACTGATAAATTTAAACATTTCCTGTGTTTTATTTATACATTCATTCTGGCAATAGGGACATTCGGAAGTTTCTTTGGCCTAATCCGTAAGTATTCGAATTCTCTTTGCCTTAGCGCAGTCATCAAGAAAATGTAACTTATTACCAAAAGGCATAAAACTATTTCTTTCTTCCCTGATGTTCATTAAAATGTAATTACAAAAATAGGTATCTTACGTGAGAAAGGAAAAAAAACATGAAGAAATTTTTTTTCATAATACTTGCACTTGTAATGTGCACGGGGTTAGTTGCATGTGGCGGTTCATCTAGTAGTAAACAGGAGGGATATACACCTGCTAAACCACTAGATCTTTCAGGTACATGGGTTCAAATTAATAGCAATTCTGATGAAGCTTGGCAGGAAGCCACTATTGCAGATGGCACAATTGAAATCAACTGGATCAGTGATAAAGGGGAAACAAAATCATTGTACTGGTCTGGCACATATGAAGCGCCAACTAAATCCACTAATGAATATGAATGGACATCTAAAAATGATAAAGAAAAAACTGACAGTGCCTTGTTAGCATCTGGTGCTGACACTAAAGATTTCACTTATAAAGATGGTGTGATTTCCTATGAAGCATCAGCTATGGGAACAACTACTACTATCAAATTGGAAAGACAGTAAATCATCTTAGCATAAATTGAAAGCCCATGAAAAAAAACAGGTCAGAGGCCAAATGCCCTCTGGCCTTTTCTCATGAACATCTTTTTTGATTTCATTAATTTGGATACCTTTTCAAAGGAAGTATCCCCTCTAAATTAGCAACGCCAACTTTCGCTACTATATAAGATCCTTTGGGTTTTACTTTCGCAAACTAAATACATCACTGCACCGATTGCTAATAACAAAATCTAAATGATTCATTTTTCACCTTTTTACTTCCGTAAATTTTATGCTCAACAAACAATGAATTCCTGGAAATCAGCCCTGCGTAATTAAGGATCTCTTAACAAAAAAATAATTAAGCATTATTTGTTCACAAAATATACACAATCTGTTACGATAATTGTAACAATTTAAATTTTTTTACTATTCCTACAAAGGGTGGGGTTCAAATGAAATTAAAAACATACGGGTTATTTATACTTTCCATTATTTTTGCTGTTATAGGACATTTTAAAGTTTCCGGAAGCATACAGCCAAATGGTATTGAGGTATACTCCAACACAACCGTTCTTGAGAGTATTTCCAACGGAGTTTTGTTAGGCGGGTTTGTCTTCTTTATCGGAATGGCAATGCTAGGATATTCTGTTTATAACTTTGTAAAAGAACATTCTTAATGTTTGGCCCTCAGGTACTTGCTGAGGGTTTTTTTATTTGCTTTTTTTGTCCTACACCTTTTTACTGTTAAGCTACAAACTTCACTTTTTTCTACCGCAAAATATTTCAACCTATCCTGTTTCCCCCTTTATCGTGCATATAATTGCCATGCCTCGTCCGTATTATGAATCCTTCCCAGCATTCTCTGTTTTTAGATAGGTAAACCTCCCGAAATGAACATAAAAACAAGGACACTGAAGAAATACAACTTGTTTTGATAGCTTTTGTCATGCAGCAGGAAAAGTATATTGCCTGTGAAGAATACATGTATTAGAAAGATACAAATATACCTAAACGACAAAGGGAAAGGATTGTTAATTATGAAAGATAATCAAATCTTACGAGCATATTCCATTAAAGAAGTTTCACGGAGAATAAATGTACCTGCAGGAACAATCCGCCAATGGGAAAAGGACTTAAATGGCGTATTAATTATTCCGCGTTCTAAACAGGGAGCCCGTTTTTATACTGAAGTTGAAATTTCAATTTTAAAAAGAATAAAGGAAATGCGTGATAAAAATCTTAGTAAGGAAATTATTAAGGACATGCTACAAAAACATTTAACTCAAGAAAAACAGCCTGTTTCAGAACCCCCTTCTGAAGATTCCGGAACCTCTTTGGCTGTTGTAGAAAAACCAGCTGAACCAAGGATGGAGGATTTCTTGGTAGCCATGGATGATTATAAGAATAATTTAATGAAAGAAATGTCAGCAGAGTTACGAAATAATCGGAACCTTATGATTGAAGAGGTAAAAAAAGAAATTTCACAAGGTTCAATTGATACGATTAAAGGCCTATCGAAAACGATTCAACGATCCAATATAAAAACAAACGGAGAGTTACGAAAACTTTCTCTAAATGTTTCAAAAGCATCAGAGCGTACATCCGAAACATTCGGAGCACTAACGACCACCATTGCGAGGTCTTCAGAGGGAGCCTTTGAATCGTTTTCCAAACGGATATCCGAAGCGGCCGCAGATGGTTATCGTGACTTACTTGCAGACCTCTCTGCGTCCGTAACTGAAACACAACAAGAAATTAAAAGTGTAACAGAGGCCATGTATCAGGATCGCGAGCAGTATTTCGAAACGATGAATAATGAATTAGACCAGTATCGAAATGACATCCGTCAACGAGAGGAAGCTTTTAAACAAATGGTCATGAGCTTCCGAGATGCGGCACCTACAAAAGAAATAGAAAAACCAAAAACAGTGAAATTTAAAGACGTTAAAAAGAATAAAACAAAGGAAAAAGGAAAAGTCAAAACAGAAAAAAATAAGCAAGATAAACAGACTTTAAAGGAAAAGGATATGGTTCCAGCAGAAAAGAAATGGTGGAGTTTTCGACGCAAGAAGTAAAATCTAAAGGTGGTATTAAAAATGAATACAAACGAAGTAGCTAAAATCTTAGGGGTTTCATCGAGTACAGTTAAACGTTGGGTTAAACACCTATCTATTGAACCTGCCAGAAATTCTAAAGGGCACTTTATCTTTACAAAGGAAGAATTCAGCCAATTGGAACACTATCATAATCAAGATCAAATTCAATCCGTTCAAATGCTCTCTCATCCAAATAACGAAGAGGTAGAGAAACTAAAACTAAAAGTTAATGAACTTGAATTAAAACTGTATAAAAAAGCGGATGGTGTTGCGTCCATCCAGCTACTCCAACATCGAAATGAACTTGAGGATTTACTGTCAATCGTAAATGAACTAACAACTCGAATGGATCATCTTGAGACCCAATTAAGCGGAACAAAAAAACCTCCCGCTATTTCTAAGCCGATTGCACTTGATACAATAAAATCCAGGCGAAAAAGGAAACGGAAAATAACACAAATCATGTTTGGGTTATAAGGATATTAACTTAGAAGTATAACGGGACTTTTTCAATAAGTTCCGTTATTTGCTTTATTAATGTCTGTATACGTCCAACCGCCGAAAAATAATACAGCGGAGTATTTATCAGTGTTTCCATTCCGGTTTCGTAATTGAAAATACATAGGCATCATGTGATTGATTTCTCTGATATAAATATCCTCGAAGTGTCCCTTCTAATGTAAAACCCATTTTCAGCAACAAATGATTAGATGAAGTATTAGCCGGATACGTAATAGCCCCTATCCGGAATAAATCAAGTTGATGAAAGGAATAGTTTACTACTGATATAATAGCTTCTGTTGCATATCCTAACCGCCAAAAATCCGGATGAATCTCATACCCAATCTCGGCACGTTTGCTTTTTAAACTAAGATTATTTAAGCCAACTGTACCAATTAACTGACCAGATTCCTTTAAAGTAATACCCCACCTTATGGATTGCCCAAGTGCCAGCCCTCTATCCAGAGTTGCAAAAATTAAAGCAGCATCTTCCTTTTTGGTCAAAGGCTCCATCCCATAATACTCCATTACTTCTTGTTTAGACATGATCGTAAAATACTGGTTTAGATGAGAGGTATTTAATCTTACTAATTGTAAACGCTTAGTTTCTAATTCTACAAAATCCATTTTAACTCCTCCATTTCTTATCCCCTTAAATCTTCAAATGCAAAACCATTTGTTCTCCTCTTTTCCCCATTCTCCTCTCCCCCATATCCTTAAAGCCGCAGTTTATGTATAAGGATTGAGCAGGGATATTTTTCATATTCACTAGCAGAACAACTTCATCAATTTCCTCAAAATGATTTTTGATAAAGTTGGAGATGGAGTATAATGCTTGTTTGGCAAACCCTCTCTTTTGGTATTTATAATTAACTGAAAAACTGGTTAATAACAGTGCTCTATGGTTTGTCGTCACTTCAGCCACCCTTTTTCCACTGTATAAACAGAAAAAGCCGACTGCCTTTCCGTTATTAAGAATCAACACTGGAAACTTATCACAACCCTGATATACTTGTTCTAATGCTTCGAGCGGATATGATGTAAATAGATATTGTTCAGGGGGTAGCTTATAATCTCTTATACCTTCTATATATTCGTCGGAATAACTAGCTAATGTAATTTTAGAAGTATCCAAATGTTTCATCCTCCATATTTTTCAAAATAGAAGTAATAATTTATAATACCTAATTTATTTTAAAGATTCAATTTTTTATGAACAATATACTTTTGACGAACATATTAATTAGAGTATAGAATTATAATCTATAGAGTTATATTTTGATTTTACTTGATTCAAAAAGGTACACTATGTTTAAGTTATAAGGTTAGAGAGGTTTTCATAATGGATCAAACTATTTTATTTGCCTTTGCATTAACACTCATGGCTGGTTTAGCAACAGGAATCGGGAGCTTGATTGCTCTGTTAACATCTCGTACCAATAAAGTATTTTTATCCGTTTCCCTTGGCTTTTCTGCCGGCGTCATGATTTATGTTTCAATGGTTGAAATTTTTGTTAAGGCAAAAGATTCTCTTGTCAGTGCTTTAGGCTATGAAAAGGGCTATACAATGACTGTGGTTGGTTTTTTTGGCGGTATCTTACTTATCGCCTTAATTGACCGTTTTATCCCAAAGCAAGGGAATCCTCATGAACCAAAAAAAGTGGAGGACATGAATAAGCCGCGAAGTGAAATTCATAGTGATGAGCTTATGAAAATGGGTGTGTTTACCGCTTTGGCAATTGGTATTCACAATTTCCCGGAAGGTATCGCTACATTTACATCAGCAATACAGGATCCTGGCTTAGGAATTGCTATTGCAGTCGCCATCGCTATTCACAATATTCCCGAGGGGATAGCGGTTGCCGTGCCTATCTATTTTGCGACCGGGGACAAACGAAAAGCCTTTAAACTTTCATTTCTCTCCGGATTGGCAGAGCCAGTCGGTGCTCTAGTAGCTTACTTACTGTTAATGCCATTCTTAACTGATATGTTGTTTGGAATTATCTTTTCGGCGGTTGCGGGGATTATGGTATTCATTTCGTTGGATGAATTATTACCTGCAGCTAAAAAGTATGATGAAGGTCACCATGCCATTTATGGGTTGATAGCAGGGATGGCGTTAATGGCAATCAGTTTATTATTATTTATTTAACCAGCTATTTCAAAAAAAGTAGGTCCTGAATTTTCAGGGCCTACTTTTCTTTTACTTAAAAGTTTTAAAGAAATCTTTTGATAGCTTGTTGAAGACTGCCCATTGTAGTAGCTTTGTTTTCAAAATTAATCCCCATATGGATAATTTGCTGTACAATATCGGGGCGAAGTCCTGTGATAATGGATTCACACCCCATCATTGAAGTACCCTCAATTAACTTCATTAGTTGATCAATAACATCAGGATCCATCTCAGCTATACCGGATAAATCAATAATTAAGGTTTGGATATGGTGTTCTCCAACTGCCTGTAACGCTTTCTTTTCTATAATTTTGGACCTATTATCATCCCATACACCGATTAGTGGTAAGATACAAATCGTCGGTGTGATCGGTATAATCGGGACGGATAAATTTTCAACCATTTTAGTCTGCTTTTCAATTAATATATCTTTATAATTCGAATAGCTGATAAAGAAAGTATTCAAGAAACTATCAATTTGATTGTTAATTTGTTTTTCCATAATAAAAAAATCTTCCATATTAAAAGATTCTTCTGATTGTTGAACAAATTGATTGATAAATGCCCACATCGTTCTTCTTATTGCCTGTACCCATTCCAATTTAAAATTCAAAGTAAGGGAATGAGTAGCCCAAGCTATGCCTTCTTGCTTAGCAAAATCAATAACTTCTTTCTTCTCCTGGTCAAGAACGTATATAACCAGTTTATGGGCGTTATTTATCAAATCAATATTGCCAATCAGTAAGATTTCTTCTATTTTCCGCCTGACATTTACTGCTTCAGATAATAACATATCACTAAAGGACTGGCGATTTTCCACGATATATTCTTTGATCATGGCAGCTTTATCCAAGGTTGTATCCATTCTATCCCTCCTATTATAGTCGTCTGGCTACATAAATTTTATCAGACACTTCAAAAATCGTAAAATATTAACTCTTCCTTTCTAAAGTATTTAATAGGTCATCTTATTAATTCGTATGACAGAAAAGCTACAAAGGATTTTACCCTTTATAAAGGCTTTTCGTATAGTTTGTTGTTAGTAGTCAAAGGTTGAGTGCGAAAACCCAAATTAGAGGAAAATAAAGTGAAAAAAATCCAATAAATACGAAGAGAAATGTGATATAAATACTTGTAGTATTTTAATTAGATGGGGGATTCAATGTATAAAAGATATTGGGGATCTTTGACATTTTTGAGCTTGTATGTAGTTGTGTCTATACGTGTTTTCCACACCTAAACTCTTTCCTAATTTAAGCCAGCGAAACCAATTGAGGCAGTTATCAAATATTGAGTTGCAACAACTTAAATATACTAACGGATCTTCAGTCTACTATAAAAAATATCGTTATTCCCTCTTTAAGCTTAATATATCAACCCCCATTTGGTATAACCATCACGAAAACAGCCTTTAAAAAAGAAAAGTCATGAAGGGTTAGTATTCTGGAACGAATCGTTGGTCACTTAGAAGAACATAAAAAAAACTAGAATGAACCCATATAATCTCGCTTACAGAGTTCATTTTAGTCTCATAGCATTTGTTTGATTAAAAATTGTTACTCTTAATTTCTACTACTTTTTTGTAAATTCAATTATATACTAATATGGATTATGAAAATTTTTAACGGAGGTTAAGGATGATAACGATAAAATCCTTATATGGAGTCACAGCTATGAACTTATTTATCCTTTTACCCTTATTAACAGAGTCCTTACTTCAGGATTGGACATTTTCTTTTTCCCAGCTCGCTTATTTTGTCTGTCCCATTATTACCATGATAACACTTATTAAGATTATCCAATTAGATATATTAAAAACCTATCATGGTGCCTTCAACTTTATTGTTCAATTACTTATTGGAGGCACTTCAATTATTATCGCGTTCAATCATTCTGGCTAAGTCACCTCTATTTACTCTTTTAGTTCTATCAATTAAAGTTTTAAAGAGTAATCTCTCGTTTATACGGTACTGTTCGCAGCCGAATGACTCCTTTTTTGAATAGCATTTACACCCATGACAACAGCTATCATTTCACCTATTTCGATTTCATTGGAAGTTTTAGATAATTCATAGGCAGGACTTGATAAGATGGAGTTGACTTTTCTAAATCGGCCAACTTGCTTTCCTTTTTCACTGAGGATTTCATATCTTTTGGAAAAGGTTTCTGAATCAATGCGGAATACTCCCCGGTTATGAGCTGTGTACTCGTATTTTTTGGCAAAAAAGCTAAATCTTGCACGTACGAAGCCAAGTTCATCCCCCTCTTGATTTGTAACGATCCACCTGTTGCTGAAAAGCGGGAATTTGCCGCTAATCAAAATATTTCCCTTCAAATCTAATACATCGATTGTGGAAGTAAAGGCACTTTTTAAATCTAATTTACCAACAATGTGTTCATCCCTTGTATAAATATCTTTTTGGCCAGATGAAAAAAAACTATCTGTAAAGTATAAATTCTTATAATCCATATTGCCACTCCCTGACATTCTTAATTCCCTCTTCATTAACATTTCTACATCTAAAACCGTATTCCTGCCTTAAAATATATATTGCCACTGAAGTTTGTCTACCTTTATAATGAATACAAAATTATCCATTTTCACGATGTACCCCTAAATGATTGGCATTCGTTAATGAAGCCCTTTATCCGCCCTGCCCACCAATCATTTTTCATATATTAAAAGAATAACTAATAAAGGAGTGGAGACATTGGATTGGAATTTATTTGGCGCCCTAGCGATTGCTCTCTTTCTTATTCGCTGGGATCAGAACAACATTAAACTTATTAATTTATTTAAAGAACTGTTAATGATAGGCTTGTTTGTACTTATTTTATCTTTTAGCCTTAAAGTTGAGAATCTAGCATTTTCCGTTTTCAACTATGTTCCTGAACAATTTGAAATTTGGACTGGCGCTCTCCTCTTCATTTCCTTTATTGGCGCATTGACTCACAGAGGCTGGCGCATCTTCAACACAAACCATATCAATCGTCATCATTAAAAAAGAATGCTAATCCATTTCCTACATAAACGAAAGGACTGCCATACTGAGCTAGCTATTCAGTGTGGCGGTCCTTTTTATGGTTACGCGGCCAATCTTACTATCACTGTTATAATGAAGCTTTTCAAATCTTCTCATTCGCATCATAAATCTTTTTAACGATTCAAGAATACTTTTGTACTGTCAACAATCTACATATTTATAGCATCATCTAAGGACAGTTTATTAACCAGCTCTGTTAAATAGTCAGGGGCTGTCAAATACAGCAAGCCATTTCCCTCTAATTTAGGTGAGTTCCCAAGCGGTATTGTTCTCTTTATTAATTGTGCATATATTTCCGGCTCACTTAAGTTACGTTCAAAGCTGTTATTGGTCATAACCTTAATAAGAGCCATTGCTCCTGCCACATGAGGCGTAGCCATAGATGTTCCACTTAAAGTCGCATATTTTCCGTTCAAATAAGTGGATAGAATTTTCTCACCAGGTGCTACCAAATCAATCTCCTTATTCGAATTAGAGAATCGGGATGACCGGTGTTCGAGATCAATTGCGCCAACACTGATGACTTCGTTGTAAACTGCCGGATAGCAAAGCTCTTCCGTCTCTTCATTACCATCTCCATCATTGCCTGCGGCACAAATAACTGCAATATTATTCATTACTGCCTTCTTAATTGCTTCATGCAGCTCAGGTACATCTTCTGTTCCCCCTAGAGACATAGAAATAATATCTGCTTTTTGCTCGATTGCATAAAGAATCCCGTTAATAATCCAGTCATATTCACCGAAGCCATCCTTATCCAATACTTTCAGAATAAGCAGCTTGGCAGCTGGAGCAACCCCAACTACCCCACTTTTATCTTGCGTGGCTGCAATTGTTCCCGCCACATGTGTACCATGCCCGTTATAATCCTGGAATTTATCAGGGTCACTATCATCGTCTGTAGTAAAATTCCGGCCGCCAATAATTTGCTTTGCCAAATCAGGATGGTTCACATCACAACCAGTATCCAACACTGCAATGGTTACACCTTCACCCATCGTAACATTCCAGATTTCAGGGGCTTCAATCATTTCAATGCCCTTTGGCACCTCATTGACTGAATCAAGCTGTTGATCAATATGATATGGTATAACTTGCACTTCTCTCTTCATCTTATCTCCTCCACTTGAGATTAATTTGAAGCCGGTACCAGTTGTTACCCATATTTTAACAATATATACAAAAATATCATAGGTACATTCGCACTGATTTTTAATTAGCTTATTTACATAATTATTCATGATTCATGGTTACTACTTATCAATCGTTATAATTTGACAAGTTAACATTATAATTAACCTGAGTGTAACAATGGGCGTGATTCAAAAATGAAAGACAAAATCGTATTTTATCACTAATACAAAAAACGATTATCCGACCTCTTCACTGATTCAAAACCGATAAATAGTATAATGAATATTCAGAAAATGGTATGTAATAAAGCTGACTGATTATTTTACTTAATATTGATTTTTATACCATGTACGTTTTTTAAACCCTTAATAAGCTTCCAGCTTCCTGATCTAATAAGAAAGTTGTATTTTGGTGTAAAACTTTCTTTTGTGTATGTAAATGTAAATTCTCCTTTAACGTTTTCCTGATTATTTGCGCTTTATGCAAACCATTCGCCAACACAATAACTTCCCGTGCTCCCATTATATGTTTATATCCTACCAAGTAAGCTGCAGGCAGATCCTGTGTATCAGACTGATTATAATAATCCTTATCTCCTATGCGGCGAACATGTGAATAACAAGAAAAAGAACTACTGGGACTAATAAAACCAATCTTGCAATCTCCGCCAATTCCCAATAGGACTAAATCTAATCCCCCGTTTTTAATAATATCATTGTCAATTCTCTTACATTCCTTATGAGGTATCTCAGATTTTCCGTTAAAAAAAACCAATTGTGAAGCTTTGACATTAACTTTAGAAAAAAATTCTTTATAGAGGAATTGATTGCAGCTGCCTTCATCATAAGTGCTTCTGCCCATCCATTCATACATAACTGCAAAACGGCACTCTGAAAAATCAACCAACCCCAATGAATATTGGTTCGCTAATATCTCCAATACTCGCCTTAGACTATTTTCTGCAGGGAGACCTATAAAAAGGTTTGGTTTTTCATTGATTTCTTGTATGATTATTTCAGCCGCGGATGTGGACATTTCTTCGTAATCTTTAAAAATTGTATAGTTCATTTTCTCACAATACTCCTTCCAATATTTAAGCATTTAATTCATTATCCTAAAGATGTATTTCTATTCAGTCATTCATTAACTAGTCCAATTTGTGAAATTTAAGAGAAAGTACAGAGGCGGAGTAAGTAATCATTTATGTACTAAACAGAGGAGGTTATAAACTGTATTGAAGTTAGAAGTTATAAGAAATTGTTGGTTTTATCAAACTACCTTTCCAATAATACAATGCTTCCATCCTCCTAGGCAAGAAAGATGTCTGAAATTTTTGTTAAATTAATCAGAATAAAGTCTTACTAGGAGATAAAAAAAGAAAAAATGTCAATTTCAGCAGAATTAACATTTTAGGATTACTATTTATATATTTCTACCTTTTTATATTTCTTTTGCAGTAATCGTATTCTCTTTCTTCTCAACAGAACTTAAGCTATGCAAGACTAATCCAAACATGACAATAAATATTCCAATCATAGCCGAGATGGACGGAAATAAAATAGATAAGAATATCATCTCTCCTGCTAAAGCAAACAAAATTTCCATGGATTGAGTGGCCTCCACCGCTGCCATCTTTTTCATATCACGGTTAACGAGATCGGTTGCTTTAAAAAATAGAACGGTGGCAATGACTCCTGAAGAAATAGCAACTATCAATGTTTGAATATTTTGCATAGGGCTTGGTGGTCCAACTGTAGACAGCGCCAGAATGGAGACCATAATCCAAAGAGGTAAGCTGGCTATGGTCATTCCTAGTACTCGTTGATATGCATCCAACCGACCTTTTGTAATTTCCATCATTTTACGGTTTCCTAATGGATAAGCAAATGCTGCTATCAGGATTGGGATAAAACCAAATAAGAATTCCTTTATTGTTAACTGATTCATATTTTCCATCTGTATCAATAAAATCCCCAGTAAAATAAAGCATGAGAAAAACAATTGCTTTTTAGGTATGATACCTTTTTTTGAATAAATCCCCTCTTTAAATTCAAAAAACAATGGTGTCAATAAAGTACCTGCCACTATTGTAATTTGCCAGGTTCCTGCTGTAAGCCACCCTGGAGAATATGCTGCAGCAAAACATAAAGGCAGATAGAACATCCCAAAACCAATAAAGCTCCAAAAAAACCATGCCTTTAAGTTTTCTCGCATAATAACAAACAATTGCCATAAATTCTTTCGGAAATAAACAATTGCCATTAAAAATGGAATCATATAAATATAGCGCAATGACGCACTCCAAAGCCAGCTACCTCCTGAGAGTTCCATTGACCTGTTTAGTATAAATGTCACCGCAAAGAAAAAAGATGCCAATATACCTAACAATATGGATTGCACTCACATCAACTCCCTATACTAAATTCTTCTCAAAATGGCTATGCCTTTCTCTTAAACCATCTATTATAAAAGGTTTTACAAATGTAAAAGATGCGTAGGTAAAATAAAATGTACATTTGGAATTATTAACAACCTTCTAATAACAAGAAAATCATTCTTTTCCTCAAACGTTTATCTATGAAACGTGTAATATTCGTAACGGCAAAAAAGTTAGAATTAAGGAACAAGTTTCAATCATTTTATCTTTTTTTAAATGCTGCGTGAATACATTATCATTGGCATCCAAGCTTAATAAATATAGAATAATGATTACTTTAAGCTGCTTTCACATCAACTAAAAAAACTTCATATGGGTTTTCGCTTCTTTATAATAGGAAAGACGATCATCAAGATTCCCAGTATGGAACTCAAATTTATGTCCATCAGGATCAGTAAAATAAACGGATCGCTGATCTTTTAGATCTCTTATTCTTCCTGGAAGAATATTCACGTTTAACTTTTTTAAGTGATTTATACACTCATCGAAATCTGCTTCTTCTACGGAGAAAGCTATGTGGGTATATGAATATTCTATGTCCCTCCGAGGTATCATTTTTTCTTCATTCAATGCTAACCATAAACCATTAAAATTAAAATATGCAGTTGTTCTCCCTTTTACAAGTAATTTCGCTTCGAACACTTGTTCATAAAATAAAATGGATTGATCCAGATTGGATACGGAAAATAACAAATGATTAATCCCTTTTATATTCATCCTTTATTCACCCTTTGTTTTTGGTTCATTATACTTGAAAACGAACCAAATCCCCCAGATAAAAGATACTTCCAAAAGATAAAACTCATGTTTTCATAATCTCTTCTATACATATAATGGTAAAGTATTATAGAATGATTTATTAGGTGTTTAATTTAAACTAAAGGAGTCAGACGGATTGGTAAATACAGAAAATTTAAAAAATCAATCGCTTTTTTCTATATCATGGCCTTTATTTATAGAGCTTAGCTTACATATAGCAATGGGGTTACTGGCTACATTGATGCTTGGACATTATTCTGACCTAGCTGCAGCAGGAGTAGGTGTCGCCAACCAATTAATAAGTATTTTTATCTTAGTTTTTAATGTCTCTTCTATTGGTGCGATGATCTTAATTGGACAAAGGATCGGGGCACAGCGTCTTGATAAAGCAAGACAATTATCAAGATCTGCATTTAGCATTAATGTATGGTTTGGTGTCCTCATATCTCTTATTGTAGTTATTTTCGGGCAGAGTTTATTGAATTTATTTGACATTAGCGGAGAGGTTTATGACTATGCTCTTCTATTCATAAGGATTGTTGGATTTTCTTTATTTCTTGAGTCAATTTCACTTGTTCTAAGCGCTATTCTCAGGAGCCATGGAAGAACAAAGGAACCTATGTATGTTTCACTCTTTATGAATATTATCAGCACACTAGGCTATGTCATTAGTATTTACGGAGTATTCAATCTTCCGATAACCGGTGTGACTGGTGTTTCATGGACGATGGTTATTGCTCGAAGTTTTGCAGTGGTCGCTTTAATAATGATCGTTGCCAAAGAGCTTGCATTGCGCTTCCGATTAAGTGATTTATTTCATATTAACACTGAAGACATGAAAAATCTTTTTCAAATAGGTATTCCCTCTGCCGGTGAAAATTTATCCTATCATTTTTCACAGCTGTTGGTAACTGCTTTCGTTGCCACCCTCGGTGATGCTTCATTAGTTGCACGTGTTTATTTAACGAATATTACAATGCTCTGTTATTTATTCAGCGTTGCGATTGGCGAGGGAACACAACTGTTGGTTGCAAGATATATAGGGGGCGGTCACTTTGATCAGGCCTTAAAAAGAGGAATGAAAACCGTAAAAATAGCTGTATTTGCCTCTACAGCTGTGTCACTGACATTTGCACTAATGGGAAATTCATTGATTGAGTTATTTACATCTAATGCGGCCATTTTAGCGATTGCTTTGCCTGTTCTCTGGGGAATTGCCTTTGTTGAACCTGGCAGAGCTGTCAACATTGTTTTAATGAGCTCATTAAAATCAGCAGGGGATGTTCGTTTCCCAGTCATTATCGGCATTTTATCTATGTGGACATTTACTGTAGGTTTCGGGTATTTGTTTGGCATTACATTCGGGCTTGGTTTACTCGGAATATGGATTGCTCAGGGAATTGACGAATGGTTCCGTGCAATCTTTGCAGTCAAACGCTGGCACAGCCGTCCATGGGAGAAAAAATTCGCTCATCAGACAAAAAAACAAGATCCTATTCATATTTCCTAACTGACAAAAAGCCTCTAAATCCGTTGTTGTGGATTAGAGGCTTTTTAATCAATATTTGAACTTTCTTATTGAATACGATCCCAGTGGCGATGCTTAGCAACCGCTTCAATAAACTGCTCAACTGACTTATTTATTGGTTCATCAGAAGCCGAGGTAATAATACCGGCAGCTCCATTAGATGTCCGGATAAATGGAGCAACCAAATCTGCAGCTTCTTTTGGGGCACCTATTGCTTTAAAGTGATTGAATGCATCCATTATAAACTCATTCACCTTGTTGATCGTTTTTAGAGCATCTACACTATGTTGACCCGAAGCAAGATAGACAGCATCATATAAAACTGAATCTGTTGTCAAAAACGTCTGGTCTACCTTTAACACAGCTCCATTAGCGCTAGTTATTTCTCCTTGGTTCTCAGAAACAATTTCAGCAATTAAACCAGCCTCCTCAAAGGCTACCAGCGCCTGTTTTAAATCAATTCCATCAAATCCATTATGGACAAGGACAGCAACCTTTCTTGTCGCGGCACCCATGGTTGTATTCAATTGACTGAGTGCAGGTGATGAATCAATTACTTTTGATTCTTTAACTTCAGTATTTGATGGTACCTCAAGACCTAAACCAATCGCAATTTGTTCAGCCAAATAATGATCCACATTCGCATACATATTAACAACTTGTTGTTGGATATCCTTACTTAGACATTTACCAAGCTCAAAGCGGAATGCATCGATGATATGTTGTTTTTCTACTGAAGACATGCTGTTCCAAAATAATTTAGCTTGGCTGTAGTGATCCTTAAAACTTTCACTTCTCTTCCGAACTTTAGATCCATCTACCTTTTCCTGATAATGCTCGAAACCGCCTTCTTCAAGAGAGGCCGGTGATGGAGAATTATTGGCTAACCCATTTTTATTGTAGCTAACCTGTCCTTTATCGATACGCATTTGATGATATCCGTCACGTTGGTGATTGTGTACGGGTGAAATCGGGCGGTTAATCGGAATTTGTTGGAAGTTCGGTCCCCCAAGCCTTAACAGCTGTGTATCCGTATAAGAGAATAGACGCCCCTGTAATAATGGATCATTGGTAAAATCAATTCCCGGTACAATATGACCAATATGGAATGCCGCCTGTTCCGTTTCCGCAAATACATTATCCACATTTTTATTAAGCGTCATTTTACCTATTTTCTGTACAGGTATGAGTTCTTCTGGCCACACTTTAGTAGGATCCAGTATATCGAAATCAAACTTAAATTCATCTTCTTCCTTAACTACCTGAATACCAAACTCATACTCTGGATAATTTCCCATTTCAATCGCTTCATATAAATCACGACGATGAAAATCAGGATCTTTACCTGCGATTTTTTGCGCTTCATCCCAGACAAGAGAATGGACCCCAAGTATTGGTTTCCAATGGAATTTAACAAAATGGGCTTCTCCTTGTTCATTTACAAGTCTAAATGTATGGACACCAAACCCTTCCATCATCCGATAGCTTCTAGGTATACCCCTATCAGAGTTCGTCCATAGAACCATATGTGCAGATTCAGTATTATTTACAACAAAATCATAAAAAGTATCGTGGGCTGTTGCTGCTTGAGGCATCTCATTGTGTGGCTCAGGCTTAAAGGAATGAACTAAATCTGGAAACTTAATCGCATCCTGAATGAAAAATACAGGAATATTATTTCCTACGAGATCAAAATTACCTTCATCCGTATAAAATTTGGTTGCAAATCCACGGGCATCCCTTACAGAATCAGCAGATCCCCTGGAGCCTGCCACAGTGGAAAATCGTACAAAGACTGGTGTTTTTTTAGATGGATCCTGCAAAAAACTTGCTTTGGTCAGCTTCGTCATTGGTTCATACACCTGAAAATAACCATGTGCACCAAAACCACGAGCGTGGACAATTCGTTCCGGAATTCTCTCATGGTCAAAATGCGTCATTTTTTCCCGAAAATGAAAATCCTCCATGAGAGTCGGTCCACGGTCACCCGCTTTTAAAGAATGTTCATCTTCAGAAACTCGTACACCATGATTGGTTGTTAATTTTTTTTCACTATTATCCACTCTAAAATCATCTAATTGCTTGTCTTTTTTGTTTTGAATATGGTTATCAGCCATCATCTCTACCTCATCTCTTTGTCTAATGGTTTCATATATACATAAACATATATAAAAATACACATTTTTCAAAAAATACCACTGATTCATTATTTTTAAACCTTAAAAAGTTAAAAGGAATTAATATAGAAATGTTAATTAGGTAGAAAATAAAACATATAGGATAAAACTAGAAAGCCGAAGCCAGAGAGCTGTATTGGTGTTGAAAGCGGTTGTTATTTCATACGTATCACTTGCACTTACTACACTGGCACTTAGTATTCGCAATGAGTGATGGCCCAATAAAAAAAGCTTGCCATTCTTACTGATGGCAAGCCTTATAATTATTTTTTGATCAGTTCACTAAGCATTAAAGGCAATGATTGTATGGAATTATTCAGCATCTCCAGCTTCCCTTCAATACGGTATAAAAGATAAACGGTTACCACAATAGGGAAACCCACATCTTTAATTAACGGAATTAAATCGTTCACGGATTGCCACCTCCTCGCTCAATCCTTAAAAAATGGCTAATCCAGCTTATTTGGATTAGCCATCTGTTCATCAATTACATAAATGAATATTCGGTTTTTGCTGTTTCAACTAACTGTGCTTCTTCTTTACTAACGTAAAAACCTGATTTTGTTAAGAATACTTTCGATTCAATAATGATATCCATTGCCTGTCTAACCGCTTCTTGGTCAACTGGCATTTTTGGGTTATCAATTGATAGTTTAGCAGTTTTACCTTCTTCTGTTAGAAAATATAATTCTAGAACATTTTCCATCTGTAGCCCCTCCTTTCTATCCGATATTCCCTTCTACCGATACTAGATTTGCCAAGTATCCAAGCGCCTTACCCCTGCTACTTCATGGACTTGAAGAGAGATAATCGCATTTGCACATCGTTTTAATGCTTCACCATCCGCCCCATTATTAATATTGGATAGTGTTCTTTTTTGGGTGATTGGTTCCCCTTGTGCATCAACCCCAACAACAAATTCAATTTGCAGCTTTGTTAACTCTAAAAATTGGTTTTCCATGTTCTCACCTCCTTTTCACCTCTTATATATAAATAAAGAAGCTAAAAAGGAGCATCTATAAAAAATATTATTTCTCTATTCTTAGCTAGTTTGATATTTCTGGGCAACCGATGTATTTATCTCGATATCGTGCTGTTTATGATATTAGGCAATCATTCTTCCTATTATAAATTTCTTTTTTGAATGCAATTTGTACTTTTTTGGAAGTAAAGTACAGTTTTATTCTTGGCAGAAATATCCCTGTACTGATGAATGTAATTGTAAGACCGAAAGCAAGATAGTATACATGCTCGGTGCAGGGCTCTAGCGTCAGTTGAACTAATCCGCTAGTCTCCCACTATTCGTTATTGCTTCTCATTCGTTTGAAGTGAGGATCTTGACTCCAGTTTGAACGAAAAAAGAGCAACGGAAGTAAATCCATTGCTCTTCTTTTGAAAAGCATATTATATAGTGAAATCAAGTCGTGAATTGGCTTTCATATAGTCTGTGATAATACCCTTTATTTTGAATAAGCTCGTTATGAGTTCCATGTTCCACAATCAACCCATCATCGATGACATATATACAGTCAGCATTCTCGATTGTTTTTAAGCGGTGTGCAATTACAAAGGTTGTACGACCCTTAGTCAAATTCTTCATTCCGTTTTGAATGGCTATTTCTGTGCGTGTATCAATACTTGAAGTGGCTTCATCCAATATTAAAATATCTGAATCTGCTAAAACCGCTCGTGCAATCGAGATTAATTGCCTTTGACCCTGGCTTAAGTTGATACCACCCGATGTGATGACTGTATTATATTGATTTGGCAAATGTTTAATAAACTGGTGTGCAGCAGCAATCTTAGCAGCTCGAATGACCTCCTCATCAGAGGCATCCAGTTTACCATAACGGATATTCTCCATGATTGTTCCAGAAAACAAATATGTTTCCTGTAGAACGATTCCTATCCTTTTTCTTAAATCTTCGACTAAATAATCCTCTATTAATCTGTCATCAATCCATATTTCACCGCTTAATCGATCATAGAATCTTGATAGCAGATTAATAATAGTCGTTTTTCCTGAACCAGTTTTGCCTACCAATGCTATGGTTTGTCCGCTTTTAGCTTCTAAGGAAATACCTTTTATAATTTCCTTCTCTTTCTCATAGCCAAATCGAACACCTTTAAATCGGACATTCCCTTTTATAGAAGTCGCTGGTATAGCTCCCCTTTTATTCTTTAAATCAGGTACTTCATCCATTATCTCAAACACACGCTCAGCTCCTGCTATAGCGGATTGAATCGTATTCATCAAATTGGATAACTGATTGATCGGTCTGAAAAATAATCTTGAATACGTAACAAAAGCAGCGATTACACCTATTGTTGTCAGCCCATGCACCGACATGATGGCCCCAGTGCCAATAATCAAGCTAAGGCCGAGATTATTGATAAAGTTATTGACAGGGCCGAGAAAACCACCATATGTATCAGCCTGTATAGCCGATTCACGCAAGTCCTCATTGATCTTTTTAAACTCCTTGATAGTCTCCTGCTCTCGTCCAAAAAGAGTGATGACCTCTTTGCCGCTTATTGCTTCTTCTACATACCCATTCAGGTTACCTAAATTTTGCTGCCTCTTGGCATAATTACGGCTGCTCACTTGGATAATCTTTTTGGATGTAAAAATCATAAGGGGTATCACAAGAAATGAGACAATAGCCAACACCCAATTTAATGCAAACATGGCGATTGAGACACCAATGATTGTCAGTAAGGAAGAAAAAATCTGGACTACACTTTGGCTTAATGCATTATTTAAATTATCAATATCGTTGGTTACCCGGCTCATTAAATCGCCGGATGAGCGTTTATCAAAAAATCGGAGGCTTAATGTATGCAGGGTTGAAAATAATTCTTCTCTAATTGTCCGAATCGTTTTTAATGAAATATGTATCATCAAGTTTTGCTGGAGCCAGGTAAGAATCGCACCTGCTATATAAATAACGGCTAATAGCAAAGTCATTCGAATAGAACCATCTACATCTTTAACAAGTACATATTCATCAATTGTGATACCAATATAATAAGGACCAAGCAAACTGAACACAGTCGAAAATAGTACGCATATGATTGACGCATACAGTGTTAATTTTCGCCTTTTAAGATAGGTCCATATTCTTAGGACCGTTTCCTTTTGATGTTTTGCCTTGCTTTTAGGCCCAAATGAATGTCTGTGACCTGGTCTCATATTCACTTGTTTTTGAGTTTGCGTCTGCTGGCTCATAGATGGCTCACCCCCTGCTCACTCTGTATAGAGCATAATTCACGATAGAGTTCATTTTTTTGGTAAAGATCACTATGGCTGCCAATTCCAGTTACTTTACCATCCTCAAGAACCAAAATTTGATCCGCATGTTTTAATGATGAAAGCTTTGAAGAAATAATAATTTTAGTTGAATCCGGATATTTATTTATCAATACTTTTCTGATACGGCTTTCTGATATCGCATCCACCGCTGAAGTAGAATCATCCAATATAATTACGGATGGCTTCCGTATAAAAGCCCGAGCAATGGATATTCTTTGTCTTTGGCCACCTGATAGGTTAGTTGCCCCCTGAGTGAGTTCATATGCATAATCCGGGTCTAATTGTTCTACAAATTGAAGGGCTTCAGCATTTTGAAGAGCTTCTGTCATGTCGTCCTTTGTTGCATTTTCATTACCCTGAGTTAAATTCTGACTAATAGTTCCAGAAAATAACAACGCTTTCTGCGGTACAAATCCGACGGACTTTCGTAATTCTTGTATATCCATATCTTTGATATCTATTCCATTCAACAGGATTTGCCCTTCATCCACGTCATAAAGTCTAGGTAGTAATTTGACCAGCGTTGTCTTTCCGCTACCTGTTGCTCCAATGATTCCAAGTGTTTGTCCACTCGGTACACTAAAAGAAACATTAGAAAGAACTTTCTCCCCATTTTTGCTATAACTAAAACTCACATTTTTGAATTCCAAAGTACCTTTATCCGGTACAGGAACAAGCGGTTGGTCAGATTGTTTAATGTCTTGCTCTGTATTCAATACATCAACAATCCGCCCTGCAGATGGAAAAGCTCTAGTGATTTGCATGAGAACATTACTGCTTGTCATAAGGGAGTTCAAAATGATTGTTAAATAATTTATAAATGCTACAATTACTCCCACATTCAAGCTTCCGTTATCAACCTTAATCGCACCCATCCAAATAGCCGCAACTATTCCCATGTTAACGATAAACAATAGTATGGGCATTAACCCCATAATGACTTGGTCAGCACGGATATTGACCGCTGTTAATTCCTTATTAACAATCTGAAATTGTTTCATTTCATGGTTCTGTGTACCGAATGCTTTAATTACCCTGATTCCAGCAAGGTTTTCCTGTAATTTCGTATTGACACGATCAATTGCCTTCTGCACCATTTGAAAAAGATGACCGGCCTTCCATGTAAATAAAACGATTAATATTGTTAATACAGGTACAACTGCCAGAAGAATTGGAAAAAGTTCTCTGGCAGTAAAAAACACAATAATAATACTGCCAATAAACATAATTGGGCCACGAACAAATATACGTAAGGTCATCATGACAGCCTGCTGCACGGCTGATATATCATTCGTCATAATAGTAATCAGTTTTCCAGCACCGAATTTATCTGTATTTTCTCCAGAAAAGTAATCAATTTTTTCGAAAACATCTCTGCGAAGGTCAGTTGAAAAATGGATCGCTGAGCGCGTACTGAATATCGTACTTCCCATACCACCAAGCAGCCCTATAATTGCAGAGAACAGCATAAATATACTCATTGTTACTACATAACGACTATCACTCGAAGCAATCCCTTTATCAATAATATTTTGCATGATTGTCGGCTGAATCAGGTCCATAGTTACTTCCACAATCATACATAAGGGGCCAAGCAATACAATTAACTTGTATGACTTTAGATATTTGATTAATGCTAAAAATGAATTCATAAAAACCCTCACCTTCACTTATGCTGTCAAACAATCAATTTCATTTACTTAGGATAATAGCTAGAAATAGTTGCAGGATAGCTTATCTCGGATGTCTTAATTTTCAGACTCCATATCTAAATCTGAATCCTACCCTTTCTTTCCGATTGTTACATAGGATTCTTCCCCAGCTATCCATTTCTCAAAAATTAACCATAAATAAACACCCCAAAAGTCAGATTCGAAATCCAACATTTGGGGTGTGAAAAAGCTCAGAGGATCATAAAACGTTTGAATATGAGTCTTCTTATTTTTAAAACCTGAATGCCTTTTAACTTTCTATGTCATAGAAACCAAAAAGGAATATAAGGTGCAGTAGACTCAATAGATCATTATTTCTTTTTCATTCCTTTATTAATTTTCTTTTTTCTGACCCGAATCGTTCTCATTTTTTTCAGACGAAACTTAGGTGTCTTACCTTTTATGTATCTGGCAATGATAAAGATAATATAAATAGCAATGGCAACATAGAAAAATTCAGGAACACTTTTAAACCCTGACTTTGCAATAAGATAAAACATATACAATAGGAATAAAGTTATAATGACCGTATAATAATTTAATTTTACCTTTTTGAAGCTTGGGATTTTAATGGTACTGACCATCAAGATTGCCAAACTAAAGAATATAATGACAAATACGCTGACATGAATCCAGTTTTCAAATAGTACTAAAAAGGCAACAAGTCCCCCTGCAAATGTAATTGGGATTCCTTTAAAATGCTTTAATGATTCCTCAGTAGGCGTAATATTAAATCTTGCAAGTCGATAACATCCAAAAAGCGGGAACAAACCGGCAATCAAAAGACCATATTGTTCAAAATCGTATAAATATGTATAAGATGCTAAAAAGGCAGGCGCGACCCCAAATGATACAATATCAGCCAATGAATCAAGCTGTTTTCCCATATCATCGGCTACCCTTAAAATTCTTGCCATTCTTCCATCCAGCGCATCAAGCATCAATGCAATAAAAATGAGTATAGTCGCATTTCGCACATCCCCGCTGATAATGTAAGAAATGGACAGATAACCACAATAAAGATTTCCTAAAGTCAATAAATTTGGTATATGTTTCTTCATTCTTCACATCCTCAATTTTGTTCGTACTTCATTTGAAGTTATAAGTGCTATTATATCTTAAACTATTAATTAAATTTTATCAAAAGTACCCATATAATGTAATCAAAATAATCTCATTTTAACAATAAGTTCATTTATCAATGGAATAATAGCACCAAGGAATATTATTCTTCCTACACAACTCATTATGTAAACGGGAATAGAATCTTATTCTTTATCAATTCGTTTTATAATGCGGGCTGGGTTACCGCCAACAACCACATCATCTGGAATATCTTTCGTTACAACAACTCCTGATGCTACCACTACATTGTTACCAATTGTAACTCCTGGATTAATAACCGCCCGACCACCAATCCATACATTGTCACCAATTGTGACCGGCTTTCCATATTCTTTTACCGGAATTTCGTTCATCAGGGTTGAGCGGGTGTGTAGCAGTATAAATATGAACACCAGGTGCAAGCATACAATTTTGACCAATTCGCACTTCGCATGTATCTAAGATAACACAATCAAAATTAGCATAAAAGTTTTCACCAACATGAATATTGTACCCATAATCACACCGAAAAGTCGGTTCAATATAGCAATTTTTTTCGGTTGAACCGAATAACTCTTTTAATAAAGCGGTTCGTTCTGCATAATCAGTTTCTATCGTCTGATTATATAGTCTCGTAAGCTTCCTGGCACGGAGACGGTCATGGACGAGCTCTTCATCTAGTGGCCTATATAATTCTCCATTAATCATTTTCTGTTTCTCAGTTGCCATAGTTCACCTGCTCCCTATGAGTACATCCTTTTAAATCTTTCTCAATTTCACCGAGGAAATAGAATGATCTGAATCCTTCTTAAGAATAATGTTCGCTCTCGTTTTAGTTGGAGCAATATTTAAGTCCAAGTTGATTTTATTAATGGTGTTCCAAATATTTGTTGCAATTTCGTCTGCTTCTTCATCCGTCAAATCGGCATAACGATGGAAATAAGACTCCGGATTGGCGAAAGCGGTTTTACGAAGCGTTTTAAAACGTTCAACATACCAATTATAAATATTATTTTCAGTGGCATCGACATAGATGGAGATGTCGAAGAAGTCTGATACGTAAACACTTGGAAAATGATCATCCTGTTTAGGAGTTTGCAGAACATTAATTCCTTCCACGATGACGATATCCGGTTGTTGGATGACGGTATATTGGTTAGGCATTATATCATAATATAGATGCGAATATATAGGTGCCTTCACTTTTGGATGACCAGCTTTAATTCTAGATAAAACCTTGATTAATTCCTTCGTATTATAACTCTCAGGAAAGCCCTTTTTGTCCATTATTCCTCGTTCCTCCAGCACAGCATTAGGATAGAGGAATCCATCGGTTGTGATAATTTCTACCTGTGGAGTATTTGGCCATCGGGATAAAAGAGCCTGAATAATACGGGCTGTTGTACTTTTCCCTACAGCCACACTTCCTGCTACACCAATAACATATGGCACTTTTCTTGTGGTATTCCCAAAGAATGTGTCCGTGACCGTGTGCAGCATTTGTGATGAGTTCACATATAAATTTAATAAACGGGTTAACGGCAGATAAATAGTCGTAATTTCCTCAACAGAAAGCTTTTCATTAACACCTTGAAGTTCTTCTATTTCCGATTGAGTCAATGTCATTGGCGTATTAAATCGCAAGTTAGCCCAGTCTTTTTTTGAAAAATATCTGTATGGCGAAAAATTTGGCATGGTATCTCCCTTTTAATCTCTTTCTCAATCAACAGTATAAACTTTGCCAAACGGTTTTTCCACTGCAATAATTATTTTTCCTAAATTTCAACATTTGACCCAATTCCAAGTTAAATGGTATGATTTTCATAAATTGACGAAAACTAGAGGGAGATTTTCCTAATGACACATATACATATCATTCATGAAAATGATGACTGGACCAATCATTTAATTAATAGAATGGAAGAATTAAACCTTCCATACAAAAACTGGCATTTAGCTGAGGGCTTAGTCGATTTGACGGATACACCGCCAGATGGTATTTTTTACAACCGTATGAGTGCGTCATCCCACACACGCGGACACCGTTATGCACCTGAACTTGCTAGCGGAGTAATCAACTGGCTCGAACGTCATAATCGAAAAGTATTTAACGGTTCAAAGGCTTTAGGAATGGAAATCAGCAAAATCAATCAATATACAGCTCTTCAAGCTTCAGGTATCAAAACTCCTGCCACGATTGCAGCTGTCGGTCGGAGTAATATCATTTCTGCCGCTAAAAAACTTGGAATGACACCTTTTATTACTAAACACAACAGAGCTGGAAAAGGTCTTGGTGTGCAGCTATTTCAATCTGTAGAAGCCCTAGAGGAATACGTAAACAGCCCTCTTTTTGAAGAGCCAGTAGATGGGATCACACTCATACAGCAATATATCCTCTCTCCTGATTCTTCAATAACCCGTTGTGAATTTATTGGAGGAAAATTTCTTTATGCTGTTCGTGTTGATACATCAAAAGGTTTTGAATTATGTCCTGCCGATGCCTGCCAAATAGAGGATTTATTTTGCCCAGTTGGAGAACAAGAGGATATATCTCCGCAATTTAAAATTATTAAGGATTTCAATGATCCTATTATTGCGAAATACGAAGAATTTCTTACCTCAGCAAGTATTGACATTGCCGGAATTGAGTTTATCCGTGATCAGGATGGAATGATTTACACATATGATATCAATACAAATACAAACTATAATTCCGACGCCGAAGCTGAGGCAGGCCTATATGGAATGCTTGAGCTCGCAAAATTTTTGGGAGCCGAATTAGATAAAGCAAATAGGTCTTAATCTAGCCTGTAGTATTAATATTCTTTACCTATAATCTTAAAGAACGAAAGACCTCCAATTGTTTTTACAATTGGAGGTCTGTTAATTATATAATGAAATTTATTTTCATATAGAGCTAACTATACCATTACCAATTAGATGGTATTAAAGTTAATTTAACGTATTATTTATTGAATCATTTCTTGTATTAATTAGCAAAACGACTAACCCAAGGTCAAAAAATAATTTATGGGTTCTTTGTCTCTATAAAAAGAGAGGTAAACGCGACTTGCAGCAATGTAGTAGCTATTGGCAAGTCCCCGTTATTTTCAGCCACTAATGCACAAGTTAATGAACCGTACAACAATAACACCGCAAATACATATACGGTTAACTTTCCATTAAATAACCGATTAATTATTTTTGTAGTATTAATTATTGATACGATTATCAACAAAAAAATACTTATTCCAATATACTTTAATACACTAAACTCTGTTAATACGTTTTCTGCAGACCACTGGATAGCATAATAGATACCTGATGCGAATAAATAAGTTTTTACTCCGTCAAAAATGATTGTTTTAACATTGACCTTAATTGCGTCATTTGGACTATGAACTTCCTTAATAATATATAGAGGAAACAACACTATTAAATATATTCCCACAGAAACCCAGTTTACTCCATAATTTAATAGGAGGGATAAAAATTCCGGGATTTCTCCAACGTCTGCTTCAGTTAACCAAGGTTTAATTAACCCCTCCGTGTAAAACAACAAGAAACAAACACATCCAAACAATAATATCGCTATGGTTAATATCCGCTTTTTATTTAAATATATATATTGTACAATCTTTGCCTGAAGTGTCCTTATATTATCAAACTTGATTAGTTGATTTAACCATGATGGATTTATATAGAAATACAAGCTTGTAAAGATCATCCATGCAAATAATATCCCAAAATAGATTAATACATTAGCTATATTAAAATCAGTTGGAAGAACTTCTTGTAAATAATACAAAGATACTAAACACAATAAAATATAAGAACCTGAAGTTATCCCAATCATTATAATTGGCCTATAAGTAATCTCTCGCTCTATTTTTCTTATTCTTCCTTTAGCCGTTTCATCACTTACTTTGTTGTAATGAACCAGTGCTTTTTTATAATTCTTAGTAGTGCCTTTCCCTTTATAATAACAGTCACCTAAATCTAAATGAGCTTGATTGTAAAAATCATTCGAAGCATGCAAATTATTGACAAATTCCTTTAAATGACTAAAACCAACTTGTTCATTTTTTACGCAACCCTCTCCACTGAAACACATCTGACTTATCCGATACAACGAATTTTTATTATTTCCTTTTTTAGAATTGTTTTTATTTATCGCCTCTTCATGTAATTTTATTGCCCTATTCAGATCCCTAGGAAGGCTATCTGTACCTGTATAATATAATTCAGCTAATTCATACAGTGCATAACTGTGATCAATAATATTAGATTCTTTAAAATGCTCAAAAGCTTTATCAAACTCTTTATTTTTTAATGCCTCACGACCACAATGATACTCATAATCTTTTATAGAAAGAACTTTTTGCAATGTTTGTTGAGTATCTTCCTCTCCAAAATCCTTATGCCCGACATTGGCGATATAATAATCCGTAACAGGAGAAATACCTTTAATGCCAAAATACTTGTGGTTTTTTAATAAAAACAAGATGAATTTTTTTTCATCGATACCTTCTTCTTTTACTTTCTCCAATAAAATATCTTTGAAATAAATGGTAGTAATATCCTTATCTTTCATATTCAGTAATAATTGGATAAACATTGAATATTTTAGAAAATGTTTATATTCCTCATAGTGATCTTTGAAATCATTTGTTAAGAACACTTCTTTTTCAAACTTTTTCAGGATATCCTTCTTATTAATATATTTTTTATAACTACTATCATTTGGGTGCTCATCATATATTTTTTGTAAATCATCTTGTTTTTGCTTGATTTTATTTTTGACTGTTTCATAGTTTACTTTTTCATCAAATCCAAAAGCAGTAAATAAATTCACTTCTCCTAACTGTTTCAATTCATTTTCATAAATGGCTAGCTTATTAAGTAGATTCATTGATATGGCTTCATCTGGTCTTTCTTTAGCTTTAAATATCTCTTTGACTATTTTTTCAATTTCCGATTCATCTAGATATTGATGGTATTGTTTCTTTAAAGCTTCAAGATCCATATCCTCTTCATTAGATTCGATTAATCTAGTTTTTAGTTCCGATTGCTTCTCCTCTTTAATTTTCAAGTAATACCGTTGTCGTTCTGTCGGATTTTTTAAAATATCAAATTCATGTGCTTTCAATCTCTTTAAATTTTCAGACGCTTCATCGCTTTTCTTACCTAAATGTTTTAGCTTTAATTGCTTCCATCTGTTTTCCGTTTCTAAAAAAGCTTTATTTATTTGCTCTTCATACTCAGAAGTAGGATTTAATATCAGCGACTCATCCACTTTAAGTTTAAACAAATCAAAATAATTATCATTCGTCATATCAATCACCACATTCCAAGGTTGTATGATTTTCTTCTTAATTGAATGATTGGTGTTTATTACGTTCTATAGCTCGTTTTGTTTCCTCAGTGGATAAAGAGTTCGAAACATCAAAAGTACCATTATACATACTATTTGTTTCTTTATGAAAGGCACTAACTTCCAATAAACCAGCACTATTCATGCGAAGTGTGATCTCAATAGGTGTTCCCTTCGGCATGCTATTTGGAAACTCAAGTATTCCTGATCCAATTTTATTACCTTCTTCAAGTTCAGCCTTTGCACTCATAGTAAATGATTCATATACGTCAATATCCACTCCAACTTGCCCTTCATCCATCGTATAAAACATCAGGGTTTGTTTTTGTGGAAGTTCATCATTTCTTTTTATAAAATTAAAGATTACTAGTTTATCTCTGGAAGAGCTTTCATAGGCTGCTGTTCCGTATGTTCTTGGAGAAACATTTGTAAAAATCATGCCACGCGATTCTTGCTTTTGAACCATATGTCTTGGCAGTACATCTTCATACTGTTTGATTATGCTTTCATTTCCCTCCTGAATCGCTTCTTTCACAAAATCATAATCTTGCTCGCCAACTGATTTTTTTACCAATTGCCAGTCTTCTTCACTGAATTCCACATAATCATTGCTTGCACAAATGGCCGCTCCCTTTGCAACAGCCTCATCCAAGTCTGCTTCTTTTGCTTTAATACCATATTTACTCTGAATTAATTTTGATACTTGAGGCATTTTGGAAGAACCCCCGACTAATAATATGTCGGTAAGTTCTTCATGAAGATATTTATTTATTTCTTCATTCGTTATAGCTTCAATATCTTTTCCATATTTTTTCGCTGCAGCAATTTTCAAACATTTATCTGTATAACTAATACTTCTTTCTAATAGATCCTTCGTTTTTTCATCAAATTCGTTGCGTGTCATCGTAAAGTTTATTCGTCCTGAATCACCAATAATCATAATTGGTGCTGATTCTCTGTTGCTCAGAGTTATTTTAGTTTGTTCCGCCTTTAAAAATAACTCCTGTAAGATATCCAGGTTTTCTCTAGGGTCTTCACCCTTTTCTTCTATATATTTTTCAGCAAAATATTGAACAAGTGCATCATCCCAATCTTTCCCGCCTAATGTATGACTACCATCTGTACAAATAACTCGCGGAATACCATCGTGGACTTCAATAATCGTAACGTCAAATGTACCTCCGCCTAAATCATAAACCATAACGGTTTGTTCTTTACCCTTATTAACATGAGCATAATTTAATGCTGCAGCTGTAGGCTCTGGGATAATATTCATTACATTTAAACCTGCAATCTTGCCTGCAGCCTTAGTTGCCTCTCTTTCAGCCATACCAAAATAGGCAGGACAGGTAATCACCACATCCTTAATATCTGGATTTCCATCACTTAATTTCCCTATTTTCCTTAGCTCAGCATTAGCATCCTTGACTATTTTCGTAAGAATCTTTGCCGAAATCTCTTGTGGAGACATACTTATTCCATGAATTGTTCTCATAATTGGCGCCTTTGTTTCATCGTCTATTTTCCCCATATCACGCTTAATAAAGGCTACCGTATTATCCGGTTCAGATACCAAGCTTTGTTTTGCTACTTCTCCTACTACAATATTTTCCTGTGATTCAAAATAAACAACAGATGGTGTTGTAGCATTGCCTTCTGCATTTTTTAATACAATTGGATTTTGGTTTTCATCGATATACGCCACACATGAAAAAGTTGTTCCCAAGTCAATTCCTAGTCCTTTGACCATTTGCCCTCTCTCCTTCACATTAGCTTGTTTTCGATTTTATAAGTCTATTTCTCTTAATAAGAGCATTTATTCTATATTAATATAATTTCTCTAAATTCTTATAATTAAACGTTAATTCAAGTTATTTAACGATTTTTTATACCTGATTGGTTGGTCAGATTAAAGTTTGTAATTATATAAAAGAGAAAAAGTGAATTAACAGCTACGGTATCAAATATCGTATATTAATTTTTATAACGAATAAAAACACAAAGGCTTTACTGCCATTGTGCTCTTAGAATAATGGTTCAAACTTATGTATATGTTGTAATCAAGCACTTGAATTTGTTTATCCATCAAGCAACACTTATAATAAACCTGATTCTATACAAATAAAGGAGTTTCTATCGTGATTGAATTTTACAGCTGGCCCTTATTAAAAAATTATTTAATAACAGAATACGATTTTCAGAAGCACGGACTTGAAGAAGCATTCAGCACATTCGAAAGAAAGGTAATTTTAAAGCATGGATTAACAACTAGTGCTCAGCCTGCCACTTTTCCTTTTAATTGGTTAACAGAAGATGGAGTGGATGTGACACTTAACTTTGCCTTTATCTTTGATGAAGAGGAAGAAGAAAAAAAGTATGCGATTGTTATGTATTGATACATATACGTGAGGATTACGCCCAGATGATTATTTAAAATACTCTGGATATAATCCTTTATTAATTACACAATATTGGTACTTAACATTCTTCTTTCCGGATACTCACCAGTTTAACAAATTCCATTAATACCAGTAGAATTATTCTCATCAATCGTTTTCAACCTTTTTAGCCACTTCACCATGCATCCATCCTCAAAAAAGCTTAGCAGAGCCCCCTCACTGAATCGCTCCGCTCGAGTGGCACCCATAATGAGTGCAAGGATACATTGGGCATCGAGAGAATCCTCATCCGCATTACGCATTGCTTCCTGATTCCATTTAAGACCATTCCTCTCCAAAATATCACTGTAACTGGTCAAATTGTATTCCGGATGGGATTCGGAAAAGTGATAGAATTCCTTAACAAATAAATTTATAAGCTTTTTATACATGACATATGGCATTTGGATGGATTGCCCTAGTGTTTCATTATACTCTCGATCTATAAACCATTCACCAAAGGAACCCGTATCACAAATTTTAGGTATATATTTTGTTAGTACTGTGAACTTACCAGAGTGATGTTCGTTCTTATAAAGACACCAGTCATCGTAAATAGACTGCAGTTCATCATCCAAATAGGTTAATACCTTTTCCTTCAGGGTTTCAGGTACTCCGTAATACGCTTCCGCTATAGCGCCGGTAATGGCTGCCAGAGTATCACTATCTCCACCAATCGAAATGGCATTACGAATTGCATCTTCAAAGGACGTTGATTCTAAAAAAGCAACAATCGCTTGCGGAACGGTCTCTTGGCATATCTCATTAAACACGTATGTGTCTCGGATTTGATCAATTGAGAAATCTAAATGATAGTAATAACCATTAATCCTATTTTTAATTTCACTTTTGGTAAATCCACGTCTCGCCATAAATATGGCTAGAGCGGTAGCCTCAGCACCCTTTATTCCCTCTTCATGATTATGGGTTGTTCTGGTAACAATCTTAGATAAATCCTTTGCTTCATTCTCGGTTCTGGCTAAAAAACCTACAGGACTTATTCGCATCGCTGCCCCGTTTCCAAAACTGTTATAAGGTTCGGGATTATCACTGAAGACCCATTTCGCAAACATCCCACCAAACCCACAATTCGGATATTTACGCCCCAATTCTTGCATAAATGTAATCGACATACTCTCAAGCAGTGTCTCGTACTCACCGTCATAATCCCTTGCAGTGATAGAAGAGTGAATAGACCCTTCTGTCTCCATAAAAGCTTTAGCAATCGCAAGAGTCATAATGCTGTCGTCCGTTACTCGGCACTCTTCGGTAAACAACTCAAATTCCTTGCTACGATGATTATTAAATTCAAAACGAGATCCAACAACATCACCTATAATCGCACCAATCATAAATAATCCCTCTCTCTCATTACTCAACTCACTATTTCTAGGCTTAAAAAACGAAAGGAAATTTAGACAGACAACTGTAACAACCTTTAAGTCATTAGCATTACCTTGGTAATAAAAAATCAAATTTCTAATGTTCCAGCTTCTCTTACTGAGGTTTCATTGTTCACGAAAACAAATATAGTTTGCAAAAGAGCTATTCAAATTTTTAAATATATCTACACTTCAGTAACCACTCACAGTATAAAATTAATTATATATACGTCTCCACCAATATTTTAATATAACATCAAGTGGTTCATATACCTATAAATCAAAAATCAGATTTTTAATTTTACTTTTTCACACGGCATATAAAAAACCCTAATCTCCGCTCAGAGATTAGGGTACTTTCATTCGAATTAAAACTGTTTCAATCTGTGTCATTCACTCAACCTAGAGTATACTATATGTGTGTACACATGATCCTGTTGGTTTTAATGACATATGCTCGCTATTTTTTATTCGTCTTCAACTAATCTTTAGACTAGCGTCTAAGTACGCATTATAGCGCCATTAGGCTTTGGTATATCTTGTTCCATGATCTGATTCATTTTACAAAAATGATTAAAGAATTGCTGTGCAAGTTCTCGTTCATTCGGGTCACTTTTCAACGAAATGATAGCAAGTAAAATTTGAGCCATCCATAAATTATCGAAATAACGGTATTTACCTGTATTCCATGTCATTTTTTCTGGATTTTTCTCATTTACATAATATTCCCAGAAAGCCAACTGATCTGATTCCTCTTCTGTAAGTTGGATTCTGTATTTTGAATGAGCAGGAATAATTCCATCTTCACACATCTTTCCGACAAAATTTTCATGCACCATATAGACACCTAAGATACGTCTGTCTTTTTCAGACATATTGGAATCGACTGCAGTTAACAGGACAGCGCTATTTTGATGTAAACGGACTGGCTTGTTCGGATTTCCTTTGTTTTTACCGCTTTTTATTACACCCGAAAAAACCTTCCACTCTGAAAGAGAACTATTCTGTTCTTCTGTGTCACACCAAAAAACCATTTGTGATTCAGGATGTAGCTTATGATGCTTCATAAGTTTTTCGTGTTCTACGCGAAGTTCCTGTTTTTTTCGTTGTAGTTTTTTTTCTTCTTCCTTTTTCCATTCTTCCTCTTTTAGTTCGTCTTCCTTTTTTTGTATAATTTCTTCGAGTGACTTAGCATCACTTTTATCATGTAGTTTTAGATGCTCTCCAAAAACATCAGGGTAAACAAACATTTTATTTTCCGATTCGAAATTTATTTCAATTTTAGACTCATTATGCCCAACTATACTACCCGTTCCAAAACGTTTGTGTGTAACTTTCTTATTGATTAGATTCATTATTAAAGTCCTCCTTGTATATAAAAACTCGTTTACTAATAAAGTGAAACTTTGCTCGGTGAAGGTTTTCTTTCATCCCCTCCCGAGCATTCGTTGAACCAATCGGGTTCTTACCGACGCTTATCTCCGCCTTAACCGTGATTGCTTCTGCTTACGTTTGAAGGCGGAGTCTTAGCACCAGTTTGAACGGGATAAATAGTTTATTGAAAATTTTATTCAACTAACTTACTTTAAAGCTTAAAAAACATCTGAATTTTCCTTCGTTTTATAAAAGTATATAAAAAAAAACGTATGCAAATTCTATCTGTAAAGAAAAGTCCAGCGGAATTTGAAATACGATAAAAAACAACTGTAAAACTATTATACCATTTTTTTGATATTTTTACAAATTAATTATTGACAAAACATTTTGTATTGATGTAAAATGAAATTTTATTCCACGCACTTACGTATAATAACCATAAATTTAAGGTGTATAAAAAGGCGCAAAACTCTAAGGAAATCCGCTTAAATCACCGCTGATTACCGGTGATAAACAGGGGTGAATATAATATACAATAAGTTGATTCCTTTCCTGGAAAATTAACCGATGAATGAATCCGTGCCACGAACCATATATGCGGAACATTACATAAAAAGACCCTGATTTTCACAAAGATTATATGAACGAAATTAGGGTTTTGATTAAAATCTAGATGTTATAACTTCTCAATGGATTAAATGATATTGAGACTCATTAATCAAAGATTATTTACTAAAACAATTGTGACAAACCATTAATGAGTGAATAACCTCCCATTATCGCCATACCAATAACGATAACTACACCAAAAACAGTAAGCCATAAAGGCTGTTTATAGTCTCCTACTATTTTCTTCTTATAGGCTGCTATTAGCATAACACCAAGAGCCACAGGAAGAATCAAACCATTTAATGCCCCCACCAGCACGAGAATCTGTACAGGCTGGCCAATTGTCGCGAACACTGCCGTTGAAATAACGATAAAAGCAATGACAAACCATTTTTGATAACGATCAACAAAACTACTAAAGGTTTTGATAAAGGAAACCGATGTATATGCTGCACCTATAACTGAAGTAATGGCAGCAGCCCACATTATGACCCCAAACATTTTATATCCTACATTCCCTGCAGCTTGCTTAAAGACAGAGGCTGCCGGATTACCGGCATCCAAAACAAAGCCCTGTGAAACCACTCCCAATACTGCTAAAAACAAAAATATTCGCATGATGGATGCAATGCCAATGGCACTAACCGCACTCTTAGTAACTTGAGGTAAATTTTGTTTTCCAGTCAACCCGGCATCAATTAATCTGTGCCCACCCGCAAAAGTTATATAACCACCGACTGTTCCTCCAACCAATGTGACAATCGCCAGCAGATTAATCTCATCAGGCCACACTGTATGTACAAGAGCTTTGGCATAGGGAGGATTAGCTGTGAACATTACATAAACAGTAAGAAAAATCATAATAAAGCCCATAATTTGTACAAACCGATCCATTACTTTACCAGCCTCACGAACTAAGAATATTCCTACCGCAACTAATCCACTTAAAAGCGCACCCCATTTTGCATCGACCCCAGTGATTACATTGATACCGAGTCCTGCCCCCGCAATATTCCCAATATTAAATGCTAATCCCCCTAATACAATTAAAGTAGCTAAAAAATAACCTAATCCCGGTAGTAATTCATTCGCTATATCCTGCGCCCTCTTTTCTGATACAGCTATAATTCTCCAAATATTCACCTGTGCCCCAATATCTATAATAATGGATATCAAAATAACAAAGCCCATACTCGCCAATAGCTGTTCAGTAAATACAGACGTTTGTGTTAAAAATCCTGGGCCGATCGCTGATGTGGCCATTAAAAAGGCAGCCCCTACTAAAATACTCAAATGCGATTCTTTCTTTTTCATACGACTCCCCCATCCAGCTTTGGCTCATTAGTTAGAATAACAACCAGCTGTATTCAAATGTCTTCCAAAGAGATTTTTTATATCAATTCATTTATGAAACGATCTATTTTTTGAATTTCGATATCTTCTCTTTTTAATGTTTCTGAGATTTGCTTTGCAAATTCCAACGCGTTTTCTCCATCTCCATGAATACAGACTGTATCTGCTTTTATCGTTATCACCTCATCCTGAACGGAAGTAACCCTCTGCTCTTTCACCATACGAACAACTTGATGAATGGCTTTTGTTGGATCTTTAATCAATGCATTGGCTTCCGTTCTGGAGGTTAATGTTCCATCCGCCTGATAAGTGCGGTCTGAAAAAACCTCACTGGCAGCACGTAAACCAATACGTTTGGCCGCCTTCACCAATTCTCCACCGGATAATCCAAATAAAATCAATTCAGGATCGACATCATATACCGCTTCCGAAATGGCTTCGGACAGAGCAACATCCTTTGCCGCCATATTAAATAAAGCTCCGTGCGGTTTTACGTGCTGTAGCTTGCCTCCCTCTGCCTTTGTAAACGCATATAATGCACCGATTTGATAGATTACCAGATCATAGGCTTCCTCAGGACTAACCCTCATTTCCCTGCGCCCAAAACCTATTAAATCCTGAAAACCCGGATGTGCTCCTATTCCAACTCCCTTCGAAAGCGCTAACCGTACTGTTTTCTTCATTGTCGATGGATCGCCTGCATGAAAACCACAGGCTATATTAGCTGAAGATACATAATTTAGTATCTCTTCATCTCGCCCCAATCGATACTGCCCAAAGCTTTCTCCCATATCGCAATTAATGTCAATCTTATACATATTGTTTCCCCTTATTAAATTTCATCCCAATTCCCCTTTTTAAAATTTTCAGTTGTTTTTCTTGATTAATATAAAGCTGCTGCGCCTCATCCAATGTGACGAATTCAAATTGCAAAGAATCACCTGGTTTTGCCTGGGCAACAACTGGCAAATCAACCGAAATAACTTCTGCTATTTTTGGATAGCCGCCGATCGTCTGACTATCAGCCATCAATATAATTGGTTTCCCATTTGCAGGAACCTGTATCGTCCCAAAAGTGACGGCTTCTGAAATAATCTCTTTCTGCTTAAAAAGTTCAAGCGAGACTCCATCAAGACGATAACCCATTCTATCTGATTGAGGAGAAATTTTATAAGATTGCTTAGAAAAGGCATCTATACTCCTTTTTGTAAATTCTTCAAAATGCCTGCCCTTTAAAACCCTTACCTTTTTACGGCCTTCTGGCTCTATATGCAACAAGTCCGAAGCAAACCACTTCGTGCTAATTACATCCCTCTCAAGTTTTAAAGGACCAGCCCCTAAGTGATCGCCCTTTTGCAAAGGTCTCCCTTTGAATCCCCCTATTTGTGCACGTAAATAAGTGGAATAGCTCCCCATCACTTTTGGAATCTTTATGCCCCCGCGTATTGCTAAATAGGCACGGCATCCTGTCTTAGGCTGGCCGAATGTCAGAACATCCCCTTTTTGAATGTGAATAGGACTTGCCATTTGCATTGGCCTGCCATTTAAAGAAGGGGATAAGTTTCCTCCGCACAAAGAAACTATCGTATTCTCTAAAAATCGTATAGTTGGACCATAGAGGGTCATTTCAATCGTCGGTTCATTTTCATGATTCTGGACCAACAGATTTGCCATTCTATGAGATAACGGATCCATTGCTCCGCCTGTGATAATCCCATATTTTTTAAATCCATACCTTCCTAAATCCTGAATGGAGGTTAACAAACCCGATTTTTCAATTATTAACATTGCCGTTCCCCCTCCAGACTGACATACTCTTCAGGGCTAATTGGTTTAAATTGAACCCGGTCCCCAGCTTGCAATAAAGTGGGTGACGAATCAGTTGGATTAAATAATTTCAGAGGAGTTCTACCAATCAACTGCCAACCTCCTGGTGTTTCAATTGGATAAATTCCTGTTTGTTCACCAGCAATTCCTACCGTTCCCGGGGGTATATTTTGTCTTGGCGATTTTCTTCTTGGTGCTGAAATTTCCTTAGACATTCCTCCAATATAGGGGAATCCAGGTGCAAAACCAAGCATGTATATAAGATAATCACCACTTGAATGAATCTCAATAACTTCCTGTTCAGTTAAATAATTATATTTAGCCACATATACTAGATCCGGACCGTATTCTCCGCCATAGCAAATTGGAATTTCCACTCTTCTTTGTTCGTTTTTAATTGATGGTTGAAGACGGTCTAGCAATCTTTTTAATTCACTAGTGATTACTTCATATGGTAGCCGACTTTCCTGAAATGCTCGATAAACATATTCAGGAGAATAAAATAAGGTAAGTGTTGTATACGCGGGAACCACCTCAATCAGCCACTCAGGTTGCTCACTTTCCAATATGTTGCTTATCTTTCGGACAGAGTTATAGGTCTCTTCATCTATCTCTTTGCCAAATTCAATTAAAATTGCTCGGTCTCCAAGTGGATGTAACGAATAATTCAACTACCATCCCTCACCTTCCATCCCATTCAAGAGAAATATGTAATGTTTTGTAGGAATAATAAAAATCTCCAGATATTCCATTATTATACTTTAAGTGTTTGAATTATTAAAATATTTAAATTATCACCATTTATAATTTACTCCATTCGTTATCGTTGTAATTATCCTTACTTCAATTCAATTCTTCTGTTGATAAACTGAACCAAGATAATATCGAACAAGATAGTATGGCAATGATCATTCTTAACAGCAAGAAAGCGAAGTCCTAAATGAAAAAGTAAAAAAGACAGAGAAATAATCTCCCTGTCTTCAATCTTAATATTCATACGTTAATGGCATCATAAACCTTTATTCGATTAGCCCGACCAAAACTAACCTCATAAAAGCTCAACATAAGCTTTTGATTTTAAAGGATTTACACATTACTTGAAGAGTAATTCAGTTTAAAGATGGAAAGTTCCTTCTCAATCTCGCTATCTATTAACACTTCATTTACTGTATCCTCTTTTGGATTAAGTTCTTTATAGGACTCTTTATCGATAATTTCCCTTTTAATCCGTTCAATATGCTTCTTGCAGTTCCCTCTGTCTAACTTTTCAGAAATCACCAATTCCTGTAATGCTATTTTCTGTTTGATAATAAAAGCTTCTCGATTGCTTTTATCATTATCTAAAACACAAAGGGCTTTATTTAGCCTATATTGATATTCTTGGATTCTTTGATTATGCATATCTATTATTTCATTCAGACATTGTAATTTCTGCTGTTCCTTAACTTTTTCTCGAATCATTTCCCTGGCAGCTGTATCTTTCTTATGATCCACATACTGTGTGACTAACTTATTTATACTTTCAATTCGAATAAGCTTGTTCGATTGTTTCATATCCAAGTAATGACCGATTTCTATATGCTTTGCTAATGCTAACTTTAAAATTTGAATGTTCTCCTCTAAAATTTTTATAGCATCATCTAATATTTGGCGGTAATCGTTCAATTCTTCAATAAATAACTCTTTATCTGTTTTGAAAAATCGGGTTATCTTTTTTAATAAGTTTTTCATGCTACCTCACCCTTAGTTGTATAATTTATATAATTAGTTATCCGATACCCTTTTTCGTCGGTCAAAAGAAATGATTGCCGTATAATAATCATATTATGTAAATAAACTTTTATTTCATGCAGTATACTTGTATTATGATTACAAAACCTACTAATCAAATTAGTTTCATTATTACACTCATAGTATAAATATACACTTATTTCAGTTTATCAATCCACTATTTGTTTTCAACTAAACTGCTCTTTAACAGCATAAAAGAAGACCGTCAATTTGACAGCCGTGGACTTTCGCTATAGTTTGATAGAATACCGGTCTCCAAAGGGTGAGACTAAATAGTTCATCATTCAACATAATTTAAATATCCTATTATCCCCTAACATTTTTGCTTGGCTTGCTCAATATAAATTTTATCCATTTAATCTTCTTTTATCCAATATTCCGAACAATCCTTGCTGCGATTCATAAATCCATACACGATAAGCTCTCTTCTAATTGTTGCAAAATCACCGTAAATTGTTTTCAATACTTCGTTAATTTCTATTTCTGAATATACTCTCCCCAGTTCAAAACGTTCACTTATATTTTGTAAAATGATCAGCTTTCTTTTCTCCTTACTCGGAAAAGTATCTAATTGACCACTCAAACCTTCTTTAAAATAGGCTGACAAGACCTTTTGCTTTTCCTCTTCTGTTGTTACATAGCGTATATTCACCATGTTTACCCCCTAAAATCAACTATGTTTCTATTTTTTTAGTAATAATATTTACAATCTCATATTCAGGTAATGTTCCATCTACAATGAGGTCAGAAATCGGTTTGATCGTATTCAACATATGAAGATATCCCCTTCTTCCCCAACCAATGTAGTAATTTAAATCCATCATAATCTCCTCAACGGCACCATTTCTAAAATCTCGAGTTAATCTTCGTGCCATGGCAATATCCAGTGGAGTATCAATAAATACTGCAAAATCAATAATTTCCTTCATTTGACTATGTAAATTAGCGAATGGAAAATCTACTATTATGTAATCCAGCGGTTCATTAACTAACTTTTTTATATCTGTAAGAAGCGGTGATAAATCCCAATCATCTGGATTACCTCTATTATCAATCCAATTAATCATGTCATTGGGACCATTAAAATCATAATCATCAAAGGATAGAGTTCCACTATTTTGCAAATTATTTTTCAGGTAAGAGGTGATGGTCGTTTTTCCTCCACCTGAAACAGCAGCAATTGAAATAACAAACGGACACTTTCTTTTTTTATATTTCTCCAATTCAAAAATCCTTTCATATAACCAGCATTCTATTCCTTTGAGTACTTGACTAACTTTGCAGTTCCACCGTCTTTTATTGACTTTGCAATCCTTTCACATTTTTTAATGGCCCATATATAAAAGCAGGTTTCTTCTTGTTGGGAAGCCTGCTCCTTCTGTCCTTTCCAAAAATATTTTCTCTACACATTCAATTATCTAGATTTTAAGTTCCTAATTACCGAAGCCTGAAGTTAAATGATTGTCAAAATTTTACGGCTGGATTCCATTCTATTGAATCATTGAAGCCCGTCCTTGTATGTCGCCTAAGCTTTTCTCGGTGATATATCCTCTTCTAATACTTTTAGATGAATCACTCGCTACTTAATTTCTTTTAACTTACTAATAATGCTATCTGCAATAACATGCCAAGTATCATAATCCACCGTAAATTTATTTACAAATTCTTTGAACATCTCAAGTTGTTTTTCTTTAAAATCAGGGGCATCTGCGCTTGGTAACTGTGATTTCAATTCCTCAAAGCTTTGTTGAATTTTAGCAGCGCGTGGTCCCCAGACGGTTAATTCATTTCCATCCTCATCTATGAAAATAAAAATCGGGATCGATCGAGCCGTTCCATTGGTTAAATACTAATCCATTAACTCTAAATTGCTGTCACGCAGGATAAAACGAACGTCGATATTTGTTGCCTCTGCAATACGCAGTAAAATCGGGATATTTACCATTGCATCCCCGCACCAATCTTCTGTCAACACAATAACCTTAATCCCAGTGGGCGGTATAGTTAAAAGCGCCTCTTTACTCTCCCCTGATAGATGGAACGATTCATATACCTTTAGGAGATTTTCTTTATTTGTTTTCATACCATCGATATACTGTTCCGTTGTTAAACCTTTTTCAAACCATTGTTGTAATTCCACCCCTAAAACCCTCCTGTTATCATTATAAAAACTCATCCACCAATACATGTCTCTATCTTAAGAGAGCTATCAAGGTTAAAACAAATTCTACCAATCTATTTATTTCTCTTTCTTTATTTTAAAAATTTTATTTGGGTTTAGAAGATTATCTGGATCTAGTACCCGTTTAATCTTTTCCATCACCAGCAGTGCTTCTCCGTGTTCTTTCTCTTGGTATTTCTGTTTCCCAATGCCGACACCATGTTCTCCTGTACAAGTTCCTCCTCGTTCAAGTGCATACATGACAATCATTTCATTATATTGATCAGCTCTTTTCAGTTCATCAAAATCATTCATATCAATCATTAACAGAACATGAAAATTGCCATCACCGACGTGCCCAACAACACCGCCTGTAAGCATTAACAAATCAAGTGTTTCTCTTGCATGAGCAATAGCACCTGCTAACTCGGAAAGGGGCAAACAAACATCGGTTATCATGAGTTTTTTTCCTGGGTGTCCATGAATATAGGAGTAAGCTAGATTATGGCGAGCTTCCCATAGCTGATTTCGAGCAGCATTATCGGTCTCGAATTCAATACGTTCACAATTGTGAGCCTCCACAATCTCTTTCATAAATTCAACATCTTGCTTTAAGCCCGCCTCATTCCCCTCAAATTCTAAAAATAAGGTTGGCTGTTCCAGATAGGCCGTCTTATTATGAAGGTTTACTTGTTTCATAGAAGGTTCATCTACGAGCTCAACTCTTGCAATTGGAATTCCCGCTTGTAAAATATTCAAGACTGCTTCAACAGCATCACTAACTGTTTTAAAGGATGCTCGCGCTGCCATAATATTTTCAGGAATACCGTACACTCTTAATGTCAATTCAGTAAAACATCCAAGTGTCCCTTCCGAACCAACAAATACACCATTTAAATGATAGCCAGAAGAAGATTTTTCTGCTAAATTTCCTGTATGAATCACTGTGCCATCTGCGAGAACAACCTCTAAATCCCGAACTTGGTCACGCATAATTCCATATTTAACAGATGTTGTTCCACTGGCATTTGTAGCTGCCATCCCACCAAGTGTTGCATCTGCTCCCGGATCTACGGAGAAAAACAATCCGTATTTTTTCAGCTCTTTATTCAACTGAGAACGCGTCACCCCTGGTTGAACTTTCACAAGAAAGTCCTTCTCCCTAACCTCTACTATTTTATCCATAAGAGAAAAGTCAATCATGATTCCATGGTCATAAGGAATAACATGCCCTTCCAAGCTTGTTCCCCTTCCAAATGGCACAATCGGCACTTTATATTGATCCGCTATAGTAATTATCTCCCTCACTTCTTCTGTGTTTGTCGGAAACACTACTATATCAGGCAGACTAGCACGATGATACGATTCATCTATGCTGTGTTGTTCTAAAATAGTATGATTGGTCGTTACTCGGCTTTCTTGAATAACACTTCGCAGAGCAATTAACAATTCTTCAGTGGTTTTGATCAATTTATTCGCCCCTTATTATCATTTTTCCGCGGTATTTGTTAATGGTATTTTTGCTGTTTGAATTATAAAAATATACCTTTATAGTAATTCCTCTTACTTTCAATTCTCTCCAACCTCTACCATTATATCAAATATTAGGAAAATATTTGCAATTCACATTCCCTAATATTGATTCTAATTAAAGCTTTAGGGAATAAGAAAGGATCATACAGCTTCGATATAATAATCGAATAAGAGTCATTATTAAAAAATACTGGTTGAGGATGCGGTGAAGGGCAATTTAGCTGGATTAACATGAAATTGATTCAGGAAAAAGATAACTATATTAGTGCATGAAAATAGCAGGAAACTATGTCCCCTGCTAAGATTTCTTTCGTGATACATTCCATACGGCAAGAGCGAAAAATAAAATGGTGACTCCTACCAGGACAAGAATATGCGTGCTGCCTTGGGCAGTAAAGTCACCATATGTCAGCACAACACCCAGTTCTTCTTTAAAACCATCGACTGCAGCACTTGGTGCACCGTCGAATGATATTTTTAAGGGCTCTTCCATAAATACCTGACGAAATAAGACGCCTGCATGGGTGACCGGAAAGATCTTCACAATCATTTGTACAGCATCAGGAAGATTGCCAATTGGTATGTAAATGCCGGTAAGAAATCCGATTAATGTCCCGATAATCGTACTGCCAGTTGCAAATGCATTAACACTTGAAAAGAAGCTAACTAAGAAAAACACCATTGCGCTTGAGGCTAGAACCGATAGGAACATCAACACAATGATTTTTAACATACCTATGAGTGGCAAAAGCTCCCCACCGTTTGCGACAATATATATCTCCGCTAAGACAAAAGTGACCATACACATGATGAGGCCGACCATAAATGAACTGATTACATAACCACCAGCGATTTGATACCTTTTTAATGGCGAAGCATAGAAATCTTTTGCATTGCCATTTGCCCGATCCTCTACCATTGTGCCAAAAGCGCCCATTGTCGTCGTGACAGAGGTAACGGCAAGAAGACCGCCCATAATCCAACTGTCCATTAAGTATCGAGCTTCCTTAATTTCGGTCATGTCCCCTGCAATGGTATCTCCAAGAAAGAGGACATATAAGCCAATGATAATGAAGACGGCCAATAAGGAGAAGAAGACCGCACTTTTATCCCGAAAAAATAGTTTTAGATTACGCTTTGCTAAATTAAACATCAGCACGTATTTCCTTTCCTGTGATTTCGATGAACACGTCATCCATTGTCCCATGCATCACTTCAAAATTTGCAATCAAGGGCTCTGCCAATTTTAGAATCGAGAGGGCCTCTTTTGTATTCGCTATTTTAATGATCATCAGTTGATGCTCGTTTTTGTAACTGATTCCATTGGCTTGAAAAAGCTCATCGAGAGCAGCATAGTCAATCGGTTCAATTTTCAGCATATCTGAGCTATATGTATTTCGCAGTTCATAAGGAGTTCCCTTTGCCACAATCTCTCCATCATCAATAATCATGATATAGTCGGCAGAGGCGGCTTCCTCCATATAATGTGTCGTCAAGAATACAGTCAGTCCCTGATCTCTTTGCAGGTTCGTAATCGTCTCCCAAACACTTCTTCTTGTTTGGGGGTCAAGACCGGTAGTCGGCTCATCCAGGAAAAGAACCTTCGGTGTGTTCACAAGAGCTCTTGCTATATCAGCGCGGCGCCTTTGTCCTCCTGATAATTTTCCGTATGGGCGATCAATAAAGTCCATGACATCAGCTGCAATCGCTGCTTGTTCCACTCTGGATTTGAGCTCCGATTTTGGAATCTGATAGAATTTGGCTCTTGTTAGGAGATTTTCCCGTACAGTCAGGAGAGGGTCGAGCAGACTTTCCTGGAAGACTACCCCGATTGATTCACGGATTTTTGAATCATTTTTAGCAATCTGAAAGCCATTGATGATGATTTCTCCTTTATCTGGCTTCAAGAGCGTGCATAACATATCAATTGTCGTGCTTTTGCCCGCGCCATTAGGACCGAGGAAGGCAAACAGCTTTCCTTGCTCTACATAAAAATCAATATCATTCACCGCAGTAATGTCACCATAGGTTTTGGTGAGGCGGCGTACCTCAATGATTTTTTCCATATAAACACCTCAATTCATATAAATAGGCAGATTAGAATGTTTTTTCGTTGGAGAGTTTTAAAAATGGGGTCAATTTGTAATATTTAATTATATTATAGCTCGGATAGAAGCAATTTGGCGATGGAATATATGCGGTGAAGTGAACATTCTATCCTGATTAAAACATATATAGACTGGATTTACAGATTGAGGGAGAACTTCGAGATATTTACACGACAATATGATGCTCCTCAATTTTCTTAATGTATTAAAAAATAAACCGATTAATGATGTAAAACCACTCTATAAATATGTAAAAAGGTACATGAATTAACGCGTGATTTCTTTAAATAACAAGAACAGCCACATCCTTACGAAAACAGTCTTATTTTTACTGTGGCGAAAGAATAAGATTACTATCAGAGAGCAACAAAAAAATTGCTTAATATAATCTGGTTGTGTAACCCTCCTTTAATTGAATTTCAATGTCTTCAGCTCTTGTTTTCAATTTGCTGGCATGCGCTGCAAGTATCTTTGAAGCTTGAGGAAGAGAATTTTTATCTGGCCACGTTGTCGGGTTCCATAATTCTGATCTAATAAATGCTTTTGCACAATGAATAAAGCATTCCTCTACCTTAACCCCAATACCGATGTTTGGTGTCTTTCCATTAACACCTAAACACTCAAGCAAGTCTGGATCTTTTACTACGTACCCTTTTCCATTTACACGGAGGGTTTCACCCAAGCCTGGAATAATAAACAACAAGCCTACTCCAGGGTTCATTAGAAGATTGTATAGGGTGTCCATTCTTTTATTGCCTCTCCGTTCTGGAATTATCAAATAATTTTCATCCAATATTCGAACAAATCCAGCTTGGTCTCCCCTAGGTGAAACATCTAAATTCCCGTTTCCATCCGTTGTACCAAAAAACACAAACGGAGATTTGCTTATGAAATGAACACAATGATCATCCAATCGTTTAATCACTTTATTTTTTACTAGTTTACTTGGTTCTCCTATCAGAGCACGCAGTTCATTTGCCTCCGTTATAATCTGTTCAAACATTGTATTCCCCCTTTTTTATTTAACCAAATAGGTTTCAGCCAACTCCTGATTCAAATAGCGGGCCATACCTGTTTTCAATGGGTAAAATCCGCATTTTTTATAAAATTCCTCGTTTCCGACTGTCGAAATTAAGTGGATACAAGATACGGATTCAATTGTGTTAATAGAGAGTTAATAATTTCCTTAGCTACTCCATTACCCTGTTCGTCTGTATGGACTACGAGATCATAAATCGCACCATTAAATACACCATCTGATAGCGCTCTTCCAAAACCAATTAGTCTATCTTCTTTAAAAGCAATGGCACATGCGTGCTTACTGTGAATACTTGATTAATCATTTCAATTGTATGCTTATTCCAGCCCACAGATTGATAGACTTGCTGCATAGACTCGGCATATATTGAGTTATAATTTACTTTGATTTCTATGTCCATTCCGAGATTCAGTTGACTATGCTACCGATCGTTTATCTTTTCTAAGCACTTCCTCGATTTAAGCTTTCCGGTTAGAGCAAATAGCTTCTGCCACGCTAACAAAATACTGCTTAGAATGCGGTACAAACCGGTCCTTACTTATTGTCTCCTTAAACCAGGTTTTACCTCCGCTAGAATCCTGCTTATAGCCTTCAATCTCCAAATGATCTGAATCTCCATTGTAAAAAGAAATAAAATCGTATAATCGAGCTTTTGCCATTCCAGATACTTCTTCCGGCTGCAGGATAAAAGTCTCCATAGGTTCTGTCATTTCATAAAGAAAAACATGACTTAATTCATGGTCTTTGATTGTCTCTGTTTCTATTACATTAGGAAACATACCAAGGCTGTTTAGTTGATCATAGGTAACATTTAATCCAAGTTCCTCATTAACTTCTCTTACACCATCAGCTACCGTTTCGTTTGAAAGAATATGTCCCGCTGCAGTTATATCGTAAACATTAGCAAAATCTTTTTTTAAATGACTTCTAAGTTGAAGATACATATATTCTTCATGATTTTCTTTTCCAACCACATAACATTGAAAGGTTTGATGCCAATATCCTTTATTATGGACTTCATCGCGTGTGGCTACCCCAATCGCGGAACCTGATTCATCAAAAATAGTTAGCATTTCTGTTTCCATACATATACACACTACTTCCCATATATTTACTTTCACCATTATTATATGCCTAGCTTTTCTATGTAGTCTAGATAAAAAAGGAAATATTTTCATAATGATTAATACCTATTCTTTTGACAATCTGTTTAATAAAACCAAAATAGGGAAAAGTGCTATATATCATTAATTAAGGAGTTGGTTTGATGGAACCATTATATACAGCAACCGTCACATCTACAGGCGGTCGTGAAGGACATGTAAAATCTGAAGACGGGATTATAGATTTAGATGTGAGGCAACCAAAAGCATTGGGAGGTAGCGGAGAACAAGCTGCAAACCCAGAATTACTGTTTGCAGCAGGATATGCTGCCTGTTATGACAGTGCATTAAACCTCGTATTACGTAAGGATCGAAAAAAAGTAGATACAACGGTCACGTCTAATGTAACGATTGGTAAAGATGAAGAAGATGGCGGTTTTAAACTGGCTGTCCGCTTAGATGTCTCTATCCCTGGTTTGGATAAAGAAGAAGTTAAAAAATATGCTGATATGGCCCACCAGGTTTGCCCTTATTCTAAAGCAACGCGAGGAAATATTGAGGTAACCATTATTACGGTGTGATTACTTACTTTCTATATAAGTATTTTTATAGGATAGAGTCTATTCGCTTATAAATAACAGAACAAACGACTGGGAAACCAGCCGTTTGTTCTTTTTTTACTTAAACCGTCCGTTTAACTGCTAAAATTCTCGGATGAAATCCATTCAATTAATTGATTTTTAGGATAATAGGTAGTTCCGTTTAATACCAGCTTAGGGACATCCTGATATTCAGTCAATAAAGCCTTTATTTCATTCCTATTTAATTTAAAAACATAGGCTAGGTCACTCTCTTTTAAAAACACATTGTAATCAATTACATTTTTAGACTGACGAAAATTTATGAGTCCTTTACCTACGTAATGCCCCAATAAAGCTAATCCAACTCCAATACAAAATAGCCCAAAATTTATTCCTGCACCTGATATATCTATTTCCAAATCTATCTCCCCCTTCTTTAATTCTAGTAAACATAAAGAAATTTCCCTTCGAATTCCGACTCTTTTATATGCATCTATATTTATTCGATTAAAATATTGTTAAATCCTTTTATTAAACTTTATTTTGGTCTTGCAGCATAATGATTAAGGTAGCTAACACCTTTGTTTATATAAGTAAATATCAATCAAAAAACTGCTTCACCTCTCAGCTAAAACTTTATTCCCTTCTTATTCGTCTCTTCTCACTTAATAAGAGAACTTCTTCTATCCCTGGCATTCATTTAATGGTATAGTATCCATAACAAATCACTTCATAATTTGAAAATCTTAAACGGAGAGTTGCCAGCCATGATAGGATTATTAATTGAATACGATTATGATGTCATACAGCAGACATTAATAATTGCCTTTTTATTCTCGGTTGTCTTTCCGTTAGCCGCCTTATTCATAGTGCATAAGCAAAATAAAGTCCTTTTCAGTAACCACTATGAAGAAGGAACGAATCAACCGATTTTAAAAAGCAATAAGAAACAGCCAATTATAGATAAACGCCATATTCAACGCTTTTTCACTTTATTTCGTATTAAGGTAAACCCCGGAGATAAAGAAAGCAGCCATTTCCATCCCATCGTATAAACAAATACATGATCGGAGGAAATGGATTGAAAAAATTAATAGGTGTTTTATTCGCAGGAATGTTGTTGAGTGGATGTTCAGCCAATTCTAACGGAGACGGTTTTTTCCAACACTTTATTGTCTCTCCCTTATTATCCTTACTGGAATTTAATGCAGATCTATTTCAGGGGAATTATGGGCTCGCCATTATTTTGGCTACGTTGCTGATTAAATTATTGCTCATGCCGTTGACTGTTAAACAGTATAAAACTCAAGCTGATATGAAACGGAAAATGGAAGTTTTAAAGCCTGAGATGGAAGCTATACAAGAAAAATTAAAACAAACAACTGATGCAGCGAAGAAAGCAGAAATTCAACAGGAAATGATGCAGCTTTATCAGAAGCATGGCGTAAATCCTCTCAATATCGGATGCTTACCAATGCTGATTCAAATGCCGATATTAATGGGATTCTATTATGCCATTAGGGACTCACATACAATTGCAACCCATGACTTCCTTTGGTTTAGTCTTGGCGAGGCGAACATGATCATGGCGTTAATTGCCGGATTGATTTACTATCTCCAATTCAAAGTCAGCTCAAGCCAAATGCAGCCTGAACAGCAGAATCAAATGAAATTAATGGGACTCTTGTCACCTATGATGATTATGTTCATTTCTTTTTCGGCTCCGGCTGCTCTTCCGCTCTATTGGATAACAAGCGGAATCTTCTTGATCATCCAGACATTCGTTTTACAAAGTATCTTTAAACAGGAAGAACCAAAAGACCTTCCAAAAATTCAAACTGAGCCATCTTTAAAGAAAAGCTAAGCTCTTAATAAATAAAATCACCCCATAAAAGACAGACATAGCTCTGACTTTTATGGGGCTTATTTATGCTCTTATTTAACTGATTAACCAAATAAGGAAAAACAGTGTGATTACCGTCCATAACCACACTGCTTTCTTAAAGATCTTAGTCCATATTAATCCATACACTCTTCACTTCTGTGTAGTTATCGAGTGCATAGCTTCCCATTTCACGACCAATACCGGATTGTTTGTACCCTCCAAAAGGAGAAGCCGCATCAAATGTATTATAGGTATTTACCCATACCGTACCCGCTTGTAACTTATGTGCGATTTGATGAGCCTTTTTCAAGTCCTGTGTCCAAACACCTGCCGCTAACCCGTAGTTGCTGTCATTGGCTTTTTGTATAAGATCATCAATATCATCAAATGGCATGGCCGCTACAACAGGTCCAAATATTTCTTCTTTTGCTATTGTCATGCTATGGTTTACATCTGCAAACACGGTCGGTGATACAAAATAGCCTTTATCAAATGGAATATCCCCTCCAATTAACACTTCGGCTCCTTCTTCAACACCTTGGTCAATATATCCTTTTACCCTGGACTGCTGCTGGGCGGAAATAAGCGGGCCCATCGTTGTATCTTCTTCTAACCCATTACCCTGTTTAATATCCTTGGCACACGTTATTAAATCAGAAACGACATTATCATACATTTTCTTTTGGACATATAAACGGCTGCCTGCACAGCAAACTTGCCCCTGATTGAACATGATACCCATTAATGCACCCGGAACAGCCTTTGATAAATCTGCATCCGGAAGAATGATATTCGGCGATTTTCCTCCAAGTTCCAATGTTACGCGTTTCAGCGTATCAGCAGCTGATTTCATAATTTGTTTACCCACCTTAGTCGAACCCGTAAAGGCAATCTTATCGATCATTGGATGATCGACCAATGGTTGTCCTGCTGACGGACCATATCCTGGGACAATATTGACGACTCCATCCGGGAATCCAGCTTCACTAATTAGTTGTGCCAGGTATAATGCAGAAAGAGGTGTGTTTTCTGCTGGTTTTAATACGATTGTACACCCGGTAGCAAGTGCCGCTCCGAGTTTCCAGGCAGCCATTAATAATGGGAAATTCCACGGGATAATCTGCCCAACCACTCCAACTGGTTCATGTTTTGTATAATTAAAAAAATTACCGGCTACTGGGATGGTTTGTCCCATGATTTTAGTCGACCAACCTGCAAAATAGCGGAAGTGTTCAATGGCTAATGGAATATCTGCATTAGATGTTTCACGGAAAGGCTTCCCGTTATCCAATGTTTCCAATTGAGCCAACTCCAACTTGTTTTCTTCCATTAAATCTGCCAATTTGTATATTAAACGACTGCGTTCTGCAGCATTCATTGTTCTCCATGGTCCTTGATCAAATGCTTTACGTGCAGCTTTGACAGCTAAATCAATATCTTCAGATTGCGCTTCTGAAATCACAGCCAAAACTTCACCAGTAGCAGGATTCATTGTTTCAAATGTTTTACCAGATACTGAGTCTACGAATTCACCATTCATATATAACTGTTTTGTACCTTTTAGAAACTCTGCTAATTTGGGACTAATATTAGAGCTTATAGTAGTGGTCATTTAATTCCCTCCATTTATATCCATCATTTTGTGAACGTTTTCAGTATATTCCATCTATTTTCCATTTTCAATTAATTACCATCTGAAGAGCAAATGAATCGTTCGCTCCTTTTTGACATGAATTAATTCAATACACCATATATTTGTTGAAAAAGAGCAAAGCTTGATCTATATTGTACTTTTGTGTTCTTTTAGCAACATAGACGCGCTTTTTGCATTTTTAAACACATGCTTTCAAAATGAATGATAAAATGCTCTCATACAAAATAGTTTCTCTTATTGATAAAAGGGAAATATATCCATTGTATAGAATAGTATTAAAGAGGCTCCATCTTTACTTTAACGAGGAGGTTCCAATTTGAATCAGTCAGTACTTATTGAGGATTTTAAGTCCTTCTTTCTTGAATTTCAATCTATATGGAATAGCTGTAATACTGAATTGATGATTTCCAAGCTTTCTCTGAATTTATCTGTTCGTTGGGCAAATGCGGATGGTGTCGTTTCAGATTGGGGATATAAGGAGGCTTGCCTAGGATGGGCAGAAGCTTTTGAACAATATTGCGGACATAACCCAAAATGGAATTTTACTATTTTACATACTACTCCAGCGTCTGAGGATGAGGTCATTGTTTTATTTTGGGTAACATTTGAAATGGATGGTGAAAAGAAAGAGGTTGTTAAACTGTTTGTACAGAGATTTAAAAGATATGAAGATGGATGGAAATTGTTGCATGAATACTGTGAAAGTTTACGGCCAGAAGCAGCAATATTATAGACGCCATACCTTTCTTCCACACAAAAAAACGAACTGTTTTGAAAACAGCACGTTCTCTTTACTACGATTGGATTTCGATAAATTGCTCAATTTTATTGATCAAGATTAACAGGGCAGCACGAGTTTCAAACTCCTCCCTTGTTTTTGGTAAATCCATATTCTCAAACTTACCTCTTAGATTCTGTAATTTTAACAGTAGACGATTCCGGTCTTCTATATTTGCACCCAAATCATCTACGAAGTCAGCTACCATTTCATTCTGCTCAAATGTTGTAGGCAGATGAATGATTAAAGGAGCCATTCGCTCAACGATTTGGAATTGCTGATGCACTTTAGTGAAGTATTGCAAATAATAGGAGTCTCTTTTAAAAAAGGAATTTTCCTCACTTCTCTTGGCTAATTCCATACCCACTTCGATTAGCTTCTTTGTTTTAATAATGTATTCATCATTCCAAACACGTTCTTTTTTCCGAATAAACTGACCGAATTGCAAGAAGATCACTTTAAAATTTCCTTCTAGCTCCTTTATAATCTTCTTAATCTCACCTTCAACACTTGGCATATATAAGTTGAACAAAAGAGCGACCAGAATTCCAATCGATACGATGCAGATTTGGTTTAAAATAAGCTCATACGTAATATTTTGCGATATGTATAATTGCATGACAATAACAAAACCAGGTACAATACCGTCCTGAAGCCCCAGCTTAGCCATGACCGGTATATAAATAAATAATAATAAACCTACTGCAACAGCTGTATAAGCACATCCTTCAAATATCAATACAGCCAATAAAATCCCAAGTATACAAGCTGCAAACCGCTGCCATGCAATCTGTATACTTCTGCGCTGTGTACTCTGAACACTTAATAAGGTGATAACTGCAGCGGTTGCTGTATTTTCCAGCGACAAAACTTGAGCAATAACCAAGGCAATCATCGCGCCAATCGCTGTCTTAACTGTGCGGCTTCCAATTGTAAACATGGTTGTATCGATCCCTTCTTTCTTTCCATCCCCATTATATAAGAATACCCGAAATAAATAAAATTACCTCTGTACGGAAATATTAACCTAAAGAAAATTCGAATAACTTTTTGTTGATCAATAAAACTTTCGTTATAATAGGAATACAGAAGGAGATGAATCTGATGAATAATAAATTAGTTGAACGCTTTATTACATATGTAAAAATTGATACCCAATCCGATGAAAACAGTCAAACATGCCCTTCTACAGAGAAGCAATTTGACCTCTTAAATCTTCTAAAAGATGAATTGCAGACAATAGGAATGGAAGAAGTAACACTTGATGAAAATGGCTATTTATTTGCCACCCTTCCCGCGAATACAGAAAAAGAAGTACCAACAATCGGCTTCCTTGCTCATGTCGATACGGCTACTGATTTTACCGGTAAGAATGTAAAACCACAAATCGTAGAGAATTATGATGGCGGTGATATTACGCTTAATAAAAATCTTAATGTCATCCTATCACCGAAAGACTTTCCTGAGCTAAAAGAGTATATAGGTAAAACACTTATTACCACTGACGGCACTACTCTGCTTGGTGCTGATGATAAAGCAGGCATCGCTGAAATCGTAACGGCAATGGATTACCTAATTAAACATCCGGAAATTAAGCACGGCAAACTTCGTGTCGCTTTTACACCGGATGAAGAAATTGGCAGAGGCCCTCATAAGTTTGATGTGGAGCGTTTTAATGCTGACTTTGCTTACACACTGGATGGCGGTCCCATTGGTGAACTTGAATTTGAAAGCTTTAATGCTGCAGGGGCAAAATTGACTTTTAAAGGAACCAATGTCCACCCAGGATCCGCTAAAAATAAAATGGTCAACTCCTTAAAGATTGCCATGAATTTCAATGATGAGCTTCCAAAAGAAGAATCACCCGAATATACAGAAGGCTACGAAGGCTTCTATCATCTCCTATCGTTAAACGGTGATGTAGAACGTACTCATGCCGCTTATATTATCCGCGATCATGACCGTGAAAAATTTGAAGCCAAAAAAGCGACGATGAAAGACCTTGTTGCAAAATACAAGGCTAAATACGGCGAAGAAAATATTATATTAGATATGAATGATCAATATTATAATATGGGAGAAAAAATTGAACCTGTAAAGGAAATAGTCGATGTCGCCCATCAAGCCATGGAAAACTTGGGCATTAAACCAATTGTTAAACCAATTCGCGGCGGTACAGATGGTTCCCAACTATCCTATATGGGCCTGCCTACTCCTAACATCTTTGCCGGAGGAGAAAATTTCCACGGTAAATATGAATATGTAGCTGTTGAAAGTATGGAAAAAGCCACCGAAGTCATCATAGAACTTGTACAATTATTTGAGAAACGGGCATAATTTCTCTTATATGAAAAAGAGTGTGCAGAATAGAGGATACCAAGTCTATTATAGAGGCTAGGTATCCTCTTTTATTTGAATTTAACCAGACAAGGAAAATGGTATATCCAATATAAAAGAACTATTAAAACCCCAATTATATCCCTCCGCAAGCCGCAAAATATATACTACTTATTTTCAATTTTCTCCAATAGGGCAATAACTTTTTCGTTTTGTGCGATTATTATTTCATTTTGCTTTCTCAGTTTTACAAAGTCAAAGAGATAGACTAATAAAATCACTATAATTAAAAATCACAATCCTATTCCCCTTTCACAGTACAAAATAATTCCATTTATTATTCATTTAACCTACCCAGCCAGTAGGAACAACCTATCCTATAGATTACGAATCATTTCCTTAATTTCATCACGTGATTGAATGTTCGAATCTTTCCCGTTAGGAAAAATCACCGCAATACCACGGTCATTTTCAATATCAACAAGTATATCATCTAAAAATGTAGTTAATGGAACGTTAAAAGCTTCGTATGAATTATGATCTATTTTAGCAGCCTCTATTTCAGCAAAACTTCGGCTTGGCCAAACTGGAAGCAAAAAATGATATTCTCCTTCATCTTCTAATAGTAATAAGTCGCCATTATTTTTATCACGAAGTAGCCACACCTGTTCATCCGTCACAACCATAGCATAAAAATAAGTAAGTCTTTTTTCAGCAGGACGTTTTAAAATAAATTGTTTAATTAACTTCATATAGACCATTCCTTTTCACGACATATAATTTAAATTTATTCGACAGATAAAATAGAAAGTCCTTCTTTCTTCCGAAGAACTGCCCTTTACCCCTGTAAGAATTCATCGAAAAAAGGCAGTAATTCGCCTTGAATCAATGCCGCTATTAAATCTATTACTCTATTTATTTTTAATTAAAAAAACAACGTCTGCATAAAACTCATTGTCTTATATAACTTCATAACGCCATAACCCACTTTGAGGAACTTCAAAATTAACTGTAAAACGCTATAATTTTGAATAACCCGGTGACGGTTCTTTGATTCTTATTGGATTTAGAGCCGTTATCTTCTCTTCTGTTTCTTTATGATAGGCATATATAGCTAATTCTTTACCTTCAAAGGTTTTAAAAGGGGCAGTAAAATGGAATACCTACCCAAATGGTTTACCTGCTATTAAATTAGGTTCTGGATTTACCGTTAATAAAATTTATATTCATTACGAACTTGCCATTCTTGATTCATTATGGTTTCTTTTGGTTTATTATTTTCGGTTTCTTTTTTTGGAGAACAGCTTACTAACGTTACAAGAAAAATAAGCAAAAATATGGGCAGAAACCTTTTATTATTAATCACTTCCTCTCAGTTATTTTTAACAAACTTCCTTTTATTAAATAACCATATATTCGTGTAAATAGACTTAAAGATTCGTATTCTGGAAACAAAAATAATTTATAGACAAAAAAGATAGATATAATTATGATAAAATTATATCCAAAAATTAGGATAAAAAGGAGATGATTTTATTTTAATTTTCAAAAAAACTGCAGTAATGATAACAGAAGTGCTTATAGCCATTTTTGTAATTATCTGCGTTAGTGCATTGCCAACACTCTTCAGAGATATTTCTGTTAATTTTTTTGCTTTCTTAGTAGAAATCAAAAACACTTTTCTATCGTTATTACACCCTCTAGATATCACATATGGGATGGGCATCCAAAGACCAGTTTTTCCACAAATATTCTACCATTATAAAGAATCAGTCCTACTGATTGTTGCATCACTTTTAATTTCAACCATACTTGCATTCTTATTAACTTACCTAATCCTATTAGTTTTTCAAACAATTAAAGGTAAGATTATGTGGTTTCTCACGATTATTGAGTCCCTACCAGATATATTTTATATAATCGCACTTCAATTTCTTACTATTATGTCCTTTAAAAAAACAGGTACGCTCTTATTTAACGTAGCTTCCGCGGGGGATGATCGGGCCTTTTTTCTCCCTATTGTATGTCTTAGTTTGCCTTTAACCTTACTGTTGACTAAATTTTTAATACAGCAATTTGAGAAAGAACAAGGGAAGTTATATGTAGAATATGCTGTAACTAAGGGAATGAAGCCACTATACATATTTAATATTCATATATTTAAAAATGTATTATTCAGTTTATACCACTATTCCAAAACGGCGATTTGGTTTGTTATATCTAATTTGGTTATTTTGGAGTATATGTTCAATATGACAGGGATTATCTATTTTATCTTTAGAAAATCACCCGAAATATTTGTAATCGGTATACTGATGATTTATTTGCCATTATATCTTATTTATCGTATATGCGATTGGTTAATTCCCCCGGTTGTAAGAGGTGAAGCGATTGATTAAACTTTTGCTAAAAAATAAAACATTTATGGTTGGATTTTTATTTGTATTTATCTTATTGATTTTGAGTATGGCTAATACACTCTTTAACGATAGTACGATTAGAACTGTGCCTCTATATATGGATGATCAAGCGAATATAGTAGATTCTCCTCCTTACCAGCCATTTACACATGGGTTTATAGCTGGTTCAGATTCAGGTGGAAGAGATTTACTTCATATGATTATACATGGTGCAAAATTTACGATAGGGATTGCTTTTCTCATTGCTATCTTACGGGTTTTATTTGCCTTAATATTTGGCGCTTTTTTAGGAGTATATTGCCAAAAGTATATTCGTTGGTACGAAAAAATATTTGATCCAATTACGGTGATTCCACTAACGTTAGTAGCATACTATGTTCTATTCAGTGTAATTGTCTATGGAGGAGATGGTTCTCCTTTTCCATTTTGGGAAAGAGCTTTGTTTGAAATAGCAATTCTAACTTTTTATGCTGTACCGACATTGGCTATCTATCAAGCTAATGAAATAAAAAAACTTCATAAAGAAGAATTCATGGAGGCTGCTATGGTGTTAGGTGGCGGTAAACTACATAAATTAAAGACACATATACTTCCTCATTTAAAAGAAAATATCGTTATTATTTTGATTCAGCAGTACATACAAGTACTCGTTGTATTAGCTCATCTAGGAGTACTAAAAATTTTCTTTGGCGGTACATTACAGGATTCTGATGGAAATGCTAACTCAGCTTCTCACGAATGGTCAGGTTTGATTGGCCAAGCTTACGATAATCTGATCGGGTATCCCTGGTTACCACTTATACCTATCCTATTTTTAGGATTAACCATTTTATCCGCTCAAATGATGCTAAGCGGGTTCACAGATGTAATAAATAATAAAGCTTTATATCTGGCTAAAGTATCTAAACCGAGAAAACGTGCTGCTAAGAAGAAGATAGAAACACAAAACTAACTATTTAATGAACACGAATGTGTCTGGCTTGATAGTTGTATAAGGTAGAATCATTAGGAATTGAATCATAAAAAAATAGCCCAATCATATTATAAAATTAAAATATGATTGGGCTATTTTTTTACATTGATTTGAAGGTTAAGTATCCAAATATAATATAAATTGGTACCCTCCTTTCGTTAGTCTACTTTGAACTGAATTTTTTTCCTTGAGTCATCCTTCACCCCTTTGGCTGTTAACCATGCTTCTAGAGTGTATTCTCCAGGTTCAAGGTCTTTCAAATGGATATCATGCGTTAATTGCGCTCCTTTAACCAGTTCTTTTTCAGTAATAACCTGTATAAAGGATTTTCCCTCTGAATACTGGATGATTGTTTTTCCCGCTTGATCCTTTAAAATATAATCAAACGTTTGGCCGCTGTTAAACGTTAATTTAATCGGTTTCGCTGTCTCGTTTTCAACTGTATATACAAATAAGTAATCATTTTCGACTTTGTTCTTTTGGACTAAGCTTGACGTTAAACTTGCATCATTGATACGATTTGTACTCTTATCTATATTCACTGGTTTATCATCACTTCCTTTGTTTGGACTGGGTTCTTGCCCGCATGCTGCCAACAGGAGGATACATAAAATAAAGCTTAGACTTTTTTTCAAACTCACACCTCCTTATAATTCCTTTGTTTGTTAGGTTCTACAATCATCTGCCATTCCCCTGCTCAATCATTCTTAGATTTTATTTTTTCCTTCATCCATTTATAGACTGTTACGATTCCTAACACTCCACCCAACGCAATTCCGGATAATGCTACAAATAAAGCGATATATTCAAAGAAGGAATAGGATGCAGCCTGGGACCAGTTAATATTCCCTTTCCAATCCTGTTCAATGACCAGATTCATGCCGTAAATTCCCGAAATAACCGTATATGTAGTTAAAAACGTAAGTAAATATTCATGTCGTTTCCCTGTTAGCTTTTCGTGGTTTTTATAGAGATTGCCAAGTGTTCGGTTCACATGATTATAAAGCTCATCCATATGAAAAATATCTTTCATTTTTAAATAGATTTCTTTCCCAAAAATCCGGCTATGTACTTCAGGCTGATAAAATTGTGCAGAAAAATTCGTGATTCGAATGATAAGCTTTTCAATAGAACCTTTTTTATCATCCACTCTCAGCTGGGAATTCTCATACGATAATTCTAATAAGAGGAGTCGATTGAAAAAGAATAAAATATTTGTGTAAAAATTTTCTCCATACATACGCTCAGCAATAAATTTACTTTTCTCTTCACATTCATTTGATAGACAGACAAATGCATAATTACTGATTATATAATAGGAAGAATCGCCCCATCGATCATATACATGCTGATCACAAAAGCGATGGATGTATGCCTCCGATTTAGCACCGGCATAGGGATGTCCTTCCCTATCATATCCCTTAATCAAAGCGGCTCTGTATAAAGAAATTTCATCCAGGAGGGTATTCTTTTCGAAAGCTAAATAGTAGTAAACTTGCATACGTTCTTCTATAAAAAATGGCAAACTGCCAAAATAGGTTGTATGCTCTTTCTTTGATAAATGATCCTCCAGCCATGGACAATATTCATTGAAAATAATTCCTTTTGTTTCAGAATACTCTTTTTCATTTAATCTAATAACTATATCATGCGGTTTATCTAGTTGTCTGAATAAGTCTATAAAATGAAGAACATCATTATAGCTCATATGATCAGGCAAATTAATTCGCATATTCATAATGCCAATATTATACGGACAAACAAAGATATCAAAAGATACTAATATAAAATCAGTTTCTAAATACTTGGATTGTAAACAACCCTTTTGATTGATAATTTTACTAAAGCGACGAAATGCATTTTTATCCTTTATAGTTGGGGGAAATAAAATGGGCTCCATATTAGGAAGAAAAAATTTCTCCATGCGTTCATGAGATACTCGTATATCTCCATAAAATTTGCAATCCTGACTTGTATCTCTTAAATCAAAAAACTCCCACTGCTCTTTTATTAACTGCTGAACCAAGCCCTCACTCCGTGAGTCCTTTATTTGAAAGGGGAAGATGAACTGTAGGTAGGATTGTTCCACTTGAAGTTCTGGGATTTCTATCTTAGACATTCTGTATACCCCCATCTCTCTATCTATCTCTCTTTTCCCTCAATACTGGATTAAAAAACTTATTGATTGGTTTATATAATAACCTATGATGAATAATTGGGTTTATATTCAATATATACAAAACAAGTACTAATATTAAGAGGAGAGTGGACTATATTCTCTCATCACACCCATTCACAGTCCAAAATAAAAAACCTTCTAGAGAGATTACCACATCACTCTAAAAGGTTTAATAACCGATGTAAAAGAATTAAGATTATTTTAGTAAATGAATTGTTTAATCGATATATATGCCAATCGCTTTACTATCATCAACTTTGGCTTTTTGTTATTTCAATGCGCCAATAAAAATTGTAAGGATATCTCATTGAATTGGGCAGCTTGATCTATATTACATACATGACCGCTATCCTTTAATATGACTAACTGACTTGATGATTGTTTTTTTACTAGCCGCTTCACTGGTTCTAAAAACACATAATCCTCATCTCCCATAATATATAATGTAGGAATATGTGTATCTTTTTCATTGATTTTCAATAAATAGCTTGCGATATCACCAGTTAGTGATAACCAACGCAAAAATTCTCTATGCTTAATTTTTCTCGCCTCTTGAACAAATAAATGACGTGAAGTTTCATGGGTTTTTCTCGGCATTAAAATCCAGGCAAATAGTTTATATAACCACATAAATGGGATTATTTTCTTAAACATATTTGCGATACCAAGTAAAAAGTGCAGCCTTGGTGTAATACGTATTACAGCGCCTGCAAGTACCATCGAATGAAACCTTTCAGGGTTCGTCTCAGCTAACTGACGAATCAGCATTGTCCCCAGTGAAATTCCTACAAAGTGAGCTTTATCAATCTTTACTTCATCTAAAACATTTAAAATATCTTCGCTAACCAAATCAAGTGTATATTTAGTTGGACTGTTCTCAATCTCACAATCACCATGGCCGCGAAGATCGACGACCAACACATTAAAATGCTTACGGTATACTCGAATTTGCTTGTACCAAATAGTTGAGCTACCTCCTGCACCGTGTACTAAAACAACCCATTCTTTATGTTGTTGACTATAGATTTTATAATGTAACAAATTTTTCATCCTTTAGTTATTTAACATATACTATCATTACGTACAGCAACACTCATGGTTTCAAATTTTAGAGTATTTTACATTAGATGTATGCCCAAAAGTAATATCCGTAAACATTTCCATTTATCAGATACCGAACATATCTATAATTTTTTCGCTTCCTGCTAGCGTTTGATCAAGCATTTATCACTTCTAACATTTATTTCCTCTTGGGTGCTAGATATACAAATATTTTTAATAAATGAAGGAGCAGCGGTAAAAGACGATACATAGTCTAATCATACTGAATCTTTCAGTAAGGGACTTTGTGAAACAAACGATAATCAGAGTATTAAATAAGCCAAAAGAGAAAAAGCACTTTTTATAGTTCATGATAAATTAACATCGGCCGATATAATAAAAGCCCCATAGACAAGTCTATGAGACTAGAGGTATTATTTCGTTATAATAGTAATATTCAAATATTTATTTTTTGGGACTGCGCCATTTTTCAAGTGCAGTCTGTAATACAGATGCTAAAAAAAGAGTTTCTCCTATACTGATTAAAATTCGATTCATTGGATTATGCATATTAATCGATTCTCTATCAAGTTTACCTATCTGTTCTTTTTTTAATTGAATAATAGCTTCTTCAGCTTGACCTTTTGAGAATCTTAAAAGCTTATTTCCCCAATCCTGATCATCCTTCGTAAATAATACAGAGTCTTCTTCAATGATTGCAGCAAATTTTACACCGTAATTATTTTTGTAGTGATACGGAGCTTTTTCAAAGAAATCCTCAGGCGTGTCTTCTAACATTTCATGTTCAGCTTGTATAGCCTTAATCTCTTCTTCTACTTCTAAACTAGTGCTTGTAACCATAAATACCAACTCCTTCTGCTAAGTACTTAAAAGTATAAACGGTTTACCAAAAGTTGTCTTCTTATATATGGAAGGATATAAAAAGTAATTATATTTAGAATTTTCTTTTAAATATAACTACAATTTTGGAATAATGATTACATTATGTAATAAATAGTTCTACCCTCGTATACAATAGCTAATTCTAACTTTAAACGATATATTATACATTGATTTATAGAAAATTTTATTATTCGAAGAATTTCTACACCCTTTTTGTTAATATTCACTCTATGATTATCTTATAATCATTCTACTGAAATCATATATTTCTTAACCTCTAGATAATCTGTAACCATCATTTATTTACATTTGTTTCCACACTTGATATTATCAAAATAAAGAGGTGAAGCTGATGAAAAAAAGAATCCATCCGTCTTTTTCTCATTCCTATGAAATAATCTTGCAGGATACCGTCCATTTTTTGCTAGCTTTATTCCATAAAAATCCCTCACACCGTTTGATAAAGGAAACTCTTAATGTATGCTATGACTCTATTATTCATGTTACACAACCCCTTACCCGCCAACTTCAGGAACAACCTACAGAGAAAATTGAATTCCAGCTAGTTACAGACATGATTAATGAAATTTATTACGATGAAAAAGAGGACCAGAGCATTATTGATATGTATTACAAAAACCTTCCACTGGATGACTTTTCAAATGACAATTTAGTTTCGGAGCTGACCGAATTGCTGACAAGAACTCATAATCCCCAGCTCTCCTATTCAACCAGCAGAAAAGCGCTCCATTCATGGGTAGATTTGCGTGAAGATGGTCAAATAAAAAGCATATATTCCGGCCAAAGCTTAAATCCCGGTGATGTAATTGCTCAGGATAAACTGCTGGAAGATGCGGCAATCGACCAAATGATACAAGTATTGAGTAAGGATTTCGGAGTGCTTCATGAACATAAAAATATATTGATTGAGTCCGTATTGCGGTCTCTCCAATTCAATATTGAACATGTCATTCCACAATCGTGGTTTGAGAAAAGACACCCCATGGTTGGAGATCTTCATCATTTATTTACGTGTGAAAAAGATTGTAATTCATTCAGAAGTAATATTCCTTATTATGATTTTGAAGACTACAAACCTGGAGCTTATAAAGAAGTCATAAAATCCTTTTGCGGAAAAAGAGATGGCAATCAAAGGTTTGAGCCTGAAAATGGCAAAGGTGAAATAGCACGAGCATGCTTATATTTTTTAATGAGGTATCCTGATGAAATTATACAAGAAAAAATGTCATTGATTGATATCGACCTATACAAAAAATGGCACAACAACCATCCGGTCTCTCTTCATGAAAAACATCGAAATTGGGCAATTTTTAAACTCCAAGGAAATCGAAATCCCTATATTGATTTTCCTGAGCTGGATTTCACATGATTATAAGATATTTTTTCAGAGTTTGCTAACAATTGAAGATTCCAGTCATATTTTTTGGTAACTACATGATCCATACTATAAAAAATGAGGGATACAAAATGAAACTGAAAACCATTATTCCGCTTTCAGCTTCATTGTTATTGCTATGTTTATCAACAATGGCCGCTTTCTATGAAGGAAGTGCTCTCCGAGATGACATTTCGAATGGCGGTGGTCCACTCCATTTACTATGCTTACAGCAGAAAGAATTTCACATGCCGATCAAGTATCAAAATTAGATTACCTGGTTTATGCTGCAAAATTCCAGCCGTTTTTTCCTGCTATTATGTTGATATGTCTCATTAGTATCCTCATCTTAGCCAGTTATATTGGTATTAAAAATCCAAAGACTCATGCTTATTATTTTTCGGTCTTGGCTTGTGTAATGGCAAGTGCAGGTTTAATGATACTCTCTGATCATGTGGGGACAAAATTTATTTATTCCAGCATACTACTATCAGGAGTTATTATTTCCTCTCTCTTAGCCTATCAGCACTTTACTCAAACACTCACACAATCTACATTTAAGCAAAATGAGACTTAAAATAATACCAATAATTAAAAGAAGGAGTGGAAATTCCACTCCTTTTATTGCGACATTCTTTTGTTTCAACTCTGTTAATGATTAAGGATGAGATTAGCGGAATTGCAAAAACCATCCCATTGTCGATATGTCTAATGTGCTAAGTCAATGTTTTTGTAATGAATAGTTTTAAAAAGGAGTACTCCAAGAGGCATATCTTCTTATGAATTCCCTGCTTCGAATTGATCCATAAGCATAAAAATAAAAACAATCGCCAAATGAAGAATTGCCAATATTGCGAAATGGTATCCTTCAAGGATTTTTATATAATAAAAAAGATGGGAAAAGCAACGGTTTCATAACCAAATAAAACCAATAGCCACCCTATTCTTTCAGCCAATTTTTTCTCATTCTTCGGAATAAAGACTTCATTATTCCCTGCGATAAAGGACGTTTTTCCTTTTTTTCTAATCGAGTTCCCACTCATCATGAGTAATATACCGATCACCGCAAGTACAACAGAAGGCAAAAGCATTCTCTTTCCTCCTCATAATTCATCAGCATATTCTTAAACATGTATTCTGATTTTTTCAATAATTAAGTGAAACTTATTTATTGATTTTATCATCAAAAATTATCATTTAGAATTGCTAAATGCCGCTTTTTAAGTAAAAGGATTCCAACTAATTAGCATTATTCTATGTACCAATGAATTTTACAAAAATAGGAGGTATACCTTTGCCATTAACTTTATAGTATAAGGTAATACCTAATATAGGTCTCCCCCTTATGTTTATAAAAATACAATTGACATAGTGTACAGTTTAAAGGAACGAATGTGCCTCAGAATAAAGACGTCAGTTACATGTTTATTTGTTTTAATGATGTTTTTAAAATGTTCCCATTCCTACATCATGAATAGACTATAAAGGAAAGGAGCGGTTTTTTTGAACAGAGATAAGTACGACGGTCTCCATTTCTTAGCGATTATTTGCATAACCTTTTTACAGTTGAACTTTGGCTTTAATGACTGGATTTTCGGATTGCTTATAACCATATATGCCGTATTTGCCATTTTAGTTATTGAAGGACTATCGAAATACTCCGTGACAAAATTTATCATTTTATTACCAATGATCTTCCTATTAAGAATCTTCATCACTTTATACTCATGATTTCAAATAATTTATAGATTACTATAAAATACAAAACTAATTCAGATATCAGCATGACCTGCACCAAGGTTAGATGGTCTTGAGCTCATAATAGTGCAGGTCCTACTTAATTGGATTGTTCTTTCTAATTGCTAGCCAGAATGACAGCCATCTCGTCTTCAATTTTCTTCAGCTGATTTTCTTTCTTGGCATTGTTAATAATGATGGAGAAAACGTATTTATTCCCCTTCTTTCCTTTTACATATCCCGTCAAACTACTGACCGTTGAAATCGTACCTGTTTTGGCTATGATTTTACCTTGTGCAGCTGTGCCCTTCATTCTGTTTCTTAATGTCCCTCCTACACTTCGATCACTATCACCTGCTACTGGAAGTGCATTCTTATATGTTTTATACCATGGTTTGGTTTGCGCTTTATAAAGTAAATTTGTTAATGCGTTAGCTGAGATCATACTAACATGAGACAACCCTGAACCGTCTCTCATAAGTATGGCATCATTTCCAATCCCCAAATCGACAAACTGGCCCTCAACAACTGATAATCCCTTATCCCAGCTTCCCACTTTTCCTTTTACCCTGCCCATTTCTTTTACAAGAACCTCAGATATTGTATTATTACTAAGCTTCATATATGGTACAAGAATCGTACCCAATTTAGGTGAAAGGTCGGTGGCAAGCTTTGTAGGCTTAGCTGGTATTTTTCCGGCTGTATAATTCCCAGTAATTTTAATGCCTTGCTTTTCTAAAGATCTTTTAAATAAAGCAAGGGTATATCGAGTAGGCTCCCATACAGAAATCCATGTTTTTGTAGTACCGGAATTTAGAGGGACATTCCCGGTGACAGTAATTCCATTGCTGCCATGTTTTCTATGTATCTTAACAGTATTTTTACTGTTAACCTTACCAACTTTGGTTTTGTTCGATATCTTCACATAATCCGTCTTTGGAGTCATGGTTACAGAGGCGGCTTTACCTACTTTATTGCCAGACTTGACTTGTATAATCACTGTACCTGCATCATAATCAGCATTGGGGGAAAAGGTTAATCCAGAAATTTGAGCACCATAATACTCTTGCTCATCACTCCATGGCATATCCAATGATAATCGGATTTGGTCATACCATGTATCATCCGCCACAAGATTTCCTTTAATCTTCTTTATCCCCTTCTTTTTTAGAGCTAAAGCAATATTGTCTAGATCCTTCTCCCCTAGAGTAGGATCCCCCTTCCCCCTGATGTAAATATTTCCCTTTAAGGTACTTCCTTTTTGTTTACCATCTGTATAGATCTCAGTTTTGAAACGATAGTTTTCTCCAAGTAATTGAAGAGCAGCAGCACCGGTAACTAACTTCATACTTGAGGCCGGCCTTAATCTGGTATCCCCATTATGCTTGTATATTATTTTTCCATTAGATGCATTTCTCACGCTTATTCCAATACTGGCACCTTTTAAATCAGGATGGCTTAGCACCTTGGCGATTTTAGAGCTTAACTGGCTTCCTCCAGCGGCATTAGAAGCCTCGTCCTTTTTCAAGGGACTGACAGAGCTAAAACTAATAACCATAACAACCATTAACAGACATAACCATTTCATCTGCTTGTACAATGGACTCTCCCCTTCTATATTTTTTTTAAACACTTTTATTAAACAGCAGAGTATAACTGGCTATGAAGGCATAGCCATATTAATTTGTATATGAAAGCACCTAAAAGGAGAATCATTTTTAAAAAAATGACCTCACACTTTTTACTAATTATCTTCTCCCTAATCATATTTACTAGTACTGCTTCTATTGTTAAAACATTCAGAGAAGGGATATAGTTCGCGAATACATTGGTTGCTCCCCCTTAACTTTATATATTCTGATTTATTAGCTATATAGTGTGGGGATGAAGAAACAGCTAAAAAAGACTGTGAGTTAGGAAGATTATGTACAAACACGTTTTCAGAAACAGGGTTAGTACCCCCAGTGCTTGTCTTGATGTTTGGAGTAAATGTTGGGGTTATCAAGGGGAAAAATATGTACAAGGATGGAAAGACCTATAAAGTTATAGTGTGGTCTTGGCAACAGTATTCAAACAGCTCGAATCACCAATCATATTATAAAAAGAATAATGCCAGGCGTTAGCATCCTTTTTTATATGATTGGAGTAGCCATAACCTCTAATTTTAAAATATGTAGAACATACTTAATTTGAATGACCAATGAAGAGACAAGCTGTCACCTTAACTATGTAGTTAATTCTTATTATATAATGTAGAGATATATACATAATTCTATACTTTTAGTTGTTTTTAGATTCATTAGTCAAAACTTTTACTAATACTAAATAAAAATATTATGTAAACAATCATTTTAAAATCTAAGCATATGTTAAACCGAGCACAACCTATATAATTGAGGAAATGAATTCCTCTAATATCATAAAAGTGTAAATCACTAATGCTATACCAGCAACAGCAATGAATCCAACAAATAGTGCAGAGCAAATTATCTTTATAAAAGAAATAATAGTGGTAAGAATATTTTTGTTAAATATTATAATATGAGCCATCTTATTCAACCTTTCTGAAAGTCTTCTACTTTCACTATACCGTAATCCCTTGCCAAATGTTAACACCTATTTTCCTTTATTTTGTAATAACATTTCCGTATTTCAAGAGGACCTCTAAAAAACAAACGTTAAAACCTTGCTATAAGAATGATTTATGTTAGATGAAATTATAAATATATGATTCATATGGAATCAAAATATTTTGTTTTTTTTATTTTTTGTTCTATCATAGATTATTAAAAAAGGAAAGTTAGGTCTTAAGATGAAAAAAAACACATATCATACAATTATTGCTGAACTAAATCAATCAGACCAAGTTTCTCAAAAATTATTACATTCTTTATCAGCTCCGATTATTATAAAAATGTTTTATAATTTATTCGGACCTTCTGGGACACACCGGTTAAGTGAAAATGCTTATTATAAAATTCTTACTGAATTGAAAGACCACACGGAAGAGCTTCCAAACACTTCTGTGCCATATGCCAGTTCAACACTGATTCATTTATTTTATGACAAGATTGGCAGGCACGTCACGGCTGAGACCGTTTTGGAGGATGATGAAGGGGACTCCAAAGAAGAAACAAATGATTTAACAGTAGATGACCTACTAGATTTACTTAATTTCGCAAACGAAGATCATGATGAGCTTTATGCAGAACATATTAAAGATCGCCTTTCTCAAATTTGTTCTTTATTACGATAAAAATTATAAATATGTGGGGATGCTTTTTTAAAAGGCATCCTTTTTAATGCGTACAAATGTTAATTACAATAAAATATCAAAATTGATCAGCAACCATTATAAATAGATTATTTTGCCAAGCGATTACATATAGAAGTATTTCCAACAAAGATGCCATCTAATTACAGGGTATTCCTTCTAATATAGGGAAAATACTACTATATTGTGACAATTGCAATTATTCAGTTCACTACAGTGTAAATCATATAAAGGTATATGTTATTATGGTCCCAACAAAATATTGTGCGATTATTATTTTTTGAGGGGGATTTAAATGAAATCAACGACTAAGGAAATCATAGTATCAGAAATCAGGCAGACAAAAACTGTATATGAAAAGCTATTGATATCATTAACAACTCCAGTCCTACTTACTATTTTCAAACAATTATTCGGCAGAAACGGAGAGTTTTCCTTATCCGATAAAGGATTCGATTGTGTTGTAGAAGAACTTGAGTCTCAGAATCGACTACCAGAAACAAATGGGGAAAAAATCACAGATGCCTTATTGGTAGATATTTTCACTGATTTTTATACCAATCAGAATGAAGATAACCCTCTTAAAGATCAAATGCCTTCTGTTGACGAACAATCAACCCCTCATCTAACACTTGATGATTTATTAGATTTACTTAATATAGCTATGAAACATCATGATATCCTATATGCCAATGAATTAAAAAGACGTTTATTGGTACTTAACAGGAATCATAAAAACAGTATAGAAGCCTCCTGAATATCTACCTTCTAAGCGAATGAAGCACCCTGTTCATTCGCTTTTATTATTGCATCACTAAGGAAAGTTCATGGCTAGATGGTTGGTTAAATTTAAAAAGAACTCTCAGCTTTCTTTATTTCGATCTTCGACCATGTCTTCATTGACGAAATACCTCTGTTTTGGGATACTGAAAAGGCTGACTCTAAGGAAAAAAGGTGTATAACATGGAATTTGAGATTAAATTTTTATCTTTCTTTGTTGTGGAAACAGAAGATAAGGAACAGCCTACAGCTAAGCATTATCAAACACTTGATACAGATGAATATGAGGAAAGTGCTCTTAAAGATTTCCTTGATGGCGAATTCAAGAAAATCGTAAAGCGTAAAGTCGATCGTCATCCCAATTCAGAACAAGTACCAACAAAGCTGGGCCATTTTATAATTGAACCAGGTCATACATTGGATTCAAATCCAAACTACAATGCATTTAACCGTACTCGCTTTGCTGATAATAAAGAAGATTTTAAAGCATTCAGTGAGGAATTCGTTCATGCTTATCTTGATACAAGTGCAGTTCGGGGCGGTGTGTTTGTTATGGCTTCAGCCGTACCGCGGAAATTTTTCGAACATCGATTTTTATTTTTAATGAAATGTGATTTTGAACCAAAGGTCGCTTCTATATCTGATGAAAAAACATTAATTCGCAATGTCGAGATGGCCATCACTACTAAAAATATGAAATCCATTCTATACCCTCATATGCCTGAAGAAGGCATGATTGAGGAAAGCGAATTAAAAATTCATCAATCCTCACATGCCCGATATTTCGAAGATTTTTTAAAATTTGTAGAGTATGGTGAATCTAAACAAGAATTAGTGAAGAATCATGTCATTGACATGGTACAGGAGCATATTGGTGAAGTATATGAGCCCGAAAGTGAGGAACGCCGTCAGTTTGAAGAAGCTATTGAAATCTGGGCTGACAGTCCCAAGCGTGAGCTTCAGGAACGATTAACAACTGAACAAGTTGTAGAAGCAGCCGCTCAAATTGTTGAACAAGAACCGGATATTGAACTAAAGATGAAGCTGGATAATACGAATATTAAAGGATTGCTGGCCGATTTCGGTGAAACCATTCATTTAGCCAAAATTAACAATCGTTATGTATTGGTGATTGAAGCAGAGCAAATTTTATTTGAGAAGGGATTCTCCCCCATCGAATTCCACAAACCTGATGACCTGCATAGGGTAATCGATAAAATAAATAAAAAGACCTATGAAAATAATACTTTTTAAATCATAGGTTAAATTCCATGATTTAAAGAAGGGTTCTGATTTTAAAGCTATAAATCCTGATATATGATAACCTTTAGATTAGATGGTTTTTAGGCTGCCGACTTTGTCGACAGCCTATTTTTTTAAACACTATTTAAGATTGGATATTAAGACAATCCATTTTTTGCCACTATTGCTAGTAAAAAATTTATCTGCATTCTGACAAAACCGGCTATATAAAATAGGCCAGAACCCCTTTCATTGATCCAGCCATTCTTTGCTACTTTTAGATTATCATTTATAAATTTAAAGTTTAGATTAATGTAGCGGTATCCTCCATTCAGAATTCACACCAGCTTTTGCCCCCCTTCTCTTCTGTTTTGTTTACTTATATAACTAGTAATACAGTTGCTATAATCATATTCAAACAAAATATTAATTATATTTATAAAGATGCATTTTTTACAAAATTTAGGGTATTGTGTTATTGTTGATTTGATCATTACCACTATGAATAATCTCCAGATGCTCTCTTCATTAGGTATCATCTCAATCAGTATAAAAAATTCATTTCCTGATATCAGTCCAATTGTCTACTTAGTTAAGCACTTGCAAACTTGCAATTAATTTATACATATATGACTTTGCTTAATATGCTTTAGAATGTACTTCGTTTTCAGTGAATTCAATATCAAGGAGGAACATATGTTGAAGAAGTCAGTATCTTATTTGGGAAGTATTTTTTTCATTTTATTTTTAACTGCTTGTAATGAGGAAGCTTCACCGGTATCTAAAAATGGCAATGAGGTAGCAAAGGCAGAGGAAACAAAAAATGGTGAATCTGAACTAACAGCCAAGGAAGTCTATAAAAAAATGGTTGAGGCTTCTTCTGAAGTTAAAAGTCTTGGTCTTAAATTAGATATAGATCAAGAAATATCAACTGAAGCTGATGGAATCATTTTGACAACAGAAACAAGGACAGACTCTAAAATGATTCAGGAACCTTTGTCCTTATACCAACAGATTGAAATTTATTATAAAAATCCAGCAACCGGAGAACAGGAAGGTAAAATCGATCAATATTTAACAGATGAAGGATTTTTCATGCACGATATCGAGGGAGATCAGTGGGGAAGATATAATGCAGATTATACTGAGGTGGCGAAAGGGCTTAATTTACAGCCGGGAACGAATCAATTAGATTCTCTGAAAGATTTAGAGTCATTTGCAGACGACTTTACCTTTGAGCAGGAAGCTGATCAATATGTTTTAACTTTAGCAGGCAATGATGAAAAATTAAATGAATACGTAAAAGGATCATTACCTGCTAATATACCTGAATTAGAAACAGCTCTGAAATCTATGACACTACAAGAAGTCGAATATGAAATCTTTATAGACAAAAATACTTTTTTACCATCGGTGATGAATGTAGATATGAATATAGGTATCTCGGAAAACGGAAATTCCCTTGTATTAGAACAAAGTATTGAATCTAGCTACTATGACTATAATAAAATTGATAAGATTGTACTTCCTAAGGAAGCATTGGATAATCCAAACGAAATAAATTTAAATGATACAACCAGTATGTAACTATAAAAAACTAAAGCTCCCAGTCGAGGAGCTTTAGTTTCTTTAGTTTTACTATTTATTCACATACCCATGAGACTCCGATTGTTCCTACTCCTGTATGGACTCCAGCAACAGGAACCAATAGCATTCGCTCAGTAGGAATGGAGTTAAATTCTTCATTTATTTGTTTTTCCAATTTACGCGCATTTTCTTCGTCATCAGCATGGATAACTACTATTTTACTAACCTTACAAACTTTCATATCTTCTCTTAATAAATCCAATATATAATGGATAGCTCTCTTTTCAGTTCTAACTTTTTCTCTAATTTTAGCCCCTTCTGTTTCTATAGAAAGAATAGGCTTAATATTAAACAAGTTAGCAATGAGCCGTTGGCTTCCTGAGACTCGCCCGCTTTTATGGAGCTGATTAAGATTAGACGGTATGAGGAAAAGCCTTGCATTCGTTTTGATTTCTTCGATTTGTCTGACAATTTCTTCAGCATCAAAACCCTGTTCAAATAACTCTATACCTTTTTTCATCAAATAAGAAAGAGGGTAAGATCCAGTACGTGAATCAATTGCAAACAATTTAAAACCTACTTGCTCAGCAGCCATTACAGATGTTGAAAAAGTACCTGATAGTTTACCCGAGCAATGGAACGCTATTCCATAATCATACTCTTCTTTCAGTTTTTCATATAATTCAACAAATTCACCAATTGATGGTTGTGATGATTGGAAAGTGGTATTTTCACTTGCCATTCTTTCGTAAAATTCTTTTTCTGTAATATCAATTGTTTCTTTGTATGAAACTCCATCGATAACAATTTGTAAAGGAATAATATTTATTCGATTTTTTTTAATAAAATTCTCGTTTAATGTGCATGTCGTGTCTGTAATCCAAGCAATTCTTGGTGGTTCTTGTTTCATTCCCTCTTCCCCTTTTAAACAAAATGGTATGACCAATTTTATATTAAAAATAGTATGTAGTAATCATTACTACATACTTAATATAATTTAACTACTTACTATAGTCAAACGTTTTCTTGGAAATTCGACTATATTATTATTTATTCAACAAATTTTGCAATCAGGCTCAAATTACCTTAACTGTTTTTTCCTCTTTTGAAAGATAAGTTAATGTATCTATGTCGGAATTAGTCGGTAAAAGATACGTATTTTTATAAACTTCATTGCCTTTTCCGGTAATAAAAATCCAGTCACCATCTTTTGCAATTTTCCAAGCATATTCGATTGCCGACGTACGATCCGGTATGACCTTCCCTTTGGCAGATGGCTTTAAATCATGTAGTGCTTCTATCATCCCCTCAAAAGATTCGGTCCCTAAATCATCCAGCGTTAAAATACATAGGTCACTGTGCTTTTTCGAGATTTCAACCATACCACGTCTCTTTGTCACATCTCGATTTCCCCTAAATCCAAAGATATGAATGATGCGCTTTGCCCCCATCTCTCTTCCGGTTTTAAGACATTGTGCAAAAGCATCGCAAGTATGAGCATAATCTACAACTAACTGTGCACCTGTCGGGTGATTCACTACTTCAAATCTCCCCGGCACGCCAGGGAATGATTGTAGTGCATTAATTATTACTTCACCTGGTACACACATATTTCTCGCTGTTAGAAATGCAAGCGCCGCATTTTGAATATTATGTTTTCCCTTAATAGAAAGCCTAATAGGATAGATTTCTTTATTTTTATATACAAACTGTATATCACCCGTTTTATTTTGCTGAATATACAAATCAGATTCTTTATTCCCTACACAAAAAATTTGGTCATTAGTACCGCATAACCTTTTTTCAAGTTTACTGCCCCATTTGTTATTCGTATTAATCACAGCAGCACCATCTGGCTTTAATTGAGTAAAAAGCTGTGCTTTTACTGAAAAATAATCATCCATATCCTTATGATAATCTAAATGGTCATGGTCTAAGTTTGTAAAAAGAGCATAATCATAGCTAATCCCTTTCACTCGATATTGTGACAGTGCGTGTGAAGATACTTCCATTATGACAATATCATCTTGACTTCTTGATAATTCTTTTTGTAATTGCAATGCATCCATGGTTGTATTTACAGAGGGTGTAGATTTTTCACCATTTATATAATTATAAACCGAACCAAATAAAGAACAGGATCTACCATAAGCTTCAAGGATATGCTTCAACATAAACGAAGTAGTAGTTTTTCCATTTGTACCTGTTACTCCAATAATTGTTCTATCTGCTTGCACAGGATAAAAACGTTTAGCTAAATCAGCCAGGATAGCGCGGCTATTTTCAACCCTAATATACGGGACCGATAGATCAGTGATTTCTTTTTCGCCGATTATAACTCTCGCTCCAGCTTCAATTGCCTTTTCAATATACGTATGACCATCCACCTGAAATCCTGTAATGGCTACAAATATGAATCCCTCTTTTACCTCTAATGAATTATTAGCAATCCCGGTAATATATATTTCTTTATCCTTATCTGACACTTTTGCGACATCACTCAACAAATTTTTAAGCTTCAAGTCTTAGCAACCCCTTTTGTTCTTCTGCTTCTCTGAAAATATTCAAGATTTTTTGTGGTATTCTATGGTAATTCACTATCTTTTCCGATTTACTATCTGTATAAAAGATAGTTAGTTATATGTTTTGTATTAGCTTTCATATTATACAAACAGAACAACACCTATACCTAAATTCCTCTATTTACAAACTTATAAACCCTTTTTACACTTTTTGATTATTTTTTTACTTTAATATATACATTTATTTCAAAATAATCGGCCTATATACCCAAAAAGAAAACTCCCTATTTCACATAAGGAGTTTTCTTTCTCTATACTTTCACTCTTTTCAGAAATAAAGATAATAATAACCCGGTAATTGAAGCAACCATTATAAGGATATACCCTTTTTTCACACCATAAATGAGAGCCTCCGTTAGAACCTCTGAATTAGGATAACTCCCTGCTTCATTTAAATATGAATTTTGCCCCATTGTCATAAAGGTAATCGCCAATGCAGTTCCGATAGCTCCGGCAATTTGCTGAAGCGTGCTCATGACAGCGGTCCCATCAGGATAATATTTTCTGGGTAATTGATTTAAGCCATTTGTCTGTGAAGGCATCATGATAAAAGCAATGCCAATTGATAAGCAAACATGCATTATGATAATTGTCGATAAAGAAGTATCAGCTGTGATTTGTAAAAATAAAATACTCGCTATACTAGTTAATACAAACCCAATAACCACCAACCATCTCGCCCCATATTTATCCATTAATTTTCCGTTAATTGGAGACATAATCCCATTCATTATCCCACCAGGCAAAAGCGTTAAACCAGCTGTAAATGCCGATAATAGTAGCCCTCCTTTTAAATACATCGGTAATAGAATGGCATTCGATAAAATCATTAACATAGCTAAAAAAACCAATGAGACACCCAGGGAAAACATAGGGTAAGTGAATACGCGCAAATTAATCATAGGATTATCAGTATAAATTTGACGGAAGGAGAACAATATCAAGAAAAATAGACCGATTCCAATAGGGAGTAACACATGTGCTTCTCCCCATCCACCTCCGCCCTCTCCGGCAGCACTAAATCCGTAAACAATCCCGCCAAATCCAATTGAGGAAAGTATTACTGACCTTATATCGATCTTTGGTTTTGTTAGTTTTGTAACATTTTTCATAAAAAATATCCCGGCACCCATGGAAAGCAATAATATCGGCAAACATGTCCAAAAAATCCAATGCCAACTTAATTGGTCTACAATGATTCCAGAGAAGGTAGGGCCAAATGCAGGAGCAGACATGATAACAAGCCCCATTAATCCCATCACTACCCCACGTTTATGCGGAGGAAAAATAATAAGTGTGCAATTAGTCATTAAGGGTAAAAGAATAGCGGTTCCAATGGCCTGGATGACTCGCGCCGACACCAATATAGGAAATGAATGCGCAAGGCCACCAATCAATGTGCCAACAATTCCCATCGCCAGAGAGAAAAAAAACAATTGCCTGGTCGTAAACGTTTGAATTAAGATAGCCGAAACAGGTACCAAAATTCCCAATGTCAATAAATATCCTGTGGTCAGCCATTGTGCTGTTGAAGCTTCTATATTAAAGTCATGCATAATATTGATTAAAGCCAAATTTAAGGCTGTTTCACTGAATAAACCAATGAATGCTGCCACTGCCAAAACTGCCATCATTGGTACAGCCCTGAACTCCTTTTTCTCTTCTAAATCCACTTTTCCAGCATTCAATGAAATACCTCCTGTTAGCTTCACATCAAAAAGTTTCTAATACACTTACAATGAGTTAATCTGCTAGATCGTCTATATCATTTTTCTGATATATCATGCCTTATTTAAAGCAGATTATTAGTGGAATTTTTTTCTTAGTTCTTCTTTTAAAGAAGAGTAAATAAAAAGACAACCAGCTATATAGGTTGTCTAGGTTAAGGACCCAACTAAAATCCCAATAAAACAAGGAGTAATTATAAGTAAAAGTATCATTAACACTTTAACCAGGCATCTTCTCCTTACATATCCAAAGATTCACCTATCGCCAGTCCTCTTCATAGGTATGAATACTATAGACCATCTTTAATATCCATTCATTTATAATTACTTTGATAAAAGGAGATAGGAACATGAATAATCCATATGACATGAATAATATGCACCCCGGTTACCATAATAATTACCAAAATTATGATCGCCAGCTTCCTCCAGTTCAACCAGTAATATTTATTAATTCAGCAGGGGTTGCCAAGGAGCTTATAAATGATGCCTACACCATAACTAACCACATTCAAAACAATCCACAGTTTTCAAGACAAATAATGACGTATGCTCAGCATGGGCAAAAAAATGAAATCTTAGGAATGCTTAACAGTTTACCTTTAAAGCATCGCCCAGAGGTAGTCTTTACACCAGGAGCCATATTAATTAAATTATTCCCAGGTAATCCAAATGACTCCAGCAGTGCCTTAACCATAACTATGCTGTGGCATGAAGCTTTTTAAGTCATCAGCAAATATCAAAAAAGCCGAAGAAATGCTGATTAACAACATTTCTTCGGCTTTTTTGTTATTCATTATCATACTCATAGTAGTTCTATGCTACTATTATTTTATTCCTAAAGGAGAAAGTTTGTATGTTCACTTTTTTCAATAAATGTTCTATTTGCAAAAAGAAAGATAAAGATTTACGCAAATATCAAAATGGTCACGGCAAAAAAAATAAAATATGCAAAGCTTGCACCTTGTATGCCGAAAGAAGGGCGTTCCGCAGAATCTGAAATCATGTATTACAGCTTTTTACGAAATGAGTAACACCATTTATCGTAGCCTAACTTTTCTTCATAGAAGCGGTGAGCATCCGTGCGTGAAAGAGCAGATTCTAATGCTACATAATTCGCACCATTTTCCTTAGCCCATTCATGAATAAAAACAAGCAGCTTTTCCCCATATCCTCTCGAACGTTTACTTTCAGTTGTTACCAAATCATGAACAATGATATGACGTTTATTATAGAAATTCACACGAGAACTAACACCAATTACAGCTACCACTTCTTCACCTAAAAACAATGCAAAAAGCCTGTACCCTTCTTTATGCATTTGATTCATTAATTCTAAATACGAATGCTTATCCAAATCAGTACGTAATTGCTTCATTATTGAATATGCATCATCCCATTGGTCAACCGTAATCAATTCCATAATATTTTCTGTGCTTATCGTCATGTTTTTCCTCCTGAGGCTATAATTAGATCAATTATAACCCTGCAAAATTTTACGGAGTCAGCTCCGTTACCATTATACACCAATCATTCTATTTCGCTATTGTTTTACATATTTATATAAACAAAATGAATGTATATACGGATGTTAACAACTGAAAATTTATAAACATATCACGTTAGAATCAGCAGAAAATCATATATCATATATAAAGTTTGAGTTTTGTTAGAATTAGACTTGATGAAATATATTATTAGCAATCTCATTTAGAATTGACTTAAGCTGTAATCATACTAACTACCTTAAACTTGACGTATTGCAAGGACTTCTTCAATCGCACAGGCAACACCATGTTCTACATTCGTTTTAGTATGATATTGGCAGAGTTCTTTCACCTCATCGGAAGCATTTCCCATAGCTACTCCACGTCCAGCCAGCTGAAGCATGGAAACATCATTTAAATGGTCACCAAGTGCCATAACTTCTTTCATCTCGATATTAAATTGATCAGCCAACATCTTTAATGATGTTCCTTTCTGAGCTTTTGGATGATTAAATTCTATGTTTCCGCGCTCAGAAGAGGTAATGATATACTCGGTTTCACCGGCTAATTCGCTATTTATACGTGCCAATTCATCCATATCAGCTGATAATACTAAAATCTTATAGATAATCAATTCTTCATCCAGGTATATACCTTCAAAGTTATCTACAAAATGGCAGTGTTCGAATTTAAATCGTTCCTCCGCTCTTCTTCTAACATCCTCTAGCATTAGAGCTTCATCAGCGTATGGGAATCTCTCCATTTTTAATTGCATTCTAATGTCAATATACTGTTCCATACTTTTAGAAAAAACTCCAACGTTAGTAAAAAACTCAATATATACGTTTTTATTTTCCAGTACTTTTTGAATTGAGCGGCACCATTCTTTTTTTAGTGGGAGTTTATTTAATACTTCTCCCTGCTCGTCTCTTATTTCAGCTCCGTTTAATGCAATTACAGGACAACACAATCCAGCCAGTTCCAATGGCATCAAGGCATAACTGTATGGTCTTCCTGTAACAATAACTACCTGAATCCCTTCCGCCTGTGCTTTTTCAATTGCGATTATATTCTCCTTACTGATACGACCTTTACCATTCAACAAAGTCCCATCCATGTCTGTTGCAATTAATCTCAACGTCAATCATTCCTTTTACTGTAACTTAAATAAATACCATACTAGTATACTACTATATTCATTAAATTCGTAGAAGCCATTCATTATTTATAATGGTTAAAATAATGATTCTTATTGAATAGTTAAACAACACGCCTCAGAAGAACTAATGCGAGTCTTGGTATAGTTAAATCTTTCATATAACAGACCTGCGTAAACCACAAAAAAACTGATAACCAGTTTCCTTTTCTTAATTAAGATGAATTCAAAAATATCTCATTTAACATGCATACTATAAAAAGGGTGATAAGTAGTTATTAAAACTATATAATGAATTGTCGAAGCAATAATATAGAGTATTAATATTTACATATTAATGATATTGCATTATACTAATGATAATAATTCATATTGTACTAGAAAGAAGGAAATTTAATGAAGGACATTCATGTTTATAGCAAAGGTGAAGAAATCGCAAATGCAGTTACCCATGGCCTGGGTGTTATATTAAGTATAGTAGCGCTGATTTTGCTGGTTTTCCATTCCTCTATATATGGGACCGCTTGGCACATCGTTAGTTTTACTATATTTGGAATAACAATGCTTCTTATGTATCTGTGCTCCACTCTTTTGCACAGCTTACCCCAGGGCAAAGCTAAGAATGTATTTGAAATATTCGACCATTCAGCTATCTATTTTTTTATCGCAGGTACGTACACGCCATTTTGTTTTATTGTATTGGACGGTTGGACACGTTGGACTTTATTCGGTATTGTCTGGGGAATAGCTTTTGGGGGAACAGTTTTTAAATCATTTTTTGTTAAAAAATATATGATCGTATCAACACTTCTTTACATAGTAATGGGTTGGATGATTGTCTTCGCATGGAAACCATTGGTCAACTTCCTTGAGCCAAATGGAATGATTTTATTAGTTACTGGAGGTATTCTATACACGGTAGGTGCTATCTTTTATGTATGGAGAGGCTTCAAATTCCATCATGCCATTTGGCATCTTTTCGTTATCGCCGGAAGTGTTATGCATTTCTTCTGTATTCTCTTCTACTTACTTCCATGGGATAAATAATAACATATTCTTATTACAATTTAAGGCAGCTCTCCCTATCCGGAAGCTGTCTTTTTTATCTTTAACGAATGTTTTATTTAGCCTTTAGTCTCTTCAATTATCCAAATTTACCTCGAAGTTTTTTTAAAACTCTAATGGCCTCATGATTCATTTTACTGATCCTTAATGCCTTATTGCCCAAAACTGTGTACCTTCTGTTTTTTCCTAATTGTTTAGTTACATTCTTAGATGTCATATTTTATGCTCCTAACATGTGCATTTTGTTATAGCTTATGCTATAACACAAAAAAGCAATACAAAAAAAATAACAAAGTCCCATCACTTTGTTATTTTACAGAGTATATATAAGCCAATGCTTTTTTATTCATTTCTTTTACTTTCTTTGTCTGCTTACTGACTGATTTATCAGAGAGATGGGTGATTTTGGGACCTGACTGGGAGTTTTTTGCCATTGCCTCAGCGGAATCGTCAGACTGAATGTTATTTCTCCTACGCCTCATAGCCATCTTACTCCTCTCTTCCTTAACTTTTATACCCTTATTATACCAAAGTTTTACATAAACGAATCATAAATGTGAACTAAATTAGCAATATGAACACCATCCACTTCAATGGGAATGCCCTTATCTTTCTTTAAAACTATAATAAAGTTATACATTTGTAAATGGATAGGAATTAACAAAGCATCGTGGTCTTCAAGGGTGATAACCTCTAAATTGAAAATCGAATCGGTAAAGCTTTGTAAAAGCTGCTGATTAAAATCGAAATTATGTATATGATCAATCCTGATAAGCTTTTGTTTAATTCTCTCCCTGACGGATATATCTAAGTCAATCGAATCGTCAGCTTCGTACTGATTGATATCAACTGACAAACCAAATTCCTCACAATACAGGACAAGATATTTCTTTAACTCTCTCTCATATTCTTCTCCGTTTTCAGGAACAGGCTTTTGCTCAAAATAATAGATAGCATCCTGTACTAATAAGGACATATGCTCTACCTTTGTCACCGTCGCTCGTTGAATTTTTTCATTTTCCTTTATGGTAGCTTCAAGAAATTCAGAACCTGTTATAAACTCTGCCTGCCATATCTTTAAAATGCTTGGTGTTAAAAGAACGGATAAATCGATAAAAACAACGATTGCAGTTAAACTCAATATATATGTCCAGTTGGTTATATTTATTCCGCCTGCAATAATGCCGATTCCGAGGCAAAGCACAAATAACGTATAAAGGCTTCGGCGAAAATTTTTTAAATGCAAGTCAAATATGGAAGGTTTTACGATGGCCATCATACAAGAAACGAGAGAAAAACATACTAGAATAGCAATATAAATTTTTCCAAACATTTCATCCTCCATCGATAATCATTTATATGAATAATCATACCATTTAATTCCAAATTACCATATAGGTATATCTTCTGAATTGTCAGATGACTGTTTGTAATCTATTTCACCTTAAGTTTATAGTGATAGGCAATCTCCTTACCGTTATACATTAGTGCTTTATGATTATTCGTATTTAACGTAACCTTCACCTTGTACACCCCTGGTTTGAGTGTGCCTAAATCATAATATTGACCATAAATTCTATTCTTTTTATCTCCATTCATATATAGATGGGCATGACCTTCATTAATTCGTTGCTCATTCGAACCCAGCTTTTCTGGTTTAAACGAAAAGTTTTTTGTGTTGATTTTCAGCATCCAACACCCTGTTTGATCCTGCTTGATCCATCCATTAATTTCCGGAATTTTCACTTCACTTATATTGCTTATTTCTAATCCATCATGTTGTCCCGTATGCCCAGCATGAGCATCATTGCTGAAATGGCTGCTTTGTTGATGAAAATATAGCATGATGGATACAAACCCAGCGATAACAATAAAGCTAAGTATTCTATACATGAATCTCTTCGCCACCCTTATGCCTGGACGCACTATTTTTCAAATACAAACCAATCAAAAATAAAATAGCTCCAACTATCAGAAACGCTATATCATAGAATAAAGCATTGGGATCACCTGGTTTTACCCTATGAATCTGCAGGATATGATGATTAACAATCCCTTCCAACATATTGAATAAACCTGAGCCAATTAAAAACCAACTAATAATCTGTTTGACACCCTGCTTTTGGTCTGATGGGTTACCAGCAAGCCATAAAATAAAGCCCCCTGCCACCAAAGCAATCGTCACCGCAAAATGAAAAATCCCATCACTCATGATTTGACCTGAGCGACTCGTTTCCATCACGACACTATGCCATTGTAAAAGCTGATGAAAAATAATCCCATCCATAGCACCCATAAAGCCGAATCCCAACAGAAAGCTTCCTATTACTAATAATTTCTTTTTAGTTTGACTCCTCAATCGAATTCCCCTCCAGCCCCCATTTTTTTACTTAATATCCAATCGGTCTTCATTATAAACAATCCGTTTATCATAATTAGCTGATTTTTTTAACAAAACATGGGTAACTATATACTATATTGGAAAAACCGGAGGGGTTAAAATGAATCAATTACCTAATCAATCGAGTTCATATTGGACGAAGTTCATGCAGAATCAAGAAGAACTGAAATTTAATAAGCTACAAAATGATTTAGAAACAGATGTTGTTATAGTTGGAGCTGGAATAGTCGGTATTTTAACGGCTTATCAATTGGTCAGCAAAGGAGTAAAGGTTGCATTAGTTGAGGCAAGCGAAGTGATGAATGGGACAACAGGCCATACAACAGCAAAAATAACCGCCCAGCATGGATTAATTTATGACAAATTAATTAATTCGGTAGGTGAAGAAAAAGCGAAACTATACTATCAGGCAAATATGGATGGCCTTGAATTTATCCATTCTCTCTACAAAGAAGAAGAGATCGATTGTGATTATGAAGAACAGGAAGCCATCCTTTACGCAGAGACTGAAAAATTTGAAAAGAAAATCAAGTCAGAGTTCGAAGCTTATCAAAAACTGGGCATTCCAGGTAAACTTGTCGAACACCTGCCTTTGCCTTATCCAATCAAAAATGCCATTATTATGCCTAATCAAGCACAATTTCATCCAGTTAAATACTTAGGCCATATTTTAAACCTGATTATAAAAAAAGGCGGACAAGTATTTGAACAATCGCCAGTAGAAGCTATTGAAGATGACGATAAAGGACCTGTTCAAGTTAAAGTGAAGAATGGACATACCATTTATTGCAATAAAGTTGTGATTGCTTCCCACTATCCATTCTATGATATGCAGGGACTGTACTTCTCTCGCCTGAGCCCGAAACGCTCTTACATTGTTGCCGCTGAAATCAAGGAAGACCTACCAGATGGAATGTACATTAGCGCCGAGCAGCCTACCCGCTCAATCCGCCATACAAAAGACGGGGATAAAACCCTGGTATTATTTGGAGGAGAAAGTCATAAAACCGGTCAAAGCGAAAATCCATTTAAGCATTATGAAGCACTAAAGGATTTTGCCGAAAAGTATTACACAGTTAATGACCTTCCATACAGATGGTCAGCACAGGATTTAGAAACATTGGATTATGTCCCTTATATTGGTCCATATTCTTCTATGAAGGATCATATTTTTGTTGCAACTGGTTTTGGGAAATGGGGAATGTCGAACGGAGCTGTCGCTGCTCTAATTTTAAGTGATTTAGTACGTGGAAAAGAAAATCCATATTTTGATCTGTTTACCCCCACTCGTTCAGAAACACATATACAATCTGCCGGTAAATTCATAAAAGAAAATATAAATGTAGCAAAAGAATTAATTAAAGGAAAACTTGCTGATAAAGATATCAGTCCAGATGAACTTAAACCCGATGAAGGCAGTATCGTTACCTTTAATGGTAAAAGAGCCGGTGCCTATCGCGACCATACAGGTAACGTTTGTGTAGTAGATACTACCTGTACCCATATGGGGTGTGAAGTGAAATGGAATAATGGAGAACGTTCCTGGGATTGCCCATGTCATGGATCCCGCTTTGCACCTAACGGGGAAGTCATCGAAGGCCCAGCAGTTAAACCGTTGGAACGTTTGAATTAACAGCTTGAAATGAGATTCCCATATCCCTACTATATATCCTTTGAATCCTAAAACTAAAATACACTTTTTATGCCGGGTAGATAATCTATGTGACATAAGGAGTGTATTTTTTCTTCATGTAAATACAACTCAAGAATCAAGTATTTAAACTTATATGAAACCAAATACCTTTTTAAATGGAATTGAGTTATAGTTAAAGTTAGAAAAAACCAGAGGAACAAACCGATTCTAAGTACATAAATAAGCGAGGATTTTCATGAGCATACTGTTAGCTTTACTGGCTGCTTTATTTGCAGCATTAACGTCAATATTAGCAAAAATCGGGATTAATAATGTGAATTCAAATTTGGCCACTGCGATTCGAACGTTTGTAGTCCTAATTATGGCTTATGCCGTTGTTCGAATAACCGGGCAATGGGATGAGCTGTATACTATCCATCCTAAGGCATGGATTTTCATTATCTTATCAGGTATAACCACTGGCCTATCGTGGCTATGTTTTTTTAAGGCCATACAAATTGGTGATGTATCAAAAGTAGTTCCTATTGATAAATCAAGCGTCATAATTACAATTATTTTATCCTTTATCATCCTTCAGGAACCGTTGACTCCGTTAGTGATTGCAGGAGGGGTCGTTATTACGATTGGTACTTTTATTCTTATCGGTAAGAGAGAAAAAAAGAAGAAAGAAGGCTATCTTCAGTCGTATATTTTCCTGGCTGTCTTATCAGCCGTTTTTGCAGCACTAACCAGTATATTGGCGAAAATCGGTATCGAGGATGTCGATTCAAATGTCGCCACCTTCATTCGTACTGTAGTGATCTTAATTTTTGCCTGGAGCATTGTATTTTTCCAAAGAACGCAAAAAGATCTTAAAACGATCTCTAATAGGTCCTATGTCTTTTTAATCCTATCGGGTTTCGCAACTGGCTTATCTTGGTTGTGCTACTTTGCTGCCATTCAAATCGGAAAGGTGTCTATCGTAGCTCCCATCGATAAATTCAGCGTAGTCATTACAATGGTGTTAAGCTTTATTATTTTAAAAGAAAAACCTAATAAAAATACGATTATTGGTGGTATTGCGATTACAATTGGTACTATTCTGCTTATTTTTTAACAAACGCGTCATTTATCGTCCTTTATATATAAAAACAGTGGGAATTCTTAATCGAATCCCACTGTTTTTATTGTTTTCTATATTAATGGTAAATCCAACGATATAGTATTGATGTTTCTTAATTAGAAGCGGGCAGCAAGTTTAGCGGTTTTCTCAAGCCCTTCTGCAACAATTTCAACCGTACGGTCTGGGTATTGATTATGTCCTTCAATAACCATAACTTCTGGGTTAGTAATTCCCCAAAGGCTAATAGCAGATTTAACTAAATTAACTGCCATTTCCGCTCCTGGTATAGCTGAGTAATCAGAACCTCTTGCAGACAATAGTGCTACCTTTTTATCAGCTGCATATCCTATCGGACCTTCAGCAGTATACTTAAACATTTTTCCGGCTTGAGCCAAATACGAAATATACGTAATTAATGGCGCAGGAACAGTTGAATTCCAAAGAGGGAAGGCAAAAACAATTTTATCCATGGATAAGAATTGATCGATATATTGATTTGCTAAATTAACATATTTAGTTTCTTCTTCTGTTAATTCGATTCCTTGATTGTTTTTATAAAGAGCGGTAATCGCCGCATTTCCATAGTAAGGGAGTTCTACTTGGAATAAATCCAGCTCTGTAATTTGATCAGTTGGATTTGCTTCTTTATATGCATGTAAAAATGCATTGTACATTTGAACAGAAACAGCTTGGTCTGCCGGTCGATCGTTTACTTTAACAAATAAAACTTTAGTCATATGTATACCTCCATGTACGATATATGATTTGTAAATTTATTTTAATATAGTTTGAATTCAAAGCAAAATAATATGCCTATCTTTTACCATTATAAAAAGACTGGACATCTTCTCCTCTTCTCTGCCATAATAAAAAAATTGGATTAGTTAACTAAAGTAACTAATTTATAAGGAGGTAAAATGAAAAGATATCAACAGTTATTTCACGAGTTGTCTATGGTGCATAAACCTTATATTGACCAGTTAAATGAAATTCTAGGTAGATATGCTTTGAACAGACCACAATGGACAATTATGTATATCCTTTTTAATTATGGGCCACATACCCTTGTTGAGATATCTAAATATCAAAGTATCGAAAAGCCAGCGATAACCCGCACAGTCAACAGCCTCGAGCAGCAAGGGTATATTCAGTCATTTTCAAGCTCAGATAAAAGGAAGAAAAATATTCAACTGACTGCTAAAGGAGAGAAACAATATAAAGTTGTAAGAAGTGAGATTGATGAATTTCAGATTGGAAAGTTAATAGGTATTACGACAGATGAACAAGAACAATTCCTAAATATCCTAGAAAGGATTAAGCAAAATTTTAATGAGTAAGGAGATAACTATGCAAACGGAACGAGCAAAATTATGGACAAAAGATTTTATCATTGTATCCACCATTAATTTTTTATTAACACTTGTTTTTTATTTATTAATGGTGTCAATTTCGGTCTATGCTGTTGAACAATTTAGTGCTTCAACGAGTGAAGCAGGACTGGTTACCGGAATTTTTATTATTGGAGCACTTATTGGCCGACTTCTGACAGGTAGAATTATCGATAAATACGGCAGAAAAAGAATATTATTATTCGGACTTATCGTTTTTACATTAACAACTATTTTATATTTTGGGATTAATAGCTTGTCTTTTTTGATGGTTAACCGCTTATTACATGGAATCGGATTAGGAATTGCAAGTACGGCTACCGGTACCATTGTAGCGCAAATCATACCAGCAGAACGACGTGGTGAAGGCGTTGGATATTTTAGCCTTAGTGCCACTCTTGCTACTGCGATTGGTCCTTTTTTAGGTATTTATTTAAAACAGCATACAACATTTGAAGTCATTTTCAGCTTTTGTATAGCATTGGGAGCTGTTAGCTTTTTAACTGCCTTTCTATTAAAAATACAAAATGAACAATCTCACACTTCTGTTGAATCAGAAAACAATAGAGTTAAGCTTTCCAGTTTTATTGAACCAAAGGCTATCCCCATTGCTATCGTTATGATGCTGGGAGCCCTATGCTATTCAAGCGTCTTATCATTTATTACTTTCTATTCAGAAGAGATTCAATTAGTTGAAGCAGCAAGTTTCTTTTTTGTCGTTTATGCAGCAGCGGTTTTAGTGTCAAGACCTTTTACTGGCCGCTTGTTAGACTTAAAAGGATCTAATATTATTATGTATCCCTGCTTACTTGTATTTGCCCTTGGACTTCTTCTATTAAGCTATGCTAATAACGGATTTATTTTGCTTTTAGCCGGCGCAATTATTGGACTCGGTTTTGGGAATATCCAATCTACAACTCAGGCTATTGCCGTAAAAGTGACTCCTCCTCACCGAATCGGTTTAGCAACAGCAACCTTTTTTATCTTTTTGGATGTAGGCTTCGGAATTGGCCCATATGTACTTGGAATGATTATTCCTTTCACAGGCTATCGAAATCTCTATCTAATCATGTCGATTCTCGTATTGGCATTAATCGTAGTCTATTATTTTATGCATGGAAAAAAGGATTCTTTAGAGATGCGCAATAAATTAACAAAGCTAGAGGAAACAAAATCAAATTAAAATCACCATTAAGGAAAAAAAGCGGAATGTCCGATTTTGGATATTCCGCTTTTTTCTATTAATTCGATTTTCATTCAGCATAATAGCATTCTCATTCTATTTTAACCGCTATGATAAATGCTCTAAAGCAGCTAAAACTTCAAGTAATAAAACGTATTCTCCAAGAAATATTCAGTAATGTAAAAAAGAGTGAGGCATGCATTAAATTGTTGCCCCACTCTTCCCTGCGCTATTCTTCAATATTTTCCTGTTTAATATGCTTGAACTTCAGCGAAAAGGTTGCTGATTGATTTGTACTATTTACATCAATATTCACATCATAAATTTCAGAAACCCTTTTAACAATCCATAACCCAATACCCGATCCAGACGTTATCTGCTTAGCCATACTTAGACGTACATACTTATCAAAGATCTTATTGATATTAGAATAATGGATAGATGAGCCAGTGTTGGTTACGTCAATATTAATAGTATTATCAAGCTTATTCTCTCTAATTCCCACAAAAATGGTTGATTCCTTTGTAGAATATTTCACTGCATTGCTCAATAAATTCTGCATGACTAATTCAAATGAATACTCATCAATCCAGATTTTGGTGGTTTTACTTACATTATCATTAAAAATAAATGTGTAGGAGGGGTAATTCCTCATATAGGCAGCCATTAATGGTTCAATACAACCTTTTGGTTCTATCCAGCTATCGGGAGGATTTCCTCCTAAATAATAAAGTTCATGCGATAATTTAATACCTGTTAATAACGAATCTATATTACTAGATTGGTTTTTAATATGAAACAATCCTTCTTTAATCTCAGGATGAGTTTCGTTATCAATCAGGTCCTCCAAATATTCAATGGTATTCTTAATATTATGAGCAGGATTCCGAACCTCATGGACAATCTCTTCTAGGAAAGCATGCGTCTCGTCGGTTACAGCGAGCATTTTTTCAACACTACTATTGGTAACATTGTTTAACTCTTCCATTTCCCTTAACATATAGTCATTCATAAAATGGGGTGTAATATTAAACTTGTTTTTCAGCTTATAATGATTGGTCATCTTCGATAAAGGTTTAAAAATAGTTTCAAATAATAAGGCCTGAAACAAAAAGAAAAAAATGAATATAATCAAATATAAATAACCATTCGTGATGAGTATTTCTTTAAAATCTTCAATAAGCAGAACCGAGAGATTTATTTTCGTATATAACTGACCATTGAATGCTTCCGTATGAATGGCATGCTCAATTTCAGCTATTACAGATCCATTAACTTCATAAAACTCAACCTTAATTTTTTTATCACTTAAACCATCTTTTACATAGATGTCTTCTCGACTCTGACCTAATAACCACTTAATTATTGGTAAATATTTTTTATCTTTTCCTTCATAAATATTGATATTCTTTGATGTTTGGTTATAAGCAATATTTTGATAACTTGAGTCATTATCCAAAATCATCATATACTCATAAGCACCAGGTAGCTTACCGAATTTATCATTTAGAAAGTCTTCCTGTAAACCGTATTCAGCTAAATGAGTTTCAACCAAATAGAAGTTCGGCAATACTTCATTGATTCGATGTTTTGCATAATCGTTTACCCGATTAATATTTTGCAGTAAGACTATGCCTGTAAATATCAAGAACATGAGAATATTGGATAAAATGGTAAACCGTTTAACAGTAAGCCAATTTTTAGTCATTGATTTCATATCCAACATTTTTAATCGTATTAATGCTATTCTTACCTATCTTTCGTCTAATCCGATTTATCGTTGTATTAATAATGTCATCACTCATATCCCCATGCTCAGTCCATATTTTTTCCCATAATTCTTGTTTACTGACAACTTGATTTTTATGTTCTAATAAATACGTATACACCTGCATTGGAATTTTCGATAGCGTTTCAACACTGCCATCTTCTTTCGTAATCGTACCACGAAGAGGCTCAATTTTTAATCCTCTATGTATATAATACGAATTATTTTTTACTGCTGTACTTTCCATAATATTTTTTATGTTAAGGACAAGTTCTTTGTAGCTGAAAGGCTTTGTAAAATACAAAAGCGCACCTTCCTGTAATCCTCGCAATCTTGCATCTGACGAATCTGCTCCGGTAACGAGGACAAAGGGAATATTATGTTTTTTCCTTATAATAGAAGCAGCTTCCAAACCATCAATAATTGCACCATGAATGGTAATATCAAAAATTAATAAATCGTATTTCACTTTATCACAAGCTATAATTGCATCCTCTGGATCGTCAAAATCATCTACTGTATATCCTTGTAATTCAAGCCTTTTCCTTAGTACTTTTCTCGCAACAGGCTCATCTTCTAAAATTAACATTCTAATGGGAATCACCCTCTTTAAAAAAGTAAATAAATTATATCACCATAATTTTTTGAGGTAAATACTTACTTGTATTTTTATGCATAAAAATGCCATCATTATTTCATATAACTATTAAATCTAAAGGGATGTGTAGTTTAAGCAAAAAAAGAGTGATTCCATTAATAGCGGAAATCACTCTGTGTTTATATTGACTTTAAAGTACGACCAATGAGTATACGTTTTATTGATGAAACCACTCTGCTCACCCGCTTTTATTATTAAGAAATTAATAAATTAATAGCTTGATCAACAAAAAACGCCTGCAAGCCATCAATAAATAGACCTGCAGACGTTATATTAGTTTCGTCTCACAAGTTCCACCTTCCTTCTCATAAAACGCTGAGGAGTTAGCTGTCGAATTCGTGCCTACTGAGTAGCCCTACCATAATGGATTCACCCTAGAACACAATGGGTCCCCCGCGCAATTATGCTTAAGCGATTTAGAAATTAGAAACTTTGATAATAATACTCCCGATATGAAAAATGTAAATATTTTCATCTACTAATTTTTGTATATTTTTAATTTATTCACATAAATTTCTTTTTGTTTTTTGGTCACAGTCTACTTTGTATTTCAACCTATACAGAAGTCACAAAAGTAACATCAACCATTTACAAATCAAAGTCCTGAAATGTTGAAGCACTATTCATAATGACTTCTAATACTAACAATCAGTTTTAGTATGATAATGTTTTAAATATCAACCTCATAACTAGGATAAAGCCTCTCTTTAATCCTCATATTATAAGTAGTTATTGCAAATAATTAATATAATTATTAATTTGTGGTTGAAAAATAACCTAAAAGCGAATATTATATTAAATGTCGTCAAAAACGTTCGCTTTTTTAAAGGTGAATAGATGGAGGTATACGAATTGTTAGACAAATTTTTCTCAATTAGCCAAAACGGGTCTACTGTTAAAACGGAAGTTTTAGCTGGTATAACTACTTTCTTTACAATGGTGTACATTGTAATAGTTAACCCGGCAATCCTTTCCGCTTCAGGAATTCCCTTTAATCAGGTATTTATTGCTACCATTATCTCGGCAGTAATTGGTACTTTAATTATGGGCTTGTATGCAAAATACCCAATCGCCGTTGCGCCAGGTATGGGAATAAACGCTTACTTTACGAGTGTTGTTGCGACACAAGGACTTAGCTATCAAGTGGTTTTAGGCGCAGTATTTATCGCCGGACTTTTATTTATGTTATTAAGTTTTAGTAATTTACGTGAAAAGATCATTAATTCCATCCCTCTTTCTATTAAATATGGAATTACATCCGGTATTGGTTTATTCATAGCGTTTCTTGGTTTTAAACAAGCACAAATCTTTGTCGCAAACGAAAGCAATCTTGTTGGTTTAGGTGATTTAACTGCTCCTGTTCCATTATTAACAATTGCCGGTTTATTCATTACCCTTATTCTTATGGTAAGAAAAGTACCTGGTGCTTTGTTTATTGGAATGATTATTACAGCAATTATTGGCTATTTTACAGGCATGCTGGACATTACAGCCAAGCAATTACTCCCTTCACTTCCAGAAGGAATAGCATTTTTTGATTTAGATCTCGGTGGTGTATTCACTAACAGCTTATACGCCGTTGTATTTTCATTCCTACTCGTAACGATTTTTGACACAACAGGTACAATGGTGGCTGTATCCGAACAGGCCGGATTATTAAAAGACGGTAAGTTTCCTAGGGCAAAGCAAGCTTTCCTTGGTGATTCTATCGCTACTACTGTTGGTGCTGCTTTTGGTACAAGTCCTTCAACAGCATATGTAGAATCAAGTACAGGTGTTGCTGCCGGTGGTCGTACTGGTTTAACAGCAGTAGTTGTTGCTATATTGTTCAGCTTAGCATTATTCTTCTCACCATTTATTGGAGCCATCTCAAACTTAGCTTCCATTACAGCTCCTGTTTTAATTATTGTTGGGTGCTTTATGATGGAAGGTATATCAAAGATTAGATGGTCTGAGTTTGATGAAGCTTTTACAGCATTTGTTATTATCCTTGCGATGCCTTTAACTTCAAGTATCTCTACTGGAATCGCATTTGGATTTATTATTTATCCAATCTTGAAATTAGTTGGTGGCAAAGCGAAAGAAGTTCCACCTCTTGTTTACATCTTTGGTGTACTATTCCTTATTCAATTGGTCTTCTTAGGAGGACATTAATAAAAATATAGAGCTGGATTTCTTATAGATCCAGCTCTATATTTTTATCCAAATAAATTTTTGATATTTTCTGATATCTAGATGATATACTTTTATAGTAAATAATATTGTATGGGGAGGATTAATCCATGAATAATTTTGAAGAAAAATTAGATCGTTATGCTGACTTGACTGTTAAGAAAGCTGCTAATGTACAAAAGGATCAAATTGTATTCATCATATCCACTATTGAAACTGCACCATTTACACGTAAACTTGTTAAAAAAGCCTATGAAGCAGGTGCAAAGCAGGTTTTTGTGGAATGGAGTGATGAAGAAATTAACCGAACGAAATATTTGCTGGCACCTGACGAGGCATTTACTGAATTTCCTTCATGGATGGCTGCCTCCAGAAACGAAATGGTTGAAAGAGGTGCAACTTTTATAACGATTGTCTCTCAAGATCCGGATTTACTGAATGGGATCGACTCAAATCGGATCGCTAATTTTCAAAAGGCTGCAGGTAAGGCTCTCAATAATTTACGCGAAGCAATGCAGTCCAATAAGATCAGTTGGACAGTCGTTGCTGCTGCAGGTGAGGGTTGGTCCAAAAAAATATTCCCTGGACAAGAAAACAGCTTAGATTTACTTTGGGATGCCATCTTTTCTTCAGTCCGTGTTGATCAGGAAAATGTTATCCAAGCATGGGAGGAGCATCTTGATACATTAATCAGTAAAGCTGATTATTTAAATAACAAAAAATATAAATACATACACTATAAAGCACCTGGTACGGATTTAAGAATTGAACTTTCCGAGAAACATAAGTGGTGCGCAGCAGGAGCTAAAGACTCAACCGGCAAAGAATTCGTAGCCAATATGCCTACTGAAGAAGTATTTACGATTCCTTTAAAAAATGGAGTAAATGGCACGGTTTCAAGCACAAAACCGTTAGCTTATGGCGGCAATGTAATTGATGAATTTACGTTAACATTTGAAGAAGGAAGAATCGTAAATGCCGTGGCAAAAAAAGGAAATAAAATTTTAAATCATCTTATCAATGTTGATGAAGGAGCTAAATACCTGGGTGAAATTGCGCTGGTACCTCACCATTCACCGATCTCTGAATCAAATATCTTATTCTATAATACGTTATTTGATGAAAATGCTTCTAACCACCTCGCCATTGGAGCTGGATATCCATTTTGCCTCGAAGGTGGAGAAGAAATGAATATCGAACAATTGCATAAGTATGGGGTAAATATCAGCCAAGTGCATGAGGACTTTATGATTGGTTCAGCTGATATGGACATTGATGGAGAATTGCCTGATGGTACACGTGAGGCCATATTCCGAAATGGGAATTGGGCGTTTTGATTCTATTTACAGGTTTATAACCCTTAAATAATAGTAAAATTGCTTTTAAAAAAACCAAAACGCGCTTAGTAAAATATTTCTAAGCGAGTTTTGGTTTCGCTTAGCTAGTTGTTCATTCTTAAATATCAAAAAAAATTGTTATGCTTTGTGCAATTTATGCCTTCTCTTTTAAATTCTCATTAATTTTTAATTGCTGTGTTGCGAATTCATGGTAGAGCTTGTGAGTTTGCATTAATTCTTCATGTGTTCCTCTACCTGTAATTTCACCTTTTTCAATAAATAACAACTGATCGGCATTGACGACGGTTGATAATCGATGGGCAATAACGATTGTCGTCCTCCCTACCATTAGTTTATTTAATGCAGCCTGCACGATTTGTTCAGACTGGCTGTCTAAACTTGATGTGGCCTCGTCTAGCATTAGAATACTTGGATTTCTCAATAACGCTCTTGCTATCGCAATTCGTTGGCGCTGTCCTCCTGACAGCTTCAATCCCCTCTCCCCTACATCCGTTTGGAATCCTTCTGGAAGCTGCTGAATGAATTCAAGTGCATGAGCCATTTCAGCTGCTTGCTCCAGTTCAGCGGAGGTGACTTCCCTTTCCAAACCATAACATATATTATCCTGGATCGTACCTGCCAACAGCGGGCTTTCTTGAGATACATACCCAATATGCTTCCGCCACGATTGCAAATTGTATTCACCGATAGGAATTTCACCTATCCTGATTGATCCCTCACTTGGTTCGTAAAAGCGTTCAAGCAATTTAAACAGAGTCGTCTTCCCTCCACCGCTTGGTCCAACAATCGCTGTTACTTTTCCCGCTTCAATCTTTGCATTTAAATGACGAAGAATTAAAGACTCCTCTGCATATCCAAATGATAAATCATCGAGAACGATATCGACATTTGCTTTTACTAGTTCTTTCCCTTTGAGTAAATCCTCTTCTTTTTCATTCAGGATTTCAATTATTCTCATGGTTGCTCCCATCGAACGCTGCAATTGAGTAAAAAATGTCGTAATTTGCCCCATAGGCATAATAATTTGAAAAATGTAAAGAATAAAAGCTACAAGCGAACCTGCTGTAATAATTCCGCTCGCTACCTGCATACCGCCATACCCAATAATTCCTACTAGAGCAGCCATTAGCACTAATGTGATAATTGGTGAAACAAGAGACTGGGTCTTCGCTTCTTTTAAACCAAGAGCGAACAACCGGTTTACACCTGACATTCCCCTATTATATTCAATTTCTTCTGCATTGGATGCCTTGACTAAGCGGATTTCAGGTAGGACCTGATTTAATACCCCTGTAAATCTACCAGTTTCAGCTTGGGTCTCCTTCGAGATATTAAGCATAATTCGGCCAATTGGTATTAAAATCATGGCTGCTATTGGGAAAACAATAAATATTAACAGGGTTAATTTCCAGTTCATGATAAATAATATCGTTATAGACCCAATAACTGAAATCATTCCAGTAATAGCCCCAACTAAATGGGTAGTTATCAATTCTTTGACGACCATTGTGTCATTTGTTAATCTGCTAATCATTTCCCCTGAACCATATTTGTCAGAGTACGATACAGGCAGCTTAATCAACTTTTTCCATAATAAATCCCGCAAGCCTGCAATGATTTTTTGACCATTATATCCAAGTGCATAGGTCGCGTATGCACTTAAACCAGCTTGAGCAATAAACACCAATACAATTATGAGAATCTGACTTTTAGATAATGAAGACATACTGAAGCCGTCTACCAATTCCTTTGTTAACAATGGAATGAGCAACCCAATAAGGGTAGTAATAATACTCAGACCGAGTGCAAAACCAAGTCTTCCATATGAAGGGTTCGTTGCATGCAATAACCGAAAAAAGCGTTTATAACTCCCCTTCTGTTTTCTTTCTTTCATAAACTTTCTTCCTCCTGAGTTTAGCTTCTATATATAACGTTACCGAAGAACTGATATAAAGACAATCCTAATTATGTAAAACATTGGGATTTTAAGCTGAATTTAATATGTTTTATACATTATACATTTTTTCATTTCCTATTTCTTTTATTTAACAGACCTACAAAACCATCGTATTTAATTTGTCATATTTTACACTTTCTGAAACTGTATAGCTATATTGACTTGTATATATTATATAAATATAATTTTATTTGCTTTTAATTTGGTTACTTAACTATTAGGAAGACTTTGTTTTAGAGGTGGAGGTATGACAGTTAACAAAGACCGATCAGTTGAAAAATTGATCAGGGCTTTTACACAGTTTGACAAATTGGATTGGGAAAAGAAAACAATAAAAGGATATAAACCAAGTGAAATAAGAGTTTTGACATGTATCAAAGAAAAAACTCAACATATTACCGAGATTAAGGTATCCGAGATCAGCAAGCAGTTAAATGTTAAAATGCCATCTGTTACCCCCATTTTAAATAAGCTGGAACAGCATAACCTAATTACCCGCAGAATTGATAAAAATGATCGCAGGGTGGTACTGGTTACATTAACATGTGAGGGAGATTCTGTAGCAGATGCAGCACTTGCTAAATTACATCAAACTTTTACCCTTCTAGAGGAATATATCGGATTAGATGATAGTAAGGAACTCACCCGATTATTAACCAAAGTGTATGAGTTTTTTAATGAAAATCAGTATTAAGGAGTTGTTAATTTTTGAGGAAATTGTTTCGCTATTTAGCACCGTATAAATTACCGATTGTTTTTATATTCGCATTGGTATTTATACAGTCATTATCAGAATTATTCTTACCCACATTGATGTCTGACATCATCGACAAAGGTGTCATTAATCAGAACATACCATACATATGGAAAATTGGCGGATTTATGCTTTTGGTTGCTGCAGTTGGTACGCTTTGCTCTATTACGGCAAGTTACTTCAGCGCCAAAGTATCCATGTCATTTGGCAAAAATCTTCGCTCCAGAGTATTCTCCCATGTTGAGAATTTTTCACTTCATGAATTTGAACAAGTTGGTACTGCTTCCTTAATTACAAGAACAACCAATGATATAACACAGGTACAATTGGTCCTTAACATGATCCTTAGAATGATGATAATGGCACCTTTAATGGCTATTGGTGGCATTATTATGGCCTTTTCAAAAGATCCCGAACTATCCTGGGTTATCATCCTTGCGATTCCGGTCTTAGTGGGCGTTATTCTTTTTGTCATCTGGAAAGGCGTCCCTCTATTTAAACTGGTTCAACGCAGATTGGATGCTGTAAACCGTGTCATTCGCGAAAATTTGACTGGTGTCCGTGTCATTCGTTCCTTTAATCGGATCAATTTTGAAAAGGAACGTTTTAAGAAGGCCAACAAAGACTTAAGAGACACTACTATCAAAGTGAATAAATTAATGGCTACACTTATGCCGCTCATGATGCTGATTATGAACTATACAACCATTGCGGTTGTTTGGTTTGGTGCAATCAGGATTGATCATGGAGATATGCAGGTCGGTGATTTAATGGCCTTTATTCAATATGCCATGCAAATTATGTTCTCCATGGTTATGCTTTCCATGATGTTTGTCATGATTCCTCGTGCTTCTGCTTCCGCAGCTCGTATTAATGAAGTATTGGCGATTAAGCCCACTATTAAAGATGAGCCAATTAAACATGAAGCTAAACCAACTAAAACTGGCTACCTGGAATTTAAGAATGTTACATTCAGCTATCCAGGTGCCGAAGAACCTGCCTTAAAAGGCCTTTCATTTAGCGCTGGTCCTGGTGAGGTTACAGCCATTATCGGCGGAACTGGTTCTGGGAAATCAACATTATTAAAGCTGATTCCTCGTTTTTATGAACCGACTGAAGGCAGTATTTATCTAAATGGAATCAATATTAAGGAACTGGAATTAGTGGATTTACGTAACCGAATTGGTCTAGTTCCTCAGAAAGCTGTTTTATTCACCGGTACCGTAAAGGAAAATATCCTCTACGGAAATGAGAATGCCAGTGATGAGGAAGTCATCCATGCTGCAAAAGTCGCACAAGCCTATGATTTTGTTTCTAATATGAAGGAAGGCTTTGACTCTCCTATTTCTCAGGGCGGTACAAATATTTCCGGAGGACAAAAGCAACGTCTGTCCATTGCGAGAGCCTTGGTTCGAAAACCGGAAATCTATATGTTTGATGACAGCTTTTCTGCACTGGATTTCAAAACGGACGCTAAGCTGCGGAAAGCTTTAAAAAGTGAAACCACGGAAGGAACGGTTTTATTGGTTGCCCAACGTGTATCTACGGTTATGGATGCCGATCGTATCATTGTATTGGATGAAGGAAATGTTATGGGAATTGGTACACATGAAGAATTACTAAAATCATGTGAAACCTATCAAGAAATTGTGAAGTCACAGCTTTCTGAGGAGGAGATTGCATGAGCAGAATGACAAGAAGACAATCAAATCCGGGATTTGGTCCTCCAGGTGGTCCAGGAGCACCGATACAAAAAGCAAAAGATTTTAAGGGTACGTTAAAACGATTAATTCGTTATTTAGCACCTTATAAATTTCGCCTTTTAACTGTATTGCTGGCTGCAATCCTCAGTACGGTTTTCACCATTGTCGGCCCAAAAGTATTAGGTAAAGCGACAACCAAAATATTTGAAGGCATTATGGAAAAAATGTCAGGTATTCCTGGCGCAGGCATCGATTTTGAGTATATCATTCGAATTCTCTTCCTACTCGGCGCCTTATATTTGTTTAGCTCAATCTTCGCCTTTATCCAGCAATATATTATGGCAAGCGTTGCTCAAAATACGGTATTTACATTAAGAGAAGAAGCTGAAGCTAAGGTATCTCGGCTGCCTTTAAAGTATTTTGATGGAACAACTACAGGTGAAACTTTAAGCCGGATTGTGAATGATATTGATAATATCAGCACTACCTTACAACAAAGCTTAACACAGCTTATTACCAGTGTAGTAACGATTATTGGTGTTATTATTATGATGCTGTCGATCAGCCCGGTTATGACAGGAATTCTTCTTTTAACATTACCTTTAAGCGGAGTAGTCGCTGTATTTGTAGCCAAAAAATCTCAAACCTACTTTGCTGGCCAACAAAAATCACTTGGAAATTTAAGTGGCCATGTTGAAGAAATCTATACTGGACATGAGGTCGTGAAAGCCTTTGGCCAAGAGGAAAAAGCTTTGGAAGAGTTTGAGGCAATAAATGAAAAATTATACGAATCATCCTGGAAAGCACAGTTTATTTCAGGTGTAATTATGCCCTTCATGCAATTTATCGGAAACATCGGATATGTACTCATATGTGTAGTTGGCGGTATTTTTGTTACAAACGGAAGAATAACAGTTGGTGATATACAGGCTTTTATACAATATGCACGCCAATTCACACAACCGATTACTCAAACGGCGAATATCGCTAACATTATTCAATCTACTGTTGCTTCTGCAGAACGTGTATTTGAACTGCTAGATGAGGAGGAGGAGGAAGCAGAAACAACGAATCCACAAATGATTTCTCATCCAAAAGGACATGTGGTTTTTGATCATGTTGCATTCGGATATAAGCAGGATCAGCTATTGATTGAAGATATGAATCTTGATGTCAAACCAGGGCAAAAAGTAGCCATAGTAGGTCCGACCGGTGCAGGTAAAACAACAATGATTAACCTGTTAATGCGTTTTTATGAATTAAATGGCGGAAGCATAAAAATTGATGGTGTCGATATTAAAGAAATGAAACGCGGAGATCTCCATGGATTATTCGGTATGGTTCTTCAGGATACATGGCTCTTTAATGGTACCATTGCAGATAATATTGGCTATGGTCGTGAAGGTGCCACTCGTGAAGAAATTATTGAAGCAGCCCAAGCAGCTCATGCCGATCATTTTATTCGTACATTGCCAGAAGGATATGAAACTGAATTAAATGAAGAAGCATCCAATATATCACAGGGTCAAAAACAATTGCTTACAATAGCTCGTGCCATTTTAGCAAACCCTTCTATTCTAATCTTGGATGAAGCAACAAGCAGTGTTGATACAAGAACTGAAATCTTTATTCAGAAAGCGATGAATCGCTTAATGGAAAATCGTACAAGCTTTGTGATCGCTCACCGTTTATCCACGATTAAAGATGCAGATTTAATTCTAGTAATGAATAAAGGAACCGTCATTGAACAAGGTACTCATGATGAGTTGCTGAGACAAAATGGTTTCTATGCGGATCTTTATAACAGCCAGTTTGCAGATGAAGCTGTATAAAACAAATGTGCCGGGAAGAAAACTTCCCGGCACATTTGATAATATTAAATATTATTTCCGCAGCGCCAAAGTTTGACCAATCACCCCTCTCATGTCCTAATCGTTTCTAGATGTTTTCGTTGACTTTAATCTTTTAATTCAGACTAAAATCCCCTGTAATAAGTCTTTGTCTGATGTTTCAAAAAAATTACTTAGGGATAAATGATAAGAAAGTCACAAAGCCTGAGGTGTATGATATGGATATAACAAAAGCCGAAAAAGACATTAGCAGTTATATAGGAAGAATGCTAAGAGAAACCTTCGGACGGGGCCCCAGCCACGTTATTTGTACGTTATCGTCTCCTACTCTTGCTGTGCATCTTGCCGATTTCCTTTCCCCTATGGAGAAATCCTTATTGGCTAATCAAGATGGTGAAGTTTACGTGCAAAAGAACCGGGACCTTCTCATGGAAACCATAATCAAAGACATCACCTCCTATATTGAAGCAGCATTAGGAACAAAAGTTGATGAATTCTTTTATGATTGGAATTTGCAAACTTCGACTGGCATGTTTATTATTACGCTATCAAAAACAGCAACGAGCATCAGTGATTATAGAAATAGAGAGAAAGTCGAACGAGAATTAGCGAAGGTTACCAAGCTTGCTCAAAAAGAACCAGTGGAAATCTATTCAACTATGCTCAATAAGCGGCAGCTGATGATTGTCCGAAAAGGTATAATGGTTCCGATCGAAAAGGAATTGATCAAGTTCGGCTTTACTGAACAATTAACGATCGCGAAGCGGGATTTGGAGAAACGTTTGATAATAGAGCATAAAAGAAACTTCGAGAACTATTTAAACACCAAAATAATCGATAAATTTACTTTTTGGAATTTCGAGAAAGATACTAGCTATATTATTTTCATTTTGCAAAGTTGATTGGTTGATTGACAATAACCCCCATCTGCGATAAAGTTATCTGTAACATCTTAATAAAATAACTGATAGCAATGAGTGGGCATAGAACCATACATAAGTCAGGAAAGGATTAATAAATTTGTCCTTTTCTGGCTTTTTTTATGAATAAATTCAAAAAAAACAGGGGATGATTACCTATAAATATGGAAGATTGTATACTAATAAAGAAGGAACTATTAGACAGATTAGATTCGTTTAAGAAACAGAAATTATTAGGCAGCCACATAATTAAACGGATGGAAATGGAACATTATATAGAAAATGTTGCAAGCTCTTTATCAATTAATTATAAAAAAGAGTCAAATTCGACTAACACTGTTTATTATTTCTGTATCAATGAGAGTCAATTACAATTGAAATTCTTGTTTCGCTACGGTACATATTATACACGACACCAAATTATTAACCGATATGAATAGAGACTGATTTTATCGGGTGATCCTTTTATTAAGTATACTGACTATCTAGCCATTCAATCAGCTACCTTTATGAAATGTCAATGCAAACATATGAAATGTACATATAGACTAAAAGAAACCTGGTTTTTGTGTACAGCTGCAGATTAATCATTTAGGGTTAACCAGCTGAGATAGTTGTGTCTCTGAACATACCGATTTAAGGCAAGAAGTATTAGATTAATCCTTAGGCACTTCATTTGAATGTCTTTCACTAAACAAATGACGGTAATTAATACCTGATCAACAAACGCACTAAAGGTGCTTGAGGAATTCTTCTTATTGTTTTTTATAATCTTTATCTCTGTATATTCCTTTACCATCCTCCCCTCTTTTAATCTATTAAACCAATCAATTCAGCGCACACTTTTAGTAATGTTTGGGATCGTTATAGAATAATAAAATCATGGTGAGTTACGGAGACAAAACATATTCTCTGCTGATTTTCACAACAAAGAGTTTAACAGACGAGGAATTTATAAAAAATATGCCAGGAATAAACTTCCCAGCATGTTTTTTTCACACTTTTTCTGTTACTGTTTCGATTTTCATGGAAGGTCCAAAAAATTCAAACCGTACTTTTTCTTGCGGTACGCCTAGTTTATAAAGCATTTGAATGACACCTTGCATAAATTCGACTGGCCCACAAACATAGAAAATTCCATTCTGATCTAATTGCCTCAATACCTCTTCATTGATTCTGCCTATTTTATAATTCTCCTCGATTACATCAGCTTCTTCATTATAAAAGTTGATTGTCATATCATGCATTTGCCTGTTTAACATGGAGAGCTCATCAGCAAATGCTTGAAGCTTCCTGTTTTTAAACGCGTGTATCAAAGTAATTTTTCTTAATGATTCCTGTTTATAAAGTGTATTCAACATACTAATAAATGGCGTTATCCCTACTCCGGCAGCTATAAAGGTAATTGGCTCGGTGTCCTCTTCTAAAGTAAAATCTCCCGCTGGTACCGTTAGTTGTACTATATCACCCGTACAAACTTCCTTATGCAGGTAATTAGATACTTTACCATCAGGATTGTCATGCATACTTTCACTTTTTACAGAAATTCGATAGTATTCACCATTGGATACATTCGTTAAGCTATATTGGCGATTCATCATAAACTGTTCTCCTGGAATTTGAACCCGAACAGTTATATATTGGCCCGGTTCAAATTCGGGTATTGCCAGCCCATCGGTTGGTTTTAAATAGAAGGAAGTAATACCGTCACTTTCCCTCACTTTCTTTATGACTTCAAATTCTCGATAGTCTCTCCAACCACCAACCTTATTTTCCGCTTCTTCATACATTTCACGTTCAACCCCTATGAAGATATCAGCGATTGCCCCATAGGCCTCTTCCCACGCTTTTAAAATATCATCTGTAGCCGCATCACCTAATACTTTTTTAATAGCCAACAATAAATATTTTCCTACAATCGGATAATGCTCAGGTTTAATCATTAAACTACGGTGTTTATGTGCAATTTGTTTTACAACCGGCAGAAGCACTTCCAATTGATCGATATAATAGGCCGCAGCTGTTACCGTATTTGCTAATGCAGTCTGCTGTCTGCCTCTTTTTTGATTTGCATGATTAAAAATATTCAAAAGCTCAGGATGTGCTTCAAACATCGTTTTATAAAATACCGTAGTTATTTCCTTACCCCTTGTTTCCAATATTGGTGCAGTTGATTTCACAATTTCGATTGTTTGAGTAGACAACATATAAAAATCCCCTTTTAAAGATGTATTTGAAATACATCTTTAATTTTACTCTATTGGAAAGTAAAAGCAATATTTCAGATACATCTTTTCTGTGAACTTTCTTTGGAAGCCTATTTATGTATGGTAGTATTAAAGATGAGTAGATAATCTGAAGCGGGGCGTGACTATGCGATTAACAAATTTCAGTGACTATTCCATCAGGGTGCTTATGTACTTGGCAAGTCATCCCGATCGATTAGTAAATATAAAAGAAATTGCTGATGCCTATGGCATATCCAAAAATCATTTAATGAAAATTATATACCAGCTGGGCAAGTTAGGTTATATAGAAACAATACGTGGGCGTAATGGCGGCATGAGACTGGCAATGAAACCTCATGAAATCAATATCGGGGGTTTAGTAAGAAAAACTGAAGAAGATTTTAACATAGTTGAGTGTTTTTCTGATCATAATACATGTCCCATCTCTCCTGTTTGTACGTTGAGAGGTATTTTAAATAAAGCATTGTATGCTTTTTTAAACGTATTAGATGGCTATACACTCGCAGATATATCTCAAAACAAAGAAGTGTTAGCTCAATTTCTAGGAGCTTATTCCGAAGTAAACAATGATTCGTAAAATCCACTTTAGAAATAACATTTATGATACAAATCTATTTAAAAGGCAGTGCGGCAGTCATTTATGGCCTGTTGCACTGCCTTTTTAGACAAATTATATTTACGTACCACATTAAATCGTTGAAGAGAACCGTCCTATATTAAATCTTCATTCTTCTATCATCTAAATTCCAATAATCATAATCGTTCGCTGTGAGAGTATTATAGATAAGCAAATAAAAAAACGAGGCTGGGAAATAACTTGAAAACAATCCTGTAGACGAACGATATCTAAATTAATCTTACTAGACTTTGTTGCTTATTAAAGAGTTAAGTTTGAGAAAAAAGTCTGTTCCATTGGGCGCTTCCTCGGCTGAGCCTGCTGGGTCTTAAGCCTCCTCTACTTCCCAAGGAGTCGAGTGGCTTCCGTTCCATTCCACTTGATATGAATAATCGTATGCAGAATGAACCTTTCTATTGAAGACAATTAAAACGCAACCTAGCCGGCGAATATCCAATTGAAATATCACCTAATAGTTTGGGTTTATCATTAACTGAAATACTTGTCCCAGCCTCGCCTCTCTTTAAAAGGCAGTAAGTTTTTCTCTTTGATATCATGGTCTATTTTAGACCATTTATCATTACCTGAAGCTTTTTTGAATGTCATTCTATGCGAAGGTTGGAACCTACGAAAGGAAATTCGTCGTGATACAATTTTTACTATAAACAATCTCGGTCTAATTCTAAATAGGATTCTACCTTTAACAGGAACTTGATACTAACCATTAGTCTTAAGGGTTATAATTTACATAATATTTTGAATGTGGAAAAATTTTAACGGTGAATTAACAGAATCTTTTGTGATATTATTTAAATATAACATCATGAGGAAAGAAGGTGATATAGTGTGCGCTCAAAAAAAATATAATGAATTATTAAATGAATTGAGAAAAAATTATCAAATGTACTATGATAACCGGTCCATATCACACAAAGATTTTTATAAACGACGCGTACATTTAATTATGAAACTTCGTACATTGGATATCAATGAAGATAAATCATTAATAAGCGATATTTCAAACTATTCATCTGATTTTAATAAACACAATTAACCCTTTCATATAAATTGAATGAAAAAGAGATTGAGCAGTTTAAAAATCAATTCAATCTCTTCATCCAATTCTCTGTAGGAAGAAAATCTCTTACTTTTTTATGTCTTAGTAAGTCGTCTACTCCTATCTTTATCTTGAATGCTCTATATTCTATTGAAATGCTAGGAATGCAGATACCATTTTTCTCATTCACATTTAGTTAGAGGATCTGATAAAATTTTAGTGAATCTCCTTTAAATCAATAACTTCCTGAGCCAATGCTTGGATCCTATTATTCTCCTCTTCATTTACAATTTTATTGCCAGGTCCAAAGCAGCTTGTATGTAAAAATACATTATTAAATGGTATTATCGCTTTGAAATAAGATAATATCGGTTTTAATTGGTACTCAGTTACTAAAAAGTGTTTTTCAGATCCTCCATTCGTAACAATTCCTACCACTTTTCCTTTAAAACAATCCGGAGCTAAATGATCAAATAGATTTTTTAGAACACCCGGTATCGACGCCTGATAAATGGGTGTACCAATTATTATAATATCCGCATCGTTTAGTTTATTGACTACCGTTCGGGTATCCTGATTATAGGATGAAAAAGGAATGCCTCTTACAAATTCCACATTATAATTTCTAAGATCTATTAATTCTGTATCTAATTGATTATCTATTTTGTTTACAGCTGCCAATACCTCTTCCACTGATTTAGGTGTTTTTTCACCAATTATGGAACCTGATAATCCTATTACTTTCATTACCTATTCACACTCCCACTCCATGCATCGCCATATTTTGTTATTTCTATACTTTTATCATACTTTTTGGAGGACGGAATATCTACTATTTCTGCTTTTCGTAAAAATCTGTATTCGAAATAACAAATCATTAACATAAAGGGGTGAAAGCCTCTTTAATGTCAGCAAAACAAGAAGTACCTCGGCCCAAACAGATTTTGTATATCCATATTTTAAAAACAAAAATCCTTACTTTTGCAAATAAGGAAGTGAAATAGGTGTGTACATTTTAGATTATTGGATTACATTAAAACATCCTGATATTCTTTTTTATTTTCAAGCATCATTTTTGCAAATGGACAAACGGGCTTAATATATTTATTTTCATTTCTTGCATGCAATACTACACGGTTTACTAATGCCTTGCCCAAACCTTTCCCCCTGTAGCTATTTGCAACTAATGTATGATTAATGATGATACTCCCTTGTTCAGATACCTCTTGCTCATCTGCCACAAATTCTATCTGAGCAACAATATTACCGCCAATTGCTATATAAAAATCGTTACTACAGCCAGGCACAATAACCCTCTCCCATCTTTTATTATTTATGACATCTGTAAAGTATATGAATAGACTGGTTGATTATCGGTATATAACATTTTAGAAGCTAATCCTCATAAGGACTATTGAAGATATAATTGAATACAAATTTTATATTAAAGTCTTAAACTTCGAGACAGTTAAAGTTTCTTTGTCTCATTAAAAGTATATGAATAGCATCTTTTTTATGGCTGTTGTTTTTCACGTAATAATTCCATTTGCATGTTCGGAATTTTCTGTTAAAATAATTAAAACTGAAAATAAGGGTGTAAAGAAGAATGAATTTGGAGTATTTTATAGGGATTGTTCCACCTGAAGAATATTTGGAACGTATTGAGCATTTTCAAAGTAAATGGATTAAACAATCGGGTGTAGAACCACACATAACATTGAAAGCACAAGGAGGACTAACTCCAGATAAACAATGGATTGATAAGGTACAAACCGTATGCGATACCTTCAAACCTTTTCAAGTATCATTAGATAAGCCCAACTATTTTGGAGATAGCGTTTTATATTTGAGTGTTAACTCAACTAACTTACACAAATTGCATCAAAAAATCATTAATGAGATTTCACCGTCAGAAGACTTAATAAAACAGTATTTTGAACTTGATGCCTTTGTACCTCACTTAACTCTGGGGAAAGAAAAATACGGTGGAAATATTTCTACTGGGCTCTCTAAAAAAGAACTAATAGAAATGGAAAAAATAGCAGATAGAGAGTTGAAACCGTACCCTAATTTTACAGTAGATTTTATTAGAATATATGAACTGAACATTGAAAAGCAAAGATATGAAAAATATTTAGATATCTCTTTAAGGTGATCACACATATCAAGGTCTTTTTATGCATTTCTCAACATTCCAACTGTTTTATAATTAGATTTTTTTGAAATAAACATTTGTTTCACGCGTTTATTAAATCCTAAATCTTTTCCTGATTCAAGCCAATGGAACCAATAGAGATAATTTCCAATATTATCCTTAAATCAATTATACCCATTTATACAGGGCACAAACTATACAAAACAGCCTTATTATTAATAAAATCCATCATTCATGTATATATATCCATTTAATAACATTATTATGAACTTTTTCAATAAATATGTTTAAGGATATGTGCTTATAAAAAGAAGCAGTCCAACTCTAAATGAATTGAACCGCCATTGTTTTTCGATTTATTTATATAGATTTATCAAAAATCATCAGGACAGCGTAAGCCCAGCATTAATCTAGGAAAAGGCCTCTTTTAATTCATCACTAATTAAGTGCCATGCCTCTTCAGCCTGTTTCAATTCACCTGTATGAGTAAATGCATGTGCAGCTTCCATGTACCTCTTCTTCTTGACTGTCACCCCAGCTTCTTCAAGCTGGCTTGCATAGTAGTCGGCTTCATCTGCAAGAGAGTCAAATTCAGCAGTGATGATTAAAGCAGGCGGCAAGTCTTCCAAATCCTCAGCATATACAGGAGAGACCAATGGGTTTTCCGCATCTTTCATTGATTTTAAATAGGATTCATTAAACAGTTTTGCCAGTCTGGGTGGTATGGCTTTTTTATGCTTGAATTTCAGGTCCGGATCAGTAGCAAGGTCCAGCGGTGGATAATTAAGGATTTGCTTCACTAAAGGAATCTGCTCTCTCTCCTTGTTCAGCAAACAAAGAGCAGCTGCTAAATTCCCACCTGCACTATGTCCCCCAACTGCTATTCGCTTATTGTCTACCTGAAGGACATTGGGGTTCTCATAAAGCCATTTCAGAATATCATAGCATTCATATATTGCAGCAGGAAATTTATATTCTGGTGCCAGATGATAATCAATATTCACTACTAAACAACTGGCTCGGTCCGCTATCACAGGACACCACGCATCATCCAATTCAGCACTTCCCATCACAAATCCACCGCCATGCATATTCACAAAAACGGGTAATGGTCCCTCTGTATTCCGGTTTGGCCGATATGTAATGACGCGAGTATTTCCTAAATTTGTTTCAATCAACCGCTCCTCCCTTTCAACGTTAGGTTTTATACTAGGTTTCAGGAAGGAGGCCTGTACCATCTTACGTTCCATCATCCGAATGGTCTTTGCGAGTATTTTTTGATTTAGAACAAGCAATATACACACTCCTTTTATCTGGGACTGTAACAATTGAGTCAAATAGTACGTTTTTGTACAAAAAGTTTTTGTAATATAAATTATATATATATTAAAATAATAATAACAATATTATTATACGGCAGGAGAATGGATATGGAAAAGACAGCTATTCTTTTAGTTAACTTGGGTACACCTGATCAACCAACCACGTCCTCTGTACGTTCGTATTTAAAAGAATTTCTAAGTGACAGTAGAGTAATTGATTTACCTAGGTGGAAATGGATGCCTGCCCTGCACGGAATTATTCTGAGAACACGGCCGCCGAAAACCGCAAAGCTCTACCAATCTATATGGACGAATGAAGGATCACCTTTATTAACCATCTCTATTAAACAAAAACAAGAATTAGAGAAACAATTCGCACATTCTAATATTAAAGTCTCACTTGCTATGAATTATGGTAAACCATCTATAAAGGATGAATTAGAAAAGCTGCATAGATGGGGAATGCGCCGATTAATTGTCGTGCCTTTATTTCCGCAATATTCCTCCACTACTACAGGATCTGTATGGGATCATTTGAACCAAACATTATCTAAATGGAGAGATATCCCGGAAGTAATATTTATACGTGACTACCCTGATCATCCAATATGGATTAAATTATTAAAAACGCGTATTGAACTATGCACAAAAGAACATGGCCACCCTGATGCGGTAGTCCTGTCCTATCATGGCATACCTAAAAGATATGTATCTGATGGTGACGATTATCCATACCAATGCTTAAAAACCACTCAAGCTCTAAAAAAAGAATTGCCAGATCACACTATCATTACATGCTATCAATCTAAATTTGGTAAGGAACCTTGGCTTGAACCTTCAACCAGTGAAACGTTACGTCATCTTGCCAAAAGCGGTTCTAAACATATTCACATTCTCGCTCCCAGTTTTACAGTAGATTGCCTGGAAACACTGGAAGAACTTCAGGTTGAGAATCATACTATTTTTATGGAAAACGGCGGTGAAAAATATCATTATATAGAAGCTGCCAATGACGATCCTTTATTTATTGAATGCCTGATGGATATCATTAAGCCTTATTTGGCTCCAATAAAAATCATTTAGCATAGCAATATTGGAAAATATTCCAATTTAATTTTATCATAACCAGCAAAAAAATAAACAATAAAGAACCAACCCTTTTTCTGGAACGTCCTTTATTGTTTATTTAGCTCGGTTCATGAATTTCTAATCTAGCAACATTTCTTCCATTTTTATCATATATTCATTTAAAGGAACCTATTCCACTAGATAATTTTCTCTCCTAATTAACTCCACTAAAAAACAGTATGATTATTATCATACTGCCTTAACGAACTATCTTGAAATTTTTAATCATATATAAACTGCTCTTAAATAGGATATCTGATACAACCAGTCCAATTGCAATTCCAACTGCACAGTAACCAACATTTAAAAATCCGATTAGCGCACCATCATAGTCCTGTAGTGTTAATAAACGAAATGCCTGAAAAGCTGTTATTCCCGGAACGATTGGCACCAATCCCGGTACATAAAAGACAGTCAGCGGCATCTTAAAAATTCGTGCAGAGATTTGTCCAGCAAAGGCTAATAACAACGAACACACTATACTGGATAGAAATACGCCGTACCCTTCCGTGCTTAAAATCCAGTATCCCATCCAACCGCACATCCCTACAAGTCCTCCTATTGGTATAGACTTGCGCGGAACATTACAAATAACTGCGAAGGATATCGATGATAGAAAGCTAAAAACCATATGAATAAGGATCTGATTCACTATTTCCGCCTCCTAATTGATAAATAAATAATAGACGGTAGCAATACCCGTACCAATCGCACCCGCAATGAAGACAGCCTCCACTAACCGGATTGTTCCTGAGAGATAATGCTTTGCCATCATATCGCGAATAGCATTGGTCATCGCAATTCCAGGTACAAGCGGTGCAACCGTCCCTATCATGACGGAATTTAAATGACTTCCCATTATACTGTTAATATAATAGGCAACAATCCCACCCAAAAAAGCAGCTATGTATTCCACTATGAATGGTGTTTTCATTATTTTAAAGCCAATTAAATAGGTTATATAACACAAAAGGCCACCAATCATACTAGCCGGTAAATCCACAAATGTGCCATTCATAATCAGCATAACGCTTCCGCTCAATACAGCTGTACAAATAAGTCTGAACCATAAGGGGTAGTCAAGCGGGTCCTGATCCACTGCTTTCAGTTCCGAAAGAACTTCCTCAATTGTCAGACGGCCTTCTGAATACATTCTTGATATTTGATTGACCTTCGTTACCTTTTCAAGATTATGATCCCGATTATCGATTCTAACGAAATTCGTATTGTCCAAGCCTATATTCACAAAAATTCCATTAACTGTCACATATGTAAATGCATTTGTTCCATGCTTTATTCCTAGTGAAGTACTAATCATTCTTTCCATTGTATCCTCTACCCGGCTCGTTTCCGCTCCGTTTTCCAGCATAATACGCCCGGCCAGAAGACTGGCATCAATAATAATCTTATTTTTGTCTACTGCCACTTTCGTCAACTCACTTCACATTTAATATCAATCAATGCCTATATATTGTACAATAATTTTTCTGAAAAGATAGAGGTAAAATGAGCGAAAACTAAAACTTTGTTAATAGAGAGGATAAGACTAATAATCTAACCCTATAATTCACTATTTCGCAATGATTAAGTCGATATTCTTGTTATGAATTATCCAATTATCAGGAAATCCATAAATTAGACTAAATTACTTCAAATATTATACTACTGTAATTCAGCTTAAATAACAGGGCTCTGTCCAGACATTTGTTGCTAATAAATCAATAATGGAGACAGCCGACTATAGCTGTCTCCATTATTGATCTAACGCCCCAATTTATATTATTAGGATTATTCATTTGAATTTAGTTCATCTATTGTCTTGAAAATCCTGGAATATACATCTTTTATATGTTCATCATTTTTTTCATCATTATATAAACCATATCCCCACTTTTTTAATGTATCATCATCTTGTGTTGTAAAAATTCCAACAGCATAACTATTACCTGAAGTCCAATTCATTATTTTATCGTATTCCAAATCTTTTTCAGTAAAAGAGGCATAATGATTTGTTCTCATAAAAAAGTAAGGGATAGCAGAATTTAAGTAAACATCTGCATATTGACTTTCAGCAGCTTCAAAAGGTTATTTTCCGAAATAATGACAGCATCATAAGAGTTCATTTCTTTGTTTGTCATTTCTCCAAATGAAATTTCTGTAAATTCCACTTGTTCTTCTTTCACTTCCGGTTTTTCTCCAACAACAGCTATCCGTAAGGCATTTCCTTCGTATAACTCGAAATCGGGATTTGAAACACAAGCTGATAGGACAGATATTATCAGTATTAAAAATGCAATATTTAAAGATTTCGTTCCGTTTATTTTCTTCAGTTACTCCTTATATTCTCGTTTATTTACATTATATAGTGATAGATATTTTTCATTTGCATGCTAAGGTCCTTCTCTAGGGAGCGAACAGCTTAGCGGATCGAATCCCTCTCCACTCGCTACTGAGTGATTATATTCAAAAAGTTTAATCAGAACGTTCTCACTGGCTATAGAATCCATTCCCATTCAATGAGAAGCATCCATATTAGACCAACCTAGTTTGAGACGTACTATACATATCTACTTCTCTTATAAAGCAAACTATGTAAAATAGGTGCAAAAGCAATAATATATACGAATAAAGCCAATAATAAAGAGCATAACAGATATGATATTCTAATCTGTTATGCTCTTTATTTAATCTACTTTATGCCTGGATAATTTTTCTCAGCAATAGAGATGATTGGTTAACCTCTTTTTTAGAAATTGCTTAAAAAATCTCTGACTTGATCAGGCGTTTTAGCATTAGCGCTATGTAAATGAGCTATTTTTTCTCCATTTTTATAAACTAATAAGGACGGAATTCCCATAACATTTTCTTTTTCTGCCAATTCGGGTAATTCATCTTTATCAATTGTAAACCATTGTTTATCTTGATGCTCCGTAATAATTTCGTCAATAAATAAATCAAGTCGTTTACAATCTGGACACCAAGTAGTCGTAAATATATTTACTGTTAGTTTATCGCTTTTTATTTGATTATCAAATTCTTCTATAGATGTAACTTGTTGCATTCTCTAAATCTCCCTTCTCTTTCTCTATTACTATAGTAAACATTTTAAATACTTTACACATTTTAAATGCTTATTATGATGTTTACAATAATAACTATTCTCTTCATAAATTGGTACAATAGGCTTATATAATGAGATTACTGTAATGGAGGTTTTTTATGCTATAGTTACATCTAATGTCTATAGAATAAACAGAAGAAGCGATTGATTTATTAAAAAACACACTGCAAGAATCAGTAGAGATGTCCTCATTTGGGTCGCTCGTTCGAATGGGTGTAGTTCTATTCGAATGCAGAAAACAATTTTTACATATAAGCTTACCTTTGCTTCTGCTATTTCAATAAATCCTTTTTCTATTAATCGATATGGTCATTCCCAACAGATCCTTTATTATAGTGTGAATCCGTAAAAGCTAGGTTTGTTCTTTTTCTAAGATATTCATCTATTACTACATACAAAATCGCTGCAACAATCCCAAGATAAGCAAAAAATTTAGTCTCCATTGCTACAAATAAAAATCCTGAAAGAAACATTCCATATACTGTAATTTTTATTAGAAGTCGTGCTTTTTTATGCTGTACTAGACCAGCGATTATTTCTCCAATGATTGATGCTATAAATCCATAAAGAAAAACAAACAGGAATGAATATGGAAATGCCAAGAATTAAAAAAATTTAATTACATTATCACTTTGTTCTCCTAAGATATATGAAGTACCTGTAAGAAATAAGGATGTTAATACAGAAACAATAATAACCGATAGTAAATTTCTTATGATTATCCTAATGTTTGCTCCCCCAGTGCGTTAAACTTTACCGTTACATTGTAGATACTAATTTCTTAATCCATCTTGAATTATCACTTATAAAATTCCCCTTAGCTCTCGAAGTATAAATTAAACGCCTACCATCAAAATAAAATTAGCATATTCGTTATATATTTTCCGCTTTTTACCAAATATTTCTGTAAGTGGGGATTAAATCCTCATATCCTACCCAATCTTAACCCAATCATTTATTTTCACTGAAGCTAATAGGATATTCTTATGCCCTTTATCTATTATCCGAGTCTTCTCTCCATTTCAATTTTAATAATTTTATAGAATCTCAATTATAAGAATGTTGACATACTTCTAAATTAATGACCATAATATGGGATATGAATTTTTATGAGGAGTAATAGGATGATCACGAAAAGCACACAAAAAGCAACGCCTTTAAGCCCGGATTATGACCCATGGGAAACCTATATGGATATAGAACAATATGGAAAGCTAACCCTTTCTAATATAGAATTTACAACCACAACTCTATGTAATATGCGTTGTGAGCATTGTGCTGTTGGATATACCCTGCAACCGAAAGATCCTGATGCTCTGCCTTTGGAACTAATCTTACACCGTCTGGAAGAAATCCCTGCTTTACGTTCCATCAGTATAACCGGCGGTGAACCTATGCTCTCAAAAAAGAGTGTTGAAAATTATGTTCAGCCTCTATTAAAATATGCACACTCACGTGGGGTGCGAACACAAATAAATTCTAATTTAACACTTCCGTTAGAGAGATATGAAACAATTATTCCTTATTTGGATGTTTTACATATTTCACATAACTGGGGAACCATCGATGATTTTATAGATGGCGGTTTTGCTATGATGGAAAGAAAACCAACTCGTGAACAGCGAGAAGTCTTATTTAATAGAATTATTACCAATTCCCAGGCATTAACGAAAGCGGGAGTACTCGTATCTGCTGAAACCATGCTCAATAAAAGAACGCTCCCCCATTTAGAACATATTCACAAACAAATTGTTGAAGAAATGGGCTGCCAAAGGCATGAGGTGCATCCTATGTACCCTAGTTCTTTTGCATCTACTTTAGAAACACTTTCATTGGATGAAACAAGAAAAGCCATTCACCATCTTCTGGATATTCGTAATGAAAACATTTGGATGCTGTTTGGTACACTGCCTTTTTACCCATGCAGCCAAAACAGTGAAGATCTCGAATTACTGCAAAGATTATATTCAAGTAAAAACGTGACTGTTCGGAACGACCCTGACGGACGATCTCGTTTAAATGTAAATATCTTTAGTGGTGATGTAATCGTAACTGACTTTGGAGATACTCCGCCACTTGGCAATATTAAGGAGCAGTCATTGCCTGTCGCCTATAATAATTGGATGAAATCAAGCCTGGCCGATTCATTAAATTGCCATTGCCCGACAGTAAAATGCCTAGGTCCAAATGTATTGGTTAAAAACGCTTATTATCCAGAAATGAATTTCAAATTAAATAAAACCAATTTATAACGGTTCCATCTTTTAAATACGAACAGACCGCTATTTAAAAAAAGAATGGTCGATTTTTAGAAATCGGCCATTTTTTATGTCTATATAGATAGGAAAGGATCGATTAAACCACCAAACACTTTGTTCAATCCCCGACATCCCTCATTTCTTCTCCATTCTTTTTTATCTTTTGATCAATCTGGTTTATCTAATTTAGTTTGGTGATATTATGGAATTTTAAGGTAAAATTAAATTTAATACCGATAGTTATTAAAGACTGATGATCGAGGTGAATTAGGTGGAACTGGAGCAATCTATTCATTACAAATTTTGGACTGTTTGTTTGGTTCAGAATGGAGATTATGTCCTGTTATTAAATAGACAACACGATCATTTCAAGGGATTTATACCACCAGGAGGAAAAGTAGAGTTTCCAGAAAGTTTTACGGATTCCGCTATTAGAGAAGTGAAAGAAGAGACAGGGTTAAATGTAAGTAATCTTGTCTACAAAGGGCTTTATGAGTATGTCAATCCCGAAAAACATGACAGACATATTATTTTTAACTATTTAGCTACTAGTTTTAGCGGCACATTGTTGCAAAACTCAACCGAGGGTAAACCTGTATGGGTTCATATAGATGAAGCTTCTAATCTCCCTATGCAAGAATCTATAAGAAGAAGATTTCCATTGTTTTTTGAAGAAGGAACATTTGAGATTCAGGTCGAATTGGATAATGAGAGAAATCAAGAAGGTAAAGTTTCTATAAAGAAGACCTAAGCTACTGGTACACGAGATTCTAGATACTTCTTTTTAATTGCTGTTTAAATAAAATTCTTCCGATAAACCTTAATCATTATAGTACTGTTCCTTATAATTATAGATATTTATGCACTTTCATTAATCAAATAACAACAGCGTCCGATAAACGAACGCTGTTGTTAATTAGTGTTAATTAGAACCATTTTTTAACTTTCGCTAGACATTGGTTATGCTTTTTTATGTAGGCTTTGGCTTTTCCATACTTCTTAAATCCACCTTCACCTTTGTTATAAGCACTCAAGGTAGCTTCTTTTAAAGCAGTACCCTTATAACCTTTTTTCTTATATTTCTTTTGTAAATCGGATAACATGTATGTTCCCCAATTCATATTTACGTATGGATCATAGGGTTTGTTCTTTGTCTTTGTAATTTTAGCTAAATTTTTATGGTTAATTTTATTAATTTGGAAATATCCGTAATTACTTCCACCTTTTGCTTTTACTTTCATATTGCTTTCATGCAGCATCACTGCCAGCGTTTCTTTATAATCCAATCCTCTTTGTTTAGTCATTTTATAGAGATATTGTTGTTGAGCTTTAGGCAAAGGAACTTTTTTTGAATACTTAAATCCAGCTAAACTGCTACTTGCTGCATCAGCTTTTTGTCCCGGTATAGTCGTACTTGCGATTAACGCAAAAATGAATAGTAAACTGATAGCAATTTTCCCAAATAGTTTAGGTTGTAATTTAATCATATAAACTCCTTTTCATTAGCAACTTTTTTACTACTTTTTGTTACTCTTGTACTATATCAAAAGTCTTTGCCAGAAATGTATGAATTCATCAGATTATAACGTTATTGTAAGGATGATGTCTTCTATGTAATCTGTTTGTAAAATAAGTAGTACAATTTCAATATAAAAATGGAGTGAACTGATTTAGAAATCAATATTCTTCTATATAAAAAGGTTTTACTTTTTATAGGAAAATCTATCATTTCAGTATGGTTGCAATAGCAGCAATTCTCTTAGGGGGGTTGGAAAATAAATAAAAAAGAACCGCACACGCACACCCTTTTTTTAGCCACCAAAGCTCTGTACTTCAATTTAATAATCCACGAATAGAAGGTGAATCTATGTTTTTGAACGAGTTAGAAAGATACAGAGAAACAGAAATTCTTCAAGCTGCTACTTTTGCCGCCAGTCTTAAACTACAAAAAGAAGAAGCAAAATTGATAGATAATTGGGTGGAATCATTGATCGAAATCAATACAAAGAAAGAAATAGGGAGCAAACAAACGGAGGGTTTTTTTTCGATTTATAATACTCTGCAGGGAGCATCAGATTCTTTAGATAGTAGTTCTTTAAAATATATTTTAGGTCGGCTTCTTAAGATTTACGACTCTATGTGGGGCAATGTTTTTTCATCCGTTATAGATCGTACTACATGGAAGATTAAAGAGTATATAGATGAAGCATTTTCTTTAATAGGTTTGATTATATTTGGAAAATAGAAAAACTAAGTAAATTCTTTCATTCTGCTGATTTTTTTATGCGCAATAAAGCTCTTAAATACCTACTGGACCTAAATGAGATAAGAGGATTCCATCATACTATCAAGGATTTCAAGAAAATTATAGGATTTATAAAACCAGATAATACGGATATCATACATTACCTTGTTCATTACAAAGTAAATAATAATCAGGGGTGCTATCAAATTATAAGCTTCATTTTTAATGATCTCAAAACTAATAGTTACAGGACATTCGAAATTAAAAGAGATTGTATAATTTGGTTAGATAATGCTGTTGGCAGTTCACCAAAAAAGCCTTGGTTGGACAAATTAACAGCTATTCAGAAAGAGCTTAAAGATGAGGAACTACTAAAAATAGCTCGTTGGATTTTGAATCATGGAGATTTCGAAAAGGAACAAAGTACAGGATGGACTGATGGAGTTTATAAAAAATTACAAAAATCTTCATTATGGTATTTGGATATTCGAAGTAATGATATTTAAGGAGGTCAGCCATTTAACAGTACCATTAAAACATTTCCGTTTCTTAAAAAAACATATCCATTGGGAATTGCGAGGCTTTTAGATATATTATATATTACAGTTTCTGATCACTTTATGGATTCCATATGCACTTTAAGTGCACTTCTTCATATTTTTCCAAGAAAATCATTACAAATAATTATTATTTAGAGTTATATAATTTAATTGATTTAGCACAAGGGATATATGGCTACTAATTAAAGAGGAAAACAAATAAATGGAGTTGAATGTTTTTTTATTCTATCATGCATATAAAATAGGGATTCATTCAGCTTTTTTTACTTGTCTTCCTATAAGGATTAAATTATTTTAACTTAATACCTCTTGAGATGTAACAAGCTTTTTCAATGCAAGAATATTCCCCAAATGTATTCCTTCATGAAAAATAGTTCTAACGAGGACTTGTTCCACTGTAAACATTCCAGATTCCGTTACAGAATATTCTTCTTCCAGTCTTTCTCCATATAAATCTCGAATCATAAAAGGCTGTACAGCAAGCAGTCTTTTTAAATAATCAAGTTTAGGAACCTCTCCCCTCCAATCTTCCGGGCTCGTACCATAACCAAACCATTCATTAAAATGATTAGGCAGGATGATTGGTTCCTTTGTCAAATGTTGAATCCACAAATATTGATCCAGGTATACATGTCCCAGGTTCCATCGTATATTATTTCGAAATCCCTCAGGTACAATATTCACCTCATCCTCATTCATCGAATCCACCGCCACTAACAATTCATGCCGATAATCAGCCAATTGCTTAAAGAGTACTTCATGTCTTTTTAACATATTCAACCCTCCTAAATTGTGGTATATCCATTTATTTCGGGCTGTGATTGACAATTCCCTTCCTACTTTGTAACCAATTAGAATAACTATTTAAATGAAGCTAAAAATCAACTAAATTACCATTCCATAGTACGAAACCTCTAAAGATAAGAAATTCAATTCAATCAAAAAAACATCCAATCTTGGTTGGATGTTTTCTTCTTTATCAGGAGGACTTTAGACACTTAAGTATAGTAAGCTGCATCGATATACCGTCTGTTATGATTTTTTTCCGTTCCTTTATCTTGTAATTCATTCCATCAACGATAAAATGTCCATTGCCAGAGTAGGCAACATATTTCCCTTGTTTCTCCAACTCATATTTAATGGCAACTACATATTCATTCGCATTTGGATACGTTTCATTCATCCTGAGTATAATTGTATTTCTCTCATCCCGTTTATATTTAATAAACAATAAAAAAGCAATCATAACAATGAATAAAGTTAATATATACACCACGCAGACTACCTCCGCCTCCATATATTAACTTTATTTTATAACAAAAAATGACAATACACCACATACTTTACTATTATTAAGAAATTCACTTTTTATAAACTATTAATATGTACTTGAAATAGAATTATTTTTCATTGATTTAAGAAGACTCCTCAGTCCAGTTTTCTTAAATCGGTAAATGGATAAAAGACATATTTACCTTGTCCTATAACCTGATCCTGTTTAATTAACCCTAATCCATTGCGACTATCCATACTTACAAGACGATTATCACCCATAACAAAATATTCATTTTCAGGAATAAGAATCGCTTCGAAATCTCCATTTGATTTTTCGCCTTCTTCATGGGTTTCTTGTCGATTTTTATCCAGATATCTTTCCTTTTTCTGAACATCATTAATATAAAGGATATTATTTTTTACTTCAATCTTATCCCCTGCTACACCAATTATTCTCTTAATGAACATTTCACTGTTATCACCCTTAATGATGACAATATCTCCTCTATTATATTTCTTTTCTACTAATGATTTACTGACCAGTATTCTCTCTTGATTGCGGAGAGTAGGTTCCATCGATACTCCTTCCACTTTATACGGAGTAAATAGGAAAGTCCTGATTAACATAATGACAGCAACAATGATCAGAATGGACTTTAACCAGCTAAATGTTTCATTTTTCATATTTCTATCAGGAATCAAATAATTCACCTCATCTTTCTAAAAGGGCTGGAACTCAAGTAATAAAACTTTTCAATCCTCCAAGCATATAAGGCATTATTTAAGTTCTTATGTATCCAGTCAATTCTTTATTACATACTATCCAGATATGGCATCAGTTACTCTCTTTCGTTCCGATATCTGACTAAAAACAATCTCCTCATCTTTATAAGCTCGACATACGGTAATTTAGCGTTTCATTAGCAGATTTCTAACAAATTGTTATCGTGTTTCTTCTATTATATTGATTCTTTCAAGAACTGATTAATTATCTTTTTGACGAATTAAGTCCGTTAACCTAATTTATTTAAAAAAACCTTAGAACTATGTCATATTTTAGGGTATAATAGGAATAGATTATTTTATTACAACAAAAGAATGAAAATCGACCAGCTAATATGCTTCCTTACATACAGGAAAATGAATTTACTAAAGTTTCTTTTAATTACTAATTAGTTATCAACATCCATTCTCTTAAAAACTAAATTTACATCTATTCTTATAACTACGAACTATAATTTTTGATATTTTCATTTTTTACTTTATAGCAATCACACCCATTCATTACCCTTTTCTTCCAATTTTAAGCATTGTTTTTCATAAGTTTAATATTTTTTCTCAGTTTTTTTAATCTCTTTTTTTACCATTAATTCAAAATAATGGATATTTTTGTGACAATTATGACAAAAACTCCTCTATCTAAATTTACTAGAAAAATATATTAATACCATGGTTTTATTAAGTTTTTTTACCTATAGTTTTCTGAATATTCAAATTATTAGATATGTATTTGACATATTCCCGTTATATCAGTAATGAATTTATCATCTCCTCGTTATTACTTCTTTCTCGTAAACCTGATAAGATTGTCACTGTTAGCTCAAAACAAACAATTTTAGGAGGTTCAAACTACATGAAGAAAACTTTGTTATCATTCGTAGCGGTAGCTTCCATCGCCGTTGCTATGGGCGGACCCCAAGCATCTGCCCAAGAAATCACAATCAAAAAAGGTGATACACTATGGGGTATCTCAAATAAATACGACACTTCTGTTGATCATATTAAAGAACTCAATAATTTAGATTCCGATATCATTATTGAGAATACTAAATTGATCGTAAAGGAAGACCAACCAAAAACTTATACCGTTAAAAAAGGTGATAGTCTTTGGAAGATAGCTGTTAAAAATAAAATCTCTATTAATCAGCTAAAAAGTTGGAATAGCTTAAATTCAGAAATTATTCAACCAGGTCAAGTCCTTAATTTGTCTGGTGTAGGCCAACCGGCAAAAAATAATACTGAAGCTGTTCAACAAAAAACAACAACTACATCAACAACTACTAAAACTGAAACAAAAACAGAGACAACAACTACTACTGCAAAGTCTACTGGGCAAAAAGCAGGAAAAACTCTCTCTGTTTCAGCCACAGCTTATACAGCTAGTTGTAACGGTTGTTCTGGCGTCACTGCTACCGGAGTCGATTTAAATGCGAATCCAAATGCTAAAGTAATCGCAGTTGACCCTAGTGTAATTCCATTAGGTTCAAAAGTTTATGTTGAAGGTTATGGATATGCTACTGCTGCTGATACCGGTGGTGCTATTAAAGGGAACAAAATAGATGTTTTCATCCCTACACAAGATGCTGCTCTTAATTGGGGACGTAAACAAGTTAACATTCAAATTTTAAACTAACACATTTCGCTTTAAACGACACCTTCGAGTTTACATCCAGTTCTCGAAGGTGTTTTATATATATTTTTCTTTTTCAATCTACTATTTCTCCTTAAAAACAACTGAAATACATTCTTACTCACCCTGTCTAAACCTACGTACAACACTATAAATATATCAAGAACAATTACAATCAATTAAATTTATTTATGATCTATTCATCCTCATGACTTCTTAAGGGTATCGGGGATTTAAATAGCATGACCTCTTTAAAGTCAGGTTCCGCTCATCTTCCATTTATAATGATAAAGATAGAACTTTGTGATGCTACTGACAAAACAATAAGCCAATCTTTTTTAATCTAATTTTGTTTATTAAAAGCTGTTTCTCGTATTTTTATTGGCTTATTAAATCTTGAAAAATCACATATTTATTTCTTATGAATTATGAATTGAGAATCATCGGTTACTTCAATAAATCATCTATGTCCATTCAATGAACCACTTCCTGTAAAGTAATTCCTATATAGGAATTTAAATAGCTACTCGAATATACTTATTCTACATCTCCAAATCATTATTTATCATTTCTTTAAGTATTATGATTTACTAATTAACTTTGTGGGTCGCTTCTATAAAATGCTGTTTTCTAATAGATTTTGATTTATAAGAAGAATAAAATTACTATTTTGTGGTGCCATTATATATGAAGTTAGCTACTTCAACAAACCAAAAAAGAGTATGTCATAGTGGAAAATAAACATTTTGAGGATGTTTATACAGGGGATTATCTAAAATTATTCGTGATAATGAGACAGGAGTCCTATATTTTCATGATAGCTTTCCAGCTTCCGAATTGACTGTCATGGGCGATAAAGGATGGAAAGCCTTTAATTGATAATAATCTCCCATTCCGCAGTCGGGGACTTAGTTGAATAATCCGTTGTCCGTTTCCTAATGAAGCTGGCTTTTTCACACTTCCATAAATATTTTTCCGTGATAAACTTTATATCTTTGTTAAAAGTATTTGATTCACTCGTTCTTTGGTCGCAAAGAGTTGATCAAATTAGTAACAAATCCCCTATACAAAGAGCATACCTCCATTAACAGGTATGCTTGTTCATTAATCTATTAATCATGTACTACTTGTATTTATTCATTTTTTTCGACTTTATGGCCGCCAAACTCATTTCTTAAAGCAGCTACAACCTTACCGTTAAATGTGTCATTTTCCTGTGAGCGAAAACGCATTAATAGGGCCAATGCCATTACTGGTGTCGAGGCTTGAAGGTCTAAAGCAGTTTCTAGTGCCCATTTTCCTTCACCAGACGAATGCATAACTCCCTTAATTTCTTCCAAACGGGCATCTTTAGCAAAAGCTTGCTCCGTTAATTCCATTAACCAGGAGCGCACAACCGATCCATTATTCCAGACTCTTGCTACTTGTTCATAATCAAAATTAAACTCACTTTTTTCGAGGATTTCAAATCCCTCACCAATAGCTGCCATCATCCCATACTCAATTCCGTTATGAACCATTTTTAAATAATGTCCGCTCCCCGAATCACCTGCATATAAGTACCCATTTGGTACGGAAGTGGCTGCAAATAATGGTTCAATCACTTTCCATGCGTTTTGATCGCCACCAATCATATAACATGCCCCATTTCTTGCTCCTTCCATTCCCCCGGAAGTACCGACATCCATAAAATAGATTCCAGCTTCTTTTAATACCCTGCTTCGTCTCATCGATTCCTTATAATTTGAATTTCCCCCATCTATTAAAATATCTCCAGGACTTAACAGTGGAAAAAGCTCTTCTATAACATTATCAACCACAGTATGTGGTACCATCAGCCATATGACTCTGGGTTGCTCCAGTTTATCCACTATTTCTTTCATATTAGGACTGCCAATGGCACCATATTTTTGAAGGCTCTCAACCGAAGCTGAATTTACATCATAAGCATGCACAATAATTTGGTGGTCTATTAAATTTTTAGCCAAATTCATCCCCATCTTGCCAAGACCAATTAAACCTAACTTCATCAAGTCTCCTCCTTATTAATATCTTTATTAGTTACATACCGTTATTTTCAACAAATAAACCTTTCAATCCTTCACATCTTGCCAAATAGTCTAATACTAAACTTTCGAATTCTTAATTGTGCAGTGAGGTTTCCAATTCTTTGCCTAATCAACAAAAATTGGTTAAAATTCTATATAGATAAATAATAAAGGAGAGTAATAAGATGGCAATTTGCAAAGAATGCTTTGATGGGAATATAGTTGATGAACAACATGAGCAATATGAAAATCTAGATCGTGAGTTAGTTCGCCTTATTGAAGTAAGCCATTTTTCCTATGACGAAGCCTTTAAAAGGGCAACCAGATTATATCCTGCCATAAAGAAATGTCCTGAGTGCAATGGCAATGGCAAAATATAATAGCTTAATAATAAAATTTAGTAGCAGTCATTGATCAACCATCATTCAATCGTGTAAATAAAAATGAGGTATTTTTATGGTTAAATTAGAAGATTCTCAGCAGGAAAAACAAAATATAAAGGTATATATCGGCGATCACTATCATTCATTTTTAAATGAGAATCATAGAATTAAAAGTTGGAATTTTTTCGGTTTAGTCTTCGGGATGTTCTGGCTTGCATATCGAAAAAGATATCTGATTGTCGGTATTTTCATCCTGATTGATATTTTGGTATCTCTTCTATTCCGTAATCACCTGTTTTATTGGTTAGTTTTTGCCGCATTAATGCACCTTTATATAGGCAGAAGCGGTAATCTTTTATATTTAGCCGGTACAAAAAAACATGTTGAACAGATAAGACGTAAACATCCACATCTCGATGAAAAGGAGATGAAACGCTTACTAATAAAAAAAGGGCGAACCAGCTGGTGTTTTATTTTGCCTTTACTTATCTATTTTGTTCTTATTCATACCTATGTGTTTATCGACGATATTAAAATTATAGTAGCCTCATATTTTTAAATGATACTTAACAAAAAATTAGAGTGATTATCCAAATCACTCTAACACTATTGACCTATAAGGTTTTCAATTTAGATCAGACGATTCCTATCCTTCGGCAAATATGTACATTTTTTCCCTCTGTCTATTATAATTAGACCCCAAAATTACTTCAGCGAAAATTCCATAATGGATAACCTTACAGAAGTTGATTATTCTTCGTTCTCCTTTTGTTCTTTTACAGAAATACTTACTGGTTTTTCGTCACTGGGTTCTACTATTAATTGTTCCTCTTGTTTATTGTCTAAAAGATTTCCTTCAATAACATCCTCTTTTTCAGCCTCAGATTGATTATTATATTCCCCATCTACCTCATACCAGTCTTCAGGAATTTCGTAATAAACCCCTGGCTCATCAGTTGTTTCTCCACCTTCAAAATATCCTTCGTCAATTTCTTCATCTTCTTCCTCAAAATGAAAATCACCGGTCTCCGTATAAAACAAGCCTGGTATATCACTCTCCGATAACGGATTTGAAACCCAACCACTGATAAACGAATAAACATCCTTCAGGGGAATGCTAAACCCAATTGATTCATCCTCAATCGATCTCGCTGAATTGATTCCAATTACTTTGCCTGATTTTACAGATACTAATGGACCGCCACTGCTTCCAGGAGATATCCGAGCAGTCATTTGGTAAATATTTTCATATATACGCTCCCCAATATAAAAACTTCGGTTAATGGCTGCAATTGTTCCCAAAGTTGCTGTATTAGTTTTTGCGAGCGGACTCCCCAATGCTATTACTTCCTCACCTATCGAAGCATATTCCTGGGTAGCTAGCCCCAAGGATTGCTGATTCGCCAATTCAGGTATCCTGATAATTGCGACATCATGGATATTCGAATATCCAATGACTTTTCCTGCATAGGATTGACTTGTATAATCGATTGCTGTTATATCAACAGAGCCCTCTACTACATGAGCATTTGTAAGGATATCTCCATGATCATTAATGATAAATCCAGTACCTTGATTATCCTCAGTGAAAATAGTAAAAACTTTTGCAAGTGATTCAGTTATAATCTCAGAAACCTCTTTTTTGGTATCTACTTTTATTTCAGTTGCCGGTTTAGGCGTTGTTTTAATTTCCTCTGCTTGATTCGTTTTTCCATTCTCTTTATGTACCAATTTTATTTCTTTTATGCTTCCATATTCGACCTGCTTATGATTATCCGTTTGATTTGCAGCTAATAAATAGATGCTTGCTGAAAGAATAGCGATGATACTAAAAGAAACCAAGACAACTTTTGATCTCTTTCTTTTTGGTCCATTCTTCAATTTACCACAATGCAAACAGTACTTACTTCGGGTATTTATTTCATTCTGACAATAGCGACATTTCATTCTTTACACCTGCTTCTTCATTGACAGCTAAATGACCATCATCTCTTATACATTATTTCGTCATTCACGCCAGAAAAATGAAGCATGGTCATAAAATATTCTACAATTCAGCGTAGAATAGCCTAATAAGAGCTAAACTGAAAAAGAAAAACGATAGCACACCGTTTACTATAGCTAATCCCTTATGTTTTAAACGTATTTGTTCAATACACGTCACCATAAACATGAATCCTATCGACATATGCAAGTACGGATAAAGCCAAATGCTCTCTTTAACGACAAAAATAAGCTATTACAATTACAAGTGAAGAACTGATGAACTTAAAAACTTTCATAAAAACTCCTTTTATCCTTTTTACCTAAAATCTTCCCTTAGCATGTTACCATACTTTAAACCGCCAGATGAATAAAGAACATAAACAAAACAAGGATTGCTCAATAAACTGCTTCTGTTCAGCTTATTAGACAATCGCTTCATTTACCTTTGAACATTTTAAATAAAATAATTTCTTAATTTTCTATGTTGGAAATTTTTAAACACGATTCCATGGGTAGGTGAGAACAAAAACACGTCCAAAAATCAAGCCAGACACTGCAACCATACAACCGGCAATAGAGACATCTAAAACAACGGCTGTGTAATAACCGAAAACGGAGCTTACCCCAACTATTAAACTGATCATAATCATGACACTCAGGCGCTCTGTTAAAAGATAGGCAGTTGAGGCCGGTATAATCAACATACCTATAACAAGAATAGCGCCCACACTCTCCCCCCTTTAAAAAACACTTATAAACCTTTAAAATATCAATATCACTAAAAAAGTTTTATAAGTGTATCTATTCCATCCCATTCGCTCTCCAAGAACCCTTTTTATTTATAATAATTATAAATAAAAAATATTACAGTTTTGGTCATTTAAAAGAACTTTCTCCATATTAAATTTTAGTTAACAATATCGAAAATCTAGCTATGGTGAAAATTCAGATAAAATTATATAATTAAATCTTATAGGACACCATACACACATGTTTCTTATAAAAAACTCATGTTAAGAGTAGAATAATAAATTAGGAGGGAACTTGTATGAAGGTCATTGTGTATAAAAAAGATATCGATCAATTCCTGGCTGATTTTAAATCTATCTCTTCTTATGATGAAGTTGGTAAGAAGTATTACTTTATCTTTGAAGACCATATTAGAGGTGGCCACTGGACCTTAATGTTTTATGATAAAGAAGGAAAATGGACAGCGCATGGTAAGGGAGAGTTTTATAGCGACATAGATGAATTACAGCTTTCAGGTGATCAATTAAAACTTTTCATTTACAAAAACAGAAAATATATTAATAATGTGATTCGACAATTAAGAGTAGCTATTCCATCTTAAGTCTTAGGATCCACAGACAATATAAAGAAGCCAGTGTTTACATTTAAACACTGGCTTCTTTATTAGTTCTCTAGTACTTTGATAAATTCACGCATGTAATCCGGTAAATCAGGCGGGCGTCGACTTGAAACAATATGTCCGTCTACGATAACCGCTTCATCATACCAGGAAGCTCCTGCATTGACCATATCATCTCGTATTCCAGGTGTACTTGTCACCTTTACTCCCTTTAAAATATCAGCTGATATCAATACCCAGCCTGCATGGCAAATTTGTCCGATTGGTTTTTGCCGTTCATCCATTTTTTGGATAAACTCTAATACTTCTGGAAATCTGCGAAGTTTATCAGGAGCCCAGCCTCCAGGAACTAAAACTGCGTCATAATCATTTGGATTTACTTCTGCAAAGCTATACTCACTTTCTGCGGGTACGCCATACTTGCCAATATACTTGACTTTTGCCTGTTCACCCGCCAAATGAACTATTGCTCCTTCTTCACGCAGTCGATGAATTGGATACCACAATTCGAGGTCCTCAAATTCATGATGTACAAAACTTAGAATCTTCTTATCCTTTAATCTCATAATGTCACTCCCTATCAATCATTTCTTATGTACCTATTCCCTATTCTTATAAAACTATTCTTCGTAATCATATCAACCACTTATGCATTTATTAAATCAATTTTATCAACACACTTTAGCAACTCAAGATAAAACGGAATATTCGCATTTTAGACTACACATCTAGCCTATTTATTTATAAAATTATATTAAAATAACAAGAGGGAGATTCATATGAGAAAATTAAACACAAGAAAAATAGTACTATTATTTGTTTTAGCAGGTTTGTTTAGCCTCGGATTAATCATTCAATATTACTATCAGCATTCTAAAGCTTCCGCTGAGCTGGAACAATTAAATAAAGAAATTAATCTTGCTAAAGAAAACAATAAACAGTTGGAAAGGGAAATCATAAATTTACACAAAGAAATCGAAAAATACGCCGAAGAGGAATCACCTATTACCGATGATGTTGATTCAAATATAAACTCCACAGAAGATAAAATAAACACTGCTGATACAACGAATACGGTTGAAGATGAAACAACCAAACTCTCGTCTGATGAAGAAAACGAAAAACAACAGGGCACTTCTGATCTCGAATCCGCTCAGGATCAGGCTATTAATCTCGTAAAGGATCATATTAATTATACCAATGAATCAAACGTTCATTTCGAAGTCCAAGGGAAGATATCAGGCACTGAGGATTTATCTATACATGTATATGAAGTAGTAGTTGATGAGGGAGAAAGCCAGCATACCGCAACCTGGGGATGGTATGGAGTTAACGTTACAACAGGAAAAGTTTACGAAATTAATGGTTGAGCCATACTGATTGGCAATACTTAAATATGGATTACGGCATTGTTTAGACAACAAGAAGGATAAAAGAGATCATAGGCACAATTTGGGTGATTTCTAATTATGCACGATAAAAAGACATATAAAATGTACTATAAAGAGACATTTTACACCTTATTACTCGCTCATTTGTAACTTTTGTCCTATAATATATATATACAATACGTTTCGTAAAAGGTGGGAGCAACCATGAAATCCTCTTTTGGAAGCAGGTTAAAAGAGTTGCGTAAAGAGAAGCGTTTGTCACAGGAAGAACTAGGAGCTATTATAGGGGTCGCACAATCAACCATGGGATCTTACGAACGGGAAACACGCGAACCAAGTATTGACGGAATATTGGAACTTGCCCATTATTTTGATGTATCTGTCGATTATTTACTGGGTAACTCTAATGAACGAAAAATACCTGAATTAACACAGTTACAAGGATCCTATGACTTGCATAAATTCATGCATGAGAATGAGATTGTGCTATATGGCAGAACCTTAACAGAGGATGAAAAACAGCGTCTGTTAGATATCTCATTAGGCCTCTTCTATCGTTAATCATTTACCGGATACAGGCAGCTTAAAAGCTGCCTGTATTTAACTAGTTTCGTATAAATAATACACTACGGTACCTTTCAGTACCTCCTGCTCTTTTTGATTAATAGCAGAAACGATAAAATGTAACTCATTTTCTAATTTTGTTTCAAGCTTTGCTTTTAATCTTATTGAATCGTTCAAAAAGACCATGTCACGAAAACGAATTGTAAAATCTTTTATAAATCCATCCTCATAATAAGGGGTAAACAGTTTTGACAGATTCCCCATTGTCCACATTCCATGTGCTATAATACCCGGAAGTCCTAATCTTTTTGCTTGCTCCTCATCCTTATGGATAGGATTATGATCCCCAGAAGCATTAGCGTACTCAACCAATGCTTCTTTAGAAACAGGTTCCAATTTTACTTCTTCCAATTCATCACCAGTCTGTATATCAAGCAAACATGTCATGCTTTCAACTCCTTTTGCACAACTTCATTTATAATAATGACAATGGTAGAAGTAAATATCGAGTTTCCTTCTTTATCTTCACCATTGTTTTCAATCCGCAAAATGCCCATTTTTCCGTTACTTCCAGTTCTCTCTTTATAATCTTTTACTTTTGCAAAACAATATACTTCTTCATCTATTAATAAAGGTCTCTCATAATGATAGATTTGCTCTCCATGGATTAGTCCTTTAGATGGCAGCTCCAGACCTTCTAACTCTCCATAATTGAATACTCTTGGATATGTTGGTGGAGCGATATTCTCACCGTATCTTGATTTCTTGCCATATTCCCGATCAACATATATAGGATGCTCATCTCCAATTGCTTTGGCAAATTGTTTAACACGTTCTCTGTCAACTCTATTTAACACTCGATTTGATCTCTTGCCTACTGCTTGAGCAAACATTCATCTCACCTCAATTAATTTTTAGGTCCACCTGCCACATATAAAACCTGTCCGTTTACAAACGAAGACTTTTCATCAGCAAAAAATAAAACAGCGTTAGCAATATCTTCAGGTTTACCACTGCGTCCAACAGGAATGATTGAAACATTTGCTTCAATTAACTGTTCAAATGGTATACCGACTCGAGCAGCTGTCTCCTTTGTCATATCTGTTTCAATAAATCCAGGTGCCACTGAATTAGCCGTAATACCAAACCCACCCAGTTCAATAGCCAAGGTTTTAGTAAACCCCTGCAAACCGGCCTTTGCTGCAGAATAATTCACTTGCCCTCTGTTCCCAAGCGCTGAGGTGGAGGAGATATTAATAATGCGCCCATACTTTTGCTGGACCATATATTTTTGCGCTGCTCTAGTCATATTAAAGGAGCCCTTCAAGTGAACATCCATTACCAATTGCCAATCTGTATCTGTCATTTTAAAAATCAGGTTATCTCGGATGACTCCTGCATTATTAACCAGAATATCAATAGCGCCATAGTGTTCATATACTTCCTTTACAGCTTTCTCCACTTCCTCTGATGAAGTAACATCTGCAACACGAGTCATACAATCAAATTCTTTCTGTTTAAATTGTTCCGCAGTCGCTTGCAGTGCTTCTTCATTTACATCAAAAAGCGCTACCTTAGCACCTTGTACGGCCAAATTTTCTGCAATTGCTTTACCTATCCCTCTACTTCCTCCGGTAATAATGGCCACTCTATTTTCAAATCTCCCAGTCATGCTACGTTCACATCCCTTTCAAATAAGATAAACTTTAATTATTTCTACAAAAACCATAAAATTCCTTTTATTAGGAGTTGATTCAGCTAAATTCTCCTATTTTAACATGACCTTTTATAAGATTACGGGCGATGATCATTCGCTGGATTTCGTCAGTTCCATCATAAATTCTCCAAAGTCTTGCTTCACGGTACCAACGCTCAATCGGTAATTCTCTCGTATAACCCATACCACCATGAATTTGTAAAACCCGATCGACCACCCGATTTCCCATATTGGCCCCATACAATTTTGCAATCGACGCTACATGCCGGTTATCTTCCCCATGATCAAGAGTAAATGCAGCATTTAAGATAAGCCACCTCGCTGCTTCAATCTCAACCGCAGAATCAGCTATCTGCCATTGAATGGCTTGTCGCTCGGCAATTGGTTTACCGAATGTGATACGCTCCTTTGCATAATCAATTGCCATTTGCAATAATCGCTCAGCCGCACCAACAGCGCGCGCTCCTACAATCCATCTTGCAAAGCCAATCCATTCAAGCCCTAAATTATATCCTTTATGCAATTCACCTAAGATATTTTCCTCAGGAACTCGAACATTATCAAACACTAATCCGGCTGGACCTCCTTCCCCCATCGTTTGGATAAACTCAGAACGCCATCCCATATCACGGTCTACGATAAAACAGGTTACTCCTTCACGACCTCTTGATTCGATGTGCTGTTGTTTATCGGTAATTGCCATGGCCATAACAAAGTCAGCATCATTTCCTCCCGTAATAAAGGTCTTCTCTCCATTAAGGACCCATTCTGAGCCATTCTTTACAGCTGTCATTTTTATATTTTGCGTATCCGAGCCTGCACCTGGTTCTGTCATGGCGAAACAGGATTTCTTGTCACCGTTTATTGTAGGGATCAAGTATTTTTTCTTTTGTTCATCATTTGCATAGTACAGAATATTGTCCGCTGAACCGCCAAAGGTGAAAGGGACAAACGTTTTGGCTACCTCAATAGCTACAATAGCCATCATCATCTGACCTAAGTCAGCGCCGCCATATTCTTCAGGTGTGTTAATGCCCCAAAATCCAGCTTCCTTCGCTTTTAATTGTAATTCCTTAAGCTTACCCGGAGAGAGGCTTGGTTTCCCTTCTCGTTCATTTCGTAACACTTCATTTTCTAATGGCATTAATTCCTTTTCCACAAATCTACGAATTGTTTTTTGAACCATTTTTTGTTCATCAGTTAAACGTAAATACATACTAATCCCCCTATCATTTAAATACTAACCAGTCGGTATGTTTTATTTACAGATGCTCTATAGAGCACCTGAATAGATTTACTAGATTTATAGAGTCGAGTGTTCTTACTTAAATCATGCCAACTTCGCTTTCAGAAGTTCTATAGATCTCTTCAATTTTCTTTCCTCTCGCCCTTGATAGAATATCCATTCTAATTTGAAGCTGCTTCATGGAAAAGTTAACAACCTCTTCAGGGCTTGTCCCAAATGCCTCTATATCCGCATCTGTTAATCCCTCTTCCACAATTGTTAGAGCCATCGGCGTTAACTCCGCCATCCGTTTCATGACAACATCATCATATATATGAGGATGCTCACAAATCAAACGCTGAAGCAAGTAAGTACCATAGCCGATATGGCGAGATTCATCCCTCTTCAAATTGCCAATTCCCTCAAGCAATCCTGGCATTAAATTTGATTTTTCCAGCGATTGATAAAATGAAAAATATCCCGTTTCAGCAAGTACCCCTTCTACAAACATGTTATATACAGTGGAGGCATCCGCAATCGCCTCAGGTGATTGATCTGTAAGCAGGCGATCCATTGCATTTGGTAAAATGACTTGAAATACTTGCTTATACGTATCTGTTAATAAAGGATTTAACTCACCCTTTTCTCCAATTGCGTCCAAGACGGCTCTAAAAAATTCAGTATGCTTTGCTTCTTCAAACAGGAAGGTAGTCAGGAACATTTCCTCTTCAATCCGTCCCTCCTTGGCAATTGCCATCATAAGCGGTAATAAATCAAGTGTGACAGCTTCTTCTCCTGCCTGAAATTGTGAAAGAAGACGAAGAATGCTATGCCTTTGTCCCGGTGTTGCCTGCTTCCAATCCGTAGCATCCTTTGTAAAATCGATATCAGCTGGATTCCATGTCCCCACCCTTTTTGCTTTTTGATACAAACGATATGGAAATGAATCTACCAAGAGGCCTCTTGACGTAGCTGTAATGGTTTCTCTCATATTTATAAACTCCCTTCATTAAAATTATTTATAGTCCCTCTCTATTATTCTCTCGGATGCGGCAGTTCGGAGATGAGTCTTCAGAATTTTCCCTACACCATTCCGCGGTAGTGCATCAAAAAATAATATTTTTCTTGGCGTTTTATTTTTTGCAAGATGTTCCTGGCAATATGCAATTATTTCCTCTTCCTGGATATCTTTTTTTGATTCCCTGACAATGCATGCTACCAACTCTTCACCCATACTGGCATCTGGTATTCCAATGACAGCCACTTCAGATACCGCATGATGCTGACTTAATATCTCCTCTACATCACGTGGATAAATATTGAACCCTCCACGGATAACTAAATCTTTTTTTCGGTCGACAATATATAAATAACCATCTTCGTCGATACGTCCTAAATCTCCCGTATGCAACCAACCGTCTATTAATACGTTGTTTGTTTCGCTTTCATTGTGAAAATAACCGGGTGTCACATTTTCTCCCTTCACCACCACTTCTCCAATCTCACCGGTTGGCAGCTCCAAAGCCAATCCATCCACAATTTTAATTTGTACCCCCGGTATAGGAAATCCAACAGATCCGGGTCTAACCGGCTGACCCTTTTTATGAGCTGTAACAATAGGTGAGGCCTCAGATAATCCATAACCTTCATAAACCTTTGCCCCAAACCTTTCTTCAAATGCTGCCAGCAAGGCAGTGGGTAATGGCGCAGAACCTGAACTTATAGATTCCAAGCTTTGAAGATCGTATTGATTATAATCAGGATACGAGACCAAGGCATGAATCATGGCAGGAACACTGGCAAACGATTTAATTCTGTGCTTTTCTATTGCTGCTAATGTTTTTGCAGGGTCAAACCTGGAGAAGATAACAATTGAACTTCCCACTATGTAACATGTATTTGATATGGTTAACCCATACACATGAGCTAGCGGAAGAATTCCGAGTGTCGTTCCTCTCTCTGTATTAGCATGTTTGGCAGAGTTAACCGCATTTGAATAGAGGTTTGAATGAGTCAGCATAACTCCCTTTGGGTTACCTGTAGTACCTGAGGTATAGAGAATAACAGCAGTATCTTTTGAATCGATATCTATAGAAAATCGCTTGTCCAAATTCTCATTGGAATCCATATATTCATATATATTAATCGCAGTACTGGAAGTATCATCATCTGTAATAATTACGGTTGGTTTTATGTTTAATAAATCAATCGCTTGTTGGATATGATCGAGTATGATTTTAGAGGTGATAATTAGTTTGGATCCGCAATTTGCGGCAATATAGGCAATTTCTTTTGGATGGAGTGAAAACATAACAGGTACAATGATAGCACCGGCTCTTGTTATCCCTTGATACGCAATTAATACTTCAGGCATATTTGGCATAATGACAAGGATTCTGTCTCCTGGCTGAATCCCTCTATTTCTAAATCCATTGGCCAATCGATTGGCATATCTCCTTGTCTCTACATTTGTAAATTGCTTGTTTCCATAGAATAAAAAAGAGTACTCATCGAATTTTTCGATATTCGAATCAAGCAATTGTGATAGCTTCACTTTTTCTCCTCCAATTCGCGGAATTTTTCACAAAAAAAATAAATTCTCATGTCTCCAGCTTGAAGCTTCCTATAAGGACCTACCAATTAAAACTACCAATTATATCAAACTGAACACTGCTAATCTTGAAGTGTTATTCCTATTTAAAACGCTACGATACCTCAGAGGATTCATAAATTTACCAAAGGATTTTCAATGTAGCAGTTAACCATTCTCTTGCATATTAGAAACAAAGAAAGATTACGGTACTACTTTACCTTTTTATCTAAAGACTCCAGGACGTAAATAAAAGAATAAACAAAGCCTATTAAACACCCCTTTTGCATGTAAACGTTTTCAAATAAAATTTTAAAAAACTGTCGATACAAACAAAGCTATCTTTTTTCAGATGATTAATTCCACTATGCTTCTTACAATATGTTCTTTACACGACCTTTAAATTCCTACCTATAATTTTAAATATTCAGAAAAATTATTATGATAATTTGTTGGGGGAATAAATTTTTTTTGTTGTGGGAATAACCAGCTTTTTATACAGATTGATAGACCAAGTCACTGGTTACAAGAAGAATGAACAGATAAAGGCACTCAGCATAAAAATCTGAACTAAGAAAGTTAGATAAGCAGCTAACTTTTATGTACAGTTCATAAACCGAGTGCTTTTATCTATATATGAATATTTCAGATTATTAAATCTATTTCATTCAGTTTAAGTGCTAGTTTTATAGACAGATACAGGTTACATGGATGATGATCTAACTACTTTGTAATTATTATGGCGCACGACCGTTCTCGGTGTTTCATAACAAAAATGCTCTGCTACTTCTTCATCTATTTCAACAATACATGATAACTCCCTAACAATTGATACTTTTCCTAAAATAGAAAGACCACGTCGCTCAAATTCAACGATATCTCCCACTTTACCTTTATCCTCTATAGCAAGTTCATTTAGTAGCATATTATCCACTTCTTTTCCTCCTCATCAGACTAATATATAAATTTTTATGCATAATTTAGTAATTAATTCAACAAATCAGTGTAATTTGTGACCATTTACATAGAATTTAACACAAATAGTATTAAGAATCAATTGAGTTTTCAAAAAAAAGAGTCTATTTTCTCATTTTGTTTTCTAAAATAACTACTATTCTGATTATTTACTATTTATATCTTAAATAGATAGAAGTAGCAGTACGTCTGTCGCTTTGCACTTAAAACCTAACAAAAAAGAATCCAGTCTAGTGCTGAATTCTTTTAATCTAAACTTTTAGAATATCATTTTTCAAAATTACGAAACTTTCTATTAAACAGCCTTCATGATTTCAAAGAAAGATCATTAAGTGAGACTGAACTTTTCTATTTTATCTTTTAGCTTTAATGCGTTATTATATCGTTTCATTAGTATGGATGCTTTACAATTAATGTTTATAGTTGTTTGATTGGAAAGGTATACGTAACACTCACTACTATCAATCGGGTCGCATCCTCGATAGTGATCTAGTGCTATCCAAGCACATTCTACATCACGACAAGAATGAGTCGGAAACATATAAATACTATGTTGGCCGCTAATCTGCAGAGGCAAAATATAACTTCCTCCCAGATATGATTTTGAACTGTTTTTTGCCCCTTGATAATCAGCACCATAGCCAATGATACTGTCTTTTAAAATAGCAAGCGGAGATTTCTCCACCATATAAAAAGTATCCTGAAAATATAACTGAGTATACAAATAACCTTCCACAAAAACGGGTATTAAAACCTTTGTATCTATCCTAATATATGGTCTGTTTTCCACTATCATATACTCCACCCTTTTTGAATTATATTTGCTTTCTATTCAATAATGGGTATACTACTATTATGTTGGTGTACCCAGCAACAGACTATTGGGCCCGGTCCCCCAGACTGCAGGCCCAATTTCTTATATCCTCTTAATCTCCTTTCCTGGAAATAGATAGGATTTTTATCCTATCCTTAAATAATTATATGACAACCGACATTCTTCTCCAAATCTTTCCTATATCATTTTTTATAAGCGTCTTTACCTTAAAATCTATCGTTTATTTACATCCTTAGGTTTTTATATTATAATAATATATTTTGAAATTGGTATTATAGCAAAATCATAATAAATAAGCAGTTTTTACCGTATAATTTTCATGTTTCCCGTAGGAAAACCTTTAAATTCGGAGAAAATTTACCTGTAAAATTTAATTTTTAATTTTTCACAATAAATTCAAATAAATGCTTTTACGCATTTCAAGAAAATAAAAAGAAGGATGACTCTACTGTCATCCTCCCTACCTTAATCAATCATCCTGTATTACGAAGACCTGCGGCTATACCATTAATCGTATGTAATACCTGAACAACTAATTGGGTATCCACTTCCTTTAAACTTCTTAGTTCTTTAATTAAGTGAACTTGAATGAAATTCAATGGGTCCACATAAGGATTTCGAAGACGAACTGAATCCTTAATATTCGGTGTTTGATCAAGTAATTCTTCATCTCCAGTTATCTCAAGCAGAACTGATTTGGTTTTGTTGTACTCTTCCACTATATCCTCAAATATCCGATCTCCAATTAAAGGATCTTCAACCAAATCAGCATATTCTTTCGCTGTTTTAAGATCTGCTTTCATTAATGCCATTTGCAAATTATCAATTGTGGATCTAAAGAATGGCCAATCCTGATACATCTCTTTCAATGTCTCTATATTGCCTTTTTCTTTATATGCGTATGTTGCTAGACCAGTACCGGAAGCATACCAAGCAGGAAATAACTGTCTGCTTTGTGTCCAGGCAAACACCCAGGGAATAGCTCGTAAATTTTCAAACTTATCACTGTTTTTACGAGCCATCGGTCTGGAACCAATATTCAGTTCACCAATTTCTTTTAGAGGTGTAGCTTGGTTAAAGTAAGTTAAAAAACCTTCATCCTTAAATACAAGTGACTGATATTTTTCATAAGAGATATCAGAGATACTTTCCATGGCGCGTACCCAGCTATCATCCCTTAAATGGCCTTGTTCAGAAGATTTCGAAACATTAGCAGCCGTTTCCAGAAGCGTTGACGTTGCTTGCTCTAAGGAACGATATGCGATGTCTTCTATTAAATAACGAGACGATAATACCTCTCCTTGCTCTGTTATTTTCACCCCGTCTCCCAGTGTTTCGAGCGGCTGAGAGAGAAGACTTCTGCTCAAAGGCCCGCCACCACGGCCAAGAGAACCACCACGGCCGTGAAAGAATTTTGTTGAAATATCATATTCCTTTGCCAATTCATGCAGTTCTATCTGTGCTTTATAAAGCTTCCAATTGGCGGTCAGAGTCCCCCCATCCTTACTGCCATCCGAATACCCCAGCATAATTTCCTGCTGGTTTTTCAGCTTTCTTAGATGCTCACGATAAACTGGCAGGTCAAACAATGCTTTTAAAATAGCAGGTCCGTTTGACAAATCTTCTATTGTTTCTAGTAATGGAGCTACATTCAAATCACTTTCAACTGTACCATCTGCATGAAGCTTATATAATCCCGCTTCTTTGGCCAATAATAAAACTTCCAGCAAATCACTTGCCGAACGTGTCATACTGACGATATAGACCCTAATGGATGCTTTTCCAAATTCTTTATGGGCCTTTTTGATTAATTTAAATACCGTAATAATTTCCTGCGTTTCCTTGGTATATTCTTCATTGTCTAGCAATAGCGGCCTTGGATCCATCAACAATTTTTCCAGCAGCTTTTCTTTTTCAGGCTCAGTCAAATTTGCATAACTGTCTGTAATCTTAATTTTCCTTAGGATTTCATCAATGGCACCTGCATGCTCATCACTATGATTTCGAATATCCAATGTTCCAAGGTGGAAGCCAAACAACTGAACCTGTCTAATTAATTTATGTAAAAGCTTTAACTGATGCCCTTTTGGATGATGCGTATCTATACTTTCTTTAATCATCAGTAGATCCTCAAGCAGTTCTTCCGATGTTTGATACCCTCGTTCATCATTAGCCACCATGCGGACACGTTCAACCATAATAGCCAATTTACGACGGTACGCTTCATTTTTGACAGGCCATTTTTTATCGTCGTTTATATATTTTGATTCTCCCAATTCTATCGATCTCATTATCTCATCACCAACTCTAATTTGGACTGTTGAGTGAGATAAACGTTTCATTAATTCAATTAAAGCCTTTTCATATTTTTTGAGAACTAATGCTCTGTGTCTATTTAGAGTTTCCCATGTAACAGCTGGGGTTACATACGGATTTCCATCCCGATCCCCTCCAATCCATGAACCGAATCGAAGAAAATTTGGCACATTCCAGATTTCACCGCTGTAATGTTCAGTCAATTTGTCTTCTACTTCCTGATGTATTTCGGGTATGACATCAAAGAAAATCTTATCAAAATAATACAATCCATTTCTGACTTCATCAATGACTGTTGGTTTCCTGTCCCTTAATTCATCAGAATGCCATAAAGTAGTAATCTCATTATAGAGGTCTTCTTTAATTTCCTTATATTCATTTTCGGTTAACATAGGATTATTAAGCGTTTTAAGGAGAAGTAATAATCTCTTTTGGATTTCTAATATAGACCGTTTAGCCGCCTCTGTAGGATGGGCAGTAATAATCAATTCCAGTGATATTCGTTCAAGAACATGCTGTATAATTTCACCACTAATATTTTTATCCTTCATAGATTGGATGGCTTTTTCAATTGAACCAGGCTGCTCATCGGAATTGTTCAGTTGATATTCACGCTTTCGTCGAATACGATGATTTTGTTCAGCTGCATTTATTAAGTGAAAATAAACGGAAAAAGCCTTAATAACTTGCATTCTTGTCTCTGGGCTAAGCATTTCTATTTCCTTTTTTAATGTATGATACGTCTCATCTTCCACGTGTAAACGAAGAGATTTACACATTGTACGAATCTTTTCAACGGTATTAAAAAGCTCTTGTCCACCCTGATAGATGAGAACCTCTCCTAGTATATTGCCTAGCAATTTTACTTCCTTGCGCAACGGCTGATTCGTATCCTGTTTTGTGACCACTCAAAAATCCCTCCCACTCTCTAACCAATAAATACTTCAAATATTTCGAGTATTTCTATTAATTATATATAACTATCTAAATAAATGACATTATTTAACTCAATTTCATTGTTTTATTGATAACCATGTATAAAGTGACATATCTCTTTCGCTTTTTAAAAAGGATTATTCCATTGTTGTAAAAGTCATTATAATCAAATAAAATAACTGTATTTATCAGGATTCCTTTGTAAATCCAATGCAGTATTCCTTTGTTCAAAAGCGGAAAATTTAATTAGTCCAGATACTCTGGTTGCAGCATTCATATATATATCAACATGTATAATATGTATCTAAGGCAAACTACATAGAGCAATTAAACTCCGAACTGTTACCCGATAAGACACACACCTGCAAGCATGTATATTGTCATGCCCTATTTGAAAATGTATACTTTGAACATACAACCAGATAGACCAGGGAGGCTTGAAAAATGAGAGTTGATATATGGTTCGATTATGCTTGTCCTTTCTGTTATATAGGGAAACGGCGATTAGAAGCCGCCATAGCTGAATTCATATACAAAGATCAGATAGAAGTACATTTTCACAGCTATCAACTGCAGCCTGATGCTCCAAAGAAATCAAATTCAAATATTCATGAGCTTATTGCTGCTAAATATGGCACTACAGTTGACCATGCCAGAAAAATGAATGAACATATATCTGAACAGGCCCGCGAAGAAGGGATTATATTTCGCTTTGATTCAATGATTCCTACAAATACAACAGATGCTCACCGTCTTACCCACTATGCTAAGGAGTATGGGAAAAGCGAGGAGATGACTGAACGAATACTTAAAGCTTATTTTTCTGAATCACTGCATATAGGAGACCGCGCAACCCTTCTGAAACTTACAAATGAAATAGGACTTCCCGGACATGAAGTACTAGATGTACTTAACACGGAGCAATATAAACAACAAGTAAATGAGGATATACAAATAGCCGAACAAATAGGAGTTAAGGGAGTCCCTTTATTCGTATTCAATAATAAATATGCCATCTCCGGAGCCCAAAGCACTGAAACACTTAAAGAAGTGCTTCAGGATGTATGGGAAGAAGAATATGATATGGCATTAATGACCGCTTCAAACAAACAACATGTAAATGAATTTTGCACAGATGATGGATGCTTCGATTAAAATTGAATAAAACGCGAGAAGGCAATAGATCCTAATAGCCTTGCTCGCGTTTTTTATTTTTGGACAGATACTTTCCCTCAACTAAAAAGCCTCTTGTTCTATGCATAAGAACAAGGACCTAATTTACTAGTTAATTAGCGATTCTCCTAAGCTTTGTTTTTAGTTCATGTGCAGGCACAGGTTCTGAATATAAATAACCTTGGACTTCGTCACAGCGGATACTTTTTAGAAATGCCATCTGCTTATCCGTCTCCACACCTTCAGCGATTACTTTCAAATTTAGAGAATGTGACATCGAAATAATAGCAGAAATGATTTTACTATTACTTTCGAAATCATCAACAAAGCTTTTATCAATCTTTAAAGTGTCAACAGCCAATTGATTTAAATAACTAAATGAACTATATCCGGTTCCAAAATCGTCAATACTGACTTGTATCCCCATTTGACGGAGCTGTTGTAATAAATGATTATTTTCCTGTTTATCATGCATCATGATAGTTTCGATCACTTCAATACCAATTTCTTTCCCGGTTAACCCATATTCTTTTAATGCTTCTGCAAAAAATTCAACAAAGTCCTCCTGTGAAAAATGAATAACAGATATATTTATTGAAATAAGTTGAATATATATCCCTTCCCTTTTCCATACCTTAATTTGCTGGATAACTTGCCGGATAATTAACCTTTCAAGCGGTACAATAAGTTTGGCCTCTTCAGCTATCTTGATGAATACAGCCGGCGACATGAATCCATAGGTATAATAATGACTAAACAAAGATAGCTCACCTCTTTTCATTTCTAGCAGCCTAATCAATAATTTAGTGAGTATTAAAAAGAATCCCACTCTATTTATCGACCATTCTTGGGTGAAGTTCAATCGACTATTTCATTCCTATTTATTTAATTCACTAAAGAATATATATAAGCCATCAATTCTGAACGGTTATTTACTTTAAACTTTCTGTATAGCTGACTTACATAATTCTTAACTGTACCATTAGATAAGAATAAATAGTGGGCTATTTGTTCATTTGTATGCCCTTCTGACAATAGTTTAATAATGTCATGTTCCCGATCGTTCAGGTTAATTCCCTGTTTCTCCAGTTTAATTGGTATTGGCGATGATGGTTCATTTTGTAAATACATAATTAAATTCTTTTGAATAATAGAGGGCAGTACGATATGCCCATTCACGCATTGCCTAATTGAATAAAGAAGATGCTTCGTTTCCACATTTTTTAAAATATACCCGGTTGTTCCCTTTTTGATACTATCGATGATTTCATCTTCATTTGTATCCGCTGCAAGCATGATTACTTGACTGGAAGGATAGGCATTTTTAATGATTGCTAAGGCTTCATTCCCTCCATTTGGAGGAAGATTGCTATCAAGGAGTATTACATCTGGTTTTTGCTCAGACATCATTTTTATAAGACTATCAGTATCTCCAGCACAACCTGTCATTTCAAAGTCATGTTCATCCTTCAAAATCATAAATAATCCATCACGAATAATGGCCTGACTCTCTCCTATAAGAATATTTATTTTACTCATACATTCCACGTCACTTCTTACCCTTCGTTACTGGATTATTGAAAAGTTTTATACACTTTACCTATTTGTAATTTTTGGTAAAACAAGTCTATAGTCCTAGTATAATAACAAGTTTTGTCGAAGTATATACTTTTTTCCTAAGTATTCCTAGTATTGTAAAATAAACTAAGAGCCTCATTCCCTAAAAAGGAAATGAGGCTCTTATAAAGATCAGAAAAATAATATGATTAGTTATTAATAGATGGATTTACGCTGTGGTATGTATCTATGAAGTATATGGATTCCTCCAAAGTTTCTTTTTTTAGATGATCTCATATACTCAGCATATAAAGTTTGGGCACGTTCTGAATAATATTCCCGATAATCTTCATGCAATTCCGCATTAATATAATTCATAATTTTTATGTACTGTCTCTTTATCCTTTTTGCATCTTTAGATAATTGAATCATCTTCTCAAATTCCATCAGATAACCTTGAACCAAAAGTACATTCCCGGCTACATTTAATAAAACATCAAGTTTTTGATCCGGATTATCCATATAGGGTACCTGTGTACTTATCCTGCTTCTATTTTTATGTAAACTCTTTTCGTGTGAATGAATCAACAAATCTTTCATCCTCCCTGCTTTAGAGTTTTTCCAATTCCATAATACCAAATATTCTGACTAATTTATATTTTTAGTATAAGTCGTTACCTACGGATATGAAAAGATGCCCAAAGTCATTTTAATATTTAAGGAAGATAAGCCCTTTTACTTATTTATCTAACTAATAATCATGAAATTTTTATCCTTCTAGAAGAATATCTGTGAGCAGCTGTATTATTACATTGCTATAAATTTAATTCATTATTGCACGTGCTATAATATATTTTTGTTATTTATTATCCAGTCGGTGCTTATCATATCTATTTATATCCAATTATTCAGCTGATTTATCCAATTGTTTCTTAATTTGCTTAAGCATCTCTTTAAATACCTTTACATCGTTTTTCGGAATATCCTCTTCCCCATAACGAGATCTTTCATATATTTCGCTTAATTGACGATTCAGCTCATCATTATTTAAATGAATCCGGTTCAGCCAATCACGGAATAATTCTCCAAACTTTCTTTTATGTATACCCTTCATATCCCTTTCAAATTTATAAACTAGCATTCTGATCGGTATATTTGAAGGAGGATTATGCTGAGCTCTATTGTCTTTATTTCGTTTTATTTGTCCCAGCCTCTTTAACATTAACTATTTATCTACCTTACGTTGTGATTATATGTTTGTTTTTGTTTGTTTACCGGGATACATGATGCAATAAAGATGATAACAGCCAACCCATATGCCATGTAGGCAATGCCCTCTGAAGTCTCCTGATTACGAATTCCAATCGCATTGTATGCCCAAACAAAGACAAAGGGATATCAATAATTCGATTCCTTAAATTTAAAGATAATCGCCAGTCCTGTACCAACCACAAGCATAATAGCTGTCCATATCTCACCGGATAAACCAAAGCCGTCCCACCCATATTCTTTCAATACATAAGCTACATTAACAATTGTCGCAACACTAATCCATCCAAGATTGATTGAAAATGGTGCGATGTCTAATAAGCCAGGATTGCTATTTTTCATTCGCCTATACAAGATGATCAAACTGATTAAATAGGTAAACATAACAGCAAGACTAGCTATGAAATATTCATAATGCCAGGTCAGGATCCACGTACAGTTCAATAGCCCGCTTAACATAAATATAATGCTAGTATTTGTATAAACAGGCAATCCTCGACGCTCCCTTGGATACTGTCGAATAATCCATATACCTATTAAAATATTAAAGACCAGATAGAAAATGCGTAACCTGCACGTGTGATTAATACATCAATTCGATTTGATATTTCTCCTGTCGTCTGACCGTTGATTGGCAGCAAGTTAGCCAAAGCATTAATAACCACAATTAAGATAAAGACAAGAGTATTTAACTCCCGTCTAATCATAAACAACCCCTTCCAAGAATAAGATAGTCAATATATTCCTCAATTCACAACCCTTTAACCATTTAATACAATAGCCAGGTTATCACCTAGAACTTGGAGAATAGTTCAACAAAACTCTTCCTATACTGTTTAGATAATAAATGGCCGACAGTACTCTGTCGCATTTTATTCAATTGGCTTCAACTTGCTTGCAAATTATTATCTGATTTAGACTGACCTCTCTTTAACATTTCTCTTTACTATACTAACCTGACAATTTGGCAAGAATATTAATTAAAACATTCTTTTTATTAGGTAAACCCCATTATAATTAGGAAATGAAGCCTTTCAACTAAGATTGCTTTTTTATATTTAGGGGTATGATGATTAATGAAACTTTTTCACCCATCAAACGTTATATAGTGTAAGAAAGGAGTGCAAAAATATTGAAAAGAGGATCAATCATATTACTTGCTGGGGTTGTGGTTATTGGCATTATAATCGCTATGTTTGCTTCGAGTTATAATGGCTTTGTGAACGCAGAAGAGAATGTCGATAAAGCTTATTCCCAGATCGACAACCAATTACAAAGAAGGATGGACTTAATTCCTAATTTAGTTAATACCGTTAAAGGGTATGCCGAGCATGAAGAAGCCGTTATAAATGATGTCTCAACTGCTCGTGCAAATCTTGCCGGTGCTAATACACCGCAGGAACAAGCAACGGCCAATGATGAACTTACAGGTGCATTAAATCGACTATTAGTTGTTGTTGAAAACTATCCTGATCTGAAGGCCAATCAAAGTTTCCAGCAATTAATGGATGAACTGGCCGGTACTGAAAATCGGATTGCTGTAGCAAGACAGGATTATAATACGGAAGTATCCACTTATAATAAAAAAGTGAAGCAATTTCCCGGTGCCTTGATTGCCGGATTATTTAATTTTGATAGCAAGGAATATTTTAAAGCTGCTGATGGCGCAGAGCAGGCACCGACAGTAGATTTTAATGGAACTGAATGATGTTTAAAAGAATTCTCCACTCAATGGCGACTTTCTTATTCTTATTGGTCAGCTTGATTGGAAGTCCAGTGTCCGCAGCTGTTCCCAAACCACAAGGGGATATTTACGTTCAGGATTTCGCCAATCTATTAGATGACAGTGAGAAACAACAGTTGATTCAGTTAGGTCGTACATTGGAAGATCAAACAAAAGCCCAAATTGCTGTGTTAACCGTAAATACTTTAGATAATCAAACACCTGAAGAATACGCACTGGATGCCTTCCGTACATATGAGCTAGGTGATAAGGAACTTAATAATGGTGTCCTTTTATTAATAGCGAATAAGGATAGAAAAGCCCGTATTGAAGTTGGATACGGTCTTGAAGGGGCATTGCCTGATGGAAAGGTTGGCAGAATATTGGACACGTATACTATTCCATATATGCAATCTAACCAACCTAACGAGGCTGTCATCAATACGTATAAGGAATTATTTAATGTCGTCTCTCAGGAATATCAACTAAATGAATCAACCGATTCGAAAGCTTATGTCTCCGAAGTAAATAATGAAGGCGGTATGGCGACCTGGAAAAAACTATTAATAGGAGCTGCACTTGTTACATTTATCATTATTGATATGACTTTCTTTGGTGGTACATTTACTTATATGCTTCTTCACATTCTGTCTGCATTTTCAAGGAACGGCGGAGGTCGTGGAGGTGGAAATCGCGGCGGCGGTGGCGGTTCATCTGGCGGCGGCGGGGCTTCGAGAGGCTGGTAAATTATAAATACCTATAACTAATCAATACCATAATTGAACCCGGCGATAGAAAATCAGTTGTTTTCCTTTCCCAGTTTCGTATTTTGTATATACAGAATATATTCTTAATCAGTCATACTGAACAAAAAAGAATCCTTTTCGGGATTCTTTTTTTGTTTCTATTTACTTTTCAGAGCGATAGGCTTCTAAAGCTTTTTTGACTTTTCCAGCATCAGGGGATAATTCGTTACCTGTATCAACAAGTGGGCTGACGGTTGAAATAGCCTTTGCTTTATCGCCTTTATAGAATTGAATGAACTCATCCTGATTAATGGAATAAAGAACTGCCTTTCTTAAGTTCTCACTTTGTGCAACATCACGATTTTTCGTGTTAAATAACAAGTAAGAAACGGCATTACTCTGGATGCTTTGTAGTTTCATCTTGCTGTCTTCCTTAAGAATATCAAACTTTGTTTCTGGTACACCGGATAGCATGTCGATTTCACTGCTTCGTAGTGCACTAAATGCGCTATCAGGGTCTTTGATAAATCGTACGGAAACTCTATTAATATATGGTTCGTATTCTCCCCCTTCCATATAAGCAGGGTTCTTTTGGAATACAGCTTCATAGTCATTTTTGTACAGCATTATATAAGGTCCGCTTGTATATAACGTGTTATTATATTGGCTGCCCTCGGTTACCGTACTTTGATCTCCATAAGGGATATCTTTCTTGACATCGAAAGAAGCTACATCATAAGTATTGATGCTTTCAACTTGTTTTTTCGAAACAATTCCTGCAGATTGGTGGGCCAGATAATTCAACACCTGTGGGAATGGCTCAGTTGTTGTCATTTTTACGACTTGATACTTCCCATTTTTTTGATCGGCATCCTCTTTTGCTTTGACTAGTCCCGTTATTTCACTTTCCAGATCTTTATTAAGAGCGTCCTTTACGGTGCCTTTCTCATTGGAAAGCTTCACTGATTCAAGGCTCGCCACGTCCTCAACGATTTCTACTTTCTTGATATGCTCATGCAAGCTGTATGTTCTGTGGTCCGGTACGGAATCTTTGTCTTTCGCACGATTCAAGGAAAATATGACATCTTCTGCTCCGACTCTTTCACCTGAGTCAACTGCCTTTTTATTTTCTACTTTAGCAAACCGAATGTCATTTCTGAGTACAAAATAATATTCCGTATTTCCTTCAGCAATGGCATGATTCAACGATAAGGATGCATCCGAGGTGATTTTATCATCGTCAGTCAAATTCACCAAACGTATATACATATTCGTATTCAATTGGTTGATGGAACCATCATTCCCTTTGATTGGATCAAGAGAAGTTAGCGTAGACATCGACTGTGTCAATTTCAAAGGTTCCTTATCACGCTTTGTAGTATCGGCAAAATCAATTGAATCCCACGCCAAGGCCCGCGACTTCGACAAACGTACGGATTTTTCCTTTAATATATCTGTATTAACCGCTTGATTTTTGTTGGATATATACAAAGGAGCAATATAAGCCTTTTCAAATACAAGGTGGTCTTCTAACTCTTTGTAGGTTCCTTTATATTCTTCTGGAGTTTGAGTAGATGCTTTATTAATCAATTTATCCAATTTAGGATCTGATATAATGCTATAATCCCCTCCTGTTATAAACAACGATCGCACCGCATAATCCGGATTACCCGTAACTGTGGTCCAACTCGACATAGACACATCGAAATTGCCTGCATCTTCCTGTGCTTTAAAGCTTCCGAAATCCGGTTGAAGATTCAATTTGACTTCAAATCCATTTTTCGTAAGTTGATCACGAAGAATATTTACATCTGACTCGTTGGCACTCGTACTCAATATTTCAATCTCAAAAGCTTCCTTTTTTTCACCATCATTAACTTTATTACTTACATCATCTTTTGTTTGGACTGTGCATGCGCTAAGAACCAATAAGAATACAAGCAATAACGGCATAAATCCTTTTATCTTCAAAATAACTCCCCCAAATGATTCATATTTGATAAAGCTTCTTTTCATAATCAGGATGATCGATCAAGCTTAGGATCAAGTGCATCCCTCAGACCATCCCCAAGAAAATTGAATGACAACACAAGCAAAACGATTGCTACTCCAGGAAAAATAGCAAGATAAGGATTAGATTCCAAGTAGGCGCTTCCAATTCGCAAAATATTTCCCCATTCTGGTATATGTGGTTCAACCCCAAGTCCAAGATAACTTAAGCTGCTTGTCGATATGACAGCTGCACCTATTGTTAAAGTGGATTTCACGATCATAGGAGCCATGGAGTTAGGGATGATATGTTTGAAAATGATGGCACGATCCTTTACTCCAAGAGCCCTCGAAGCCTCTACAAATTCATAATTAGAAACCTGGAGCACATTAGCGCGCATCGTCCTGGCATATGTAGGAATAGCCCCTACGCTTAAGGCGATAATCAAATTAACAGTATTAGCTCCAAAGGCAGCAATGATTGTAATCGCCAGCAAAATACCTGGGATAGCATATAAAATATCTAAAAGCCGCATGATGATATTATCAGTATGTCTGCCATAATAGCCTGAGATGGCACCTAGGAATCCTCCGATCAATACAGGAATAAGGGTAGCCAGGAAACCAACAATGAGTGATATTCTAGCACCGAATACAAGCCTGGAAAAAACGTCCCTGCCGAAATTATCCGTACCGAATGGATAAACGAGACTCGGAGATTGCAAGATTGCTCCGTAATTATTTTCGATTGCAAGACTCATTTCAAAAGTAAACATACTGCACACTGAAATCATGAACAGAAAGATGATAAAAAACAAACTCAGCATCGCTGCAAAATGCTTTGATAACCTTTCCCATATTGATTCCCACTCAGTCTTAACACCATACTGCAGATTTCTAGCCCTTAGTAGGATCGTTATTCCAAACACTAGAGAAAACAGATTTCCGGTAAGGGTGCTCAACAGAAAGAAAATAGCGACAACGATGGATGCCTTCTTATGCAGTCTCCCTTTCAGGAGCAACAAAACACCTAACAGATGGAACAATGTTATCGCAATCAAGGTAGCCATTCCTGTCATAAAACTGTTTGACACATACGGTTTAAACAAATTAAGGGCAGAAACACCTATTACAAAGCAATCAACCAATAGCATATAAATTCCAAGAGAGTAATAGAGATTTTTCTTCTTTTTAATCAAGATCAACGCAGCTGCTGTCAAAAAGACATTCCCGCTGAATAGACTTGCCAGTTGAATAATCCCCAGCCTCCTGGTAATAATCGAAATATCTCCTTTTTCCAGTAAGTCTATTTTCATTCTCCTCAGCAAAATGCCCTGTATGGCAGTAAAGCAGGTATAAATCCCAAACATCCATAAGAAAAATCCTCTACTTTCCATACTTTTGAAATCATAGACATTTAGCAGAAAAATGATTGTAAGTATCAAAGAAATACCTAAAGCGAACTTCGCCTGTCTATATTCCTGTGAAGCTTTTAAACTATTCATTTCATACACCTGCTTTAGTATTGTTTCATCTTATGCCGAATCCGCGGATCAAAGAATGCATACAAGATATCGATGAACATATTAACAATAGAAATGATAATGGCTGTATAGATGACAGCGCCCATTACTGCCGGCACATCCGGTATAAATTGTTTATCGACAATATAACTGCCCAGACCGCTGATATTAAACACTTTTTCTGTGACTGCTGCCCCTCCGAGCATTCCTCCAAATTGTAGTCCTATCACCGTAATAATTGGGATAAGAGCATTTGGTACTGCATGTCTCATGACAACTCTTTTTCCACTTAAACCTTTTGCCCTTGCCGTCAACATATAATCTTCATGTATGACTTCAAGTGTCGATGACCTGGTCATTCTGGCAACTGCAGCTGTCAGTCCTGTTCCAAGTACCACGACAGGCATGATTAGCGAAAGCCAATTGTTAGCACGATACGTTGCAGGTAGCCATTCTAAATGAACCGAGAAGCCCAATATGAAGATCAGCCCTTGCCAGAAACTCGGAATTGATAGTCCAAGCAAGGCAATTAACATAAAAGAATGATCAAAGATTGTATTCCTTCTGATAGCCGAAATGATTCCGGTTGGTAATGCGACCAGTACTGCGAGCAATAAAGAAAAGACGGCGATCGTCAATGTAATTGGAAACTTACGCATAATGGAAGATATCACGTCTTCATTTCCAGCAAAAGAACTACCTAGATCAAAAGTGAAGATTCCGATTATGGTGTCTCGTAATTGAATAAAGTAGGGCTGATCCAATCCATGCAAAGTATTGAATGCGGCAATCTGCTCCTTCGTTGCCGTTTCTCCCAATATGTTAGCAGCAGGATTGAACGGTGAAATATACAAAATCGTAAAGACAAGTATACTTACACCCAAAACAACGAAAATAGTCATGATTAAACGTTCCATCACGTATTTTACATAAGGGTAACTAAAGATAAACATCAATATGTACATAAAAAAACCAGCAATGAAGGAAATGAAGAAGAACCACCTTTCGCGGAGCAATACAGAAAATACATCCTCGAACTGCATCTTCCCTTTCCACGGTTCACTATCATCGCGAGTCGAAGAGACCATTAACTCTGATATATAGACATTTAATCGATGCTCGGCAAGTTGGGTTGCTTTTTGCTCAATCTCCTTATCGTCTACTTTCTTGTCAAAGAAATCCCGCTTTTTTCTAAGCTGATCCTGATAGTCCTTCTTAAAAGCAGTGAAATGGCCAGAATCGATAAGGGATTGCTTTAGCTCTGCTTCTGCAGCTGTATAACTACCTTTGTTTCTTTTGAAAAGATAATAAAACATAACAATTAAAAAGAGCGGAGCCCCCAAAATCAGGAGGAAACTTTTATATGCAGAGTTAGCCATCATTTTCCTAAAAATTTGATCTATCCTCTGTACAAAAGAATGGTTCCCCTTCCACTCCTGCTCATTAATCAATAATATCCCCTCCTTTTTTCCTTCAGCGTTTAGCCGAATACATATAATCATTCGTATAAACAAAAGATTTAAGAATAATTGCACTTTTCCGAGTGGTATAGTATATTTTATTTTAGCAATTGGTAAAAGTCAACAGTACGAGGAAATATATCCATTAGCCTTTTTTGGACCAATATGATGATTTGGCAGGTGTCTTTTGATGAATTCATTATTGCAAGTGCAACACCTATCGGTATCTTTTGAACAAGAAGAACAGGAATTTCAAGCTGTACAAAATATCAGCTTTTCACTTAATAAAGGAGAAACCTTAGGAATTGTCGGTGAATCAGGCAGTGGTAAAAGCGTCACTGCACGTTCAATCATGCAGCTGTTACCAGTGAGCGCCAGACGAAAGAACGGAACGGTTCTCTTTAACGGAAAAGATATTGGGAAATACTCAGAAAAAGAAATGGAGGTCATTCGTGGACGCGATATCGGAATGATATTCCAAGATCCAATGACATCTTTGAATCCGACCATGAAAATCGGAGATCAGATTGCAGAAGGATTAATAAAACACGAAAATCTATCCGATAAACAAGCCAAAAACCAAGCGCTCGATATGTTGGAATTGGTCGGTATTAAGGACAGCGAAATTCGCTATGAACAGTATCCTCATGAATTTTCTGGGGGAATGAGACAGCGGGTAATGATTGCAATAGCATTGGCATGCCGACCGTCTTTGCTAATAGCAGATGAACCTACAACTGCTCTTGACGTCACCATTCAGGCGCAAATCCTTAATCTAATGAAGAAGATGCAAGAAAAGTTCGGAACTTCAATCATTTTAATCACGCATGACTTTGGTGTAGTAGCTGGAATGTGCGACCGAGTAGCCGTCATGCAAAACGGGGAAATTGTAGAGACTGGTTCGACAGAGAAAATCTTTACCTCACCCACTCACCCTTATACAAAGAAGTTACTTCATGCACTTCCGAAACTAAATGAAAAGAAGAAATTGAAACCGGTACCTAATATAATCAGAAATACTGAAGATGTCCCGTTGCTGGAAGTGCGCAATCTTAAGCAATACTTCGATATTGGCAAAGGCAATACAATAAAAGCAGTAGATGATATTTCTTTCAGTATTAAAGCTGGGGAAACATTAGGAATCGTCGGCGAATCAGGAAGCGGTAAATCCGCTACCGGACGCTCAATCCTTCAATTACATACCCCTACCGGAGGGGATATTCTTTTTAAAGGTATGGCGCTAAACGACTTTTCTCCTAATGAAATGCTCATCATGCGGCGTCATATGCAAATGATCTTTCAAGATCCTTATGCTTCTCTCAATCCAAGGATGCGGGTATTGGATATCATAGGTGAAGCACTGGATGTCCATCATCTCGCCACCAATAAATCAAATCGAAAGAAACGGGTTGAGACTTTGCTTGATATGGTTGGTTTGGATCCTGCATTCGCGATGAGATATCCGCATGAATTCTCTGGAGGGCAAAGACAACGAATCGGTATCGCCAGGGCATTAGCAGTCGACCCTGCCTTCATCGTGTGTGACGAGCCATTATCAGCCCTCGATGTCTCCATCCAAGCACAGATCGTTGAATTGATGGAAGATTTGCAACAACGGCTCGGTCTCACCTACCTGTTCATCGCTCATGATCTTTCCATGGTTAAACACATTAGCGATAGGGTAGCCGTCATGTATAAAGGAAAAATAGTAGAGTTGGCCGAAAGTGAAGAATTATATTCTAACCCTCAGCATGATTACACAAAATCGTTATTGGCCTCGATCCCTATCCCGGATCCAAAGATTGAAACACAAAAAAGAAAAAATGATGGATCAATTAAAACAGAGAAAAAAGAGTATAATGTTGAAAACACAAAACTAGTGGAAGTGTCTGCCGGACACTGGGTTGCCATTTAGCCTTAATCATTGGTTTGAAAACTTAAAGAGGCATCCAAGATCCTGAATGCCTCTTTCCACTTCTTTGTTTTTTACATAACCAGCTCTTCCACAACTGGATACACAAACTGGAAATTTTGCTCGTCTGGCAGTATATAGTAAGTATAATCAATGTTGATCTGTCTAAACTCTTCTTTCATATACTCACAGAAAAAACTTATGTTTCGCACTTAACAGACCTCAATTAAAAGTTACAACTTAACAATACTTTGATCTTTGATTGATTTATAACAAGCTTCAATTATTTTCATATTTTGCACGGTATCCAATGGCGTATATGCTGGGGTTTGATCGTTAAGTATACATTCTGCAAAATGATCCACTTGCATCATATATTGATCACACATAATCACTTCTTTTCGGGTCTCCCCTCCGCTTTTAACCAATAATTCCCCTTGATGTCCAACAAGATCTGGACGATAAGCATTTCTGCATATAATCTCTCCTAGAGTGCCAACCACGCGGTATTCATTTCGATTAGTCATTTCAAAACTGCAATCAAACATCGCTCGCACACCATTATCCATCGTCATATGCGCTGTGGTAGTTAAGTCTACATCATAAGGATTATTCAGATCTGCAAAGCCCATTATTTCTATTGGTTCAGCTCCTAAAATATGCCTGATAGCATGGATATTATAACAGCCAACGTCATATAGGGCCCCTCCCCCTTTTTCCGAAGATAAACGAATATTATCCTCATCATCACTTAATAAAAACGAATGACTGGCATACATATACTTTACCTCGCCTATTTCTCCCGTTTTAATAATATCTTTTACACGTTTATGTTGGGCATGAAATTGGTACATGAACGCTTCCATCATTTTCACACCATAACGCTCACACGCATTCATCATTTCAATTGTTTCTGCCTCTGTCAAAGCAGCTGGCTTCTCAACCAACACATGTTTACCAGCTTTTGCTGCTTCCATTGTCCATTTTGCATGCAAATGATTTGGTAATGGAATATAAACAGCTTGTATTTCAGGATCCGCTAATAATTCTTCGTATGAATCATATGTCCTCGGAATCTCCAAGCTTGCAGCCACATCTTTAGCCTTTTGACTTTGGCTGGCAATCGCTGTTGCCTCTCCATGGACAGAACGTTTAATGGCGGGAATCACTTGAGTTTGCCCAATATCTGCCGTACTTAAAATACCCCATTTTATTTTTGGCATTCTTATTTCTCCTTTCCAAAGTCCTAAAAAAAACGGATCATTACAATGATCCGTTTCTTAGAAGTTACTTCTATTATAGATAATAATGTACATATTTGGCAATTTTCATCAGTATTTTATCTTTCATTTTAAGGTTATCAAAATAATCTAATTTAATTTCCTTTGAATCCCCGAGATCTACATCTAATTGTTTTTGAACCGTTTGACTAAATGGTGATGATTTCATAAATAAAGTCATTTCATCATTCAACCTAAATGAACGTGAATCGATGTTGACTGTTCCAGTCATTAATCTTTCATAATCTACTAGGACAACCTTCCCATGGAAAATTCCTTTATCATATTGGTATACCTTCATTCCGTTTTCGAGTGCTTCTCTGACAAAAGGATACGCAGCCTGGGTTAACATTAATCCATCTGAATGTTTGGGCCACATGATGATAACCTCCACATCACGTTTTCTTGCCCGTTTTAAAGCATCCATAAAATCACGATTATCTGGAATAAAATAGGGGGTCGCAATTATAATTTGTTTTTTTGCCGCATCGAATTCTTGAATAAAATCCTCAACCAAGCCAAATCCACTTGAATATACCTTCAAATAATGATTGGTTTCTCCTTTTTCCAAGTCAACCTTATGTATAGGTGGAGAGTTACCTGTATTTACCTTCCAATCCTCGCAAAATTGTTGTTCAAAGTCCTGAACACCCTCACCTGTCATACGGATCTGATAATCATGCCATGTATTCTTTGTATATTTTTGTGCTACATTAAGTCCGCCTGTGTATCCGATTTTCCCATCTATCACAGCTATTCGACGATGATTTCTATGCTGGATGGAGTACCAAATATGAGGAAAATGAGGATCATTGCTATAGGTTATATGCACCCCTGCTTTTCTCAGTTCATCAAACCAATCATTCTTACCCTTTAAAGAGCCTGCTCGGTCTACCGAATAATAAACTTCGACTCCTTGATTCGCCTTTTTCTTCAATAAATCGAAAAATTTTTCGCTTGCTTCACCGCTACCAATTGAAAAATAATGAATATACACATATTCCTTAGCCTCTAAAATATCTTTTGAAAACTGAGGATAAAAAGTTTTCCAATCCGTGTACAATCCAAAATTACTGTTACGAATTGGATAGGTATGAGGTTGGCTACCTGCTTCCGCCGCTTCTCTTCCCGCTTTAATATCATAATTCACCCATACTAAAAGCAAGCCTATAAAGGTACTAAACAGTAAAAGACCGTTAATGAAATATATAATTATTTTTTTCAGCATCCTGACTGTCCTTTGAATGGAAGACAAATTACATCTTCCTTTTTGCTTAGTATGTGTAAATGAATCCATATTATTAAATAAGTAAAAAAGCCACACATCACACCTTTTTAATAAAGGAGTAATGTATGGCTTTCTAAAATTAGCAGCTATGGCTGTGAGAATTATTTTTTACTTTTGAGCCAGTTTCCCCACGTAACAAATCACCATTAGTTGCTTTAATGATTTCATCTGTCACTGTATTTGAGATGACATTAGCTACCATCTGCAGAAGATCATTAACTTCCATCTGCGATTGTTTGAATTCCTGGACAATCGGAATTTCATCCAATTCACGTTCTACCTTCGCTAATTTTTCCTCTGTCTTTTTAAAGGCTTCTGTCTTTCCATAATGTTGGAAGTTGACCGATTGCTTTTGTAACCCCTTGATTACTGACATTAACTCAGCTACATTTTTATTTTCATTGATTTGTGCTTCCGCTCGTTTAAAGAAATCAACTTCATTAGTCGTTGAGATCATTTTAGCCAAGTCTTTTGCTTTGTCAATAATTTGTTCTTTCGTGTAGTTCCCCATTTTTAAACTCCCACCTCTACCTCATTTGTTTCTTCCACATACTCACCATCAAGTGACCATGTTTTAGCATTTGTAATTTTTACTTTTACAATTTTACCGATAACAGATTTTGGAGCTCTAAAGTTAACCAATTTATTTTTAGTTGTATAACCCGCCAGTACATCCGGATTATTTTTACTTTCCCCTTCAACTAAAACATCGAGAATTTGGCCTTTATATAATTGATTCTTTTTGTTGGCTGTTTCGTTTACCAGTGCATTCAAGCGTTGAAGACGCTCTTTTTTGACTTCCATCGGAACATTATCCTTCATTTTTGCGGCTGGTGTACCTTCACGCGGAGAATAAATAAATGTATAAGCCAAGTCATATCCAACTTCTTGATAAAGAGACATCGTTTCTTCAAACTGTTCGTCCGTTTCATTCGGATAGCCAACTATAATATCAGTTGTCAGTGTGACGTTAGGGATTGCTTCCTTGATTTTACGAACCAATTCCAAGTATTGTTCACGAGTGTATTTACGAGCCATGATTTTTAAGACATCATTATTACCGGATTGAACAGGCAAATGGATATGATCCATCATGTTTCCGCCCTTAGCCAGAACTTCAATCAAATGATCATCAAAATCACGAGGGTGACTTGTCGTGAAGCGCACACGCGGGATATCGATTTTACGAATTTCTTCCATTAAATCGCCTAGACGATAGTCGATATCTTCAAAGTCCTTACCGTATGCATTTACATTTTGCCCAAGCAATGTGATTTCCTGATATCCTTGAGCAGCCAGCTGACGAACCTCCTGAATGATATCTTCAGGTCTGCGGCTCCGTTCCTTTCCACGTGTAAATGGAACAATACAGTACGTACAGAACTTATCACAGCCATACATAATATTAACCCAAGCCTTGATGTTTCCTTTTCTTACTTTTGGAAGGTTCTCAATAATATCCCCTTCCTTGGACCAAACCTCAATAACCATTTCTTTGGACATATATGCTTCCATCAGTATTTCCGGTAAACGATGGATATTATGTGTTCCAAATATCATATCTACAAAGGCATGCTTTTGTAAAATTTTATTCACAACAGATTCTTCCTGTGACATACATCCACATACACCAAGCAATAAATCAGGCTTATTTTTTCTCAATGCTTTTAAATGGCCAAGTTCACCGAACACTTTATTTTCAGCATTTTCTCGAATGGCACATGTATTCAATAAAATTACATTGGCATCCTCCACGCTGTCAGTTGGTTCATATCCAAGAGCTAAAAAGATACCGGACATAACTTCAGTATCATGCTCATTCATTTGGCAACCGTACGTACGGATATAAAACTTGCGTCCTTCACCCATACCACGGAATTGTTCATTAATATTAAAATCCTTATGATAATTAATCGCTTCTTTTCCGCGTTTCTTAGCATCTTTTAAGGATGGTGGCATGTAAACCGTTTCAAAATACTTGCTATAATCTTTCTCTTGCTTTTTGTCATTTTTAACAGCGGTCGTTGTATCCAATCGTTGCTGCTCGTTCATATAAATCCCCTTCCATGTATCCACACTTATTGATTAAATCTATATATATTATTAAATAGACCAAACCACTCATAAACACAATTATAAAAGCACTAAACTCAAAAATAACAATTACAAACTGTATTGCAATCATTTTTAAAACTATCTTTGTCACATTCATTTAGTATAATGGTTTTGGGCAAATTTCTCAATATGAAGTGTAAAATAGCCTTTTTTGGGATAAACATGCAGATAAAAATACCTGTACAGGCATATATACAATTTTTTTTGGTTCTTCCTATTACTTAAGAGCATTTGTCTTTCTAAACAATCCCTAAATCAATCACATATGTCTCCAAAAAAATGTTTGTCTGCGTTATACCAATGTATTCTTTGATATAAGGCAGACAAACATCCTCCAACACTATTCATGTTACTTCGCAAAACCAATATCACTTATTGGCCAAATGCGCAGTTTCACTTCACCAATAATTCGATCCATCGGCACAAAACCAAATATCCTGCTATCTTTACTGTACAAGCGATTATCTCCAAGAACAAACATTTGTCCCTTTGGAACTTTTTGTTTACCTGTCAAATTCCTCAATGTAAAATCTTCAGTCAGACGTTCCCTCTCTTGTAAATCCTTCTTAAATTCCACCAGATAAGGTTCATCAACCGCTTTTCCATTGATATATAGAACATCATTCTTCATCTCAACAGTATCTCCTGGAAGACCAATTACACGTTTTACATAACTATCAGATGAATCTGTTGCATGAAATACGACCTCATCAAAACGGTTAATCGTTGTCATTTTACTTAAGATAACCCGATTTCCATCCTCGAGACTGGGAAGCATAGATTCTCCCCTCACTGTAGTTGGCGTAAAAACAAACTGACGCATTAAAGTCACAATAACAATTGCCAATACGACAGATTTAAACACTGACATAGCTTCTTTTCCTATATTTATTTTATCATTCATAAACCGTACTCCTTTAACCTAATTCATGTACACCCGCTCTGTTCTCTTCTTCATTCATTCCCTTACAAAGAACAATACAAACGTGTTGGATGTATAAGACGTACAATGTCAATGAGCTAACAAGCCTTTATGTTCTATCATTCTTAATGAATTTTCTGTACCACTTAAAGACTGTTGGAGAATAGCAAAAAAACAGATAGCGCAATAGGACAATTACATAGAAAAAAGAATAAAGCCACCTGAATAGGATTACCTAGTGAATCAATGACAAGTTTCCCCCCACTGCTTTTTCTTCATTTTGTTCATTAAAACTACTTTCAGAGATATCGACCCTAAAGGTTACTCATCCTAAACAAGCGAGAATCCTTTTAAATACTATTTGTAATTTTCAAATATTTGGTTTTGGGATATAGTTATACTATTAATAAAAAGGAGTTGTGGATATGACCGCGCATATGGCAGTAGATGTTTTGTTAACCAACAAATAATCTGAGGGAGTGTATCTCCGACTGCACCCCTTATTAAAGGGAGAAAAACATGAAACAATTTTTTGATAACTATTTATCAGGTAAAACAGTTTTATTGAAACAAATGGAACCACATCATTTTGAGCGCTTTGCTGAAATTGAAAATGAAAATAGTACACTATTACTTGCAAATGATGATATTCCATTTCCATTAACAGCTGAAGATCACACAAATTTTTTCAAAACGATTAGTGGGAAAAAAGAAGAGTTTATGTTTGGTATTTTTGAGAAAGAATCAAATGAACTTATTGGATCATGTGGTGTATTCGCAATTAACTGGAAGAATAGCACGTGTTTTGTTGGGATATCCATTGGCAACGAGTGGCACAATAAAGGCTTTGGCACAGATGCTATGAATACATTAATTTCTTTTGTTTTTAATTACATCCATATCCATAAAATCAAACTTCAGGTGTTCAGTTTTAATACCAATGCTATCCGCTCTTACGAAAAATGCTATTTTAGTAAGGAGGGTACATTACGAAATGAAATCTTCAGATTTGGGTCATTCCATGATGTACATGTATATGGTTTACTGAGAGAAGAATGGAACAAGCGACAGACTAACTAACTAAAAAAAGCATTAATTCACGTTCTTCATGAATTAATGCTTTTCTGTATTACTATTAACTTGTTAATTAGAGATATCTGAAGTTCCCTCTAAGTAGCCTATTATTTTAAATAACTATTTTCGAAAGACCATTCATACAGTTTATTTAATAATCCCCAGCTCTTTACCAGCCTTTTCAAATGCATTTAATGCTTTAGCCAGCTCCTCTTTGGAATGTTCTGCTGTTACAATGGTCCTGACACGTGCATGACCCTTTGCAACAGTTGGGAATGCAATCCCCTGAGCAAATACACCATATTCCATTAATTTATTAGACAGCTTATTTGTCAAAGCCTCATCCCCAACGATAATGGGAGTGATCGGTGTTTCGCTTTTTCCGGTATTAAAGCCCATAAATTCTAGTCCTTCTTTGAAAAACTTTGTATTCTCCCACAAACGCTCAATTAATTCCGGTTCTTCCAATAATACATCAATTGCTTCTATATTAGCCATTGTCACTGCAGGCGGGTGTGATGTACTAAATAAGAAAGGTCTGCCTTTATGAATTAAATAATCAACCAATGTACGGCTGCTTGCCACATATCCTCCAAGAACCCCTATAGCCTTGCTTAACGTACCTACCTGAATATGAACACGTCCATCCAAACCGAAGTGATTGACGGTTCCACGCCCATTTTGGCCAAGTACTCCTGAGGCATGCGCATCATCGACCATAATAAGTGCATCATATTTTTCTGCTAACTCCACAATCTCGGGTAGCGGTGCGATATTGCCATCCATGGAAAAGACACCATCTGTTACAACTAAGCGTTTACGATAGGATTGAGTCTCTTTCAGGACATCCTCCAAGCTGTTCATATCGACATGCTTATAAACACGGCGTGTAGCTTTTGTTAGTCTTATTCCATCGATTATGGAAGCATGGTTTAATTCATCCGATATAACCACATCTTCCTGTGTAAGAATCGCGGATAGAACTCCTTGATTCGTTGTAAATCCAGATTGAAATACTAAAGCCGCTTCCGTATGTTTAAATTTCGCCAACTTCTCTTCTAACTCTATATGCATATCCATGGTACCGGCAATTGTACGTACCGAACCTGTTCCCACTCCATATTCTTCAATGGCATCAAGCGCTGCATCCTTTAAACGAGGATGTGAAGTCAATCCAAGATAGTTGTTAGATGATAATTGAATCAAATTTTCCCCATTAATCTTAACTTTTGTACCTTGTTCTGATTCCAGAGGAATTAATGGATGGAACAAACCTGTTCCTTTCATTTCGTCTAATTCTGTTTGCAAGTATTCAAACCCCTTCAAATCGCTTCCTCCTCATCCAATTGTTTACCTTATATTCCTTCTATTCCCTATATTTTTGCATTATATCAATAGTATTGAATAAATTTATTACTCTTCCTCATTCAGCACCCTTTTACGGCAGTAATATCACTTTTCCACACTCACCTTTGATCATAAGGTCAAAGCCTTTTTCATACTCTTCTAAAGGGAAGTGATGGGTGATTAATGGTTTAACATCAACCTGCCCTGATTCCAGCAATCGGGAAACCTGCTGCCACGTTTTAAACATTTGTCTCCCTGTAATTCCTTGAACGGTTATCCCCTTAAAAACGATATCATCAGTAATATTGAGAGGCACAGGCTTAGAGGGTAAGCTTAAAATAGAAAACCTGCCTCCATTCGTAATCATTTTAAATCCTTGATCGATGGCTATAGGATGACCACTCATTTCACAAACAATATCAACCCCATTTCCACCCGTTAAATCATAAACTGCCTGAACAGGATCTGTCTTCGATGAATTAATCATCACAGTAGCGCCCAATTTACCCGCTAGCTCTAAACGGTAATCATTAAGATCTAACGCAATGACCTGTGAAGCCCCAGCTGCTTTTGCCACTCCCACTGCCATAATACCAATTGGACCGCAACCGATAATAGCGACCGTTTTCCCGACTACTTCACCTGACAATACGGTGTGGACCGCATTCCCCATAGGCTCCTGTATAGAAGCTACATCTATAGGCATATCTACAGGATTTTTCCAAAGATTAGATGCCGGTAAAGCTACATATTCAGCAAAACACCCCTGTGTATCAACCCCAATTATCTTTGTGTTTTTACATATATGATATTGTCCCGTCATACATTGAGGGCAGATTCCACAAACTAAATGTGTCTCAGCGGAAACATAATCACCTATCTGGAAATCCTGTACTTTATTTCCCACTTCAACAATCTCTCCTGAGAATTCATGCCCAAATGCATAAGGAGGATTAACCCTATGTTGAGACCATTCATCCCAAGTATAAATATGGACATCCGTCCCGCATATGGACGTCGCCTTTACTTTAATCAACACTTCATCCTCTTTGATAGAAGGAATATCAATCAATTGGAGTTCTGCTCCATAACCTCTTTTATGTTTTACAACCGCTTTCATTTTTCCATCCACCGTATACACACTCCTGTCTAAAAAAACCTGGTTTATACCAAAATTTTAAATTTTTAACTTAATTATGTAAATAGGCTATTCCTCGTATGGCGGACAGTTGATTATAAGAAGAATATTTTTTTAAAAAAGTATACTAAAGTGAATATTTTGTCCGGACTAAGACAACCTACATTGTCATCTAAGAATGAATCCCCATGTATAAGTCGTTATCAAAGGTATCTGCTAATCATAATAAAAACCCCTGATATATCAAGGGGTTCATTCTTCAAGAGATTTCTCCATGAATACTTACCTCACATTACATAAAAATAATACCGACCGATTACTCGGCCGGTGTTTATTCAATTACATAAATTCTGCTGTCAATTTATCAAAATGTTCCTGAGTCAATTTCAAATCAGCAGAAGATAAAGGTTTTTCAGCATACCCCTGAATTAATTCCTGATAGGAAGGCTGAGCAGTATTTTGATAAATTAAGCCGGTAACTAAGCCTTTATGCTCCATTAACGTCTGCATCGCTGCTTCTTTATTGGATGGATCGTAACCTTCAATTGTTGAAAGCTTTGTTAAATTACCCTTGAACCAATCATACGTATTCACTTTATTATAGGTCACGCATGGACTGAAAACATTAATTAAAGAAAAACCTTTATGACGAATACCTGCTTCAATCAATGCTGTCAAATCTTTTAAGTCGCTGGAAAAGCTTTGCGCCACAAAAGTCGCACCAACTGACAAGGCCATTTCCATTGGAGATATCGCCTGTTCAATCGAACCTCCAGGCGTAGATTTCGTCTTAAAGCCGGCTGCAGAGCGCGGTGATGTCTGACCCTTCGTTAAACCGTATATTTGATTGTCCATAACAATATAGGTGATATCAATATTTCTCCTAATCGCATGTACTGTATGACCCATGCCAATTGCAAATCCATCACCATCTCCACCTGAGGCAAGGACGGTTAAATCACGATTCGCCATTTTGACACCCTGTGCGATTGGTAAAGAACGGCCATGTATACTGTGAAACCCATAGGATTGGATATAACCGGAAATACGGCCTGAACAGCCTATTCCGGAAATCACAGCAAGTTGATCCGGTTCCAGACCTACATTAGCTGCTGCCCTCTGGATAGCGGCCTGAACAGAGAAGTCACCACAGCCGGGACACCAGTTTGGTTTTACATTATTTCTAAAGTCTTTAAATGTAGCCATTTAAACCAACTCCCTGCATTTTGTATACACTTCGTACGGCAAAAATGGATTGCCGTCATATTTTAAAAGCTTCGTAATCTTCTCGGCATGGCCAATATTCATTTTCAGAATGTTGGCAAGTTGTCCTGTTGCATTATTCTCGATAACAACTACCTTTTTCGCATCCTGAACATAGGGCAGTAACTCATGGGCAGGGAATGGATGAAGAAGCCTTACATGTACATGGTTGACTTTAATCCCGTCATCAGCCAGGTTTTTCATCGTCTCTTCAATGACACCTCTAGTAGAAATAAATCCGACCAATAGCAAGTCTGGATTCTCATGGACAGCATTTATATGGATTGGATCTTTAAATCTTACAGACTCGATTTTGCGCATTCGTTTATCCATTTGAGCTACACGATTGGAAGCAACCTCTGAGGGTTTTCCCGTCTCATCATGTTCAACGCCTGTAACATGATGGATTCCATTTTTCATTCCTGGAAGAGGTCTTGGTGATATCCCGTCTTCCGTTACAGCATATCTCTTAAAATAACTTTTATCAGTAGGCTCAGGTAACTCCTCAGAAATTAATTTACCTCTCCTAATCTCAACCCTGCTAAAATCTAAAGGCTCAACGGTTTGTTTACCCAATGATAATTGTAAATCGGAAAGGATAATCACCGGAACCTGATATTCTTCAGCTAAATTAAAAGCTTCTACTGTATCGTAGAATGCTTCCTCCACTGTACTTGGTGCAAGAACGATTTTTGGAATTTCACCATGAGTTCCATAAATCATTGCCATCAAATCGGATTGTTCCTGTTTTGTAGGCATACCTGTCGAAGGGCCTCCACGTTGTGTGTCGACAATTACAAGCGGAGTTTCTGTAATACCCGACAATCCAATTGCCTCCATCATTAGCGATAAACCTGGACCAGCTGAAGCTGTTAAACTGCGTACACCTGCATAATTTGCGCCAATTGCCATCGTACAAGCAGCAATCTCATCTTCTGTCTGTATGACGGCTCCTCCAAACTTTGGCAGTTGCTTAATTAAATACTCCATTATCTCAGAGGCAGGCGTAATCGGATAGGCAGCCATAAAGCGAGTTCCACCAGCCAGAGCACCCATGGCAATCGCATCATTACCAATCATGAATAAACGTTTTTTTCCATCAGCTTCTACTAGCTGCAACACTCCAGCCTTGTTACCCATTTGTTCCATTAAAAAGTCATAGCCAGCTTGAATCGCTTCTAAATTCTTTTCAACGACAGCGGCTCCTTTTCTTCCAAATATTTCCTCAACCACTTCTGAAAATACCTGAATATTTAAACCAAGCACAGCACTAGAAGCGCCGATAGCTACCATGTTCTTCATCAAAGATGTCCCAAGCTGAGAGGCTATTTCTGTAAATGGGACGGAATAGAGTACTGCTTCGGTATCTAAAGGAGCTTTGGGATCAAACTTGGTGTCGGCCAAAATAATACCGTCTTTATGTAATTCTTTATAATTCACATCAATGGTTTCTTGGTCAAATGCCACTAACACATCCAAATCGTCGGCTATTGATCGAACCTGTGTTGTGCTTACTCGAATTTTATTATTTGTATGGCCCCCTTTAATACGGGAAGAAAAATGGCGATACCCATACAAGTAATATCCCAGACGATTTAATGCAATAGAAAAAATTTCTCCAGTACTTTCTATGCCTTCACCTTGCTGCCCTCCAACTTTCCATGAAAGTTGTTTATTCATTTCCTTTACACCCCTTCGATTCCCTTATATGAAATATTGGTTTTTCATGTCAGCTATAAAACTATTAACAATAATTTTATTATTTACTAGAATATACCATTATGTCTACAATATTAAGCTTAAGTTTCTAAAAAAACCATAAATAAAGAAATAGCGTATTCAATTCAACCCCTATTGGCCATATCTTGATGCAAAATTATCAAATAAGAAGTGACGGACATCCTCTTCCTTATAATACTTCAGCAGCTCGTTAACCAGATTACTATATTGTTCCACTCTGCTGAGAGAATGTACGCTTGTTGTCGTCCCATCAAAGTCAGATCCAAATCCTACATGACGGGCACCTCCAAGTGAACAAACATGTTCCAGATGCCTCAATACATCAGTCAAGTTTGCCTGATTGGTACCTGTTAAAAATTCAGGGACAAATGTAAGTCCCATAACCGATTTTTTTTGAATTAATGCTTTAATTTGTTCATCACTCAAATTTCTTGGATGATCAACTAGCGATCGGCAATTTGAGTGAGAAGCAATTGGTCTGCTATGTATTTCCATGCAATCCCAAAATGCTCTCTCCGATAAATGAGATACATCACACCAGTTGTTCGTAACATTCAACAATTCAACTACCTTTTTCCCAAAGGCGGTTAGACCGGCAGCGCGTTTTTCCAATGCACCATCAGCGACCAGATTAGCCCAGTTCCATGTCAACCCTACCACTGTAACACCAAGCCTCAGTAATAGCTTCAACTTCAACATGTCGTCGCCAATACAGTCACAACCCTCCAACATGAGAATCGCACCTGTCTCTCCCTCTTTAAGCCTGCCAATATCCTTATACTTTCGAATGAATTTTAACTTCCCTGTGCCAATTATTTGGTCATAAAAAATATCCACCATGGCAAGAGCTGCATCAAAGCGGATAGAAGGATGTACATTTTCCGGTATATAAATAGCGAAAACTTGTACTTGTATATTAGCTGCTTTCAAACCAAGATTTGTTACCTCTAGCTCCCTGCTATGATAAAAGTCCAATTTTGGATTAAGAAACAGCTTCATTAACACATCACAATGTGCATCAAATATTCTCATTTAAGCTAATCCCCCATGTTATGTTAGCTTCGGTTAACAAAAAGGAGCATCCTCCCGGTCGGAGAATACGCCTACCGATCCCTTATCAGAGTCAGCTCCAGTTTTACTGCAGTTTCATTTCACCGTGGTTCTATAATTAGTTTTATGGCGGTACGTTCCTCACCATCAATTAAGATATCTGTAAAAGCAGGAATGCATATAAGATCCATCCCGCTGGGTGCGACGAATCCTCTTGCAATCGCTACGGCTTTTACTGCTTGGTTTAATGCACCTGCACCTATTGCTTGGATTTCTGCTGCTCCTCTTTCTCTAAGTACTCCAGCCAGCGCTCCAGCCACAGAGTTGGGATTAGATTTTGCTGAAACCTTTAATATTTCCATTTCTGGTCCTCCTCATCTTATTCCAAGACATGTCCCCTAGTGAGTATGTTTTTTCTGTTAACTATATTCATAATGAACAAAAGATATACCATACAAAAAAGCCAACCCCTATAGGTTGGCTCCTCGCAATCGTTTTTAATAAAAGAATGGATGATCTTCATTAATTAAAATTCTCTCAGTTTTTTTCGCTTTGCCCGTTTTAGGATCTAAATCAATAATTAAACCACTAAGTACAGCTCTTCCCTCTTTTGGTACTTCAAATCTCACAGGCAGGCTTGTTAAGAATTTCTTGATGACAGCATCGCGTTCCATTCCTAGAATACCATCATAAGGCCCTGTCATTCCTACGTCAGACATGTAAGCAGTTCCTTTAGGCAGAATTCGGTTATCAGCTGTTTGGACATGTGTATGGGTCCCAACTACCGCTGACACTCGTCCATCCAGATACCATCCCATTGCCTGTTTTTCACTGGTTGCTTCAGCATGCATGTCAACAAATATAAATGGCGTTCGCTTACTGGCCTCTTCTACCAATTTATCTGCACATAAAAATGGATCATCAAGCGCAGGCATAAAGGTTCTGCCCTGCAGGTTAATAACAGCCAATTCAAACTGATTCATCTTAACAAAGGAAAGTCCCGTGCCCGGTGTTCCCTCCGGAAAATTCCCAGGGCGCACCAGATATTTTGCTTCTCCTATAAATTCAAAAATATCACGATTGTCCCAGGAATGATTACCAAGTGTAATGATATTAGCTCCGTACTCAAGTAATTCTTTATAAATTTTTTGGGTAATCCCTCTTCCAGCTGCAGCATTTTCTCCATTAATGATGACAAACTGCGGTCTATATTTTTCCTTTAACTTCCCTAAATATTCTTTCACCATTGCTCTTCCAGGTGATCCAACAATATCCCCTATAAATAATAACCTCATTTTCGCTTTCCTTTCTTTGAAACTAGGCCAAGATTATCTTTGGTATAGTTTAACTTTTTTGTTTAAAAAAGTTTCGATCTCCAAAAAAATAAAGCGGTGAGGAACACCGCTTTATTTTGCATATTCAACTGCTCTGGTCTCACGAATAACCGTCACTTTAATATGTCCCGGATAGTCCAGTTCATCTTCAATACGTTTTCTAATATCTCTGGCTAATCGGTGTGCCTCTAAATCATCAATACTTTCAGGCTTAACAATAATACGAACTTCTCGTCCTGCCTGGATTGCAAATGATTTTTCAACACCTTCATAGGATTCAGAAATATCCTCAAGTTTTTCAAGGCGACGAATATAGTTTTCAAGCGTTTCACTTCTAGCTCCAGGTCTAGCTGCAGATAATGCATCAGCAGCTGCTACCAGAATGGCAATTATAGATTTTGGTTCGGCGTCTCCATGGTGAGAAGCAATACTATTAATGACAACAGGATGTTCCTTGTACTTCGTAGCAAGTTCCACTCCTATTTCCACATGGCTTCCTTCTACTTCATGGTCAATCGCTTTACCGATATCATGCAATAGTCCAGCGCGCTTTGCCAATGTAATATCTTGACCAAGTTCTGCTGCCATCAAGCCGGATAAATAAGCTACTTCCATCGAATGTTTAAGCACATTCTGACCATAGCTTGTACGGTATCTTAAGCGGCCAAGAATTTTTATTAAATCTGGGTGTAAGCCATGAACCCCAACTTCAAATGTTGTTTGCTCACCGATTTCACGGATATGCTCATCGACTTCCCTTCTTGCTTTATCAACCATTTCTTCAATACGAGCCGGATGGATACGCCCATCCTGAACAAGCTTTTCAAGGGCAAGTCTTGCAGTTTCACGTCTAATTGGATCAAATCCAGATAAAATGACAGCTTCAGGTGTATCATCAATAATTAAATCGATTCCCGTCAACGTTTCAAGTGTTCGAATATTACGTCCTTCTCGACCGATAATTCGACCTTTCATTTCATCATTTGGAAGATTAACAACAGAAACGGTCGTTTCGGCCACATGATCTGCTGCACAACGTTGAATCGCAAGTGACAAGATTTCACGTGCCTTTTTGTCTGCTTCTTCCTTCGCTCGGTTATCGCTCTCTTTCATCATGATTGCAATATCATGTGATAGCTCTTTCTCAACACGATCAAGGATAATGGCTTTTGCTTCTTCTCTAGTCAGGCTAGAAATACGTTCAAGTTCAGAACTTTGAGCTTGAATTATCTCGTCCACTTTGCTTTCCATCTGTTCAATATGCTGTTGTCTTTGGTTCAGAGAATCTTCTTTCTTCTCCAATAAAGCCTCACGTTTATCTTGAGAGTCTGCTTTACGGTCCAGATTCTCTTCTTTTTGTAGAATTCGATTTTCCTGTCTCTGTAATTCAGTTCGTCGATCACGAACTTCCTTTTCAGCATCAGTCCGAAGCTTATGAATCTCATCCTTTGCTTCAAGAAGGGATTCCTTTTTCAAGGCGTCCGCTTCACGCTTTGCGTCCTCAATAATTTTTTCAGCTGCGTTCGTTGCGCCGGATATTTTAGATTCAGCTATAGATCTTCTTAACAAATAGCCAACAACTGCACCAACAATTAGGCCAAGCAAAATGGAGATGATAGCGATTGGATCCATCATTACACCTCCTCTTGCTATTAACTTTTTTAATCTCTTTTACTACATTGTTTTCAATTCTGGCATGTACATCATCTAAAAATATACAGCACAATCGCTTTTAGGCATGTCATAAAAAAAGATATTAATACATTTCTATTGTAAAGTTATGAAAATTTGTTGTCAAGAGCAAGTCCTGACGCTCTTTTAATCGTTTTTAGAAAATACAGACAGATATACAATTTTCGTGACCCTATCCACCTAGGTCATAGTTTCTAATAATACTCTCCACTTTAAGACAGCCGCTTCCCATTAAGTTGAGTAAAAGTACAAAAGCCGAAGAAATTATTTGTTTTTCGCATCTTTTCTAATAAAGTTATAGATTTTTCTCAAACAACACTTACTGATTGATCATACTCTGCCAGTCACTATACTACCTAAATATTATTTCTTTCATGATTCTCTTCAGAAACAGCTAAATTTATAATAAAACACACCCTGAGGCCCACCTATAGAAAGAGCAAACCCATAATCAGGTTTGCCCATTACAAACTACTTATTCAGGTAAATCAAATTTATCCATTTCCTCTGCTGCTTCAACCACTTTCGCTTCACCGTTTAATCCATAGGCTGAGCGGATTTTAATGGAAATTTCATCCCGAACATCTGGATTTTCTTTTAAGAAGAGCTTCGCATTCTCTCTTCCCTGTCCTAAGCGATCTCCATTATATGAGTACCAAGACCCACTCTTTTCAATAATATCCAATTCAGAACCAATGTCGATGATTTCTCCTTCTTTGGAAATACCCTCACCATACATAATATCAAGTTCTGCCACTTTGAAAGGTGGAGCCACTTTATTTTTAACAACCTTTACTTTAGTCCTGTTCCCTACAATATCATTTCCCTGTTTCAGTTGTTCTGCACGTCTTACTTCAAGGCGAACCGTAGAATAGAACTTAAGAGCACGACCACCTGGAGTTGTTTCTGGGTTACCAAACATAACACCAATCTTCTCACGGATTTGGTTGATAAAGATTGCTATGGTGTTAGATTTATTAATGGATCCAGAAAGTTTACGAAGAGCCTGAGACATTAAACGGGCTTGTAGACCCATATGAGAATCTCCCATTTCACCTTCAATCTCAGCTTTTGGTACTAAAGCAGCCACTGAGTCAACAACGATAATATCAATTGCACCACTTCGTACAAGCGCCTCAGCAATTTCCAATGCCTGTTCACCTGTATCTGGTTGGGAAAGTAATAATTCATCTATATTTACGCCAAGCTTTTGTGCATATGCCGGATCTAAAGCATGTTCTGCATCAATAAATGCTGCTTGTCCACCCTGTGCCTGTACTTCAGCAATTGCATGTAAAGCTACTGTCGTTTTACCGGAACTCTCCGGTCCATAAATCTCAATTATTCTACCTCTTGGATATCCACCCACACCGAGGGCTGAATCAAGAGCAAGCGAACCACTTGGAATGGTAGAAACCTTTCTGTCTGCTCTTTCCCCCAGCTTCATTACTGAACCTTTACCAAATTGCTTTTCAATTTGTTTTAGCGCCATATCGAGCGCAGCTTGACGTTCACTCACAGTTTATTTCCTCCCCATATCTATATAAAAACATTACATGTATAATTTAGAACTTATTTATACTATACCTCATCTGTCCCCATTTAACAAGTAAAAAAGCGAACATTTATTCGTATTGTTTTAATGGTAATTTTGCTAATAAATTTAAAGAAACTCTCTAGCAAACAGAATGCTTTTAGCAGTAATTAAAGTAAAACTAAAATTATCTCAATTTTATAAACAATAGAAATCCCCAACCATATAAGTTGGGGTTTTCTATTATGCATATAACTCTCTCAACTTTCGGATAAGAAAATGACAGCCATACTTCATGCTTCTTACCCGATTAACCTCACGCATACCGCCTAAGTCCAATCTCTTTGCGTACGTTTTCTGACCGGAAATGGCTATACCGATATAAACAGTCCCTACCGGATGACCTTCCAATTCATCTGGTCCAGCTACTCCAGTAAAACTAATCCCAATATCAGATTGGAGCATGGCTTTAATATTATCAGCCATTTCCATAGCACATTGCTCACTGACAACTCCATATTGGTCGATGGTTGATTGTTCGACCTTCAAAAGCTTTTCCTTTGCTTCATTGGTATAAACAACAATACCGCCCTTAAGGATTAAACCGGCTCCCTGTATATCCGTCATTTTTTCCTGAAACATTCCGCCGGTTAAGCTTTCTGCTGCCGATATTGTAAGCTCATTTTCTTTTAAAAGATTGATAAGTTCAGTCATAATAGTCGCATCATCATATCCGTAAAAATATTCTCCCACACGCGAAAGAATTTTTTCTTCTGTCTCTTTTAATAGTTTGTCAGCTTCTTCAATAGATTCATGTTTAGCTGTAATCCGAAGAGTTACCTCTCCATCTGAGGCAAGAGGCGCTATTGTCGGATTACTTTGCTGATCCAGTAAATCTTCTATTTCTGTTTCAAGCTGTGATTCCCCAATACCAAAGAAACGGAGGACTCGGGAATCTATACGCTCCACCCTGTCCATTAATCTCAAAAGATAAGGAACTGCAAAATTTTGATGCATTGGCTGCATTTCACTTGGAGGACCTGGTAATAAAATGTGAAGAAAATCCCCATGAGACACAACCATTCCGGGAGCCATTCCATTTTGATTAGGGAATACTTCCGATCCTCCAATAACCAATGCTTGCTTCCGGTTGTTTTCTGTCATCACCCGTTTTATTTTCTTGAAATATTCTTCAATATTTTCCATAGCTTTTTGGTCTGTTATTAATGTTTTACCTATATGGGCAGCTACAACTTCTTTTGTTATATCATCCTTTGTTGGTCCCAACCCACCAGTGTATATTATGAGATTTGCTCGGGATTCTGCAATTTCAATAGCCTTTTTTAATCGTACAGGATTATCCCCAACTACTGTATGGTAATATACGTTAATACCTATCTCTGCCAGGCTTTTTGATATAAACTGAGCATTGGTATTTGCAATCTGTCCAAGTAATAACTCAGAGCCTACCGCTATTAATTCTGCATTCATTCTGTCACCCGCCATTTAACAAGTTATATTTAGAATGATACCCTTATTTAGAATTTAAAAACGCATGTTTATTCTTAGCAAAGTAATCCCAGCCAGACCATAGAGTAAAGAATAAGGCTACGTAAAGAGCTATATCAGCAAACGGGAAATTAATCCAAGCAAATGGTAGATTATGCAATAGTAATGCAGCTATAGCTATGATTTGAGTCCATGTTTTAATTTTACCCAATTGATTCGCTGCAACCACTTCACCTTCACCGGCTAGAACCAGGCGAAGACCTGTTACCGCAAATTCACGGCTGATAATTAAAATAACAATCCAAGCAGGCGCCAACTCGTATCCTACAAGTATAATTAATGCTGCAGATACAAGAAGTTTATCTGCCAACGGATCAAGAAACTTTCCAAGGGTTGTGACCAGATTATGTTTTCTAGCATAATATCCATCAATCCAATCAGTAGTGGAAGCAATGATAAAAATGATAGCTCCAACAAAATGAGAGATAGGCAACTCCACATCGTTAATCACCCACGTTCCCCAATCAATGGAAGGAAGCATGATAATCATAAACACAGGGATCATGCAAATTCTGGAAATTGTTATCTTGTTCGGTAAATTCACTTGATGTTCCTCACTTTACTTTTAAATTTTATTTATAAAAGGATAGACGAGAGAAGGCCATCCATTGATGACCTTCCAATCTTACTCCTTCGTGTAATCGATCGTTATGTTTTGGACAATCAGTTCACTTTCATACTCTAGTTTTTCATCATTAACAAAAATTTCAGTGTCTGGAGTTTTCCCTATATTCATGACTATTTGATTATCATCTGAAAGATCAAAATCCTGGCTTTCTCCATTTTGAATCACCCCATTGAAGAGATTTTCTCCCTTGGAGTTTTTAACAGATACCCATGTCTCGCCGGTAGATTTTACTGATACCTTAAATTCATCTGTATTACTTAATTCATATGTTGTATTTTTTCCATTCGCGGAGGTCACTTTCAGCTCAGCAGAACCTGCTTCTTCCGGCTCTTTAGATTCTTCCTCAGCATTCTCTGGATTACTTTCTTCTTCTGTTTCCGTTTCTTCTTTCTCATTGGTGTTTTCTTCTTGGTTTGTGGATTCACCCTGCTCAAGTCTTACAGGGTCACCGTTTTGATTAACTGTCCCTGTGTCATCATTATTACCAATGGCTTTTGCTACAAAGTAATAAATAATAGCCACTACTGCAACAAGGAACACAGCTATCAAAATTTTAGGAAGTACTTCCATCCACTTTGAATGCTGTACTGGCAATGTTTTTTTCGATTGCACTCTAGATAATTTTTGAGGAATCTCCTCCTGCTGAACTGCCGCAGGAATATCCGTTTGATGCTCCGCAAAAAGCTGTTCAGGATCTAATCCAACTGCTTCAGCATATTGTTTAATAAACGCTCTGACATAGAATTTGCCCGGCATCATTTCATAATTGCCTTCTTCTATACCAACAAGATAACGCTTTTGTATTTTGGTTATCTGTTGAAGGTCATCCAGGGTTAATCCTTTAGACTCTCTGGCTTCCTTTAATACTTTACCTAATTCCGTCATATAAACACCTTCTAATCACTAAAAATCAAACGATCCAAATTCGGATCCTCCAAATAAAGAGGACTGTTGGTCTACTGCTTCATATGTGATCTCTTCGTTCGGGTCATTACGTAGTTCAATAATATAATCAAAATCGTTCATTGTATACTCTGAATTTTGTACAAACACATCAGGATGTTCAACAACTTTAATTGAATCAAGTCTCATGATCTCACGCACAAGCTGCCAATGCCTTTCATTGGCTCTGCGAGTTGAAACAATCCCATCCAGAATAAATAAGTTATCTTCATTGTATTCATCTTCAATTAATTGATTTCGAACGGTTTGTTTTAATAAGGTGGAAGATACAAATAACCACCGCTTATTCGCACAAACACTTGCAGCAACAATCGATTCAGTTTTACCAACCCGGGGCATACCCCTGATTCCAATTAGTTTATGGCCTTCCTGTTTAAAAAGCTCGGCCATAAAATCAACTAGAAGCCCAAGATCTTCTCTTACAAATCGGAATGTTTTTCGATCATCTGCATCTCTTTGTATATAACGACCATGTCTGACTGCTAACCGATCTCTTAATTTCGGCTCTCTAAGTTTAGTTACTTTTATCGTATCCATTGTTTGCAGAATTGATTCCAGGCGTTCAATTTGACGATTATCCTTCGCCAAGAGAAGCATACCTCTTCTCCCCTCATCCACACCATTGATGGTTACGATATTTATGGAGAGCATTCCTAGCAAAGAAGAAATATCCCCTAACAAACCGGGACGGTTAATTTTAATTTCATATTCAAAATACCATTCCTTCTTGTCCATACCGTTCCCCCTAAGAGAAATATTTGACAAATTCCTTCAATATTTTCCCTATATCCTATCATATCTGATTTACTGACGAGTGGAAAGCAAAATACATAGTGTAGCATTAAATACTTATGTATTCCATCCGCCATTCACACTGATAATCTGCCCTGTTATATAACTGGAGTCTTCTGAGAGGACAAAGGAAACAACTCCAGAGATATCCTTCGGATGCCCCAGCCGCCCCATTGGGATTTCTTCTTCCAATTCTCTAAGCTCTTCAGAATCGAATCGATTGAGCATAGGTGTGGAAATTGCACCGGGTGATATAGCATTTACACGGATTCCGGAAGGTGCAAGCTCCTTCGCAAGTGCCTTGATAAAAGAATTCTGTCCACCTTTTACCATTGAATAAAGAACTTCACAGGAAGCACCCACTTCTCCCCAAATAGAAGTAATGGCAATGATACTGCCATCTTTTTTTTGTATTAACTTAGGAACTAGTCCTTTAGTCAATAAAAAGGGAGATGTAATATGTAATGAAACCATCTGTTTGGCTCGGTCATCGGTTATATCTGTTATTAAACCAAAATGACTGTCACCGCTATTTAGTATTATCGTATCAATTTGATTAATTTCGTCAATTATAACTTGATGTCCGCCATCTTTACTTAGATCAGCCTGAATTACTTTCACCTGTATTTGAAATGGTTTTAACTGATCTAAAAGCGAATTAATTCCGCTAAGATTACGGTTATAATGGAGATATAGATTCCAGCCCTCTGCAGCCAAACGTAATGCAATTGCTTGACCAATTCCTCCACTAGCACCCGTAATGAGTGCATATTTTCCATTCATAATAAAAACCCCTTGCCGTAAATAACACTTACAATACTTTTCATTATAAAGCTTGAAGATGAAAAGTAAAACCACCAATTGAAAATAGTCAATTGTTTCTAATATAAGCTTCTTTAATCCTACCAAATAGTTATCGTAAACCAGTGAATCAGTTAAGCTGGTTAATTGTCCGTTTACCTTGTATTATATAAACAAATTTAAATACAAAAAGAGCCAAAACCATTACGGCTTGGCTCTTACCCATTCAGGATGGAAGTATTTGAAATACTGACATTCTATCCTCATCTATAAATTCCTGTACTGCTTTATTCACTTCATCATAGGTCAAAGCTTCCAAAACAGTCACAACATCAAATAGCTTCATGTCATTAAAAGCATATCGTGTAAATTGATTGGCTATCGATTCAGGTGAATTCAATGACCTGAGGAAGGCACCAATTTTCTTCTTACGAATTGAATTTAATTTTTCCTCTGTTACAATTTTTCCTTCGCGGGCCGCAAAAAGAATATTTTTCAATTCTTCCTCTAAATGATCCGGCTTATCTGTATCACTGCCGACCATTCCAAATCCAAATCCATATTCCTGTGTATAATCATAAAAGAATGAATGGTCAATTAACCCTTCAGAATATAGTTTTTCATAATACTCGGAGCTTTTTCCAAAAGTCATATCCAGAAAGAGGTTGATAGATAGCTCTTGTTTTAATAAATCAATCCCCTGGAGAGTTGGATTATTTGCCTTCAATCCAACCACACACTTAGGCGTCTGGACATGCATATTGGTTGAGCGTTTTTTAGTAGCGACATTAGCCGGCTCTGCATCAAATTTCCGTTCGATTTCCCCACGTTTATCGAAGTTTTTCTTAGCCTGGTTGTCACGAACTTGCTGCATGATTGTTTCCGGATCCAATGGCCCTGTAATAAACAGAAGCATGTTGCTTGGATGATAAAATGCATTGTAGCACTTATAGAGCAGTTCTTTTGTTATTCCTGAAATCGACTCAATGGTACCAGCTATATCAATTTTCACAGGATGATTATGATATAGATTTTCAATAATACCGAAATATAATCTCCAATCTGCATTATCATCATACATGGTAATTTCCTGGCCAATAATCCCTTTTTCTTTTTCCACACTCTTATCCGAGAAATATGGTTCCTGGACAAAATCAACTAATGTTTCTAAATTTTTCTCTACATCCGTTGTACTGGAAAAAAGGTACGCTGTTCGAGTAAAGGATGTAAAAGCATTGGCCGCTGCACCTTGTTTACTGAACTGCTGGAATACATCACCATCTTCTTTTTCGAACAATTTATGCTCTAGGAAGTGGGCAATTCCATCCGGGACCCTGGAATATTCATCTGCACCGGGCTCTTTAAAATGATTATCGATTGATCCATATTTAGTTGTAAAAGTGGCATAGGTCTTATTAAATCCTTTTTTCGGAAGGATGTACACAGACAAACCATTATCCATTTTTTCGAAATATAATTCTTCCTGAAGCTGGTCAAATAGTATTTTCTCCATTACTCAGTCACCTCATCTCCACTTAAAAAATAGATCGTATCCATTTGAATTTTTTCTCCACAAGCCACAATTTCATCCTTTGTTACTCTATCAATCGAAGACAACCAATCATCCAATGGTTTATCAACAGCGGCAACCACATTATGATATAGAACTTCTGTTAGACCACGGGAGGTGTCGATCGTTTCGAGCAATTGATTTTTAATGATTGCTTTTGTTTGTTCCATTTCTTGATCCGAAAATTCGCCCTTTTTCATAGCTTCCATTTGTTCTTTTATGATCGTTACTGCCTGATTATAATTTTTATTATCAATGCCGGACATAACCATTAAAAGACCTTTATGACTTTCAAGTCGTGATGCGGCATAATACGCCAAACTTGCTTTTTCACGAACGTTTATGAAAAGTTTAGAGTGTGAAAACCCTCCAAATATCCCATTAAACATTTGCAAAGCAAAATAATCTCGATCGCCATAAGTGATATTTGTTCGGTAGCCAATATTCAGCTTACCCTGTTTGATATCCTGCGTTTCTTTCAGTTCTTTCACTTCAAGGATATCATGTTTATTATGCATAACCCGTTCAGGTTTTCTCTCCGCGAACTGAAAGTATTCACTAGACATTTGCGTTACCCTGGCTTCATCCAAATCCCCAATTACATAGAGGTCCAATTCATCTTCGGCAAACGCTTTTTTATAATAATTGTATAGGGATTCAGGAGTGATTTCATCGACTTCGCTTATAATCCCGTTTGCTTCCAGCCGATAATTTTCTTCCATACACATTTCCTGAGTTAAGCGTAATGAAGAATAACGCATTTTATCATCATATACAGCCTGCAGCCTTTGTTTCAGAGCACGCTTTTCCTTTGCAACTGTATCTGCATCAAAAGCATCTCCCTTTACATTAGGATTAATCAAAACATCATGTAAAAGCTTAAACGCTTGTTCCAACAGCGGTTCAGGCTTGGATAAAAATCGTTCATTTACCATTTCCATTTGAAAACTCATAATATGATATTCGCCTTTTTTACTGACATCTGTAAAAAGACTGGCTCCATATAATTGATCTAGATGGGAGCGGAAAGCTGTAGATGTTGGATATGCAGCTGTATTACTTTGCAGGACATTTGGCAACAAAGCTCTATATGTAACGGTTTCTTCCTTTAAAGGTGCTTTCATCTTCCAAACAAGCGTCGTTGTTTTAAATTTCTTAGTTGGTACAAAATGAATCGTAATGCCAGCTTGTTTTAGTTTAATCTCATCAATAACTGCCATATTTTTGACCTCCCTTTACTCAATGTTATGCAGGTTCTTAACCATATTGTTCGTCTCAAGGATTTTTTTTAAACCTTTAGTTTGAATATACAGGTTAAATGGAATGTAAATCAAGGAACTGACCCTGACCTTCTTTCATTCTTTCTTCTAAATTCGATCTAATTAAAATCGACACGCTTTAGGTGAGAAAAAAAAAGACAAGGACTGCTCTTGCAATAAGAACAGCACTTGTCTTTGATTAAATCATGAATGAGTTTACCTTTTAACGTTTTCCTTTGATATATGGCGTACCGGATGCTTTTGGAGCATCTGCACGTCCAATAAATCCTGTTAAAGCCAGAATCGTTAATACATATGGCAAAATTAACATATATACATTCGGAATGTCACTAAAGAATGGCAGCATTGAGCTTACAATACTTAAACATTGCGCAAATCCAAAGAATAACGCTGCGCCCATTGCACCAATTGGATGCCATTTACCGAATATCATAGCTGCAAGCGCCATAAAACCTTGTCCGGATATTGTCGCATGAGTAAAGTCTAAAGCAATAGTCGAAGCATAAATAGCTCCACCCAACGCTCCCAGAATTCCACTTAAAATAACACCAATATAACGCATTTTATTAACGTTTATCCCCATTGTGTCAGCGGCCATTGGATGTTCACCAACTGAACGAAGGCGTAAACCAAACGGTGTTTTATAAATGGCATACCAGCAAATCACAGCAATCACAATCGCCAGGATCGAGGTTAAATATACATCTGAGAATAAAATTTTACCCAATACAGGTATATCACTTAAACCAGGTATATCAAAACTGTAAAATGGTTCAGCAATTTTATCAGTTTGTCCTTTTCCGTAAACTAATTTCACAAGGAACATACAAGCTCCAAGCGCCAACATATTAATGGCTACCCCACTGACTGTTTGGTCAGCCCTGAATGTTATAGATGCAACTGCATGCAATAGGGAGAAAACCCCACCAACTACCATAGCTACAACTAATGAAATCCAAGGAGTCCATTCATGAAATGTATCTGCAAATGTCAAGTTGAATACAATGCTTGTAAAAGCACCAACTACCATTAAACCTTCTAATCCAATATTTACTACACCAGAACGCTCAGAAAATACACCACCGAGGGCTGTCAGAATAAGTGGAGAGGCGTAAACAAGTGTAGAAGGAACAAGTATCGCTAGTATCTCTAAAAAACTCACTTATTCCACCCCCTTTTTCTTGCTAAACTTTCTCAGCATGAGACGAATAACATAACTGGATGCAACAAAGAATATGATTAAAGCTATAACTACATCAATGATTTCAGTTGGTATTCCAGTTTCCATTGGCATATTCAATGAACCATATTTCAATCCACCGAATAATAAAGCAGCAAGTACAACACCTATCGCTGTATTGGCACCTAGTAATGCCACTGCGATTCCGTCAAAACCTACCCCTGTATGCGCTCCTTTTACACCAATATACTCGAATGTTCCAAGTCCTTCCATAGCACCGGCAAGTCCTGCAAAAGCACCAGAGATCAGCATGGCATATACTATATTACGATCTACACTGATACCTGCATATTTAGATGCATGCTGGTTAAAACCAACCGCTTTTAATTCGTAGCCTCTTGTTGTTTTTTCTAATAAAAACCACATAATGATTGCTCCAAGAATTGCTACCGCAAATCCCCAGTGTAATCTAGAGTTAATCGTCATTTCAGCTAAAAAATCAGAACGTAAAGATGCTGATGGAGCAATCTTTTCAGTTTTGTCCATGTTATCAGTTAAAACGTAACTGATAATATAGTTGACTACATGAAGAGAAATGTAGTTCATCATAATGGTTGTTATAACTTCATGCACTCTAAATTTAGCTTTTAAGAGACCTGGAATGAATGCCCATAAAGCACCAGCTAAAGCAGCAACAATGACCGCAAGCGGCAAATGGATGATTTTAGGAAGGTCAGTAAATAACGTTCCAATCCAAACAGCACCTAACCATCCCATTAAAAACTGGCCCTCAACACCAATATTAAAAAGTCCAGTCCTAAATGCAAAGGCAACGGCTAAACCTGCAAGTATATAAGGGCTCACTTGACGGATTGTCTCACCTATTGCATAGGAATCATAGAATATACCATCCCATAAAGCTCCATAACCAGCTATCGGATCATAACCGCTGACCCACATTACGATAGCACCTGCGATTAAACCGAGCAAGACAGCTATAACAGGGATTAATAAGTTCGATAATCTTTTATACATTAGCTTTTCCCCGCTTCCTTAACCTTACTTCCTGCCATTAATAATCCGAGTTCCTGTTCAGTCGTTTTCTTAGGATCAACAATAGCCACAATGGAACCTTCATATATAACAGCAATACGGTCACTAACATTTAAAATTTCATCCAGCTCAAAGGAAACAAGCAATACTGCTTTCCCCTGATCTCGTTGCTCAATTAAACGTTTGTGAATGAACTCAATAGCTCCTACATCAAGGCCACGTGTTGGCTGAGCAGCAATTAACAAATCAGGATTTCGATCTATTTCACGAGCAATGATCGCCTTTTGCTGGTTTCCTCCAGACAAAGCTCTTGCCGGAGTATACTCACTTGGAGTACGAACATCAAACTCTTTAATTAAAGTACGAGCTTTATTAAAGATATTTTTATAATTTAAGATTCCCCATTTTGAAAGTGGTTTTTGATAATATGTTTGGAGAACCATATTCTCGCCAATTGAATAGTCTAGTACAAGACCATATTTATGTCGATCCTGAGGAATATGCCCAATTCCTGTTTCTGTAATTTTCCTTGGACTCTTCTTCTGGATTTCAGTCCCATTTATAGAAATGGTACCGGATTCTGGTTTTCTCAGGCCAGTGATTGCTTCAATCAGCTCAGATTGTCCATTTCCATCGACACCTGCAATCCCCACAATTTCTCCTGCACGAACGGATAGGTTAAGGCTTCGAATTGCTTCAACACCACGGGAGTCTTTAACTACAAGATCTTGTATATTCAATACCTCTCCACTTGGATTTGCATCCTGCTTCACAGTTGTAAAAACCACTTCTCGCCCTACCATCAGACTCGCTAATTCATTAGGATTCGTTTCACTGACATTTACAGTACCAATTCCTTTTCCTTTACGAATAACCGTACAACGGTCACAGACTTCCATAATCTCTTTAAGTTTGTGAGTAATCAGTATGATGGATTTACCTTCAGTGATCAAATTTTGCATGATCTGTATTAACTCTTTGATTTCCTGTGGTGTCAATACGGCTGTAGGTTCATCAAAAATAAGAATGTCAGCTCCACGATATAGAGTTTTAAGGATTTCAACCCTTTGCTGCATACCTACAGAGATATCAGAAATCTTGGCATCCGGATCAATTTTCAATCCATATCTTTCTGATAACTGCCTAACTTCCTGGGCAGCCTCTTTTAAATCAATTTTTCCACCTTTGGTGGGCTCCTTACCAAGAATAATGTTTTCTGTTACTGTGAACGTATCAACAAGCATGAAATGCTGATGCACCATTCCTATGCCCAAGTCATTTGCAATATTTGGGCTTGTAATTTTTACTTCCTTACCATTTACACGGATTTCCCCTTGTTCTGGCTGGTAAAGACCGAACAAGACATTCATTAACGTGGATTTTCCTGCACCATTTTCTCCCAACAACGCATGAATCTCACCTTTTTTTAATTGCAAGGTGATATCATCATTTGCGACGATGCCCGGGAACTCTTTACGGATGTGCAACATCTCAATAACATAGTCCACAGTTTTTTCACTCCTTTTTCCAGAGAAGATTCATAAGTAAGATGACAAAAGAAAAGTTGCCAATCTAGTTTTAGCAACCTTTCCTTTACCATATTGCTTAAAGGTCTGATGTCAGACTGACATCAGCCAAGGTAATCGCAAGGGATAAGGATCACATCCTCATCCCTTACTAGGAAGTGCTTATTTTAAGAATGTATCTAAATCTTCACGAGTAGATGGTACTTTAATTTCTCCACTCTTAATCTTTTCTTTATATTCTGCAACTTTAGTTTTAATTTCATCTGACAAGTTTTCTTGTGAAGGTGCGATATCAACTGCATCATTTTCTAAACCAAATTCAACATTTTCTCCGCCAGGGAATTTGCCTTCCTTAGCAAGATTGGATACTTCCACAACTGCCAAATCAACACGTTTAATCATAGATGTTAATGTGATATTTTTGTCTGTACCAGGTACATCACCTAATGCTGCTTGGTCAGAGTCAACCCCAATAACCCAGATTTCTTTGCTTGGATCATTTTTAGTGATGTTAACTGCTTCTGTAAATACGCCTTTACCTGTTCCGCCGGCTGCATGGTAGATAATATCAATACCGGATTTATACATTGCTTGTGCTGTAGCTTTACCAATATCAGCTTTATTAAAATCACCTGCATATTTTACCTGAACATCTGCCTCAGGTTTAACTGATTTAACACCTGCTATAAATCCGCTCTCAAATTTTTTAATAAGTTCACTTTCAACTCCACCAATAAATCCAATTTTATTGGATTTAGTTTGCATCGCGGCTACTACACCTACCAGGAAGGATCCTTCATGCTCTTTGAATGTGATACTTGCCACGTTATCAACATCTACAACAGAATCAATTAATGCGAATTGGCTCTTAGGATTTTGCTCGGCAACTTCTGTAATGGAGTCAGACAATAAGAAACCTACCCCATAAATAAGGTCAAATTTTTGTCGTACCAGCTGATTTAAGTTAGTAGTGTAATCAGCATCAGATTTGGACTGGAGGTAATCATAACCGTTTTTACCTTTTTCAAGATTGTTATCTTTACCAAACTGTTGTATACCTACCCAAGCGGATTGGTTAAAGGATTTGTCATCAACCCCGCCTGTATCTGTTACCATGGCAACTGTGAAATTGTCCTTACCTTCTGTTTCACTGCTGTTACCTTTCTCTTCTTTGTTTCCACAAGCACCTAAAATTGTGCCCGCAGCCAGAACTAGTGACAATGCCATTCCAAATTTGCGTTTTTTCAAGGTCTTAACCCCCTATATTTTTTTGGCAGTAGTTCTCTTATTTTGCGCATAAATTATGTTCTTTTACGCAAAATATGAAAGCGAAATGTATCCGCTTTAAAGAAGTTGGCCGAGTATAGATATGGTTTGTCCTTACTATCATAGTGAGTTTGTTTTAGTAAAAGCAGAGCAGTGTCCAATTTGCAATTTAAAATAGGTGAAATCTTTTCGTGATAGCCATGTGGTTCGATATCAGCCACAGCGTATGTAATTTGTATACCAGCAGTTTTTTCCAAGACATGAAGTAATGATTCCTCTTGGTAAAGAACTGGATCCGGTAACACACGAACAGGTATCTTGTCCAAACAATAAACGACAGGTTCCCCATTAGCAGTTCTGACTCGCTCGATTACTAAAAACTGATCCTCAATTTGACAGTCGAACCTTCGCATATCTTCTTCTGTTGCACCCTCTATGAATGAGTTTAAAAAAATTGTTCCTGGTTTCATGTTTGCTTCGCAGATCATATCTGTCACACTCTTTAATTGTTCAATTCCCGAAGAGAATAAAGGAGTGGAATTCACAAAAGTACCTACCCCATGCCTGCGTATAATCACATTATCCTCTTCCAAAATTCTGAGTGCTTCTCTTAATGTCGCTCTACTCACACCGAGTATTTTGGCCCATTCAGACTCAGATGGCAATTTTTCATGCTCCTTATAGATACCGGTTCTTATGTCCTGTCTAATCTTGTCGATTACTTGCAGATATAATTGTCGGTTGTCGTGTCTGATAGACATACTCTTTTCCCCCAGGAAATTTCCCACTCTCATTCTATTGATGTTATCTACTAACCACTCATAATTTATCATGTATTTCCAAAGAAAGAAATAGCTATTCACAAAAATATCATATTTTGGAAGCGTTACCTTATCCGTTTTTTTCCACGGAAATGTCGAAAAAACCCTGGTATATCTGACTTTTTTTCACGTAAGTCTTTTTTCCTACAAAAAAAGTTTATATATTATAAATATTCTGTTAAAACATAAACTGAAAAAAAATTCAATAAATATCTATTTTCCATCTAATCGCTAGGCTACCCTTTTGTACCATGTGACTGACTTTTAATATTTTTCTAAAATACCTTTCATATTCTTCTAGCCTAATTACGAAAGACTGGTATCGTGGTCCATCCTCAAAACTATTTTCCCTTTGCTAAGTCCTAATAGGTCCTTTAGAGATTAAAGGGATAAGGACCGAGGCCCTTATCCCTTTATCTTATTTTAAAAATGCATCAAGTTCTTTTTGAGTAGATGGTACTTTTATATCACCATTCTTAATTTTACCTTTATATTCATCAACTTTTTTAAGTATATCGTCAGATAAGTTATCTTTAGTCGGTGCAATATCAACACCGTTATTTTCAAGACCAAACTCTACGTTCTTTCCTCCTGGGAAGGATCCTTCCATCGCTTGTTTTGAAACTTCTTGTACAGCTAAGTCAACACGCTTAACCATGGAGGTGAGCGTTACGTTCATGTCTGTACCGCTGATTTCACCTTCATCAGCTTGGTCTTTATCTACACCAATTACCCATATATCTTTTTCAGGATTGCTTTTCTTAATGTTTTTTGCCTCAGTGAAGACTCCTTTACCACCATTTCCTGCTGCGTGATAAATGACATCAATACCTGATTTATACATAGCTGATGCTGTTGCTTTACCAAGAGATGCATCACTGAAACTTCCTGTATATTTCACTTGTACTTCAGCATTAGGATTTACTGTTTTAACACCAGCAATAAAGCCCTTTTCAAATTTTTGAATTAGCGGGTTCTCTATTCCACCTACAAAGCCAACTTTATTGGATTTTGTTTGCATACCGGCAATAACACCTACAATAAATGAACCTTCATGCTCCTTGAATGTGATACTTGCAACGTTATCAGCTTCAACCACTGAGTCGATAATTGCAAATTTCCCATCCGGATTTTGATCAGCCGCTTCTTTAATTGCATCCTCCATTGTGAATCCGACACCATATATTAAATTATACTTTTGGCGTACAAGTTGGTTTAAGTTTGTGGTGTAATCAGCATCTGATTCAGATTGCAGGTAGGTATAGCCGTTTTTACCTTCTTTTAATCCATTCTCTTTACCAAAAGCTTGAATACCTTCCCATGCAGATTGATTGAAGGATTTGTCATCAATACCACCTGTGTCACTAACCATTGCGACAGTGAAATTATTTTTCTCATTGGCCGTGCCGCCTTCATTGCTCTCCTCTTTGCTTCCGCAAGCACCAAGAATGGTACTAGCAGCTAGCACAAGAGACAAAGCCAGTCCAAATTTACTCTTTTTCAACATAACAACCTCCAAAATAATTAGTCGGTGCTCCATATAGTATGAGCTTTTCCCTATCCTTTTACACATAACATCGTTTTAGATGAATCTGTTAAATGATTATAGAAAATCCATACTTAAATGGTGCATTGTGTACTTGGGTACAATTTTTCGCTTTTGTATTATACAAATATGTACAATAAATAAGTGCATGTACTTCTTATCCGGAAAAATTATTTCCTGATAATTATATATATATATGTTTGCTAATTCGATTTTAATTTAACATGAATTTAAGTAAAAATAAATAAATTATCCTAATATAAAATTATTGATAACTTTTTGAAAAAATACTCACTTATAAAATTTCTTTACAGTTCAAAATTCAGTTATTTAACATACTAAAAAACCCAAAAGTTAGTTTTTTAATCTAACTTTCGGGTTTGGTATCTATACTGCTCTTTTTATGAATTACTAGCTTGATCGAAGTCCTTGGGAACAAGTACAGTTCTTGGTTTGCTTCCTTCATACGGACCAACGACACCGCGAGCTTCCATCTCATCGATCAAACGTGCAGCCCTTGTATACCCAATCCTGAATCGTCTTTGGAGCATCGAAACAGAGGCGGTTTGCATATCAGCAATTAATTTGACGGCTTCATCATATAAGTCATCTGTTGATTCACTTACTGTTTCCTGAACTTCATCCGGAATCATATTCTCTTGATATTGGGCTCTTTGCTGAGAAATCACGAAGTCTACTACATCTTCCACTTCCTGATCTGATAAAAAGGCACCTTGTACCCGTACTGGCTTTGACGCACCTACAGGCAGGAATAACATATCCCCGCGACCGAGAAGTTTTTCTGCCCCTCCCATATCTAATATGGTTCTTGAATCAATTTGGGAGGAAACACTAAAGGCAATCCTTGATGGTATGTTAGCTTTTATAACTCCTGTTATAACATCTACAGATGGCCGCTGGGTTGCAATAATCAAATGTATGCCTGCAGCCCTTGCCATTTGTGCAAGCCTTGTTATCGCATCCTCCACCTCGCTGGACGCAACCATCATAAGGTCTGCCAACTCATCCACAATGACAATAATATATGGCAATAAAGGATTTTTTTCGCCTTCTTCTAAATTTTGTCTCGTCACTAAGTCATTGTACCCCTCAATATTTCGAGTTCCTGAGTGGGAAAACAGCTCATAACGTCTTTCCATTTCCATAACAACTTTCTTTAATGCCTGAGCTGCTTTTTTAGGATCCGTTACAACTGGAGCTAATAGATGAGGAATTCCATTATAAACATTTAACTCCACCATTTTTGGATCAATCATCATCATTTTAACTTCATGTGGTTTTGCTCTCATGAGTACACTAGTAATGATTCCGTTAATACAGACACTTTTCCCGCTTCCGGTTGCTCCGGCTACGAGTAAGTGAGGCATTTTATTCAGTTCAGCAGAAACTGCTTCACCTGATATGTCTCTACCCAAAGCAATTAATAGTTTAGAACCGCTTTTTTCAGAAGGCTGTACCTCGAGAACCTCTCTTAATGAAACGACTGCTACATCTGAATTAGGCACTTCTATCCCAATCGCTGATTTACCTGGGATTGGTGCTTCAATACGTATATCCTTAGCAGCGAGCGCTAATGCCAGATCGTCTGATAATGACACAATCTTACTAACCTTTACACCTACATCAGGATGTACTTCATATTTCGTAACTGCAGGTCCTAAGTGAACTTGAGTGACCCTAGCTTTCACTCCAAAGCTTTTAAAAGTACTCTCTAATTTCTCAGCATTTGTATGTATTAATTCATATTCTCCACTTTGATCTGCTTTTTTTGGTGACTTCAATAGCGATAATTTTGGAAGTTTATAGTCCACATTTTCAACTTCTGTAAAATTCATATGTGGCACAGGTTCAGCAGGAGCTTCTGTGCTATCATTTGGTTTACTTATCTGATCATCATTTTTCTTATCATCAATTTCCTCATCCAAATAGGCACGATCAGCAAAATTCGAAATAATTCTTTCTTCAAGTGTATCTTCTTTTTCTGGATTACTTCCCTCATCTTGTAGTACTGAGGAAGCTTGTACCGATTCACTTTTACTTTTAGCTTTCTGGTTTTTGTTTTTATTCTTTGAAGTCTTAGGCTCTCGCAGTTCAGCCATAAACGATTTCCACTGGCTGACGATAAATCTTCCAATCGCACCAAGTACTTTGCCAATTGAATCACTTAAGCCTTTACCGGTTATAAGAATTAAACCTGCAACAATCAATAAAAATGAAATAAATTTACTGCCGGCATCTGCAAATAAAAAATGGAAGACGGCATAAAGGATTGCACCTATCATCCCACCGCCAAGATCAATGGTACTTGCAGTTCCCTGTAATTCCATCCAAAAGATTTCCCAGGTATTTAAAATGACACTTGGCTGGGTAAATCCATTATTAGAGGACAAATTCTCAAATAAAATAATATGTGATGAGAGTAAGATTGCTAAAATAATGAAGTATATACCGACCAGCTGGCGTTTAAAAAAGAACGGAATCTCTCTTTTCCACATTAGGAACACACCAAAGACCATTAAGCCAAGCAGAAGTAAAATGTACCACTCACCCATAAAAAACCTAGAAAGAAACACGAATGAAGTACCTACTGCCCCAAGCTTTGCCATCGCAATCGCAGAAAACCCAAATATAGAAAGTCCCGATATTTCATATTTTAAAGTTGACTTTATTTGGTCACCTTTTTTGGAGCGAGATTTCTTTTTTTTCTTACTCATTCGACCACCCGTATTTCATATAGAATTAAAAACGAAAGAAAGCAGCCAACTTGGCTGCCTTTACCCCGTTCACCCTTTATTATAGCATAAATAATACACACTGACTGCTATTACAGGTTGTTAATTACCGCTCCTGGCGCAAGTGTCTCTGATAAGTAATCATTCGGATCTGTACTGATAATCCGGTTAACCTTTACTGCTCCATTAGGTAATCTTTCACCAATAAACGGAATACCATCCTTCTTAAACATTTCATGACTGGCTTGATATAATTCTTCATACATCAAAGTATCCAAAGGCATAATTGTATAAAAAGTCATATTTAATCTCCTTTCGAAGAGTCACTTTTTTCTCTTATCATCTCGTTAAGCTTTGAAATCGCTGCACCGATTCCGCCAACCTCATCAATTAAACCTGTTTTCACAGCATCTTCCCCCACTACATTTGTTCCAATATCTCTCGCAAGATTTCCTCTCGCAAACATCAAATCCTTAAATGTGTCTTCATTAATGTCTGAGTGCTTGACCACAAAATTCACAACCCGATCCTGCATTTTATCAAGATATTCAAATGATTGGGGTACTCCGATTACAAGTCCTGTAAGACGAATAGGGTGAATTGTCATAGTAGCTGTTTCTGCTATGAAAGAATAGTCACAGCTAGTTGCAATAGGGACGCCGATACTATGACCTCCCCCCAAAACGATAGATACAGTCGGCTTTGATAGAGAAGCAATCATTTCTGACATAGCAAGCCCTGCTTCCACATCACCCCCAACGGTATTTAAGATAACCAATAACCCTTTAATATCAGGATTTTGTTCTATTGCCACCAGCTGTGGAATAACATGTTCATATTTTGTTGTTTTATTCTGTGGAGGTAATTGTACATGACCCTCTATTTGCCCTATAATCGTTAAACAATGGATGGTTGAATCTTTTGGCAACTGCGGCACATTGGTTTGTCCCAAAGCTTGTATCTTATCTACAAGTGCACTGGGAGCTCCCTTATTATCATCCACTGGCTTTTCCTCATGAGGTACCTCTAACTTTTTATCCACTCTTAATCCCCCTCTACAAAAACGCTCTCCCCTTTAGTATGTACAGCGGAATCATTTCCATTCAATTTGAGGGGCACTTAGTACATACAAAAAAAAGAATCCTTATTTAGGATTCTTGAGGAGAAACAATCGTTTAACACCTTAGGAGACTCAACCATGCATCAGCTGATTATAACTTTTTACTGCCCGGTACTTCTGTACAAACTTTTCAGCTGAAGTGTGTTAGTTCCGCATTATAAAGGTTTCTTTACACCTTTTACGTTTACCTTGAAAACACACTGCATATTCAATTATTGGTTACTCATACCCGATTTTCCATTTCAATCAATCCTGATTATGTGGAACTAAACAACCATTCCACTCTTATCCAATTGTGACCATCACCTTGCCTTTTTTGGTTTTTCATTTGGTAAGAATCCTATTATTATTAACTCCACCCTTTTGAAAAATATCCGGTGAAAGGCTTTTGGTTAAACATATCTGGACTTTTTTATACTGAAACTTCTTACTATCCAGTATAAATCTGTCTTTCAATCCTTCCCCATTTGAGTTAATTTCCTAAGAATTCACCATTAGAATTAAACCACATTATCACATTTGTTTAAGATTCACATAATCCTTTTAGAAATAGTTTCGATCATATATCGTTCACTCTTATTACTTAAGCTTCCTTTTACGGAACGAACACTATATGATTGAGTCACCTGAAGTGTTAAACTTTATTGTTTCCTCCTTTCTTATTTATATAATACCCATTTCTAAGAGAATAAACCGTTTTCATTTAAATTTTTTTTATTTTTTTTGATTGGTGAAATTACTTCCATATCATCAGTCTTAAATGTGAGCAGAAACAAAACAGAGCGGCTTTTCTATAACAAGCCGCCTGTAACCTTAAAACTAAACTAGATGCTTTTCGTAATGAACCCTATCTTTCTCATTACTTGTATCTTGTTCACTAGCTGTATACCCATTTCTCTCCCAAAATAATTTGATTCTGTTGTTATCACTTCTCACATTCAGTGTAGTTTTTTTAAATCCACGCTTGATAAATAGATCCTCCAATTCATAGTAGGCTGTAGTACCATAACCAAATCCCTGGTAATCTGCATGAATGATCATCAGATTAATCGTAACGAGCTGCTCCTCTTTATGCTCCATAAAAGCAGTTAGTCCAATATACGTATCCTCGGCTTTAATCAAATAATCACCTTGGTTTGGAGTCAATAATTTTAACACTTCCTCCCTATTTTTCGATATACCGTACTCATTATCAAAATAGGAAGAATTAGAATCCATCATTTCTTTTGCTATATATAAATTCTCTTCTGTTACGCGTTCAAATGTAATCACTATGTATCACTCTCCCATTCTTCTTTAATTCATAAACTAGCCTATCTTTTTCACCAGGAACTTACCCGAATAAGAAAAATGGCTATCCGCTGGATAGCCATTTACGTCCTTTTTTACACTTCCATAATAATTGGTAAAATCATTGGGCGTCTTTTTGTTTTATCGAACAAATAATGATTTAGACTATCACGGACTTCCTGTTTCATTCCGGCCCAGTCAAAATGGTCTTTAGAAGTATTTTTGATTACAATCTCACGCACAATATTTGTTGATTGTTCCATTAATGATTCTGATTCTCGAACATACACAAATCCACGTGAAATGATTTCAGGACCTGCTACTATACTCTTATCCGCACGGCTTAAAGTCACAACTACAATTAGAATTCCGTCCTGAGATAGCAAACGGCGGTCACGCAAGACAATATTTCCTACATCACCAACGCCACTTCCATCAATCAAAACATTCCCAGCAGTCACTTTTCCAGCGCTTTCAATCGAGTCATTTGTTATTTCAATAACCTCACCATTTTCTGGTATATGGATTTGATTTTGGTTAAAGCCAATTGATTTTGCAATGCGCATATGAGCAATTAGCATTTTATAGTCACCTTGGATGGGAATAAAATACTTCGGTTTCATGAGGTTAAGCATCATTTTTAGCTCTTCCTGGCTGCCATGGCCCGATACATGGATTTGATTTTTACCAGCTACTACCTTTGCACCTGCTCTAAATAATAAATCGATAGTCCTGGACATAAGCAATTCTCCGCCATGGACAGCATTAGCCGCCAATAATACAGTATCACCTTGCTTAATATTAACTTGTTTATGACCATGCTTAGCCATTTTTTGCAGTGCTTCAAATGGCTCTCCCTGCAATCCAGTCGCAAGGATAATTATTTCACGATCTTCATATTGGTCGATCTCAGTTATCGGAATCAACACATCCTCATGGACATCCAAATAATTAAATTCCAAGGCAATTTCCAATACTTTTTCCATAGATTTACCGACAACCGCTACTTTTTTATGATTATCAAACGCAGCATTGAACACTTGCTGTAGACCGTTAAGATTAGATGCATAGCATGCTACAATAATTCTGCCTTTTGCATTGTAAAATTCATCAGACATATTTCTTGCAACAAGGGATTCAGAAGGTGTAAATCCAATCCGTTCTGCTCCTGAGCTATCTGATAATAGACAGAGAACTCCTGACTCACCGATTGCTGCCATTTTGCCAATTTCCGCTTTGTAAAGTCCCTGGGCAGCCTGATCAAATTTAAAATCACCCGTATAAACGATTGCACCATCTTTTGTTTCAATACAGATTCCAACAGAATCAGGAATGCTGTGATTTGTTTTGAAAAATGTGATTCTTGCAGAAGAAAAACGCAGGGATGTATTTGAATCTATTACTTCAAAGTCAACATTTAAATTTTCGTTAATTTCTGCGATTTTGGATTTTGTTAATTCTATGCTCAATCTTGTACCATAAACCGGTGCATCCAATTCCTCAATAATATAAGGGAGTGCACCAATATGATCCTCATGACCATGGGATAGAAAAATCCCCTGAATTCTTTCTTTATTTTCGATAAGGTAAGAGATATCTGGAATTACTACATCTATTCCAAGCATTTCGGTTTCCGGAAACATTAACCCGGCATCCAGCACAAATATATCTTCGTCTACTTCGACGAGATACATATTTTTTCCAATCTCTCCTGCTCCGCCTAATGCAATTACTTTGATCTTCTGTCTAATTTGTTTAACCAATTTATTGTTCCTCCTGTTATCAACTACTCGTCCATTTTCCAGTTGAATCCATTATAACCGATAGTGTATCGGCATGCCACTGACATCATCTTTTTAGATTTATCTATGAATTCCGACTATCGTTCTTTTTTTGAAAATATGCTTTTCTTTAGGTTCATAATATATATACACTGCTGTTTGTTTGCTATAGGCATAACAAAAAAAGCAGACATCTTCAATGCTAACTAAACATGTATAAAAAAGAATATGTATAAAATTGTACTAAATAGATAGATAAGCCAATCGCATTGGATTGGCTTATCCTCAGGCAGACTCTAAAAACAGACAAACTAAGCATTATTTTAATGTATTTAATAGATTTATCAATGTGTTCCGTTCAACTTCATTCATTGGTACAAGAGGCAAACGAACAGACCCAACGCTCATACCCTTGATTTGCAAGGCTGTCTTTAAAGGAGCTGGGCTTGGTGTCAAAAATAACCCCTCAATGACTGGCAGTAATTTCTGGTGCATTTGGGCTGCCTCAGCCATTTCACCAGCGTAGAAATGTTCAATCATTTTTTGGATGTCACGTCCAATTATATGGGAGGCCACCGAGACCACACCTGCTCCTCCAATTGAAAGTACAGGTAAAGTTAAACCATCATCTCCACTGTATAAATCGAAATCATCCGGTGTGTTGGCAATAATTTTTGTCATTGCATTTAAATTACCGCTGGCCTCTTTTACAGCAACAATATTCGGAATCTCTGACAGGCGAATAACGGTTTCCGGATGAATATTCGTCACCGTTCTGCCTGGCACATTATAAATCATGCACGGCAGAGTAGTAGCATCCGCCACAGATTTGAAATGTTGATATAGCCCCTCTTGGTTTGGTTTATTATAATAAGGCGCTACAAGCATAATCGCATCTACACCGGCCGCTTCCGCCTTCTTTGTTAAATGGATGGACGCATACGTATTATTTGAGCCAGTTCCTGCTATCACAGGGATGCGTTTGTTTACAATTTTCACGACATATTCAAATAATGCCACTTTTTCTTCTGTTGACAAGGTTGGGGATTCACCAGTAGTTCCTGAAACCACCAGTGAATCTGTGCCTGTTTCAATTAAGTAATCTATGAGTTTTGCAGTCTTACCAAAATCAATATTCCCTTTATTATCAAAAGGTGTAACCATCGCGGTGGACACGCGTCCAAAAAGACCCATATTTCCACTTCCAATCTTATATTTTATTATTCCGCAAGTTCTTCCCATTCAAACAGATCATCGTCCATTAAATGGAGATTAAAGGCATTATGAAGAGCATTTACAGCTTCTACTAAATCTTCTTCTTTAACTAATACCCATATCGTTGTGTGGCTATCTGCGGATTGCAGAATCTGTATGCCTCGTTCTGATAATGGAGTAACAATTTTCGCTGTTACTCCCGGCACTCCCGTTATCCCGGCTCCAACGACAGACACTTTGGCACAGTTTGATTGGATACCAGGCTCATATCCTAATTCACGTAATACCGAAATTGCCTTATTAGCATCGTTGTTGGAGACAGTATACACAGCACCATTTGGATAAATATTAATAAAATCAACGCTTATGCCTGAATTCGCCATCGCTGTAAAGACTTCCGCCTGCAGATCATACTGATCTTCCTTAGCCTTTACTTTTATCTGAGTGATATTGCTTACATGGGCAATACCAGTAACAAGACGTTCCTGTATATCACTGCCTCGACGGTGTTTCGGATGACCTGTAACCAGCGTACCCTCACCTTCAGCATAGGTTGAACGGATTCGCATCGGCACCTTTGCCTGCATCGCAATTTCAACAGCACGTGGATGAATGACCTTAGCCCCCTGGTAGGCCATGTTACATACCTCTGTATAGGTTACTACTGACAGCGGTCTGGCTTGTTCCGCAATACGGGGATCAGCTGTCATAATTCCCTCTACATCCGTAAAAATGTCAACATACTCTGCCTTCAGTGCAGCTCCAAGGGCTGCAGCAGATGTATCACTGCCGCCGCGCCCTATCGTTGTAATATCGCCATTTTCAGCAATACCCTGAAAACCAGTCACAACGATAACGTCTGATTTTCCTAGCTCATCAATCAGTCTATCGGTCTTCATTTCCATTATTTTTGCATTTGTATAGTCATTATTTGTTCTGAAACCGGCCTGTCCGCCAGTTAAGGCAGTCGCTCGAATTCCTTTTTCTAAGAGCATATTGGTAAATACAACCGCTGAGATTATCTCTCCGCAAGATAATAGCAAGTCCTGCTCACGTTCCCCCAAGTACATTCCTTTTTCATTAACAAGTGAAAGTAAGGAATCCGTTGCATATGGATCACCTTTTCTTCCCATTGCAGATACAACAACCACTATTTTGTACCCTTTGCCTATACCTCTTTTTATATGTTGAAACGCATACTCTCTGCTCTCTGCATCTTTTACAGAGGTACCGCCAAACTTTTGAATGATGATCTTCACTTTTTACACCCCAAAATGAGCCTTCCTACTTTAGAGAAAATAAGAAGGCCAAGATATCCTATCATTTCAATAATTACACTAGCCCTAATCGAATAAGGCTCTCTGCAATTTGAACAGAATTCCAGGCGGCCCCTTTTAATAGGTTATCGGAAACAACCCACATATGGAACCCGGCATCTTCGTCCAAATCTTTCCTTACTCTCCCAACAAAAACTTCATTCTTCCCAACACAATCTGCCGGCATTGGATAGACTTGATTGGCGGGATCATCCTGAAGGACAATTCCAGGAGCATTTAGTAATATTTCTTTTACTTGCTCAGCACTGACACCGTTATTTTCAATTTCTATATACACGGATTCTGAATGACCAACTGCGATTGGAAGGCGAACGCATGTTGCTGCTACCTGCAGTGACGGCAAATGCATAATTTTCTTCGTTTCATTTACCATTTTCATTTCTTCAAATGTATACCCATTCTCACCGAAAACATCAATCTGAGGAATAGCATTAAAAGCTATCTGATAATGTTTTTCCGCACCTTTAACAGGTAATATAGATGGATTAACAGTCTTACCGGCTAAAATATCGCTTGCTTGCGTATTTAATTCCTCAACAGCTGCTGCACCCGCTCCAGAAACAGCCTGATAAGTGGAAACAATAATTTTTTTAAGTCCATAGGCTTTTCTGATTGGTTCAAGTGCTGCTACCATTTGGATTGTCGAACAATTAGGGTTAGCTATGATTCCCTGATGCTTACGAAGATCATCCTCATTCACCTCAGGAACTACAAGCGGAACATTTTCGTCCATACGGAAGGCACTTGTATTATCCACAACGATAGCACCCCTTTTAACAGCCTCAGGAGCTAATGCTTTAGATATACTTCCGCCAGCACTAAACAGGGCAATGTCTACCCCTTCAAAGCTCTCTGGCTTTGCTTCCTGTACTGTTATGGTCTCTCCATTAAATTCGATTTGTTTACCTGCTGAACGAGAAGAGGATAACAGACTTATCTTCCCAATAGGGAAATTCCTTTTTTGAAGAGTGTCAATCATTTGCTGTCCAACTGCACCAGTAGCCCCGACTACAGCTACGTGTAATTTTTTTTCATTCATGTTTGTTACCCCTTCCTATAAAATTAGGTATTTATTTTCATGTAAACTACTAGAAATAATAAGATATGCTGTCATAGCTATTTATATATTTTTTATAAAAGGAGCAACCTTCTTTTCAGAACAATGAATATATTCTTCTATAAAATATATCATAAGATATCTTTTTTTTAAATCATGCACTTTAATCTCTGTATTTTTCGATGATAATAGGCTGGATTTGTTTTGCCTCAAGAGCATATTCCACCGTTTCCACGAGACTTTCCATTCGGGCAACCATAGAATTTGGTTTTTTTTCAGGATCATCCTGGCCAAATGGAATGAAGTATATGTCCTTAGTGCTTAAGAGTCTCATTAAATTCACACCATTTAAACCTAGGGCATCATTTGTCGATATACCGAGAACAACTGGGCGATGATTCCGAAGTGTAGCTTTTGCAGCCATTAAAACGGGTGAATCATTTTGTGCATTTGCAAATTTACTCATCGAAACACCTGTCAGGGGTGCAATCACCATACAATCCAACGGATATTTGGGACCTAAAGGCTCCGCATCGACGATGGTATCAATCGCTTTTCTGTTTGTCAGTTTTTCTATTCTTGCTATCCAATCCTCTCCCTTGCCAAATCTTGTGTCGGTATTTTTAACAGTATAACTGACAACAGGGACAACCTCGGCTCCTGCATGTACTAGCTTTTCAATTTGTGGATATACTTCATCATACGTACAGTGCGATCCTGTCAATCCAAACCCTATTCTCATCCCCTTAACATCCATCATGGTGTCTCCCTTCCATTTCCTAAATCATCCAACAATAACTGTCCCAGCACATTTGCAATAATTTGACCGGCTGTCTTTGGGGCCACTATACCGGGTAACCCTGGTGCTAATATGGCTTTAACTCCACGTTTTTCTGCATATCTAAAATCTGTTCCGCCCGGTTTCGAAGCCAAATCAATAATCAACGTTCGGGACGGCATCCTTGAAATAATTCCTGCGGTAATGATTTTGTGAGGAATCGTATTAATACAAATATCCACATTTTCAACCACAGATTCCAACGCAGATAAATGGAAGGGAGTTAACCCCATTTCCTCTATTCTGGCTATATGTTCTGATTTACGGGCACCAACTTGAACTTTGGCCCCGAGTCCATGGAAAGCACGTGCCACACTCATTCCCACTCTTCCTAATCCAAGAACAATCACATTTGATCCGTGTATCGTAAAATCTGTATGCTGAATGGCCATCATAATGGTACCTTCTACTGTGGGAATAGAATTATAAATAGCTACATCATCTCGTTCAAATAATTGAACTAGTTTACGGTTTGCCTGTTTCGTTATATTTATTAAATAATCATTGCTTATACCGGAATAGATTGTACAATGTTCCGGTGTCTCCTTTAAAAAAGCTTCTGTCAGGATGACTTGCATATTTGAAAAAATGGTATCCAGCTTACCTTCCATATTTGTGCCAGCAACAGGCAAAATAATCGCATCCAGCTCTTTTACCGGCAAATCTTCCAGTTTTTCCTTTACTGCTCCCGTGTATGCATGTGCTAACTGTTCAAAACCTGTTAAATATACCTTTGCGTCCAACTCGGTTAATTTTCGAATCACTTCAAGCTGCCTGGCATCTCCACCAAGAACGGCAATATTCATTCCTGTGAGCATGGAAGATTTTCACCTTCTTTATTTTTTAAAGATCAATTCATACAACCCATAGTATGAAATACAGGAACCAGACGTGATAAAAACGAGGTAAACAAAAAAAAAACGCCCTTCGGCGTTTTTTAAGTTTCCTTTATTGAATTTCCATCAGGAATATCAATGATGACCATATCCGTACCAATCTTTTTTATTTGACTCCATGGCACACGGACCTCATCACCATTCTTTCTAAAACCAAACCATTTTCCAGATGGGATTAAAAGGGCGGTTATTTGTCCGGTTAACTCATCGATCTCAAGGTCAGTTTGACCAAGGACGCCCAATCGTTCTGCTTTTTTTACATCCACAATTTCTTTGCCACTTAATTCGCTCAGCTTCATTTTAGGACACTCCTATCACATTCTGCTTAATCTCACTATATGAATGAGTGACATCCTTTTAGAAGAAAAAGTTGTTCCAAACACGCAAAAAAACAAGCCGGCGCAAAATCCAATGGATGTTCACGCCAGCTTGCCAGAGATTTATTTTTTAATCTAAGTTCCACTCATCTTGCGGACCCAATAAAGCTGCTGCATAGGAGTCTGTAAAAATATCTTCTATACACTGATTTACGCTGTTAAGCGAAACAGCATCGATTAATTCAACTATGTCATCAAGAGTTCGATGTCTACCCAATAACAGCTCATTTTTACCGTTACGGCTCATTCGGCTGTTTGTGCTTTCTAAGCTTAGCATCAAACTTCCTTTCAGCTGCTCTTTACAGTTATCAAGCTCTTTGGCAGTAATGCCGTCATTACGCAATTCAGTAAGAGTTTCCTGTATTGTATCATAAAGCTGATGAACTTGATTTGCCCCTGTTCCACCATAAATAACCACCATACCATTATCCTGATAGGAGGTATGATAGGAATAGACACTGTAAGCAAGCCCTTTTTCTTCTCGCACATTTTGGAATAAACGGCTGCTCATAGATCCTCCAAGTACATTGTTCAGAGTGATTAAGCTATAAATATTTTCATTGCCTATATCATAACCGTTATACCCAAGACATAAATGGGCTTGTTCGGTATCTTTTTTTCTGACAATCTTATTGGTATGGAAAGTTGGTTTTTCCAATTCAGGACGTGCTGTACCGCCTTCATAGCTTCCAAATAAACCTTCAACCTGCTTGATAAAACTCTCATCCACATTTCCTGCAATCGAGATTACCACTTTATCAGGTGTATAGTGATTATAGACATATTGTTTCAATGTCTCTGAATTAATGGTATCAAGAATTTTATCTGTACCTAAAATAGGGTAACCAAGCGGGTGTTTTTCGTAAACAGCCTGGCTTAAAATATCATGAACAATATCATCAGGTGTGTCTTCATACATCTTAATCTCTTCGCAAACTACATTTTTTTCTTTTTTCAATTCCTCTTCAGCAAATGTAGAATTAAAGAACATATCACCAAGAACATCCAGCGCATAAGGTGCATGATCGTCCAATACTTTGGCATAGTAGCACGTATATTCTTTTGAGGTGAAAGCATTTACCTGACCGCCAATCCGATCAAATGATTCGGCTATTTCTTTGGCAGATCTTGTTGTTGTTCCTTTAAAAAACATATGCTCCAAGAAATGCGAAATTCCATTATTTAAGGAATCTTCATTTCGGGAACCGGTTTTAATCCAAATACCAATCGCCACTGAACGAACAGTAGGGATTGTTTCCAATACGATACGGACCCCATTTTGACAAGTATATTTTTTTATCAACAAATGTTCCTCCTATTCATGATGCCCCTCTTTATTACCATACCCAATATGTATACATTTTTATAGCATAGAGAAACTTTCCCGCCAAAATAAAGGCAGGAAAGTCTTCAGGGACTTATACGTTCTTCTTTGAATGCCTCACTGACAGGTACAATTTTATATTCCTTCTCAATGTTCTTGATTAATATATCCATTGATTTTGATGTTGATTCTGTTGGGTGCATAAGAATAAGCGCACCTTTATGTATGTGGTCAAGGACCCTTTTTGTTAAGACTTCCGGTGTGGGTTTTTTCCAATCTACTGTATCAACTGTCCATAATATGGTTTCCATTCCAAGACTTGCTGCAACCTTAACTGTACGATCATTAAAACTTCCGCTCGGAGGTCCAAATAGCTTAGGAGTATATCCTGTTACCTCCTGGATGACCCGGTTTGTTTCGCTGATTTCTTTCTCGGCAGCCGCAGCTGATAATTGTTGCATATTTGGATGAGTATATGAATGATTCCCTAATTCATGACCGGCTGCTGCTATCCGCTTGGCTAGATCCGGATTATTCTTTACCCAGCGTCCTTCCAATACAAATGTAGCATGAATCTTATGTCTCTTTAAAGTGTCCAGCATTCCTTCAATATACTCATTACCCCAGGCTACATTAATAATAAAGGATACAACGGGTTTATTTGGATTCGCACGGTATATTGGCGATGGTGACAAGTCTTGTAAATGAACATTAGGGCTGTTTTCTTTGAAAATGAGTTGAGCTTCCTGAAATTTACCCTTAGTTTTCATCTTTTTATAAGATTTCTCAATGTTGACCTGAATGCCATTGTATCCGGGTGTTTTCTTCCACACCTTATCTATAACAGCGTCTACAGGCTCTTGATTATATGTTTTAGCTGCTTGTTCAATTTGTTGGTACAGTTCATCATTTGTATTTGTAACATAAGCGACAGTTCCATTTGGAATACCTTTTACATATTGGTCCATAAATGAGCTTTGCACCAACACCCATGATATAACGCAAATGGTACAAAATGCAAGAAATTGCAACAATTTTTTATCCATCTCTTCTCCTCCTCACACAAAATGTATGAGCAGGTAGGACGGGTTAGAACCGCAAGAATCCATAATTAGATATGAACATGATTAAAAGACTAGGAAACCAATGTCTCCTAGCCGACCAAGTCATGTTTATTTCTGTTCTGCTTTTTCTTTTTGTTCTTTTAGAACTGCTTTACGAGAAAGGTTGACTCTTCCTTGTCTGTCTATTTCAGTTACCTTAACAAGGATCTCATCACCAATTTTTACTACATCCTCGACTTTTCCTACACGTTCTTCTGCCAGTTCAGAAATGTGGACAAGACCATCTTTACCTTTGAAGATTTCAACGAAGCATCCAAATTTCTCAATACGTTTAACCGTACCAAGATAAATTTGGCCAACTTCAACTTCGCGTACCAAATCTTCAATAATCGTTTTAGCCTTTTCATTCATTTCCTGATCAGTGGATGCGATGTAGATTGTACCATCCTGCTCGATATCAATTTTTACACCGGTTTCTTCAATAATTTTATTGATTTGTTTTCCGCTTGGTCCAATAACGTCTCTGATTTTGTCAGGTTTAATAGCCATCGTTAAAATCTTAGGCGCATATTGAGAAAGATTTTTTCTTGGCTGCTCTAATGTGCTTGTAAGGTGATTCAGAATATGATTCCGGCCCTTTTGAGCTTGCATTAATGCTTCCTCTAAGATTTCACGAGTCAGACCTGCAATTTTTATGTCCATTTGAAGTGCAGTTACACCTTTTGCTGTACCTGCTACTTTAAAGTCCATATCTCCCAAGTGGTCTTCCATTCCTTGAATATCGGAAAGAACTGTATAATGTTCTCCCTTTTTAATAAGACCCATTGCAATTCCTGCTACCGGCGCTTTAATTGGAACACCCGCATCCATTAATGCCAATGTGCTTGCACAAATACTTGCCTGAGACGTAGAGCCATTAGATTCAAGTACTTCTGACACAAGACGAATAGTATATGGAAAATCATTTTCATTTGGAATAACCGGCTCAAGCGCTCTCTCACCTAATGCACCATGTCCGATTTCACGTCTGCCTGGTCCTCTGATAGGTCCAGTTTCACCAACGCTGAAATGCGGGAAATTATAATGATGCATGAAACGTTTAGACTCTTCAAGGCCAAGCCCGTCCAATATCTGAACATCTCCTAATGCACCCAGTGTAGCAATAGAAAGGGCTTGAGTTTGTCCACGAGTAAATAATCCGGAACCATGAGTACGAGGCAATAAGCCAACTTCAGAGGATAATGGACGAATTTCTTCAGGACTTCTTCCATCAGGGCGGATTTTCTCTTCCGTAATTAAACGGCGAACTTCATCCTTCACCAATTTACTCAAGATTTCATTTACTTGCTTAAGCTTTTCTTCATCAGCTTCTTTTTCTTCAAAGACAGCAACAACTTTTTCTCTTACTGCTTTGATTGCATCTTCACGAGCATGTTTTTCTTGAACTTGCACAGCAGTGTTCATTTCTTCTAAACACATACCTTTAACTTCCTCGATTAATTCTGCATCTAGCTCATAAAGAGTTATTTCACGTTTTTCTTTACCAACTGCAGCCACAATCTCATTTTGGAATGCAATCAGTTTCTTGATTTCATCATGTCCAAACATGATAGCTTCCAGCATGGTTTCTTCCGGCACTTCCTGTGCTCCTGCTTCAACCATGTTAATAGCATCCATTGTTCCTGCAACAGTTAAATGAATATCACTGTTTTCAAGTTGTTCGATCGTTGGGTTAATGACAAACTTTCCATCAACGCGACCTACAATAACACCGGCAATTGGGCCTTCAAACGGGATATCAGAAACACAAAGTGCCAATGAGGATCCGAACATAGCTGCCATTTCAGTTGGGCAGTTTTGATCTACACTAAGAACCATACTGACTACTTGTACATCATTACGGAACCCATCTGCGAACAGCGGGCGAATTGGACGGTCGATTAGACGACTTGTAAGTACCGCTTTTTCACTTGGTCTACCCTCACGTTTAATGAACCCTCCAGGGATTTTACCTACTGCGTATAATTTTTCTTCATAGCTTACAGTTAATGGGAAGAAATCTAAATTCTTCGGTTCCTTTGAAGCTACAGCTGTACTTAATACGGCTGAATCGCCATAGCGAATCAAAGCAGCACCATTAGCTTGCTTTGCTAATTGGCCGATTTCAACCGTTAATGGACGTCCTGCCCAATCTAAAGAAAATGTGCGTTTTGTTTGCTCCATTTCTTCATTGCTCCTCTCTACTTACAATAATCTTACAAAATTTATCCTGTTTCTCATCATTTTGACAAGATCTGTTGGATTTCAATCAAATTAATATTAGTATACTCCATAGTTGTCGAGTTAAAAAGCGACATTACCCTTTAACTTTCCTCTTTCTCCTCTATGTATAACAAAAAAGCGGGAAAAATCCCGCTTTTTCTGAGTAGTTTATCGACGTAAACCAAGCTTGTTGATTAATTCGCGATAACGAGTAACGTCTTTATTACGCAGGTAAGTAAGTAAGTTACGACGTTTACCTACCATTTTCAAAAGACCGCGACGTGAGTGGTGATCTTTCTTGTGAGTGCGTAAGTGTTCGTTAAGTGTGTTGATTTGTTCAGTAAGGACAGCGATCTGAACTTCTGGAGAACCAGTGTCGCTCTCATGAGTTTTGTACTCATTAATGATCTCATTTTTACGCTCTTGCGTTAATGCCATCCTAATTCACCTCCTAAAATTTTCAAAATCCCCTATTCCTGAGCGAACGTTGGTGATGCGCTTAGCCAAGGAAAGGTTCTTTTCATACGATATTAAGAATACTACTTCTCGGTTAAAAAAGCAAGTACTTAATTCACTCCAAAATATTCTATTGCGAATTGTTTATCTTTTTCAAGCTGAGTAACCAATTGTTCCACAGAGCTGAATTTCTGTTCACTCCGTATGCGTTTATGCCACTCTACCACAACTCTCTCTTGATAGATATCAGCCTCAAAATCTAATAGATGTACTTCTATAGTGGGAATCTCTTCTTTTTCCGTATGAAAAGTAGGTTTATAGCCTACATTACATATACCATTATACCAATTACCGCGTACTTTCATACGTACGCAATAAACTCCGGTACCAGGAAGATAATAATCGGGGTCCACTTCTATATTGGCAGTAGGAAACCCTAATAGCCTCCCGCGTTTCTCTCCATCTACAATACATCCTTTAACAGTGAAATACCTGCTTAATAATTGATTAATTGTTTCAGTATGGCCGTTAATTAATTCCTCTCGAATACGAGTTGAACTGATTTTTTCCTCTCCAATATCTTGCTTTGACACGGTTGTTACATCAAACATACCCTTTGCATGGTGCGGAAGAGTTTCCATAGTTCCTCTTCCGTATTGTCCATATGAATAATCAAAGCCGGCAACCACATGCTGAATATGCAATGAAATCAAATAATCATCCACAAATTTTTGTGGTGAAAGACTTGAAAAATCAGGTGTGAATTGGACAATAAAAAGATAATCCAACCCTATGTTCTTCATTAATTCAATTTTATCCTGCAATGGTGTTAAAAGCCTCACGTGCTTTATATGTTTATTCAAAATGACAGATGGGTGAGGATCAAATGTCATCACCGCTGTTGCCAGCCCTTTTTCTTCACCAATTTGTTTTACCGTTTCAATAACCTTTTGATGGCCAATATGAACGCCATCAAAATAACCAAGAGCTACTGCTATTGGCGGAAAGTCCCCCCGCTTATAGTCATGGGGATGTGTAATATTGATTATTTTCATCTCTATTCCCCTCTAATTTCAATCTCCATCCATATCATACTATATAAATGGAATAACTTTAACCGGTTTACACAATCCTTTTTTCTCTGGATGATGCTGATAAATTGCCATTAGTTCTTCTTGTTCATTAAAAATAGCAAAAGGACTCTCCGTATTTTCAGCAGATAGGTTGTCAGAGGTCAGTACAGCACCATTACGGACTTTTTCTGCAATTTCACTGGAAACCTTAATAATCGGCAGATTGGGAACACCTTCTTCTATAGGCTTCAGTACATCGCTTACAGTGCCCTTCTCCGCATGTAAAGCCAGCTGTTCAAGTGTAATTGCCTCCTCAAGGGTGAAAGCCGCTGAGCGTGACCTGATGAGCTTAGACATATGGGCTGGATAACCTAATTGGTCACCTATCATGCAGGAGAGCGTTCTGATATACGTTCCTTTCCCACATGAGACACGAAAAGAAAACGAAATGGATTCACCTTCAAATAGTTCTCTATCGTCCAAAAGTTCAATTTCATAAATATTCACCTTACGCGAGGGTATGTCTACCTTTTCTCCCTTTAATGCGTACTCATACAAGCGCTTTCCATTTACTTTAACAGCTGAGTAGATTGGAGGTGTTTGAACAATCGTTCCTGTGAGCGAGTTCAAAATCTCGATAATCTTAGTACGTTTTATCGGCTTCTCAATTACCTTCTTATCCACCATGTCGCCCGAAGCATCTTCTGTGGTTGTGGACCAGCCAATAGTCACTTCACCTATGTATTCTTTACCAGCATCCGTTATGTACTCCGCAACTCTGGTTGCTTTTCCAAGACATATAGGCAGTACACCTGTGACATCCGGATCCAACGTTCCTGTATGTCCGACTTTTTTCATCCTCAGTATTTTTCTGACTTTCATAATACAGTCATGAGAAGTAAATCCTGCCGGTTTATTGAGAATCAGGATTCCATTTAACTCTTCCATCACTATCACCCTGTTCTCCTAATTTTTTATATAAAAAGGGGATAGACATAACGTCTATCCTAGTCCTTATTCATTGGGTTCTTTATTTTCCTGATGAATTTGATGCAATAGATTTTCAATTCTGTTTCCATAGTCAATCGACTCATCAAATTCAAAAATAATTTCCGGAGTTTTTCGTAATCGAATACGCTGGCCCAGCTCAGAACGAATAAATCCAGTAGCTTTAGCAAGACCTTTAAGTGTATCTTCTCTTTTTTCGGCATCACCGAGAACCGATATATAGACTTTGGCTTGCTGAAGGTCTCCAGAAACTTCAACATCTGTGACAGTCACAAATCCAACTCGTGGATCTTTGATTTTTCTGCCAAGTATATCACTGAGTTCTTTTTTCATTTGCTCTCCCACACGGGTAGCTCTAAGGCTCATATTTTTCACCTCTTTTAAAGCCATTCTATATTTGTCGCAATACTCTCCAATTCAGGAAAAGAATCGAGGTAGGATAATGCTTTTTGCAATTCCCTTTCAGAACTGGTTCTGGACGACGAGACAACCACGATTGCGATAACCGTGCGTTGCCACATGTCCTGATAGTCAACCTCTGCGACAGAAACATTAAATTTTTGTTTTAATCGCGTCATAACGCGCTGCAGAACCGCTCTTTTTTCCTTTAAGGATTGAGCATTAGGAATCAAACATTCACATTCTGCCGCAGCAATCATGCTCTTTTAATTTCTTCCATTACATATGCTTCGATAACATCGCCTTCTTTAATATCATTAAAGTTTTTGATCGTTATTCCGCATTCGTAGCCTTGAGCTACTTCTTTCACGTCATCTTTGAAGCGTTTAAGTGTATCCAGTTCACCTTCAAAGATTACGATGCCTTCACGGATTAGACGGATTCCACTGTTACGTGTAATCTTACCATCTGTTACATAGCTTCCTGCAATTGTTCCTACTTTGGAAATTTTGATGGTTTGACGAACTTCAGCCTGACCGATTACTTTCTCCTCATACTCAGGATCAAGCATCCCTTTCATCGCTGCTTCGATTTCTTCGATTGCTTTATAGATAATTCTGTGCAGACGTACATCTACTTTTTCAGCTTCAGCAGCACGCTTAGCATTAACATCCGGACGCACGTTGAAACCAATTACAATTGCATTAGAGGCAGTCGCTAAAATAATATCGGATTCAGTAATTGCACCAACACCCGCATGAATAATTTTAACTTTTACGCCTTCAACCTCAATTTTTTGCAAGGAAGCAGCTACCGCTTCAACAGAACCTTGAACATCACCTTTTACAATGATATTAATTTCTTTTACTTCCCCTTGTTTTAATTGATCAAACAAGTTTTCAAGTGTTACACGGGAGCTTTCATTACGTGAAGCTAAGATATGTCTTTGAGCACGAGCTTCCCCAACCTGGCGTGCTGTTTTTTCATCTTCAAATACAACGAAGCGATCGCCTGCCTGAGGCACCTCGTTTAATCCGGTAATTTCAATCGGAGTGGATGGACCCGCTTCTTTAACACGGCGGCCTAAATCATTTACCATCGCACGTACTTTACCAAAAGTATCTCCAACAACAATTGGATCTCCTATACGCAGTGTTCCATTTTGAACAAGTAAAGTAGCGACAGATCCACGTCCTTTATCCAATTCCGCTTCAATAACCGTACCAATGGCTTTACGTTTAGGATTTGCCTTATATTCATTTACTTCACTTACAAGTAAAATCATTTCAAGCAATGTCTCGATACCTTCACCTTTTTTCGCAGACATTGGTACAAAAATAGTATCCCCGCCCCACTCTTCTGGTACCAGGCCATTTTCAACCAATTCCTGTTTTACGCGATCAGGATTAGCTCCTTCTTTATCCATCTTGTTAACTGCCACAATAATTGGAACCTCTGCTGCTTTAGCATGGTTAATCGCTTCAACTGTTTGTGGCATTACTCCATCGTCAGCAGCTACAACGATAATTGTAATATCCGTTACTTGAGCACCACGCGCACGCATTGTAGTGAAGGCAGCATGTCCCGGTGTATCAAGGAACGTGATTTTCTTACCATCTACCTCAACTTGATAAGCACCGATATGCTGCGTAATTCCGCCTGCTTCGCCTTCAGTAACTTTTGTATTTCTGATTGCATCCAGCAATGTTGTTTTACCATGGTCAACGTGACCCATAATCGTAACTACTGCCGGTCTTTCCACTGTATTTTCATCTGGATTTTCATCATCCGCAATGACAGCTTCAAGATCTGTTACATCAATTTTAATGATTTCTTCTACTTCTACGCCATAATCAGCACAAATAAGTTCAATTGCATCTTTATCTAATTCTGCATTAATCGTTGCCATGACTCCAAGCATAAATAGTTTTTTAATAATTTCACTTGGTTCACGATAAATCTTTTTACTTAACTCCTGCACAGACAGAGATTCGGTGAATGTGATTTTCTCCGGTAATTCTCTTTCTTTTCTAGGTGTTGGTTGATAAGTTGACTTACTTTGATGACGTTGGTTATTTTTTTTATTTCGATTATTTCTGAAGTTACCTCTTTTTTGATTATCTTGCACGCTTTTTTTCCCTTCATTACCCTTAGATGCCGGTTTATTCTTTGTATTTTGATTAGTTCCCTGGTTATTCCTAGTTGCTGTTACACCAGGATTAGGTCTTGCGGAACTTTGAGATTGCCTTGAAGCTTGCTGGCCACCTCTTTGCTGGTTACTATTTGTTTGCTGTTTTTGTTGTTGCCCGTTTATATTTCCTCGGTTTTGGTTCTGGTTCTGATTTTGACTAGTTCTAGTTTGGTTAGTATTTTGAGGTTTCTCGGTATTTATCTTTTCCGATTTAGGATTAAACAGTTTTTCTAATTTTTCTACTGCCTGATCCTCTAGAGCCGTCATATGATTATTGACGTCAATCCCCATATCTTTAAGTTTATTAATTACCACTTTACTAGAAACATTGTTCTTCTTCGCATATTCATATACACGTACTTTACCCATTCCTTCACCCCCGAATTAGTTAATCGAGCAAGGAGATTAATTTCTTTGCAAATCCATCATCAAGTACAGCGACTACCACTCTTGAATCCTTGCCTATTGCTTGACCAAGCACGGTTCGGTTTTCAACTCGGCATATCGGTACTTTGTAAAAATGACATTTGTCGGTGATTTTCTTTTCCGTATTTAAAGAAGCATCTTTTGATAATAAAACTATTTTCGCTCGACGAGAGCGTATTTCTTTTATAACCAATTCTTCCCCGGAAATAACTTTTCTCGCTCGATATGCGAGTCCCAAAAGGGACATCCATTGTTTTTGCATCATGGTCGTGATTTGTTCTCCTTAGCAGCCAGCTTTAAAAGTTCTTCGTATATAGAAGGATCTACATCTGCCTCCAGATGATTAGATAGGCTATTCTTCTTTTTGGCAGCGTTAATGGCTTCCTCAGATAGGCTCAAATAGGCCCCGCGGCCTGATTTCTTGCCGGTCGGATCTATTGAAACCTCTCCTTCCTTGGAGCGAACAATCCGGATCATTTCTTTTTTTGGTTTCATTTCACCGGTGCCGATACATTTTCTCAGCGGTACTTTCTTTCGGTTGTTCACCATTTTCACCTCACCAATAGGATCATTCTTCTGTTTCATCATCGAGTCCGAAAGTAAAGCCTTTAAATTCGAGCTCGTCTTCATCACTTTCTTCAGTCAGGCGATTAACAGGATAGATTCCCGCTTCACGCGCATCTGTTTCACTCTTAATATCTATCTTCCACCCAGTAAGCTTTGCAGCAAGGCGAGCATTTTGCCCACGTTTACCAATTGCCAGGGAAAGCTGATAGTCAGGTACAATAACTGTTGTTGCCTTCTCTTCTTCATTCACAATGACTTCAAGTACTTTTGAAGGACTTAAAGCATTAGCTACGAAAACAACAGGGTCATCTGACCATTTTACGATATCAATTTTTTCGCCTTTTAGTTCGTTTACAATCGCTTGAACACGTTGGCCTTTAGGACCTACACAAGCACCTACCGGATCCACCTCATGATTATCAGTATGAACTGATATTTTTGAGCGGTCTCCTGCTTCACGGGCAACAGATTTAATTTCAACTGTGCCGTCAAAAATCTCAGGCACCTCAAGTTCAAATAATCTCTTTAAAAGGCCCGGATGTGTACGTGAAACGAAAATTTGCGGCCCTTTTGAAGTTTTTTCTACTTTTGTTAGAAATACTTTATAACGTTCATGCGGTTGATAGGATTCATTCGGCATCTGCTCATTGGCTGGAAGCAATGCTTCTGTTTTACCGAGAGCTACATATATATATTTAGAATCACGGCGTTGGACAATTCCAGTCATAATGTCTTCTTCACGGTCAATAAATTCATTGTATACAATGCCTCTTTCAGCTTCACGTACACGTTGAGTTACAACTTGCTTAGCTGTTTGAGCTGCGATACGACCAAAGTTTTTTGGTGTAACTTCAAGCTCCAGAACATCTTCTACTTCATAGTTTGGATTGATGCTTTTTGCTTCTTCCAAAGAGATCTCAAGGCGGGAATCAAAAACTTCATCAACAATTTCTTTACGAGCAAATACACGCATGGATCCATTCACCAAATTAAAATCCACACGGACATTTTGAGCCTGATTAAAATTTCTCTTATAGGCTGATACAAGAGCGGCTTCAATCGCCTCTACGAGCACATCCCTTGAAATTCCTTTTTCCTTTTCTAAAATGGTCAGTGCATCGAGTAATTCATTACTCATTTTACTAATCCCCTCCTTACAATCTTAAACCCTTATGAAAAACTAATCGCTAATCTTGCCTTGGCAATCTTATCATAAGGAATAGTTATTTCCTTTTTACGTGTTTTAATTTTAATTTCGATTATAACGGTGTCACCATCAAAATCTTTTAAGATACCTTCAAACTCTTTTTCATTATCAATCGGTTCATATGTTTTAATATGTACATTTTTACCGACTGCCTTCATAAAATCGCTATCTTTTTTTAATGGGCGTTCAGCACCTGGAGAAGAAACCTCCAGGAAATAGTTATTGGAAATTGGATCTTTTTCATCGAGCTTCTCGCTCAACCTTTCAGAAACAATACCGCATTCTTCAATGTCCACACCGTTTTCCTTATCGATATACACTCTAAGGAACCAGTTTCTGCCCTCTTTTACATACTCTACTTCAACGAGCTCGAGGTTTAATTCTTCGAGGATCGGGGCAGCCATTTCCTCGACAATCTCAGTGACTTTCTTGCTCATGCTTTCACTCCTTTACGTCTATGTAAACGACTGAATATCATCCTAATACAAACGAAAGAGTGGGTTTCCCCACTCTTTAGCACATACGTATCAGCAGTAATTCTTACTTGAATATAACATAAAGAGTTGGTTTTTGCAAATTAGCGATTCTGTATCAGAATAAAGAAAGTTGGTTTTGATCAGGCATATCGCCCAAGCAACCGTGATTATCCAAGTATTCTAATATAGTTTTGGAAACTTTGCCTCTTTGCTGCAAATCTTCTTTAGATAAAAATTCGCCGTTTTCTCTAGCTTTCACAATATTGAAAGCCGCATTCGTTCCAAGTCCTGGGATTGAATTGAACGGTGGAATTAAAGTATTTCCGTCAATAATAAATTCATTTGCACTGGATCGATATAAATCAACTTTTTGGAAGCTATATCCTCGCTCACACATTTCAAGTGCTATTTCAAGAACAGTCATCAAGTTTTTCTCTTTAGTAGAGGCTTCGAGACCTTTTTGATTGATTTCATCAATGCGGGAACGAATCATTTCTGATCCTTTCACCATCGCATCAAGGTCAAAATCATCTGCACGAACCGTGAAATAAGCTGCGTAGTACAGGAGTGCATGGTGCACTTTAAAATAAGCAATTCGGACAGCCATTAATACATATGCTGCCGCATGGGCTTTCGGGAACATATATTTAATCTTTTTACATGAGCCAATATACCATCCTGGTACATTGTTCTTCAGCATTTCTTCTTCCATTTCCTCAGAGAGCCCTTTCCCCTTACGGACAGACTCCATAATTTTGAAGGCAAGTGATGGATCAAGACCCTGATAAATTAAATACACCATAATATCATCACGACAGCCAATTACCTGGCTTAGATTACAAATATTATCCTGAATCAATTCCTGTGCATTGCCCAGCCACACATCTGTACCGTGTGAGAGCCCGGATATTTGAACAAGCTCTGCAAAAGTGGTTGGCTTAGTATCCTCAAGCATTTGCCTTACAAAACGAGTACCAAATTCGGGTACACCCAGTGTACCTGTTTTGCAATTGATTTGTTCTGCAGTAACACCAAGTACTTCCGGTGTACTGAAAATCTTCATGACTTCAGGATCGTCTGTAGGAATCGTTTTTGGATCTATTCCGCTTAAATCCTGTAGCATCCGGATTACAGTTGGATCATCATGACCCAGAATATCAAGCTTCAAAATATTATCATGGATGGAATGGAAGTCGAAGTGAGTCGTTTTCCATTCAGAGTCACTCGCATCAGCCGGGAACTGGATAGGCGAGAAATCATAAATATCCATATAATCAGGAACTACAATAATTCCGCCCGGATGCTGCCCGGTTGTACGCTTAACACCTGTACATCCACTTACTAAACGATCTGTTTCTGCTGAACGGAAATGAAGATTATTTTCCTGGGCATATCCTCTAACATATCCATATGCCGTTTTTTCAGCTACCGTACCAATCGTTCCTGCTCGATATACATAATCTTCACCAAACAGGACTTTTGTGTAATTATGAGCCTGCGGCTGATATTCACCCGAGAAGTTTAAGTCAATATCTGGAACTTTGTCCCCCTTGAAGCCAAGGAATGTTTCAAACGGAATATCATGTCCATCTTTCACATAGCTTACAGCGCAGTCCGGACAATCCTTATCTGGGAGGTCAAAACCTGACCCGACCGATCCATCATTAAAGAATTCAGACTTCTTGCACTTCGGACATACATAATGGGGAGGCAATGGATTCACTTCCGTTATTTCAGTCATCGTTGCCACAAAGGATGAACCTACGGAACCACGGGATCCAACCAAGTATCCATCATCAAGTGATTTCTTAACCAGCTTATGCGAAATTAAGTAAATAACCGCAAATCCATGACCAATGATACTCTTCAATTCTTTTTCAAGACGAGCTTCCACGATCTCCGGCAAATTTTCACCGTAGATCATCCGTGCTCTTGTATAGCTCATTTCCCGAATATCCTCTTCAGCACCCTCGATTTTCGGTGTATATAAATCATCTTTAATCGGTTTGATTTCATCAATTAAATCGGCAATTTTATTGGTGTTTGTTACAACAATTTCTTTTGCTTTTTCTTGCCCAAGGAACGAGAAGCAATTCATCATCTCATCTGTTGTACGGAAATGTACATCAGGCAAGCTGTGGCGATTTAGAGGGTTTGCTCCCCCTTGTGAATTGATTAATATTTTTCGATAGATTTTATCATTTGGATTCAGGTAATGAACATTGCCTGTCGCCACAACTGGTTTGTTTAATTTCTCTCCCAGCTTTACAATATTGGCGATTATAGATTCAAGAGCCTTATCGCTTTGAACCAGTTCCATTTCGATAAGAGGAGCGTAAACTTCTTTTGGATGCACCTCAAGATAATCATAGAATTCAGCGACATCCTCTGCCTCTTCAAATGATTTTTGCATCATATTTTCAAATACTTCGCCGCGATCACAGCCGGATCCAACCAAAATCCCTTCTCGATATTGCATAAGGACGGATCTTGGAATCCTTGGGACACGGTAAAAATAATCAATATGAGCAATGGAAACAAGCTTAAATAAATTCTTTAAACCTTCCTGTGTTTGCGCGAGTAATGTGCAATGATACGGACGCGCTCTCTGGAATGCCTTTCCTTTTCCCATATTGTCATTTAATTGATTATGATTCGTAATGCCTTTTTCATTGGCATCCTTTAACATTTTCATTAACAAATGACCGGTTGTTTCAGCATCATAAATCGCACGGTGATGCTGAACAAGCTCAACATCAAATTTTTTCGCCAAATTATTCAGGCGGTGATTTTTCAAATCCGGATAGAGGAAACGAGCCAGCTCCAATGTATCTATGACCGGGTTGGTGGCTTTACCAAACCCAAGCTTTTTATAACCCATATTCAAGAAGCCCATATCAAAGCTCGCGTTATGCGCAACAAAAATTGCATCCTCAGACCAATCCCTGAACTTCGTCAAAACTTCATCGACTTCAGGAGCATTCTCTACAAGGTCATCGGTAATCCCTGTTAAATTAATGGTTGTAGATGATAATTTATGATGTGGATTGGCAAAAGACTCAAAGCGATCAATAATCTCACCATTTTTCATCTTAACTGCCGCAAGCTCGATAATGGTGTCATATATGGCAGAAAGTCCTGTTGTTTCCACGTCAAATACAACATATGTGCTTTCTTCCAAATTTAAATCTGCCGTATTGTAAGCAATCGGCACGCCATCATCCACTAAATTTACTTCTACGCCATATAAGATTTTAATATTATTTTTCTTTCCGGCAGCGTAAGCCTCAGGGAATGACTGTGCGACCGCATGATCTGTTATAGCAATCGCTTTATGTCCCCACTTAGCTGCCTGGGACACTAGTGTAGAGACAGGTGTAACAGCGTCCATTTGGCTCATTGGTGTATGCAAATGTAATTCAACACGCTTTTCATCTTCGGGTGCTGTATCCTTACGATTTTTACCTGCTATTTCATTAATATCATTTGCAATCATTACTAAGTCACGGACGAATGTATCATTTTGTACACTTCCTTGTACACGTACCCACATACCTTTTTTCACACGTGCCAATTGGCTTGCGTCTTCTCTGTCGCGTGAGAACATTTTAACAAGAATGCTATTTGTATAATCCGTAATTTTAAAGGTTAATAAGGTGCGTCCGCTCTTTAACTCTCTTGTTTCAGCATCGAAGACATACCCTTCAACGGCAATTCGACGTTCTTCTTCAACTATCTCATCAAGTGTCTTAAAATCAGCATCCGGCTTGATTTTGTACCCGATAACCAATGGGCCTTCAGGTACTCCGCCATCATCCTTAGCCTCTGCGGCCTTCTTCATATCCTGAACTGCCTGCAGAGCTTTTTCTTCATCTTCTATTTGCTTTTGCTTTTTGAATGTCTCCATTGCCTCACTGTATGCATCTTTATCTACAATGGCATCGAGCTGCAATGGCGGAAAACCAAAACGCTGATAAACTTCTGAAATTAAGCCGGTATATTTCCGTTTAAGCTGGCCGGCCTCTGCATCGTTACGAGCAGTTACAATCAGCTTATTCCCTTCAACCTTTGGAGCTTGTCCATGCAATAATTCCAGAATTGCCGGAGAAATTCCATCGATTTCGCTAATACAGTTTTTCCAATAATCCGTAATCAATTCATTCGTGATGAGTGGATTCCTAACCTCAACCGAATACCCGACAGTGGCTATTGGAGAAAAGACCTGCATTAATTGTGTCGTAAATCTGGTCCAAATACTGCAAGGAATTATATGTTCAAATCTGAAAAAGAAATGCCATTTGCGGGCAACTTTTTCAATGATTACTTTATCGATTTCCGCATTAGAAAAATGCACAACAACCGCATCTTCCGTCAGCTGAAGTTGCTGGAGCAACGTTCTGAATTTATCTTGTTTAATACGAGAATTCTCTTCCATTTCTATCTCTCCCAAACGTCATTCTCCTTTTCCGTCTTGTAATTATAACACAACTCTTTTTTATTCAAATCCCTTCTTGCAAAGATTAATGCTTTTATCAATTCAGAAAACACCTTTAGCCATACTTATTAAAGACCGGTGTTGGGAGTAAAAAGCATTATCCAAACCTTAAAACAACTTATCAAAAAAAATCGGCACGTAAAAAACAAGCTCTCCCCATTGCAAAAGGGAGAGCTTGTACTTTAATATTTTACAGGATTTCGTTTAATCGACCAGCAAGATCAGTAACAGGCACTTCAAAACTTTCGCCTGTTCGTCTCACTTTAACTTCTACGATTCCTTCGGCAGCTTTTTTACCAACTGTGACTCGAACAGGTAGTCCAATTAAATCAGAATCAGCAAATTTAACACCGGCACGTTCATTTCGGTCATCCATTAATACATCATATCCAGCTTGCATAAGCTCGTCATATAATTTCTCACCTAGATTCCGTTGATTTTCATCCTTCATATTAACCGGAATAAGATGCACTTGATATGGAGCTATATTAGCAGGCCACATTAAACCTTTTTCATCATTAAATTGCTCAGCAATCGCCGCAACGGTTCTGGATACTCCAATTCCATAGCAACCCATAATCATCGGCTGACTGCGACCATTTTCATCCAAGTACGTACCGTTCATTGCTTCACTGTATCGTGTCCCTAACTTAAATACATGACCCACTTCTATTCCTTTAGCAAACTGAATGGTTCCTTTTCCATCTGGAGAAGCATCACCAGCCTGTATAAAACGAAGATCTTCATATTTCACATTAGTAAAATCACGCTCAGGATTTACATTAATGTAATGTACCCCTTCTTCATTAGCTCCACAAACCGCATTTTCCAAAACTTCAACAGCGAAATCAGCAATAATTGTCACGCGGTTTAGGTCCACTCCAATTGGTCCAATAGAACCAACGCTGCAATTCAGTATATCCTGTGTCTCCTCCGGACTTGCAGGTTCAACGATTGTAGCATTAAAGATATTTTTTAGTTTAATATCATTTAATTCATGATCTCCTCTGATCAATACAAGCACAAACTGATCGTCCACTTTCCAAAGAAGTGATTTAATACACTTATCATTAGTTGTATTTAAATATCTTGATACTTCTTCGATTGTTTTTTGATCAGGTGTTGATACTTTAGTCAGTTCTTTAAGCTCTTCACCTGTTTTTACAGCCGTGTTAACAACAGGTGCCATTTCAATATTAGCTGCAAAGTCAGATGTATCCGAATAAGCGATTGTGTCCTCACCTATTTCAGAAAGCACCATAAATTCATGTGTATCTTTTCCGCCCATAGCTCCCGAATCTGCTATAACCGCTCTGAAATCAAGACCACAACGGCTGAAAATATTGGAATAGGCTGTAAAGATACGATCATACACTTCATCCAGGCTTTCCTGGCTGGAATGGAAAGAATACGCATCCTTCATAATAAATTCACGGCCGCGAAGCAAGCCGAAACGAGGACGCTTTTCATCGCGGAATTTTGTTTGAATTTGATAAAGAGTTAGAGGTAAACGTTTGTATGATTTCACCTCATCACGAAGTAAGCTTGTAATGACTTCTTCATGGGTTGGTCCCATTGCAAATTCACGATTATGGCGGTCATGCATTCTCATTAACTCAGGACCATAGGAATACCATCTGCCGGATTCCTGCCATAGCTCTGCCTGCTGCAGTGTCGGCATTAGTAATTCTACCGCTCCTGCGCGCTCCATCTCTTCTCGAATAATTTTTTCAACATTTTGGATTACTTTTAAACCAAGTGGAAGATAACTATATATTCCACTTGCATTTTGGCGCATAAATCCGGCACGAAGCAATAATTGATGACTTTTTACTTCAGCGTCTGATGGCACCTCTCTTAATGTTGGAATCATCGTCATACTTTGTCTCATATCTATTCACCTTTCTATCCTAATCACTTTACTTTATGTATAGCAGGAGCTTAACACGTGTTTAGCCCCCGCTACTGACTATTTTAAAAGAAAAATCGCTGTATATCATTCCAGGTGACGACGATCATTAATAGCATCAATAAGGCAAATCCAATAAAATGGAACATACCTTCCTTTTGCTTATCAACCGGTTTCCCTCTAATTGCTTCAATTGCAAAGAATAACAGCCTTCCTCCATCCAACGCGGGCAACGGCAAGAGATTCATAATCCCAAGGTTAATACTTAAGACCCCTGCCCATTTTATCAAGTAAAAAATACCTGATTTTGCCACCTCTTCTGTGGAAACATATATACCCACAGGACCTGATAATGCATCTATGGAGAATCCTCCTGTGATTAAATCACCAAGTACAATGAAAATTTGTTTAGTCCATAAATACGTTTCCGTAAATCCATAACCGATCGCTTTGATAAAGGATTTTTCCGTCGGAGCATAGACCCCTATGATTCCCCGTTTGCCGGCTGAATCATCCACTAATTTAGGTGTGACATTTATCTCCTTATTTTGGCCATCACGTTCAACCTCAAAAGTCAGTTCATTATTGGCATTCTTTTGAATAGTTGATTGAATATCACTCCATGAATCAACTTTTTCGCCATTAATGGAGTGTACGATGTCTCCTGCCTTAAGTCCAGAGCTAATAGCAGGTCCATCTTCTGTCAGTTTGCCAAGTTTCGGCTCATCGACCACAACACCTTGGGCAATCCCAATAATCATGAATAACACAGCTGCTAAAACAAAATTCATCATCGGTCCGGCAAAGATTGCCATCGCTCTTTGCGGTAATGTTTTTGAATTAAACTGGCGGTCATATGGTGCTATTTGAAGCTCAAGGCCATCTTCTACCATTACCGCTTTTGGATGAACCTTAAAGGTTTGGATAGCTTCATCATTTCCATCTTCATATCCACGAATGATTAACTGATGATCCAGATCTGCTTGTTCCACCTCAATAATTCTTGCTTCAGGATATTTATCCTTGTTAGTGACAATGATTTTGTTAATTTCCTGATTTTCGTTAAACAGTACCCCAATTCGGTAGCCTGGTTTCAACTCAACTGTTTCTGCGTCTTCACCAGCCATCCGTACAAAGCCTCCAAGCGGAAGTAAACGAATGGTATAGACAGTTTCATTCTTTTTTATTGTAAAGATTTTCGGCCCAAAACCGATGGCAAACTCTCGACAGAGTATACCAGCTCTTTTTGCAAAGATTAAGTGGCCTAATTCATGAAAAAACACTAATCCTCCAAAAATAAGTATAAACGCTAATATTGTTTCCACTTAATCGACCATCCCTTTTAATATAGTGACTCGATATACCTTCTTGTCTCCTGATCGACTTCCTGAATAGTCTCGAGTTCAGGTTTTTTGATTAGCTGATGACGCTCCATAGCTTTTTCCACCAGTGCCTCAATTTCCAAGAATGGAATCTTGCCCTGTAAGAACAATTCGACCGCCACCTCATTGGCAGCATTTAAAACAGTCGGCATTGATCCGCCAATTCTTCCGGCATTATAAGCGTATTGTAAACATGGATAGCGGTCAAAGTCCATCTTTTTAAAATGTAAAGTTGCCGCTTCTGCTAAATTAAGTCTCTTTGAAGAGATAAGCGGTAACCGATCCGGATATGAAAGAGCATATTGGATAGGCACACGCATATCTGGGGTCCCCAGCTGCGCCATCACACTTGAATCGTGAAATTCCACCATAGAATGGATAATGCTTTCCTGGTGCAATAGGACATCAATCTGTTCATATGGCAAATTAAACAGCCAATGGGCTTCAATCACTTCAAGTCCCTTATTCATCATTGTGGCAGAATCTATTGTTATTTTTGCGCCCATAGACCAATTTGGATGATTGAGTGCATCTTTAACTGTAACATTCTTTAACTCATCTCTTGTTCGGTCTCTGAAGCTTCCTCCAGATGCTGTGATAATCAAGCGTTCAATATTTTTAGCCTTTTCACCCTGTAATGCCTGGAATATAGCAGAATGCTCACTGTCAACCGGCAGTATAGGCGTTTGAAACCTCTTGGCAGCCTCCATAACTAAATGTCCGGCTGTCACCAATGTTTCCTTATTAGCAAGGGCAATTTGTTTACCAGCTTCCATCGCCTGCATGGTAGGAATTAGACCAATGCTTCCCATTACGGCATTCACTACAATATCTCCGTTTACATAAGTAGCTGCCTCTATTAAGCCTTCATGTCCGTATACAATTTTCCTGCCCGGATATTCCGTCTTCAGTCTTTCCGCATCTTCTTTTAGCTGTACACAAATCAGTTCGGGCTGGAATTCCTGAATGATTTCCCGAATTCCGTCCACATTTCTTCCGCCTGAAACAGCTGTTAATTTAAATTCCTCTGGATGATTGCGTACAATATCTATCGTTTGCATACCGATAGACCCTGTAGCCCCTAATAAATTGATCCTTTTCAAACTAAAGCTCCTCCCCCAGCAATTGTATAGTTACGTTTAAAAAATGAAGAAGTGCAATATGGGAAGAATAAAAATCAAACTATCAAATCTGTCCAAAATTCCTCCATGTCCCGGTAAGATATTACCGGAATCCTTAACACCATAATGCCTTTTATATGCAGATTGTACAAGATCACCTAACTGCCCAAAAATCGAAATTAATAATGCCATTATAATCAGCTTACTTATATTGTAGTCCAAATTAGAGAAAAAATAGAACAGAATTGCAACAACTAATGCACTTCCAACTCCACCAAGAAATCCTTCTACTGTTTTATTTGGGCTAATTTCCGGCCAAAGCTTTCGTTTTCCTAAAGATCGCCCTACAAAATAGGCACCTGAATCAGTAACCCAAATCGTAATTAATACAAAAAGTATCGTTAAGAGGCCATTCTCAACATCTCTTGTCCCAAAAAAGTAATAAAAAGCTACACCTATGTATAGAGAAGACAACAATAGAAAAGCCGCATCATCAAACGTAAAAGCATTTTTAGAAATTACCGTAATCACTAATAACAAAAATGCAATGATAATAACTATATCCATTTTATCGTATTGAATCATATCAAAGAAACTACTGTAACGATCAGGTATCAATAAAACCCATACTAATAAAAACGATAGTAACGATGATATCGTCATTAGCGGCATTTTCTTCATCTTAAGTAGTTCATATAATCCAATTGTCGCCATCGCATAGATTAAAATAAGAAACGGAATATTTCCATAAATTAATATCGGTAAAAATAATGCAATTGCGACTATCGCAGTAATGATTCTTTGTTTCATCCTAAAACCCCTGCCTTCCTCATTATACGCCGCCGTATCTTCTCGATCTGCCCTGGAATTCTTCAATTGCATTGAGCAATTCATGGTCATTGAAGTCCGGCCACAATACATCTGTAAAATAAAACTCCGTATAGGCTAATTGCCATAACATAAAGTTGCTCAGTCGAATTTCGCCGCTCGTTCTGATTAATAAATCCGGATCCATCAGCTGATTGGTCATCAAATACTCAGAGAATCGTTCTTCTGTCAAATCGCTTTCTTCCAAACGACCATCTTTCATATCAGCTGCGGCTTTTTTTACACCTTCGAGGATTTCTGCACGGCTTCCATAATTAAGAGCGAAATTTAAAATTAGACCATCATTATCTTTAGTTTGATCTAATGCTGTAGTGACTGCATTGACAGTATGCAAAGGCAGTCTCTTTTGATCACCCATAATTTGAACCCTAACGTTTTCTTTCATTAATTCCGGCAAAAACGTTCCTAGAAATTCTTCGGGTAATTTTAACAAATAATCCACTTCATCTTTTGGACGTTTCCAATTCTCAGTTGAAAAGGCATAAACCGTTAAAACCTTAACTCCCAATTCATTAGCTAATTTAGTCGTTTTACGCACGACCTTCATACCCTCATGATGTCCAGCTACTCTTGGCAGTGCTCTTTTTCTTGCCCACCGGCCATTCCCATCCATAATAATGGCAATATGGTCTGGTATTTTATTTTGTTTTACCTTTTCTATTCTTTCTGGTATAGAATACTGTTTCCCTTTTTTCTTAACTATCTTCCATCCAAACATGTTATTTCCTCCAAAAGGAATTAATCTTCCCTGCTTATGTATATTTGATCATCTAGCCTTAGTACAAATTCCATAACCTATCATACCACATTTAATTGTCACAAACATTTCTGTTTGTATGTTTGTTTCCTGGCAGCTTTATGGATTTCTAACAGTTAACCTTTTTGGACACACTGTATGATTCTGTTATTATATAATTTCGTCACCTAATACATACTAGGTGTAACAAAAAAGCCCCTTTAGATAAAAGGGGCTTTATGATATAAAAATCAAACTTCCATGATTTCCTTTTCTTTATCTTTAGCAAGAGCATCGATTTTCGCGATATGATCATCCGTCATTTTTTGAACGTCATCAGAATATCCACGAAGTGCATCTTCTGTAATTTCCCCGTTTTTCTCAAGCTTTTTAAGGTCATCATTACCATCACGGCGTACATTACGAATCGCAACTTTCGCTTCTTCAGCTTCCTTCTTCACTTGTTTAACAAGGTCACGACGACGTTCTTCAGTTAGTGCAGGAACACTTAAACGAATAATATTACCATCGTTCACTGGGTTAAGTCCAAGATCAGATTTCAGAATTGCCTTTTCAATATCACCAAGAATGGTTTTGTCATAAGGTGTAATAACCAGCATACGAGCTTCCGGAACGCTGATTGACCCAAGCTGATTTACAGGTGTAGGTGCTCCATAATAACTTACAGTCAATCTGTCTAAAAGGGATGCACTAGCACGACCTGCACGGATAGAGGCTAATTCTCTGGAGAATGCCTGAATTCCTTTATTCATCTTTTCCTTCGTATTGTCTATAACTTGTTTTGCCATTATTCTTTCCCCCTAACAATAGTACCTATAGTTTCACCCATAACGGCACGTTTAATATTTCCTTCTTCCATTATTGAGAAGACAATTAGTGGAATGTCATTATCCATACATAAAGATGATGCTGTGGAGTCCATTACAGATAAACCATCCTTAATTAAATCAAGATAAGAAAGTTCATCATATTTTACGGCACTGCTATCTAATACAGGGTCTGCACTATATACACCATCAACATTATTTTTACCCATGAGAATGACATCTGCTTCTATTTCGGCAGCCCGTAAAGCTGCTGTCGTATCTGTAGAGAAATACGGATTTCCAGTACCTGCAGCAAAGATAACCACACGTGTTTTCTCTAAATGGCGGATTGCTCTGCGACGGATATAAGGCTCAGCTACTTGTCTCATTTCAATAGATGTTTGGACACGTGTCTCAATCCCTTGTTGTTCCAAACTATCCTGAAGCGCAAGTGAATTCATGACTGTTGCAAGCATTCCCATATAATCGGCAGTTGCACGGTCCATTCCAAGTTCACTGCCTGTTTTACCGCGCCAAATATTTCCGCCACCAACCACTACTGCGACTTCTACACCAAGCTCCGCAACTTCTTTCACTTGTTTAGCAACTGAAAAAATTATGGTTGGGTCAATCCCAAATCCTTGAGCACCGGCAAGTGCCTCTCCACTTAACTTTAATACAACTCTTTTATACTTTACGCTGCTCATAGTAACCTCCACCGTCATTAGTTATCGATCTATCACAAGCTTTAATAGTCGATATCCTCATCTAATACTCTGTTTATTTTAAGGAAATGTATTCTTGAAAAATAGGGAACACAACGTGTCCCCTATTTTTATGCTATACACATGTAATTAGATTAGTCTTTTTTAATTTGGCTCATTACTTCTTCAGCGAAGTTATCTTGTTTCTTCTCGATACCTTCTCCTACTTCGTAACGTACGAACTCAACGATTGTAGCGCCATTTGCTTGTACAAATTGACCAACTTTTTGATCTGGATTTTTAACGAATGTTTGATCCAGTACACAAATTTCTTCAAAATATTTACCTAGACGGCCTTCAACCATTTTCGCAACGATTTTTTCAGGTTTTCCTTCGTTTAATGCTTGTTGTGTTAGAACTTGACGCTCATGTTCAACTTCTTCAGCAGTAACTTGGTCACGTGATACGTATTTAGGGTTTAAAGCAGCGATGTGCATAGAAACATCTTTCGCAACCGCTTCTTCAGTTGTACCTTCAACGATAGTTAATACGCTGATACGTCCGCCTTGGTGGATGTAAGCTCCGAAAGCTCCGTTTTCAGGTTTTGTTTTGATTTCAAAACGACGAAGAGTGATGCGCTCACCAATTTTTGCAATAGCAGCATTGATGTGGTCAGCAACAGTTGCACCGTTAGTCATTGTTTGAGTTAAAGCTTCCTCAACATTTGCAGGTTCATTTGTTAAAAGATGTGCAGCCAATTCTTTTACAAGAGTTTGGAATGCTTCATTTTTAGCAACGAAATCTGTTTCAGCATTTACTTCAAGGATAACTGCTTTATCGCCTTCAACAACGATAGAAGTTAAACCTTCAGCAGCAATACGATCGCCTTTTTTAGCCGCTTTCGCAATACCTTTTTCACGAAGGTAATCGATTGCTTTATCCATGTCACCGCTTGTTTCTTGTAGTGCTTTTTTGCAGTCCATCATACCTGCACCAGTTTTTTCACGTAATTCTTTAACCATTTGAGCAGTAATAGCCATTTGGTCTTCCTCCTTTATATCATCCGATAAAATCAGTATGTAGCAGTGTGCGAATCCGTATACACCACTCTATTTTATTTCAAAAAAAGGTGATAAAAGGCACTGTCCTCTTATCACCTTTAAAAAATCAATTAAGCATTTTCAACTGTAGTTGCTTCTTCTGCTTCAACAGTTTCTTCAACTACTGTTTCTTCTGCAACTGGAGCTGTTTCTTCACCTTGTTTACCTTCAAGGATAGCATCAGCCATTTTACCAGTAAGCAATTTAACAGCACGGATTGCATCATCGTTTGCAGGGATTACATAATCGATTTCATCCGGATCACAGTTTGTATCAACGATACCTACGATTGGAATATTCAATTTATGAGCTTCCGCAACAGCGATACGCTCTTTACGTGGGTCAATGATGAACAATGCATCAGGGATTTGTTTCATATCCTTGATACCGCCTAAGAATTTTTCAAGACGCTCTTGTTCTTTTTTCAATTGAATAACTTCTTTTTTAGGAAGAACTTCAAATGTTCCGTTTTCTTCCATTTTTTCGATTTCTTTAAGACGTGCAATACGTTTTTGAATTGTTACGAAGTTTGTTAATGTACCACCTAACCAACGTTGGTTAACATAGTACATACCAGCACGGCCAGCTTCTTCTTTTACAGAATCTTGAGCTTGCTTTTTAGTACCAACGAAAAGCATAGTACCGCCATCAGCAGCCAAGTCTCTTACGAAGTTATAAGCTTCTTCTACTTTTTTAACCGTTTTTTGAAGGTCAATAATGTAGATACCATTACGCTCCGTGAAAATATATTTTTTCATTTTTGGGTTCCAACGACGAGTTTGGTGCCCGAAGTGTACACCTGCTTCAAGCAGTTGTTTCATTGAAATTACAGACATGTTTGTTCCTCCTATGTTTTGTTTTTCCTCCGCTCAAATCATTTTCAGGCTGAAACTGTAGGTTTACAGCACGATCAGTCCAAATCCTCAAGCGTGTGTATTAACACCATGTCATAATATAGCATAATCTCAGCATACAATCAAGTCTTTTTACTTTACTTTTGATTTAATTTAAATAAAAGGTCAATTTCTGTTTTGCCACGGCCCATTTTTTTTGCAATTTCCTCAATTGTTTTCCCTTGATTCTTCATATTCTGGGCCTCAGCCAATATAGGGACTCGTTCTAAATCTTGGTCGATAACATCTGATTCCGTTTTTTCTTCCTTAAGATGATTCGTAACGGATTGCCGGCTCGTATTTTCGTAGGCATTCCGTGCACTCTGCTGTCTATATCCATTTGGTAACCCTGTCATAGTGTGATCTATTTTCTCTTCTTGATCAGATAGCTTTCGAGGTCCTTCAGTGCGTGATATCTTACCAGTATCACCCACAAACAACTGTTTAATTTCATCGTTTTCTTCCTTCATTTCGATTATAAACGTATGGATTAGTTCCTCAACTTCTTTTTGATATTCTTTACATTCCTTCTCGAATTGAATAAGACGATTCTGCCTCAAATAAAGGATAACAATTGCTAAAACAGCCACAATATTGACCATGATGCTTACTATGAGTATAAATGTCATTTTGTCTCCTCTTATCCCGAAAAATCTATTCTCTTTCCCTTATAAGGTTGGGTTTCTGCTTGCGAAAAGGCAGAATGATTTTTAGTAGATTCATCATTCTGCCGCCGTTTTTCCTGCTGCCGGCCCTTGGAATGATTATTCCAATCAACCGAGCTATTCTTTTCTTGCCTAAGTACTGTTTCATTTTTTGCTCTTGTACTCTTTTTTTCCTGTTCGGAAGCATGCTCAATCAGTTGTTGACTACGATTCTGCAACAGCTCCTGGATTTTACCTGCATCCTGCGTTCTGGGTATTGCAACTTGCAATTCAATCGCTTTTAAACTCATGATTCATTGCCCCCTTTTAGAGCGGATAAACAGATACCTCGTTTCCCTTATCAGTAAATCTCACTGACTGGTAATTTTGATTCAGAGGCATGCTATACTTACCCATTTTTATATAAAGATTAGGGTAGCATGCACCGTTAATAATTAATTCCTCATCGATTTGCAGCTCATAATCTAACATTAATCTCTCTTGCTTAAGTTTTTTCATTTCATCCACTAAAAAATCTTTTGTTTTCCTTTGTTTTTCCAGCAAAAGAGCATCCTTTTTGTCATTCGATAACCTTGTTTTTTCTTCAAGCTTCACAGCTATATACGAGAGTTTCGAGAGTGTTTTTTGCATTTTTTGATAACGAGAATCCAAATCCTGCTTAATCATTTCAATTGCATCATTATTTCCGATATGTATTTCAGTACGTGTATAGTGTAAATTCCCTGCATCCATCAGTTCCACTCTCTTGCCAGCCCTTAAAACTCCGCCTATTAGATGTCCTTTTTTACAGGTTACAGATTTCATGGAAGTTACAAAACTATGGAGAATAGCATGTTGAATAATGATATTACCGCTTGATATTACATTTGCATAGTTTATGTATAAGGCGTATAGATCTCCGCCTGTTCGAATACTGCAATTCTTTTCCCCAGTAATTCCGCCCTTGACAATAACCGAGCCGCCAACATTAATGTCTGATCCCTCAATCATACCGAAAACTTTTAAATCGCCACCGCACGAAATCGTATAACCGACGGGTATATTGCCCTCAATATACACATTTCCAACAAAATCAATATTGCCTACCTCCAGGCTCAAATCTCCTTTTACATAAAAAACAGGATTAACCTGTATAGTATGACCTACTATACTGATTTGTCCGTTAATCGTTGAATAGAGGCTTGATTCATGTTCAATGACATTGGGTCCCAATTTATAGACGGCTCTTTTGCCTGGTTTCGGTTTGATTTCATTTCCGAAAATATCCATTCCAAATAGACCATAAGTTGGTTGAGATGCAGCCGCAATTTTATCTCCTGTAGAGATGGATGGGATATCCATTACATTTCGGAAGTTAAACAGTTGCTCCCCTGTGTCTATTCCCTTTGTATATTCGAGTTTTAATTCTCCATCCTGTCCGTTTTCCGGTAATTTCCCTTCAGCAATCAATAAAGGAAAAACAACCTGCTCCGTATTCAGTAAATGTACTTTTGTTTCCTTTTTTATGCCAAAGATAATCGGCAAAGAAACAAGCCATTCATCTATTTGTCTATCAGAAACCGATTGTGCCTGATTCCCTATAGGTATAATCCAGGCCTTCATTTTATCTTGGGAAACCTCTAGTTTATATGGAAAATCCATTATTCCACTCCCAAACCAATAGCTTTAGCGGTAGATTGTTTTTGCTAATAACTCTTTTAATTTAAATAGTGCACGTGAATGTATTTGTGAAATTCTCGAAGTCGATAGCTTCAAAATGTAGCCGATCTCTGTAAGAGTCAGCTCCTGCCGATAAAATAAGTCCAACACTAATTGTTCTTTTTCACTTAGCCTATGAATGAGGTCTCCCATCTCTTTGAGCAATTCTTTTTTAACAAGGGCTTCTTCAGGAGATAGCATGCGCTCGTCTTTCACTGTATACGATTGCGCTTCCTGTTCCGAGTGAGTATCATGCGGCTGTTCATCCATTGATAAAATATTGGAAAAGAAATTCTCATTCGTGATTTTGACAACCTCATCCTCTGTAATCCCTAATTCTTCGGCAATTTCAACAGGTGTGATATTACGCATATTCTTCTGCTCTAACGCTTCTATAGTCGAATCTATTAATTTTGCTTTTTCTCTCGTACTTCTTGGCAACCAATCTTCTTTACGCAATCCATCTATAATGGCTCCCCTAATTCGAAAGGAAGCATAGGTCTCAAATTTTAAATCACGGGATGGGTCGAATTTTTCTAAAGCATCAAATAGACCCATATTCGCTAAACTTCTTATATCATCTCTATTCACATTTTTAGGCAGGTTCACTGAAATTCGTTGTACATGATAACTGACCAATGGCAAGTATTTTTTTGCCAATATGTCTCCAGCCTGCGCGTCCCGGCCTTCAAGCCATTTATGCCAATACGTCTGTTCTTCACCGGTATTCACTTGAGACATTTTGACCCTCCCCTTAGTTGGTTTATTATGGTAATTAAATTATAACAAAAAACAACAGATATACATCCGACAAATTTCCCTTAATTTCGCTCTTTACCGAATGAAAACTTAAATAGAGCAGGAACCCTGATTAACCGTACGAATGTGCAATATACTTGTAATCGGATTAAATTCAATTGTTCTTCCACTGTTTCTGCCAACATCTTCAGCAATTATCTGGATATGATTTTCCATAAGCTGAATTTTCACAGCATCTACATTTCGCGGTCCGATTCTCATCAGATCACTTCCTGAACTGAATTGAAACATTTGCGCTCCACCTGCAAGTTTTGCCTTGAGCAATTGACTTTTTATTCCCTTATTCTTGAATTGTTTAATAAGCTCTGGTATTGCAGTATCTGCATATTTTGCTTTATTAAATGTTTTACCTCTGGCAAGTGAGGAATCCGGCAGCATAACATGAACCATTCCTGCTATCTGTTGAGATGGGCAGTAAAGGACAACACCAACACAAGATCCAAGACCGGCTGTTCTAATAATGGAACCCTTATAAGCAAAATTCATATCTGCAATTCCAACGCGGATAATTTCCTGTTCGTGACGAGGATTCATTCCATATTCACTCCCAATGTGGAAAAGAGTGTATCAAATGATTCAGGATCAGGCAGTAAGAAAAAGTGCCCATTTACATCTTTTTCTTCCCTACTATCAGACTCGGTAAAATCCGTATCAATGATAATCGCATAATCGCCAACTTGGGAAAATTCCAGTAATCCATACCCGAGCAAGGCTCCCACCATATCAATCCCCAGCACAGGAACAGAAGGATATATTTTTATACCAGTAAAATCAGACAAGGAAGATAAATACGAGCCAGATAGAATATTGCCCATTTCTGTCAGGGCAGATAAAGAAATTTCATCATCCAATGAATGATCAAAGGAAAATTGATTGGAACCGGTCATTTGGTTAATAAATCTGGTTGCCTGCGATAAAGAAAGGATAAAATACATATTGCCGGTGATGTCACCTTCTATTCTCATGTAAACACTGGCTACAACATTATCCGCTCCTCCTGCAAGCTCCATTGTTTCGTCAAATGTTGCAATTTTCACGGAAGGGACACTCATCATAACCGGTTTGTTCACTAATAGAGATAAAGCAGTCGCAGCATTACCTGCACCGATATTACCAATTTCCTTTAAGGTATCCAGTTGGAGATGTGTTATGGAATCCAGATATGACATGTCCTGCCCGCCTTCTTCCTATATAGATTGTGTTGTTCCAAGTACTTGTAAAATTCGTTCGAGTTTGATTAATATCAACAAACGTTTATCAACCTTCACAACGCCATTTATAAAATCAATCTCCTGCATACCGATAACTTTAGGCTGCGGTTCAATTAAATCAGCCGGAAACTCTAAAACATCCCTGGCTGAATCAACAATCAATCCCACTTCAAATTCATTAAAGGAAATAATGATAATCCTTGAAGACTCATCATATTCTTTTTGCTCTAGGCCAAACCGCATTCGAAGGTCAATAATCGGTGTAATCGTCCCTTTAAGATTAATTACTCCCATCACAAAGGGTTCTACACCCGGAACTCTTGTAATAGTTGATACTTTTTCGATAGACAGCACATACTCGACAGGTATTGCATATTCTTTATTCACTAACTCAAAGACTATAACTTTCTGCATCTGTCTATTATCATTGTCAGCCATATAAACTCCTCCTTATCTTACAGCCCTGCTTACTTAACAAGAGAATTGCAATCTATAATCAATGCAACTTGACCATCCCCGAGAATCGTAGCTCCTGAAACAGCGAAGACAGAATTTAAGTAATTACCCAATGATTTTAAAACGATTTCCTGCTGACCAATGAATGAATTGACAACTAACCCGGCCATCTTGTCTCCATTACGCACAATTACTAATAACAAAAAGTCTTCCTCCTCCCGACAAACAGGGATAGAAAGAATTGAATGCAGATACACGAGCGGGATAATCTTACCTCTAAAGTCAATGACATCTTGATTATGTGATCTTAATACTTCTTCTCTTTGGACGATATACGTTTCAATTATGGAAGATAAGGGAATTGCGTACTTTTCATCCTGAACTTCAACTAGCATGACTGATATGATTGATAAGGTAAGTGGCAATTTCACAGAAAAAATAGATCCATATCCTAGGCGTGAATTAATAGACACACTTCCACCAAGAGATTCGATGGTATTTTTCACAACATCTAAGCCAACCCCCCGGCCTGATATATCAGAAATCTCCTTAGCTGTGGAAAAACCCGAAGCGAAAAGAAGTTCGTTTTTTTGACGTTCTGTCATGATTTCAGCTTGTTCTTCTGTAATAATTCCTTTATCCACTGCTTTTGTTACAACCACATCTGTATTAATACCAGCGCCATCATCTTCTATTTCTATAAAAACGTGGTTGCCACTATGATAAGCCTTCAGGATGACTGTACCCTCTTCAGGCTTGCCCTTGTCCCGTCTAGCTTCCGGTGTTTCAATACCATGATCCAAAGCGTTTCGTAAAAGATGCAGCAGAGGATCACCAATTTCGTCAATAACAGTCCGGTCTAACTCCGTTTCCGCACCAATAATTTCAAGACGGATGTGTTTATTCAGATTACGCGCAAGCTGCCTGACCATACGCGGAAACCGATTAAAAACTGTTTCTACTGGTACCATCCTCATATTTAGGATTATTGTTTGCATATCACCAGAAATTCTTGTCATATGTTCAACTGTTTCAAACAGCTCTGCATCTTTTAAATCCTTCGAAATTTGTTCGAGTCTTCCGCGATCAATCACTAACTCTTCAAATAGATTCATTAATATGTCAAGGCGCTCAATATTGACCCGTATCGTCTTACTATGAGCCACTGCAGTATTAACAGAGGAAGCTTTTTCATCTTCCTTACCCTTTACCTGCTTTGTTGAATGCACCTGCAGCTGATTCGCATTTTCCAGATCCTTTGTGGCTTTATATTCCTGATCCTTAGATGTCTTATTCGGCACCAGCGAAACTCGTACAGACTCAAGCTCTGATACTTTTAAGATTCTCTGTTCGATATCTATTGCAGATTGTTTTGATAGGATCGTTGCCGTAAACTCCTGCCCAAAATCTTCTTCCTCAAGAACATCGACGGGAGGAACCGACTTAATTACTTCTCCCAGTTCAGCAAAAATTTCATAAACCATAAAAACACGGACTGCTTTTAAGATACAATCATCATTTAAAATCACCTTAACAGAGTAAGCTTTAAAGCCTTGGTCGATTGATTGTTCCATGACCGCCCATTCGTATTCGTCATAAATATCCGCACGGGATTCCATTTCTACCGGAGCACCAGGATGTTCTCTATCTGCAGAACCTATCATAACGATTTGACCTGCTACTATGTTTTCTAATTTTTCTATTGTTAAAGAGACATCTCTTTTTCCGTTTCCACCATCTGCAACCGATAAAACCATTGCTTCCAAATCATCAACAGCTAAAAATACAATGTCTAAAATGTCGGTATTAACTTTTATTCGCTGATTTCGGATCTCATCCAACACATTTTCCATTTGATGAGTTAATCGTGCTAAATCATCAAAACCCATTGTCGCAGACATTCCTTTTAATGTATGGGCTGACCTAAAAATTTCATGCACAATCATGACATCATCAGGATTTTTTTCGAGCTCCAATAATAGTTCATTACAAGTTTGTAAGTGTTCCTTGCTTTCTTCTATAAAAACCTCTAAATATTGATCTAAATCCAAGCTCATTTACCTTCACCTCTCACCCTTACAAATTTCATTCAATACTCCAGCTATATGACCCAGAGGAATTATTTCATCCACCAATCCCGTAGCGATTGCCGCTTTTGGCATACCATAGACCACACAAGTTTCTTCAGATTCAGCAATAATTCTGGACTTTTTAAACTTTCTTAAATTCATAATTCCCTTCGTACCATCTGATCCCATACCTGTCATAATAACGGCTACACATTCGTATACAGGGGGCAGTTCGGAAACTGAATCAAACAAGACATCCACCGATGGACGGTGGCCATTAACGGAATTAGTTTTATCCAATTTGGCAATCAGCACACCAGCTTGAACTGAAGCTTTTAAATGAAATCCACCAGGTGCAATATAGGCTGTTCCATTACATAAAATTTCTCCCTCTTCAGCTTCCTTCACAGTTATTTCTGACAACTCATTTAGTCTCTCAGCCAAGTGTTTTGTAAACCCTTCCGGCATATGCTGTACAATGAGAATAGGTACCGTAATCTTTTTAAGTAATGGCAATACGGTATACAGTGCTCGCGGTCCTCCCGTCGAGGTTCCGATACAAATAATTTTTTGCAAGGGAACATCCGTATTTTTTTCTTTGACATTTTCAGTCAGATTCAGTTCCTGTGAAATTTCAGCGATTGGCGGCACATTCATCAGGCGATTATTTTGGTCAAACACGCTCATATTTACTTTGGCAGCCTCTTTCACTTTCTGAATCATTAGACTCTTAATTCTGTGTAAATCCTGTGAAAATGAACCAGAGGGCTTTTCGATAAAATTGACTGCACCAAGCTTCATGCTCTCCATAATCATATCTACACCCGATCTGTTAGTACCGGAAAGTATAACCACAGGCATTGGATTTTTTTCCATGATTACCTGCAATGTCGTTATACAGTCCATTACAGGCATTTCTATATCCAGTGTAATGACATCAGGTTTCAGCTTTTCCATTTTCAAAAGCCCATCTGCTCCATTTCTAGCAATGCCCACCACTTCAATTTGTTCATCTTCTTGTAAAAATTCAGTTATCAACTTTCTCATAAAAGGTGAATCTTCAATGATTAGAACTTTAATAGCAGCCAAATCTTAAGCCTGCCTTTCGAAAAGAAAATTCTTCATCTTTTTCATAAACGAAGCAGGTGAATTGCCCTCTTTATCCACGCTTCCCATATACTGAGCAATGATTTTGTTTAGTGCTTCACTAGATGGAGCCCGAGAATTCAAGAGGATAAATGGAATTTGTCTTATGACTGCTTTTTGTACCGTTTTATCATCTGGCAAAATCCCAAGTGCCAAGATTTCTTTATGTAAAAACTGTTGCGCAGCTCTCGTTAAACGTAAAATGACCTCATTGCCTTCTTTCCGGCTTGAAGCCCGGTTACAGAGAAGATAGAACGGTGCATCCGTTCTGCTAACAAGATATTTCATTATGGAATAAGCATCCGTTATTGCCGTTGGCTCTGGTGTTGTAATATAAATCAATTCATTCGCAGAAACGATAAATTGCAAGGATTGTTCTGATATTCCCGCACCCATATCCAAAATAATAAAATCATATTCTTCCAGAATGCTTTGAAATTGATGGCTAAAGTGAGCAAATTGTTTTTGATCCATTTTAAAAAAATTTGTTAAACCTGTACCCCCAGGAATATAATGGATTCCTTCAGGCCCAGCAGAAATAGCCATCCTTAGAGGGATCCCCTCATTAAAATGATTTGCTATTGTATATCTGCCCGTTTGGCCTATTAAGATATTGATATTTCCCATTTCTACATCAATATCTATAATCAATACTTTTTTATTTTGCTTAGAGAGTCCAATTGAAAAATTTAATGAAAAATTGGATTTACCGACTCCGCCTTTTCCACTTACAACTGCAATTACTTTGGCAGATGGCTCTTCTTTTTTATATTGTATCTTTTGTCGAAGCAGTTCCGCTTGGTCATACATATAAATGACCTCCACATACCATTTTGACAATTTTGTCCGGGGTGGCAGCAATAATATCATCGGGAACATCTTGTCCATTTGTCATATAAATAACTGGAACATGATGTTTAAGAATAAAATTCACCACGGAACCATGATAGGCAGTTTCATCTAATTTGGTAAAAATAGCTCCGTGAATGGGTATTATGGAAAACTGGTTATAGATCGCTGTCATATCAATCTCTTTGGAAGTAGCGGAAAGGACAAGATATGTCTCCATATCGATATTAAAATCAATCAGCCCTTTAAGTTCCTCAACAAATTCCTGATTTCGAAAATTTCTGCCTGCTGTATCTATAAATACATGATCGTAATGGGCAAAACGCTCAGCAGCTTGTTTAAAATCATCACTGTTATACGCCACTTCGACTGGTACTCTCAATATCTCTGCATATGTTTTCAATTGTTCAATAGCTGCGATTCGATAGGTGTCCGTAGTGATGAACGCAATTTTTTTATTATGCTTAATCACATATTCAGCTGCAATTTTTGCAATTGTAGTGGTTTTCCCAACACCAGTCGGACCTACAATATTTATATATTTTCTCTTAAATAATTGCTCACCATTAACGGAAAAATTCTTTAATTGTTCAAGTAAGTAGATATGGACCAGCTCTGATAGGTCCGCCTTAGTCATTTCAGCAGACCTTTGATTATTCCTCCATTTTCCCAATAGATACTCCATCAGTTTGTCGATTATATGCTTATCCAACTCCATTACAACAAGCTGATGGTGTAATTCTCTTAATGGATCTGGAAAGTGATTGTATTTGGATTCTAGTGATAACATTTGTTTCATATCGTGCAATTTTTTAAGTATTTCATTAGATGGGTTATCGATATCTTTTTTTGTTGAATTGGAAAATTGAACAGGTTGTTCAATTGATTCCTTTTTTATGGATGGAATCGTATCTTTATTTACCTTCGTGAATGTTGTTTTTTTACTTTCCACTGAATCGGTATCCAATGCGGCAATCACTTCAAATGATTTCTTTTTAAATAGACCAAGAATACCATTGCTATTGACTACTTTTGAATTTAATATGACGGCATCATTTCCAAATTCCGCCCGTATTTTACTCATCACTTCTTGCATGGATATCCCTGTAAACTTCTTCACATTCATTCAGCATTCACCACCCCTACACTTTGTACCTCTATATTTGCTTCCAATTCGTTATATGATAGTACCGGAAGCTGCGGGAAATATCTCTCTGTCAGCTGGCGCACATACATCCTTACAGCTGGTGAACATAACAATACAGGTGCCTGATCAAGTAAGGCATGCTCCTCAAGCTTTCCTGCTACTGATTCAAGGATTTTCTGTGAGTTAGTCGGATCTAGCGATAGATAATTACCTTGTTCTGTCTGTTGAACACTGTCGGCAACGATTTTTTCAACTCTTCCAGAAAGAGTTAACACTTTTAAATTATCACCCGTTACATATTGGTTTGTGATTTGACGGGCAAGTGCCTGTCTAACATATTCCGCTAAAATGTCAGTATCATTTGTCATCCTTCCAAAATCAGCTAAGGTTTCAAAAATAACTGGTAGGTTCCTAATTGAGACCTTTTCTCTCAATAATTTAGCCAGAACTTTTTGTATATCACCTACAGATAAAGGATTAGGCGTAACCTCTTCTATTAAAATTGGTGCAGACTCTCTGAGATGCTCAATTAATTGTTTTGTTTCCTGACGCCCAATCAAATCAGCTGCATTTGTTTTAATGACTTCAGTAATATGTGTGGAAACAACTGATGGTGGATCCACAACGGTATAGCCTAGCATTTCAGCATATTCCTTGGTCTCTTCCGTAATCCACTTGGCCGGCAGCCCAAAGGAAGGTTCTATCGTATCAATTCCTTCAATAGAATCATCATCCATTCCTGGAGCCATCGCTAAATAGTGATCTAACAAAAGCTCACCCCTGGCCATTTCAGCACCTTTAATTTTCAGCCTATATTCATTAGGCTTAAGCTGAATATTATCTCTGATTCTTACAACGGGTATAACAAGACCCAATTCAATAGCAAGCTGCCTGCGAATCATAACCACCCTGTCCAAAAGGTCTCCGCCCTGATTGGCATCCGCTAATGGAATTAACCCATAACCGAATTCAAACTCAATCGGATCAATACTGAGAAGACTAATGACGCTTTCCGGACTTTTCATTTCTTCCGCTTCTGCGGTATCATCTGGTTCCAGTTCAGAAACAGTGCTTTCTTTTTGTTGAATAGATGTAGCTTTATAAGCCCCCAAAGCCAATAGACCAGAAATAAATAATGTTAGAAAATTATTAATCGGTGTAAAAAGCCCTAATAACAGAATAGTTCCGGCAGCAATATACAGCATTTGTGGATAAGCAAAAAGCTGAGATGTAATATCTGAAGCAAGATTGCCATCTGATGCTGCTCTCGTCACGATAATACCTGTCGCAGTTGAGATCAGTAAGGCTGGCACCTGACTGACAATCCCGTCCCCTACAGATAAAAGTGAAAATTTCACAGCCGCCTCACCAAATGATAAATCCATTTGCATAACACCGATAATCATTCCGAATATCAGGTTGATTAAGACAATAATAATACTGGCTATGGCGTCACCTTTAACAAACTTGCTGGCACCATCCATCGAACCAAAAAAATCAGCTTCTCTCGACACCTTATCACGTCTGGTTCTCGCCTCTTGTTCAGAAATCATTCCGGCATTTAAATCGGCATCAATACTCATTTGTTTACCTGGCATTGCATCAAGCGTAAATCGGGCTGCCACCTCTGCTACACGTTCAGCCCCTTTTGTAATGACAATGAATTGAATAATGATTAAGATTAGGAAAACGACCAATCCAACGATCACTTGACCGCCAACTACAAAGTCACCGAATACATGAACGACTCCACCGGCATCCCCGTGTGTCAGGATTGCTCTAGTCGTAGAAATATTAAGGCCGAGTCTAAATAACGTGAGGAGCAACAGTAAGGAAGGGAAAATAGAAAATTGCAAAGGTTCCTGTGTATTCATTGAAGTCAATAATACTAATAAGGCAAGAGAAATATTGACCATGATTAAAAAACTTATCAACCATGTTGGTAAAGGGATAATTAACATGGCTACAATCATTATGACGGCTATTAAAACTGATAAATCTCTTGCTCGCATGCTACTTCTCTCCTAACGGGTAATTAATAGAACGTGAATCTATCAATATCTTAGATTAATTATGCTAACTATAATCAAACGGCAAAAATGATATCAGGCTAATCATATTTCCTACGACTTGCCTTTCAGTTTATAGACGTACGCAAGAATCTCAGCCACTCCTTTGTAAAACTCTTCAGGGATTGCCTGACCGATATCTGCCTGATTGTACAATGCTCTTGCTAATGGTCTGTTTTCCATCATCGGAATATCATTTTCTTTAGCGACAAGCTTTATTTTCTGGGCAACAAAATCCAGCCCTTTTCCTACTACATATGGTGCATCCAGCTGATTTTCGTCATATTTTAAAGCAATCGCATAGTGGGTCGGATTCGTAATTACTACATCAGCTTTTGGTATCTCCTGCATCATTCTCGACATGGCCATTTCTCTTTGTTTTTGCTTGATTCGAGACTTTATTATCGGATCTCCTTCGATTGTTTTATACTCTTGTTTAATTTCCTGTTTAGACATTCGAATGCTCTTTTCAAAATCGAAACGTTGATAAAGATAGTCCAACAGGGCTAAAAACAATAAAGCTCCCGAAGCAAACAAACCGGTTTTGACTGTAATATCTGCAAGTGTAATTAAGGATGCCCCCATCGTTTTAGTTGAAAGCATCATAATTTCATCCAACCGCGACCAAATAGAATAAAAGGTTATAACTCCAATGACCGAAATCTTTAATATAGATTTGAGCATTTCGACGAGCGCTCTCATTGAAAGAATCCGTTTAAACCCTTTTATTGGGTCAATTTTTTCAAGCTTAAATTGTATAGTTTCGGTTGAAAACATGGCTCCTACCTGCGCAAAATTAGCGATAATTCCGGCTATAAAAGCCGCTAACATAATAGGTCCCAAGATAATAGCCATTTGTTTAAGAAGTTCAATAAACATTAAATATAAATCCGCTTCTGAATATGAGAAGGTAGCAGATAGATTGATTGGATACTTAAAAATAGCTAGTAATCTATCTTTTAAAAAACCACCTGCTATATATAAAATGAGAAATACCCCTAACAAAACAACTGCTGTATTGATATCCTGACTTTTGGCAACCTGCCCTTTTTTCCTTGCATCCTGTCTTTTTTTAGGAGTAGCCTTCTCTGTTTTCTCCCCCGAAAAAAATTGCAAATCCAGTTTTAGTAGGCTCATTCTAACTTCCTCCAAGCAGATGCATAAGTGAACGCATTCCTTCCAATGTTGTATTCAAAAGCCCTTTTACCAGAAGTAAGATGGTTCCCATCGTAATAGTTAACAAAATTAAACTGACAAATATTTTGATTGGAAAACCAATAACAAATATATTCATTTGCGGCACCGTTCTTGCTACAATACCTAGTGCTATATCTACCAAAAACAAACTTCCAACAATTGGGATAGACATTTGAAAAGCAATGATAAATGACTGTGTAAAGAATTGAATCATCAATGTGAGGATTTGCTCATTTCCAAACGGAAGAAAATCTGTTGACAAAGGGATGAATTCATAGCTGTAAAAAATTCCGTCCAATAACAAATGATGTCCGTCAATCGCCAGCAAAAAAAGGAGTGCAAATGTATAAAGATATTGACCCATTAAGGGACTTTGAACCCCTGTCTGCGGATCAATGACATTAGCCATTGAAAAGCCCATCTGAAAATCAATGAATCCTCCGGCTGTTTGAACAGCTGAGAACATCATATACGCAAAAAAGCCAATCATTAATCCGACTAAGGCTTCTTTTAACACCAATAAAAGATATAAACCGTCAATTTCAAAGCCTGGAGAAGATACCGTATAATACATAATCCAGGCGAGCAGAGCACTGATTCCTAAGCGATGCTGTGCAGGAATCGTTCTATATGAAAAGATAGGCATTGTAATAAAAAAGGATGCAAGACGTACAAAAATCAATAAGTATACACTAAATTTGGGAACAATCTCTTCCATAGCCTATCCTACAAACTTCGTTAGATTATTAAAAATGTCAGCCGTGTAAGAGAGCATTTTACTCAGCATCCATGGCCCAAAAAATACAATGCCCAACAAAACAGCGACGATTTTCGGAATAAAAGCTAACGTTTGCTCCTGGATTTGTGTGGTCGCCTGAAAAATACTGACAATTAAACCAATCCCAAGAGCTAGGATCAGTAAGGGAGCACTTATGATTAATACAGTATAAATCCCCTTTTCAGCCAACGAAATTACTGCTTCTGATGTCATCTTTCTCTCACCTGCCTAAAAACTTTGTAATAAAGATTTAACAACTAAATACCATCCATCGACCATCACAAACAGTAAGATTTTAAAGGGTAATGAGATCATGACCGGCGGTAGCATCATCATACCCATGGACATTAGAACACTCGCCACAATCATGTCTATCACCAGAAATGGGATAAAAATCATGAAGCCAATTTGAAAGGCTGTTTTCATTTCACTGATCGCGAATGCAGGTACCAGCGTAGTTAAAGAAATATCTTCAATTGATTCAGGTGTATCCGCCTTAGAATATTCCAGGAATAGCTGTAAATCCTTTTGCCTTGTATGTTTACTCATAAACTCCTTAAAGGGCCCTGCTGCCTTTTCATATGCTTCTTCCAGCTTTATTTCATCCTTAAAAAGCGGTTGAAGCGCCTCATCATTCACTTCAGATAAAACCGGTGCCATTACAAAAAATGTAATGAAGAGCGATAATCCGATCAACACTTGTGTAGGGGGCATTTGCTGTGTCGATAAAGCTGTCCTTACAAAGCCCAGAACAATAACAATTCTTGTAAAACAGGTCATTAAAATTAAAATGCTTGGTGCAAGAGAAAGAACCGTTAATAACAGGAGCAGCTTAACTGATGTAGAAACGGTATCGGCATCCCCACTGCTAAAGAGAGTCATTAAGTCATTCATCTCGGTGTGTTCCTTTCTTGCTTATTTCTTTTGTAATCTGTTTGCGGTCTTCCTTTAGTTGTTTCAACTGTTCATTAAATTGACTTTTGAACGACTTCTCCGTTTGCCTGGAAGTTTTTATTTTCCATTTATCAATGAGCTTGCCTGCAAGGTCCATTGGGGCAATCTGAGTTTCTAATTTCTGATTATGTTCTTCAATTAGCTTGCTGTATTCTTCCTTATCATCAATCACATTGAGTAATTGAACCGAGTCTCCAACACCTACAATGTAGATTTTCTCCCCAACCCTTACCATCTGGACAGAGCGATTTCCACCTAACGGAGTCCCTCCCAGGTTTTCAATAGTTTGGCCGTGCTGATATCCACGATTCTTTTTATTAATGACGCGCAGAAGAATGTACATTAATCCAGCAACAAATAGTAGGGCGAATACCATTCTAAAGATATCTCCAATTGTAATTCCAATGTCATTTGTCTCATTTTCAGCTGAATCAGAGATACTGTTATTATTGGTCTGGTCGATATCCCCTGTCTCTGTCTTACGATCTTTAGTATTGTAATAACTGTCCACACTTTGGCTGCCATTGTCTGGCGCTGCATTTACTGCAATTTCTTTGAATGGTGCAGTAATGGCAAAACACAAAATGAAGAAAAGAATAACCTTTATATAGCTTGGCATCCGTTGCACGTTTACTTCCCCTCTTTACGATAAAGCTTTGCTGATTGCCTCCAAAACTCGGTCAGCTGCAAAAGGTTTTACAATAAAATCCTTTGCACCTGCCTGAATAGCATCAATAACCATTGCCTGCTGACCCATTGCCGAACACATAATAACCTTGGCATTTGGATTGATTTTGCGTATTTCTTTTAATGCTGTAATTCCGTCCATATCTGGCATCGTAATATCCATTGTGACCAAATCAGGATTTGTTTCTTTATATAGCTCAATAGCCTGATGACCATCCGCTCCTTCTCCCACAACATCATATCCATTCTTAACCAGGATATCTTTAATCATCATTCTCATAAATGCAGCATCATCGACTACTAAAATTTTGTGTGACATTCTTTCTTCCCCCAGCTTACTTTAATTTTTTCAGACGGTCAGTTCGGCTAATAATATCTGTAACCCGAACACCAAAATTTTCATCAATTACAACGACTTCTCCTTTGGCAATCAAACGCTTATTCACCAAAATATCGACCGGTTCACCGGCTAATTTATCCAATTCAATAATAGATCCTGATGATAGCTCAAGAATTTCTTTGACGGACCGATTCGTTCTTCCCAGTTCTACGGTTACCTGCAAAGGAATATCCAATAACATATTGAGGTTATTAACCTCTTTTTCATCTAACCGCTGCGTGTGCTCAAATTCAGAAAACGTGGCAGGCTGTACCTGAACCGGCTGGCTATAGGGAGCAGAATTCGTTCCTAGATATTGATTGCTTTGCATATTTATCTCTGTTTTACCTCCCAACAGTGCGTCGTTGATGTGCTCCGCTTGATACGATTGATCAGATGCCGTTTTAGCTACTCTCTCATTACTGGTTCTCACAGTTGGTTCCACTCCACTCATAGAATAGGCAGCTGGTTGATTCTGTTTAATTGTCTCTCCCATCTCAGGAGAAGTTTTCTTCATCAATTCATCTACTAAACTTCTGGCAAAATGCGCAGGCAATAATTGCATGATATAGGAATCTATTAAGTTCCCTATCGTTAATCTAAAAGACACTTTCACAAGCAAATCAGCTTTTGGAAAAACATCATGTCCAGAGCCTTCCATTAAATCTATAAGCTCTATGGATGGAGGCGAGATATCTACACGCTTATTAAAAACAGTCGACATGGAGGTTGCAGCAGAACCCATCATTTGATTCATCGCTTCCTGTACAGCGCTTAGATGAATCTCAGATAAATCCTCAGCTGGAGAATGCCCATCTCCACCCAGCATGAGGTCAGCAATAATAGCAGCATCTGTTTGCTTTATGACCAACAAATTAGAACCAATAAAACCATCTGTATATTCCACCTGAATGGCTACATATGGCTGTGGAAATTCTTCCACTAATTTTTCACTGGCAACTATAGAAACGCAAGGTGTCGTAATATCCACTTTGTGATTTAATAGTATAGATAAAGCAGTTGCTGAGCTTCCAAATGATATATTGCCAATTTCACCAAGAGCATCCTGTTCCATTGATGAAAAATAATCACCTATCGCTGGTGAAGCAGGAAACACTTCCTGATTAGAACTATCTAATAATGCATCAATTTCTTCCTGAGTAAGTCTTTCATTGTTCATCATTCTAAGCTTCCCCCTTTCAAGTTCTCCAATATTTGAATGCCTATCTTCTTATTTACCTTTCCTGCCTGTCCAAGGAATTTAGGAACATCTCCTATGGACAACACGATTGGGCTGTCTATTGGCTGACCTAATTCAATAACATCCCCCACAGTTAGATTTAAGAAGTCTTGGATTAAAATATCAGCAGTTCCCAATTGAGCAATCAGGGGTAACTCTGCTGTTCGAACTTGTTGTTCTATCGCTTGTACTTCATTTGGTTCTCTTTTCTTTTTGTTTGTATGCATCCAATAATGTACAGATAAATTAGGAATAATAGGCTCTAATACTACATGCGGTATACATATATTTATCATCCCGCTAACTTCACCGATTGTAATATTTAATGAAATTACAACCACCGTATCATTTGGGGAAACCATCTGTAAGAATTGTGGATTAACCTCAAACTCTGATAGCTCCGGGTTTATATCGGCTATGTTAGCCCACGCTTCCTTTAGATTCTCAAATGCACGTTCAAATAGATTGGACATAATTTTGGTTTCTATCTCTGTGAGGCTCTCAACTTTATTAAGACTTGAACCTCTGCCGCCTAATACACGATCGAGCATGGTATAAGCGATAATCGGATTAACTTCCATCAAGATTCGTCCATCTAAAGGAGGAACCTCAAAAACATTCATAATCGTCATTTTAGGAATTGAACGTATAAATTCTTCATACGGAAGCTGATCAGCTGTCGCAACATTGATATTGACATACGTGCGTAACTGCGCTGAAAAATAAGTGGTCAGTAAACGAGCAAAATTCTCATGTATTCTTGTTAAATTTCGAATTTGGTCTTTCGAAAACCGTAAAGCTCTTTTAAAATCATAAACTCTTACTTTTCTTTCATTCTCTTCCTTTTTCAATTCATCTGCATCCATTTCACCTGTTGAGAGGGCAGATAATAATGCATCAATTTCATTCTGTGATAAAACCTCGCCAGACAATCGAATCACCTCCGTAGTTTCAGATACTTTTATGTCCGTCGCTTTTTATTGGAGAATAGACGAGGTAGTATAAACTTGAATAACCTTACCTTCCTGCATCAACTCATTCACTTGTTCCTTAAGTTTATTTTCAAATTCCAGTTTGCCCTTTTTATCATTCAGTTGTTCAGCTTTCATCTCAGATAATTCTTTAATGACAATGTCATTTACTTGGAAAATTCTTTTTTCTAATTCCTCTTTTGCCTTTTTACCGTCTGTTTCCATCATATACGTTACTCGAATTAACGTATTATCCGTTAAGTTAGTCGTAATTTCCGGTATTTCAACAGAATATTTAATAACCTCATCAATACTCGGTTCTTTATCTGCAGAGTCGCCTGTGTAATTCATTAACACAACAACCGCGATGATCCCCAGCAAAGAAATAGCTGACAAAAATAAAAGTATTAATTTATTCTTCATCGGTATCCTCCCGGTTCTGCTGATGTCCTAAAACGTTTATGCTGCGATAAAAATGATTAATCATCTGTATAAGTTCTCTTTCCTCAGTTGCGACGATTAACTTTTTTCCATTGGTAAGTGTTATAGTCGTATCTGGATTTGCTTCTACAGACTCTATGAATAATGCATTTAAAAAGTATTTTTTTCCGTTCAATTTGGTTACCTGTATCATAATTGGGAGGGCTAAAGGATTTCTTTAGCCCCTGCCTCCTTTACCATTACCTTTTCAAATTAACTAATTCCTGAAGGATTTCATCAGATGTTGTGATAATGCGGGTATTAGCCTGAAAACCACGCTGTGCCACAATCATATCTGTAAATTCTTCAGATAAATCCACATTTGACATTTCAAGTCGACCTGATGTCAGTTTCCCTCTACCTTCGGTGTCTGCTGTTCCTATGTCGAGTACCCCAGAATTTGCAGATGCTTGAAATGTATTATTACCCGCCTTCGTTAATCCGGCCGGGTTAGTGAATTTAGCTACTCCAATTGTTGCTATAGTGTCACTAGCTCCATTTGCATCGACACCCGTTATTTCGCCGCCCTGTCCAATACTGAAGCTGACTATATTTTGCGGGATAGTGATCTCCTGTTCGTCTATATCTAGAACCTTAAATCCTTCACTTGTCACAAGTGCCCCATCCTGATCTAAATAAAAATTCCCTGCACGTGTATATGATTGTTGATTTCCATTTTTAACTACGAAATATCCATCACCTTCAATAGAAAAATCCAGTGTTCGATTCGTCGTTTGGGCACTTCCCTGTGTATCAATATTATCAATCGAAGCCAGTGAGCTTCCGAGGCCTACCTGAATAGCATTCGTACCGCCCTTATCAGCAGTGGCTCCGCTGGCACCCGAAACAGTTTGGCTCATAGTATCTTTAAATGTAACCCTGCCTTTTTTAAAGCCATATGTGTTCACATTTGCGATGTTATTACCGATTACATCCAATTTTGTTTGGAAGTTTTTTAATCCGCTAATGCCAGAATACATGGAACGTAACATATTATTATTTTTCCCCTTTCAGCTTGGCTGTATCAGTCGATCAACAGCCTGGCTTCCTCTCATGAGGTCCAGCCATCCAGTTTTTATTTTAAAATGATTGCCCCATTAATATTTGTGAAAATTTGGGCTCCCGCTTCGTCTCTATCCATTGCAGTAATGACCGTATTATTTTTTGCATTTACAATGAGGGCTGCATGATCCATCAACACCAATGAATCATTTAAACCCTTGCGCCTTGCTTCAGCCAATTTTACTTCCAGCTGGCCCCATTGATGTTCATCTATCTGTAAATTTCGTTGTTGGATGCGCTGTTGGGCATGCTTGCTGATTGTAATACCTTTATTTGCAGCGTCCAGTTCAGGCCTAAGAAAGCTTTCAAAAGAATCATTTCCACTTTTCATTTGGTTTTTTTGCGCACCTTTAAGTGGATTGGCAATTGGCACTTGTGGCCTGAATATAATTTTTTGATCCATTGACTTCGCCTCTTATCTTTATCCTACTTTAATCAACTGATTGAGAAGCAGAGAGGTTTTCGCTTCATCATTCACCTCTAGTTTAACTTTTCCGTCTCTTTGAAAGACCGAAGATACTTCTGCCGTGTGTTCTTCCCCTTTATCATCCAGCCAAGTCACTTGTTTCCCTATTAGACGACTCGCTTCGGCAAGATTATTGCCCTCTGATAGCTGATTTATGGAAGAAATATTTGCAGGCTCTAATACAGTCCCGTCTTCTAGAATAAATTTCACACTCTCATCAACAAATTGGATGGATTTCACAACACCCTTTCCTTCCACAACCTCCGTGTCCCCACCTTCGTTATCTGGGTTGGCCAGTTTATGATAGGTCACTTCCTGCCCCACAAACTGCGAATAGGTGATTAATAGATTTTGATTTTGTGAGTTCACAAAGCTCTCTAACGTCGTATTCATATTCGTCATTTGCTCAAGACTTGAGAAGGTTGCCATTTGCGCTATAAAATCCGTATCGTCCATTGGACTGGTTGGATCCTGATTTTGTAGCTGTGTCAGCAATAATTTCAGAAAATCATCCTTATCCAGGTTATTTTTTACTTCCCTCGTTTGATTCTGTAAGGAACTATATAAAAGACTTGTATCAATCGTTGTCAAAATGACTCCTCCTATATTTCCTGATTAATGATTGATTCTTCCAGAACACTTGAAAATCCTGAAAATAATTCTTCATCATGATCCCTAACATTTTGATCTTCCTGATGTTCATGCTGATTTCTTCTCTCTTCAGAAGGAGATTGTTCCTGGAAGTGCGTATCCTGTGATTGTTCTAGGTCTATTTCGTCGAAATCAATTCCCTGTGCAGCCAATGAAACTCTTAGTCCTTGAATCTGAGATTCTAATAGCTCTTTTCCTTTTTGTGTATTGGCAATAATTTTGGCTACCAGCTGGCCGTCTTTTTGTATTAATTCAATTTGCAAGGTACCCAGGTTCTCCGGTGTCAATCGAACAAATAATCTTTGAACACCATTTTGGTTAGTAAAATTCGCTTTAGATAAGAGAGATTCAAATGATTTTATGAATTCATCTGCACCTACTGCTTGTCCACCTTTTTCAAGGGTCAAGACAGGACTCTGCTGCTGTGTTTGTAACTGAAGGTCTCCAATCATCACTGTTTGGTTTAACGGAATATCTGCACTTTTAGCAGACATAGGATTGAATCCGACAATGGAACCACCATTTTTAAAGTTTAATGAATAGGTTTTAGATTGCAGATTGTATGTGTTCATGCCTATATCTCTTAATGAAGCAGGATTGTTTTTTACATCAGACAGAATTGGTTTTTTTGTTTCATCCAAGGCTGTCAATTTGTATTTCCAGTTCATTAAAAGAGCATCTAATTGACCAACATTTTCTGCTCCTTTTTGATTGAACGTATGCTTATGGCTCATCACAACCAATTTTCCGAAATTCAACAGAGTAAGAAATGCATTTCTTTGATCATTTGTTAAACCTTCAAATGGTTTTGCTAACCCATTAGTTAATATGCCATTAAGTGTTTCAATATCATCTTCAACAGGAGGCAATTGAGTAAAATCGATCTCCTTAAATGTATCCTTTGAATCTAATAAATTCCTTAATGCCTCTTTAATTGCTTCAGAAGGATTTTCACCCAGAAGCTGTTGAATAAACTCTGATTCTGGAAGAGCTTCCTGGTTATTGGCTAGCAGCATATTTAACAGCTCAAATGCTCCTTCCAACTCTTCAAGTCCCTCTTTTTCCAGGAAACTCAAAGTATCATCTACTTCAACTCCATCATGCAGTATTTCATATACTGGATCCTCTGTTTTCTCTGCTTTGTCCAAGCTCTTTTCATCTTGGAGCATTTTATGAAAAGATTTATCCTGAGATTTTTTATTTATTTGCACTTGGTCATTAGGTAAAGCAGTTGTTTTTACATATTGGTTGTTAGGCAATACACCCATCTGATTCATTTATTCACCTCCTTTCAATCTTTCTGCTTTCCCCTTAAGAATCCTCGGCACCATTACTTTTCTCGGCCGAGATTTTTTCCATTAATACGGCAGCTTTTTTAGCTTCCATCTTTTCCATAATGTCAGCCAAGGCTTCTGTAGTAATAGAGGATAGGATTTTCACCGCTTCTTTCTCATTCATTTCTGCTACTATTAAGGCCGCCTGTTTGGGCGCCATTTTCTCATAGGTATCAATGATATCTTTTGAGGATCTTGAGTTTTGTTCTTTTTTTTGATCTAGTTCTGAAATCGTCTGTTCCAGTTGCTCTACGGATAACTGACTGCGCTTGAGTTCAATCTCCTTGTTATCCAGCAATTTTTCAAGACTTTCCATTTCTTTCTCTTTATCCTTAAGCTCTGACTTAAGACTAGCAATTTCTTTCACATAGTCCGCTTGATTTGTTTGATTTGTCTGTTTTTCTGCCTTTTCCTCACTCTCACCTAAAAAGGGAATATTTTCAGCAAGTTTTCCAGCTTGTTCCCCTATACTTTTACCTGAGAAAGTTACGGTGATTACCAGAATTCCAACTATGAATATCAGAACAATCAATATAGTAAGGAACAAATTCAGTTTACTAAATCCTTTGTTTTCCTTTTCTTCCATACGATCCAACTACTACGCCTCCATCATGAACGGCTCATATATTGTTGAATAGATATTTCATCCATTTGCCGATTTTCTTCGTATTTCATTGTATTAAAATATCTTTGAAAATCTTTCTCTTTGATTTTCTCGTATTTTTTAACCTCTACATTGCTTTCTATCAGAAGCTGGTGATAAAAGTGCATTTTAGATCGTGTATCCATCACACGCTTTTGATAATGGGCAATCATCTTTTCATGATTATCCAAAAAATGCTGATTATATCTGACCTGCTGTACGGACAATCCCTGTTTTAATTGTTCAGATTGTGAATCCAATAACTCTTCTTTCTTTTTCAGCACTTGATAGAGATTTTCGGCTTCTGATTCAAACTCTTTTACAGCTTCTGTATATTTTGACTCTGAATCATTCTTTTCTTTTTCTTTTATCGTTAATATTTTTTCGAATTTATACTGATAGTGCATTGAATCATCCACCCATCTCTACTAATAAGTGCAGTTGTTCGATACTTTGCTGTTTCGTCACTTTTTCATTTACATCCTGTTTTAAATACTCAATGATTGCAGGATATTTAGTAATAGCTTCATCAATGATTGGGTTGGAGCCTTTTTTATAGGCACCAATATTAATTAAATCTTCTGCTTCCAGATAAGCACCTAAGGATTGTCGTACCTTTTCAGCTGCTTTAGCATGAGCCGGTTCTATAATATGAGCCATTATTCTGCTGATACTTTTTAAAATATTGATTCCTGGAAACTGTCCCTTATTAGCAAGGTCTCTGTCTAAAACAAAATGTCCATCTAATATCCCACGTACTGTATCAGCAATAGGTTCATTCATATCATCACCATCTACCAATACCGTATAAAAGGCTGTAATCGTTCCCTTACTGTTCGTTCCAGTTCTCTCTAGCAATCTTGGCAGAATACTGAAGACAGATGGAGTATACCCTTTAGTTGTCGGCGGTTCCCCAACAGCCAGACCCAATTCTCTCTGTGCCATAGCAATCCTTGTAACCGAGTCCATCATCAGCATGACATTCATCCCCCGATCGCGAAAAAACTCAGCTATGGCTGTTGCCGTATAAGCAGCCTTTATTCTCATTAAGGGCAGCTGATCTGATGTGGCTACAACTACTATAGATCTTTTTAATCCAAGAGGACCTAAATCTCTTTCGATAAATTCTCGGACTTCTCTCCCACGTTCACCAACAAGAGCTATCACATTTAAATCAGCTGTCGTATTCCTGGCAATCATTCCTAATAATGTGCTCTTTCCTACTCCGCTTCCCGCGAAAATTCCAACCCTCTGACCTTTTCCAACCGTTAGTAAACTATCAATCATGCGGACACCTGTTTCAATTCCCTCATTAATGGGCGGACGTGACATTGGATTTGGAGGATCCTGCTCCGTTGCTGTAGAGGATAAACCGTATGGAAGTGACCCTCCATCAAGTGGGTTTCCGATAGCATCAAGTGCCTTGCCTATTAAACCTGTTCCTACTTTGATCTCGAGCGGTTTACGAGTCGCCTCGACAATAGAGCCGGGTGCTATCTCACTTACAGCACTATAGGGCATTAAAATGACAATCTCATCCCGGAATCCTACTACTTCAGCCTTTACCTTGTTCTTTTTGCCGGTATGGATCAAGCATACATCTCCAATTGAGCTGGCCGGCCCCTGAGACTCAATCATAAGACCTACCACTCTTTTAATTCGCCCATATCTCTTAAACGTATCGAGAGTATCAATTTGATCTATTAATTGAGAGACTTTCATTAGAGGTCCTCCTCAAGGGATTCCTGAAGCTTAATTCTGATTTGTTCCAGCTGTTCATCCACACTTGCTACCAAACGTCCATTGGATGATTCAATTACACATCCATTTCCTTCTAACTCATCATTCGGATAGATATAAAACTCTGTTTCTCTTGGAAATAAGGACATTAATTCTTTTTTATGTGTTAAGACAAAAGAGTAATGAAGCGGAGGAATATGTAGTTCAATATTTTTATATTCTCGCGCTTCCTTAATTGCTTTTTTCACAATAAATAAATAATCTTCCTCATTTTCGTCTAAGTGCTGATTCATAATTTTTTCAGCTACCTTTATTCCGAGGTTGAGGATGGTAAACTCAGACTTTTCCACAACAGATTGGTATTCTTTTTTAGCTTGGTTCATTGTCTCTTGTGCAAGGTTCAGCATGTGCTGATATTCTCTTTTTGAGTCCGAAGCACCCTGTTTCTTACCAATGAGATACCCTTCCTGTCTGGCCTCTTCAATGAGAATTTGTTTTTCCTTATCCCATTGCTTTACTTCTTCCTGTATCTTTAGATAAACTTGATCAGCCTGTTTCTGAGCTTCTAAAACAATTGCCTCAGCTTTTTGATTGGCTTCCATCAAGAGCCGATTTAGATCAGAAGCTACTGACTCTTCTTGAAAAAGGGACTCATTCTGTTCATTCATTATTTTTTTAATCCGGATTATTTTCTTCTCTTGCGCATGTGTTTCTGTATAATGGGACTTTATAATTCTAGACAATAATGTCATCTCCCCCACCACGGGCTAGGACGATTTCACCGGCATCCTCAAGGCGTCGAATAATCGCAACAATTCTTGACTGCGCTTCTTCTACATCCCGTAAACGAACCGGTCCCATAAATTCCATCTCTTCTGTAAATGTATCGACCATCCGTTTGGACATGTTTTTATAAACAATTTCCTTAACCTCTTCACTGGCGACTTTAAGAGACAGCATTAAATCTTCGTTTTCTACATCTTTTATCACCCTTTGGATGGCTCTATTATCCAAGGTGACAATGTCTTCGAATACAAACATTCGTTTCTTAATTTCTTCAGCCAATTCAGGATCCTGTATTTCTAAAGCATCCAAAATGGTTCTTTCTGTTGAACGATCAACACCATTTAACACTTCTACAACGGCTTCAATTCCACCGGTTTGCGTATAATCTTGCGTAACAGTGGCAGATAGCTTTCGTTCTAGAATTTGTTCTACCTCATTGATGATTTCAGGCGAGGTGCTGTCCATTAAGGCAATCCGTTTCGCTACATCTGCCTGCATATCCTGAGGAAGCTCTGATAAAATCTGTCCTGCCTGTCCCGCTTCCAAATAAGATAGTATTAAGGCAATCGTTTGAGGATGCTCATTCTGTATAAAATTCAGAATTTGGCCCGGATCTGCTTTTCTGACAAAATCAAAGGGCTTCACCTGCAGAGATGATGTTAAGCGATTGATAATGGCCTGTGCCTGGTCACTGCCCAATGCTTTTTCTAATACAGTTTTGGCATAACCAATTCCACCCTGAGAAATGTAATCCTGTGCCAGCGCAATCGTATGGAATTCATCTACGATATCTTCCTTCTCTTTTGGGCCTACCTTTCGTACGCCTGAAATTTCTAAGGTCAGCTTTTCAATTTCCTCTTCCGATAAATGCTTATAAACATTTGCAGATACATCCGGCCCCATTGAAATGAGCAGGACTGCAGCCTTTTGTTTTCCCGTTAGACCACTTTTTTTATCTCTGATAGACATGTCTTCTTACCCCCTAGTCTTCCGTAATCCATGATCTTAAGAGTTTCGCAAATTCATCAGGCTTTTCTTTCGCCAATTTTTCTAGTTGCTTTCTTTTAACAGTGGCTTCTGATTCTGCTTCGTCTTCAATATTGGCTACCAAAACAGGAGGGATCGGTTCTTCATATTGTTCTATCTCAATTTCTTTATTTTTTCTGGATTTGATAATAAAAATCAAAAGCAGAATAATCGCTAAACATAATACACCGCCTATGACATAAATCCACCACGGAATACTGTTTTCCTGCTGTTCCTCAAATGTAACTTTCCCATTAAATGGCTGGATGGAAATCGCAATTTTTTCCTCTAATTGATCATCTGTTAGAGGATTTTCATTTTCTGATTTATCGATACTTGTTCGCACAATCGTCCCCAAAATATCTCTTATATCAGTTATTCTTTCTTCTGGGAGAGAGTTGGTGTCATTAGCATCAGGTGGTTCAACCATAACCTGAATCCCCAAATCTCTTACTTTGTATGGAGATTCACTAATCTCTTTACGTATTCGGTTAACCTCTGTGTTTACTGTTTCCTCAGTCTTCTCATAATCACCATTTCCATTTGATCCTTCAAGATACTGCGATCCCAGTGAGTCTGAAGGATCTTCAGTAACAGGTGTACCGCCTTCTGCTCCTGTTTCGCCTGTATAGGTCTCTGATAGTTTTTGGGCACTGATCGTTAGGCCTTCCATATTCTCTTCATCCACGGGTTCCACAAGATTTTCTTCTCTATTTTCTTGGGTAAAATCCACATCAGCTGTTACAGAAACAACAACTTTATCGTTACCCATGATCGTTCCAAGCATACTTTGAACTCTGCGTTGTATATCCTTCTCAATCTCTTTCTTTATTTCATTTTGGGATGCAAAACTATCCGTACTATTGCTGCCACTATTATTTAAATCAAAGTACTCAAAGTATTGATTCATAATGACGATATTATCTGTAGGAAGATTTGGGACGCTTTTTGATACTAAATGATATAAGGCTTGTATTTGCTTCTCTTCAAATTCCTGTCCAGGCTTTGTATTTAATACTATGGAAGCCGAGGCCTCCTCTTTTGTATCACTAACGAATACCCCCTTATCAGGGAGGGTGAGAATAACCTCAGCACCTTGAACTCCTTCTATCCCTTTAATAAGGCCTGCTATTTCATTCTGCATAGCATCCTGTTTAATGACATTAAATTCATTATCAGTCATACCAAAGCTTGCATTTTCACTGAAATATGAATAATCTACGCTTCCTGACTTCGGAATACCCTCTGCAGCAAACTCAACTAGCAACGTATCTGCCATTTCACTTGGAACTAGTATCGTACTGCCATTATCAGCGATTTCCGACGTGATTCCTCTGCCATCCAGATTCTCTTTTATAGATCCAGTTTCTGTTGGTGAAAGATCACTATATAGAGGAACGAGCGTTGTTCTTGAAGTAAGAAAAACAACCGCAGCAGCAATTAGTATTACTGCAGCCATCATACTGATATAGAGTGTTTTCTGTTTACTTGAACGGCTCTTCCAAAAATCTTTTATTTGATTTCCAATTTTTATGAACGTTTCCTTCATCGTGATCCCCCGAACTTAGCTTTTGCATCAATATTAACGTCCACAGAGACTTCCCTGTCATATGTAGGGAATATTAATTTCGTTGGGACAATGCATATATTATTTTTCTACATGCTCATTCTCATTATTTCCTGATAAGCTTCGACTGCTTTATTGCGGACTTCCATAGCCGCCTGCAGCGTTATACTCGCTTTTTGGGATGTAATCATTACATTATGCAAATCAACATTTTCACCAAGTGCTAATTTTTGTGTCATCGTAGCTGATTCTTGCTGAGTCGTATTAATTTCTTCAATAGATTTCTTTAGGACGGACGCAAAAGATTTTTGAGATTCGTATGGTGTAGTATTGGGTGAGTTAGGTAGTTTTTGAGTAAAAATTGAAGAAACAGAGTTGTTTAATTGAATTGGTTCCATCCCTTATAGCCCCCTAATTTTATTTTCCTATTTCAAGTGCTTTCATCATCATCCCTTTGGATGCATTGAATACTGTAATATTCGCTTCATATGACCTTGTTGCACTGATTAAATCAACTGTCTCACGCAATGGATCAACATTGGGCATTTTAACGTACCCCGTGTCTGGATCAGCATCTGCATGGGCTGGATCATAGACCAGTTTATAATCGGGCTCCTCGATATAACCAGCTTCATTGGCTGCCTGATTGCCAGGGTCGTAAACCATATTGACATCTTCCTTAATCGCAGCAACTCTAACACCATTACCAACAGAAGAATTATTTGTTTTATTCATAACTGTATTCAAAAAATTAGAAAACCCATTATCCTTTGTTTGCAATTCAATTGATTTCCTTTGATAAGGTTGCCATTCACCATCAACATACTTGCCTCTTGTTGTTTCAGCGTTGGCCATATTGGATGAAATCACATCCATACGCAGTCGCTGTGCTGTTAACGCACTGGATGTAATGTTCATGCCAGTGAACAAACCCATACCTACTTACCTCCCTGTATAACACTTTTTAATGTTTGAAAATTGCCATTCAGCCGTTCAATCAATGCATTGTAATAGATTTGGTTAGTAGCCAAATCGCTCATTTCACTATCCATATCCACACTGTTTCCTGTACTATTGTAATTCCGACTGTTACTGGTTACTTGAATGGCACTGCTTCCTGTTTTCTTAAATTCAAAGTGCCTGCTATCGGTTTTAAAGGATTGATTATTTATTTGTGCTGCTTGATCTAATTCAGATTTAAAACTCACATTTTTTGCTTTATAGTTAGGCGTGTCGACATTTGCAATATTTTGGGAGATAGCTTTTGATTTTAATGACGAGTAATTCAACCCTTGTTCAAGCAAGCTGACTGTGTTGGAAAAAAGCTTCATTTTATCACCCTTTCATACTTAGAGAGTTTTCCCTACTCTATTAGTTAATTCATTTTCTACGACAAATCCTTCTATATATTGAACATATATCCAATATACTACTATATTCACTATTATTTTACAGAGTAATATTACATATTTCTTTATTTTAAGTATAAATAAGACAAAATAGTCACATTTATAAATTATTTGTCATAATTTATATTAAAGAAAATTAACATAAAATGATAAGTACAATAGTCCTATTTTGACCAAGAGTTTTTGAATTTACCTGGCTATTTTCACATTTTGTTCAAATTTCAACTAACAAAAAAACGAACCCATTTTTAGGAGTTCGTTTTTTTTCATTACTAATAGAAGTAAATAAAGTAAGTTTGAAAACCCTTCATTGATTTCCCATTATTAAGTAATAAGAGTGCAATAACAATTACTATCAACATCTTACGTTAAATGATATTGTATTGATGTTAATTACAAGTCCAACCGACTTCTTTTATCCAGTAACAAAAAAACCGAAGTCACTTTTTGACTTCGGTCTTTCTATTTGCTGTATTAGCGTTTTAATCCTTCAAGCTCGTTTAAGAATTTAGCATTCAATACTTTGATATAAGTACCTTTCATACCTAAAGAGCGAGATTCGATAACACCGGCACTTTCTAACTTTCTTAATGCGTTAACAATAACAGAACGCGTAATTCCTACTCGGTCAGCTATTTTGGAAGCAACTAATAAACCTTCATTACCTTTTAATTCTTCAAAGATATGCTCAATAGCTTCTAATTCACTGTAAGATAATGAACTGATAGCCATTTGAACAACAGCCTTGCTTCTAGCTTCCTCTTCAATTTCTTCTGCCTTTTCACGCAAAATTTCCATTCCAACAACAGTAGCACCGTATTCACCTAGAATCAAATCATCGTCAGCGAATTTTTGTTCTACACGGGATAGAATTAATGTACCAAGGCGCTCACCGCCGCCTACGATAGGAATAATTGTAGTCCAGCCTGATTTAAATAACTCTTTGTTTTCTACAGGGAAAGCTGTATATTCGCTTTCAACATCAAGATTGGAAGATGTTTCTTTAATATTGAAAAGATTATTTGTATATTCTTCAGGAAATTGACGATCTTCGAGCATTTTTTTCATACGCTCATTTTCAATTTGTTGGTTTATTTGAAAACCAAGTAATTTTCCTCTGCGGCTAACTACGAAGATATTCGCCTGAATTACTTCGCTTAAGCTTTCAGCCATTTCTTTAAAGTTAACTTGCTTTCCGCCTGTTTGTTGCAGCATCGAGTTTATTTTTCTTGTTTTATTCAGTAAATCCATTGTTTACTTCCTCCTATAATGTCTTCTTTTATGGATATTTATCAAGTTTATTGAGTGAACAGGATAATGGAAAAGAGTAAAATGTAACTAATTAGTTGTACCCTTGAGCAATAATCTGAAACATCAAACTACTTATAATATAAACTCACTTAAGTCTTTATTTTTAGATATTGCGCCCAGTTTTTCATCCACATACTTAGGGGTAATCATAATATGCCCCATAGAAATTTCAGGAGCTTCAAATGATAGGTCCTCTAAAAGCTTTTCCATAATAGTATGTAATCTTCTTGCTCCAATGTTATCCGTGTTTTGGTTCACTTCAAAGGCAACCTCGGCTATCCTACGAATAGCTTCGTCTGAAAATTCAATTTCTATACCTTCTGTTTCTAATAATGCTATATATTGTTTAATCAAAGCATTGTCAGGTTCTATTAACACTTTATAAAAATCATCCACAGATAATTTTTTAAGTTCTACTCTGATTGGAAAACGACCTTGCAGTTCAGGAATAAGGTCAGAAGGCTTTGCAATATGGAAAGCACCTGCAGCAATAAATAACACGTGATCCGTTTTAACAGTACCGTATTTCGTTACGACTGTCGAACCTTCAACAACAGGAAGAATATCTCTTTGGACTCCCTCTCTCGATACGTCTGCTGAAGAGGCACCGCCGCTCTTACTCGCTATTTTATCGATTTCATCAATAAAGATGATACCAGTCTGTTCAGCTCGTTCAATAGCTACCTGTGTTACCTCATCCATATCAATCAATTTTTGCGCTTCTTCATTTGCCAATACCTTACGTGCATCTTTAATAGCTAGTTTTCGTTTTTTCTGCTTTTTAGGCATTAGATTACTGAATGCATCCTGCATATTCATACCCATTTGTTCCATACCGGATCCCTGAAGCATATCGAACATTGATGGAGGCTGTTCTTCTACCTCTACAGTAATTACTTCTTCTTCTAACTCACCTTTTAATAAACGCTCTTTGATTAATCTGCGTTTTTCATATATATTTCTTTCATCTTCCTGATTATCTTGATCAGATGGATTGGAAGTATCACCTGAACCGCCGAATATCATCTCAAAAGGATTTTTAAAGGAAGACGACTTTTTGCCTGAAGGTACTAACAATTCTACAATTCGATTGTTAGCATTTTCTAATGCTTTATCCTTCACTTCCAGCATTCTTTCTTCTTTTACAAGTCTAACAGAAGTTTCAGCTAAATCACGCACCATGCTTTCTACATCACGTCCGACATAGCCAACTTCTGTGAATTTTGTTGCTTCCACTTTAATAAAAGGGGCTTTAACAATTTTAGCAATTCGACGAGCTATCTCAGTTTTTCCAACACCAGTCGGTCCAATCATAAGGATATTTTTCGGTACAACCTCATCACGCATGTTTTCTTTTAAGAGACCGCGTCGATACCTATTTCTTAATGCAATAGCGACTGCTCTTTTAGCATCCGCTTGCCCAATTATGTATTGATCCAATTTCTCAACTATTTGTCTCGGCGTTAGATTTTTGTTGTCCTGTTTCATTATGACCCTCCTTTGTTCATAGCTCTTCCAAAATAATATTAGAATTCGTATATACACAAATTTCAGATGCAATTGTTAACGAAGCATGAGCAATTTCTCGGGCTGTCATATTTTCACCGGAAAAACGTTTCAAGGAACGTCCAGCGGCCAGCGCATAATTCCCACCGGAACCAATCGCCAATATACCATCATCAGGCTCAATCACTTCTCCGGTACCTGAAATCAGCAGCATATGATTCGTATCCATTACGATTAACATAGCTTCAAGCTTACGTAAAACTTTATCGCTTCTCCAGGATTTAGCAAGTTCAACCGCTGCACGCTGTAAGTTTCCATTATATTCATGTAACTTACTCTCGAACATTTCAAATAAAGAAAAAGCGTCCGCAACTGAGCCTGCAAAACCGGCTAACACTTTTCCATTAAATAATTTTCTCACTTTTTTTGCAGTGTGTTTCATTACAACGGCATTTCCCATTGTTACCTGACCGTCACCAGCCATAGCACATTCCCCATTATGTTGCACTGCAAAAATGGTAGTAGCATGAAATTGTTCCATAATACAACTCTCCCTTACTAAAATTAAGGCAAATATCTTTAAGCTCTCGGATGGCTGTTTCTATAAACCTCTCTTAGTCTTTCCTTACTGACATGCGTATAAACCTGCGTCGCCTGTATGGAGGAATGACCGAGAAGTTCCTGTACAGAGCGTATATCCGCACCGCTATTTAATAGGTGTGTTGCAAAACTATGCCGCAGCATATGTGGATATAGATGTTTATTAACGGAAGCTTTATCTATAATATTCGTTAAAATATACCGAACACCCCTTGGAGTTAAAGGGTTACCTCTTTGGTTAACAAACAGAAACGCGTGCTGTTGTGAAGATTTTTGTATTAATTCATTTCTGGGTCCTTCAATATATTCCTGCAATGCTTTTTTAGCATGTTCGCCAAAAGGAATATAACGATCCTTCTTCCCCTTCCCATGAGCAAGAACAGTCATAAGAGAAAAATCCAAATCGCCCAGTTCCACACTGCAACATTCACTTACCCTCATACCTGTTGCATACAAAAGTTCTAAAATAGCCAAGTCCCGCTTTCCTATAGTAGAAGTATGATCGATAGCTGAAAATATCGCTTCCATCTCTTCTTCATACATAAACCTAGGCAGCCTCTGTTCCTTTTTTGGCAATGAAAGCATTGCAAATGGATTTTCATCCACCATATTTTCCCTCATGAGAAACTTATAAAACGATCGTAAGCAAGATATTTTTCTGCTGATACTTCTTTTAGACAAATTACGTTCAGTGAGATTCGTAACATATAATCGAGCATCGGGATATGTGACTGTTTTCAAACTGGAAATAACTTGTTCACTCATGAACAAGAAAAATTCCTCTATATCCTGTTTGTAATATGCAATAGTATATTTTGAATAGTTTTTTTCGATTTGTAAATACTTTATATAAAATTCTAAAGAAGTTCCATTATTCAAAAAAGTCACTCCTTATCAAGGGCTACTAAATACTAACATATAATAGTAACCCTTGCAATTATTTTACAAACTATTCAAAAAGTTCCGAATTGTTTGTAAAGCACGTTCAGCGTGAGCTTCAGCTCGTTCTTGTTTGGATTTAATTTTCCTTCCTAAATCCGGGAATAAGCCAAAATTAGCATTCATAGGTTGGAAGTTTTTGGAATTAGTTGAGGTGATATAGTGAGCCATGCTTCCCATTGCTGTTTCCTGAGGGAAGGTTAATGGTTCCTGTCCTGAAGCCATCCGAGCTGCATTAATACCTGCAATTAAGCCTGACGCTGCCGATTCTACATATCCCTCTACACCTGTCATTTGACCTGCGAAGAATAAATTAGGCTTTTCTTTTAGCTGATATGTAGCTTCCAGCACTTTAGGCGAATTGATAAAGGTATTTCTGTGCATAACACCATATCTTACAATTTCAGCATTTTCCAGACCTGGAATTAATCTAATCACTTCTTTTTGCGGGCCCCATTTTAAATGAGTTTGGAAGCCAACAATATTATACAATGTTCCAGCTGCATCATCCTGACGAAGCTGCACAACTGCATACGGTCGTTTTCCCGTTTTAGGATCTTCTAGGCCAACCGGCTTCATCGGGCCAAACAGCATGGTTTTCTTTCCTCGCTTTGCCATCACTTCAATAGGCATGCATCCTTCAAAGAAAATTTCCTTTTCAAACTCTTTTAACGGAACAGTTTCTGCTTCAATTAGCGCGTCATAAAAAGTATTAAATTCCTCTTCAGTCATTGGGCAATTTAAATAAGCTGCTTCCCCTTTATCATAGCGTGATTTCAAATAAACTTTGTCTAAATCAATACTGTCTTTTTCAATAATCGGTGCAGCCGCATCATAAAAATAAAAATAGTCCTCTCCTGTTAATTGGCTGATTTCACGTGATAATAATTCACTGGTAAGAGGCCCCGTCGCAATAATCGTTATCTCATCTTTTGGTATTTCCGTTAATTCCTCATTATGAATCGTTACATTTGGATGATTTCTTAATGTTTCTGTTACTCTGCCTGCAAACTCATGGCGGTCAACAGCCAGTGCTCCTCCAGCCGGTACAGAACAGTGATCTGCAGAATCAATAATAAGTGAGTTTAATTGACGCATTTCCTCTTTCAATACTCCAACCGCATTGGTTAAAGTATTTGCTCGCAAAGAATTGCTGCAAACCAATTCAGCGAACTTATCTGTATGATGTGCCGGAGTTTGTTTCACAGGTCTCATCTCATATAAATCAACCTGTATGCCTCTCTCGGCCAATTGCCAGGCCGCTTCGCTGCCAGCTAATCCGGCACCTACTACTATTACTCTTTGCATTATGTATACCCTCCAGCTATATTTATTACGTAAATCGTTATATCATGTAACTCATTTAAAAACAATATGTTTTATAAGTCATACGTATCTGTTATTAAAAAGTTTCAGGATATTTCACGTATTTTATTGAGATTTAAGAAGGAAGAGCCTCAGCTCTTCCTTCCTTTAACTTTGTGGTTCTTCCTTATAATTGCAATCAAGACATGTAACTTGAATGCCTTTTTTAAGTTTTTTCTCAACTAACGGTCCTTGACATTTTGGACAAGGTCGCTGTATTGGCTTATCCCAAGAAATGAATTCACAGGCCGGGTAACGATCACAGCCATAAAAGATGCGGCGTTTTTTGCTTTTTCGTTCAACGATATTGCCTTCATGACATTTAGGACATTTCACACCGATTTCTTTGACAATCGGCTTGGTATTCCGGCAATCCGGGAAATTACTGCATGCTGCAAATTTTCCATAACGCCCCATCTTGTACACCATCGCCGATCCACATTCCTCACATGATTCGCCTGTTGGTTCATCCTTTATTTCGATTTCTTTCATCTCTTCTTCAGCCTTGGCTAAATCCTTTTCGAACTCTTTGTAGAAATGATCGATAATATTAACCCATTCAACTTCACCATCTTCTACATTATCCAGTTCGTTTTCCATTTTAGCTGTGAATTCGACGTCCAGGATGTCAGGAAAGAATTCACTCATAACTTCAATAATAATCTCTCCAAGCTCTGTCGGAACAAAGCGCTTATTATCTAGAGCTACATAGCCTCTCTTTTGGATAGTATCAAGTGTTGGCGCATAGGTTGATGGTCTGCCAATGCCTAATTCCTCAAGGGTTTTAACCAGCCTTGCTTCTGTATAACGAGGCGGCGGCTGAGTAAAATGTTGATTTGACTCAATGTCTTTTGAAAATACAACATCCCCTTCTTTTAGATCTGGCAGTAAATTTTCCTTTTCTTCATTATTATCATCATTGCCTTCAATATATACTTTCATAAAACCGGCAAATTTTACTTTTGACCCATTTGCTCTAAATACGACATCACCGTTTTTTAAATCTACGGCCATCGTGTCCATAATGGCAGGCGCCATCTGGCTGGCAACAAATCGTTCCCATATTAATTTATATAAGCGGTATTGGTCACGAGAGAGATATTGCTTTATCATAGAAGGTTCCCTGATTACCCCGGTCGGCCTTACCGCCTCATGGGCATCCTGTGCTCCAGATGTTTGCTTATCCTTCCTTTGGGTCTTTGGTAAGTACTCTTCCCCAAACTGAGATGTAATCCATCCGCTTGCTTCTTTTTGAGCAGTTTCTGAAATCCTGGTAGAGTCCGTTCTCATATACGTAATCAGACCGACAGTTCCTTCTTTGCCAATCTCAATACCTTCATACAGTTGCTGTGCAATCATCATGGTTTTCTTTGCTCTGAAATTAAGTTTACGAGCCGCTTCCTGTTGCAGGGATGATGTTGTAAACGGAGGAGCTGGATTACGTTTTCGCTCCTTCTTCGTTACCGATTGTACTAAGAATTCGTTTCCATTTAATTTTGAAAGTATATTATTTACATCGTCTTTGGATTGCAACGGAACTTTCTTGCCATTCAAAGATTGAAAGTTAGCTTCAAAATCCTTCTTGCCTTTCAGAAACGATCCATTAATGGACCAATACTCTTCCGGCTCAAATGCTGCTATTTCTTTCTCACGATCGATAATTAGACGGACAGCAACCGATTGAACACGTCCGGCACTTAGGCCTTTTTTTATTTTTTTCCATAGAATTGGGCTTATGCTGTATCCCACAATACGGTCTAATACTCTTCTCGCTTGCTGTGCATCTACCAGATTCATTTTAATAGGTCTTGGATGTTTAAATGATTCTTTAATTGCGTCTTTTGTTATTTCATTAAATACGACACGGCAATCAGAGCTTACATCCACACCGAGACTATGAGCTAAATGCCACGCGATTGCTTCCCCTTCTCTGTCGGGGTCAGCTGCGAGATAGACTTTCTTAGCTTTTTTTGCGGCTGTCTTTAAATCTTTAAGTACATCACCTTTACCGCGAATGGTGATATATTTCAATTGATAATTGTGTTCAAAATCTACACCCATCTGGCTCTTCGGTAAATCACGTACATGGCCCATGGATGCTTTCACTTTATATTTTTTTCCTAAATATTTTTCAATGGTTTTCGCTTTAGCAGGCGATTCCACTATAACTAAATAATCCGCCATTTCTTTCCTCCTTAAGAGGGTATCATTCTCTATATTCATGCATGTATGATTATGAAGGTTTAGATTTACTTCTGTCAATGATATGTTCTAATGATTTTTTTACTATTAACAACAATCAATATAATCTGAATAATTACCCTGACCAAAAAACCTTGTCTGAAGCACAATGTATAACAGAAATTATAATTTTGCAACTTAAATAGTTTTAAAATAGCCTAACTAACAAAATGGTAATCTTTATCCATGGATGTCCCGAAGCTCTGTTGATGTCACCACTCATAGATAATGTCATTAGCATGATTGATTAATTTGGCACCCTCTTTAATCAGCTCATGCGGGCCTGCAGACAGTTCAGAAAACACACTGCCCGGTACCGCATAGATATCTTTACCCTGTTCTAACCCATGCTGGATTGTGATAAATGTCCCACTTCTTTGTTTTCCCTCTACCACTAGTATAGCCCGTGATAAACCACTAATAATTCTGTTTCTCATAGGAAAATGCCAGGGTTCCGGTTTCATGATGGGTGGATATTCAGACAATACTACACCATTTTTCATAATTAATTCAGCAAGTTTTGTATTTTCCTTTGGATAAATATTAAAAAGCCCACCACCAATAACAGCTATAACCTTTCCACCGCTTTGGAGAGCTTTATGTTGTGCATGTGAATCGATCCCTCTTGCTAATCCACTAGCAATACAAACATCTGCATTAACTAAATCAGGAATTAGATAGTTAACCGTCTTTTTTCCGTATTCAGTAGGGGCACGGCTACCTATTATGGCTAATATCCTTGAATTATGCAAGAGTTCAGGATTTCCTTTGCAATATAAAATCCATGGTTGTTGATAAATAACAGAAAGTTGTCCGGGATATAGGTCATCGAGGAATGTTATACAGCGGATGTGGTTTTTCTCATATATAGAAGGCATTTTTTGAAGATCTTCATTGTGGAGGTCTTTCATGAAGAAGGAGATTTTTGACGGGGATAAATCCAATGTTTCCACCCAATAACGGTAGGGCTGATCATACATCTTCTGAAGGTTCGGATCATCTTTCAATATGCGAAATTTAGCTTTCCAACTCATACCCCGACAATGATCCAGGTGCACAAGCCTATTCTTCCATTCATCCATAACAGCTTCACCTCTTAATATTTTTAATATAAAAGACGCTCCCCTAAAAAAGGATAAGGGGAGGCCTGTCTTATTATTAATGCGTTTTACATTTATCGTATAGCCCTTTTTCTTTTAATACACTTAGCATCGTTTCACCCATTACAGCCGGAGTTTCAGCCACTTTAATACCGCATTCATTCAACACCCGAATTTTCTCATCGGCTGTTCCTTTTCCGCCGGATATAATGGCGCCTGCATGGCCCATTCGTTTCCCTGGAGGAGCAGTACGGCCTCCGATAAATCCGGTAACCGGTTTTGTCATATTTTCTTTCACCCATTGGGCTGCTTCTTCTTCCGCTGTACCACCTATTTCACCGATCATAATCACCGCATACGTTTCAGGATCTTCATTAAAAGCTTTTAAAACGTCGATGAAATCAGTTCCATTGACAGGGTCGCCACCAATACCAACTGCTGATGACTGTCCAAAGCCCGCCTGAGTTAATTGATGCACCGCTTCATAGGTTAATGTACCCGAGCGAGAAACAACGCCAATATGCCCTTTTCTGTGGATATAACCAGGCATGATCCCTACCTTACATTCTTCAGGAGTAATAACGCCCGGACAGTTCGGCCCGATTAGACGTGTTTTCTTCCCTTCCATATAACGTTTTACTTTTACCATGTCCAATACAGGGATATGCTCTGTAATACAGATGACAAGATCAAGCTCTGCGTCAACTGCTTCAAGAATGGAATCTGCAGCAAAAGGAGCTGGTACATAGATAACTGATACATTGGCACCTGTTGCTTCTTTTGCTTCAATTACGGTATTGAAGACAGGAACACCCTCAGCCTCAGCGCCGCCTTTACCAGGTGTTACACCGCCAACAATATTCGTGCCGTATTCTAACATTTGCTTCGTATGAAAACGGGCTGTAGATCCTGTAATACCTTGTACAATCACTTTTGAATCTTTATTAACAAATACGCTCATTTCATATATCCTCCAGTCTTAGCCTATTAACGAAACGATTTTTTGTGCACCATCAGCCATTGATTCTGCAGCTGTGACATTAATACCGGATTCCTCTAATATCTTTTTACCAAGGTCTACATTCGTACCTTCTAGGCGTACGACCAGCGGTACCTGTAAGCTAACCTGTTTAGCTGCTTCAACAACGCCCTCAGCAATAACATCACATTTCATTATGCCGCCAAATATATTTACAAAAATCCCCTTAACATGGCTGTCTGAAAGGATAATCTTAAATGCTTCCGTAACTTTTTCAGCCGTTGCACTGCCCCCAACATCGAGGAAGTTGGCTGGAGTGCCACCATAGTGATTAATAATATCCATTGTTGACATCGCAAGTCCTGCGCCATTAACCATGCAGCCGATATTGCCATCAAGAGATATATAGCTTAGGTCGTATTTGGAAGCTTCGATTTCTTTTGGATCTTCTTCCTCAAGATCTCGATAAGCGACAATATCCTTGTGGCGATAAAGCGCATTTTCGTCAAAATTCAACTTAGCATCCAAAGCCATCACTTCTCCGTCGCCTGTAACGACTAAAGGATTGATTTCAGCAATAGAACAGTCTTTTTCAATAAATGCCGTATAAAGACTAGTCATAAATTTAGCTGCTTTGTTGATTAATTCTTTTGGTATATTAATATTAAAAGCTATTCTTCTAGCTTGGAATGGTGTTAATCCGATTACAGGATCAATAACTTCCTTGAAGATTTTTTCCGGTGTCTTTTCTGCAACTTCTTCTATTTCTGTTCCGCCCTCTTCAGAAGCCATTAATACAACTCTTGAAGTTGCTCTATCAAGAACAAGCCCAACATAATATTCTTTCTTGATGTCACAGCCTTCTTCAATAAGTAAGCGTTTTACTTCTTTACCATCCGGACCCGTTTGATGCGTTACCAATACTTTGCCGAGTATTTCACCAGCATATGTACGAACCTCATCCAGCGATTTGGCAACCTTGACACCGCCAGCTTTCCCTCTTCCACCCGCATGGATTTGAGCTTTCACAACAGTAACCGCAGTTCCAAGTTCACTTGCTGCGTTAACTGCTTCCTCAACAGAAAAAGCGACTTTTCCATTTGGAACATTTACCCCGTATTGTCTGAGGATCTCTTTACCTTGATACTCATGGATATTCATTTCTTATCCTCCCATCAAAACTTTCAGACTATAAAAAATATATTGCGTTTTCATTGTATTAAAACTAGTATTCAAAGTCCAATAATTTAAAGCGATTTCACCAAATATCGGTAATTTTTTTACACTTATTACATAAAATGATAAAGAAAGCATACTAAAAGAAAGGCTGAAATCATCATTTTCAGCCTTCAAAAAAGATATATATTTTGGCATTCCGTAGAAAACTTCTTCGGATAAGTTACTATAGTAATAGAAGATAATTCTATCCACTACTCCCTCAAAATCTCACAACTTTTCTTTTTAGCTTTTCGCTTCATCCCAACTTCAGGAGCTATATCCATTAGGTTTGTTTTCGATACAATTTAACAAGCGAAACGATGATGGCAATCAAAAAGACGGCGATACTATTCCACAGCAAAATAGCTGCTATGTTAAATCCGTAAAAGAACGCAAATCCATCTTCTATCAGCCAGACGGCTAACATTCCAGCGACTAAACCAAACACACCGGCCAATAATAAAGTGACTAATGCAGCTAGATACAAATTGCGCTTTTTATTAAAAACAAAGAACGCAATTAAATTCGCTGCCAGAATGAAAATAATCATTAGAAACAGAAAAAAAATCGATCACGCCCACTCCTTATTTACCCATATTTTTCAAACTAAAAGACCTGTCCACAATACACAGGTATTCTATGGCGAAATTCTCTATCTCTTAGGAAACCCTTTCTATAAATTATTTACTAGTTTTATGGTCAACCTTATATATAAAGGCAAAAACCTCTGCAACTGCCTGATAAAGTTCCTCAGGAATCGATTGATTAATCTCAAGCTGTGATAGTAATTCTGTAAGACTAGGATCCTTTCGGACAGGAATCTCATGTTTTACAGCTTCCTTTAAGATATGATCAGCTACAATACCTTTTCCCTTAGCTATTAATTTTGGGGAGACATCCTGATTTTCCTCATATTTTAAAACAGAGGCAGATTTTCTGCTTTTTTTCATATTTTATAATCAACCCCGGTATACCCAAAAGAGGGATAATATGATTTACTTATTTCAGAATTTACAGACTTCTCCTGCGAAAAATCAGCAATTTTTACAGTTGATAGAATATACCCCTTCTCCTCTAAATTTTCCTTCAGTATGGTCACCAGGGAACTGGCAGCAATATTTGCCTCCTTTTTCTCCCCAGTCCATATCTTTAAACTAATGATCCGGTTTTGGATATTCATATCAATAACGGTTTCTTTTAAGTGGGCTAGCTCTAAATAAAATACAATTCGGCAATATGCTGGATCAATTGTCCCATCTTCTCGTTTTCGACCAGTCCATTGCAATGTCAAATCACCTTTAACCGAAGTTAAGGGAACTGGAATCTGCATAAATACATTCTGCAGTGGTCCGGTTTCCTGGGATAATAATTGAAACGCGGCTAACCTTGTCAGAATGGCTTCAGCCTGGTTTTTTAGTTGGATGGGTGTTTTTTCGGCCGTCAATTGTATCAATGTATCCTTTACTATACTTGTCTCAGGCTGTTTTGATTGATCCTTAATTCCTAGTGATTGCATGATGGAGTTCATCGCCTTATATAAGGTGTTATTCTTATCAAGATGACTAAACAGATCACTTTTCAAAATTTTTTCCTGAACCTTTTGCCATTCTTCTGCTGTTAGTTCAGGGGGACGTGTGCTATTTCCACTAAATACCCTTTCTATCCATTCCTGTAATCTATTATGACTAGAATTCGATAAAATTACCTCTCCTTCCTTAAGGATCAGCCCAGCCTTTTGAAAAATTTCCATATTCTCGTCCATAAGAGACATAGCTATCCCTTGAAAGGCTTCCCTCTTACCTGTCTGAAGAAATTCCTCTAATCTATTTATTATATGAGCATATTTACCTAGATTGTCGGAAGTCTTAAGATATTTTGTCAGGGAATCAAGCATACTAGTTAATGATTCTCCAGTTTTCAGTGATAAAAGAGCATCCAACACAGTTTTATGTATCGGAAGCTGGTTCATGTACGCTAATTTAATGGTTGGCATTCCTATCGATGGATCGCCTGTTGAATTCAGCCAGTTTAAAGCCCTGGTAAAGCTATCTTTCGTCACAGCCAGCTGGTTGGCAATCACCATTTCAGCCAGATTTCCCCCCGCCCTTGATGCCTTTATCTGGAATGCACTTAATAGTTGAGCGGGCAAATCGGGCTTTGATATTCCACTGCCAAAAGGCAATACCTTTAATTGCATCAAACCATTTTCTGTTTGCCTGACCTGAAATAATTGGCGCACATGCGCTTCCACTGATACATCCAATTTCGCTATCATTTTTGTTCCATTTACGAGAACTTCCGCCATATTATGAGGATAAAATTTCGTGATTTTTCCAGCAAATATTTGGCCATCTCTGAAGCCTGTTGATACCTTGCTATAAGCCAGTTTATTGATCCATGAATCTATATTTATGACAGGCTGCAAAAAATCACACCTCTCTTATCAGTAATTATTCTTTAAAGGAGCAAATGTCATCCTGTGCCAATCAACCGGACCATACTTTTCGATAGCTTCTAAATGACTGCTCGTTCCATACCCCATATGCTTATCAAATCCATATTGTGGATAGATTTCTGCATATTCCTTCATAAGTCTGTCTCTCGTTTCTTTGGCAATGACTGAAGCAGCTGCAATAGAGATAGACTTGGCATCCCCTTTAATCAGCGACATCTGTGGTATAGGCAAGTCTAACTTCATAGCATCTATCAATGCATATTCCGGGAATACTTTTAACTGATTCACTGCTGAAAGCATCGCCTTTTTGGCAGCTTCATAAATATTTATTTTGTCGATTTCCTCACTGTGTATAATGCCAACCCCAACCGCAAGCGCATTTTCCAGTATGTACTCGTAGTATTGCTCTCTTTTTGCAGCAGAGAGTTTCTTTGAGTCAGTAAGGCCGGCTAAATAAAAGTTTTCAGGCAAAATCACAGCCCCTGCTACTACAGGACCAGCAAGCGGCCCTCTGCCTGCTTCGTCTATGCCCACTATATATTGATATCCTTCATCCCTTAGTTGGTTCTCAAAAACCGATATGGAGTCGAAATGGCGTCTTTCCTCTACTTTCCTGGCAATTGCTCTTTCAAAGCCTGAGAGGGCAACCTGGACGCCTTTACGCTGATCCTTGCGGCATTCCTGAACAAACGGATCCTCGATGGTTTCTAGCTCTTTAAGCTTATTTTTTATTTCTGAAATGGTAAGTGAATTCGTCATTTCTGCTATCCTTCCTAATTAATATCGGTTTTGGCACACAAATGTAAAGACCCCCAAACAAGGGGGCCTTCTAGTTTTTTATTATATATCAGATTCCAATTCAAATGGAGATTCAAACGTTAATCTTCCAAATTTTTGTGTACGGATATCTCTTATAATCAATTCAGCAGTTTTATCATAATCCACTATGCCACCGCCAGCTAAACATCCTCGCAATTTCCCTACTTGGTCAAAGGCTTCCACAATTTCTTCTGGAATTTCCTCAAGCTTATACCCATCGAGCAAACGCGCTGGATATTCCCTCTCCAAAAATTTCAATCCATAGATTGCAATATCATGAAGATTTAAAATGGTATCCTTAATAGCTCCTGTTACAGCTAGTTTACAGCCGACTTCCTGATCCTCAAACTTCGGCCATAGGATACCAGGAGTGTCCAATAGTTCAAGCTCCTTACCAACTTTAATCCATTGCTGCGCTTTTGTCACACCTGGCATATTACCGGTTTTGGCAATATTTTTTCCAGCAAGCCTATTTATTAATGTAGACTTCCCAACATTGGGAATTCCGACAATCATGGCACGGATTGCACGTGGTTTTATTCCTCTAGATTTCATCTTTTCTATTTTTTCTTTAAGAACTTCTTGAGCTCCCGCCATAATACTTTTCAAGCCTGTCCCTTGATGTGCATTTACGGCTACGGCTTTAATTCCCTTAGCTTCGAAATAGGCTAACCATTGATTTGTTTTACTTTGATCTGCCATATCTGCCTTATTTAAAATCACCAGCCGCGGTTTATGCTGAATAATTTCATCAATCATAGGATTTCTAGATGATTGGGGAAGCCGAGCATCTACTAGCTCAAATATTATGTCTACCAGCTTTAATTTTTCTGTTACTTCACGCCGAGCTTTAGCCATATGCCCGGGAAACCATTGTATCGTCATACTTTCACCTTTTCAGTCATTAGTCAACAATTCTAAATTCTTTTAACGGCCAGTACACTAGACTGGTTTTGCCCAAAATCTCACTTTGCTTGATCGTTCCAATATGGCGGCTATCTTTCGAGTATCTTCGATTATCCCCCATCACAAACACTTCACCCTCGGGAACCGTTTCCTGGCCAATAATTTCTTCCAGTGTAAATGGTTCTGTCAAAGGTCCTTCAATCATTTGTTCCTTGGCTTCATCCAGGTAAGGCTCTTCATATGCCTTGCCATTAATATATAAAGTATCATCTTTATATTCTATTTTATCTCCAGGTAAGCCAATTACTCTTTTAATGTAATCTTTTTCTTCTGTAGCGTGAAATACCACTATATCAAATCGCTCAGGTTCACCGATTTTATAGGACATTTTATTGACTACCATTCTATTTTCATTATGAAGGGTTGGCATCATCGATAAACCATCAACCAATATAGGTGCAAATAGGAAATATCGGATGATTGCTGCCAATACTATTGCAATAACTAAAGCTTTAACCCACTCGAGGATTTCACTTTTCCCTTTAGACTTAGCCATATTCGTACACCGCCTATATCTTCTCTATATATGTATAAATATATACTTTTCACATAAAAAAGCAATAATTTGATGTTTAATGTGAAAAAGGAGCTTGTGTCAGCACAAGCTCCTTGTATCCACTCACGTTAAACACGTAATTATCGGATTTCTTTAATACGTGCTGCTTTACCGCGTAGGTTACGCAAGTAATAAAGCTTAGCACGACGTACTTTACCGCGACGGATAACTTCCAATTTAGCGATACGTGGTGTGTGCAATGGGAATGCACGTTCAACACCTACACCATAGGAAATTTTGCGGACTGTGAAAGTTTCACTGATTCCGCCTCCACGACGCTTGATTACTACGCCTTCGTATACCTGAATACGTTCACGAGTTCCCTCAACAACCTTAACGTGTACTCTTACAGTATCACCGGAACGGAAAGTAGGAAGATCAGTTCTTAATTGATCCTTCGTGATTTCTTCGATTAATTTATGCATCGTATTCAACTCCTTCCACCCAATGCTCTTGCCACCCCTTCTCGAGATAATGACAGCGGAACATTGTTATAAAAGCAAGGCTTTACAGCCTAACTCACAAAATGTATCTTATCATATAAAACACCTAAAGCGCAACTATCTATCTTCATTTTTTATTTCTTCGAGCCATTTTTTTTCTTCTTTGGTCAGATCATAATGATTCAATAAATCCGGACGCCTTTGCCAGGTTCTGCGCAAAGATTCTTTCTTTCTCCATTCCTCAATATATTTATGGTTTCCCGAAATGAGAACATCCGGGACCTTCATCCCACGAAAATCAGCCGGACGCGTATAATGAGGGTGTTCCAAAAGACCTGAACTAAATGAATCCAGTACAGGTGAATCCTCATTCCCCAGCACCCCTGGCAATAGCCGCACTACACTATCGATGATCACCATTGCTCCAAGCTCTCCACCCGTTAATACGAAATCACCAATTGATATTTCGTCTGTTACCGCATGTTCGCGTATCCTTTCGTCATACCCTTCGTAATGCCCGCACACGAAAATAAGCTGATCTTCCTTTGCCAGTTCCTCTGCTTTAGCTTGGTTATAGCGTTCCCCCTGTGGACATAAAAGGATGACCCGAGGCTTTTTCTTCTGCTCTTTTGGAGTGATTTGCTCCAAGCAATCAAAAATCGGCTGAGGTTTCAGTACCATTCCTGCCCCACCGCCATATGGGTAATCATCAACAGATTGATGCTTGTTATCTGAATACTCCCGGAAATTATGGGTATGGTATTCAACTGCCTGTTTTTCAGCAGCCTTCTTAAGGATGGAGGATCCAAACACTCCGCTGAACATTTCAGGAAATAAGGTTAGGATATCGATTCTCATTAATCAAGCAGTCCTTCCATCGGATCAATCGAGATCATTTTTGCATCTACATCAATTTCTTTAACAACATCATCAATATAAGGAATCAATACTTCTTTACCGTTTTTCCCGCTGATGACCCATACATCATTTGCTCCAGGTGAAAGGATTTCTTTTACCACACCCAATTCGGCACCATCTGCAGTACGTACTGTGCATCCGATGATTTCATGGTAATAATATTCCCCTTCATCAAGGCTGCCCATTTGTTCCTCTGATATCTTTAATACGCCTTCTTTATAAGACTCCACTGATTCTATCGTGCCATGCCCTTCAAACGTCAATAAATAAAAGTTTTTGTGTTGTCTTGAAGATTGAACAGTGACTTCAACAGGCTCATTTGAGCTCTTTTTAAAGATATATAAAGTGCTCCCATTTTTATATCGTTCTTCCGGGAAATCAGTGCTTGAAATAACCCTGACCTCGCCTTTTATTCCGTGGGTATTAACAATTTTGCCAACTTTAAACCATTTTTGCATTTCTTTCTGTTCACCTCTATTTAAATTCATCAATGATTCCATCTTTAATAATGATGGTTTTAGTTTGTACAACTTCTTCCCAATTTTGCCCGACTTCAACATCAATTATTGCCTGAACTTCTCGTTCCTTTAATTCACTCCCATAGGGGAGAATATCAAGCTGTTGAATTTGAAAGTCCAGCAGCTTCACTTTTTCCTTACGCATATCGATTTCTTTCTCAAAATGCGTTTTTAAGCTTGCGGGTTGAAATTTCTTTGTTTTTTCCAGCTTCTTTAATTCAAAGCGCAATTGATCACATTCTTTATTCAAAACGCTTTTTTTATATTCAAACTGCTCCAACAGCTGTATTTTACTCTTCTCAGTTAATACCTGTTTCACTATAACATTTTGAAGTATTTTCATTATGGCACCTCTTTCATACATACCAATCCACCAATTGTATTACGGTACTGAAGAAATCCTGAAACTTATCAACTCATCATCATTATAGCTACTTTCAAATCACGGTACTATGTATGGATTATAAACTTCACTCTAAAACCAACCCAAAACCCTCATAATTCATAACTTAATACTATCCCGAACCACAATAAATGACAACCAAAAGCTGAGGCGACTGTTCAGACCCGACAAGCATAAGAGGAGGCACGTAGGGAGGCGTCCTTTCCTCCCGCAGTGGCTACACTTATGTCTCGAGGGTCTAGGAGCCGAAGCTAGATGACAACCAAAAGCTGAGACGGCTCGCCCAGAAGCGAGGAGCATAAGACAGGGGTTCGGAGGGAGGCGCTCTCCCCTCCCGAAGAGACCATGCTTATGTCCTGAGCTTCTAGCCGTCGAAGCTAGATGACAACCAAAAGCTGAAAGAGCTCGCCCAGGAGTGAGGAGCATAAGACAGAGGCTCGGAAGGGGGGGTAAGGTACAAAGACTAAGAACGCCACATCGTGTCGCAACGTCTTTGTGTCCAACATCCTGTTGCCCTCCTGTAGAGGCTATGCTTATGTCCCGAGCTCCTAGCTCATGAAGCTGGATGACAACCAAAAGCTGAAGGGCCTAATTCAAGGAACGAAGACTAAAAACGCCACATCCTGTGGCAACATCTTCGTTACCTCATCTCCTTGCCCTCTTGCTCAGCCCTTAGTGAGTATGCATGAATATATAAGAAAAAGGAGGGATTGCTCCCTCCTTTTTTCAATCGCGTATTTCCAGATAGACTTTTTTGTCATTCTTGGATGCAGCAGTATACACTACTGTTCGAATAGCTTTAGCTACACGCCCCTGTTTGCCGATTACCTTCCCCATGTCTTTCTTATTGACCGACAGGGTAAAAACAATCTTATTGGCTTGTTCATCCATTGCTACGGTCACGTCATCCGGATGATCGACAAGAGGCTTTACGATTGTTTCAATCAATTCTATCATAACGGACCTTTATATTACTTGCTTTGCTTCGCGTTGTGGAATTTTTCCATGATGCCTTCTTTTGACAACAAGTTACGAACTGTGTCAGATGGTTTAGCACCATTTTGAAGCCATTGTAAAGTAAGTTCCTCGTCAATTTTCACTTCAGCTGGGTTTGCAACTGGGTTGTAAGTTCCAACTGTCTCAATGAAACGACCGTCACGAGGAGAACGAGAATCTGCTACTACAATACGATAGAAAGGAGTCTTTTTAGCTCCCATACGTTTTAAACGAATTTTTACTGCCATTTTATACTTGCACCTCCGAATAGTATCACACAAGATAGTATATTACCAAATCAATATACCCTTGTAAAGTGTTTTTTCTTAACACCCATATTTTTTTACATAAAAGGTAGCTTAAAGCCGCCTTTTTTCTTACCTTTTTGCTGCATGCCAGTCATTTGCTTCATCAACTTCTTCATGTCTTCAAATTGCTTTAGAAGTCGGTTTACTTCCTGAATCGGTCTTCCGCTTCCTTTAGCAATCCGTTTACGTCTGCTGGCATTAATAATTTCAGGCTGATCCTTCTCTTTCTTCGTCATTGATTGAATGATTGCCTCAACATGAGCAATTTGCTTATCATCAATGGAAAGATTGTTCATCCCTTTAATTTTGTTTGCACCTGGAAGCATTTTTAAAATGTCATCCAGCGGTCCCATTTTTTTGACCTGTGCTAGCTGTTCGAGGAAATCATCAAATGTGAAAGAGTTTGTACGCATCTTCTTCTCGAGTTCGCGTGCTTTCTCCTCATCAACATCAGTTTGGGCCTTCTCAATCAGCGTGAGAACATCGCCCATCCCTAGAATCCTTGAAGCCATTCGTTCCGGGTGGAATGGCTCTAATGCATCCATCTTTTCACCCATACCGACAAACTTAATCGGTTTTTCAGCTACTGAACGAATGGATAATGCTGCACCACCGCGTGTATCTCCATCCAATTTGGTTAAAATAACACCGGTGATTTCGAGTTGGTCGTTAAAGCTTTTAGCTACATTGACTGCATCCTGTCCTGTCATGGCATCTACAACTAAGAAAATCTCATCTGGTTTTACAGCTTCTTTAATTTCAGCCAATTCGCCCATCAGATTTTCATCAATATGCAAACGCCCTGCTGTATCGACTAAAACATAATCGCAATGCTCTTCTTTAGCTTTGGCAACCCCTTGCTTGGCAATTTCTACAGGACTTACTTGATCTCCCAAAGAAAAGACAGGCATAGAGAGCTGACCGCCTAAAGTTTCAAGCTGCTTAATTGCTGCGGGACGATAAATATCGGCTGCAACTAGCATTGGTTTACGATTATATTTCTTGCGAAGCAGATTAGCCAGTTTACCTGTGGTTGTTGTTTTACCGGCACCCTGTAAACCAACCATAAGGATAACAGTTGGAGGACGATTTGAAACAGCAATCTTGCTTTGTTCGCCACCCATTAATTCCGTCAATTCTTCCTTAACGACCTTGATTACCTGTTGACCAGGTGTCAAGCTCTTTAAAACTTCTTGACCAATAGCCCTTTCATTGACACGTTTGATAAAATCCTTAACTACTTTAAAGTTAACGTCTGCTTCAAGAAGTGCGAGCTTTACTTCTCTCATCATTTCTTTTACATCAGCTTCCGTCACTTTACCCTTGCCTCGGATTCTTTGCAAAGTGCCCTGCAGTCGGTCGGCTAAACCTTCAAATGCCATTATGCCGCCTCCTAATCTAACTTTTCAAGAGATGCTATAATCTCAATCAGTTGTTCTTTAACATCATTTTCATTCATCTGTTCTGTTAAACTTCCTAACTTATTGAGCAAAAGGCTGCGTTCCTGTGATTTATAAAACAGTAAAAGCTTAGCCTCGTATTCTTCAAGCATCGCTTCTGTTCGCTTAATATTATCATAAACGGCCTGGCGGCTCACCTCATATTCATCGGCAATTTCACCCAGGGAATAATCGTCCAGATAATAAAGAGACATATAACTTTTTTGCTTTGGTGTCAGCAATGATTGATAGAAGTCATATAGGTAATTCATCCGCATTGTTTTCTCGAGCATTACTGACCCTCCAACTCTGTTAAGTGAAATACCTTTACAATATACAAGTTTAATCGGAAAATCAAAGAATGTCAAGAACCCTTTCCTGAAGAGGCAAGGCTTGTATTACCAATGCTTTACTGTCATATTTCAGTTTTAAAAACACATGCAAAAGAGCGCAGTTTTTATTTAAAAAGATAGATTCATCTAAGGTGACGCCAATGGTAAATCTCTTCTATCCTTGCTCCTTTCGAACCAACTGCCTTTTCCCGAATGATTATCCCTGTCTAAAAATCCTCTAAAATTACGACATAGACTCCGTAAAAGAGAAAAGAGCCCGTATAAACACAGGCTCTTCCCTTCAAAATAATGGTTTACTCTTCTGCTTCATCTACTAACTCGGCAAATAATCCATATACAAATTGTTCTGCATCGAATTCCTGTAAATCATCCATTTGCTCACCCAGGCCAGCGAATTTAACTGGAATGCCGAGCTCATTGCGAATGGCAATGACAATTCCGCCTTTCGCTGTTCCATCTAGCTTTGTTAATACAATCCCGGAAACATCTGTGGCTTCCTTAAATGTTTTGGTTTGAATTAACGCATTCTGTCCAGTGGTGGCATCGAGAACCAACAACACTTCATGCGGCGCACCCGGTACTTCCCGTTCAATAACCTTCTTAACCTTTTCAAGCTCTTTCATAAGGTTAACCTTGTTTTGAAGTCTTCCTGCTGTGTCACATAGAAGGATATCCGCTTTACGTGATTTAGCAGCCTGCACAGCATCAAACATAACAGCAGCTGGATCTGAACCTGCTCCCTGCTTAATGACCTCTACACCAACCCGATTGCCCCATACTTCTAATTGTTCAATCGCACCGGCACGGAAAGTATCTCCCGCTGCCAAAAGGACCTTCTTACCCTCACTCTTATATTTATGAGCAAGTTTTCCAATCGTTGTCGTTTTACCCACACCATTCACACCTACAAACAGAATAACTGTCAGTTGATCTTCCTGAATGTTTACAGCATTGGATTTCTCCTCACCAGCCTGATAAATTTCAACAAGCTTCTCAGATATAACGCTTCGTACATCTTTTGTATCTTTTATATTGCGGCGTTTCACTTCAAATTTCAGCTTATCAATCAATTCCATTACGGTTTCAACACCGATATCCGCCTGAATCATGACATCTTCAAGCTCTTCAAAAAAGTCTTCATCCACTTCTCTGTAGCGGGCAACTAAATCATTGACCTTTTCGGAAAATGAATTTCTTGTTTTAGTCAATCCCTGTTTAAACTTTTCAGATGTACTAGTTGTTTGTTCACTAAATTTTTCTTTTAGCTTCTTAAAAAAACTCATGTATTTACCACCTTTAAGTTGATTCAATTAATTCCTTTGATTCCTCTAACCGGACAGAAACAAGCTTCGAAACTCCTGATTCCTGCATGGTAACACCATACAGGACGTCCGCTTCTTCCATTGTTCCCTTGCGGTGCGTGATTACGATAAATTGCGTTTCTTTACTGAATTGCTTTAAGTATTGGCTGAAACGGTACACGTTTGCTTCATCAAGCGCCGCTTCCACTTCATCCAATATACAAAACGGAACCGGTCTTACGCGTAAAATAGCGAACAAGAGAGCGATGGCTGTTAGTGCACGTTCCCCACCTGATAATAAACTGAGATTTTGCAGCTTTTTACCAGGAGGCTGTGCAATGATATCCACACCGGTATTTAGTATGTCCTCTGGATCTGTCAACTTGAGCTCTGCTCGACCCCCGCCAAACAGGGAAGGGAACACCAAATTAAATTCTTTTTTAATTGCATTAAAGGTAATCTCGAAACGGCGCTTCATTTCTTCATCCATTTCATCAATCACATCAAACAATGTATCTTTTGCTTCCTGCAAATCATCTCTTTGAGCTGTTAAAAATTCATATCGCTCCGAAACGCGATCATATTCTTCAATCGCACCAATATTCACTGTACCAAGCTCTTCGATAGAAAGCTTAATTAATTTCACTTTCCGTTTTGCTTCTTCAGGTTCAATCGTAAGTGGATATTGTTCTTTAGCTGCTTCAAAGGTGAGTGTATATTCCTCGCGAAGCGTATCCAAACGGGTATCCATTTCCACATCTAAACGATTGAGTTTGATTTCTTCGTCTTTTAATGTTTCTGATAACCCTCTATGCTGGCGTTTCCACTCTTTTAGTTCCATTTCATTTTCTTCAACAAGCTCTAATAGTTCCTGTCGCTTTGCTCGTGAAGCTTCAATTTCACGAACCGCTTGTTCTTTTTGTTCTAGCTTCTCTGCTGCAGTTTGTTCCAGATTTGTTTCACCCGTGGAGCTTGATGACATTTCACCATTTAACAGGGAAAGATCTTCTTCATTATCACGAATGTTTTGTTTTACCTCATTTAATTCTGATGTCAACCGTTCTACTTCATTTTGCTGATGCTGAAGCTGTTCGGTTTTTGATGCTAATTGAATCTTTAATTCATTCAATTCCTCTACAAGGGAGTCCTTGCTAGATTGATCCATCTGCTTTTGCTCGGTATACCTGCTAATATCAGCATCCATTTGTTTAATGGATTGTTCATAGGAGGAGAGACTGTTTACCAATTCCTTTATACGACTTTCTTTCATATGGCGTTCTTCATCAAGTGACGATTTTTCCATATCATAAATCGTTAATCGTTCATTGACATTGCGTTCTTCAAGCTGCAGCTCTCTTATTTGCCCTTTAATAGATTCTTCATTCAAACGAAGCGTTTCACCAGCTTCACGAAGACGGGTGACTTGTTTCTCAGAATCAGCCAAATCGGCTTTTATTTTCTTTACATGAGCTTCCAGCTTGGCTGTCTGCTCGTCCATTTGGGCGATTTTTTCAACAAGCTCCTCTTTTTCTCCCTTACGTGAAAGAATAGATGAACCCGACTGTCTGTTCGCTCCACCTGTCATTGCTCCACCTGGACTGACAATATCCCCTTCCAGGGTAACAATTCTATATCGATATCCTGTAAGCTTTGCGATTTCATTAGCTCCGACCAAATCCTGAACAATAAAAACATTTCCCAAAAGACTCGTCATGACTTCTTTATACTTCTCATCATACTGAACAAGATTAGAAGCAAGCCCAATAAAAGCCTGATGAGACCCAGCAGTCTGTATAACCTGAGAAGGGACAGACTTACCTTTTATTGTGGATAAAGGCAAGAACGTAGCTCTTCCAAGTCGATTGCGTTTTAAGAAAGCAATCGCTGTACGTGCATGATGTTCTTCTTCCACCACAATATTTTGCAGGGCTCCACCCAGAGCAGTCTCAATGGCAACCGCATAATCCTTCGGCACATTAAGTAACTCAGCAATAGCGCCTTCAATTCCATGTAAGTTTTTATTCTTTTCTTTAAGAATTTCTTTTACACCCTGGAAAAATCCGGAGTAATCCTCTTCCATTTCTTCAAGCATTTCTTTTCTTGATTTTGCTTTTTGCAAATATTGATATGCCTGATAAAGAGTTTTTTCCTGTTTTTCATATTGGGTTTTTAAATTTTCATGCGAATGCTGTAATTCACGATAACGATAAATTTGATTCTCTAGATCCTGCTGAACGGCATGGAGTCGGATTTCCGTTTCTTTCAAGCGAGCCGTCACCTGTTCCCTAGAAGACAATAATTTGCCATTATCAAGATCTAATTTTGCATGCTTACTTTGCTGTTGGCTTAATTGCTGTTCTAAATAGGTCAGCTCATGTTTCGCCGCAGCCTGTTGGTTTAACTGTTCAATATACTCACTTTTCAGAGCATCAATTTTAGCTTCCAGGTCTCCCGCAAAGTTACTAAGCAAATTTTGTTTTTCCTGTAATTTTTGTTTAAAGTTTTTCGTTTCTGCCTGAAGAAGATGCAATGTACCCACTTTTTCATCTCGGATACGTGAGACCTGAATCAATTTATCTCGCCAGTTTTGCAGACTTTTTTCAAGATGCTGCTTGTTTTGGCTTGCATTCTTCATTCTTTCAATTAAAACTTGTTTACGGCCTTCTACCTTTTCAAGTTCTTCACTGACAGATAACAAAGTAGACTGTAAAGACTGAATACGATTATCTAGCTCAGTCAACTGCAAGCGAGTCGCTTCTACTGCGGATTCCTTTTTCTGAATTAATAAACTGAATTCAGAATCCTTTACTTGATGCTCTTCAAGCTGCTTTGATAATGAAGTCCATTTTTCGTGAAGGACTTCAATTTCATATACAAGCAAGGCAGCTTCAAATTCCTCAAGTTCCTCTTTTTGCTGAAGATAATCGCGGGCAATGGATGCCTGTATCTTGAGTGGCTCCACCTGTCCCTCCAGTTCATGTAAAATATCATGAACACGGTTCAGGTTAGCCCTTGTTTCCTCAAGCTTAACCTCCGCTTTCTTCTTCCTTGTTTTATATTTTAATACACCAGCTGCTTCTTCAAATATAGTGCGGCGTTCCTCCGCTTTACTGCTTAAAATCTCTTCTACTTTCCCTTGGCTTATAATTGAAAAAGCTTCCTTCCCAAGTCCTGAATCCATGAATAAATCAACGATGTCTTTCAAACGACATGGTTTTTTATTAATGAAAAAGTCACTGTCACCAGAACGGGTCACCCTTCTTGTGACACTAACTTCATGGAAATCAATCGGAAGGAACTGACTTTCATTATTTAATGTAAGGGTAACCTCTGCAAAGTTAAGAGCCTTTCTGGAGTCACTTCCAGCAAAAATAATATCCTCCATTTTGGAGCCCCTCAACGATTTTGCAGATTGTTCACCCAACACCCAACGGATTGAATCTGTGATATTGCTTTTTCCGCTTCCATTCGGACCTACTACAGCAGTTACACCCGAAACAAATTCAACGGAAATGCGTTCAGCAAAAGATTTGAAACCTACTATATCCAATCGTTTCAAAAACAATTGTTTATCTTCTGACATGGTACCCAACTGCCTTTTAATCATTTATTTACTGCTTTTCTGCAAGTGCATCAATGCTTGCTGTGCAGCATGTTGTTCTGCTTCTTTTTTCGATTTGCCCTTACCTGCTCCAAATTCCTTCCCATTCAAGGATACTCTGGCGATAAATTCTCTGTTGTGTGCAGGACCTTTTTCATTAAGAATTTTGTATTCCAATGTACCAATTCCGTCTTTCTGAACCAATTCCTGTAACTGGCTCTTAAAATCCATCACATGAGAAAAAGCACCGTTATCTATTTTTGGATAGACTGATTTTTTGAGGAACTCAATTACGACATCTAACCCCTGGTCTAAATATAATGCCCCGATAAAAGCCTCAAAGACATCTGCCAGAAGAGCCGGACGTTCCCTTCCTCCAGTCATTTCTTCCCCTTTTCCAAGTAATATTAAAGGACCAAAGGAATATTCAGTGGCAAACTTAACAAGTGAAGGCTCACAAACGATAGCAGCTCTAAGCTTTGTTAATTCTCCTTCACTCATCGTATTGAATTTTTTGTATAAAAATTGTGATACAGTCAATTCCAATACCGCATCCCCCAAAAATTCCAATCGTTCGTTATCTTCATATGGCTTGCGACGATGCTCATTCACATAGGATGAATGTGTAAATGCTTGTTTTAATAAATTGATGTTTTCAAATGAAACACCAAGCCGATCCTGAAATGCGATAAAATCTGCATCATTGTTTATCTTTCTTTTACTCTTCTGCATATTGACCCCCTGCTAAATCTGACTAAAAAGTTTCTCACATTTTAGTATATATAAATCCAAAGAATTGGAAAAGGTACAAATTGATAACGAAATTCTTTGATATATACAGACTTTTATTATAATAGCATGAAAAGCCCCGTATTTATACGGAGCTTTTCATAAGAACTAATTAGTTTTGGCTTTTTATGTAGTTCACAGCATCGCCAACTGTTGAAATTTTTTCAGCATCATCATCTGAAATTTCCATACCGAATTCATCTTCAAGTTCCATAACCAATTCCACAACATCAAGGGAATCAGCACCAAGATCATCTTTAAAAGAAGCTTCAAGTGTTACTTCGGATTCATCTACACCAAGGCGATCTACGATTATTTTAGATACTTTCTCTAATACGTCTGACACAACTTCACCTCCCTTCAAGATTGCATCTAGTATATTGTACAAGGGTTAATCGACATATTCAATCTTTGAGTTATTACATAACCATTCCGCCATCGACATGAATCGTTTGGCCTGTAATATATCCGGAATCTTCCGCAGCCAGGAAAACAGCTGTTTTAGCCACGTCCTCCGGCTTACCAAATCGGCCCAATGGTATTTGCTTCAACATTTGCTCTCCAACATTCTCCGTTAATGCATTGGTCATATCTGTTTCAATAAATCCAGGGGCAATCGCATTTACAGTAATCCCACGTGTTGCCAATTCTTTAGCCGATGTTTTGGTTAACCCTATGACTCCTGATTTAGCAGCTACATAATTGGCCTGACCGGCATTTCCGCTCACACCCACCACAGACGAAATATTAATAATCCGTCCCTGCCTTTGCTTCATCATTTGCCTGGATACAGCTTTTGTACAAAGGAAAACACCTTTTAAGTTTGTATTGATGACAGAATCCCAATCATCTTCCTTCATACGGATCAACAAATTGTCACGTGTGATTCCTGCATTATTTATCAAAATATCAATCTTGCCAAATTTTTCAGTTACAATTTTCACCATATCAGTAACAGACTCAGCATTTGTCACATCCCCCTGGATGGATATTGCTTCTCTGCCAATCTCCGTTATTTCTTTAACAACATTTTCAGCTTTTTCGCTGTTCCCGGCATAATTAACAGCAACTGAAGCCCCTTCTTTTGCCAGAGCAATAGCAATGGCACGACCGATTCCTCTAGATGCGCCCGTCACAAGCGCAATTTTCCCATCCAATTTACCCATTTGCTTTAACCTCCGTATCAAGTGAACTGACCACATTTTTACATGATTCAATATCTTTGACTGAGTATACTTTAACACCGCGGTTGATTTTCTTAACTAGGCCTGAAAGAACAGTTCCAGGACCAAATTCGATAAAGGTTGTCACACCTTCATGAATCATATACTCAACAGATTGCTGCCATTTCACTGGAGAATACAGCTGTTTGACCAGACTGTCTTTTATTTCATCACCTGTTCCAGCTAGGGTTCCCGTATAGTTCGATATGATTGGATAATCAGGAGTCCTAATTTCTATTGTATTGAGTGTATCCGCAAGCTTACTCGCTGCGGGTTTCATCAACGAAGAGTGAAAAGGACCGCTGACTTCCAGGGGAAGCACTCTCTTTGCTCCTTTTTCCTTTGCAAGCTCTCCTGCCAATCTTACCCCATCCATTGTTCCAGAGATAATAATTTGGCCTGGGGAATTTAAGTTTGCTAATTGTACAGGTTCACCTTGATTCGTTATCGTTTTCGTTACTTCTTCTAGACTTGACTCATCCATACCAAGAATAGCACTCATCGTGCCTATCCCAGATGGAACAGCCTGCTCCATATATAAGCCTCGATTTCGTACGAGTTTTACCGCATCCTCGTATTGAATGGACCCAGCTGCAGCATAAGCCGTATATTCACCCAGGCTGTGGCCTGCCATATAATCAGGTTTTAAATTAGACATTTCACGAAATACGCTAAGAAGCGCTAAACTTGTAATTAACAGACTCGGCTGAGCATTGTATGTACGTGTCAATTTCTCTTGCGGTCCTTCGAAAATAAGCTTACTGAACTCTTCAGCCAAGCATTCATCTGCTTTTAAAAAGAGATTTTTCACATTTTGATAATTGTCGTAAGCATCTTTTCCCATACCTACAGTTTGTGAGCCCTGACCCGGAAAAATAAAAGCAAATTTAGTCATCATATCCCCCTTACTATTCGTCCCCTTACATTCGTTCCCTTTTCTTCGTTTATTTTATTGCCTCATGAATCGTTTCTGCAACATGATGTTCTACCATAATTTTCGCCTGACGAATGGCATTATAGAATGCATTTGCATCTGAGGAACCATGTGCTTTTATGACAGGAGCTTTTAATCCAAATAGACCTGCACCACCGTATTCAGAGTAATCCAGCTTATTTTTCAGTTCTTTAAACCCTGGCTTTAAAACAGCTGCGGCCAGTTTGCTCTTTAGATCGACCATCATCGCTTCTTTTAACATTTTAAATAAAGCAGAAGCCGTACCTTCAGTTGTTTTTAAAACCATGTTTCCGGTAAACCCGTCGGTTACGACAACATCAGCTACTCCATTTAACAAATCCCGAGCTTCCACATTACCGATAAAATTAAAGTCAGCATCCTTCAATAAAGCAAATGCCTGCTTGGTAAGCTCATTTCCTTTTTTATCCTCGGTACCAATATTCAATAAACCAACTCGCGGTTTTTCAATATTGCGGACCTTCTCAGCATAAACAGACCCCATCAAGCCATATTGGTAAAGATGCTCCGGCTTCGCATCAGCATTGGCTCCCACATCCAACAGAACAAATCCTTTTCCATCAATTGTCGGTAATGTTGGGCTAAGTGCAGGTCGATCAATTCCATCAATTCTTCCAACCACAAAGAGACCTGCGGCCATTAGAGCTCCCGTATTTCCTGCTGAGATGCACGCATCGGCCTGTCCATCTTTTACATACTGAGCAGCAAGTACCATAGAGGCATTTTTCTTTCTTCGCACGGCTCTTACCGGTTCATCATCACCAGTTATAACCTCATTCGTATGGATAATGGTTATCCGTTCATCTGAAGTTAAATGCTTTTTAATTTCAGCTTCATCGCCAATAAGCATAATTTCTAGTTCCGGGAAAGATTTAATCGCTTTTTCTGCGCCTTTCACAGACTCTTTTGGTCCGTGGTCTCCACCCATAGCATCTAATGCAATTTTCATTCTTGTTCATCCTTTTTCTCTGTAGTCGTTCGGTACATGGAAAACTCCCCTTTAAATACAAGCTCCTTACCTACATAGCTATGCACAGTAATCAGGGATCTTCCTTTATCGTTATCCACTTCAATAACCTTGGCTTTGGCAATCACACGATCGCCTTCATACACAGATTTTGTGAAGTGGATGGCAGCTTTTGCTGTTAACGCCAGTTCCTCATTAGTTACCGCAACGGCCAATGAATTGGCTTGTGCGAATAAATGATGCCCTCTGGCTATTTTATTTCTCTTAAATACATGTTCAGGTTTTATATCCAACAAGGAAATAGCACTGTTATCTAAATCAAGATCAATAATATCCCCGATTATTTCATCAACAGGTAAAGATTTAATCTCGTCTGTCATTCTTTTCTCGGCGACAGACTTTATTCTTTCTCTCAATTCCGGGATGGATAGTTCGAGGCGATCCAGACGAATCGTTTGGATACTAACCTTTAATTGTTCAGCCAATTCCTCATCGGTAATAAAAGGATTATCCTGTATCATATCCTTTAATATAGCTTGTCTATCCTTCTTGTTTCTTTTCAAAAACCTTCACCTTCCGAAGTATTATGACTAGGTACTAATAGTAGTATATAATTTAAAAAACCAGATTGCAAGAATTTTTCGGGTTATCATGCAATCTGTTAATCAATCTAATTTCTCTCCCTCTAGAACCCCAGAGCCAGCCAGATAATCTCTTAGATATTTATACTTTTCGTCAGTCCAGAATTCATTTCCGGAAATTAATTCTTCAGCATCCTTCCTGGCCGTTTCAAGCGCGCGGTAGTCATGCACCATGTCTGCTATCTTAAATTCAGGTACCCCACTCTGCTTTCTGCCAAAAAAGTCCCCTGGTCCTCTTAACTCTAAATCCTTCTCACTCAAGGCGAAACCATCAGTTGTATCGCACATTGCATTCAACCGTTCAATTCCCACCTCTGTTTTTGGGTCTGCTATTAAGATACAATAGGATTGTTCTGCACCCCGTCCTACACGGCCTCTTAATTGATGAAGCTGCGACAAACCAAATCTTTCGGCATCATAAATCACCATCACAGTCGCATTAGGCACATTCACCCCCACTTCCACGACGGTCGTTGATACGAGGACTTGAATATCATTATTTCCGAAACCGCGCATGATTTCATCCTTTTCATCTGAATGGAGCTTACCATGCATAAGCCCAACAGAATATTTCGGGCTAAAATACTGTGTCATAGCCGTATGAACATCCAATACATTTTGCAAATCCAGCTTTTCTGATTCCTCAATCAGTGGACAAATCACATATGCCTGCCGTCCATTGTCCAATTCCTTGCTCATAAATGCCAGAATTCTGTCTAACATATTATGCTTGGCCCAATACGTTTCTATCTTTTTCCTTCCAGATGGCATTTGATCAATGATTGATACATCCATTTCACCAAACACCGTTATCGCAAGAGTTCTGGGAATAGGCGTAGCGGTCATGAATAATACATCGGGACTCTCCCCTTTTTCCCTCAATATACGACGTTGCTCCACACCAAACCGATGTTGTTCATCTGTAATGACAAGGCCGAGGTTTTTGAAATTAACATCCTTTTGTATTAAAGCATGTGTTCCTATTAATATATCGATTTCACCTTGTTCAAGCATCTCCATCATTTCTCTCCGGCGTTTTCCCTTCACACTCGATGTTAGCAGAGCTACATTTACACCAAAGGGCTGCAGAAGTTCAAACAGGGAATTGGCATGCTGCTCTGCCAAAATTTCAGTCGGTACCATTAAGGCGCCTTGATACCCGGCAGTCACTACAGCATAAAGAAGGATTGCTGCCACTACCGTTTTTCCAGAACCAACATCCCCCTGGAGCAGTCGATTCATACGATAAGGAGACCGTAAATCCTGCGCAATTTCATTTACGACCTTTTTTTGAGCATCTGTCAGCTCAAATGGTAAAGAAGCGATAAACTTCTTCAATTTCGTATTATCGTACATATGAGACTGTCCATTTGAATTTTCCCTTTTAACTTTCCTAAGGGCCTGCATTTTAATTTGAAACAATAAAAATTCCTCGTAGACAAATCTCCTGTGTGCATGCTTTACTTCAGCGGCGTTCTGAGGAAAATGCAAGTAACGTAAAGCAAGACCTCTTTCCGGTAATTTATATTGGGTAAGATAATGTTCAGGTAAAATTTCTACAAGATCTTCTCTATGAGCAAGATACGCATTTTTAATCCATTTGCGCAGTGATTTGACAGAGATATCACCTTTTGTATGATAAACTGGTTCAAATTCCTGTTCCCTCGCCTCTGAACCCAGTTTATATTCAGATGCCGTCAGGGTTAAACGGTTTTTATCCCATTTCCCTGTTACCGTTATCGTTTCATTCAGTTTTAATTTGTTTTTCATATAGGGTTGATTGAAGAATGTAACAGTAATAATGTGGCGTCCCGTTAAAAGTTTAACATTTAAGCGGGATTTTTTTCGTCCGAAATAGGTTAAATTTGGGGCTGATTGAATAACACCCTCAATCGTTAGACGTTCATCATGGGCTGCTTCCACGATATCTTTAATTCGAAAATCTTCATAGCGATACGGAAAATATTCTAGCAAATCCGCAACTGTATAAATGCCAAGATTATTAAGCTGCAGAGCGGATTCAGGTCCTATCCCCTTTACTGTATCTACTGATAAATCATTTAGTCTACTCATTTTATATCCTTTGAAATCCTAAGTATTTTTCATTTATTTCTTTGCCCGTTGGTGTAGCAGCTAATCCACCTTGAGCTGTTTCATGCAATGATATCGGCAACATTTGTATGATGTTAACCATTGCTTTAATTCTTTCATCACAGAGGATGCTAAACCGTATATGAGAACGAATGTCATCCCATCCTCTTTCGATAGCTTGTTCCAAAACGGCTAGAATTTGATTCATCTGCCTGATAAGCGTTTCCTTTGATATGACGATGCACTTCATTCCCTGCTGAATCATGTCAAATATCTTCTCACCTTTATTTTCAGCAAGTTTAACTAATTCGGCAACATTGCGAAACATACAGTAACCTCCTAATAAAGGGTAGTCTGCTTTTAATCTGAAACTTTTGTAACTTGTGTCACATGATTCAGCAATGAAATTTCCTCTACTATATCATCACCGATATTTTGATCGACCTCAATTGTCATTAGAGCCATTTTTCCTACATCTTTTCGCGATACTTCCATATGACCAATATTAATTTCATGCTTGGCTAGGACATTAGAAACACTTGCTATAGCTCCGAAACGATCGTCGTGTACAACTAAAATGGCCGGGTGATGGCCTGATAAACGTAATTCAAACCCATTCAGTTCAAGTATTTCTATTTTTCCACCGCCTATCGAAATGCCGACTAATTCCATTTCTCCGGTATCATCGCCCATTCTAATTCTGGCTGTATTTGGATGATCAGTTACAGCATCTTCTTCTACAAATGTGATTTCTATGTTCTGCTCTTTTGCTATGTCAAGAGATTGAATAAGACGTGTATCCGAAGTATCGAAATCTAATAACCCAGCCACAATGGCGACATCGGTTCCATGTCCCTTGTACGTTTTGGCAAATGAACCATAAAATGAAATAATCGCCCATTTAGGCTTTCTATTAAACAGGCTTCTCGCCACCCGTCCTATTCGTGCAGCCCCAGCCGTATGAGAACTGGAAGGACCAACCATTATTGGGCCGATTATATCAAATCCACTTTTATATTTCATTTCTTATCCTCTCCCAGTAAAATCAAAAAAAAATCTTTACATACTGAAATAGAAGGGGTATCCCCCTTCTATTAATGTGATGATTTATATATGCTTTTTATTCAGCAGCAAAAATATAGGAGTACAACGGCTGTTTTCCGTTATGCACTTCAACTTCTACTTCTGGGTAGCTATCCGCACAGTATTGAACTAGACGGTCCACTTCATCCTGTGAGCTCTCTTCACCATAAAGAATCGTTAAGATTTCAGCATCATCCAGAATGTTTTCAAGCACCTGTTTAGCCGCTTCCACTCTATCCTTGTTTTTCACTTTTATCTTACCATCAATTAGGCCCATATAGTCGTTTTTCTCGATTTCAAGACCTTCAATGTTTGTGTCACGTACCGCAAACGTAACTTGTCCTGTTATAACACTCTCCAGCGCGTCTTTCATTATACCTTCATTCTCGCTTGCTGAAGCAGCAGGATTAAAGGACAACAAGGCAGTTAACCCTTGAGGTATCGTCTTACTTGGAATCACTGTAACAGCCTTTTCCATTACATCGGAAGCCTGTTCAGCTGCCATAATAATATTTTTATTATTTGGAAGGATGTATACATGATCTGCATTAACAGATTCAATTGCTTTTACGATATCTTCAGTTGAAGGGTTCATAGTTTGTCCGCCTTCAATCACCACATCTGCACCGATGCTTCTGAACAAATCAGCAATTCCTTCGCCCATAGCAATCGCTACTACACCAAAATCTTTCTTCTCTGTTTTTACAGGTGCAGTTTCTCGTAAGTCATTCGCAGTTTCATTTAAAATCGTTGAATGCTGTTCACGCATATTCTCGATTTTGATTTTAATCAAGCTGCCGTATTGTTGAGCGTAATTTAAACAGTTCCCAGGATTTTCTGCATGAACATGGACTTTTACGATATCATCATCTGCAATGACAAGCAGGGAATCACCGTACTGGCTCAAGTCATTTCTGAACTGCTCTTCATTGAAAGGATTCTCAGCAATCTTTTCAGGTTCAAAACGGACCATGAACTCTGTGCAATATCCAAATTCGATATCTTCTGTTTTCATATGTCCCTGAACATTGATATGATGCTCTGCTTTTACAAGCTCATCCATCTTAGGCATGGATTCAGGTGTTTCAGCAAGCTTTTCACCTTTTAATTCAGCCAGAAATCCTTCATAAACGAAAACTAATCCCTGACCACCACTATCTACTACGCCTACTTCTTTAAGCACTGGCAATAAATCTGGAGTACGTTTTAATGAAGCTTTAGCTTCTTTCAAAATAGCTTCCATAATTGCAATGATATTTGTTTCCGTTTCAGAAGCTGCAAGGCCTGCTTTTGATGCTTCTCTAGCAACCGTCAGGATCGTTCCTTCAACAGGTTTCATAACCGCTTTGTAGGCAGTTTCTACACCAGCTTCAAATGCCAAAGCAAATTCTTTACCATCAATGGTCGCTTTTGGCTCAATATTTTTTGCAAATCCCCTGAATAATTGGGATAAAATAACGCCTGAGTTTCCACGCGCTCCCATCAACAATCCTTTAGCTAAAGAAGAACCAACCTTACCAATATGGTCCTGTACATTATTTTTCACTTCTTTAGCACCTGATGTCATGGAAAGATTCATATTTGTTCCTGTATCACCATCAGGCACAGGAAATACGTTTAATGAATCAACTAATTTAGCGTTGGCAGACAGCCTGTTCGCACCCTGTATGACCATTTCGGCGAATCTTTTGCCGTCAATAGATGTTATAGCCACTCAAATTTCCTCCTTAAATTACGGATTCGTAACACGAACCCCTTGAACAAAGATATTAACGGATTCTACCGAAAGTCCAACAGTTTGGCTTAATGTATATTTAACCTTAGATTGAACATTATGAGCTATTTCGGAAATTTTTGTTCCGTAGCTTACAATGATATACATATCAATATGTAATTCATCTTCAACCTGTCTGACTACGACTCCTTTGGAAAAGTTCTCTTTACGCAGTATCTCACTGATTCCGTCTTTAATCTGATGTTTTGAAGCCATACCGACGATCCCGTAACAATCTACGGCTGCTCCACCAGCAATGATTGCTAATACATCATTAGAAATATCTATTTGTCCGTATTTTGTACTCATTTCAATGGACATGTTTGTTCCCCCTTTATAGTAACCATAGCTAGAATCCATTTTACTATAATCACTTTTGAATGGAAAGCCTTTATCCTTTTCCAATTAATCAAAGATAAAATAGTATGTCAAGGTTTTTTTCTTGAAAGACCCTTTCAATTGTATTGCATTATAGCGATAGGTATGTTAAATTATTAAAGTATCTTTTGAAGAGACCGACTAAAAAAGAAATGATTAATATAGGCAGTAAGGAGGGAATTGGGCTATGTCACGCAAATGTGTTATTACCGGCAGAAAAACAACTTCCGGAAACCATCGTTCTCATGCCATGAACGCTAACAAACGTACATGGAAAGCTAACGTTCAAAAAGTTCGTATTCTTGTTAACGGAAAACCGAAAAGAGTATACGTTTCTACAAGAGCGTTAAAATCTGGTAAAGTTGAACGCGTATAATAAACGAAAACAAGCATCCTTTTAAAGGATGCTTGTTTATTTTTCCCATCATAACCCCTGTTTAGTCTTGTGTTCTTGAATATTTTTATGAAAATAAAACCACCGAAGGAAAATTTTTATAATTTCCAGGACTTAGCCTAAGACAAGAAATTTTATAAAGAATTAAATTAAACATAAGAAAAACACCCTTTTACAGGGTGCCATATATTAATTATCCTTTCTTAAAAGCTCCCAACATCGCCTTGACGATTCCTCCCAAAAAGCGGGGCAATTTAATTGTATAAAATTTCATTGTGTCCCTCCTTAGCTCTGCCCGGTTCTCATTATACATTTTCATTTATATAGTAAAAATTCCAACACATAAATCAATCTCTGCTTCTTACCACCAATAATATGCCTTTCAAAAACGAAAAAGTACCAGTTTTAAAATTTAATTCATTGCTAACCGTTAATGTCCGGCCACGGTAAAGAGTGACATTTGATAATGGATATTTAAAGTTTACAAGGGTGATTCCCTCTATTTCTTCTGTTATTGGTATAAACGATATGTATTTAAACTCAGTCTCATCCAATACATAGGAACCAGGTTTAAAAAGTCTGATCTCATTGTTACGATCCACTATTCTTGTAGGAATTCCTTCTTTCATATGCTTCTCATCTGCAAGCATCATGATATTGGCCAATGTATGGTCCATTCTGCCGCCCGTTGCCCCATAAATCGTGATTCTGTCCGGCACTTGCTTATAAGCCCATTCAAGAGCTAATTCCAGGTCGGTAGCATCTTTTTCAGGAGGATACTCATAAAAGTGTTCACTGTGCTCTCGTACACGGTTGAGCTCATCCTTAGAGATTGAATCGAAATCACCAAACACACTATGTAGATGAATACCCGCCTCTAAAATTTGTAGCGAGCCCCGATCAACACCAACCCAAATCATCTCTTTGCTATTTAACTTCCTTAAATCCGGAATATATATATCAGGACCGCCTGCGACGATATTTATTTCCATAAAGTCAGCTCCTTTATTTACTTATTTTCACAAAAAAAGGGTTATCCTCTTTTAGCGAATGGACAACCCTTTACTTTTTTATTATATGATTCTTTACTAATTCAGATACCAGATCGGTTTCCCCCTGGTATACAAATCCTGCTCACTTCTTTTATACTTACAATGACCTGGCTAATAGACTTAGAATCATTTATAGACCACATAAACTGCTCTTCTAACTGAATTTATAACAGGGAAAAAACTCTTACAAAATTATTCCCCACGAATGGCAGCGATTGCTTTCTTTCTATCATCCTTATTATATATAGCCGATCCTGCCACAAGAACTGTTGCACCTTTTTCAATGCACAACTTGGCAGTTTCCTCATTTACACCGCCATCAATCTCAATTTCGATAGACAAGCCTTTTTCTTTGATCATTTTATCCACCTGCTCGATTTTATCAAGGACACTTGGAATAAAGGCTTGTCCACCAAAGCCAGGATTGACCGACATTAAGAGGACCATATCAAGATCATCCAAAATATATTCCAAAACGGCAGGTGACGTCCCTGGATTTAATACTACCCCTGCCTTAACCCCATAGGATTTAATTAATTGGATCGTACGATGCAAGTGTGTACAGGCTTCCGCATGAACTGTTATATAGTCAGCACCGGCCTTTGCAAATGCTTCAATATATTGGTCAGGATTTTCAATCATGAGATGAACATCAAGCGTTAATTTAGTGATGGGGCGTACAGAATCAACAATAAGTGGACCAATCGTTATATTAGGAACAAAATGACCATCCATAACATCGATATGAATCCAATCTGCTCCCCCTCTTTCTACATCCCGTATTTCCTCTCCCAATTTCGAAAAATCAGCTGATAATATGGATGGAGCAATTTTAACCATCGTTAATACCTCGGCTTTCTATCTTTTATTTCCTCCAGAAACTGCAAATAATGCTCGTATCTATATTTCTGGATTTCCCCAATTTCAACACCATGCTTTACAGCACATTTTGGCTCTTTTACATGCAAGCAGCCTCTAAATTTGCATTCTGAGCTTCTTTCCCTGATTTCAGGGAAACAGCCTGGCAGCTCCTCTGCTTCAATTTCAGTAAATTCAAGCGAACTAAAACCAGGTGTGTCAGCTAATAACCCATCACCAAGGTCAATAAGCTCCACATGTCTTGTTGTATGCTTCCCCCTGCCCAAATGGGAGGAAATGATATTAGTTTTCAAATTAAGAGAAGGATCAAGCACATTCAACAAAGAAGACTTGCCTACTCCGGATTGTCCTGCAAATACTGAGATTTTCCCCCTCAAGAAAGGCATTAACTCTGATACTCCTGCTTCTTCCAAGGAAGACGTTAATATAACATCATAGCCAATTGCCCTGTACTGATCGGCATATTCATGAATCCTTTTTTCATCTTCAGGTTCCAGTAAATCCATTTTACTGATACAAATAATTGGAGCAATATTCTTCGATTCAACCAAAACTAAAAATCGATCCAATAAACTCGTACTGAAATCCGGTTCTGCAGCGGAAAATACGAGAATCGCTTGATCCACATTTGAAATAGGAGGACGTACCAATTCATTTTGGCGTTCTTTAATTTCCATTATATATCCATCTGTTGGATTTTCCGCTTGATAAATAACTGTATCTCCAACAAGCGGAGTTACCTTTTGTTTTCTGAAAACACCTCGGCCTCTGCATTGAATGATTTGACCTTCATCCGCTACATAATAAAAGCCGCTCAGTGCTTTAATAATTTTTCCTTCAGGCATATATTCCCTCCTTCAAAGTTAACTATCCGAATAACTAATAACGCCCTCATCATAAACACTGTTATCCTTTATAATCTTATACCCTGCTTTTCCATCATGCGGGATAGTAAATTGCAACGTTTTTTTGACAGTTGAAGTCATTTCAAACGTTTCAACAGGTTCTGTCATATTGTTATTTAAGTCCTCAATTAGGATGGTCACGGTTTGTGGCACACCGGCTAATTCTTCATCATACGTTATGGTAACCTCTTTACTCATAACCTTAGGAGGAATTTCTTCTTCTCCTTTTGAAACTGTTACTTTGACTTCCGACCCAATCTCAACAGCAGTGCCGGCAGCCGGTTCCTGGGAAATGACTTGTCCCTCTTTAATTTTCGAACTGTACTCCTCTTTTGCGATTGTAATCTTTAACCCGGTATCAGCCTCATAATCATCCAGTGCTCTCTGGTTGTAATCCGTTAAATCTTTCAGGGTGATTTTGGCTGGGCCGCTGCTTAGCGTTAATTTCAAAATGGTTTCCGATGGGATGACCTCATCCCCTTGCCTAGGATCCTGTTCAAGTACAGTCCCTACTTCTGAATCATCATTTACCCGCTCTATCTCAATATCTTTGAATCCGAAACCCTCAATGAGTGATTTAATATCTTCATAATTCCGATCCTCATAATCGAGAACTTCTACCTGCTCTTTGCCACTGCTGAAAAATACATTAATAACTGAACCTTCCTTAACGGTATCACCTGCTTCAGGATCAGTGTTTATAACATTTCCCGCGGCGATTTCTTCATCAGGCTTTTCAACCGTCTCACCGATTTCAAAACCTTGCTCAATTAGAGTCGACAGAGCGTTTTCCAATTGTTCATCCCTTACATCAGGTACTTTAACATCCTTTGCTGCGAGCATTCCCGGCAAAAACAAGACAGCCAGAACAGCAATCAAAATTAGACTGGCTAAAATAACCCCAATTATTTTAGGCCATTTTTTCTTTTTCTTAGGCTGTTGCTTTTGCTTTTTTGTTTTATCTTTCTTTTGCTTTTGTTTTTGCTTTTTGTTTTTTAACAATCCCTTTTTACCGCTTGATTGTTCCGCTGGTTCCATCATCACGGTATCTTCGTCCAGAGTCAGGATTTTCGTCTCATCATGATTTCCAAACATTTCATCGTTTGTAATAATCGGAATCGCTTTTGTCGCGTCATCATCACTTGGGATGATAAATTTGCTTTCATTTAATCTGTCTGGATTCAAGGCCGTTTCTATGTCTTGTTCCATTTCCTCCACACTCGAATATCGGTGAAATGAATCCTTTGCGGTTGCCTTTAGGATAATATTTTCCACACTTTGAGGTATAGCTGGATTCCATCGTCTTGGAGACGGTGTCTCTGATTGCAGATGCTTCAGGGCAATCGAAACAGCAGACTCACCGGAAAAAGGCAATCGGCCTGTAAGTAATTCAAACATCACTATCCCCAAAGAATAGATATCGGACTTTTTATTCGCCATACCGCCTCTTGCTTGTTCAGGAGACAAATAATGAACCGACCCAAGAACAGAGTTCGTTTGAGTTATGGACGTTGCACTAAGAGCCATTGCAATCCCAAAGTCAGTGATTTTCACATTGCCGTCATGATCAATTAATACATTATGCGGCTTAATGTCTCTATGTACAATATGGTTCTGATGGGCATGTGTGACCGCTGATGTAATTTGTTTCATAATATCCAAGGCTTTCTCAACCGGAATTGGCGAATAGGCTTGGATATATTGCTTTAAGGTCATACCATCGACAAATTCCATCACAATATAATATATATCGCCTTCTTCTCCAACATCATAAATACTAACAATGTTTGGGTGAGTCAGGCTTGTGGCTGATTGTGCCTCCCTATGAAAGCGCCTGATAAATTCCTCATCGTTGGAAAAGTCCATACGAAGAATTTTTAATGCTACATCACGATCAAGAATCATATCTCTTGCCAGATAAACATTAGCCATACCGCCTCCGCCAATCATACGGAGGATTTTATATCTATCGCTAATTCGTTTGCCGGTCAACATATAACTCACCCTCTTTCACTTTCAAAGCTGTGCAGAAGGATTACTAGAGTTATATTATCTTCTCCTCCGTTTTCATTAGCTTTTTGAATAAATGTATCTGCAATATGGTCTAAAGAATCATTGCCTGTAATAATGGTTTCTATTTCAGTTTCAGATAGTTTATCAGAGAGGCCGTCTGAGCATAATAACAGACGGTCCCCTTCCTCAAAACTGATTGTTTTAATATCTACATCCACACTATTTTCTGTTCCAAGAGCGCGAAGGATGACATTTTTTCTAGGATGATGTGCGGCGTCTTCTTTAGATATTTGACCGGAACGGACAAGCTCATTAACCAGGGAATGGTCTTCAGTTACTTGTTTAAACCCACTATCATTCAGCAGATAACATCTCGAATCTCCAACATTCACAATGGTGGCTGATTTGTCTGTACAAACTACGCCAACTATTGTTGTCCCCATTCCTTCACATTCCTCGTGTGCCATGGAGTGCTCAAAAATTTCATGGTTAACCCTTTTAACCTGCTCCTCCAAAAACAATTCGATTGAACTTGGTGAATCAGACTGCAACTCGGTTTCCCATGCTTCTTTTAGTTTGGAAACAGCCATTTCACTTGCTACATCACCAGCTTTGTGACCACCCATTCCATCGGCAATGACAGCAAAAACCATTTGAGAATTTTCCTTGTAAAATATACCGCCCTGATCCTCATTATGGATTCTCACCTTGCCCCGGTCTGTCCTAAAAACTGCCTTCATCCCATCACCTCGTCTCTTCTTTCCTCTCTTTTGCTCTTAGTTGTCCGCAAGCCGCATCAATATCATGCCCTTGCTCTCTTCTCGTAGTAACATTAACGCCTTGATCCTTCAATGTTTTTTCAAACAGATCGATTTGCTCTCTTGGTGTCCGGACATAATCCCGTTCTGGAACATAGTTGACCGGTATTAAATTCACATGGCATTTTATATCCTTGATAAGTGCCGCAAGTTCAAGCGCATGCTCTACTTGGTCATTTTCACCACCAAAGAGACCATATTCAAATGTAATCCTTCTGCCCGTTTTTTCAACATAATACTTAACAGCTTCCATTAACTGCGGAAGCTTGTAGGCTCTGTTAATAGGCATAAGCTTACTGCGAAGCTCAGTGTTTGGCGCATGCAGGGAAATCGCAAAATTAATTTGTAATTTTTCATCTGCAAATTTATATATTTTAGGAATGATTCCGCTAGTTGAAACCGTTATATGACGCGCTCCGATATTTAACCCTTTATCATGGTTAATGATTCGTAAGAATCCCATCATATTATCATAGTTATCGAATGGTTCCCCGATACCCATGATTACTACGGAACTAACACGCTCATTAGTTTCATCAAGGGCCTGCTGCACTTTTACAACCTGTGCAACAATTTCACCTGCTTCAAGATTTCGCTTTAACCCGCCCAGAGTGGATGCACAGAATGTACAGCCTATTCTGCAGCCAACCTGTGTGGTTACACAGACTGAGTTTCCATAATCATGGCGCATTAATACGGTCTCGATTGAATAACCATCCTTCAATTCAAATAAGAATTTAATCGTGCCGTCTTTTGATGTTTGCTTGATTAGTGTATTTAAAGTGGTTAATGTAAATGATTCTTCCAATTTTGTACGTAAATTTTTGGAAAGGTTCGTCATATCTTCATAAGTAGAAACCCTTTTTTCATATAACCATTCAAAAATTTGTGTTGCCCGGAATGCTTTTTCTCCGTTTTCTTCAAGCCATTCTTTCAGTTGATCTAATTGTAAGGAATATATAGATGGGAGTTGCTCCTGTTTCTTTACTTCCTTAGCTGTTGTTTGTTCCATTCCTTATGCCTTCTTTCGAATAGAAGCAATAAAAAATCCGTCGCTTCCAAAATATTGAGGTAGTACTTGCAAACTATTATCCATTATATAAGGTCTTACCGGTTCCGGCATTCTTTCCTTTAGGGTAAGATCCTTTTCAAACTCAGGATGCGCCTGTATAAACGCATCAATCACATCATTATTTTCATCATTGCCAACAGTACAAGTACTATAAACTATTGTACCGCCTTTTTTTACCAATTGGGATACTTGATGTAAAATATCAAATTGAATTTTCGCAAGCGCGCTCAAATCGTTCTCGCTTTTTGTATACTTGGCATCCGGTTTACGCTTTAACACTCCTAGTCCTGAACAAGGAGCATCCACAAGGACTTTATCAAACATCTCTGTTTCAAAAAATTCTTGAGTTTTTCTGGCATCCATTTGTTTGGTTACAATATTCGATAAACCAAGACGTTTTGCCTGCATATCAATTAATTTAGTTTTATGTGCATGAAGGTCAAGTGCGTAAATTTGCCCGGTATCGTTCATCTTTTCTGCCATATGCATGGTTTTCCCGCCTGGAGCCGCACAGCTATCAAGAATCGTATCATTTTCTTTCGGTGCTAAAGCATAAGCCACAAGCATGGAGCTCTCATCCTGAATACTAAAAAGCCCTTCTTTAAAGCTTGCTGACAAAGCCATATTACCTTTGAGGCAGCGAATTCCTTCTTCTATTAAAAGACTTGGTTCAACCATGTATCCTTCGCTTTTCAGCTTTTCCATCAATTCTTCCCTGCTGATTTTCGTCAGGTTTACTCTGCCGGTTTGAACAGGAGCGTGCAAGTTCTCCTCACACATTTCCTTGGTTTTAGCCACTCCAAATTCCTCTGCCCACTTTCTTACAAGCCATAATGGATGGCTTGTTGAGACTGAGATTTTTTCCAGGGGATCTTTTATGTCATCCAATGATGGAACTCCTTCACGTTGGATAGACCTCAGTACACCATTAACCAATGAGGCAATTCCGCGATGGCCGCGTTTTTTTGCAATTTCCACTGCTTCATGGATAGCAGCCCGATCAGGAACCCGATCAAGATAAAACATTTGAAAAACTGTCATTTCAATGAGCAATAACACCCAGGATTGAAGCTTTTTAGGGTTTTTGATAAACGGTTTAACATAGTATTCCAATGTCATTTTCCGTTGTATCGTTCCATACGTCAGCTCGGTCAACAACCCTACATCCTGTGGGGAGAGTTCATTTTCTTTTATGGCATGGTTTAATGATAGATTACTGTATGCCTGGCTTTTTTCGACAGACACCAGAATATCAAGCGCAACTTCTCTTACATTCTTTTTTTGTGGCATTCTTTATTCTCCCAATTTCATTCCTGTTGATATGATTGCAGTACCTCGGAGCATCTGTTCAGCAGTCATTCTCTTTTTACCAGCTAGTTGTAAATCAGTAATTTTGATTGCTGTATCATTTCCTGTCTTCACAACGAAACCATCTTTTTCGATATCAAGCACTTCACCGGCACTACCTTGCTTGGCGGTCTTCACTTTTTCGCCCCACCAAACCTTTAAAACTGTTCCATTTAACAAAGTATAGGCTACAGGCCATGGATGTAAACCGCGGATATGGTTATAAACCTCTTCTCCGCCTTGTGCCCAATCGATTAATTCCTGTTCTCTTTTAATATTGAAAGCGAAGGTAGCATCTTCCTCATTTTGTTTAATTGGAGTGATTTCTCCATTCAATAATTTTGGAATGGTCTCAGAAACCAGTTGTGCACCAGCTTTACTCAATTTATCATGTAAACTGCCTGTATGGTCAGTTTCCTCAATTGGAACTTCTACTTTTGACAGCATGTCACCTGCATCCAGCTTTTCTACCATGTACATAATGGTTACACCTGTTTTTTCTTTCCCTTGCATGATTGCATAGTGAATAGGTGCACCACCACGTAATTCAGGCAGTAAGGAGGCATGAACGTTTATACAACCATACTTTGGAGCCTCTAATAAACGATTCGGCAGGATTTGTCCAAATGCCGCGGTAACAATTAAGTCTGGATTTAAAGCAAGTACCTTGTCAACTTCTGAATCCACACGAATTTTTTCTGGCTGGAGAACTGGAATACCATGTTTCTCGGCTGTCACCTTTACAGGAGGTGGTGTCAAAATGCGTTTCCGTCCAACCGGACGGTCAGGCTGGGTTACGACACCAACGATTTCATATCCATCATTTATTAAACGTTCTAATACACCGACAGAAAAATCAGGTGTTCCCATAAATATTATTCTAGTCATTCTACTTCATACCCTTCTAACTCTTCTTCACTTATATAACGCACAACTTTTGAAGTAAATAAGATTCCTTCCAAATGATCCATTTCATGTTGAATAGCTCTGGCCAAGTAATCCTCAGCTTCTAAAATATACGTTCGTCCCTGACGATCCTGTGCTTGTATCTTAACATATGCAGGTCGTTCAACCTCTCCATACAGATTGGGAAAACTTAAACAGCCCTCCACATCACGATCCTTACCCTTCGTGGAAAGAATTGTCGGATTAATTAATTCAAATGTTCCAGACTCATCATCTACATCAACAATCGCTACTCTAATATTTTTGCCGATTTGCGGCGCAGCCAATCCCACGCCATCCGCGTCTATCATTGTGTCGTACATATCATCAAGTAACTTCGCTAATTTACGATCAAAAACTTCAACCTTTTTACAGGGAGTTTCAAGAATTTTATCCGGATGTTTTACTATAGGTAATACTGCCACTTATTCTTTTCCGCCTTTCTATTTACATCATAATGAACGGATTGACATCAATCGATAATTGTAACCCTGATTGGGTGGCATTACGTCCATATGTTTCATTCAATTTTTTTAAAATTGTACTTAGATTAGGTTCCCGCTTGTATTTTATCAGACATTGGTACCTATATCTATTGTTGATTCGAGACATTGGGGAAGCAGATGGTCCAAATACAACCGTTTCCGGCCCTACCTGCCGCTTAATAAATGCTGCTATTTTCTCGGCTGCTTCCACCGTTTTCATCACATCTTCATGAGAAATTGTTAAAAGCGCGATATAATAATAGGGAGGATAGTCATTTTGTTTCCGTAAGAACATCTCTCTCATAAAGAAACCGTCATAATCCTGCTCTGATGCCAGTTGAATGCTGTAATGTTCAGGAGTATAGGTTTGAATTACCACTTCGCCTGGCAATTCATGTCTTCCGGCACGCCCACTGACCTGCGTTAGTAGCTGAAAGGTACGTTCTGATGAGCGGAAGTCAGGTAAGTGCAGCATTGTATCTGCAGTAAGAACCCCTACCAAAGTCACTCTTGGAAAGTCGAGGCCTTTGGCAATCATCTGCGTACCAAGAAGAATATCTGCTTGTCCATCTTCGAATTTTTTCAGCAACGCTTCATGTGCTCCTTTGCGTCTGGTTGTATCCACATCCATTCGAATGACTCTGGCATGCGGCAGCAATTTCCCCAGCTCTTCCTCAACCTTTTGAGTTCCTGTACCAAAAAAACGGATATGGTCACTGCCGCAGTCAGGACAAACCTCTGGAACCCGTTCTTCAAGACCGCAATAATGGCATTTCATAAGCGCTTGAACACGATGATATGTCATTGATATATCACAATTTGGACATGTAACTACTAGTCCGCAGTTTCGGCACATCACAAAGGATGAATGTCCTCTTTTATTTAACAAGAGAACAGTCTGTTCCCCTTTGTCTACACGATCCTTCAGCTTTTCAAATAATAGGCCGGAGAACATCGAGCGGTTTCCCCCTCTCATTTCATCCCTCATATCAACGACTGAAACAGCTGGTAAAGCCTGATCGTTTACTCTGCTATTTAATGTTAACAACGTATATACACCTTTTTTCGCTCTTGCAAAACTCTCCAGAGACGGTGTAGCACTGCCGAGGACAACCGGACAATTGTGATAGGCCGCCCGTTTAAGTGCTACATCGCGTGCATGATAACGAGGTGTTTCTTCCTGTTTATAACTACCCTCATGCTCCTCATCAATAATAATCAGACCTAAATTAGTAAACGGTGCAAATACAGCGGAACGGGCACCAACTACAACCTTAACTTCTCCGCGTTGTATTTTGCGCCATTCATCATATTTTTCACCATGAGACAGGCCGCTATGTAATACGGCTACCAAATCTCCAAATCGTCGCTTAAATCTAGTCACCATCATGGGTGTTAAAGAAATTTCAGGCACCAAAACAATGGCTTCCTTCCCTTTATCTACGATTTGCTTGATGGATTGTAAATAGATTTCTGTTTTGCCGCTTCCCGTTACACCATATAATAGGAAATTTTCATTCCGATTTTCCTTTATAGCTAACTTAATCGGATTAATAGCTGCCTGTTGGTTATCTGTTAACTTCAGGCATTGATCCTTTGTAAATTGGCCTTCCGCATAAGGATTACGATATTCCTCTTTCTCAGTAATCTGAACGATTCCTTTTGAAACAAGAGGTTTGATGGCAGAGGAACTGTTAATATTTGTTTCTTCCAGCACTTTTGCCAGCAATTGCTCCCCAGGATGTTCTACCAGATAGGATACTAGTTTTTTCTGATTGCTGGCATTCGCATTTAAGTGGTCTAATTGTTCAAGCAACTCGTTCCTTGTTAGCAATGACGCTATATATTTTTGCTTTTTTATTTTTGTTTTATCAGATACCTGAACAGTAATTTCAAGATTTCCATTGTCAATTTCAGTCTTTATACAGGACAAAAGCTCGTCATTTTGAATCTTAATCCAGCTGACGGCTTCCGCTTTACTGAACAAATACTGGATTTGTTTTGGGAGATCATTTGTCTGCTTACCTGGAGCAAGCCGGATTTGTTTTTCATACTTTGCTTTCAATGCTGCCGGAAGCATTGCCTGGAATGCTGATATTTTAAAACACATCGTCTCATCCGCGAGCCAATGTCCTACATCCAACAATTCGTTATTTAGCGCTGGTTCAATATCCAATAAACTGCTGATTGATTTTAAGCCCTTTACTTCTGTATGCTCCTTTAGTCTTACGACGAAGCCAAGCAATTTCCTTGGGCCAAAAGGAACTGTCACTCGCATTCCCTCACGAATAATGCCGGCCCATTTTTCCGGGATTTTATAATCAAATGGACGGTCCGTTTGCTGGGCCGGTACATCTACGATTACTTCTGCTATCATAAAGAGTGATCCTCATTTACTTGAAGGGATTCTATTTCTTTCAATATTTCTTTGGCAACTTCAGCTTTACTTAGTAAAGGAAGTTCTCTGAAACTGCCATCCTTTTTATATAAGGTAACAATATTGGTATCCGTTCCGAACCCGGCACCTTCATGGGTCACATTATTAGCGACAATCATATCAGCATTTTTCTTAACCAGCTTTTTCTTTGCATACTCATCCAAATCATTCGTTTCAGCTGCAAAGCCTATCAAGATTTGGTTTGTTTTTCTCTTACCAACCTCTCGGAGAATATCCTTTGTACGAGTCAGTTCAAGCGTACTGTCGCCTGCTTGTTTCTTCACCTTTTGATTCTCATAAACAGCTGGTTTATAATCAGCTACAGCAGCTGTACCAATAATAATATGCTGCTCATCCATTACATCCATTACCGCTTCATACATTTCGGAAGCACTTTCTACTTTAATTACTTTGACACCTGCAGGAGCGTCCAATGACACCGGGCCTGACACCAATGTAACCTCAGCTCCCATGCTTCTTGCCACCTCCGCTAAAGCATATCCCATTTTACCGCTCGAAAAATTGGATATATAACGTACCGGGTCGATTCGTTCACGGGTTGGACCAGCTGTAATCAGGACTTTTCTGCCACTTAATGATTTCTTTTCTTCAGCAAAATAATCTTCTAAATTATCAACAATTGTTTCGGGTTCCTCCAGCCTTCCCTTTCCAACATACCCACAGGCTAAATAGCCTTCTGAAGGCTCCATAAATAAATAGCCATCTTCTCGTAGCTGCGCCATATTTCGCTGCACAGCTTTATGGTGATACATATGGACATTCATAGCCGGAGCAATCATAACAGGCGCCGTTGCTGCCAGCAAGGTAGTTGAAATCATATCATCGGCAATTCCATTTGCCAATTTCCCTATAATATTGGCTGTAGCAGGTGCAACTAGAATGACATCCGCCCAGTCAGCAAGCTCAATATGTGCGATTTTACCAGGGATTTTCTCGTCGAATGTATCTATATAAACATCGTTTTTGGATAAAGCCTGAAAAGTTAGCGGCATCACGAATTTAGTTGCTGATTCACTCATTATTACCTTTACTTGTGCACCCGCCTGAACAAGTTTACTTGTTAAGGCGGCCGATTTGTATACAGCAATACCTCCTGTTACACAAACAAGTATCTTCTTATTATCAAGCATCTAATCACTCCATAACTGGTATTCTTGAGAATTCCTTTATATACATCTTTTATATCATATATTATCTATTAAATTTGCACTAATATGTTTTACTATAATTCGAAAACATATCATCAGCCAGCAAAAAAAAACAACCTTATTATCAATCGTAAGGTTGTTTTTTAGAAAGCATTGCCTATTAAAAGTCTTGACGACCTTCAGTTACCACTCGATACGTTAAGTCACCAGAATGGATTTCCTCAAGCGCTTTTCCAACATATTTATGAGATACCGGCTTTGCAATTTTTGTGCTTTCTCCAGATTCCTGCATATAACGTGCACGTTTAGCTGCAACGGATACCAAAGAATATTTAGAATCAATTTTTGTTAATAGTGAGTCAATAGATGGGTATAACATATTATTTATCATCCTCCAATAATTTTTTGTATCTTTTTTCTACTCGTTCACGGCGTAGATGTTCAGCCACCACGATTGCATTGATGCGCTCGCACGCATGCTCTACACGATCATTTTCAACTACATAATCGTAAAGATTCATCATTTCGATTTCTTCCCGAGCCGCTTTCATTCGGTTACGGATTAACTCATCTGTTTCCGTGCCTCTTGTTACGATTCGATTTTCAAGCTCCTTAAGGCTTGGCGGAGCAAGGAAAATAAATAAACCGTCAGGAAACTTCTCACGAACCTGACGCGCTCCTTGTACTTCTATTTCAAGAAATACATCCTTGCCCTCATTTAACGTTTGGCGAACGTATTCAATTGGTGTTCCATAATAATTTCCCACATATTCAGCATGCTCCAAAAGTTCATCATTGGCAATCATATCTTCAAATTGTTCCTTTGATTTAAAGAAATAATCCACCCCATCAACTTCTCCCTCACGAGGTTTTCTGGAAGTTGCTGAAATTGAATATTGAAAATCAACATCCGGCTGAGAAAAAATCGCCTTTCTGACTGTACCTTTCCCCACTCCAGATGGACCTGATAAAACTATTAATAACCCTTTTTCCTCCAAAACAATCACCTATCCTTCCAACACGCTCTCATCACGGTCATGTAACCTCGCAGCCACGGTCTCCGGCTGTACCGCTGAAAGAACCACATGGTCACTATCGGTTATAATCACTGCGCGTGTTCTTCTTCCATATGTAGCATCTATAAGCGAACCCTTGTCCCTGGCATCCTGAATAATCCTTTTAATAGGTGCAGATTCAGGACTTACAATGGTAACAATGCGATTAGCAGAAACTATATTCCCAAATCCAATATTAATCAACTTTATGGACATTGAAGCAGCCTCCATCCCTCTTACCTAGTGTATGCTTGTATGTACTGTCATAAACTGTATTATTCTACATTTTGAACCTGTTCCTTCATTTTCTCAAGAATTGTTTTCATCTCGACAACTTTTCTTGCAATTATTGCATCGTTTGCTTTAGAGCCGATTGTATTTGTTTCCCGATTCATCTCCTGGATGAGAAAATCAAGCTTTCTGCCAATCGGACCGCTTGCCTCCAATGATTCTAGAAATTGTGCAATATGGCTTTTCAACCTTGAAACTTCTTCATGTATATCTGCTTTATCTGTAAATAAAGCTATTTCTGTTAACAGCCTGTTTGGATCAAAGATATCTCCAACTGCTTCTTCAAGCTTTTGTTTGAGCCGGCTGCTATATTGCTTAACAACTTCCGGTGCACGCTCCCTGACATCCTCAACCTCTGCATCAAATTTTTTAATATGCTCAGTTAAATCGCTCTTTAGGAACTCACCTTCTGTTTCCCGCATATTTGACAAGCGAGAAGCAGCTTTTTCTACCGTACCAAGCAGCATTTTCTCAAGATCGGCATTAACTTCTTCCTTCTCATCAATAGAGATAATATGTTCGAGATGAAGCAAATCAGTCATCTCCGGTTCTGCAAACGCACTGTACTTATTATTGAATTCAGTAGATATATTCATGAATTGGTCAATTAAATCCCAATTAGGTGTCATCGTTCTTTTAACGGTTCCTTCACCCTGAAGGCTGATAAATACTTCTATTCTACCTCTATGCAGCTTTTGCTGAATAATCTTTTTAATCCTGTCTTCATACATGAGCAGTTGACGAGGTGATCGGATACTGCATTCAAAAAAACGATGATTCACACTTTTCATCTCAATGGTTATGGATAAAGAATCGTTTTCTGTCTTCGCTCTTCCATACCCTGTCATGCTTAAAATCATCCGGCCCCAGCTCCAATCAGTAACATTATACACGCTAATATAAAATAAAAAGGTAATAGAGCTCACTCTACTACCTTAAAAATTATATCACAATTTATTTAGATTTACTTACATAAAATGTACCCGCCAATAAAAAAGTTGGAATAGACGCCATTCCGACAATTAATAGCCAATCACGAGGGGCAATCGGCACCGTATGGAAAACGGTTTGTAAAGGTGGATAGTACAAGGCAATCAGCATAAGAATTAAAGAAGATACGACTGCCCATACAAGATACATATTGCCAAATGGGTTTCTTGAAAAGATTGATTTTTCACTTCTGCAGTCAAATACATGGATTAATTGTGCAAGAACCAAAGTTACAAAGGCTACGGTCTGAGCATATTGTAAATTATCAGGGTTTGATTTATATACAGTTATAAACGCAAGCAATGTGGCGATACCAATCAAGAATCCTCTTGATATGATTTTCCACCCCAATCCCCTAGCGAATACGCCTTCTTTTGGATGACGCGGACCCCGCTTCATCACATTTTCTTCAGGTTGATCGAGTCCCAGTGCCATAGCCGGCAATCCATCGGTAACCAGGTTTACCCATAAAATCTGGATTGGCAATAAAGGCAAGGGCAATCCCATGACCATCGCAAATAGCATAACTAAAATCTCTCCTACATTTGATGCTAATAAATAGCGTACGAATTTACGAATATTTTCGTAAATATTTCTGCCTTCTCTTATGGCCGATTTTATGGTTGCAAAATTATCGTCCAATAAAATTAAAGAAGATGTTTCTTTGGCCACATCTGTACCGGATATACCCATCGCTATTCCAATATCTGCAGCCTTTATAGCAGGTGCATCATTCACTCCGTCTCCTGTCATAGCCACTATATGTCCTACTCGTTGAAAGGCACTGACTATTTTTAATTTATGCTCTGGTGAAACACGGGCAAAAACAGTCGTCTCATCAACGATATTTTCCAAATCATCCACAGACATCGCATCTAAATCTTTACCGGTCAGCACACGGTCTCCTTCGCGGAATATCTCCAATTGTTTACCGATAGCCTTTGCTGTTATTAAGTGATCGCCGGTTATCATCACCGTTTTAATACCGGCATCGCGACATTCCAGCACCGCTTTCCTTACTTCTGGACGCGGTGGATCCATCATTCCTTCAAGGCCAAGGAATATCAATTCATTTTCAGCATCCGTTTGGTCAAGAATTGCTTGATTGGCTGGTACACTTTTGTAGGCAACCGCAATTGTCCTTAATGCTTGTTCAGCCATATGTTCAGTTGTATTCCCTATGGACTCACGAAGTTGCTCATCCATATGCTTCACTCTTCCATTGGACATAACCGTTGTACATTTCCCAAGTAAAACATCAGGTGCCCCTTTAGTAATGACAAATTGCCTTCCGTTATGATCCTTTACCAATACACTCATTAATTTACGTTCTGATTCAAAAGGAAACTCCTTTAAAATCTTATACTTTTCGAATAAAAGCTGGCGGTCAATTCCCTTCTTCATAGCGGCAACAAGCATAGCTCCTTCAGTCGGATCCCCATCTATATAATACTTTTTCTTTTTAAGCTTAAGCTCAGAGTTGTTACAGAGGATACCATAGGTTAGCAATTGCTTCAGCTCTGTATCATCCTGATGACCGCTCACACATTCAAACTTACCGGTTGGATCAAACCCCTTCCCAGACACTGACCACTGCTGCCCTGAAACCCAAACCTTAGTCACCATCATCTTATTCTCAGTCATCGTCCCTGTTTTATCAGAACAAATGACTGATGCACAGCCCAATGTTTCTACAGCAGGCAGTTTCCTTACGATTGCTTTCTGTCGAATCATTCGCTGGACTCCCAGGGATAAGGCTACCGTAACAATAGCCGGTAAACCTTCCGGAATAGCAGCCACGGCTAAAGATACTCCCGCAAGAACCATGGTGTATAAGTTATTTCCTTGTAAAACACCAATTCCTACAACCAATAAAGTCAGCAGTAATGCAACAACAATGAGTATCTTTCCCAGTTGTTCCAGGCGAAGCTGCAAAGGCGTCTGTTGCGTATTGGCATTTTGCAGCAGATCTGCAATTTGGCCCATTGCCGTTTTCATTCCTGTCGCAACAACTATACCCTCACCTGACCCACGTGTTACCATCGTTCCCATAAATGCCATATTAACCTGATCGCCGATTCCGTCTTGCCCATCTCTTTTTGGTTCTTCCGTTTTAGCAACAGGGAGCGATTCACCTGTCAATGCAGATTCTTCTATTTCAAGATTATACTGCTGGAAAATCCTCACATCTGCACCAATACGGTCGCCACTTGAAAACTTTACTATATCTCCCGGAACACATTCTTTAGCCGGAATTTTCGACCATAACCCATCACGTAATACAATCATTTGAGGTGCAGCCATTTCCTTTAAAGCCGACAGCGATTTTTCTGCTTTCCTTTCCTGAAAGAACCCTAATAAACCATTAATCAATACGATCATGATAATGGCAATTGCATCAATATACTCTCCCAGCAAACCTGAAACGAGAGTAGCCGCAAGCAGGATAAGGACCATAAAATCTTTAAACTGCTGAAAAAACAGAATTAAAGCAGATTGCTTTTCTCCTTCTGCTAATTCATTTTCTCCGTATTGGTTTAACCTTTTTTTTGCTTCCTGATGACTTAACCCTTTTTTTGTATGTACTCCAAAAGCGGATTGTAGCTTTTCTTTGTCCATTTCTGCAAGTTTCATGTGACGGATACAACCTCCTTAACAATCCGAATAACTTTCTTTGGTACATGTTTATTCAGAGTTGTCCTAAAAAATGCTATACTTGTTTGAATGGAGATTTATAATTCGAATACTTACTAAAGAAGGTGTCACATATATGTCCTTTGACGGTTTTTTTACAAGAGCAATGACCGAAGAATTATCAGAGACGTTAACTGGTGGACGAATAACAAAAATTCATCAGCCCTATAAAAATGAATTACTGCTAGTCATTCGCGCAGGCAGAACCAATCATAAGCTTCTGTTGTCTGCACATCCCAGCTATGCTCGTGTACAACTAACAGAAGAAAACACGGATAACCCTTCAGAAGCACCCATGTTTTGCATGCTGCTTCGTAAACATTTGGAAGGCTATTTTATAGAGAAAATCGAACAGCCTGAATTGGAAAGAATCATTAAATTTGAGATTAGAGGGCGCAATGAAATCGGCGACATAACTCAAAAATTATTAATCATAGAGATAATGGGCAAACACAGCAATATTATTCTTGTTGATAAAGAAAGAAATATGATCATAGACTGTATCAAGCATGTACCGCCTGCTTTAAACAGCTACAGGACATTATTGCCAGGTCATTCCTACGTTTTGCCGCCAGCTCAGAATAAAATCAATCCGCTATCAGATATAGATAAAGGCTTGACACATATTGATTATTTTGCTGGCAAAATTGATAAACAATTGGTCACACAGTTTGCTGGTATCTCTCCTCTTCTTGCGAAAGAAATAACCTACAGGGCTGGACTCGTAAACAGGGAGACCGTTCCAGAGAGCTTCAATATAATAATGGAGCAATTAAAATCACATAATTATCAGCCAACATTGGTTACAGGTGATAAGGAAGCTTTTTACCTCATCCCCCTTCAGCATTTGAAAGGTGATAAGAAGGAATTCCCTTCGCTAAGCTTATTGTTAGATCGCTTTTATTATCAAAAAGCGGACCGGGATCGCGTCAAGCAGCAAGCGCATGACCTGGAGAGAATTCTCTCAAATGAAAAAGAAAAAAATGAAAAGAAACTAATAAAATTAGAAGAGACTCTGCAGGATTCAGAGAAGGCAGAAATATTCAAGAAATACGGGGAACTGATAACCGGTCATATTTACGCTTTGAACAAAGGAATGAAGAGTGCTGAAGTAATTGATTATTATGATGAAAATCAACCTACTCTTTTGATTGAGCTCGATGTCCGAAAAACCCCTTCTGAAAATGCTCAATGGTATTTTTCTAAATACCAAAAGGCAAAGAACGCCAAATCCTTTGTAATCGATCAAATCGAAAAAACAAATGAGGAAATTCAATATCTCGATAATTTAATCCACCAAATGAACACTGCCTCACCAAGAGATTTGCAGGAAATCCGTGAAGAGCTTGAAGAAGGCGGATATGTGAAAAAAAGATATACCAAAAAGCAAGGTAAGAAAAAAGATTTAAAACCTGTCCTTGATTCCTATTTGTCCAGTGATGGCATTGAAATTTTGGTAGGTAAAAACAATAAGCAGAATGAATATTTAACCAATCGCCTAGCGGCTAAAAATCAGCTTTGGTTCCATACAAAGGATATTCCGGGATCCCATGTTGTCATCCGCGATGCAAACCCTACCGAACAAACGATAAAAGAAGCCGCCATTCTGGCTGCCTATTTCAGTAAAGCCAGGCAGTCGAGCCAAGTTCCGGTAGACTCTACACTAATCAGGCATGTCAAAAAACCAGCTGGAGCAAAACCGGGCTTTGTAACCTATGATAATCAAACAACCTACTATGTTACCCCGGATGAAGAAGTGGTTTTATCCTTAAAAGCATAGATAAACGCAGCGGTTTTAATTTTCCGCTGCGTTTTTATTATATTATTATTCTTTTGTTATTACTCTAAATAGGAAATAAGATACTTCATCATTGCTGAGTGTCCAGGGCGTTCGTATCCCAACAAAAAAATCAGTTCCCGCTCGCTGCATATTACGAACAGTATCAAAGTATATCCACAGTTATATTAACCTGTTTTGTTATCTTCTTAAATTTCCTCCTTATACACACTTGCTAAAGTGGGGGGAGAAAAAGACTGCCAATAAAAAATATCAGGGATCTTCCCTGATATTTTTTTGAGCCTCTGAAGACGGCCAGTCGGTTGATTTTCACCTGTCCCCGATTGAGCTATCTAGCTAATAGTCCCCCATCCACGACATATTCCGCTCCCGTTATATAGGAGGCGTCGTCCGAGGCTAAAAACAAGACTGGTTTAGAGATTTCTTGTGGGTCTGATAATCGCCCTATCGGAGATGTAGCATACATATCCAGTTGTTCTTGCGTATAGGTTTCTTTTAGCAGTGGGGTTAATACACCCCCTGGACATATCACATTGATTCGAATATTCTTGTCGGCGTATTCTACGGCTGCTGCTTTCGTCAAACCGTTAACCGCATGTTTGGCTGCCGTATACGCCACATTGGGGGTTCCATTGACATGTCTTAATCCTGCGGTAGATGAAATATTCACAATTGAGCCTCCCCCCGCCTCAATCATATGCGGAATTAACGCTTTCATCCCATAGAAGGTTCCATGTTGGTCTATACTTATGATTTTGAGGTAGTCTTCATCTGCCAAATCGGTCAGCGAAGACACAGGGCCAGCATATCCAGCATTATTCACCAAAACCGTAACAGGGCCAAAGGCTTCAACCGCTTGGTTTATGACATGTTTCCAATCGTCTGGATTGGTAACATCGTGTTTCACAAATAGTGTGTTCTCCCCGAGCTCTTTCGATAACGTCCTTCCTTCCGCTTCGAGTATATCCGTAATCACTACTTTAGCTCCTTCTTTGACAAACTCTCTAACGTGTTCAGAACCCATTCCTCGTGATGCACCCGTGATAATTGCCACTTTTCCATCCAGTCTCCCCATGATCTTTCCTCCTTTTTATTCACATTCACACTCACACCTTTACCCAATTTTGGTATTTCCAAGCATTTTCAAGTGGGATTGTCTAACTAAAACGGATGTTCCCTGGATGAATACGATCAAGAAAAAGACAGAATATTTCATTCCGTCTTTGAAAACCTCTGACACGCAGGGCAAATGTATGAAGTGGTGCTCCCTGTTTTGATTGATTGAATGGTCTCCCCGCATCTAGGGCAAGGTTCCCCTTTTTTATACGCAATTTGAAAATCACTCGTCAAGTACTCACCGTTATGTCCGTAAAATTCCTTTTCAAGAGAAAAACTCCCCTTGGATAAAGAATGATGCAATTGTTTATGCATATTGTTATAGAGGTTTTTGACCTCTTCTTCCGATAGGTCGGATACTTTCTTCTGAGGATGGATTCCGCTTTCAAACAAGATATCGTGAATATACATATTGCCGATTCCGCCGACGTTTTTTTGATTCAACAAGAAGGATTTAATTCCCGCTTTTTTCCCGTTAACCAACTGTCTGAAATAGTCATAGGTAAATTCCTTATCGAATGGGGTGAAAGCAATAGCTTTGATTATTTTTTCTTCTTTGATTTCTTGATCATTGGCGATATACACTTTTCCAAACCACCAAAATCGGATGGAAAACCCTGTCCCATCTTGAAATTGGATGAGGAATTGATATTTTTCCTGAACGGGATTGGATGAAATAGGTTCAAAATAAAGCAAATCCCCTCCCATCCCGAGCGAAATTAACATGTTTTCTCCATTCGATAGGGAAACGATGATCCCTTTCCCTTTATTTTGAACCGCTTTAACCGTTGATCCTATTACTCGTGATGAAAATACCAACCCCGAAACATTGCAGCACTTTTCCTGCTTTATTTCCACCCGTTCGATTTGTTTGCCCGAGAGAGAGTCATTCATCTGGGTACTTAATTGATAGATTTCGGGTAACTCTGCCATTCTCCATTCCCCCTTTTATGCAAATTTACCTCATCGGAGACTATTCCGAAGAACCGAACGAACAAAAAGGCTGAATATAACCACTCAGTCTTTTTCATTATGATATTTCTTGTTGGCAGCTTGCTGCATACTCTTCCTCTAATTCTAGCAATCGGTCAATCAGATTATATATTTATCAACATCTAAGTTTAACAGACACAAATAAAAAGAGATAAAATCCAACTATTTCAGATTTTATCCCACTGATTCTTTATGTTTTTAGTTAACCCAGCTCTCATCATAAGGGTTTTGCTTCCATTTGCGGAGCTTATTCAGCTCCTCCTTTGTCACGTACTGATGTTCTTCCGCAACTTCGATAAGAGTTGAATAATCGCTTAAGGGGTAATATGGAACCTCGCTATCAGCAAATGCAATTCTTGCTTTATCCATTTCATATGTAAAGATCGATACAACCCCTAGTACATCACAACCGGCTTCACGTAATGCCTTGGCACATGTGATTGAGCTTCCTCCCGTTGAGATCAAATCCTCCACGATGACCACTTTATCGCTTTTTTCCGCTTTCCCCTCAATTTGATTTCCTTTTCCATGCCCTTTTGCACTGGAACGAACATAAATCATCGGCAAATCTAGCTGTTCACTTACCCAGGCAGCATGCGGAATGCCTGCTGTAGCTGTTCCTGCAATAATCTCAGCTTCAGGAAATTTTTCTTTTATTAATTGAGCTAGGCCTCTCGCTACATCCCTCCGTACTTCCGGGTAAGACATCGTTAATCGATTATCACAATAAATCGGGGATTTGATACCTGATGACCAAGTAAATGGATTGCTTGGCTGTAAGGCTACAGCTTGAATAGATAATAAATGCTCTGCTATTTTTCTTTTCATATCGGTCTCTCCCATTCTTCAACTATCTTATAATAGGCCTCTATTGGATTCTCTGCCGTTGTAATACTTCTTCCCACAACGATAAAATCACTGCCCTGCCTACTAGCCATAAACGGTGTAGCCACCCTTTGTTGGTCTCCTGCTGCATCACTGGCCAGACGAATTCCCGGAGTAACTGTTACGAAATTTCGACCAACCTGATTTTTAATTTGCTGTACTTCATGTACGGAGCAAACTACTCCATCAAGACCTGATTCTTTTGCTAATTGACTATAATGAATGACACTTTCAGCCAGGGTTGTCTGAATGAATTGCTCTCTTTGCATCTGCTCTTCACTTGTACTTGTCAATTGCGTAACCGCTATACATAGCGGTCTTTTTTCTCCAGTAGAGGTACCCTTTTCAAGACCATCAAGCGCATATTCCATCATCTTTCTTCCGCCTGCTGCATGAACATTAACCATATCGACTCCCAGTCTTGCCACTGTCTCCATTGCTTTTCCAACCGTATTAGGAATATCGTACAATTTCAAGTCCAAAAAAATGTCATGTCCCAATCCTTTAATTGCAGTGATGATAGAAGGACCTTCTCCGTAATAAAGCTCCATACCTACTTTAACAGCCAATTTTTCCTCATTAAATTTATGTAAAAATCGCAAGGTTAGCTCTCTATTAGGAAAATCAAGCGCGATGACCGGTGTATTCCGCATTCCTATTCCAGCTCCTTCCAATACATTCTGATATATGATCAAACCCGAGTGATAAAATTAGGTCTGGGAGAGCGTCAATAATCTCAGGCATTACAAACGGATTAATAAAATTGGCTGTTCCAACCGCAACCGCACTCGCACCTGCATAAAGGAATTCAATAACATCCTCTGCTGTTTCAATGCCGCCCATGCCAATGATAGGAATCGAAACCTGCGAGCTAACATCATGAATCATTCGAATCGCAACCGGTTTAATGGCTGGCCCTGATAAACCGCCTGTCCGATTAGCCAAAATCGGCTGGGATGTTTTGAGATCAATACGCATTCCTATTAGTGTATTAATCATCGTCAGTCCATCAGCACCACCATCTTCAACTGCCTTCGCAATGGATACTATATCGCTGACATTCGGAGACAATTTAACATAGACTGGCACTGAAGATACTTCTTTTACCGCTTTAGTTAATTCTTTAGCCACAGACGGATCGGTACCAAATTGAATACCTCCGCATTTTACATTCGGACAGGAAATATTCAGTTCAAGAGCATGCACATTTGGAGCTGTACTGATCCGTTTCGCCGTCTCCACGTAATCCTCCATCATGGTTCCTGCCACATTAGCAATAATCGGTACATCATACGTATCAAGCCATGGAAGCTCCTCATTCATCACATGCTCCAAGCCAGGGTTTTGAAGTCCAATGGCATTTAGCATCCCTGCATTTGTTTCCGCAACCCTTGGAGTCGGATTTCCAATACGCGGTTCAAGTGTCGTTGATTTAATGATGACGGCACCCAGCTTATCGAGATCATAGAACTGGCTGTATTCCCTCCCAAAGCCGAAACAACCAGATGCCGGCATAATCGGATTTTTTAAGGCTAATCCAGGCAGATTGATGCTTAATGGATTATTCATATGACGACCTCCTCTGAACGAAATACCGGGCCATCGATACATATCTTCCGGTATCCATTTCCCGGGGTACGGCACACACAGGCAAAGCAGGCACCTATTCCGCAGCCCATTCTCTCTTCAAGCGAAATAAACACCTTTTTCCCTTTATATTTATCCTTAACGGCCTTTAGCATTGGTGTTGGCCCACATGTATAGACCACATCAATGTCCATTGGAACTGAAGCATTTGTTACATAGCCTTTTATTCCGTAAGTCCCGTCTTCAGTTGTGATAATGGTCTCCCCAAGCTCAGCAAATTCGTTTTCATAAAAAATATCTACTGCGGTACGGAGGCCCAAAATATGAATCACAGATACACCTTTAGCCGTTAAATCTCTTGATAGCTGCAATAAAGGTGGTATTCCAATTCCTCCGCCTATCAAAAGCGCTTTTCCTCCCGGGTTCACATCCTCAACCGTAAACCCGTTGCCAAGCGGCCCAAGCACATCGACTTTTTCCCCTGTTTTTTTTTCAGAAAGAATCCTGGTTCCTTTCCCTTCCGCTCTGTAAACGATTGTAAAACGAGATTGCTCAGGGTCAATTTTACATATACTGATTGGCCTGCGCAGCAAAGGATCTATTCCGTTCGATACTTTGATATGTACAAATTGCCCAGGCATTGCCATGGAGGAGACAAGTGTCCCCTCCATAGTCATTTCAAATATATTCGGCGCAATCATTCGATGGCTGACGACTGTCATCATCTCTTTTTGAATCATAAGCTGATTGCCTCCTTGGCTGTTTGCATATGGTTCATTTTAGTTGTCGAAAACGTTAGCGATTCCAGTACTGTTAAAATGGCATTGGCCGTATCCAAGGAAGTCATGCAAGGAATCCCATTTTCAACCGACTCACGACGAATTCTAAAGCCATCACGTTCAGGCTGTTTTCCCTTGGTTAACGTATTAATCACCAGCTGTGCTTTGCCATTATGAATCATATCCAATAAGTTCGGCTCTTCACTGCCAATTTTTCCAACAATTCGACATGGAATATTCGCTTGATCTAACGCTTGAGCCGTTCCCTCTGTAGCAATGATTTGATAGCCGATTTCATTGAAACGTTCCGCAAGTAAAACGGCCTCTTCTTTGTCTTTATCCGCAACAGTCAAGAGGACAGTTCCATATTGCTTTATCTGAATTCCTGATGCAATTAACCCTTTATACAAAGCCTTTTGTAATGTATCGTCTTTTCCCAGCACTTCACCTGTTGACTTCATTTCTGGTCCGAGCGTAATTTCAACCTGGCGTAGCTTCGCGAATGAAAATACCGGTACTTTTACGTAAACACCCGTCTTTTCAGATACAAGACCATTTTCGAAACCATAATCTTTAAGCTTTTGTCCCAAAATGACCTTAGTAGCCAAGTTTGCCATTGGAACATTAGTGATCTTGCTTAAGAACGGCACAGTCCTGCTTGAACGGGGATTAACTTCAATTACATACACTTCATTATTGGAGACTACATATTGGATATTAAACAAGCCAATGATATTTAAACCCTTTGCCAGTTTAATCGTATAATCTATGATTTTTTCTTTCATACTCTCTGATAGATTCTGTGGAGGGTAGACTGCTATAGAATCGCCGGAATGGACGCCAGCCCGTTCAATATGCTCCATGATTCCCGGAATAACAACTGTTTCACCATCAGAAATCGCATCCACTTCAATTTCTTTCCCTGTTAAATAACGATCGATTAATACAGGATGCTTCGGATTTATCTTTACGGCATTTTCCATATAATGCAGTAAATCCTCCTGATCATCCACGATCTCCATTGCCCTTCCACCGAGAACATAGGACGGCCTTACCAAAATAGGGTATCCAATCTCATCAGCCACTTCGACTGCTTCCTCCACTGACAAGGCTGTTTTCCCTTTAGGCTGCGGGATATTCAGTTCCGTTAAGGCTTGCTCAAACTTATCGCGATTTTCAGATCGATCCACATCCTCTAAAGACGTTCCCAGTATCTTAACTCCTCTTTCTACAAGGGCTGAGGCAAGATTAATGGCAGTCTGGCCGCCAAATTGTACAATAACCCCTTCTGGTTTTTCTAAATCTATGACATTCATCACATCTTCAATCGTTAAGGGCTCAAAATATAATTTGTCTGATATGCTAAAATCAGTTGAGACCGTTTCCGGATTGCTGTTTATAATAATCGCTTCATAGCCGGCCTCTTTAATCGCCCAGACAGAATGAACAGTTGCGTAATCAAATTCAACTCCCTGCCCGATTCGAATGGGTCCTGAACCAAGTACGACGACACTCCTCTTTGGTGTTACGATTGATTCATTCTCATCCTCATAAGTGGAGTAAAAATATGGTGTTTCAGATTCAAACTCCGCAGCACAGGTATCGACCATTTTAAATACCGGTTTAATTTGATTGTCCATGCGCCATTGATACACTTCCAATTCAGAGCTATTCCAAAGCTTTGCTAAGATATAATCAGAGAAACCAAGTTTTTTGGCTATTAATGTATATCCCGGATGGAAGGGGGCTTCTAATAGTTTAGCTTCCATCTCAACAATCTTTGCAAATTTATGCAGAAAGAATAAATCAATCCGAGACCATTCATGGATCAACTGAATCGTTAATCCGCGCTTCAGCCCTTCAGCAATATAAAATAGACGTTCATCTGTTGCTTTTTTAATTTGTTTTTCAATCTCTTCATCCATAATCATCTCAGCCTTGGGCAATTCAAAGTGTAAGATTCCAACCTCTAGGGAGCGAATTGCTTTTAATAGAGATTCCTCGAACGTTCTGCCAATTGCCATAACCTCACCAGTTGCTTTCATTTGCGTTCCGAGGGTTCTGTTCCCTTCCTCAAATTTATCAAAAGGCCAGCGTGGTATTTTGGTTACGACATAATCAAGTGCCGGTTCAAAGCTCGCATATGTTTTTCCAGTTACGGGATTGATCATCTCATCAAGTGTCAAACCAACTGCAATTTTAGCTGCAAGCTTTGCAATGGGATAACCGGTTGCTTTAGAAGCAAGTGCAGACGAACGGCTCACCCTTGGGTTAACCTCGATAATGTAGTAATTGAAGCTATCTGGATCAAGAGCAAGCTGAACATTACAGCCTCCTTCAATTTTTAAAGAACGAATAATTTTCAACGACGCATTGCGCAATAATTGATATTCTCGATCACTCAATGTTTGGCTCGGTGCCACTACAATCGAATCTCCCGTATGTATTCCGACAGGATCGATATTTTCCATGTTACAAACCACGATTGCATTATCATTCGAATCTCTCATGACTTCATATTCAATTTCCTTGAACCCTGCAATACTTTTTTCCAGCAAGCATTGGGTGACAGGACTGCTCTTGAGACCACCGGCTACAATCTCGCGTAATTCCTCTTCGTTTGAACAGATTCCGCCGCCTGTCCCTCCAAGTGTATAAGCCGGTCGTACAATTACAGGGTATCCTACAGTCTGAACAAAAGCCTCGGCTTCTTCCAGATTATGAATAATTGCGCTGTCAGGAACCGGTTCATTCAATTCGTTCATTAAGGTTCGGAATAGATCACGGTCCTCAGCCTGCTCAATTGCCGATAGCTTTGTTCCCAGAATTTCAACACTGCATTCCTCGAGCACTCCAGAATTGGACAGTTCTACAGCCAGATTTAGTCCAGTTTGGCCTCCAAGTGTGGGCAATAAAGCATCAGGGCGTTCTTTACGGATGATTTTACTGACAAACTCTAACGTTAATGGCTCAATATAAACCGCATCTGCAATTTCCGTGTCTGTCATAATTGTAGCCGGGTTGGAATTTACCAGGACTACACGATACCCTTCTTCTTTTAATGCCAGACAAGCTTGTGTACCCGCATAATCAAATTCTGCTGCCTGGCCGATTACAATCGGTCCGGATCCAATAACCAGGATGGATTTAATATCTGTACGTTTACTCATTTTACTGCCTCCTTCAGTTTGGATCTCTCAATCATGCTAATGAATTGATTAAATAAATAATTTGCGTCCTCCGGGCCAGGCGATGATTCCGGGTGATATTGGACGGTGAAAGCATCGTAGTATTTATGTCTTAATCCCTCAATCGTTCCATCATTTAATGCAATATGCGTAACTTCCAAGTCTGTTTGTTCAATAGAGTCATATTTTACTGTGTATCCATGGTTTTGCGAGGTCAGTGCAATTTTACCTGTTTTTAAATCTTTAACTGGGTGATTGGAACCGCGATGCCCAAATTTCATTTTTTCAGTTTCTGCATTACATGCTAGAGCAAACAACTGGTGCCCAAGACAAATGCCGAACATTGGCACTTTTCCGATAATTTTTCTTATCATTTCAATCGCTTCCGGTACATTTTCAGGGTCTCCCGGTCCATTTGTCAGCATGATACCATCTGGACGAAGTGTCATAATTTCTTCAAAGGTAGTATTATAAGGCACAACGATTACATCACAGCCTCGATTGTTTAATTCTCTTAATATTCCATGCTTCATTCCAAAATCTACTACAACTACCCGATAACCGCGTCCTGGACTCGGATATGCTTTTTTTGTAGATACCTTTTGAACCTGATTACGAGGCAGCACAGTTGCTTTCACTTGATGGAGCATCGTTTCAGCATCTTTAGTTATTGAACAAATCACACCTTTTACTGTACCTCTTTCACGAATCATTCTTGTCAACTTCCGAGTATCAATCCCTGCAATGCCAGGGATATTCTTTATTTTCATATATTCATCAAGAGAAAAATCACTTCTCCAATTCGAAGGAAAATCAGCCACTTCTTTTACAATTAGGCCACTTAGGCTCGGAGCGATTGACTCAAAATCATCCCTATTGATTCCATAGTTACCGATTAAAGGATAAGTCATCGTAATAATTTGACCGCAATAAGAAGGGTCAGATAAAATCTCCTGATAACCGGTCATCCCCGTATTAAATACAACCTCACCAATTTTATCGCTTTCTCCTCCAAATGCTTCGCCAATAAAAATTGTTCCATCTTCTAAAATCAATTGTCTCTTCATTCAGTTAGACTTCCTTTCTGCCAAACTACTTTTCCTTCCACAATCGTCATGACCGGCCATCCTTGACAGCTCAGGCCAGCAAATGGCGTGTTTTTTCCTTTGGAAAGGAAGGTATCAGGATTAATCACTTGTTCTTCTTCTAAATCAAGCAGGACGAGATCCGCAGGCATCCCTATTTCTATTTTTCCGTAGTTAAGTTCAAATGCTTGCGCTGGTTTAATCGTCAAGAAATCAATTAATTGTTTCAGGGTCATCGCTCCCTTTTTTACCAAATATGTATACAACAGCGGAAAGGCTGTTTCTAATCCAACTATGCCAAACGGCGCAAGTCTGATATTTTGTGATTTTTCCTCTACTGAATGGGGAGCATGATCTGTAGCGATAAAATCAATCGTCCCGTCTAACAGGCCTTCTAGCAATGCTTTTTTGTCATCCTCACCTCTTAAAGGCGGATTCATTTTAAAATTAGTATCCAGCTCCTTAATGTCCATTTCGGACAGTAACAAATGATGGGGGGTTACCTCTGCTGTTACATGAATGCCTGCTTTCTTGGCATCACGAACCGTTCTTACAGACTCCTTCGTGCTGATATGACAAACATGATAATGGCAACCTGCTGTCTCAGCCAGTAATACATCCCTAGCAATATGGACCGCTTCACATACTGAAGGGATACCAGGTAATTCATGTTTTCTCGAATAGATTCCTTCATGCACACATCCACTTTGAATTAATGTATTATCCTCACAGTGAGCGACAATGGCCATATTCAGTTTTGCAGCTTTTTTCATAGCTTCAAGCATCATACCAGCTGACTGGATGCCGACGCCGTCATCTGTAAAGGCAAATGCTCCGGATTTTTTCAGAGATTCAAAATCAGTTAATTCCTTTCCAAGCTCCCTGATAGTAATTGAGGCATAGGGCAATACCCTTGTGCTCGCCTTTTCTCTAATTCTATTATTTAACGAACGTAATTGTTCGGCAGTATCCGGAACAGGTCGTGTATTCGGCATAGCAGCTACAGTAGTAAATCCACCTTTTGCAGCAGCCTGTGTCCCTGTTTCAATCGTTTCTTTATGCTCGCCGCCGGGCTCTCTTAAGTGAACATGCAAATCTATAAAACCAGGCGCCAGCAAAAATCCTTTAGCATGAATGATGTTTGCCTGCTGATTGGGCAATTCATCTTGGATATCGGAGATTACTCCGCTCTGAATTAAGATATCTTTGGTGGCCAGTGTTCCATCATCAGTTAAAAATTGCGCACTTTTTATAATTGTATTCATGATTTGCCGCTCCTCCCCTTTGCTCGATACTATTTTTTAAAGCAGCCATTCTCACATATACTCCGTTGGCCATTTGTTTAAATATTCGCGAACGAGCGCATTCAACTAATGAATCATCAATTTCCACACCTCTATTTACTGGCGCAGGATGCATAATTATACAATTACTCCTAAGACGTCTCTCCCTTTCAATCGTCAATCCATAACTGTTCAAATATTCCATTTTTCTCATTGGCATTTCCACTGAATGACGTTCATGCTGGATTCGAAGCAACATAACTACATCTGCGTTTTCGATGGCGTCATCAATTGGTTCATAGGCCACATTGCTTCCCGAGAGATTCGCCCAAGCTTGTGGGCCAGAGAATACAACCTTTGCACCTAATCTGGTCAGTGTTTCCGCATTTGATCGCGCTACGCGGCTATGCCTGATATCTCCTATGATTGCCACTTTTAAACCTCGAAACGTTTGAAATTCCTGTTTAATGGTCATCAAGTCCAATAAACATTGCGTAGGATGATGCCCGCATCCATCACCAGCATTCATTATGGATAAATATACACCACTTTGTATTAAATTTGCAAAATAATTATCTTCTGTATGACGAATTACTACGGTTTCCACTCCAATCGCTTCTAATGTCTTCACTGTATCGGATAGGGTTTCACCTTTTAATACACTTGATGCTTGCACTTCAAAAGGGATTACATCCAACCCAAGCTTTCGCTGTGCCATTTCAAAGCTGATTTTAGTACGCGTGCTCGCTTCAAAAAATAAATTTGCTACAAAGTGTCTTTTTGCAGGCATCCAGGTTTCCCCGTTGGCAAATGCCTCAGCAACTGATAGCAAGCCTGTAATTTCCTCAATCGATAAATCTGTCATCGTAAGCAAATGTTTCACGATCAATCAGCCTCCCATATTCTAAAAAAAACCCTAATTCGTTTTTTACGAATCAGGGTTTTAGTTTATTTAGTCGATTCATCCCAATATCGCATACTGGAATTATCGCACTTAATCTAACCCCTGTATTTTACTTGTTGGATCTACTTTCAACCCTGACTTTCACTGGTTTCCTTACCGGGAAGTACAAGATTTAAGATGACACCTACAATGGCGGCCAATGCCATTCCAGAAATGGAGGCATGATCGGTAATTTTGAGCATTGCACCACCAACACCAATGATTAAAATAACAGAGGATATGACTAAGTTTCTATTTTTAGATAAATCGATTTTGCTGTCGATCAACATCCGTAAACCGCTTGAAGCTATGATGCCGAACAGAAGAATGGACACCCCACCCATCACAGCTGATGGAATGGATTGAATAAGGGCTGAAATTTTTCCAATAAATCCGAACAAGATTGCGAATACCGCTGCTCCGCCTATTACATAAACACTGAATACTCTTGTAAGACCCATAACACCAATATTTTCTCCATAGGTTGTATTCGGAGGACCACCCAGGCAAGATGCAATCATAATGGAAACTCCATCGCCAAATAACGAACGATGTAGACCCGGTTTCTCAACAAAATTGCGTCCAGCAAGTTTACCAAGAACTAATTGATCGCCAATATGTTCTGATATTGGAACGATGGCAATTGGAATCATGATCAGAATAATTTCCCATGTTAAAGCCGGTGTATAATCTACGAATGGCACCGTGAAATTTGGAAGCTGGAACCAGGCTGCTTCTTTTACCGGAGTGAAATCTACAATTCCAAAGAAGCAGGCGGTAATATAACCACCAATAATACCGATTAATACTGGAATCAGTGAAAAAAAGTTTTTAAAGACAACACTGCATGTGATTGTGATGGCAAGTGTAATTAAGGCAACCGTAATATGTTTTGTGCTGTAAACAAGCACTTCTGCATTCGGATTTTCATACATGGCCATATTGACTGCTGTTGAGGCAAGACCAAGACCAATTACCATAATGATAGGACCTACGACTACAGGCGGTAAAAAGTTTAGGATGGTTTTAGTGCCTAGTTTTTTAACTAATAAAGCAACGAGTGCATAAACAAGTCCAATCAAAAAGCCGCCTACTAAAGCAGAACCAACACCGCTGCTTTCATTTAGTAAAGTAATCGGATAGATAAAGGCAAAGGATGAACCAAGATAAGCAGGTATTTGCCCTTTGGTGATCAGAATGTAAACCAGTGTACCTATACCGCTTGTCAATAGGGCAATTCCAGGATCCAGCCCTGTTAGAATCGGTACAAGAATGGTTGAACCAAACATCGCAAATAAATGCTGCAGGCTTAATATAAACCATTGCTTCGGAGTAGGTTTTTCATTGACATCGTACCTTATTTGAGGATTGTTTGCTATTTCTATAGAAGTCATAATTATTGCCTCCCTGATGAAATTAATAGGTTTCGAAGGGAGATGATTATTTGCATAAGCAAATATCGCATGCTCCCCTTTTCAGCCTCACAGGACTGAATTAAAAAGGTTTTTTTATTCAAAAATGGAGACTTGTTCACCATCATCCATTTCTTTTAATTTGACGACAATCTTTTCATTTTTTGCAGTAGGTATATTCTTGCCTACATAATCAGCTCGGATTGGAAGCTCTCTGTGCCCTCTGTCGATCAGGACAGCTAATTGGATTTGAGCCGGTCTGCCAATATCTATAAGAGCATCAAGAGCTGCTCTCGCCGTTCTGCCAGTATATAAAACATCATCAACCAGAATGACTTTCTTATCTTTTAAGCTAAATGATACATCTGATCCATTTACCTGTGGATCCCCACTTTTTGTCTTTGTGCTTAAATCATCCCGGTACAAGGTAATATCCAGTTCACCAACAGGAATTTCCGCTCCTTCAATTTCGTGAATTCTTTCTCCCAGACGTTTAGCAAGAAAAATACCACGGGTACGAATACCGATCAACACACAATCACTCACACCCTTATTTTTCTCGATAATTTCATGAGAAATCCTTGTTAACGCTCTTGAGATTGCCTTTTCATCAAGCAAGATTGCTTTCTCTAACATATCATCGTCCCTTTCCTAAAAAACGTAAAAAATCCTTTTGCCGTGTAGGCAAAAGGATATAATAAACCATAGAAAAAGACACACATCTTCCATTAGTTTTCACGTACCTTTTCAGCCTCACGGGACTGTATTTAAAGGACCCTATTCAGTTGTATCTATATTACTTTAGGATTGTTATCCTTGTCAACAGTCAATTCTTAAAGTTTCCAAATAATCGACAAAATATGCTGGTAATGGAGCTTCAAATTCCAAATATTCCTCTGTTCTAGGATGGACAAATCCCAGAACTGCTGCATGTAAAGCCTGTCCATTTAAATCAGGAGTTTTTCTTGGTCCATACTTAGGGTCACCAGCAAGAGGATAACCAATATATTTCATATGGACACGAATTTGATGAGTGCGTCCTGTTTCAAGCTGACATTCAATAAAAGTAAAGTCTTTAAATCTTTCCAGTACATGAAAATGTGTAACTGCATGCCTAGAATTATCGTCTGTTACTGTCATGCTTTGACGATCTCGTTTATCACGGCCTATCGGCGCATCTACCGTTCCTGCATCATGTGGAATGATACCGTGGACAAGTGCCTTATACTTCCGGGTAACTGTTTTTTCAGTTAATTGCTTTACAAGTCTCTCATGCGCATAATCATTTTTAGCGACCATGAGCAATCCTGAAGTATCCTTATCGATACGATGGACGATACCTGGACGCATCACACCATTGATCCCTGATAAATCCTTGCAATGGTACATTAAAGCATTTACAAGTGTACCTGATCCATGTCCTGCTGCCGGATGTACAACCATGCCTTTTGGTTTATTGACAACAATGACATCCGCATCCTCATAATAAATATCAAGAGGAATGTTCTCAGCTACAACATCAAGTTCCTCTGGCTCTGATGGTGTGATTTCAATAGAGTCACCAGGCTGACATTTATAATTTGCCTTTATCTGTTTGTCATTCACCAGAATATTCCCTTCTTTTATCCACTGCTGGACTTGAGAACGTGACCATTCTTCATTTAAAACGGAAAGGACTTTATCAAGCCTTTCACCTTTTTGTTCTTCTGTTACTATCAGTCTTTGACTATCCATTCTTTAGCTCCTTAGCTCTTTTTTCCTCCATAAACATAGCAATAACCAATAATCCAACTCCTATACAAAGAGCAGAATCTGCCACATTAAAGACAGGAAAACTGTATGAGAATATATACGTATGCACAAAATCAACCACTTCATTGCGGAAAATCCGATCAATAAAATTACCAATCGCTCCCCCAAGAATAAGTCCAAGGGATATCCCCGTCAACTTATCGGTACTGAATTTTCTTATGTAAAAGACAATTCCAATAATAACCACGGTTGTTACGATGTAAAAAAACCACATTTGTCCCTGAAGAATTCCCCATGCCGCCCCTCGGTTTCTGTGCGAGGTGATGTATAGAAAGTTTTCAATGATTGGTATACTCTCCCCTAAGGTCATATACTTAACGACCAACCATTTTGTAAATTGGTCAATCATGATAATGAGCAACGCAATCAAATAATACATATATAACATAAGCTTGCCCCCTGCCTGCTTAAAATGTACACACTGCTTAACAAATTGTAGCATATCTATCTAACAAATGTTTTAGAACTTTAACAAAAATACAGGCCCTTTCGAATAAATGAAAGGGCCTATAGAAGGAATAGCATCCCAGTATTTTGGACAGGTTGGTCTATCACCTCTACTGCCCACACATAAAACTTATCTAACACTTCAAATGAGAGTATGCCTCACTTTTCGCTGATTGCTTAAGCACTCAGGAAATCGGTTCTCTATCATTTTAAATAACCTTATCCGAGTTCTGGATATTCGTTATCTACCACTGTAGAGCAGCGTTCACATAAAGTTGGGTGTTTCTCAATTGTACCAACCTCTTCACTAATATTCCAGCAACGTTCACAAGTTTCTCCATTTGCTTTTGTGACTAAAATTGCCGCATGCTCTAACTTAATAGCTTCTTCCGGTGCATCGTAAATGTATCCGGCAACTTCCACTGAAGAAACGATAAATAATTGTTCAAGGCTTTCTTCAATGCTTTCAAGCAAATCTTTTGTTTCTTCACTTACATACAATGCTACTTTCGCATTTAATGATTTACCAATTACTTTTGCATTTCTTGCTTCTTCAAGCGCTTTAAGGACATCATCACGCAAATTCATGAACAGATCCCATTTAGCTTTAACAGCTGTACTATTTGGATAATTTTCAACCGACGGCATATCTGTTAATTGTACGCTCTCTGCATCAGCATCATCGATAAAAGTCCAAACTTCATCAGCTGTATGCGGCAGAATAGGAGCAATCAATTTAACTAGCTTCATAACGCATTCATGCAGTACAGTTTGAATTGCACGGCGGCCATCACTGTTTTCCGCATCGCAGTATAGAATATCCTTTGCATAATCCAGATAGAAGGAACTTAAATCCTGTGTACAGAAATTATTGATACCATTATAGATATCAGCAAATTCATAATTGTCATAGGATTGTTTTACCTGATCAACCAAATCATTTAACTTAATGAGCATATATTGATCCACTTCACGAAGATTCTCGTAAGAAACAGCATCATGCTCTGCGTTAAATCCGCTCAGGTTTCCAAGCAGGAATCTGAATGTGTTACGAATTTTACGATATACTTCGGATACTTGTTTCAGGATATTATCAGAAACACGTACATCAGCCTGGTAATCGACACTCGCAACCCAAAGACGCAGAATATCTGCACCCATTTGATTGATAACTTTTAATGGGTCAATTGTGTTTCCTAGGGATTTACTCATTTTACGGCCTTCTCCATCAAGTGTAAATCCGTGGCTCAATACTTCCTTGTAAGGAGCTTTACCAGTAACAGCAACTGACGTGATCAAAGAGGAGTTAAACCATCCACGATATTGGTCTGAACCCTCGAGGTAAAGGTCAGCTGGTCTTCTCAAATCTTCTCTTGCTTCAAGAACTGATTGATGGGAGGAACCAGAATCAAACCATACGTCCATAATATCTGTTTCTTTCGTAAATAAGCCATTCGGGCTGCCTTCATGTGTAAAGCCTTCTGGGAGAAGATCTTTTGCGTCTTTCTCAAACCAAACAGTGGAACCGTATTGTCGGAATAAATCAGATACATGCTTAATCGTTTCATCTGTAATGATTGCTTCACCATTTTCTGCATAAAACACCGGAATCGGTACGCCCCATGCACGCTGACGGGAAATACACCAGTCTCCACGATCACGAATCATGTTAAATAATCTCGTTTCACCCCATGCAGGTACCCATTTAGTTTCTTTGATCTGCTGCAATAGGTCTTCACGGATATCATCAACAGAAGCAAACCATTGATCGGTTGCACGGAAAATTGTTGGCTTTTTCGTTCTCCAATCATGCGGATAAGAGTGTGTAATGAAATCAAGTTTTAACAGAGCACCGACTTCCTCGAGTTTATCCGTGATTTCTTTGTTTGCTTTATCATAGAATAATCCTTCAAATCCAGGAGCATCAGAAGTCATATGGCCTTTTCCATCCACTGGGCAGAGTACTCCAAGATTATATTTCTGACCTACGATAAAGTCATCTTCACCATGTCCTGGCGCAGTATGAACACAGCCTGTACCTGCATCAGTGGTTACATGCTCTCCTAAAATAACAAGTGAGTCACGGTCATACAATGGATGTTTAGTGACTACATATTCCAGTTCAGCACCTTTAACAGTCTTCTCAACTTCAGCATTCTCCCATCCAAGTGTTTCTTTAACGGAAGGCAATAGTGTTTCAGCCACAATATATTTTGTACCATCAACATTCACAAGTACATAATCAAGGCGTGGGTGAACAGCAATTCCAAGGTTAGCTGGAATAGTCCAAGGTGTCGTTGTCCAAATAATGAACTTCGCTCCCTCTTCCACTACTCCTTTGCCGTCCTTCACATCAAATGCAACAAAGATAGATGCTGATTTCTTGTCGTGGTATTCGATTTCCGCTTCAGCTAGTGCAGATTCACTGGAAGGAGACCAATAAACCGGTTTTAATCCTTTATAGATATAGCCTTTTTTCGCCATATCACCGAAAACTTTGATTTGCTCAGCTTCATATTCAGGTTTCAGTGTGATGTAAGGATTTTCCCAGTCCCCTCTTACACCTAAACGTTTAAATTGAGTGCGCTGCTGATCAATTTGTGTATAAGCATATTCCTCACAAAGTTTACGGAAGTCAGCGATTGTCATTTCCTTACGATTTACTTTTTTGTTTTTAGTTAGCGCTGTTTCAATTGGTAAACCATGAGTATCCCAACCTGGTACATATGGCGCATTATAACCATTCATTGATTTAAAGCGAACAATAAAATCCTTTAAGATTTTATTCATCGCATGCCCGATATGAATGTTTCCATTCGCATAAGGAGGTCCGTCATGCAGCACAAATTTAGGAAGGTCCTTCGTGCGCTCCTGTACTAATTTGTAAATATTTTTTTCTTCCCAACCTGCTTGAACTTCCGGTTCTCTTTTTGGTAAATTCCCACGCATTGGAAATTCTGTTTTAGGCATCAATAATGTGTCTTTAAATTCCATTCCATTCACTCCTTAAACTTCGGTTAAACTATTTTCATAAATAAATACAAAAAAGCCTTTTCATCCCGGTAAAGGGACGAAAAGGCTATATTTCCGCGGTACCACCCTTTTAGAATATTGCCTGACAATATTCCTCTTGGTATTCGTAACGTGAATGACTCGCCGCTATTTACTGCCAGCCAAGCTGGGTTCAAAAGCAGACTCAGGGATGATCTTCCATCCAGATTCTTTTACCGGACTCCCACCTTCCCCGGCTCGCTACAAAAAGTATAATCTGATGTACTGTTCCCGTCTTCGTTTTATCATTTTTTGAATAGATTTGTTAAAATATTATATTCAATAACTTACGATAAAGTCAAGACCTTACATTTCTTCTTCATTCAGGTCGATATCAAATTCAGTGGCATCCACGTCATATTTAAGAAGTTTATCCCAATCTTCACTGTTTAATAAATCAAGCTGGGCTTCAACAAGCATTTTAAAACGCATTCTGAATACTTTAGATTGCTTTTTAAGGTCTTCAATTTCAATAGCAATTTTTCTTGCTTTAGATAATGCCTCATTGACAATTCGGTCAGCATTTTTTTCTGCTTCCTTCATAATCAATTTAGCCTCTTTTTGAGAATTTCGTTTGACATCTTCTCCGGCTTCCTGAGCAATGACGATTGATTTATTCAACGTTTCCTCAATGTTGGAGAAATGCTCAAGGCGTTGTTCCAACTCTTCCACTTTAGCTTCAAGATCTTTCTTATCTCGAAGGACCAACTCGTAATCTTTAATTATTTGGTCAAGAAACTCATTTACTTCATCTTCATCGTAACCGCGGAATCCTCTGCCGAATTCCTTGTTATGTATGTCTAGCGGTGATAATGGCATAGACTGCACCTCCGAATACTGATTCTTCTCTTAATTATTATACTATGCTTTCGACAGTAATGGTGATATTCCTTCTAAATTCCTGATTATTTTTGTATACCACACTTTATTTTCCATTTATCTTTCTTTGTTTTTCCTTCAATGGAAAATATCTTCATTCTCCCTATCCCACGAGTGGATAACACATCACTTTCTCTGATTTCATATGATGGATTATCGACTTGTTTCCAGTTTACCTTAACACGCCCCTGCTGTACGAGTGTTTGGCTCTTTTGCCTCGAAATATTGGCGATAGCCGACAATATCGTATCAATTCTCATGGAGGAAACTGTCACTTGGCATTCCTTCCATTGTTCCGTAACAGTCATGGCCTGATCAGCAGGTATTTCCTGAAACTTTACACCCGCATTGCCCATTTTAGATATATTCATCTCCAGATAGGATGCTACATCTTTTGCAACAACGAATTGTACTCGCTCGCCTTCAATCCATATATCACCAAATTTTTCTCTCTTTAAGCCAACAGACATTAACGTGCCAAGAATCTGCCTGTGTTTCAGTGTCGTAAATTTTGCAGAATAAAACAATTCATAAATGGTCAGTTCGTAATCCTCGATTTGCGGTTCATAATAGTCCGGATAGAGGAGCGCTCTTTGCCGCTCGGCCGCTTCGCTTCCTCCAAAAAAGGAAACAAGTACATCTCCATTTGTACCAATTAGCATCCTTACAATCTCTGATTCTCTGGGGTCAAGAAAATCTGTCAGTTTAGGGGCATATTGCTCCTGCACTTGATCAATCCATCCAAGCACCTGATCGATAAATTCTCTTTCTTCCTGACGAAAATGCTGATAAATATCCATTTACATCCTCCAGCTAAAATATAAAAGCTCCCTGTTTTGAAAGGGAGCTAACATTCTTCTTAAAAAATGCCTGCCAACGCGGAGATTCCTACTCGTGCCATATTTAACACAAGAATCGCTATAATTGGAGAAATATCAATCATGCCGAGCGAAGGTACAATTCTCCTGAATGGTTCCAAAAACGGCTCACATATGCGTGCTAAAAACATTCCAATTCCTGTATCCCTTGCATTTGGAAACCACGACATTAATATGTAAATAATTAAGGCCCAGGAATATATATCTACTGCTTTATAAAGTATATAAAAAACTATATCCATTATTTACTTACCACCTTATATCCTCCAGTTCATCTTCTTGAGCATATCCAGAGATGGAACCTGAAACATCAACATTATCAGGGGTACATAAGAATATATTTGACCCGATACGCTGAATATCCCCACCTATTGCATAGACTGTCCCACTTAAAAAGTCAACAATTCTTCTAGCCTGGTCTGGTGAAATCCTTTGTAAATTCACAACAACCCCACGGCGATTTTTTAAATGGTCGGCAATCTCCTGAGCATCTGCATACGCTCTTGGCTCCAGCAATACTAACTTAGAAGATTTCTGTATGCTTTGAAGACTCACTATATTTTGTTGTTTTTGCTGCTGATCATGTTTATTCACTTTTGCCGGAATTTTTTCTTCTTCAACATATTGTTCCTCATACTCATATTCTTCATCCTCGAGTGCAAAGAACGTTTTCATTTTTGATACGATAGACATCATTTACACCTCTCTTTTATTCATTCCCTACCAAGGCAGTTCCGATTCTAACCATGGTTGCACCCTCTTCAATGGCGATTTCATAGTCATTAGACATACCCATTGAGAGTTCTGTGCATGGGGCATTGGGCAACTTCATATTTTGTATCACTACTTGCAATTCTTTGAGTTTACGGAAACAAGTACGTATTTCTTCTTCATCATCTGTGAAAGGAGCCATCGTCATAAGTCCCATTACCCTAATTTTTTCAAATTCAGCAAGCTGTTGTACAAACTCAATTGCAACCTGAGGCTGTATTCCATGTTTAGTATCTTCTCCGCTTACATTTATCTGAACAAAACAGTCAATCGGGCGAGTGGCTCTCTTTTCTATTTCTTCAGCCAATGATAAGCGATCAAGAGAATGTAGAACGTCCACACGATTTATGATCGTTTTTACCTTTCTCGTTTGAAGCGAACCGATAAAATGCCAAACTGGTCGTTCTTTTATACCCTCTTGCTTGGCTATTAATCCTTCCGGGCGGTTTTCACCAAAGTTTTTAATTCCGGCTTTATAGGCTTCTAGAGCACGTTTTGTTGAAACATATTTTGTAACAGCAATTATTTGTATATCTTGTGGATTACGACCTGCACGTTTTGCAGCACTCTCGATTTTTTCATGAATGATTTGCAGGTTTTCCGTCACTTCCAATATCCTACTCCTCCTTCCAGCCGATTAACCCCAACATTCGACCAGTTTTCCCCTCATCACGTCGGTGAGAAAAAAAGTAAGAATCATCACAACTTGTACAAAAACCAGTTGTCATAATATTCTCTGGTAAAATACCGGCTTTCTGAAGAATTAAAGCATTCGCCAGCTTTAAATCAAGCTGATATTGATTCTCCGTAATTTGATTATAAGCGGTTTTTGTCTGTTCTTCTAGTATAACCTCTAAATAGTTAATTACTTTTTTGTCGACCGTATAACAGTTTTGGCAAATAGATGGCCCTATTGCAGCATATATCTCTTCAGGCTGAACACCTTCATCCTGTCTCCAGATATCAATCATAGATGAACCTATGCCAGCAACCGTCCCCTTCCAGCCTGCATGTACAATCCCAATCAAATGATGGTTAGGCGCCATAAAATATACGGGTACACAATCTGCAAAACAAAGCGTCAATAATATTCCGCTTTCTTTTGTATATAAACCATCCGTTGCTTTTAATGCTGTTTTATAATCTATAGCACCAAGCCCGGCATGACTTTTGTCAATTTTCAAAATAGACGCTTCATGCGTCTGCTCAGCTCCAACCCATCTTTCAACAGGAAAATGGAGCTGGTCAGCTAGAATACGCCTGTTTTCTATTACTTTTCCATCTAAATCAAAGACGTGAAAAGCTGTATTCATCGACTGAAACGGAAAATCGCTGATGCCTCCGTTCTTCGTAGTAAATCCCGCCAATAAATTCGGATGCCAATCCTTCCAACCTTTTATCGACATAAATGATTCGGAAAACTGAACAAATGGTTCCAAGCTAATACCCCTCGATTTTTCTTTCATTTTATCACAATCCCGCATAATTTTCTTCTTCTATTCATTAAAACTTCCGTATCCCTTGTATTCCACAAGAATCACATCTTCTCCAATCATTTTAATTTTATACCACGGAATGACAGTGTCTTCCTCTTTATTTAAAAACGAAAGCATTTTACTGTTTGCTACCGTTATACTTTCTATTTTCCCAGTACTTAGATTAATTTCAATATCTTCAACATTTCCCAATCGTTTTCCGTCGAATGTATTTACGATATCTTTGACTTGTAACTCAGAAATTTTAATCATACTCTATCTCCTCCACTCGGGATCTGTAGTTACAGGCATTATATGAATGGAAAGAACAATAAAGAACTTCTCTCTGGAACGCCCTCCTATCCATCAAATCTTGAACGTTATAAGAAAAGGATTTAGTTTCTTTCATATCTGGCTATCTACAAAACCATAAAAAACAGATGCTGGTGATGCAAGAATTTTGAGTTCCCCTCTTTTAAATAGGAATGAAGACTCTGCTATAATAAATTGGCCTAATATAAATAAAAACTATCCTGCAAATGAGGATAGCTTAAGGGCAATACATATTTAATTATAAGTTCATTAATCAGCAGCTAGATATTTTTATTCATTTGGCGAATAGCCGCTTTTTCCAAGCGGGATACCTGTGCCTGTGAAATTCCGATTTCCTCAGCAACTTCCATTTGCGTTTTCCCTTGGAAGAAACGTTTCTTAAGGATCATTTTCTCACGCTCATTTAACCTGCGCATGCCATCTTTTAATGCAATCTCATTAATCCATGTGCTATCTTTACTCTTCTCATCACTGAGCTGATCCATTACAAAAATTGGATCGCCTCCATCATTGTAGATAGGTTCAAATAATGACACTGGGTCCTGGATTGCATCTAGTGCGAATACTACCTCTTCATACGTAACATCAAGAGCTTTTGCAATTTCTTCAGATGTCGGTTCTCTCGATGTTTCACTCATCAGTCTCTCTCTGACCTGTAAAGCCTTGTATGCAATATCTCTCAACGATCTGGAAACCCTAATCGGGTTATTATCCCGTAAATAACGGCGAATTTCCCCAATAATCATTGGAACAGCATACGTAGAAAATTTTACATTCTGACTTAAGTCAAAGTTGTCAATCGATTTCATTAAACCAATGCATCCAACCTGGAAGAGGTCATCAACATACTCACCTCTGTTATTAAAGCGCTGAATGACACTTAGGACAAGTCTAAGATTACCGTTAACCAACTTCTCCCGTGCTGATGATGATTCTCCAGATTGCATCTGTTTAAACAACTCTCGCATTTCATCATTTTTTAAAACAGGTAATTTTGATGTATCCACACCACATATTTCTACTTTGTTTCGTGTCAATCCATTCCCTCCTAGCAGGAGCTGCTGTACAAAGTAAAGTATCTCCGCGGGAGGGAATTATATGCATATGAAAATTATTTCCGTATAGTGACTAAATGAAAAATCCCTGATTTCATAAAGCTTTTATACGACTAAATATTTTTTACACCTTCCTTAAACCATTTTATTAAATTCTTTTCTAAGCCTTTTTATAATTCGCTTCTCAAGACGGGAGATATAGGATTGCGATATCCCCAGTAAATCAGCAACATCCTTTTGTGTTTTTTCCTCCCCTCCAACCAAGCCAAATCTTAGTTCCATAATCTGCTTTTCCCGATCATTCAATTGTTCCAGTGCTTTAGCCAAAAGTTTTTTATCAATACTTGTCTCTAAGTTTTTTGTGATGATATCATCATCTGTGCCCAATACATCTGATAAAAGCAATTCATTCCCATCCCAATCAATATTCAGCGGTTCATCGAATGAGACTTCGGAACGTGTTTTACTATTCCGTCGTAAATACATTAAAATTTCGTTTTCTATACATCTTGATGCATATGTTGCCAGCTTTATTTTCTTTTCAGGATTAAAGGTATTTACTGCTTTAATAAGGCCGATTGTACCAATACTGATTAAATCTTCAATGTTAATACCTGTATTCTCAAATTTACGTGCTATGTATACAACTAAACGAAGATTTCGTTCAATTAGCATAGATCTTGCTGTTTCATCTCCAGCAGGCAGTTTATGAATTAATATTTCTTCCTCTTCCTTACTGAGTGGCGGTGGAAGAGCCTCACTGCCGCCAATATAATACACTTCATCTGACTTAAGCTTTAATTTAACTAAAACTTTTGTCCAATAATAGGATAGTCTAAAGCGGAAATTTCTCAATTGTTTAACCCCTTTCCTAATCCTCAACGTCTATTTTCTTCCTGAAATGAGTATAGTGATTATTACATTAAGAGGCAGATGCTGAATCACCGGCCGGTACCATTTTTGGATGAACAATGGAATCGAAAAGCCCTTCTCCTGATAATTGCTGCATGGTAAAAGAAATTAAACATTTTTGAACCTCACGACATTCATTGGCTACTTTAATGGATAGGACATCTGGTTTAAATGCAATTAACAATTGACTGTCATTCCCAACAACCTTACACGGAATAATTCTCATTTTTTCTTGCCACTCATCAGGGAAATCAGCAAAATCGCCATGCAAATTCTGGATCCCTTTGTCAATTAACTTGGATACAGACGCAGGTATCATTGTTTCCCTTCCATAGAGTGAAATAATTGCTACAGGAGAACCGGATAATGGATCGAGTAATTGATTTCCTGTGTCAACAAGCCCTTCTGATTCAAATGAAACGCCATTAATTTCAACAATCATGGTAACCCTCTGCTCTTTATTCCACTTGGCTAGATCAAGGATGTTAATGTGTTTTTTTGAAAAATGCCATGCCAATGGAAATCCAATCATGACAAAAATCCAACTGACCGGGTCACCGAAGCTGCCTGCTCCACTTGTGAATCCGTTGAAATATTCAGTCACTTCAAAGCTAAAAAAATAGTGACTGCCTAAGAGGATTCCACCAATTGTAAAGGTTACAGCATATAAAGTTACAACTCTTTTAAAAAATGCTCGGATACTTCTAAAACCAAATGCGGTTAAAACCATCAAAATAGAAACCATGCTTTTCAACCAAATTTGATCAGCTAAATAGGAAAAGGGAGTGATATATAGCCAAACAACCATAGATCCCACTAATCCTCCAGCTAGCATTCTAATCCATTTTATTTGGTTTTTTAGTAAAACCGCAGTCCACACTAATATACTTGTATCAAAGACCCAATTGAGAAACCAAATGGCATCAATATAAATAGTCATATTGTTTCCCCATACTTTTTTTAATAGAACATATGAGAAATTATAACCTGACATAATCCAAAAGGTTGTCACTTCATGTAAAGAGTGCAACCGTTTTTTATTTATATTTTCATCAGTATTTGTCGATGATTTACTGCAAAATTTCCCCAGTCATATTTAATTTGAACTATTAGAACTATCGGGGTGAAAAAAGGAATTGAGATAATCAATCAGATTCTTAATTAAAATGTTTGAAATAGAACTATCGGACTAAATCCATAGAATGAGCTATAAACCCTGCAGCGGGAATCTACAAAAACAAAAAAAGATGATGATGTAATTTACTATTACATCATCATCTTCCTCTATGAAATATATTATCTACGACGATTACGATTTCTTAAGAATGTCGGAATATCAAGTGTATCATCAGTATTGCTGCTCACTTGATTATTTCTGCTAGGTTCTGAAGTATAAGATTCCTCACGCTTAGGTACTTCGCGCTTGATTGGATTCGTTTGAGGAGCAGGGCGTGATTGGCCAAAGTTCGGTCTTGCCGCCGGACGTTGTTGTTCAATTTCATTGAAGCCAGTCGCAATCACAGTTACTACAATTTCATCTTTCAGATTCTCATTAATAACAGAACCAAAAATCATATTTACTTCCTGATCGGAGGCTGATGCTACAATATCGGCAGCTTCCTGAACTTCGAATAAGCTTAAGTTCGTTCCTCCAGTGATGTTCATTAACACACCTTGAGCACCGTCAATGGATGTTTCAAGCAATGGACTGGAGATAGCTTTTTTAGCCGCTTCAGCAGCACGGCTTTCACCTGATGCAACCCCGATTCCCATTAAAGCGGATCCTTTATTGGACATAATTGTTTTCACATCTGCAAAGTCCAGGTTAATTAATCCTGGCACTGCGATTAAATCAGAAATACCTTGTACACCTTGTCTTAAAACATTATCTGCTTCACGGAAAGCTTCAAGCATTGGTGTACTTTTATCAACGATTTCCAATAATCGATCATTTGGAATAACAATTAATGTATCAACAGATTCTTTCATAGCCGCAATTCCACCCTGAGCCTGCGTGGAACGCTTACGGCCTTCGAATGTAAATGGTCTTGTCACTACACCAACAGTCAGGGCACCCAACTCACGGGCAATCTGAGCTACAACTGGAGCAGCTCCTGTTCCGGTACCACCGCCCATACCAGCTGTAACAAATACCATATCTGCTCCTTGAAGGGCTTGCTCAATTTGTTCTTTACTTTCTTCAGCAGCTTTTTTTCCAACATCCGGATTGGCGCCTGCACCAAGTCCTCGTGTCAATTTACCGCCTATTTGCATTTTTATTTCAGCTTTTGATAGATTCAAAGCTTGGGCATCTGTGTTAACCGCAATAAATTCTACCCCTTGTAAGCCATGTTCAATCATTCGGTTAACGGCGTTATTTCCGCCGCCCCCTACTCCGATTACTTTTATCGTTGCTAACGAATCAATATTTGTATCAAATTCTAGCATGGAAAGTCCTCCTATTATTTTCGGTAAAGTGTTTCCCTTATTCGAAAAATACTCCGAAGAATTTTTTCATTTTTGTACTCACTTTATCTTCCGGATTTTTTGGTGCTTTTTCTTTTGGAGCTGGTTTTTGAGCCGGACGCTTTTCTGTTGTTTCTCTGGTAGCAGCAACAGTATGCGCTCCTAACTTCAAGCCTTGCGATCTGGCTTTGTTACATGCATATGTGATAAGACCAACAGAAGTTGTGTACTGAGGTTCTCTGACACCTATGTAATTTGGTTCCGCTCCACGAACGCGATTTTGCAAGATATTCTGTGCTAAATCCAGTATACCAGGGGTTTTTACTACTCCACCAGTGAGAACATACCCCCCAAGCAAATCAGTTACACCCATATTCACTATAGCATCTTCTACCATTTCAAGGATTTCTGTTAATCTATCTTCCATAATATCAGATACGATAAATTGATTGCAGGTCTGTTGTTTTTCGCTGCCAATCACCGGTACTGTGAATGTTTCTTCTTCCGCATCATCATCAATAAATGCATGACCATGTCTAACTTTAATTTGTTCGGAAACATCAGTTGGTGTTTTTAACACAATGCTGATATCTTTTGTAATATTATTTCCGCCAAGCGGGATAACTGTAGCTCCTTTTAACTCCCCATCTTCAAATACAGCGACTTGTGTAGAACCGCCACCTATATCAACTAGGGCTATTCCAAGATTACGCTCATCCTTGGATAAAACAAGTGAGCCGGCCGCCATAGGCTGCAATGCAATATCAGTTATTTCTAAACCTGCACGTTCTACAGCGCGAAGGGTATTATGTAAAATGGTTCTGAGTCCGGTAATTAATACGCCCCTCATTTCAAGGCGAACTCCAGTCATACCTTTCGGGTCGCTTATTTCATCTATTTCATCCACTTTGTAATGAACAGGAATAACATCAATAATTTCTCGATCAGAAGGAATTGTAACTAATTCCGCCTGTTCTCTAACACGAGTTTTATCCTCTTCTGTAATCTCTCGATTGTCATTGGATACAGCGACTACCCCATGGCATGGCTGAAGCATAATATGATTGGCGCTGATTCCGACAATCACTTTACGAATCTCCATACCTACCATTCTTTCAGCTTGTTCAACTGCTTTTCGAATGGATTTGACAGTTTCATCTATATCAACAATCTGACCCTTTTTCAAGCCTTCAGATGCTGCATTCCCCACACCGATTATGTTCAAGGAGTCATTTTCCATTTCTCCTATTATCACTTTCACAGTGGATGTACCGATGTCAAGGCTAACATAAATTTCATTGTTGTGCACCCTTTGGCACCTCCTTTAATAGCTATCTATATTATGTTTGAGCTTTTTGAAACCCTACAAAACAACTATTCGCCAAAACCCTTTATTATCCTGTTATTTCCTGTAAAATATCAGAATGTATAAAGAATGTCTGTTTTTTAATGATAAGAAATATTTTAGAAAAACAATTTGTTATTTCATATTACCTTATTAACTACAAGTCTACACCAATATGAACGCCTAGAAAAGTCAAATTTGTAGCATATATCATATAAAAAAAGAATTTTCTCACATCTGACCAATTCATTCTGTTTTATTTCAGAAAATTAAGCTACTAAAATAATACGCTATGTCCTAAAAATTCATTTTCTATATCAGTTGACTTAAAATTACGTTCAAAGATTCTTTTTATGTTCCTAAATACAATTTTTGGAATTACCTTCATTTTTCACTCCTTGAATCTGACTAATAAGAATGAAAATATGAACCAACTTCGAGATCGATAACCCCTTTGCTGCCTTCCTCCAATTGACTCACAATTGCAGCATAATGCACCAGCTTCTCAGCAAGAGTTTCTCCACTTGCAGTTACTTCAAAACCGTCATTCATGTAAAGAGTGACTTTCGTTTTATCAGTCTTAGATGGATTATGGTGAATCTCAGATATTGAGTTCATCACATCCTCGGACATTTCTTCAAGCTGACCAATAACGATTGACAATGGTTTCCCCTCTTTAAATGAAACAAGTAAAGGCCCTGAATCAGGAATATGGCTTAACTTCTTGTCCAATATCTTACCATTCGATAATATTGGATAATATTCCTTTCCCTTTTGTACATAGGCGGTGTATTTATATTCACTGACTTCCAATGTTATATGGTTGGGAAATCCTTTTTTTAATTTAACATTCTCAATCTCGGGATGTTTTTTAATCATCGTTTCAATTTTGTCACCTTTAATCTCCCAAATATTATCCTCTACTTCCAAACCGCTTTGCTCAATGATTTCTTTATCTGTCAAATACGCATTGCCTTCGACCTGTATAGATTGGATTCGACTCAATGGAGATTGCAAATAGATAATACTGAATATAAGTAGAAAGAAAATCGTCAACAGCCCAATTAGGCGCCTATTTGCTTTCTTTTTTCTCATCTGTTTCAATTTAGGAATTCGATCTTCAAGAGATACCAAATTCTTATCCAATACAAACACCTCATTTAACCAACAACTAAGAATCTGCATACCCTCGTCGTTTTACATATACATAATAAAATATTCTCACCATGATATATAGGTATTATTGCAAAATTATATCGATGGGTGAAGATTTTATTTTTAAATTTCAAAGAACTCATTTACCAAAAATTGATAGATAACGCATCAATTATGAGAAAATTATAACATATAATCTCTTATTTTTTTCTGCTTTTTTAAAGGAATGAATCAAGAAATCCACTTCCGATTCCAACGGTTAAAAAACAGGACGATTGGATTATCATGAATCGGAAGGGACGAGGTATTCATTTTTCATAGCAGGCCATCAGAAGGTAAAACCAACATATCTAATGAGTCCTTTAATCACAATAGAAAAGAACATAAGTATAAGTCATTAACCGTAAGTCCTGCTTGATATCTTTAGAATCAAGATTTTTATTCCTCTTTGATTTCATTTAGTCCTATTTATTTACTGCAGATCCTGCATCATTTTTAATAAACGCTCAGCCGAATCAGGTATACCCATTTGCTTCGCTGACTTCTTCATAGATTCAATCCTGTCTGTATCAAGCATTATTTCATCAATCGCTTTAATTAAGGTGCTACCATTCAATTCACTTTCTTTTATCATGGTTGCTGCCCCTTTTTGTACTAAAGCCTGTGCATTCTTTTCCTGATGATTATTCGTTACATAAGGACTTGGAATCAAGATACTGGCTATTCCCAATGCTGTTAATTCAGCCAAAGTGGTCGCTCCCGCTCGCGATACAACCAAATCAACCGAAGGCAATATTTCCGGCATATTGTGTATAAATGATTTTACAATGACATTATCTGGAGTTCCAACTAAATCAAGCTCTTCTTTTACAGATTGATAATGAACGTCACCAGTTATATATATCACTTGGTATGGTTTATCCTTTAATACTTCAACATTTTTTAAAACAGCTTCATTAATTGCTTTTGCTCCGCGGCTTCCTCCGAATATGAGCACAGAAGGAATGCCTTTCTTAATGCCTAATTGCTGAATTGCATTTGAGCCAATATGTGATACAACCTCTGAGCCCCTCGGATTTCCAGTAAAGACCACTTTTTCCTTCGGGAAATATTGCCGAGCCTCTTCAAAGCTTATAGCCACTTTATTAACATATCGACTTAAAAATTTATTTGTTAAACCTGGCACGCTATTTTGTTCATGTATAATCGTTGGAATCTTCATTTTGGACGCTGCATAAACAACCGGTCCACATACATATCCACCGGTCCCGATGACGACATCCGGCTTAAACTCTTTTAATAGTTTTTTGCTGTTTGAAACACCTTTTAAGAAGCGCCATATTGTTTTAACATTCTCTAAGCTTAAAGATCGTTTAAATCCTGTAATCTCAATAGCTTTAAAATCAAGACCTTCTCGACTAACGAGGTCTTTTTCTAATCCTTTTTCGGTACCTATATATAAAAAAGATGCCTCCGGATTTAACTTCTTAATTTCTCTTGCCATGGCCAGTGCAGGGTATATATGTCCTCCTGTACCTCCACCACTTAATACTATTTTCATGATTGATTCACCTTTCACTTAACATACATGTTACTAACTATATGATTTACCCATATTCTACTACACTCTAAACCAGGTTTACATAGGTTCTTCATTATATATATTACTTAAAAATACCATTATACTTAAATAATGATAATCTGTAAAAAAAAAGAAGCTAAATGGATCAGCTTCATTTCACTCTAATAATTAGAATACCTGCTTATATTGAGCAATACACCAACCGCCATTAACATCAAGGTCAATGAAGAACCTCCATAGCTTAAAAACGGCAATGTAATCCCAGTAACCGGCATAAGTCCTGTCACAACACCAATATTAATCATCACCTGTATGGCAATCATAATGATGATTCCAACTGCTAAAAAGGCTCCAAATAAATCAGGTGCTCCAAGGGCGATTCTGATACCTCTCCATAACAGGAGAGAGAATAAAAGTATTACAAGTGAACCACCTATAAAACCCAGTTCTTCGGAGAGAATCGCAAAGATGAAATCTGTTTGCGGTTCAGGCAAATAGAAGAACTTTTGTCTGCTTTGGCCCAGTCCGAGCCCAAACAACCCGCCAGGTCCAATAGCATAGAGTGACTGAATGATTTGAAATCCGCTCCCGAGAGGGTCCTGCCAAGGGTCAAGAAATGATGTGATTCTCTTCATCCGGTAAGGTGCAGATATAACAAGTGCAACAAAGCCTGCCACCCCAAGCATTCCAAGACCGACGAAGTGACTTATCCTGGCACCTGCAATAAAAATCATCGCTATACATGTTCCTACCATTACCGTTCCTGTTCCAAGATCAGGCTGCATCATAATTAACCCAAATGCTAAAAAGACAAGACCTAACGAGGGTGCTAAACCTTTTTTAAAAGAAGTTATGTACTTTTGTCTTTCAGATAAGAATTTAGCGAGGAAGACGATCATTGCGAGCTTCATAAATTCAGAAGGCTGAATGGAAAAAGCCCCCACTCCAATCCAACTCCTCGAACCATTTCTTAATGTACCTATTCCCGGGATGAGCACTACCAACAATAAAATAAAACAAATGATGATTAAAGGTTTTGCCCATCTTCTCCAATTCCAATAATCAATATTCATAATAACCAGCATAGCTACAATTCCTACACCCGCAAATAATAATTGTCTCTTTGCAAAGAAAAAGGTGTCATCAAATTTATAGGTAGCCCAAATTGCACTGGCGCTGTAGACCATGATTAGCCCTATTGAAAGCAAGGAAAACATTGCGATGATTAAAATAAAGTCAGGAGTGGTTTTTTTTGCAGGCACTTCCATGCACCTCTTTGTTTTAAATTAGGGAAGTATTTCTGGGCCTGATAAATGCTAACAAAAAGAGACGACTTCAAAATCGTCTCTATTGCATTTGGCAGCGCCTTTCATGAGAAATACTGACTCTCCGAACAAGCTCCCTATTTTAACTTATGCACGGCATCCATAAACATGTCTCCCCGGGCTTCAAAAGTTTTATATTGATCCCAACTTGCACATGCCGGTGAAAGTAAAATAGTATCGCCACTTTCTGAAAGTTTATATGCTTCATCGGCAGCTATAGCTACATTATCGACATGTTTGATTATAGATATCCCTGCTTTCTGTGCAGTTTTCGTTAATTTTTCAGCTGTTTCTCCAAAAACAATCATTGCCTTAACATGAGTGAGAAGCGGAATTAATTCATCAAATTCATTTCCTCGATCCAAGCCTCCGGCTAACAGGATTAATGGACTTTTAAACGAGGATATAGCGGCTGACGCAGCCAAAATATTTGTTGCTTTGGAATCGTTATAAAATTTTCGTCCATTTATTTCTGCAACAAATTGAGTACGATGCTTAACACCGCTGAATGTTTTTAGTACATCTTGAATCGCTTCATTAGCTACACCATATAATTTAACGGCAGCTACAGCGGATAAAATATTTTCCAGATTATGCTTACCAGGCAATACTACCTCATCTATAGCGATAATCTTTTCATTCTTGAACCAAATAAATCCGTCTTTCGTGTAAGCACCCGTTTCATCCACTGCTTCAGTACTAAATGGAACTGAAATAGCGCCTGAGCCCTCTGCAGCCTTTTTAGTAGGCTCCTGGTTGGCATTATACACGATGAAATCAGTATCCTTTTGGTTTTTGGTTATTTGTGCTTTAGCGAATGCATATTCTTCTTTCGTCCCATGATAATCCAAATGGGCATCAAATAGATTTAAATAGACTGAAATATAAGGTCTGAACGTTTGAATACCCATCAACTGAAACGAGGACAATTCAATTACTATAACATTCTCCGCCGTTGCTTCCTGAGCCACTCCGCTTGCTACCGTTCCTATATTCCCGGCTATAAGCGGCTTTTTCCCTCCGCGTTCAAGCATCTCATAGATCAATGTAGTCGTAGTTGTTTTTCCATTCGTACCTGTTATTCCAATAAAAGGAGCCTCAGATATTCGATAAGCAAGCTCTACTTCAGTAATAATTTCTATATTCTTTTTCAGCGCTTCCTGTATCATCGGATTTGTATACGGAATCCCGGGGTTTTTTACGATTAACTCGAACCCTTCATCCAATAATTCAATCGGGTGGCTACCGCAAACGACCTTAATACCTTCTTCCAGTAAACCTTGAGCTTCTGGGTTTTCATTCAAAGGCTTAAAATCATTTACAGTTACAAAAGCACCAAGTTTATGCAAAAGTGAAGCCGCACTTACCCCGCTCTTTGCCAGCCCGAGGACAAGCACTTTTTTTCTTAAATAATCATTTATTTGCTTCATATTATAACCACACCTCTAAGTAGATTCCTAAAATAGCGAAAAGTAAGCCAACCGTCCAAAACGTTACAACTACACGCCACTCTGACCATCCGCTTAATTCATAATGATGGTGTAATGGACTCATTTTAAATACACGCTTACCTGTCGTTTTAAAAGAAGCTACCTGAATAATAACGGATAAAGTCTCAATAACAAAAACACCGCCAATAATAACAAGAAGTAATTCTAATTTTAGCAATATCGCCACTGTCGCAATAGCTCCACCTAAGGCAAGTGATCCCGTATCACCCATAAACACCTTCGCAGGATGAGCGTTAAAAACCAGGAATCCCAACACAGCCCCGACAACAGCTACACAGAATAAAGCAATATCATATTCTTTTAAATCCCAGGCTAATACAGCAAATGCTCCAAACGCGATAGCAGAAGCCCCAGATACCAACCCATCAAGACCATCAGTTAAATTGACAGCATTCGAAAAACCGACTAACCAGAAAATAATAATAAAGATGTAAAACCATCCAAAATCAATGCTGTAATCAGTCAATGGAATACTAATTTCAGTAGACATATTGCTCTGTCTCATAATGAAATAAAAGATACAAGATATAACTATTTGCCCAAGCAATTTTTGTCTAGATGTTAATCCAAGATTTCTCTTCATGACGATTTTAATAAAATCATCCAGGAAACCAAGTAAACCAAAACCGATGGTTACAAATAGCAGTAAATAGGTTTCAGTACCCGGATCTCTAAATTTACCAGTCATTACAAGGGTTGTAACAAGGATTGACAGTAAGAATACAACCCCTCCCATCGTAGGTGTACCTGTTTTTTTCTGATGGGATTTCGGTCCTTCTTCTCTAATACTCTGACCAAATTTCAAACGTCTTAGGAACGGTATAAAAATAGGGGAGAGAAGAACCGTAATTAAGAATGATACGAGTATAGTAAAAAATAAAACTTGCTCCAGCATGGTTCTACTCCCTTTCGTCTCTTCGGTTCAAATTTAATTTCTGTTCAATTGCTTCTAATGCGACTTCTTTATCGTCAAAATGAAGAACTTCCTTACCAATGATTTGATAATTTTCATGACCTTTTCCGGCAATCAGGACTACATCACCAGGTTCAGCACTGAACACGGCATCATAAATTGCTTCCTTACGATCAGCAATAACTTTGTAATCATAGCCGGCGACACCATTTTCCATATCAGAAAGAATGGATAAAGCATCTTCACTCCTCGGATTATCAGATGTGAATATGGCATTTGAACTATATTCACATGCTACCCGAGCCATAATTGGACGTTTTGTACGATCACGATCACCACCGCAGCCAACGATCGTATATACTTTTTTAGAAGCAAACTCATTGATTGTCTTCAGAACATTTTCCAAGCTATCAGGTGTATGTGCATAATCTACTATAACTGTAAATTCCTGTCCTCCGAAGACCGGCTCAAAACGCCCCGTCACTCCTTTAATATTCTGTAAAGACGATAAGATCTGATTGATATGAAGACCTGAAACAAGTCCAACAGCAATGGCAGCCAGACAATTGTATACGTTGAATTTTCCAATCATCGGGATTGTTATTGGACAGCTATGGTCTGGCGTTGTCAAAGTAAATTTTGTTCCTTCTGAAGTAATAATAATATCAGTTGCCCTAACATCTGCTTTTTGAATAATTCCATATGTTACCACACTAGCAGAAGTTGATTTTTCAAACATGATGGATGCTGAATCATCAGCGTTTAAAATGGCATACTTCGGCTTATTATCCTGATAAGTATTTCCTAAACGTGAGAATAATAAGCTTTTTGCATAACGGTAATTATCCATTGTTCCATGATAATCAAGATGGTCCTGTGTTAAGTTTGAAAAAACAGCAATATCGTAATCACAGCCAAATACACGCCCCATATCGAGTGCATGCGAAGATACTTCCATAACTGCAGTATGTACACGATTGTTCACCATATCTGCAAATGTTTTTTGTAAGGTTAGGCTATCAGGTGTTGTATTTTTTGTTTCGAACTTTTCAGATCCAATCTTCGTATACATGGTTCCGATTAAACCTGTTGTATAGTTTGCATCCTGAAATATTCTTTCTACCAGATGACTAATTGTTGTTTTTCCATTTGTTCCGGTAATTCCGATTAGATTAAGCTTTTGTGTAGGGTGGCCATAAAAGAAATCAGCCAGTAAAGCCATTAACTTTTGTGTGCTTTTAACAATTACGACAGGTACAGAGAGTGATAGAGGCTTCTCTGCAACAATAGCGACTGCTCCATTTCTAACCGCCTCTTCTGCAAGATCATGGCCGTCGACAGTATATCCCTTAATACAGATAAACAAGCTGCCTTCCTTTACCTTGCGGTGGTCATTCTCAATGGATGAAATAAGAGGGTTGCCATCTCCCTGTTTCTGTTTAAACGGTATTCTAGAGATTAATTCATCGAGTTTCATAAAACTGTTCCTTTCTTTTTAAAGCAATCTTCACTATTGTATCGTAATTTAAGCCGTTTAGAAATAATAAAGTATATAATCTTCTAGTCAGGTAAAAGAATAACCGCTTACACTTTTTTCAGATTACGAAGAGGCAGCTGAAAAGAACTTTTATCAGCTGCCAATTTGTTATTCTATGCAGAAATATCCTGAAAGCAGCACCACTTTTATAACCTATTATTCCTCTGTATCATCCTCTTCCAGATATATTCGGATGGAAGAACCCTCTTTCAATTTGACACCTGCTTGCGGTGATTGCTGCACAATCCGATTTCCGCTCCCAGACTTTTCTACTTTGAAGGTAGAATATTGCTCACCCAAATCCTTTAGTGTCATTCCAATCAAATCAGGAACTTCTTCCATTCTCGGATCTAAATAGTTTTTTTCTTTCTCTACTTGATTTTTACGCTGCTCAATACCAAGTGCTGGCAAACTATCCTTCATGATCCTTCCAACAATAGGAGCTGCTACGACCCCTCCAAATTGAACCGTTCCTTTTGGATTATCAATCGCTAAATAGACAACCAATTGCGGATCATCAGCTGGTGCAAACCCGATAAATGAGACAATGAAATTATTTTCTAGGTATCTGCCGTTTTGAGCCTTCTGAGCTGTACCGGTTTTCCCGCCAACTCGATAACCATCAACAAATGCACCTTTCCCTGAACCTTGTGCCACTACTGTTTCAAGAGCTTCACGAATTTCCTTTGAAGTTTCCTTTGAGATAACATTCCTTTTCGCCTTTGGAGTTTTCTTAATGATGGTATCACCTGTGACAGGATTTACAATTTCTTTTGCGATATAGGGGGTATAAAGTGTTCCGCCGTTAATCGCCGCCGACACAGCCATCACCTGTTGGATTGGTGTAACTGAGACTCCTTGGCCAAAAGCAGTTGTTGCCTGTTCAACCGGGCCAACTCGATTTATATTAAATAAAATCCCTTTCCCCTCTCCCTGTAAATCAATACCCGTTTTTTCTCCAAATCCAAAGTCATGAATATAATTAAATAATTTTTCTTTTCCGAGTCTTTGACCAAGCTCAACGAACCCAGGGTTACAGGAGTTCTGTACTACCTCAAGGAATGTTTCAGATCCATGTCCCCCCCGTTTCCAGCATCTTAAACTAGCTCCGCCTACCTTTGTATAGCCTGGATCATAAAAATGATCATTTTTCAAATCCACTTTTCCTTCTTCAAGCGCTGCGGCCAACGTAATAATCTTAAATGTAGAACCTGGCTCATAGGTACTCCATACAGGTAAGTTCCGATTATAAACCTCAGGTGCCACATTTCTAAAATTCGACGGATCAAATGTAGGCCTGCTCGACATTGCCAGTATTTCTCCTGTATTAGGATTAACGGCAATAGCAACAATACCATCGGGGTTATATGTTTCTTCGGCAATTTCCAGTTCTCTATCAATAATCGTTTGAATTCTGCTGTCAACTGTTAGCTTTAAATCATACCCATTTGCTGGAGCTTTATAGTCATCAGCCATATTCTCCATCCGTTTTCCTTTTGCATCAGCATAAAACTTAACATACCCTTTTTGTCCCTTCAGCTCATCATCATAGGCCAATTCAAGGCCCATCAATCCTTGATTATCGATACCCGCAAATCCAAGAACATGTGCCAGTGTAGATCCTTTAGGATAATAACGAATTGAGTCCTCAGCAATATAGACTCCTTTTAAATCTAAGTTTCTAATTTCTTTTGCTTTATTGTGGCTGATTTTTCGGCCTTCAGGTATCTTTACGATAGACGTATTTGAGCTTATGAGTTTAAAAGCTTTATCCGTCCTCATATTCAGTACTGAGGCTATTTGTTTAGCTGTATCCGCTGGATTCACCACCTGGCGAGGGACAATATAAACAGTAGGGGCGGATTTATTGGTAGCATAAACCACTCCATTACGGTCCTTGATCTCTCCCCGTTTTGGCTCAAATGGAACATTTCTGCTCCACGAATCTTTAGCTAAGCCCGTCAAAAAATCTCCTAAATAAAACTGAACATATCCTAGTCTGATGATGATTACCAGAAATACGAACAATCCGATCAACAATGCTGCGATTAATCGTTTTCTGACAGTAATATTTGATGCTCTCATGCCCATCCCTCCAATGCACGACTCTTTTTCACTGTATGCTTGTACCCTTTGGTTTATGTATGCACATTATGAAAAGAAAAAAAGAGCCTGATAGCTTTAAAAGCTATCAGGCTCTGAAATAAATCTAATCGGATTCTACATCCTCTTCCTTGGTTTTTGAACTATTCTCTTTTGATTTTTCATATATGGTTTTAGGATTCTCAAATTGAACAACTAGGAAAGTATCATCCTTCAATTTTGTTCCTGCTTTTGGTTTTTGAGTAACAGCATACCCGGAGCCTGAAGTATTTAACTCCACCTCCATTAAGGAAGCCGCCTTCATAACATCCCTAATTGACCATCCTGAAAAATTAGGTACTGTTAAGTCGCCATCGGTCAGAAGAAGAACCTTCTCTCCTTGAATAATCTGAGATCCTGCACTCGGCGATTGTTTAGAAACACTCATCCCTTTCCCTATAACAATAGGTGTCAGGCCAAGCTCTTCAACCTTCGCCTTAGCAGTCTCAACATTCGTTTCTTTTAATTCAGGAACTTCACTAGTGGATTTTTTCTTTGTATTATCTGATTTAATATTTAGGTACTTTAATGTATTTTCCATTACTGAGTTAAATACTTGGGAAACTGGGGCTGAACCAGACTCACTAGCGCTGATTTTCGGCTGTTGAATAGCCACATATACTACAACCTCAGGATTATCCTTCGGTGCCATTCCTAAGAAAGAAAATAAATAATTTTCATGACCAGTAGCGTAACCCGCGCCAGTTTGACTGCGAATCTGAGCCGTTCCCGTTTTACCTATAACATCATAGCCATCCAATTTATATGGCTTACCGGTTCCATGTTTAGAGGTTACGACCGTTTCCAATATATCACGCACCTCAGCTGCCGTTTCCTTGGAAATCGGTTTGCCTGCTACAGTAGGTTTCGTTTCCTTCAATACTTTTTTCGTGTTGGAGTCCACAATTTTTTCAACTACATAGGGCTTCATCATTTTTCCGTCATTTGCGACGGCAGTTGCTGCCTGTATCATTTGGATCGGTGTAACAGTTGAACCCTGCCCAAAGGCAGTCGTGATTTGTTCAGATTTATATTTATAAACAAATTTACCGGTCGTTTCACTCGGGAGATCAATACCTGTTTTTTTACCAAAACCAAAGCTTTCAAAGTATGTTAAAAGTTTTTCAGTTCCGATTTTTTCATCAGCCAATTTAGCAAAAGCAACATTTGAAGAACGTTGAACCCCTTCTAGATAGCTAATCGTCCCCCACCCTGCTCCACCATTATGGTCTCTTATCGGTCTAGAACCTTTAATCTTAAACATGCCTGATTTATATTTTTCATTAGGATTAAATACTCCTTCTTCAACAGCAGCAGCCAACGTAAAAATCTTCATGGTAGAACCTGGCTCAAAAGATTCTTCAACCGCTAGATTCTGCCAGGTATCTGCAAGTCCATCCCTTGTGTTTAAATCAAAAGTAGGGCGCTGTGACATAGCCAATATTTTCCCTGTCTTTGGATCTGCTACGACACCAATCATTTTAGTTGGGTTATATTTCTTATTGACTTCCGACATTGCGTCTTCTAAAAAGATTTGAATTTTTTTATCGAGCGTCAGCTGAACAGAAGCTCCATTCGAAGGTTCGTTCACTACCGTCTCTTTATTAGGAAGAATATTTCGCCATAGGTCACCCTCAAACTTGATAGATCCATCCTCTTCCTGTAAATACTTATCCAATTCTTTTTCTAGCCCTAACGCTCCAGTTGTTTTCCCTGTTTCTTCATTATTCTCAACAAACCCTATTACATGTGAGGAGAAGATTCCATTCGGATAAAATCTCTTCGTATCCTTTACAAACGTAATACCTGGTAAATTTAATCCTTCGATATCATTTTTTTGTTGATGGGTTAAATCACGTCCAGCAGCACCAAATTCAGTTTGATAAAGTCCCTTTTTGTTCAAACGACTTAATATTTCGCTTTCATCCATATCAATGTGCTCAGCCAATACTCTTGCTGTTTCTTCCTTATCTACAACATGTTTTGGCTTTTTCGGATTTTCAGTTACAGATGAATTAAGGAGGGCAATTAGCTTATAGGTTGACGTATCCCTTGCCAGCACCTCACCATTTTTGTCAACAATCGTTCCTCTTTGTGCCGACAAGGTACGGGTGACTTCATACTTATCCTGCGCTTTAGCAGCAAGCTCCTGTCCACCGGCAACACCAGTATACTGAATATACAAAAAGCGAAAAAATACTACACAAAAAAGCAGCCCAAATATTACAAATAAGAGTGCTGCTCCCCTATTGCGGCTTTTTCGATTACTCATTAATCTTGCACTACCTTAACATTTTTATCTTTTAGTGTTAATCCCAATTCTTTTGCTTTTTGCCAGATTCGGTCATATGTACTTAACTCCGCCACTTGATCTGCATAATCTTTATTAAGCTTTTCCTGATTCTCTATCTTGCTTTCAAGAGCAATAATTTCATTATTCGTTGAGTATATATTCGCTTGTGCGGAAATGATTTTTACAGCAAAGAAAGCGATAAACAATGAGAACGTTAAATATAGAATCTTCTCACCAATCGTAATGCCGCCTTTTACTTTAACCTTCTTTGTTGTTGTTCCTACATGACGTTGCTGTTCTTGCTGAAGTTTTCTTGCTAAACTACTCAAGTTTATCCCCTCCCATTAAATAATTTTTCATAATCTATTCATTTCTTTTCTGCTATTCTTAATTTAGCTGAACGCGCTCTTTTATTCGCTTCCACTTCTTCTTCACTCGGTAAAATCGGTTTTCTGGTTATCAACTTTAAATCCGGCTCGAATTCTTTTGGAATAATCGGCAATCCATGTGGCATTGGCGGTAATTCCGAATGTTCTTTAAAGAAGCTTTTGCAAATCCGATCTTCCAACGAATGGAACGTAATCACTGAAATTCTGCCGCCTTTATTGAGCATAGGAAGCACTTTTTCTAAAGATACTTCAAAAACTCTCAGTTCATCATTCACGGCTATTCGTATGGCTTGAAAGATTCGCTTAGCGGGATGTCCGCCTTTTCGCCTTGCTGGAGCAGGGATAGCTTCCTTAATAATATCTACCAAATCAAAGGTTGTACGAATTGGCCCAATCTCTCTGGCTTGTTCGATTTTGCGGGCAATTTGTTTCGAAAACTTTTCCTCACCGTACCTAAAGAAAATCCGGACCAACTCTTCGTATGTCCAGCTATTCACTACATCATAAGCTGTTAAAGGAGATGATAGATCCATTCGCATATCAAGTAATGCGTCATGGTTATAGCTGAATCCTCTTTCCGGGGTATCAAATTGAGGAGATGAAACACCCAGATCGTATAGAATACCGTCTATCTTTGTAATACCTAATTCAGTGAGTTTTTCATCAAAATAAACAAAATTACTATTAATTAATGTTACCTTGTCCATATAAGGCTCTAGCTTCTTCTCTGCATGCTTTAATGCAGTCTCATCCTGGTCAAACGATATTAATCTTCCTTGTCCGGATAAAGACTTCGCAATTAATTCACTGTGTCCTGCGCCCCCAAGGGTACAATCAACATAGATACCGTCAGGTTTTATATTCAGTCCATCCACAGCTTCTTTTAATAGTACAGTCGTATGATTAAACATTTCTTCACCTTCCTGAAAGGAAGTATGCGCATTAAATATCAAAACCAATCATATTTTCAGCAATCTCTGAGAAAGATTCTTCTGATTCCGAGAAATATTCTTCCCATATTGATTTACTCCATATTTCTATCCGGTTAGATACTCCTAAAACTACGCATTCTTTTTCCAATTTTCCATAGTTTAAAAGTGGTCCCGGGATGTTCACACGTCCCTGTTTATCCAGTTCACATTCAGTCGCACCTGAAAAAAAGAAACGGGTAAATGCTCTTGCATCCTTCTTCGTAAGTGGAAGGCCTTTTAGTTTTTCTTCAAGTTGAGACCATTCATCCAGTGGATATCCAAACAGGCATTGATCAAGGCCGCGTGTAATTACAAACATATCGCCTAAACTTTCCCGAAATTTAGAAGGTATGATTATGCGTCCTTTTGAATCAATTGAATGATGGTATTCACCCATGAACATGTCCTTCACCCCACTTCTCCACCTTAGAGTACCACATCGCCCCACTTTTCTCCACAATTTATATAAAAAAACTTTAATATTTGAATAAAATTTCAGACTATGATTCATTGATTTCAGCCAAGCCTAGAAAAACAAAAAAACTGCCTTTCTAAGACAGTTTTTTCTAGATATTATTATCTGTTTTTTTATGTTCTATTTGGACAAAAGCTTCCATAATTCACTCTTTATTTATTGTCAAACGAAGCAAATCTCCACTTAAGTTCTTACAGCATCTTTATATGGTTACGACATAATGCGACCCATCAAATTCGAGCGATTCCGCCAAGAGGCAATCGACCCATAATGTCCCATATTGATTGAAAAAGTAAAACGGATTGAGAATTCTTTCCTGCAGGCCGCCTGCCGGATGGAGACTATTTTCGACACGATTGTATTTTGCAATCGTTTCTTCATTTTTTCTCTCTAAATGGCTCTCCACCTTTTTCTGCATAAAAAGGAGCTGTTCTTTAATCAAGTGGCGATTTTTTTCGAAAAGAGGTTCCAATCCTTTATCGAATTCAACCGCTTTTTGTTGCCACGTAAGATGAGCAGATTCCAGATTTTTAATTATACTGCTATATGTATCCGGAGCCTGTTTACGCAATTCTTCCAGATAGAACTCCCTATCCTCTGAACAACCTTTTCTCAAAACTTTTTCCAAGGGAAGATTAAGTTCCTCTAATAATCTTTCAATATTTCCTTCCAATAACGTAAAGGAAAGTCGAGGCCATATCGGTGGCATCTTTTCTCCAGTCATGGCAAACGCAGGTTTAATTTCACTCCAATAGGCAATCTCGCCGGGTCCAGCTATAAATCCTAAGACAGGAAACAGTTTTTCCTGTAAAAGTGGACGAGATACAACATTTGTACTGAAATACTCTGGATGTTTAGATAGTAAACGATCCAGCTCTATTTGTGATAATTTAATTCCGCTTCCCTTCCCAATTAAGTCACTTGAACCTTCTTCACGTTCCAACAGCAGCCGGTTAAGAGTTGAAGGCTCGTAGTAAAATAAGTTCGTACATTGTTCATCAAGATCAATAATCGGATTATATCCGTTTTTTTTCAAAAGATTTTGCTGTTCAATTACGGCTTTGCTAATTCCTGCTTCATAAGCAATTTGCTGATAGACAGGCCCAGCCAGCTTCCTAAAGCCTGGGTCACCTGAATCCACCATTAAGAGACCATGCATTTTAAAGAGATCATTTATAAGAATAGCGAAAAAATCGGTGATGGTTTCGGATTGATCAATTGCTTTTTCCGCCCAATCCAGCAATTCGTTCGTACGCTCTGTCTCTCCCCATAAGGAAAATACATCCTGCAGCCAATCTTTCGCTATATCCGGATTCATATTAATATCAGATATCATTTTTTTCGATAAAGGTTTTTCCGGGTACACGATTTTTTTAGTTTCATGCCCCTCTTCAGCGTAAACATGATTAATCTCTTGGTAATCATGATCCTCACCAGCAATCCAGAAGATTGGGACTACCCTTTTATTTAATCTTTCACTTTGTTCCTTTGCCAATTTTATAATCGAGATAACTTTATGAATAGAATACAGCGGTCCAGTCAATAATCCTGCTTGCTGGCCCCCAACGATTACTAAAGCATCCTCACGCAAGGCATCGATATTTTCCTTTACTTGCTCTGATATTCCATATTTACTCATGAAGGATTCAATATAGGTTGCCATTTCATCTCGTGGATAAGTTCGACCATCAAGCCAATCCGCCCGATCTTGAATATGCTTCTCATTCTTCCAATCATACTCTGCAAAAGATTTATTTATACTTCCCTTGATATAGTCAGATGCAAAACTATTCATAGCTGGAAGATTCATTTTTATGTATTCCATCATCAATGGTTGTCTCCTTTTGAACAAATTCATATAACAGTATATCATTCCCTTTGAAAGCTTTAAAAGGTATTGCTACTCTCCTATGTAAATACTTTTACTATTCTCTCAAGAATCCCAATTGCGGCCAATAAAAAATAGGCGGCAGAGAATAACAGGAATGAAGCTCTCCAAAAACCAGTGAAAACTCTTTTCAAGTCAACCTCTTCCCTTACTTTGTAATGCATAAACAACACAGCGGAAGCGATTATAATCAAGACAATTAAAATAATCCATAAGTATGAATGTTCAAAAAGAGCGATGATTGCATAATGAACTGCCATAATCAAAAAAACCGTCGTAGCGTCGGCAGAAAGCCTGACTGCCTTTTTGTTATTTTTAAGCATCTGTCGGGAAATTGTATATACGGTCAAATAAACAATAATTGGCATGATTACGCAAATAGCGATAAGGCCTGCTAATAAGCTGTCCACTCACATCTCCTCACTTTCTTCCATACCACGCACCATATTAAACAGCATTTTACATTGAGGTGCTGGGATATCATTCTTATCTGCTTCGCGAATACAATATCCAAGGATTGCCTCTATTTCAGTTTTTTTACCCAACTGAAGATCCCTTAACATAGAAGAGGTATTCTTAGCTGTTCGACCACATATTGTAATAACTCTCTCTAAATAAATCTGATGCTCAGTTTCCGGAATTAATAACGAATGACAAACCTCCTGACAGATGGATTTCAACAGCTTAATGTAATATGTATTTTTTATTAATTCACCGTTGCGAACCCCTAATATACTGGTCAACGGGTTTATAACAGAATTAATAATCAATTTTTCAGTATGAATTGATTTGATATCAGGGAGCAATTGCACCGGAAAACCATCCGTATCCAAATATTCCATACCCGGCAGCTTCCTTCCTCTATATAAGCCCATTTTTATCATTCCAATTCCTGTATGGTGAACCGTATGATTATTTTCCCGAATGGCACCATGCTCAACAATCCCAGTATAGATTGTGGAAACCAGCAATTCAGGTAAATGAGCGAAATGGCTCATACCGTTTTGTAAAAAGACAACTGCAGATGCATTCTCTTCTAGTAGAGACCATAGTTCTATGAGAGCGGTCTGCTTTACGCTTAGAATGATGATTTCTTGTCTTTGAATTAAATGTTCCGAATCATCAATACATACCGCATTAATATTTTTATAATTAACCTCACCCTGCATGTCAATTAGGGTAATTCCTTTTTCATTAATTTCGTCCGCTTGTAATGATGTGTGCGTGAATAGCGTAATTTGATGGTTATCACTCAGCTTGGAGGCTGCCAATAATCCAATTGCCCCTCCTCCTATAATCCCAATCCTCATGTTTTCCTCCAAGTGATCTTTTGCAATAATTGTAACATTTGCTATGTATGATGAAAAGATAACTCCATCCTGTTTTAGTCAATCGTCATTTAGCTGAATTATCGATGGCTTCCTCTCTATTTCCTTGTAGTTTGGAGGAATAGCATAATCGCTTATCAACCACTTCATTCTTGTGGCTGGATTAATCATGAACTCCGCTCTATTTCTTTGTCGATTGGCCGGATTACCTACTTATTCGGCTGAATTTCACACTTATTCACACTTATTCGGCCGATCACTCACTCAACCAGTGTTTCAGTAGCCGTCCTGACGACTAAAAATTATGATTTTTCTATATATTTAGCTATAATGGAAATATAAGTATAAACTTTTCACATACATTTAAGGGGGCTATGAAGTGAGTGTAAAGGTTGAAAAATTACGCGTTAACTACCGCACGCTTGAAGAATTCAAGAAATTTAAGGAATATGGTTTGCAGGAATTATCCATGCTAGAAGATCTGCAGGCAAATCTTATTGAAGATAATAGCGAATCACCTTTTTACGGCATCTATTTTGGGGATAAATTAGTGGCCAGGATGAGTCTTTATAAAATCGATGCCAGGTTTGATAAATATTTTGACCCTCCACAGGATTACTACGAAATATGGAAGCTTGAAGTTTTACCGGATTATCAAAAAAAGGGATACGGCACCATGCTCGTCCAATTCTCCAAAGACCTTGGCCTGCCGATCAAAACAAACCCAAGAGTCCATTCGCGTACTTTTTGGGAAAAACAGGGCTTCGAACCTGTAGAGTATGATATGGAAAGAGATTTAGGAGAGAACCCACTGATTTGGCAGCCTAATAATGATAAATAGATTGACTTTAAGCTTTCCAGCGAGAAAGCTTTTTCTTTTCATCAAACATTAATAGAAGCACACCTTTTAAAAAGGCATGCTCCTGTAGCAATCATCATTTTTCCTCCGATAATTGACGTGCCCGATTCAGTAAATCAAGCAATCCACGGTAATCCTTCTCCATCTGCTTAAATCGTATTTCTACTGTATCTCTCTCTTGAACTAAATAATCTGCGTGCTTTTTTAACTCTGAGTATTCCAGCAGTAATTCTTCAGGCGAGCGGAATGATCGTTCTTCCAACCTACTCTTTAAGTTGGTTAAATAGGCAATAACCGTATCTAGAGAAAGATTGAGCTCAGCATCCCCGACTATTCCGACCGAGATTTTTTGTTCCTCACGCTGCGGCTGCTCCACCTCCAATTCCGCAGTCCCTAGCGATTTTTTAAGATCTTTACGTACTTTTTTAGCCAGCTCTATCCCTTCCGAATATTGCTTACGGACATAAGAATTCCATCTAAAGCCACATGCAGCCGGAGTTCTCGACAACCCTTTACCAACCTCTTCAAATGCTTTTAATTGTGTGCTTCCCTCACGGATATGGCGTAATACCACCTCCGCCAAATAGACATCCTCATCCTGCGACCATCCATCCTGCCTTGAACCTGTCATCCACTCTTCCCCCCAATAAGCATTCATAATATTCAATCATATGCGTCTAGTAGGAAAGATAGAATAAACAAGATTCTATTAACATGATAATCGCTTCTTATTGAGACTTTTTCTGAAATCGTTCCACAGTCTCCATATGGAATGGTAATACCCATAACTCTGAACATCGTTTAATCTCTTCTTGCATCCGTTTATACAAATCAGATGCTTTCTTTTTGCGGATAGTCATACTTTTATACGCCATCAACGCATTAATATCATTTTTAATAATAGGCTCAATAATCCCTACTATGGTTTTCTCATCTATATTTGACACAACGCCATTTGCAAATCCATACAAGCTTGCCTCTTCTTCAGAAAATTTTCTCCCCGACATCAGCCATTCCAGTCCCTTGGATTCTGCCACCCTCTCAAGTAAAAGAGCTCCACCGCCCCAACCGGTGGTAATTCCCTGCTGAATTTGAATAAAGCCCATAAAAGATCCTTTTTTTACATATCGAAAATCACATGCTGTAGCCAGTTCCAATCCACCGCCGACAGCCGGTCCATTTAAAAAAGCAAAAACAGGCTTCGGCAAAGTAGCTATTTTATATAAAATTTCTCCCATACGCGATAACATTTGGTAAGCATCTTTTTGATTATCAAGAAGATGAAAGACTTTTAAATCACCACCCGAACAAAAAACATTACCAGTTCCTGTGATCACCATGGCCTTACAATTTCCATCCGTTTTCACTTGTTCGATGGACTCTTCCAATAAATCCATAACCTCAAAATTTATGGCGTTCCTAACATGCGGCCGGTTTAGCGTAACAAGCAAATATCCTTCTTTTTTCTCCACAATCACTTCTTTCACCGTGAATCCCCCTTAAAAACAAAAAAGAACACAGGTTTCCCTGTGTTCTCTCGAGTTGATTATTTATTTACAACTTCTTTTCCTTTGTATGTTCCACATGCTTTACAGATACGGTGAGATAATTTCATTTCACCGCAGTTTGGGCATTCAACCATACCAGGGACTTGAAGTTTGAAATGCGTACGACGCAATCTCTTTCTAGTTTTCGAAGTTCTTCTGAAAGGTACAGCCATGTTTTACACCTCCTTAAAAAACGATGGTTCTATGGAAGACTTATGTAGTCTTTCATTTTTCACTGTTATCATCATTGTTGTCAAAAAAATGGGCCAACTTTGCCAGTCTTGGGTCAACTTTTTTAACTTGTTGGTCCTCTAAGATTAATTCCCAGTCATCTCCAGCTAGCGGAGCAGCACCTACAGGATGATCCGTATCACAGAATACCTGCAATGGAATCTCCGTGAGAATTATTTCTTTGATTACCGGCGTAAGATCCACTACATCACCCTCAGCCACATGATATTCTCCATCCTCAGTCTCCATACCTTCATATTGATTAAAAAGGTATGTCTCTGTTGTTTGAACATCGATTGGGAATGGGACATCAACTAAGGTTCTTGAACATGGTAATGTCAATGTACCAGATATTTTCAAATGAAAAGTAACTCGATTGGAACTCAAGTCAGCTTTCCCAAATACACGAATTGGTGAAATATCACGAATTTGCGGATCTGCCTTTTTCAGTTCAGAAAGATCTGCTGTCTCATCTACATTAAAACCATTGTCGCGAAATTTTTGCAGTTGTGGAATTGTCCATTTCATATTATATCACCTCAAGGCAACAAAGGTAATTATAGCTTTGGTAAATTCATTTGTCAATGTTTTTTCTTTACAGCCATATGTGATACCCTTATGCAAATTTTAAGCGCTTATCTATTTATTTTACCCGAAATGTTTCATTTTGAAAACAGAATTAATCAAGTGCAAGTTTAGGGAATGCTTGCTTCCTGATTCCTCCATCATATACTATAAAAAAAACAACCATTTATCAGGAGGTGTACAATATGAATGCCCTGGGACTTGTAGTAGAATATAATCCTTTTCATAATGGACATTTATATCATTTACAACAAGCCAAAGCTATTACAAATGCTGATGTGACCATAGGCGTGATGAGCGGAAATTTCCTTCAGCGGGGGGAACCAGCCCTGGTGGATAAATGGACAAGGACTTCCATGGCCTTAAAGGCTGGTATTGATCTAATCATCGAACTTCCATTTGTTCATGCTGTTCAAAAGGCTGAATATTTCTCCGAAGCATCTATCCTATTATTAGAGGAAGTTGGCTGTCAGTCTGTTTGTTTTGGCAGCGAGCAAGGAGAAATAGAACCTTTTATACATACATACTCAATTATTCAGGAAAATTCTAAGGAAATCGATCAATGGATACAGCACTATAGCAAGGAGGGATACAGCTACCCCAAGGCTGCTTCTCTGGCCTTTTCGGAATTACAAGCGCGTCATCCTTCTATGCTTTCTTTAGACCAGCCTAATAATATCCTTGGATATCACTATGTATCCGCGATTTTAAAACATAAATTATCCATCGAGCCAGTAACCATTAAACGAACAGGTTCCGGATATCACGATCCAACTCTCATGCCAGGTACAATAGCAAGTGCAACTGGTATACGGAAAGAATTAATGGAAAGCGGTAAACTGGATGCTATCTCTTCCTTTGTTCCGGATACAACATTTGCCCATCTAAAAGCATATCTAACAGAGCAGCGCACTTTGCATAATTGGGAGTTGTATTGGCCATTTTTAAAAGTTAAATTAATCACGACGCCCGCAGAATCTCTTGCCCAAATTTACGAAATGAAAGAGGGCTTAGAGAATCGATTAATCGAAGCCGCTGAACGCGCCAGTAATTTCATGGATTTTATGTCACTAATTAAAACGAAGCGTTATACCTGGACTCGGCTACAAAGAATACTAACCTATACGCTGTTAAATTTCACAAGAGATGAAATGCCAAAAGACCTGACTCCGCCATATATTCGCGTATTGGGATTTACAGCTGCCGGGCAGCAATATTTAAAAAGCATAAAAAAAGAAAAGGGAAATCATATCGTATCACGTTTAGCAGCCTGTAAAAATCCTTTAATAAATATTGATAAGAGGGCTGCCATTGTTCATGCTGCCGCTCTTCCCTCAGCTATTTCTATGAAAGCTCAAAAACGTGAATATATGTCACCCATTGTATTAACTGATTAAAAAACGAAGCCATTGATTCACCGTACGAATCAATGGCTTCTGCTTTAAATCAAGCAGCTCTTATTTCATGCTTTTTAAATAATCCAGTGCATCATCAACTGTGTCCACAGGAACAATAATCATATCTGTTCCAATCTCTTCTGCTGTTTTTACAGCAATTTTATAATCCGATTCCTCAGCACCTTGTTGATTGGGTGCAAAAAACACTTCCGCATCTGCACGATCAGCTGCTACAATTTTCTGATCAACACCACCGATAGGACCGACTGTTCCATCATCAGAAATGGTACCTGTTCCTGCTATTTTCTTCCCTTTCGTGTAATCCTCTTCCGTTAATTGATTAAAGATCTCCAATGTAAACATTAACCCAGCAGAAGGCCCCCCAATGCTATCTGCGTTTATCTCGATATCTCGGTCTGTTTCAACACTTCGATCCTCAACCAAGGTAATGCCAACGCCAACTCGTCCAGTTTCCTCTAGCATCTCCAATTGAAGTGTCTTAACAATATTTTTATTATCACGCTTTATTTCTAATTTCACTTGGTCCCCAGCTTTTTTCGAGGAGATATAGTCTATGAAAAATTCACTTGACTCAATTTCACTTCCATCGACTTTAATAATTCGATCTCCAGGTTTCAATACTCCGTCTGCAGGTTTACCCTTGGCAATCTGCAGCACATATATGCCTTCTACTTTTACTTTGGCTTCATAGCCTGCTTTTTTATACCCGTTCAGGATAGCGGATGTTTGGGAATCATCCATCAATTTCAATTGTCTAACCGTATATTCTTCATCGGTTTCATCCTGACTTCTAATTTGTTCCAGTTCATAAATCCTATGATAATCTGCTATTTTAGCCCATGCATATGTATAAATATTCGCTCTGCCCATTCGGATCGTTGTCAGCATAAAAGAGCCATCTGCTTCACTTCCATTTTCAACCTCTACAAATTGCTCCAATGTCTCCGCCGACCCAGGGGTGGAAACATAATAAGGCAATTTATAAAATGCAGCCAGAAATGCCAGCAATAGAACTGCAACCCCAATTTTGCCTATATTAAGTTTACGCTTATGCTTCATCTTTTTTCTCCTTCCAATGCTGTATGGCCTCTTTAATCTCCGGCAGTTTTTTTCTTGCTTCTTGCTCCCCAATCATAATAATTTCAAGAATGTTTGTAAATGCCAATGAACTAAATGATTCTACAGCAGGCTGAATCATTACGTCAGCGTTAATCCCTTTCATTTTGACAATTTCCATTTGCAGTATATCTAAACTTTTAAAAATAACATCGTATATAGATTCAATATCCGTATCTCCTCTTGTTGCAGAGACATCGCTTGCAATCACAATATCCGCTCCCATTTCTTTCACAACCGAGACAGGGACCCGATCCATTAATCCTCCATCTACAAGTAATTTCCCATTGATCCGTTTAGGCACAAAAATGCCAGGTATCGATATACTAGCTCTTACCGCTTCATAAACCGGACCTTCCGTAAAAATAACTCTCTCTCCTTTTTCTATATCCGTTGCCACTATAGCCAATGGAATTGAAAGATCCTCTATATTTTGATTTTTTGTAAATAATCGAATGTATTCCTCAATCTTTTTCCCGGCTACAAAACCTAATCTCGGTACAGTCAGATCCATAAAGTATTTTCTTTTAAATTGCAACGAAACTTTTTGCAGCAGTTCTAAATCTGATCCACTTGCATAAAAACTGCCTATTAAAGCTCCCATACTGCTCCCGGCTATATAGTCGATATTTATACCTTCACTATTTAGCACTTTTAATAAACCAATATGTGCAAATCCCCTTGCACCACCAGAGCCAAGCGCTAATCCAATTTTAGGTTCCATTTCTTTTGACTCTCCTTTATCCGTACTGATTTAAGGCATGTTCCCTTAATAGGAGTCTTAGTTCTAAATTATTTTACTTTGAGTATATTTTGTTATTGGGGACAACCCAGCTATATACAAAACTTCTTTTGATTTTACTAAATATATTTTAGCACCAGATTATTTACCACGCTTAAATTTAATAAGGGAAGGGATATAAATTGGATAAATCAATCTTAAAATCAATGCTTTTTGCGTTAATTGCAGTTATTATGGCAGCTGCATTGATCTTGATGCCACAGGAAGCCTTCGAAGCCTCTGTTCGAGGGTTGAATATATGGCTTGAAATTGTCTTTCCTTCCTTATTGCCTTTTTTAATTATTGCAGAAATGTTGATTGCATTTGGTGTCGTAAAACTACTGGGTGTCTTTTTAGAGCCACTAATGCGTCCATTGTTTAAGGTACCAGGAGTAGGAGGATTTGTATGGGCAATGGGACTTGCATCCGGTAATCCTTCTGGAGCAAAACTAACAGCTAGGCTGAGAGATGAAGGTCAGCTATCCAGAATAGAAGCTGAACGGTTAGTGTCGTTTACCAGCTCATCGAATCCATTATTTATTTTCGGTGCTGTATCTATCGGTTTTTTTAATAATGCTAAACTTGGAATACTTTTAGGATTAACTCATTATGCAGCGAATATTTTCGTCGGTTTAGTAATGAGGTTTTACGGGAGAAATGAAGAGAAAAAAAATCTTAACCGCAGTAAAAAAGATACAAGTATTTTCCCAATCATGACAGCTTTAAAAAGTATGCACCGTACCCGTCTAAATGACCAGCGGCCATTTGGAAAAATATTAGGAGACGCAGTTAATTCCTCCATACAAACCCTTTTGATGATTGGAGGATTTATCATTATTTTTTCCGTGATCAACAAGCTATTGTTTCACTTACATATTACCAGCTTCTTTGCATCCATTTTCAGCAGCCTGTTCCACACGCTTCATCTGCCATCTACTTTAAGCATCCCTTTTATTTCGGGGTTATTTGAAATCACGTTGGGATCGCAATTAACAAGCCAAGCTGGCGGTGCAACACTATTGACACAAGCAATCATAGTCAGTGCTTTACTCGCATTTGGAGGATTCAGTATACAAGCTCAAGTTGCCAGCATCTTAGCCGAAACAGATATACGCTTTAAACCATTCTTTCTTGCACGCCTCATCCATACATTTTTTGCTGCGATACTTACATTGATTTTGTGGAAACCTGTATATCTGCGATTATCTACTTCTGAAAATACATCAATCACCGAATTTGTTTTTTCAATGGAAACGCAGGGATTATCCAGCACTATCTTCAGTTTCTTCCTTAATTACGGTGCATTGATTACTATTCTTTCTTTGGCTGGCTACACCCTTTTATTATACATACAGTATAGGAAATCCATATAAAAAGCCAATCCCTAATTTAAGTAGGATTGGCTTCTTTTTAACAGCAATATAAATGAGTACATTTTATTCAGACATCTTTATTCTCAGCCGTTTTTGTACACATTCAGGAACAAGCTCTGAAACATCTCCACCGTACTTCGCTACTTCTTTTACGATCGATGAGCTCAAAAAAGAATATTGATTATTTGTCATGATAAAGAATGTTTCAATTTGATCGTTTAATAAGCGATTCATAGAGGTGATTTGCATCTCATACTCGAAGTCAGAAACGGCTCTCAACCCTCGGATGACTGCATTTGCATTTCTTGCCTTAGCATAATCCACGAGCAACCCCTGAAAGCTATCCACTTTCACATTTGGTATATGGGCAGTTGCTTCTTCAATGATTTGCACTCTCTCCTCCACAGTAAATAGAGATTTTTTAGCAGAATTATGAAGGACACCGACATATATTTCGTCAAATATGTTTGCTCCTCTTTGAATAATATCAAGATGTCCATATGTTATAGGATCAAAACTTCCAGGACATACAGCTATTTTCTTCACTATTCTCCCCCCATTTCTATAAATATTTAACGCTCAAAAAAGGACACAGCCGTAATGCCATACTTTTCAACACGGAACTTAGTAAAATTACCAATCTTTTCAGGCAACGTTAATTCTTCTCCATGTTCGCATATTATCATACCGTCTTCTGCCAATAATTCAGCACTTTCGATTTCTTCAATAAGAACAGGTATCATATTAGCTATTTTATAGGGAGGATCCATAAAAATGAGGTCAAATTGAGCTTTTCTCTTTCCAAGAGCTTTTAATGATCTTAAAGCATCACTCCTATGTACCTCGGATTGACTTTCGAATTTACATGAACTGATATTCGTTTTAATAATTTGAATAGCTTTTGAGTCCTTATCAACAAAAACTCCTTTTTCCATTCCTCTGCTCAAGGCTTCAAGCCCAAGGGATCCGCTTCCTGAAAATAAATCCAGAACCGCTCCACCTTCAAAATATGGTCCTACAATATTAAATAAAGATTCTTTTACTTTGTCCGTTGTTGGCCGGGTTGTCATGCCTGGAACAGCCTTTAATGGCCTTCCTTTACAAGTACCTGAAATGACTCGCATAATCTGTCACCAAATTTCATATGTATTCAACTTTCTAAAATATCCTACCACAAAATCTTGATTTCACAAATAGAAATCAAATTTCTGCGATCAGTGAATAGTTCAGGTTGATTTGGTCATACTACTAACAACAACATCTTCAGAGGTGTTGTTGCCAACCGCGGAGAAGACTTACGTTTCCCCATAAGTTCTTCCTCCGGTTTCTCCTCTCCCTTTGCCTTCTGCGTTTGTAAAAGCGCGTAGAAGGAAGCCCTGGCGCCTATGTGTGCCAGGGCTTTTCTTTTAGGTGAATTAACTACAGATCAACCGACACCCATTTTTTCCACAGTGAACAAGGTGGACAGTTTCAAAAATAACTAATTTGATTAATAGAACAGTTGATTCGAACACTTTATTGGGATACATTTATATTCCTGATGAACTAGACCGGATTATGATACACTTATCAATATCCGATTTACAGGAGGAAAAACAAGAATGAATCAACGTTTTATAGAACTAGGCCCCGGATATTCTGACCTTTATGAGCTATTGGAATTAGCAAAGGCTAATCAATATCGAATCAATTATTTTTTATGCTTACAGTCAGAGGGACCTAGCGGCAAAGTCATGTCGTTTGTATTGGTTATGAAAAAATCAAGCTATGGCGACTTCATCCCACTTTATATTTGCAGAGAAGGAATACCTGTTTTAGTTAATAAGCCAAGCAAGCGTTATGAACTTTTTGACCAAGCAGCCAAGGAGCAAGGTAAAGAAATTATATCGTTGGAAGTTAGGCATTCATCTACTTTTGCTGACCCTGACCTTTATTATCAGTATTTAATAGGTATCCTGCGCATGAACCGTTTTTTACCCCCATGGCAATAAAGAAAAACCGGACCCATTAGGATCCGGTTTTCTTTAAATGCCTATTCTATATTCTTCCTTTTCTTTTTCATGCTTTTTACTCTCAAATTCAGTTTTAATAAAAGGTTTTTGAGAAAATTCAACTTTTTTGACAAAAGCATAGGAAGATAATTTTTCTGAAACTGCTTCTATTTCGTCCATATTTACATATAATACGGCATATTTTAATTTGCGGGAAACATAATGCAGATTGCCTGTTTTACGCAGAGTTTTCACTTGTTTTAGACTATGCAGCCAAACAATCAGGCTTTGCCTTTCTACAAACATATACATACCCCTTTAGGATGCAATTTATATTTAGTGTACCATATTACTAAAAGATGTATCAATATTTAGAAATGCTATGCAGAATTAGTGAATAAATCTAGAGATTGCAACTAACTCGATTATCTCCTTGGATAGGTCTGCACTATCAGAGTTTATATCAAAAATGATAGGAGTACTTTAAATGAAACTGCATAATAGAAAAGATATCGATCCCACTTTCCTATGGAGAATCGGATAGGTTTATCATACAACCTCAACGTTTGTATTAGTTGCTACAAAATCTAATTTCGGCCATATACCAAAAGGCAACCCCATTTGTTCTGGGATTGCCTTTTTTTCTCGTTCCTATCAGGAACATCCACAGCTTCCTCCGCTGCCACAGCCTCCGCTACAGGATGATTCAAAAAACGGATTTCCTGTCGGGACTTTTATATGAGGGGATACTGAATGACCAATCAGCATACTAATTTCATCAAGTAATTGCTGTAAGTTTGTTTCAGCCTGTTTATATTCAATAACAGATGGATGAAGGTCCATTTCTCTTTTAGCCTCACGAATTGCTTTAGAGACAGTACGATAATCCGGATGGTATCTTCCGAAACGCTGTACTTCTTCGTAAGCGTCCTTTAAAGAATTAAACGCTTGAATTTTTTTCTGGGCCGTTTTATCCTTATACATCTGAGTTAAACTTAAAAAGTATTGCTTAGCTATATCTGAGTTCATTATATCTTTAGCCAATTGTTCAGCATGGTCAATGATTTCAACCGTTTCAATAGTAGCAAGCATGAAAATACTCACCTCCAACTTTATCATACCATGTAATATCCAAGGATGCTATAACTTAGAAATATTATCCACCTATAAAAGATATATGGCTTGTCCCCTATTACTTTGGTAAGTAGAAGAAGTAATTCGCTGCCAAACACCCCTTACTTCATCTACTCTTACAGAACGTCCTCATTTTTTTAGGAACCGTTATTCACCAGTATTCATTGACTGAAACATCGAAACCATCATAGAAGCCATTTGAACGCTGTTTGAAAGCTGATGAACACGATCCGGAATCGTTTTTTTAAAAAAGTACTTAGCTTCAGTATCAAATTTCGAAAAATCCTGTGGATTTCTGCACAAACGTCTGTACCAGATTGGTTGTTGCCTCAAAAAACTCAGTAAATCTTCATCTGCCTCAATTAATTCATAGATATCTTGTCTCAAGCTCTCACTCCTACCTAGCTAATCTTGCCGAAATTTGAAAGGATGATTATTCTGGACGGAAGGTGGTGCACTTTCTGATTGTCCGGAAGATTGAAATTGAGACATGACTCCCTGAACCACTCCTAAAACCTTACTAAAATTCCCAATTTGTTTTTGAATTTGATCAGGGTCCATTTTTTTAAGTTGATTTAAAAGCTGCGAAATAAACTCGCCCTTATCTGTTTTTTCAGTCTCATCCTTTTCCTTTTTTTCCTCTTTATATTCATTCCACACTTCATCCTGATCACCCAGCAAAGACCAATCTTCATAAATTTCCTGCCATGTTTTCTTACCCATTCTTACATCTTTTACGATTTTCGGATTACTCTTAAGAAAAAGCTTAAAATCCTGGACAGAAGGATGCAATTTGGAATCATCCATTTAATTTCACCTCACCACATGACATACGCCTAGGGTAGTATATGTTTCGATATATAGAAAAGTGATGCATATTTCCAAAGAATTCCGCACATAGACTTCCTTTATACAAATAATATTTACACACAAAAAAGAGCACTGAGGAGAAATACTTTCCTTCAGTGCTCTTTTTTGTATCATTTAATCAGATAACGCAACAAAGTTTTGAGTATAGTATCTTTTATATACTCCCACACCAAGGCGCGTAAAATCTTCATTTAACATTATATCTCTGTGCCCTTTACTATTTAACCATCCTTCAACAGCCGCAATTGCATCTGTATACTGAGCAGCTATGTTTTCGCCAGCTGAGTAGTAAGAAACACCGCCTTCCTTCAAACGATCACCAACATCTTTATCATCGGGTGATACATGATCGAAATACTCATTCACCATCATGTCTTCGCTATGTTTAAATGCCACAGCTGAAATTTTTTCATCAAATTCAAGGGTACCTAAGTCAAAACGTGTTCGTATGATATTTGTCAAATCAAGAATTTGCTGCTGACTTCCTTCTTCAACCAGCTTCCATTCTTCATCCGTTAACTCTTCAGGTTCATCCAATTCTCCACGGTATGTCAGCTCATATGGCTTATGCATAATCAATGTCTTTGCATCCATAAACCTCACACCTGATACCTGACCGAGAATTTTATCCAAATAAACCTGAGCATACATATCGCCAAACTTTATTAGAGGGCGATAATGAAGATCTTCTTCCGACAACTCGAAACGATATTCAGTGCCTTTCCAATTCAGTTCTATATAACTATTCATATTCAATTCCTTATACAAGGACTCCACTGTTTGATCAATAAAGAATGGATATAAATTAATATCTTCTGCTGAACTGTATAGGGTTACAATTTTTTTATCTTTTTCGTTTACGCCAAATTGTATATACTTACTTAATGTATCATTATAGATCCACCAGTTATATCCATAAGCTGAAGGATCAATACGGTCTGGCTCCCCATATTCATCCAGTAACTGATTACTGGTTTTACCAATCCATTTAGATACACCCTGTTCAGGTCTGGATTCGTTATCTGTTAATTCTTTAATCTTATCCGAAGTTTCCATTGTATTTTCATTAACGGAATTTTGATCAATGATAGCTGTATTTTCTTTGACATCATCTTTAACCGTTACATAGATGCCGAAGATGGTGATTAAAATTAAACTAAAGAAAACCCTAAAGACCAATTTCAGAGGTGGTCCCTCCTGTCATTCTTACTTTATATTTTTTTATTATACCATTAGAATTCAAACAAACCTATCACTTAAATGTAAACAATGAAAAATAAGTATAATATAAACATATTGGATAGCAAAATGAACGAATTTACCTTTCTGCCTCTATAAAAGAACAATTTATTGCAGATAAGGTAAAATAATACTAAAATTAAAATTGAGAATTTCCAAAACTTGTTTCATACCGAACAAAGCATTTTCTAAAAGGGGATAGGAGGAAATAAGATGAGATTTGAAAATACAGGACTTGAAAAATACCAAGTTAACCTTAACAGGCTAGATGAGGTTATGAGTGAAAACGGTTTAGTCAGAGCCGAACAATGGGATTACGAACGCGTATCCTACGATAAGAAATATGAATTAAGGGATGGCACTTTTTATTTACGTGTCTTTGGCTATGCGGTTGAAGGTGACGTAGGTGCACATCGGGCAACTATCCAACTCATGACACCAGTCCTAGGTAAACACTATTATCCACATGGTGTTGAATATGGTGAAACAGAGCATTTTCCTACATCTCTTCAAAAACAATGCGAGACAGTTCTTGCGGCAGTTAAAGCTGAACTGGATATATTTGTAGAAGTGGAATAAAGGATTATTAAATAAGCCTGCAGATTGTATGATCTCCGCAGGCTTATTTTATTTTTTTTCTCATTAAACAATAATCCCCCTCCACTCCCACTGCTTTAAATCCATACTTTTTTAAGGTTTCCTTATAATAAAAACGTTTATCTGCTATTTCTGTTTGGATCATTTGGGCAATCCCTATTTTATGAATATAATAGAAAAAACCCTCCATAACTTCAGAAACAAACTCTTTTTCTGTCTGAGCATCTGTAAAGCTTAAGGAAAAGGTTAATTTTTCACCTTCTCCCTCCAACTCCAATTCTCCAATGAATTTTTGGCTTTGCAAATCAATAATAAAACAGATCCACCAACCTACATCCCCACCTTCCAATTCATATAATTCTATTAAAAGAGGGAGTATACATTTTACGCGATCAGATGGGAAAGATTCAGGAACAATTACCGGCGATACCATTTTGAAATCATACGGGTACAAAATAAGGGACTTAGCCAATGAGATGGAACAAGGAAAGATAAGAATGCGATTAGTCCTAATTTGTTTCATTACCGCACCTCCGATTAATTGCCTCTAAATAAAGCCTATGATAAACATCAGCCAGTCCTGACAAAATCCATTCCTAAGCCGCCATGTAAAAGAAAGAAACGAAAAAAGGTCATCTCTAATTCTATGAGACGACCCGTTTTACCTATGCAACTTTTATTTTTTATGAACCAATAATCGCTTTAAATACACTTGTTGTTTTACCACCTTCGTATATTACATAAAGCAATAAATATACAGTGACACCAGCAACCGCGTTCACCATCCAAATGACGCTTGTAGGCGGAGCGATTTTTCGATGTTTCTCAATCTTCCCTTTAAAACCATAATACAGACTGATAATCCCCATTACGGCTCCTATTGTAGCCAATGTAATATGTGAGATTAAAAAGATTGTATAGTAAATTTTTATTGATTCAGGTCCTCCAAATGCCGTGTTCCCTATAAATAACGTTCTGCTTGCATAAATAATGAAGAACACAACTGCAAAAACAGCTGCCCAAAACATTAATTTTTCGTGGACCTTTATATTCCCTTTTTTTACTTGCCATACTCCAAAGCCTACAAGGATTGCGCTGATTACGATACAAGCCGTGCTGATCGTAGGCAGGACTGGTAATGAACTGCTCATAATGGTGGAACCTCACTTTACTTATTCTGTTAACTCTATAATTGTAAAATACTAAATTTGAAAACTCAAATTATTTTACAGTATTCACTAAAGTTTCACTATTATTAATTAGTTCCCTAAATGCGGATTTGCCTCCATAAAACGTTTTGTTTCTGCATCCGCATGTTTGGTATCTTCTTTAAACCAAGTGAAGAAAGTTGTAGCCAGGATAATTCCATATACTATTTCTTGAATTATTTTCATAATTACACCGCCTGTTTGCTGATCTTCAACAGCCGGCATATTTATAAACATTTGAGGACTGCTTAAGTCCAAAGTGGATAAGGTACCGGCAGGAACACACAATTTCATCGCCTCCATCCATACAGCTGGATCTGCATAGGTTGCATACATGGGATCTTTAGAAAAGATGATAAGCGCACAGGCCGGTGTAATTAATATACCATTGGCAAAGATATAGCCAATTTTCTTTAATCCTGATAATCGCTGGCTTTCTTCGATTTTATTAACTAGATGCCACCACATGAACAGCGAGGAAATAAACAATACCACTGTGAAAAGCCCATGAAGCAACATATTGACTTTGACGATATCAAAAATTGACGGAACATGGTAAAAAGAAAACAGTCCATTAAAGAAAATCAATGTTATTAATGGTTGTGTAATCATTAAAAACCATTTTTTAAATACGAACTTTTTTAGTAACCAATCCGGCAATCCCAATAGAAAAAATGGTGGAATAACTAAAAATAAAAAAGCCATTTGAACCATATGAACCGTAAAAGAAAGATGTCCCAATAAATCTATTGGCGACCCCTTTATCATGTATAAAAGAATCATAGCTATCGAGAAGTATACAGCTTCTTTCTTTTTAAATTGGTCACCTGCTTTAAAATAGGTGATATAAAAATAGAAGGCTATGATCAATAGTGTCACGAGGAACAGGTAAGGACTCCATAGGGCCCTAAATCCAAATATATCTAATTCCATTTATCTCACCTCATAATTAGTTTTCCTGCCCAGAAATTCACAAGAAAATATCAAATAACCCAGAAATCATATAGTTTTAGTTTCTAAAAAAAATCGGCTTAACAAGTTAAGCCGATTCCATCTTAAATCCACACAATTAATACAAATGCAAGGATAGTAGTCACACCGATCAGTAACCCGGTATACATAAATCCTGCCATCGTTCCATGACCTTCTTTATTCATATGCATGAAATAATAGAGCTGAAAAATGACTTGGATTACCGCAAGCAACAAGATGAATGGTAAAACGAACCACTTGGAAAATCCATCATAACCTACTGCAAAGAACGCAATTAAGGTTAGAAAGATCATCATAATAAATGTAATAACCTGCATCTTCATATCTTCCGCATTTTTCTTACGTCTATATTTAAGAGCTTCTTTACTAAGATGTGTTTTAGGTTGATTTTCCATTTATCATCACCCCACCATTCCCATTAAGTAAACGACTGTAAAAATGAATACCCATACAACGTCGATAAAATGCCAGTATAGGCTCGCAACATAAAATTTCGGAGCATTATACAGATTTAAGCCACGTTTCGAATTACGGAGCATTAACGTAATAATCCACAATAGTCCAAAGGTTACATGGGCACCATGGAAGCCGACTAATGTGTAGAAGGCGGATCCAAATGCAGAACCTGTAAATGTGTGATGATATTCATGCACATAATGATTAAATTCATAGATTTCTAAGCCCAGGAAAGCAGCCCCTAATAAAACAGTGATTAACAGCCAAAACTGCATTTGTTTAAAATCGTAGTTTCTCATATGATACATCGCATAAACACTTGTTAATGAGCTGGTTAACAGCAGCATAGTAGCAATAAACGCCAGCGGCATATCAAATAAATCTTTGGCTAGAGTCATTTCCTTATTAGGCGGTACACTATCTTTCAGAGCTAAGTATGTTGCAAATAATGAAGCAAAAAGCACTGTCTCTGCAGCGAGGAAAAGCCAAAAACCTAAAAATTTATGCTTTCCGTCATCTGTATGTTTCTCAGGGTGAGATGGCCATGTTTCTGGTGTGAATTTTTGCCCTGCATTCATTACACCTCAACCCCCTTATCACTTTTAGCATTAGAAGATACCAAATCTTCTTTATGGATATGATACCCATGATCATCTTTAACGGAACGGATGAGCATAGCTATAAAGGTAATCAACAAACCAATCACCATTACCGGGACTGTCCATTCTTTATCCGTTGCATTATAAAGTGCTCCAAATGCAGCAACAAACAATCCAAAAGAAATAATAACAGGAAGAATTGAATTGTTAGGCATATGGATATCACCAAGAGGTTCAGCCGGTGTCATCGCATTTCTACCTTCCATTTTTTCAAGCCACCATGCATCATATCCTCTTACTAATGGTAATCTTTCAAAGTTGTATTCAGGAGCCGGTGAAGAAATTGCCCACTCAAGTGTACGTCCATCTTGCCATGGGTCATTACCGACTTTAACATTTTTAACTGAAGTAACTACGATATTAACCAATAATATAATGACTGCTACAGCCATCATGAATGCACCGACAGTAGATATTAAGTTGCCATTATCCCATCCCTGTCCGTCCAAATAAGTGAAAACACGTCTAGGCATTCCCATTAATCCAAGGAAATGTTGAACAAAGAATGTTAAATGGAATCCGATTAGGAATAACCAGAATGTGATTTTACCCATGAATTCATTCAATACTGTACCGAATATTTTTGGCCAGTAAAAATGTGTACCTGCCAACAAGGCCAGAACTACTCCACCGACGATAACATAGTGGAAATGGGCAACAACGAAATAGCTATCATGATACTGATAGTCAGCCGGAGCTGCAGCATTCATAATTCCCGTTACTCCACCCATTACAAAAGATGGAATAAATGCAACGGCGTATAACATAGGGGTCGTAAACGTAATCTGACCACCCCACATCGTGAAAATCCAGTTGAAGATCTTTATACCAGTCGGAACAGCTATCGCCATTGTTGCTACTGCGAATATCGCATTTGCGACTGGCCCAAGACCAACCGTAAACATATGGTGAGCCCATACCATGAATCCTAGGAAACCGATTAAAATGGTTGCAAAGACCATAGATGAGTATCCAAATAATCTCTTTCTCGAGAATGTTGGAATAATTTCAGAGAATATTCCGAATGCCGGAAGAACCAAAATATATACTTCCGGATGTCCAAAGATCCAGAATAAATGTTCCCAAATAATTGTATTTCCACCCAAAGCCGTTACAAAGAAACTGGAACCAAACATACGGTCAAACATCATTAGTGTCAAACCAACTGTAAGCGGCGGGAAAGCAAATAGAATTAAGGCAGATGCCACAAATGTTGTCCACGTGAAAAGCGGCATACGCATAAACGTCATTCCAGGTGCTCTCATATTAATAATTGTGGCCAGGAAGTTAATTCCCCCTATTAACGAGCCCATACCTGATATCTGAAGTCCAAGTATGTAAAAATCTATACCGTGACCTTCAGAAGCCAATGATAGAGTTGCATAAGATGTCCATCCGGCATCAGGCGCTCCGCCCATAAACCAGGATAAGTTTAAAAAGACTCCTCCAAAGAAAAACAACCAAAAACCTAATGAATTTAAAAATGGAAATGCTACGTCTCTAGCCCCGATTTGCAGCGGCATAATCGCATTCATAAATCCAAGCAATAAAGGCATGGCGGCAAGGAAAATCATGGTTGTTCCATGCATGGTAATAATTTGGTTAAACATTCCACCACTGATAAAATCATTTTCTGGCTTTACAAGCTGAATTCTTATAAACATTGCCTCAAGCCCACCCAGCAAGAAGAAAAATCCACCTGCAAAGATATAGAGCTTGGCAATTTTCTTATGGTCAACAGTCGTTAAATAATCCCAAATGACACTAAGAAACCCCTTTTTTTGAGCAATAGTACTCACGTTTTAACCTCCCCTTTGAAAACTAGCAAACTCTTATTTTTGCGATAAGGTTTCCAGGTACTTAGTAAGCGCATCGATTTGTGAATCAGAAAGCTCTCCGTAAGTGTCAGTCATTTTGTTTCCTTCTTTAACTGACTCCGGATCCTTAAGCCACTTCTTCACATTTTCTTCATTATTTTCCAAATAACCCGCTACTACTTCACGATCAGCAAAATTTGATAGATTAGGTGCTAATCGAGCCTGCTCCGGTCGCTGATCATTGGAATCGATCGCATGACATCCGATACAGCTTTTATTGAAAATTTCCTGGCCTTCACTTGCTGTTGCATCAGTAAGTTTTACTTCCGTGTGCTTTGTTTCTTTCATGCTGGCTACCCATTGGTCAAATTCATCCCTTGGCAAAGCTTTCACTTTGAAATCCATTAATGCATGGGAAGCCCCACATAATTCAGCACATTTTCCATAAAAAATCCTGCCGGCTTCTTCACTTTTTCCATCATCAAACTCAAGCCAGAAGCTATTTTCTCCCTCTGTGTTCGTATCAAGCTTACCCCCAGCTGAAGGAATCCAGAAGGAATGCTTTACATCTGACGCTGTTAAATTAAAGTAAACCTTTTCATCAGTTGGAACAACAAGTTCTTGCCCTGTCATGATACCTTCGCCAGGATATTCAAACTCCCACCAGTAATAATTAGCCCTTACATTTACAGTTAAGGCTGTAGGATTCCCATCCTTATCCTTTTCATCCTTGGCAGATACATCTGCAAAATCAAATGTATAATAAATCGTTGGAACTGCAAGGATGATTAATAAAACAATCGGGATAACCGTCCAAAGTATTTCTAATTTGTGGTTACCCTCAATTTGCTTAGGGATTGTATTATCTCCCTTTTTACGACGAAATTTTAAAATTGCAAGTACAAAAAGAATAACAACAACAATGATTACCAATACCATAATGGCAGTACTGAGTATCATTAAATCATACTGTTTCTTCGCTACCTCACCTGCTGGATCCAATGCTGATAGATACGGCTTTCCACAACCCGAAAGTATTAGCATCAAAACAGCAATTAAGGATGCAATGCGCCATTTTTTCATAGCAAATAATTACCCCTCTTTCGTAAAAAATTTCTTCTTTCCAAAGGAACATCTTATATATTGAATTTCTTTAAGAAAGAACCCCCAATGTTAAAAACGATTAATTAAAGAAACAATGACCATTGCCACAAAAGAAATAGTCATATAGTTTAATGAATAAATGAACATCTTATTGGCCCACTTTAAATCTTCTTCTTTGGAAAACTCCTTTTTTAATGAGAATCCCTTTAAAGTTAATATAAGCCAACCTATATTTAAAATTGTTGCCAAAACTACAAAAGAAACCCCGATTGGTTTCAGTATAAATGGAATTGGAAACAATAAAGCTACCCATATAAGCATATGAATCTTAGTTTCTTTAAATCCTTTTACTACAGGCAGCATAGGAATTCCAGCCGCTCTGTATTCCTCCGTCCGCTTCATAGCCAATGCGTAGAAATGTGGAGGCTGCCACACAAACATTAATAGAAATAATCCCCAGGCAATCGGATGTAATCCTGGGTCAACGGCGGCCCACCCAATTAGTGGCGGTATAGCACCAGAAAAACTGCCGATAACAGTATTTGAGACAAACCGTCTTTTTGACCACATTGTATACAGCAATACATAGGCCAATACCCCAAGTAACCCCATAAAAGCTGCCATTGGAGTAGCCATTAATAGAATCAATAATCCAGTTACCACCAGTGCCAGGCCCATATACAACACTTTTATAGGGTTCACCTTCCCAGTAACTGTCGGACGCTTCTTTGTACGAGACATAAACACGTCGATATCCCGGTCTATGTAATTGTTTAAGCTGCCAGCGCCAGCTATGATCAGTGCTGACCCTATAACACCATATAGAACGAGATCAAGATTCCCTAGGAAACTCTGGTCAGTAAAATAAAGACCGAGCCAAATACCTGCAAAAACAGTGATTAAATTTGAATTGACGATGCCTACCTTTACTAATACCAAAAAGTCCTTAAATGCTGTACTGTTCATATCCTTCTCCACGTCTAGTCCCTTCTGGTTTTCATACGAGGTCTGCGATGCCGGTTTAGGTTTCATGCTGTTACCTCCTATCTGAATAGTAGATTTCCAAACTTTTAGTTTCAAGCGATATATTCACAAATTATAACAGTGATATTTATATAGAAAAATTTGCCTAATATATATTTAAACACAGATTACACTTCTATTGTGAAAATAATTTGTCCATTTTTTGTCATAAGTGTGACCTAATCATTATATAGTGGTAATTTTATCCTGTAAATATATTTTTGTAACATTGAAAGTATGAAAACCTTATTTAACCAATTAAATCCCCTCTCTATTTCTAACAAACTCTTCTTTAAGTTTCAACTATAAACAATTACATGAATTTTCAATTATCACTAAATAAATAATTTCTTCGACTATTTAGAAACTTTTCTTTGTAATTATTGTAAAAATTATTTATGATATGTTAGTAATGATTATCAAACTTTGTAATATTTACCTCATTATACGGTTCCAGTTATTAGGAAACAAATGTTTAAGCTTACTATTTTATAAAAACAAAGCAGGTGTTAGATTTACATGCAAAAATCTTTGAAATGGTTTGCCGTTATGACATCCTTTGTCATGCTTGTAATCTTAATCGGCGGTGCGCTCGTCACAAAAACAGATTCTGGTTTAGGATGTGGACGCTCCTGGCCGCTTTGCAACGGAGAATTGATTCCCACGGATATCACGCCCGCACTACTAATTGAATTCGCACACCGTCTTTTTACCGGCCTTGGATCCTTCATGGTAGTTGGATTAGCGATCTGGTCATGGAAAGCCATTGGACATATTAGAGAAACCAAATTTCTTGCTCTCCTATCTATTGCATTTCTAATCATTCAAGCATTGCTGGGAGCTGCCGCCGTCGTTTGGAGTCATTCTGATTTCGTGCTGGCTTTGCATTTTGGGATATCACTCATCTCTTTTGCCGCCGTTCTACTTTTAACTCTACTGATTTTTGAAGTTGATAAAAAGTTCGATGCGGAAAAGCTGATAATCCCGAGGAAAATGTCCATTCACATTATCGCTCTATTTATTTATTCCTATATTGTTATCTATACCGGTGCGCTGGTACGTCACGCAGAAGCAAGTCTCGTCTGTCCTGAGTGGCCCCTTTGTTTTAATGATGGTACTATAGTCCCTCATAATATGTATCAGTTTATTCAAATGGGGCATCGCGCTGCTGCAGGCCTCATCTTTATCTGGATTTTATATATTTTCGTCTATACTTGGCGCAATTATCGCCATATAAAAGTTTTATACTGGGGATGGACGCTCTCCCTTATTCTTGTCAGTTTACAGGTTATAGCAGGTGCTTTTATCATTTATACCCGTTTAAACTTGTATGTAGCCCTCTTACACGCCATATTGATTTCTTGTTTATTTGGAGTTTTTTCCTATTTTATCCTTCTTGTAACGAGATCACGGAAAAGCAAAGCTGCAGAAGCCTCGAATCCGTCTGTTAGGAAAACAAGCTGATTAGAATGTATAAAATCATCCTTTTGCATCACATTATACAAACTAGGGAAATAATCCAATACATAAAAAGGAACGTGAGTTAAAAACCCACGCTCCTTTTTATTGTGTTTTAGTTTTATTTATCAAGCACAATCAACAAATCGCCCGTCTGTATGGCTTCTCCATCATTAACATAAATCTCTTTGATGACTCCGTCAAATGGTGCCTGAACTGTTGTTTCCATTTTCATTGCCTCCGTTATGATTAAATGGTCTCCTTTTTTGACTTTTTGTCCATGAGACACTAATACCTTCATCACGGTTCCAGGCATTGTTGCACCAATATGGTTTGGATTGGAAACGTCCTGCTTTGGTTTCGACTGAATAAGAGTTTTAACACTTTCGTCCTTAACTACCACTTCTCGAGCCTGTCCATTGAGTTCAAAATAAACCATTCTTGTGCCATCTATACGTGGCTCACTAATTGAAATTAGTTTAATAATTAAGGTTTTTCCCTTTTCGATTTCCACTTCTATTTCCTCTCCAATGGAAAGTCCATAGTGGAACGTTGGTGTATCTAACTCTGTTATATTGCCATACTCACTATTCGAGTTCACATAATCAAGGAAGACTTTTGGATATAGTGCATAAGCGAGTGCATCAAACATCGTAACTGGACGTTTGATTTTCTCAAACAACTCTTCCTTTATCTTCACAAAATCCACGTCCTCAAGCAACTCACCTGGGCGAACTGTAATAGGAGATCTATTTTTTAGAATTACCTTTTGAAGTTCTTCAGGGAAACCGCCATATGGCTGTCCTAAATATCCGCTGAACAATTCAATAACTGAATCAGGGAAATCGATCAAATGGCCTTTCTCCAACACACTACTTTCTGTCAAATCATTTTGTACCATAAACAAAGCCATATCGCCTACTACCTTGGACGATGGTGTTACTTTGATAATATCACCAAACATCATACTTACTCGATGATACATTTCTTTTACTTCATCCCAGCGTTCACCTAAACCAACTGCTTTCGCTTGCTGCTGAAGGTTGGAGTATTGACCGCCTGGCATTTCATGTACATAGATTTCTGTATGGGGGGACTTCATTCCACTTTCAAAATCAGCATAGTAACTTCTGACCCCTTCCCAATACTCTGATAACTTTTCGACTGGCTTAATATCGAATTGCGGCTGCCTCTCATGACCCTCCAATGCATAATAAAGAGAATTTAAGCTTGGCTGTGAGGTAAGTCCAGCCATTGATCCAAGTGCCGTATCAACGATATCCACACCGGCATCAATCGCTCGTGCGTACTGATAGATACCATTCCCGCTCGTATCATGTGTATGAAGCTGGATCGGTATGTCAACTGCATCTTTTAACTCTGAAATCAGGCGGTAGGCTGCTTCCGGCTTCAATAAGCCTGCCATATCTTTAATAGCTAATAGATGTGCTCCCTGTGCCTCTAGCTCTTTAGCAAGATTTCTATAGTATTGCACATCATATTTTTGCCTGCTTAGGTCGAGTATATCACCTGTATAGCAAATCGCTGCCTCGGCAATTTTTCCTGATTGGCGAACATAATCAATTGTCTTCTCCATTCCCTTAACCCAGTTAAGGCTATCAAAAATTCGGAATACGTCTATTCCCGCATAGGCAGATTTTTCAACAAATTCCCGGATAACATTATCAGGATAATTCTTATAGCCAACTGCATTAGATGAGCGCAGGAGCATCTGGAATAATACATTAGGGATTTCCTGTCTAAGTAATAATAATCTTTCCCATGGATCTTCCTTTAAGAACCGGTAGGCTACATCAAATGTTGCCCCGCCCCACATTTCAAGTGAAAACAGATTCGGCATAAGCTTTGAGGTTGGTGCAGCAATCTCTTGTAAATCCTTCGTTCTCACTCTGGTAGCTAAAAGTGATTGGTGTGCATCCCTGAATGTAGTATCTGTGATTAACACATTTTTTTGTTCTTTAACCCATTGAGCCAGCCCCTCTGGTCCCAGTTTATCTAATAATTGCTTGGTACCTGTCTGAGATGCTAAGTAATCGTGAGTTTGGGGAACTTTTGGTTTTTCGAAAACCGGTTTCTCCTTAACACCTATGCCCGGAAAACCATTGACAGTCACATTAGCGATATAATTCAGCATTTTGGTTCCACGATCTTGTCGGTTAGAGAAAACAAAAAGCTCAGGTGTTGTATCGATGAATGATGTATCGTATTCTCCTGCAATAAATTTTTTATGCTTTACCACATTTTCAAGGAAAGGAATATTTGTTTTAATTCCTCTGACACGGAATTCTCTTAAATTACGCAGCATTTTTATAGCTGCCTGATCGAATCTGGTAGCATGAGTGGATACTTTAACAAGCAAGGAATCATAATATGGTGTAATAACCGATCCATGAAAAGCATTTCCAGCATCCAGACGAACACCAAAACCGCCGCTAGAACGATAAGCTGCAATTCGGCCTGTATCCGGCATAAAATTATTTAAGGGATCTTCCGTCGTCACCCTTGCCTGAATGGCATACCCATTGATATGTATATTGTCTTGTTTAGGTATGTTTAATGAAGTACCGTGTAAACTGTGTCCCTCAGCAATATTGATTTGAGATTGAACAATATCAATGCCCGTAATCATCTCAGTGATTGTATGCTCAACCTGGACACGAGGGTTTACCTCGATAAAGAAAAATTCATCTCCAGAAACAAGGAATTCTACCGTACCCGCATTTACATATTCTACATTCTTCATTAATTGAACTGCAGCGTCACATATCCTTTCTCGTAAAGAATCGGTAAGTGACACACATGGAGCTACCTCGACTACTTTTTGGTGACGGCGTTGCACAGAGCAGTCCCTTTCATACAAATGGACAATATTTCCGCTTTGATCACCCAGTATTTGAACTTCAATATGCTTGGGATTCTCAATAAATTTTTCTACGTAAACTTCATCATTGCCAAAAGCAGCTTTTGCCTCTGATTTTGCCCGGTTATAGGCTTCTTCTACTTCCTCTGGGTTACGAACAATGCGCATACCCCTTCCGCCGCCGCCGAGAGAAGCTTTTATAATAATCGGGTAACCATTGATTTCTCCAAACTTCGTAACTTCTTCCAAACCAGAAACTGGTCCTTCACTTCCTGGAATAATAGGAATACCTGCCATTTTCGCTTGCTCTTTTGCCTTTACTTTATCTCCAAACATATCGAGATGATTTGTTTTAGGACCAATAAAAATAAGTCCCTCTTCTTCACATCGTTTTGCAAATTCGATATTTTCAGAGAGCAAACCATATCCAGGATGTATAGCATCTACATCACTCATCTTAGCAATCTCAATAATTCCTTCAATATCAAGATAGGCATCAATTGGCTTTTTACCGGCACCAACTAAATAGGCTTCGTCTGCTTTATATCGATGATAGGATTTGTAATCCTCTTTTGAATAAATAGCAACAGTTTTAATATCCAATTCATTGCAAGCTCGAAAAATACGGATAGCAATTTCTCCACGGTTGGCAGCCAATACTTTTTTAATTTTTCTCATCCTGAGCACCTCACAGCTTCCTGAAAATTATGACAATATAGTAATTTTTTAGTAAAAATAATGAGTAAGAAGATTATTCTTACTCATTATTTTAAGCCAGCTTATCCCTGGAGTGTCTCCCCTTTTTCAACTGGTTCTTTTTTGTAGGCTGCATCATATCTCGTCATCATAGAGACATTGACCAGTAATCCGACAGATATCAAAAGAATAATTAAGGAAGAACCACCATAGCTGATAAATGGTAAAGTAACCCCAGTAATCGGTATTAGTCCAGCTACTCCACCTAAGTTAACCATAGCTTGAATTCCAATCATACTGGAAATACCTACTGCTAGCATACTCCCAAATGGATCATTCGATTTTATGGCGGTATGAATCCCTTTTAATACAATCGTAGCCAAGCATATAATAACAAATCCTACCCCAATAAGTCCTAACTCTTCAGAAATCACAGACATTATAAAGTCAGTGTGCGGTTCAGGCAGATAACCATATTTCTGCGTGCTTTGTCCAAATCCCACTCCGGTAATGCCGCCATTGCCAATTGCCACATAAGAATTGACCAACTGATATCCTTCATACTTCTCACTGGAAAACGGGTCTAAAAATCCAACGAAACGTTCAAGCCTTTTTGGAGTAAAGATCTTGTCTTTAAAAAGAAAAATGATTGGTGTCGCAACAAGGATAGCTCCGAACAAAATCGATAGCAGTTTACCTAAACTCTTAAAATTCATACCAGAGCATAAGATAATAGTACAAGAACTCATAAAAAGAATGAATGCCGTCCCGATATCCGGCTGCAAAACGATCAATAAACAGATAACTAACAAGAATAATAGTGGTGGTACTACACCCTTATTAAAGACATTGATATATTTTTGTTTATTCGAATAGACTGCGGATAAGTATATAATCATACCTAACTTAATAAACTCTGATGGCTGCAAACTCCCTAGCGCTCCAAGCTTAAACCAGCTCTCCGCATTTCCGGCGGTGTGGCCAATAAAATTTAAAGCAACGAGAGAGATAATCGAGCCTAGTACGATGATCACCAAAAACTTTTTATTTTTAAAAACCGGATAAGGTATAGCAGCTACAACGAAAAACAGGATAAACCCGATGATTAAATGCCTAAATTGTTTTATGTAGAAAAAATCGCTTGGAAGTCCAAATCTTGACACAGCCGTAACCATACTGGCGCTATAGACCATTACAAGACCAAAGATACTTATAGCGATAATGATAGCGATGAGAGTAAAATCATACGATTTTAAAATACGTTTTATCATATAGGTCTCCTTGAATAAATTTCATTTTAAAAAATATGCTTGTTTAAAAATTATATAAAGAAAAACAAAAAAACTCAAACAACATCGGCATCGTTTGAGTTTCGACTGCTACTTATTTTCTTAAGGAAGCATCATGAAGAGCAGAAAGTTCTTGTTCAAGGAATCCCAATAGCTCTTTACCGTCTTTCTCTTCTATTAATCCTAATCGAACGGCAAAGTCAATTTCTCTGGAGAGACCAAACATTTGGGTATCTAAAACTTCTTCATATAACGGACACTGAGGCATAGTCAAATTGTCCATTTGCACCTTTATTAGTTTAAATATTTTATCAGCGTCAGCCTTTAACAATGCGTAGGCCTTTTCTTGATGATTGACAAGGATATCAGATGTCAATGTGCAACCCCCCATTATGGCCCAATGAACCAATCTATTATAAAATTCTACCCTTAAAATCGTAAAATTGCAAGAAAAGGTAATGTCAAGGAGTTTAGTTTTTTCTAAAAAAAGATAACCTTCGTGCAGCGAATTACTGTACATACTCATTCAGCAGCTATAAGATTAAAATTGGAAAGGAGAGTCAATTATGAAAGATATTCTACAAATAAAAGGGAATGTAAAATTCCCGATATATCTCGACCCTGGCACTTGGATATTTGATGACAGGAAATTCGATCTTGATGCTTGGCATCCAGAAAACAATCAGAAAGAAAATCCTGAACAGGAGACCTATTTAAAACAGGTATCATCACAATGGGATAAAGAGATCATTGAAGGGGCATCCCCACCGCCAAGTAAACCTGTAATAAAAACGAAGAAACAGCAGCTTACTGAAAACAGTTTCGGGATTGTATTAAAGCCTTTTTTCTTGAACACTGAACCTGAAAGTACTTCTGCAGCTGTTATTGTACATACAGAAAATGCTAATTTCACATTCTCTTTTGAGGAAGCGCTTCAACTGGTTGCTGGCTTTTCTATTAAAGGGCGACCAATCAAAGCGGATGAGGGTGGACCCATTCATATTTACCACGGCGATGGCTCCAACAGGCAAGCACCCATTAAAAACGTAACAGGTTTTACAATTCAATAAAGAGTTCAGGAGCCGTATAGACGCTATATGGCCCCTGATAACTACAAGCTACTAATACACAAACACTCTAAATGATTTGGAGCAGGAAGTACACTGACCCATTCCTGTTAGGATAATTAGATAGAAGATTCACTCATAATAAATCTGCCGCTAATTGAGCTAATCCGGAACGTTCCCCCTTCACTAAATTCACATGGCCTGCAATGGCTTCATTCTTAAACTTTTCCAAAACATATGTCAGCCCATTGTTCCATTCATCCAAATAAGGATGATCAATTTGAGCAGGATCCCCCAGTAAAATAATCTTACTGCGCTCACCTACACGTGTCAGTATGGTTTTCACTTCATGTTTGGTAAGGTTCTGAGCTTCATCCATGATAATAAAGCTATCCGGTAAGCTGCGTCCTCTTATATATGTTAAGGCCTCCACCTCAATAGAATTTATACCAGCTAAAATAGAGTCCAATTCACCTGGCTTTTTTGTGTTAAATAAAAATTCAAGATTATCATAGATTGGCTGCATCCATGGACGCAGTTTTTCTTCTTTTTCACCAGGCAGGAAACCCAAATCTTTCCCCATTGGTACAATTGGCCTTGCTACAAGTAATTTATTATACTCCCCCAAATCCTCTGTTTGAAGCAAACCTGATGCGAGTGCTAAAAGTGTTTTCCCTGTACCTGCTTTTCCAGTTAATGTAACTAACTGGATATCACTTCTTAATAATAATTCGATTGCCATATGCTGCTGCACATTTCGCGGCTTTATACCCCAAACATGCTCCTGATTATATCGAAGCTTTTTTATTCTTTTTTCATGTCCGCTAATAATTCCTAAAGCAGAAAGCGAAGTTATTTCTGTGCATTTCATAATGACAAATTGATTTAAATGAATCCCCTCTGCTACATCAGCAGGAGCTGCTATCTCTCCCTTGGAATAGAATTCATTTATATCAGCTCGCGAAACAAATATCTCGATAAAGCCGGCGTACATCTGATCCTCATGGATAACTCGATCACTCAAAAAATCCTCTGCTAAAAGTCCCAGTACATCCGCTTTTACCCGCATTAGAATATCTTTACTTACTAATATTACGCTCCGCCCATTTTCTTTTGCCTGTTCTTCCAGCGATAAATTTTTGGCAATTGCCAATATACGATTATCATTTGTTTTTTCTGCAAAGTATTCTGCGACATTGTGGGGTGAGCGATGATTCATCTCTATTTTTAACACCCCACCATTCGACAATGGGATTTTATGATGAAGCTTACCTTTTGTACGCAGCTGATCAATAAGTCTTGAAACATAGCGGGCGTTTTTCCCTACTTCGTCCAAGTTTCGTTTTTTTGAATCCAGTTCCTCCAATACTACTGCCGGGATGATGACCTCGTTATCCTGGAATGAAAAAATAGACATTGGATCCTGCAATAATACATTCGTATCTAGAACATAAATTTTGCTCAAAATATATCCTCCTGTGTCATAATTTCATTACCTATCCAGAGCTTTACAACACGCTGATGACTTATTGAAATACAACATTTAATAAGCAAGAGTTGCATTTTTCACGTTTAATCAAAATAAGCCGGATGGAATTTTGTTTTTAATAGCTGGACAAATCTGATGCTCAAATATATGTATTTACATACAAAAATAGAAGAAAATAACCCATTTCCTTTAAATTGTTTTATTCTTAAAGTTTGATAAAAATTTTAATCATTCATCTTATCCGTTTCAAATAACCAGACCATTCCATAACCATGTATGGAAAATCCTTATATGGTATAATGACTTTACATGCAATAGATTGGGGTGTCCTGTAATGCGAGTTAAATGTGTAATCTGTGATAAAATCGAATCAATTGATGATGAAACGTTAATGGCTAAACGACTTAGAAATCGTCCAATTCATACATATATGTGTCAGGAATGCAATAAACGTATCGAAGAACGAACAATTGCACGAAAAAGCACTGGAAATTTCAGATTATATCGGGCGGCTAAAGAAGAGGACACGTGGTAAACTACATATACCTGAAAGAAATCGGGCTGTTTTACCTGTAATCTTCAAATAAAAACAAAAAAACAGAGAAGAATGAGATACTCATCTTCTCTGTTTTTTTATGATGGATAATTACGGTAATGATCCGGATTCTGGAGTATTTGATTGAGCATAACCTCAATCATATCCTCCGGAAACCTGAATTCATTTACAGACTCTTCATTTTTATAGGTGACGATATACCAACCGCCACTTTTTTTATAGTGATAGTCTGATATACCAAACTTCTCCTGCAAGGTATTTTCGAACCAGAGGACTGTTTCATTTGCTGCGGTATCTTCAGGTCGATAATCAATGACAACTTTTATCGTTAACCAATTATAGATCGCATCCTGAACAGAGTTCATTCGCTCACTCCTTATTCCGCATTTACCTCGTTTTTCATTTCCTTACGGAGTCTATATTTATAAATTCCCAGAAAAGCAGCAGCCACTACCAGTACTTCTGCTACAGGCAAGAATAGTGCCAAAAAGGTCAAAAAGCTGCATCCAAAGGCCATAATGGCATAGACTACTATGCTTTTTCCAAGACTTAATTTTCTAGCAAACCCCAGTTTATACACTATTCCGCAAAGTACTACAATCGTCAAATATAGAGCCCACACCCCTATTTGTGAATATTGTGGATCTCCTATTCGATACAAGTCTGCAAAGAACGGCAGGTTATTTGTAATATCCACTTTAAAACGCTCCCTCTCCCCAAAGGTAAAAGTTATTCAGCGAATTTCTTTTTCTTAGCTGCTTTTTCACGTTCGTTTTTATCCAAAATCTTTTTACGTAAACGAATTGATTCTGGTGTTACTTCGCAGTATTCATCATCATTTAAATATTCCAATGCTTCTTCAAGTGACATGATTCTAGGTTTTTTCATAGTAACTGTATTATCTTTTGTAGCGGAACGAACGTTTGTTTGTTGTTTAGCACGAACAATATTGACAGTTAAGTCATTTTCACGATTATGTTCCCCAACAATCATACCTTCATAAATTTCAGTACCTGGCTCTACAAAGATAACGCCGCGGTCTTCAATTTGAATGATACCGTATTGAGTAGCTTTACCTGTCTCAATGGATACAAGAACACCTTGTCTTCTTCCTCCAACCTGACCTGCCTGCATAGGTTGATAAGAATCGAATGTATGGTTCAAAATACCATAACCACGAGTTAATGTTAAGAATTCAGTTGTATACCCGATCAATCCACGGGAAGGAACGTTAAACACTAGACGTACTTGTCCGCTTCCGTTATTGACCATATCCAGCATTTCGCCTTTTCTTTCCCCTAATGATTCCATGATTGCACCTGTGTATTCCTCAGGAATATCAACTTGTACGCGTTCCACAGGTTCACATTTAACACCATCAATAACACGGATGATTACTTCAGGCTTAGACACTTGAAGTTCATATCCTTCACGGCGCATATTTTCGATAAGAATGGATAAGTGTAACTCTCCGCGTCCGGAAACAATCCAGGCATCCGGAGAATCAGTAGGATCCACACGTAAACTTACATCTGTTTGGAGCTGGCTCATTAAACGCTCCTCGATTTTACGTGATGTTACCCATTTACCTTCTCTGCCGGCGAATGGACTGTTGTTTACTACAAATGTCATTTGTAATGTAGGCTCGTCTATACGCAGAACTGGAAGCGGCTCCTGAACATCTACTGGGCAAACTGTTTCCCCAACGTTAATGTCTTCCATACCGCTGACAGCAATCAAATCACCCGGTAAGGCTTCTTCTACTTCCACACGTTTCAATCCTTGGAAGCCGAATATTTTAGTTACACGGAAATTTTTCGCAGTTCCATCAAGTTTCATTAAGGATACTTGTTGTCCAACTTTCATTGTGCCACGGAAAACACGGCCAATTCCTATTCTTCCTAAATAATCACTATAATCCAGCAAAGCAACCTGGAATTGCAGCGGTTCTTCACGATTGTCAACAGGTGATGGAATATTTTCTACGATTGATTCAAATAAACACTCCATATTTTCTTCTTGATCAGCCACATCAGGGCTTAAAGAAGCGGTACCGTTAATTGCTGATGCATAAACAACTGGGAATTCCAATTGTTCTTCAGTAGCACCCAATTCAATAAACAAATCAATAACTTCATCAATTACTTCCTCAGGGCGAGCAAAGTCACGGTCAATTTTGTTAACAACAACGATTGGCGTAAGTTTTTGTTCTAATGCTTTTTTTAGTACAAAACGGGTTTGCGGCATACAACCCTCATACGCATCAACGATTAAGAGAACACCGTCTACCATTTTCATGATACGTTCTACTTCTCCGCCGAAGTCTGCGTGTCCCGGTGTATCCAATATGTTAATACGTGTATCTTTATAGTTAACGGCAGTATTTTTCGCTAAAATTGTAATACCGCGCTCTCTTTCAAGATCATTGGAATCCATTGCTCTTTCAGCAACTTGTTCATTAGAACGGAATGTACCTGCTTGTTTTAACAATTGGTCGACCAAAGTTGTTTTACCATGGTCAACGTGAGCGATAATCGCTATATTTTTGACGTCATTTCTGTATTGCAAACTATTTCAACTCCCAGATTTTATGCTTATCGAAACCAACCTTGTCATTATAACATACTGAAACTAGAAAGCTGCTATCGTATTGTGTACAATGAATATGAAGATTGGGGTGATTACATATGAATATTAACTTTATATTTATGCTGCTAGCAGTTCTCGCTATGACAAGCTTATGCGGAATTGCTATATCCATCGCTGAAGGAAGTGTAGTGGCCATTGTCCTATGCCTGTTAGCTTTTATCGGCATTATGGGAAGCGGCTTTACACTAAAAAAGCGTTGGAGAGAAAAACTTTAGACTATTCTTTTAACTAAATAATTTTACCGCAATATCATATTTTAAGCAATAAAAAAGCATCAGTACTGATGCTTTTTCTCTTTTATAGCCATCAGGATGATAAATACTGCTCAAGAATCACTCCATGTAAAGCTGGCGATGACACTAGGAATGAGCTCTTCTTTAGATAATGAATCGGGTTACCTTGCAGATCAGTCACTTTTCCACCCAATTCTTCAATAATCACGGCTCCCCCCGCAAAATCCCATGGCGCCAATCTCATCGATATATAAGCGTTCATTCTCCCAGTAGCAACATAGGCAATTTCAAGGGCAGCAGATCCATAGGACCTGGTCCCTCTTATATCTTTGACAAGTCTGCCCGTCAGATTCTTATCAATTTTTTTATTGTCCGTCAGCCAAATTGGATTTAAACCTATAATAGATTCGGGAAGTGGAACTTCCTTTATCTTAGGAATCTCGCTATCATTGAGAAAAGCTCCTTTTCCCTTTATACAGTGATACAGTTCATCATGGACAACATCATATATTAGCCCAATCTTTCCAATACCATTTTCTATTATACCTATTGATATCGCAAAATTTCTTTGCTGGTGCACAAAATTCATTGTTCCGTCTATAGGATCGATAATCCAAACTACTCCATCCAGTGACTGCAAATCATGGCCAGAACCTTCTTCACCGAGAATATGATGAGTAGGAAATTGTTCAGATATTTTTTCTTTAAAGAATTGCTCTATTTCCATATCCATATTAGTGACTAAATCATTTACATTTGATTTTGTGTTAATATCTAAAATTGATTCAAATGAGTTAATAATCTTTACCCCTGCTTCTTTAATCCATTGAACCGCCATCTCGTGAATGTTGGACCATTCCGCCATTTTTCCCACCTCAATTAAAATCTTTTCTATAGTATGTATATTAATTCCAGTTTAATTCGAATGACATTAAATAACAAGAAAAGACGAACATCATGAACGAGAACATGCAGTTCGTCTTAATCAATCAAAAAATCATATAATAATATCCACTATTAAAGTGCTTTTAAGCGCAGAAGTTCTTTTCTTATTCTTTCAAGTTTTTGTTTTGAACAATTTTTTTGTTTTTCATCATCCTGCTGAATAGCTTCATATAAGGTAGCCAATTCATAATCCAGTTCCATCCGGAGAACTACTTTTCTATGTTTCTCGACTTCTTGAGCTTTCAGTTTGTGATTAACTACCTGTTTCATAAAAATCCTCTCCTTGCATTTATTTTAAGAAAATTCAGAAATTTAATTGTACTTTGTACTATAGTATGTTCTTTCTGGATTATTGCAACCAAAATAGACAAGCGCCTAGTTACATATGCATAATATTATTTGGCCTCTCTATTCTTATGCTAAAATAAGAGAGAATAGGAGGTAATATATATGGTTATAAAAGGTTTCACAAATGAAGACTTTAATGTATTTACAATAGATGGTCTCGACCAACGAATGGATGCAATCAAAACCTTAATACGTCCCAAATTTGAAACATTAAGTCAGATTTTCACAGAGGAATTATCTGTTTTAACACAAGATCCAATGTATCCCCATATTGCAAAGCATGCTCGTCGTACGATTAACCCGCCGAATGATACATGGGTATCTTTTTCATCCAATCCACGCGGTTACAAAATGCAGCCACATTTTCAAATCGGTCTGTGGGAAACCCATTTATTTATTTGGTATGCAATTATTTATGAAGCCAAAGACAAAGCGCAAAAGGGACAACGTTTGGCTAGCCAAACTGAATCGATAAAAAATCTTATCCCATCTGATTACGTGTGGTCTATTGATCACATGAAGCCGGAAGTTATTCCTCACAGTACATTATCAACCGATGGCTTAAACGATATGTTTAATCGTTTACAAACAGTCAAAAAAGCTGAATTATTATGCGGCTATCAAATTCCACGCGAGGAAGCTGTTCAGCTTTCCGGTGATCAATTAGTTGAAATTATTCATGATGTATTTGTACATTTAATACCCCTGTACAATGTCTAATAAACTCGAAAAAGACATTAACCCCCATTAGCACTATGCCAAGGGGGTTAATGTCTTTTATCGGCTTAATTTTATAAATCCTTCATTAGCACTGTTTTTTGCTCGCTTAATTGCTTGATAGGCAGAGTAGCCACTCACTTCTTCAAACTCATTGCACAATTTCTTTTCCTCAGATTTAGAAGGAACAATTCGCTTAAACTCATTGTAAAGGTTCATTAACTGTTCCCTTTCTATCCCGTTCTCATAAGCTTTCTCGATTCCTTGAAAAAAAGATATAACCTTTACGATCTCATCAGTAGACCATTCATAATCAATCGGATATTGATAATCCATATGTACCACCTCTTATGTTGTAATTGCTTTCCAGCGTTCTCTTATAGCTGCTGCTTCCGCTAGCATTCTACTGAACAATTGCTCTACTGTTGGCTCATCCTTAATTATACCAACAACTTGACCAGCCCAACCAAAACCAGCTTCTGAATCTCCATTATATATAAATGCTTTGTTTCTTACACCACTAATATAATCTTTTAAATCCTCATATGTACAATTATTATCCTCCATTCCAAGGATAATATCCGTAAGCGGATTATGAATGGCACGTCCTGGAGCACCTAAGCTCTTTTTAATCACTACCGTATCCTTTTCAGAGCTATCTATGATTGCTTGCTTATAAGCGGCATGAGCATGTATACATTCTTTCGTAGTAATGAATCGTGTACCCATTTCTATACCTTCAGCACCCAGGGCCAGCGCTGCCATTAAACCTCTTCCATCTCCAATACCTCCAGCAGCAATAACAGGAATGGAGACATGATCAACTGTCTGAGGCACCAGGACCATTGTACTCAACTCATCTCTTCCTATATGGCCTCCACCTTCATAGCCAACCACCATAACTGCGTCTGCTCCAAGTTCTTCAGCTTTCATAGCATGCCTTACCCCTGCAGTCAATACGAGTGTTTTTACTCCAGTACCCTTAAACATCTCTAAAAATTCTTTCGGGTTTCCCCCTGTAACAGAAACAACTTCTACTCCTTTGGAGAGTACCACTTGTACAAATTCTTCATAAGGTTTACCGTGGTTACCAATAGCAAAATTAACTCCGAATGGGGAAGAAGTCATAGAACGTACCTTATCAATTTCACTAGCTAAATCCTCAGGACTGCTCAATGACATAGCTGTAATTTGACCAAGTCCACCAGCGTTTGAAACGGCGGCAGCCAATTCAGCATAGGCTAGATAAGCCAGCCCCCCTTGAATTATTGGCAGCTCTATGCCAAGCAACTCTGTTACACGCGTTTTCCACATAAAACACCCTCCTTTGTCGTTAGGATTGCTTTTACACAATGGCAATATATGATTCGCTTCTTAATTGAAAAGTGAAACCAATCATTTGTGTATCATTAATTTATCATATAAAGAATAAGTAAAGAATACACCGTGTTCTTGCGAGTAAATAAAAAAGACAACCCCTGGAAAATTGAAGGTTGTCATCGCTAATGTTAACTTTTTATAGTTTTCAAGATTAAATGATTATAGTTTTTGAAATGAACCGGTTTTGGTCTAGTGACTATTCTTGTTCACAACTGTGGCAATCAGTGCATGTTGCATACAATACTGTTACTTTTTCGTCTTCAAAATGATCGATTGTATTGTTGCATCCTGTACATACGATTGTACCCATTCATTTCATCTCCTTTTCTAAATGTAAACGCCTTCCAAGAAAGCGTTTTAATTCCATAAATCAATAATAGTATAACTCATTGAATATTTCAAGCCCAAATTGTATAACACATTAAAATATTTTTCGTTAAATTGTGTATAATATATTATTAATATGACAATTAGACACTCTTATCCTGCAAATGTATCAGTAAGTGTAATATCAATATTTAAACAGTTAAATTGGCTATTATTCTAATGATTTTATCCATGAATTCCTTCATTAATGAAATTAAATACACTTAACCAAGAAAAGCGTTTTCATTATCACCCTTGTTATCCATTTTCAGGTAATGATAAACTAATTAAAATAAATTAATTCAGGGAGGTTCCTATGACTTTATCAACGTTTATAAAAATGAAGGGATCCATAAAAGATGACATAACTATTGAGGACATTAAACAATTGATCAATCAGTATAGACAATCAATCTCGCATACTTCCGAACAATTAGCATGGGATTATAGTAAAACTGCATTTCCTTATGTTTTGAAAGTAACAGACGAAGGGAAACATAATTGGTTTTATTTATACTCAGAGGAAAAGGACTATCACATGATAGCCATTGGAGTGGATTATGAATATATACAAACCCCTGATGAAAATAAACAAAGAGTCCCTTATATCCAAATCAGTCTATCTCAACACTCTACAATTGGTGATAAATCGAAGGCTAATGAGTTTGCTAAATTTTTATCAAAGAAATTAAAAGGGGAACTTCATTTATTTAACGGGAGAATCATCCATTTTAATCTAAAAAAGTAGAGCCATACTTTATACTTTAAATTGGTTTATTTAGAGGGCTTATAACCTATATGTACCTAATAGTGATGATCAAGCTACTGGTTGAATAGCTATCTAGAAAGTCGTCAAATCATGAATCATCTACCGAGCAAGGACAGATCTAGTTTTGCCAACACATATTAACTCAATCCGGAGGTTTCCCCTTAAGCAGGCGCTAACCATACCAAAGGATTTCTGTACAAACATATTACCCACCCATCCACTCTTCAACTAGTTACTTAAAAATAGTATTGAAAAAGGCAGCCTAATTACTGAGGCTGCCAGAACTCTTCCATTAAAAAGATTTTATTTCACGAGGATTTATCACCCTATAACCCTTTGCACGTAATCCTTCAACTAATTCTGGCATTGCATCATTAGTCCATTTACGGTCATGCATAAGCAGGTTTGCTCCCGGATACAATTCTTTGCTAGTAAGCATAACTTTCACTAAAGCGTCCTTATCTTGGTACTGTTTTTCCCAATCGTATCCTATTGTCCAATTCATTAACTGCATTTTTTCTTCTTTGGCTATTTGTTTTGAGAACTCTGTGTTTTGCCCATATGGAGCTCTAAAAAATCTGGGCCTTTCACCGGTTATAGTTTCCACCATATCATTCACTTTAATAATTTCTTCTTTTTGCGCCTCTTCATCCAATTCTGGCAGGACGGCATGGCTATATGTATGGTTACCGATTTCAAATCCCATATCATAGATTTGTTTCAATATCTTTTTTTGCGCATCCGATTCCAAAAAATGTCCGTTAACGAAAAATATAGCAGAGGCATTCATTTCTTTTAATTTTTTTGCCATTGCTAAACTATATCGATCCGGTGCATCATCGATGGTTAATAGAGCTACTTTCTTTTCACCATCTTCTATAGGCTCAATTTTCCAATTTGTTAGATTGACCTGATAGTTTTGTGAAATCTCCTCTATCGGCTTCGCTGCTGTTTCTTTAGGTACCTCTTTGTTAATTTCAGCTTTATTAGGCTTTGTTCCCTGATTTGATTGTGTCTGTTCTACACTTTTATTAGGTGTATCTTCTTTCGCCTTCTCTTCTTCTCCGCAACCAGATAGCAACAGAACCATAGATGTAAGCAAAGCTATAGCATATCTCATGAAATTCCACCTTTCGACAACCTTATCCTATATTTTACCACTTTACCGACAAAATAAAACACCCCTGTCCAAAAAGGATAGGGGTGTAAAAAATAATTAATTATTTAATAATGTGGATTGGGCTTCCCATCGCAACTTCTGCTGCTTCCATTGTGATTTCTCCCAATGTAGGGTGAGCATGAATAGTCATAGCGATGTCTTCAGCAGTCATTCCTGCTTCAATTGCAAGGCCTAGCTCTGCAATCATATCAGAAGCACCAGGTCCAGCAATTTGAGAACCGATTACTAATCCGTCTTCTTTACGTGTAATTAACTTCATAAATCCTTCTGCAGAATTTAATGCTAAAGCACGTCCGTTTGCTGCAAATGGGAATTTAGCAGCAACGATATCTAAACCTTCTTCTTTTGCTTGTTGTTCAGTATAACCAACTGTTGCAAGTTCCGGTTCGGAGAATACAACTGCAGGAATACCTAGATAATCAATCTCAGCTGCATGTCCTGAAATAACTTCAGCAGCGATTTTACCTTCATAAGAAGCCTTATGAGCTAATTGAGGGCCAGAGATGATATCACCAATCGCAAAAATATTACTTACAGATGTACGGCATTGCTTATCTGTTTTAATGAAGCCTCTTTCATCTAGTTCAATACCGACTTGTTCTAAACCAATTTCATCAGTATTAGGTTTTCTTCCAACTGTTACCAATAGATATTCAGCTTCAACTTTTTTCTCTTCGCCTTTTTCTTCGTAAGTAACAATTACACCATTTTCAGTTTCTTCCACGCCTTTAGCTTTAACTTTAGTGAAGATATCTACATCTTTCTTCTTCAAGTTACGTTTAACGATAGAAGACATTGGTTTTTCGAAAGCAGCCAAGATTTCGTCCATACCTTCTAGAATGGTTACTTTAGTACCAAAGTTAGCATATACAGAACCAAGCTCAACTCCAATTACTCCACCGCCGATAATAGCCATGCTTGCAGGGATATGATCAAGGTTTAAAGCACCAGTGGAATGAATGACACGATCAGAATATTTAAATGTCGGTAATTCAATCGGTCTAGAACCTGTTGCGATAATAGCGTTTTTAAATGTATATGTTTGAGCGCTATTTTCAGTCATAACACGGATGTTATTAGCGTCTACAAAGTAAGCTTCACCTTTAACGATGTCTACTTTGTTACCTTTAAGTAATCCGCCAACACCACTTGTTAATTTTTCTACTACAGTACCTTTCCAGGCTTGAACTTTAGAGAAGTCCACTTTTACGTTTTCAGCAGTGATACCAAGATCTTCAGAATGTTTGGCATCATGATAACGGTGACCTGCAGTAATTAAGGCTTTGGATGGAATACATCCAACGTTCAAACATACGCCACCAAGGTCTCCTTTTTCAACGATTGTTACTTTTTGTCCAAGTTGCGCAGCACGGATTGCAGCCACGTAACCTCCTGGACCAGAACCGATTACTATAGTATCTGTTTCAATTGGAAAATCTCCAACTACCATGTCTTATCCCTCCATCAATAATAATTCTGGGTCATTTAATAAACGTTTAATGTGATTTAATGCATTTTGACCAGTAGCTCCATCAATCATACGGTGGTCAAAGCTTAAAGATAATGATAATACAGGAGCAGCTACAATTTCACCATCACGAACGATTGGTTTTTCTGCAATACGTCCGATTCCAAGAATCGCAACTTCTGGGTGGTTAATAACTGGTGTGAACCATTGTCCACCGGCAGAACCGATATTTGAAATTGTGCAAGAAGCACCCTTCATTTCATTAGGAGCTAATTTACCATCACGAGCTTTTCCGGCAAGTGTGTTGATTTCATTAGAGATAGCAAACATAGATTTACGATCTGCATCTTTAACTACAGGTACAAGAAGTCCTTTTTCAGTATCAGCTGCAATACCGATATTGTAATAGTGTTTATGGATAATTTCTTGTGTAGCATCATCAAGAGATGTATTTAATGCTGGGTACTCTCTTAATGCACTTGTTAAAGCTTTAACAACGTAAGGAAGGAATGTTAGCTTAATTCCTTTTTCAGCTGCAACTTCTTTGAATTTCTTTCTGTGAGCAACCAATTTAGTCACATCTACTTCGTCCATCAATGTAACGTGTGGAGCTGTATGTTTAGAGTTAACCATCGCTTTAGAAATAGCTTTACGAATTCCACTCATTTTTTCACGAGTTTCAGGATATTCTCCTGCAGGAATAGCCGCTGCAGCTGGTTTAGAATCTTCTTTGGCAGCAGGAGCTTCTTGTACAGGCGCACTTTCTTGTCCACCATTCATAAATGCTTGGATATCTTCTTTTAATACACGGCCATTTTTGCCTGTGCCTTTAACCTTGTGAATATCCACACCGTTTTCTCTAGCAAATTTTCTAACAGATGGCATTGCGATTACACGGTCACTTGCAGTTTCTTCTGCTTGTGGCTGTGAACCTGCACCAGTTGGAGTATCAGAGTTTGCTGGAGCTGCTGCTTCTTTCTTAAGGTCTTGTCCGCTTTCTAAAGTAGATTGAACTTGAGCTTCAGTTTTTTCTTCACCGTGCTCATCACCTTTAAATTGTACATCTTCATAACCTGGTGCATCAAAAGTTACAAGTACATCACCAACTACTGCTACAGTACCTTCTTCAACTAATACTTCTTGAACAGTACCTTCTACTGGAGATGGAATTTCAACAACAGATTTGTCATTTTGCACTTCACACAGTACGTCATCTTCCTGTACTTTATCACCTGGTTTAATAAACCATTTTACTATTTCACCTTCATGTATACCTTCGCCGATATCCGGGAGTTTAAATTTAAAAGCCATGGCTTTTCTTCCTCCTCTTTCTTTTCAGTTTTTAAAGTTATGGTTGTGTTAGTCAGGAAATGCCACGAAAGCATCTCCTGTTATGTTAAAATTCTAAAACTTTTTTTGCAGTTTCAAGTACATCTTTATGATTTGGCAACCATATAGGCTCAGCTTGAGAGAATGCAAATACTGTATCAGGAGCAGTTACACGCAATACTGGTGCTTCCAGGCTTAGAATGGCACGGTCGTTGATTTCAGCAACAACTTGAGCAGCAATACCTGCTTGTTTTTGTGCTTCTTGTACAACAATTGCGCGTCCAGTTTTCTCAACAGATGCAATAATTGTATCAATATCAAGCGGGCTAATTGTTCTTAAATCGATTACTTCTGCAGATACACCTTCTTTTTCAAGTTGCTCTGCAGCTTTAAGTGATTCCTGAACCATTGCGCCATAAGTAATAATAGAAAGATCAGTACCTTCACGTTTCACATCAGCTTTACCTAATGGAATTGTATATTCCCCTTCAGGTACTTCTTGACGGAAAGAACGGTATAATTTCATGTGTTCTAAGAAGATTACCGGATCGTTATCACGGATAGCAGAGATTAACAAACCTTTTGCATCATAAGGTGTAGATGGAATAACCACTTTTACACCTGGTGTTTGAGCCATTAAACCTTCAAGGCTATCTGCATGCATCTCAGGTGTATGTACACCACCACCAAATGGTGAACGGATTGTAATTGGTGAAGTATAAGTACCACCGGAGCGATATCTCATACGAGCCATTTGACCAGCAATAGAGTCCATAACTTCGAATACGAAGCCGAAGAATTGGATTTCAGGAACAGGACGGAATCCTTGCAATCCAAGTCCAATTGCCAATCCACCAATACCAGATTCAGCTAAAGGGGTATCAAAGATGCGGTCTTCTCCAAACTCCTTTTGTAATCCTTCAGTAGCACGGAAGACACCACCGTTTACTCCTACGTCCTCACCAAAAACGAGAACTTTAGGATCATTACGCATTTCAGTACGTAATGCATCAGTGATGGCTTGAATCATCGTCATTTGGGCCATGGCTTATTTCGACTCCTTTTCTTTGTAAATTTCATATTGTTCTTCTAGGTTGTATGGAAGCTCTTCATACATATTCATAATTAAATCAGTTACTTTTTGTTTTGGAGTATTATCCGCTTCTTTAATAGCAACTTTGATATCTTCTTTTGCTTGTTCAATTACTTCATTTTCTTTCTCTTCGCTCCATAGTCCTTTTCCTTCTAGGAATTTACGGAAACGAACAAGTGGATCTTTTTTCTCCCACTCGTTATCAAGGTCAGCTGTACGGTAACGTGTTGGATCATCACCAGCCATTGTATGTGGACCATAACGATAAGTTAAAGTTTCAATTAAAGTAGGACCTTCTCCATTAATTGCTCTTTCGCGTGCCTCTTTAACTGCAGTGTAAACAGCTAATGGATCCATACCGTCTACCTGAATACCTGGGATACCGGCAGCCATTGCTTTTTGAGCGATTGTTTTAGCAGCTGATTGTTTTTCAACCGGTGTAGAAATCGCAAAACGGTTATTTTGAACGATAAAGATTGCAGGAGCTTTAAATGCACCAGCAAAGTTGATTCCCTCGTAGAAATCACCTTGGGAAGCACCGCCGTCACCTGTATATGTGATTGCAACAGATTTCGCTCCATTTTTCTTCATACCAAGAGCTACACCTGCACATTGGATATATTGTGCACCAATGATGATTTGCGGAGAAATCACATTAACGTCTGCAGGAATTTGATTTCCAGCAAAATGGCCACGAGAGAACAAGAAGGCTTGAGTCAATGGAAGACCATGCCAAATCATTTGTGGTACATCTCGGTAACCAGGTAAAATGAAATCTTCTTTTTCCAAAGCAAATTGAGATGCCAATTGTGAAGCTTCTTGTCCAGCTGTTGGAGCATAAAAACCAAGACGACCTTGTCTATTCAAAGAGATAGAGCGTTGATCAAGAATACGAGTGTAAACCATTCTTCTCATTAATTCTTGAAGCTGTTCATCGCTTAAATCAGGCATAGCTGATTTATTTACGACTTCTCCCTCTTCATTTAAAATTTGCAACGTCTTGAACTGGTCGCTAACGCTTTCCAACTGCTTCTCTGCCTCAATAAGGACTTTCTGTTGTTTAGAAGCCATAGGATTCACATCTTCCTTTCTATAAATGGTTAAATATCCATCTTTAAATTATCATAATGCCAGTTTTCCACACCTAAACCATTAGATAACTGTATTAGTTTCCTCTTGATAAAAAGTAGTACAACTGTATCAATGGTTAAAGTTTACACGATTTAAATAATTGCCGTCAACTTATATGATTCGAGTATGTAAACATTTTCACAAACTTTCTTTAACGACAAACTGTTATACATTAATATTTTTTTATACTAATACAGAATGTGGAAAAAGCGCTTACAAAGATGAACTTTCTGTATTTATAATCCCCTAAACTAAAGTAATATGGGCAAAATAACTAACCTTATTAAACATGCAATACTAAATGTATAAAACCTAATAACCATTTTTAAATTATAATAAAAATAATCATACTCGATACTGGTCAAAAATCAATTAGGTTTTACTACTTAACAAAACATACCAAAACTTATCGAATTGATTATCGACAACCTGGAATTTCTATAAAAAAAAGCCATCACTCCTGATGGCTTTTTCTTATTCTGTATCAACATCTAGTTTTGCCCTTTTATAGAAAGCAATCTTTTGTTCATTATATTCATTCGTTAAGTCATTAAATTTTTTGTTTGAGTTCATCAGTGAATTATACGTTTCATTGATTTTCTCAATTTGTTCTTGTAAATCTTCTTTGGTCACATCCTCTTTTTTAAAGAGTGTGTATAACTCATTCTCCTGTGTAAGACTCTTTGTATAATGTTTATACAGTTCATCATACTCATCATATCTTTTCGTCATTGTATCCTTTAATTCATTCGCTTCTGCTTTTAAGGATGAGTCTTCAAGATCGTTTATATGACCATTTAAATCCTTAAATTGTTCCTTAGCTTTATCGATAGCTTCTTTTTCCTTCTTCATTAACGCTTGTCTTTCTTCTATTCCTTTAATAGCATCATTTGATAATGATTGTATTTCTTCTATTTCCTTCATACCCAATTGTATAATCTTTCCATACAGTTCATTATCTTCTTCCTCCAGCTTTTGAAGCGGCTCTTGTTGTTTTTGGAAGTCTTCCTCCAATGCAGCCACTTCCTCCAGAGTATCATAAATTTTCTCTTCTGGACTGCTATTGTTTAGACATCCTGTTAATGCAAGGATTACTACTAACATACCTGTAAGTGTAATAATTTTTTTGTATTTTTCCATGATTAGCACTCCTATCTATCCCTACTTTACTATAACGAAATGGAAATATTTTGACAACAAATAACATATATAATAGGAGTAATACCCCCGAAATTACTTAGTAATCTAAATATAAGGTAATATATTGTAGTATGATTGCTATTGATTAATTCCTAAACTTAAAATACGCTACTACGTAAAGATAAGTAAGGCGTACAGACCCCTTATATGTTTGTTAAGATTACAGAAGTCATAATTAACTTTTTATGCAAGGTTTGATAGACTATAGAGTATAAATGGACAGTTTTATGAGGTGAAATAATGATTACAATGCAAGATATTATCAGAGAAGGGCATCCCACTCTACGAAAAAGAGCGGGGGAAGTACAAATTCCGCCTTCCAAAGAAGACCAAGAGATTCTCAAAAGCTTAATGGAATATGTACAAAACAGCCAGGATCCAGTAAAAGCAGAAAAATACGGTCTACGTCCTGGGGTTGGGCTGGCAGCTCCTCAAATTAATATTTCAAAACGAATGATTGCCATTCACGCTACAGACGATAAAAATAAGCTCCATAGCTATTCTCTCTTTAATCCAAAAATTATTAGCCATTCTGTTCAGAAGGCTTATTTAAGTACCGGAGAAGGCTGTTTATCAGTAGATCGTGCCATACCAGGCTATGTTCCCCGTTACAATAAAGTAAAAGTACAAGCTTATACGCTTGAGGGGGAAGAGATTACTTTAAGATTAAGCGGCATGATGGCCATTATTATTCAGCATGAAATTGATCATTTAAATGGAGTCATGTTCTATGATCATATAAATCCTAAAGATCCATTTGCCCATTTAGACAATGCGGTAGCCATTGAAAAATAAAAACCGGTGATTAATCACCGGCTGTGACTGTAGACATTTTCCCTATTTAGGTTGGTCTACAGTCTTTTTTTGTTCACTTATTTATAGAAACTATGTGGCTAAACCGCTCTGCCCTATTTTATGACTAGTCAGTTGCTGATTACTAACAAATTTATATAAGCTTTAATTCCTTTAATCCGTAATAAATCCCATCTGAATCTACGCTTTTTGTAATAAAGTCCGCTTCTTTCTTTAACAGCGGTACACCATTTCCCATGACCACACCCGTACCTGCTGCCTTAATCATTTCAAGATCATTTAATCCATCACCAAATGCATAAATTTCATCCATAGAGAATCCCTTGCGCTCAATCACATACTCAATTCCTTTAGCTTTTGACCCTCCATTTGGTACTACATCCATTGCATATGGATGCCAGCGTATGAATTGCAGATCCGAATAGTTTCCTTCATAAAGAGACGTATGATGTTCCTCACAAAATAAAAGAGCTTGGTAAATTTCATGATTTTTATAAAAGTCTCCCTTTTCCTCGGGATGTGGAAAATGAAGAGATCCCATACTCTCTTCTATAAAGGGATCATGTGTAACGTTGGCTTTCATTGTTTTCTCATTCATATAGATCATGGAGTGACCATTCGCCTTTGCTTCTCTCGTTAATTTTTCTAATTGTGATTGAGATAGAGGGTTTTTATAAATCATCTCATGCTCAAAAACAACATATTGACCATTAAAGCTGACAAAAGAGTCGATTTCCAGTTCATGAATAAGATGGCTGAACATAAAAGGTGCCCTACCTGTCGCTATTGCAACGTATGTCCCATTTTTTCTAAGTAAATGGATTGCTTCCTTAGTGGATTCCGGTAATTTCTTTTCAGAATTTAGAAGTGTCCCATCAATGTCAAAAAATACAATTTTACCCATAAACATTTCCTCCCAGATGCGCAATACTATATATAACGTATTATTGTCTACAATCATACTATCATAATAAATAGTAAACCTCTGCATGAGGAATCTCATACAACAGGAAAACAGCTATGATTAGTTATCTTGACTCTTCAGGAAAAATAGTAACGGTTAAAGATATTAGTTATACTTAGATTATGAATCAGACGCGATTGTAAATAAATTACAATATAAGCTTTTGAATCCAAGCATATACTATTTATGAGTGGGACGATAAATTTATTTTTACGTTTAGGTACTTATATCCCTCAAGCATATTTACCAAACGCTTAATTACCATTAAAATAATAGATAAAGGAGATGGTCAGCCATGTTAAAAAAGCTCAGAAAAAAGCTTCTCAAACAATGGAAAGACCTGATGGGCAGGAAATCAATTGCATAATTTTTTGAAAAGCCCTTCAAATATCCTTGCGGAGGGCTTATTCTATACGGTAAAGTAGATAACAGTCCTTAAAGAAAATTGTTTAAACATGCAAATGTTAGGAAATTTTCTTATAATAGAGATGATGAACTGTTTAGACCGACAGTCTAAGATGAATATCAATAGATAAGGTGGCCTGGTTGTTGCTCCTTGCCACCTCTTTATTTATAAATTTTACAAGAGTAAGTTAGGAGAGATTTACATGATTTTTAAAGTTTTTTTTCAGGAGAACGCAGCTGAGACACCCGTTCGCGAAAATACTAAATCTATTTACGTTGAAGGGGAATCGGAAAGAGATGTCCGCCAAAAGTTAAAAAGCCTTCCATACAATATTGAATTTGTTCAAGTTCTTAAAGATGAATATTTGGAATTTGAAAAACAGAATCCAGATTTCCATATTACGGAGACCAAATAATATATGAAATTTGTCAAGAACGACCAAACAGCTGTTTTCGCCCTCGGAGGGCTAGGCGAAATCGGCAAAAACACATATGGCGTTCAATTCCAGGATGAAATTATTCTAATTGACGCCGGAATAAAGTTTCCGGAAGATGAATTACTTGGCATTGATTATGTCATACCGGATTATTCCTATATCGTAAAAAACGCGGACAAGATTAAAGGTTTGTTTATTACTCATGGTCATGAGGATCATATTGGCGGGATACCTTATTTACTAAAGCAAGTGAATATTCCACTTTATGGAGGCAAATTGGCACTTGGATTAGTAAAGAAGAAATTAGAAGAACACGGTTTACTAAGACAAGCCATTATCCATGAAATTAAAGAGGACGATGTGATCAAGTTCCGGAAAACATCTGTTACTTTCTATCGTACCACTCACAGTATCCCGGATGCATACGGCATTGTGGTTAAAACACCACAGGGCAATATTGTACATACCGGTGATTTCAAGTTCGATTTTACTCCGGTTGGAGAACCTGCCAATTTAACTAAAATGGCTGAAATTGGTAAAGAAGGTGTTCTATGCCTTCTCTCAGACAGTACAAATAGTGAAATCCCTAATTTCACTATGTCTGAGCGTAAAGTTGGCGAAAGTATACATGATATATTCCGAAAAGTAGAAGGACGCATTATTTTCGCAACCTTTGCTTCGAATATTCATCGCCTGCAGCAAGTTACAGAAGCAGCTGTACAAAACAACAGGAAAGTAGCCGTTTTTGGTCGCAGTATGGAAAATGCCATCGAAATTGGACTTCAACTTGGTTATATTACCGCACCAAAAGAAACATTTATTGATACTCAGCAATTAAATAGATTACCGGCAAACGAAGTAACGATTCTTTGTACTGGTTCACAGGGTGAACCGATGGCTGCCTTATCTAGAATTGCAAACGGTACTCACAGACAAATCCAGATTAATCCTGGTGATACAGTTGTATTCTCATCATCACCAATACCAGGTAATACGGTTAGTGTATCACGCACCATTAATATGTTATTCCGTGCTGGAGCCGATGTCATTCATGGTCCTTTAAGTAATATTCATACATCTGGCCATGGTGGACAGGAAGAACAAAAATTAATGCTCAGATTGATGAAGCCTAAGTTCTTTATGCCAATCCATGGAGAATACCGCATGCAGCGAACACATGTACAAACAGCTGTGGATTGCGGTGTCTTGGAGGAAAATTGCTTTATCATGGACAACGGTGAAGTGCTGGCACTTACTCAGGATAGTGCTACCGTTGCTGGCAAGGTACCTTCCGGCAATGTCTATATTGATGGAAGCGGGATCGGGGACATTGGAAATATCGTCCTTCGCGACCGTCGTATTCTTTCAGAAGAAGGTCTTGTGATAGTTGTTGTCAGCATCAATATGAAAGAGTTCAAAATTGCTGCTGGGCCGGATATCATTTCTCGCGGGTTCGTCTATATGCGTGAATCAGGAGATCTGATTAACGATGCTCAAAACCTAATCACTCAGCATTTAAATAAAATCATGGCACGTAAGACTACACAATGGTCTGAAATTAAAAATCAAGTTACAGACACACTCGGACCTTTCTTATACGAAAGAACCAAAAGACGTCCGATGATTCTGCCTATTATCATGGAAGTATAAAAAGCACAAACGCGAGTACCTTAACAGGTACTCGCGTTTTTCATTTTGTTCGGAATAACATTTTATTGATCAATAGAGTAAATGGAGTCAGAAGCAATAATCCGATTACCAATAAGCATCCTAATGTTAACCATAAGTGGCTCCCATTAAACGAGTCCAATGTAATGAACGGATCAAGTATAAAAGGCAAATGTGAAATACCATATCCGTAGAAAGCAAACAAAAACTGAAGTAATACAAATATAAATGCTAAACCATGTCTTTTATTTCGAATGATTAAGTATAGGGCAGCCATAAAGCTAATTAAAGAAAGCGCAAATAACCACCAAATCTCCAGAGCATTTTGAAAATGACGCAAATTATGTCCCCTTAATGAAATAGTCGCTAAAGCAACTGCAATGATCGTAGGAACACTCCAAAAAAGAGCATAGCCTCGCACAGTCATACTTGCCTCCTTATCATTAGACTTTTCCTTATAATAGAGCAAGAATACGGCGCTTATAAACAATACACTTACAATTGTCAGAAACACGACACTCCAGGAATAAGGACTGAGGAACAATTTTTTTACCAGGAGAAACACTCGTTCTCCTTCTTTTTTTATAAAACCTCCCTCAGATATCGTAAGCCCAATGGATAAAGAGGCAGGAATAAGGATCCCAGTCGAAACATAAACGAACAAAAATGACCAGCTTGTTTTGTTCCCTTTTTTATACAAAAAATGTGCCATAAATCTGATGACTACCAGTAATAAAACGACCAGCCCTGGTAGAACCAATGCTCTGCCAAAATAATTAAATGTATCCGGAAAAAATCCAATTAATCCTGCCACAAAAAATATAAAGAAAATAATCGTAATATGCCAGAGTCGTGGATCATAATGACCTGTCGATTTAGGAATTCCCACCTGCTTACCTTTAAAACGACCATAATATGTAAAAAAACCAACCCCAAACTCAATGGAAGCAATTATGACATATACATAAAGGAAGGACCATAATACCGTTATTGTCAGCAGTTCAAAATTCAAGGTTACGACGCCTCCTTTTTAGTTTTATAAAGTGATTATTACCTATCCATACTATTTACCGGAAAGAGAGAACCGCTCTTCATTCTTCACATGTTTCTTGAATGTCCCACGGAACTATTAATCACCGATTGATTTCCAATCAACGAACCCTCTTTTCGCCTAAAATTCCAATATATATCCAAAATAAATATCACATATGCAAATAATACATAATCCGGTTAAATGTTTACAGTATTTTCAACCAAACTTTTTGGGAAAATAGTAAAAGTGGCTATGAACACACCAGTAACATAACTCAAGGGTCAATATTTAAAATGTGTAGAAATTGATAAAAGCAAGCTTTATTATCTATAACTTTATCATTGTATCAGTTTATGTTGAATAATGATTATGTCTTTTCAAACATTTTACCTTTCACTTGGCAAATCATTCAACTTCCTTTATGGTATATCTATATTATTCTATTATGATAGTAAAAGGCTGCATACATTTTCCTTCAAGATGAAGGTTATAGTATACCAAAAAAATTGTATCTATCATAATTGAATACTTCCGTTTATATCAATAAAGAAGTTGTTAGGAAAGGATTGGTTTAATGGAGAATTCGTTCATAATGGGTTTTAAATTTTCAGATCTCAAGTGGGAAACCTGGCTTTTCGATATTGGAATTTGGGTTCTAAAAATCTTTTTATTTTATTTAATCTATAAAGTAATACGCACGTTTACTTTTAAAATCATTGAAAAGATTTTCTCGCGCATGCAGGCCAAAGAGAATCTTTCTGAGAACCGTACGAAAACATTGGAATCCTTAACGAAAAACGCTTTTGGGTACGTCTTTATATTTATCTTAATAGTCACCATCCTGGAAATGTTAGGAATCAACGTTAGTGCGATTCTAGCCGGTGCCGGAATCGTTGGTTTAGCGGTCGGCTTTGGGGCCCAGGGATTAGTGAGTGATGTAGTAACCGGCTTCTTTATCCTGCTCGAAAAACAGATTGATGTTGGGGATGAAGTGACAATAGGAGTTATTAAAGGCGTTGTAGAAGTAGTCGGACTTAAAACAATCCAAATAAGAGGTTATGACGGAAGCCTCCACTATATTCCCAATCGACAAATTGCCATACTAAGCAATCATTCACGTGGAGCTATGAGAGCTATGGTGGAAATTAAACTTAAAGCAGAAGATAATTTGGAGGAAATCACAAAATCAATTAAAGAAATATGCCATACAATGGCCGAAAAAGATGAAGATATCCTAATGGGACCCGAGATTCTTGGCATCCAGGATATGGGTACAGCTGATTATACAATTCAAATTGTAGCCCGAACAACAAATGGACAGCAATACCATGTTGAACGTCAGCTGCGCTCTAGGATTAAAATAGCCATCGATCAAATAAGGCTTCAATACGCTGCTGAAGGAACAGAATAATATAGAGAACCCGGCTGCTATCTCTTTAGCCGGGTTCTCTTTTTATATTGATTTCATTCGAATATAATCTGTTATAACCGATACAGCAAAGGGTAGTGCCTTTTCATCAGGATTTAATTTAGCATGGTGCAATCCATACGATGACTGAACACCAAGCCAGAACATAAAGCCTGGAATCTCCTTAATCATGTATCCAAAGTCCTCACCCGTCATTGCTTCCTTGCAATTGACGAATGTCGTATCCTGCCGCTGATACAGAAATTTCATAAACTCTTCTGTTAGATTAGATTCGTTATATACTTGATAGTAGGAAGAACCAAAATCAACATTAATCTTACAATCAAGAGCCACTTCCATTCCTTTTGCCATTTCCAGTATTCGATTCCGGATCAATAGCATAGAATCCTCAGATAGCGTCCGAATCGTCCCTTCTATCCGCGCATTTTCAGCAATACTATTTTGGACAGTCCCTCCTGTTATTTTCCCAATTGTAACAACAGCCGAATCAAGTGGATTAATATTTCTTGCTACAATAGTCTGAAGCTGAGTAACAAATTGACAGGATGCAATCACCATATCATTCGTCAGATGCGGATAAGCAGCATGTCCACCAACCCCTTTAAAATCTATAAAGATCTCCGAGGTATTAGCAAAGAGTAAACCTGTTTTGGTAGCGATTGTTCCTACCGGATATTCCGGAGCTATATGCAATCCAAAAATCAAATCAGGTCTCCACTTAGAAAACTGCTCAGCAGCAATCATCTCCTCTGCTCCTCCAGGGCCCTCTTCTGCGGGCTGGAACATAAATAATACATGGTCATTGATTGGATTTTCCACTAAATCTGTTAATACACCAAGGGCGATGGTCATATGAAAATCATGGCCGCATGCATGCATATAATCTGCATGCTCGGATTTAAAGGGAAGCTCCGTTTCTTCTCGAATCGGCAAACCATCAATGTCAGCACGGTAGCCTATGGTTTTCTCAGGAGATAGCCCTTTTACTCGAACAAAAATTCCTGTTCTCCATTTTTCCCATTCTATACGATCCTGAGGAAGATTTCTTATGTAATCTATCAAATATTGTTGCGTCTTAAATTCCTTATAACCAGGTTCAGGGATCCTATGCAAATCTCTTCTTATAGAAATTAACTTTTCCAAATTGCAGCTCACCTCATCTCCAATTTAAAAACAGGCGCGGAAATCATCATCTCCACGCCCCTTCCATTTTTATTATAGCTGACGAAGCTCATCCTTAATTTCAATTTTGGATTTAGTCTTTTCATCAATTGTTTTAATTACTTTAGCCGGAACTCCAGCAACTACTGTATGAGCAGGAACATCTTCTACTACAATTGCTCCAGCCGCTACTACAGCTCCCTCTCCTACTCTGACGCCTTCTAAAATAACCGCATTAGCACCAACAAGTACATTATCTTCGATTACAACAGGATTGGCAGATGGAGGCTCTATTACGCCAGCCAACACTGCTCCTGCTCCAATATGGCAATTTTCACCGACAGTTGCACGTCCGCCAAGCACGGCATTCATATCAATCATAGTCTTATCCCCGATGCTTGCACCAATATTAATGGACGCTCCCATCATAATCACCGCATTATTTCCAATATGAACCTGATCACGGATAATCGCCCCCGGCTCAATACGTGCATTAATCCCTTTTAAATCCAGCATTGGAATTGCGGAATTTCGACAATCATTTTCAATAACATAATCTTCTATTTTCGCCTTGTTTTCCTCTAATGTTGGTTGAATATCAGACCATTCTCCAAAAATCACCCCTGTGTTACCGGTAATAAATGTTTTAACCTCAGGATTAAATACCAGCTCACTGATTTCTCCCTTTATGTATACTTTAACCGGCGTTTTTTTCACACTGTTTCCGATAAAGGATATAATTTCATTTGCATCCATCATTTTCATAGTATATTTCTCTCCCCTAAATAATTTTCTATTACTTTATCAAACAAGAGTAGGAAAAACAAGAATAGAGATTTCATTTCTATTCAATTAACATTTCCTCAATCAAACTTACAAAAGCCTTAACCTGTCTTAATTCTAAGGAAGCATCGTAGCTTACAAGCCATGTCTTTCTTTCAACAGACTGCCCCTCCAAATCATACAAGGGATGTTTAAAATACGAGGCTTCACCTTCTCTTAAAGAAATACCGGGCAATATGGCATACCCAATTCCATTCATCACCATTTGTTTACAGGTTTCAATTTGATCCACAAGAATGGTACGTGTCGGTGGAATTCCATAATGGCGGATCCACCAATTTTGAATCTCTCGATAATAGTTCGAATCACTTTTAAACAAGATAAATGGGCGTTCTGTAGTTAACGCATCTGATAATTGGTTAAGCTCGGTATCCACAAGGTATAAGTGATCACTGAACAATAGCTTTTTATAACCATGCCAGTCAGGAACCCCTCTCAATATACCAATATGAGACTCTCCATTATAGATATTTTCGATCATTTCACTGCTCCAGCCTGTCACAAGTGAGATCTTAACATTGGGATATTTGTTAACATATTTCTTTAAAATCATCGGGAGCCAATATTGGCCGACTATAGAAGCACTCGCAATTTTTAATGTACCTTGTACATTATGATTGAGAGCATCTACTTTTTCTCGTGTTTTTTCTTTTAATTTCAGGGATTCCCTGGCATATTGAACGACAATTTCTCCCGCCTCCGTCAACGTCATTCCTTTTGCTGATCTAATAAAAAGCGGTGTTCCCCATTCTCTTTCTATTGATTGAAGACGTTGTGAAAGTGCCGGCTGAGAGACAAACATTCTTTCGGCAGTCTTACGTAAATTCAGTTCAACAGCAAGAGTATCCAATAATTCAAAATCAGTTATAACCATTTGTTCTCCTCACAAACCAATCTCTTCTTAATCAGACATTCATTTTATTTTACCTTTATATTCTGCTGAACTGCAAATATTACAATATAGCAGATTTAATGAGGCTGTTACGATTTCTCTTTTGGCATTTTCAATATCAAGAACAAGCTCAGTATAGCCAGTAGTAAGACAATGAAATACACAATACCCAATGAATGTGTTAATCCACTTTGGATCTGTTCCAATCTTTCCGGCTCTAAAGAAGATCGAATCTCAGTGTTAAGCAATTCGTTTACCGAATTTAAATCTATATTTTCATTTTGAGAATAATAAGCGTTTAAACGATTATTCAATATACCTCCCAATAATGCGGCACCGATTGTGTTTCCCAGATTTCTCATGAACATGTTTGCAGCTGTTGCAGCACCTCTTTGTTCCCAATCCACAGTAGATTGGATGGACACGATAAAAGCAGTGCTTGTAAGCCCCATTCCCACACCAAGCAAGAAGGATCCAGAAGCGGCCAAAAACACATATCCATGGGAGGGCAAAAATGTAAAAGCCAGTGCACCCAGTATGATAAAGATTCCACCTGTTATACAAGTAGTACGATACCCTATCTTCAAAATCATATTGCCTGATATAAAGGATGCTATCGGCCACCCTATAGACATGGCAGTAAGAGTAAATCCTGCTATCATTGGGGATTCCTCCATTACTCCCTGTACAAATGTTGGTAAATAGCTTGATACTCCAATTAAAACAATACCGGTTGTAAGAGAGGTTAAATTAGCAAACAATATTGATTGATTCTTCCAGATAGAAAAAGGCATAACGGGCTCTACAGTTCTGTTTTCATGCTTCACAAAGCAAAACACCAAAATTAGCAGGAGTATAATTAACAACGAACTTTTTAAAGAAAGCCAGGAAAATGAAATCCCTCCTTGCACAAATAAAAACATTAAAAGCGACAAAGAAACAGCAAGCATTGCTGAACCCATATAATCTACCTTTTGTTTTTTAACCGTCTTTTGCTCATGGAAGAAAAATAGCAAACCTCCTAAAGAGAGAAATCCTAACGGAATATTAATCCAAAAGATCCAGCTCCATGATATGTACTCGATTAATAATCCGCCAATAGCAGGTCCCAAAATAGCCGATATTCCCCAAACACTTGATAAATAACCCTGAACTTTTGCTCGTTCTTCTTTCGTATATATATCCCCTACAATTGTCATTGCAACGGGCGTAATGGCTCCAGCTCCAAAACCCTGTATTAAACGAAAAAAAATTAAGCTTTGCATGGACCATGCATATCCAGAGCCGAGGGAACCAAGCAGAAACACTGTAATCCCAAATAACAATACTGGTTTTCTGCCAAATAAATCAGATAACTTCCCATAGATCAATACCGTTACCGTATTCATTAGCAAATAGGCTGAGAAGACCCAACTATACAGGGAGAAGCCTCCCAGATCACCAACGATCTCAGGCATTGCAGTTGAAACGATAGTACCCTCGATGGCACCCATGAATAAAGCCAATAGGATTGAAATTAATACTAAAGGGCGTTTTGTCTTCTTCTTTGCCCTTTTGAAAGACTTTTTTTCTATGCTTGAATCGATTGAATTCATTTTTCCACGCCCCTCCCTATCATTTTAACGAAGTTCCTATCCTGGATAAAGTTAATTTGGAATATTATATCTATTAAAAGTTTTGTTGAGTTATTAGCATGTCTTAGAGTGTTTTATTGATAACATTGTTTAAAGTCACTTTTAAATTTAAGTTATACAACTTTATAAACCATGTAAAAAACGCCTGGATCTTTATCCAGGCGTTTTAAAAAATGTTTATTTTTTAATCCACTCATCATTATCGATTGAGATACTGATATTAATTATATTTAATGATTTTTATTAAACGATTTGTATGCTTCATAACCTGCCTTCTGGTCAATATACCTTCGAAAGCTCCCTCAGTACCTACCACACATACAAATGGATGATCAATGAGAAGTTCCATTGCTTTTTCAATTGAATCACTTTCTTTAAGACATGGAAGATTGGGATCCATCACTTCTGCAACCTTCATCTCTTCCAGTTTTTCAAATTCAATTCGCTCCAAGCCCAATATTGCATCCATTATCTTTGGTGTACTAATTAATCCATGCAGCTTATAATCATGTCCCAGAACTGGTATAGCAGTATATCCGCTTCTAGTAAGAACCAATAATGCATGTTCGAGATTATTTTCCTGCTGTACATGAGCAACACGTTCAGACGAAATCATTAAATCCTTTACAGTCAGTTCGAATCCATCTAATTTTTGCATATCTAACATGGTTAAGAACCCCTTATATAGTTAGTTCCTGGTTATCCACTTTTGGTTTTATTCGGAAGACTTAACTGTTCGATTTGTCAGTAATTATCTTCCCTTCCCCACTTTAAAAATTTAAGTTAGAGATTTTCAGAAGCATAACCTACATGATTAGGAACAAATACCTTCATCATGATAATGGAACATAACCAAATCATCTCAAATTTCCAAATTAGCTATAAATTAACTCAAAAATTTCAATGGCAATCATATCAATATTATCAAATTGATACTTCATAGTTTTTCCTTTATCCTGAAAAATCTCTAATTCGAATGTTTCAGTTTTATCGAAATAAGATACTTGACATTTAACTTGACCTTCAACTTCAAACACACGTTGTGCTGTATCTGATACTTTCCCTTGCTCCTGTAAGTTTTTCAAACGTGATAAAATTCCTTGTAATCGTGACATATCTAATATATGCTCCTTTCATGACTTACCAACAAATAAAATATATTGTCGCTTATGGACTGGCCATTAGTAACAGAATAGAGGAATAGGCATTATTTGTATACCCAAATTCATTATAACGTATTTGATGGTTACACCTTTTATTTCATCTCTTTTTTTAGAGACTTCATCATTTTATCATAAAAACGTTCCAAGAAAAATTCCAGCGCCATATTTTTCACTTTAAAGCAGACTCAATCAAAATAAATTGACAAGATCTCTCTGGTGTTGGCAATTCTTTTTCTCTTTCTAGTTCTTTAATTTGATAAAAGATAGCCCTGCCTGATATCCTACTTAAAATTTGTACTATAGTAAACAAAAAAGTTTCATGTATACTGGTAGATACAAATTAAACAAAAGAAAGGATAGAAAAAAGTGGAACCAGTTCTTTTTTTTACGCAACCAGGCTGTCCGCCATGTGCTTACGCCAAAAATTATTTTGATGAGCACAATATTCCCTATACCTTAAAAGATATTCAGAAGGATGCAAAAGCAAAAAAAATACTTATGACCAAATATGATTCATATTCTACCCCAACGTTTGTCATTGGTGATCAAGTAATCATTGGATTTAACCAGGAACGAATTATGGAATTGTTAAATATTAGAGATTAATACAAAAAAGCTAATCCTCATTCAAGCAGGATTAGCTTTTCCATTCATGCCATCAGTATCTAGAAAGCAATCATCCCAAACCAATGAGACATATGATTAATGAACCCGTAGCTAATATAATCTGTCAATCTGTTTATGAAAGTCGGATTGGATGGCTCCTTATCCACACTCGAATTTTGGGCTATTTCTTGACTGTCATCAAGTGTTTTCGGATCGAAAGCAATTTGGTAATCATTAATTACCCATTTATTATGGTCATACATCAGCCCGATTGCCTCGTAATGCCCTTCATAGCTGACTGGTCCATCTGTATTGCCTGGAAACCATTCATACACATACCATTGATCATTAGCAGAACTATATCCTAGTTTAGTATGTTCACTATATGTAAAAAAAGGAATATAATAAAGGGCTATATCCGTACCATAGGTTTGATAGCCACTACCATCCACACTTTTTTGTACATTCATGTTTATAAAATCCTCAGTGTATTCCTCTGAGAAGGAATTTTTTAATAAATCTCGAATATTGTCCATTGATCTTGGTTTTTCTGAAAGAGATACCTGCAATTGAAATGCGCTATCTAAAAGATTAAATGCATCTTGTTTATCCAGTGTACTTTTAGCATCTACTTTGACAAGAGGAGAAACCGCTAATACAAGCATGGTAATAAACAACGAAGTTAAAACCTTTTTCATTATGATCCTCCTTTTTAAGTACATATCTCAAGGCCTTTATTAGCTTATTCCCCTTTTTACCAGAATAAACACTTTTTACTGAAAAATAATACAAGGATAGTGAAAACTAAAATATCATCTTAAACAGCTAGTCAAATGAACGCACAAAAAACAGTTCAATTAAATCAGCATATTGAACTGCTCTTTAAAGATTTCAATTCTTATTAAAACCATTCATCCATCCTATGCCTAAAACGGAAATTGATTGAGATGAGCACCGCCATCCATTGTAATACAATCACCATTAATATAGTATGCCCGATCAGACAGTAAATACAGGGCTAAATCTGCAATTTCCTCCGGTGTTCCTAATCTTCCAAGCGGAACACTTTCAAGCGTTCTTTGAGCTGCTTCTTCCGATTGAAATAACTTATCTGCTCCCCCAGTTCTTTCAATCGGCCCGGGAGCTATCGCATTTACGCGGATTCCATATTTTTTACCCCATTCCACAGCCAAAGTTCTAGTCATTGTCAGCACACCAGCCTTTGCTGAGGCAGAGTGAATGACATATGGACCTGCATCCCACGCATAGGTAGCGACCATATTGATGATTGATCCTTTAATGCCATTTTCTATCCAATACTTGCCGATGAGGCTGCTGCAGTAAAAAGTACCATTCAAAACAATATCAATGACAGATTTCCAGCCATTCGGTGATAGATCCTCTGCCGGACAAATAAAATTACCTGCTGCGTTATTAATCAAATAATCGATTGTACCAAATCTGTTAACCGTCTCTTCAATGGTTCTTTTAACATCCTCCACATTTCGAACATCCATCTGAACAGCCAGTATATTCTCCTGATTTTCTGCAAATTCTTTAATGGTGTTATCCAGTTTTTCTTTATTCCTTCCGGTAATGACTACTTTAGCCCCCTCATTTGCAAAACGTTGAGCCATAGCCTTTCCCATTCCACTAGAACCACCAGTTACAATCACTACTTTTCCCTTCATATGAGCCCTCCAAATAAAATGAATGATTATTCACTTTTATTATATCACAAAATTCTGTCAATAATATCCAGAAATGCTGAATTAGCAAAATAGATGAAAAATATAGATATAACGGGATTTTTAAATTTTAGCCAATCAAATTAAATGATAAAAGGGCCGCCTAATGGCCGCCCTTAAAAATTTTATATGTTTTACTTATGATTGATTGATTAGTTCATTAAGTTTAGAAAGAGTACTAATCAATGTTTCCTTTTTATTCGTACCTTTGCCATTTACTTTTAAATCATTAAGCATAACAAATACTCTGCCGGGATCTCCTTTTTTATGGAATCCATACATATATACTTTTATCATTCCTATTTTTGCAGGAAGATAGATCATTTCATATGATTTGGCTTTATTCATCTGTAACACCCTCGTCCTCAGAATGAAACATCCCATTCAGTTAACTAAATATATAAATCATTATTTCTATAAATCTAAATACCTATTGTATTTTAATTTTACCTTATTTTAGGTAGTTAATCTATAGACCAAATAGCACATAAATTTTGTAATCAAAAAGTAATACTCATACATCTTAACAATTTTCTTAATGAATGATAGGATTAGACTGACTATTATGAGATAGGAACTTTATAATGAAGAAAATAACCAGAAGATTCTTTTTAAAAAAATCATTTGCCTATATAGCTACTATTCTTTGCTCTCTTATAGGAGGGCGATTTTATATGAAAGATATTGAACCCTCCTGGGTTGATATAACACGTTTTTCCTATTCCCACCCACTTATTCCAGACTCCTTTCAAAATATTAGAATTGTCCAATTCAGTGATACTCATTTGGGTTTCCAATATAATTTGTCAGATTTAGAAAAAACGGTTGAAACCATTCATTCACTTAATCCCGATATTATTTGTTTTACAGGTGACCTGATGGATAATCCGAATGAATATAGAATAACTCCTAAGCTCAATCAATTATTAAGTCAGCTGGAGGCACCTCTTGGTAAATATTGCGTTTTTGGCAATCATGACCATGGCGGTTATGGTACGGAAATTTACAAAGAGACTATGGTTAGTAATGGATTTACCCTGTTAGTAAATGAATCAAACTTTATAACCCTGCAGAATGGCCGTCAAATCGTAATAAGCGGGGTAGATGATGCAATGCTCGGCAAGCCCAACCTGGATGTAAGTATACCGGTACAATCCAGTGATTTATTTACCATTCTTCTATCTCACGCTCCTGATTATGCTGATTATGCCGCCAGTTACCCAGTTCATTTACAATTAAGCGGACATAGTCATGGAGGACAAATTCAGTTTCCTCTTTTGGGTGCGATTGTGACTCCTCCTTTTGCAGAAAAATACAGGGAAGGATCCTATAAAGTTGGCCCTTTATCCTTGTATGTAAATCGTGGTTTAGGTACAACCCGAATTCCATACCGGTTATTTTCACGTCCTGAAATCACGGTCATTGATTTGCAGAAAGGCCAAGAAGGCTTAAAAAAACGATAAAGGCAAACGAGCAGACCCTACATTCTGCCCGTTTGCCTATTTTCTGGCTGTTTTATGCCATGTGTTATTTCTTCTTTTTCAGATACTTCTCTTCAGCTTCAATAGCAGGAATTGGTCTTGAAAAATAAAAACCCTGTGCTTTTTCACATTGTATATCTAACAGAAAATCTACCTGTTTATTACCTGTATAGCTTTTAATGTTACTCTTTAAAGTTGTCATAGTCAGGGCACCTAATAGTTCATTTTTTGAAATAAATTACATTTCTTTCGATTATTTTATAATACATTGTCGAATTTTCATAGAGACGAGCGGTTAATGTCCTATATTTTTCATAAGATGATAGCACAACATACAACAAACTGACGTTCCTGCCAAAGAAAAACTTACATAAAGCAATAACTTGCGGTGTTCCCGGCTCAGCATTAAATCCAAGGCTTCAATTGCAAAAGTTGAGAATGTAGTAAAAGCCCCCAAGCTTCCTATCACAGTAAACATATGCATACCGCTTCCCCGCTCTATTCCTATCCCGGCCGATATACCAATTAAACACGAACCAATTAAATTAATAACAAGAGTAGCTAGAGGAAATGAATGATTATATTTTTTTAACCAGCCAGTCATTACATATCTTAAACATGCTCCGAGAAAACCACCTAATACAATTAATATAATCAACGCGCTTCCCTCTTTATCCAACTAGACATAATAAACCCTAACCATGCCATTAAGAGACCTGCAATCATACTCAGAAAAAAATAAATAAGACTATATAGGGGATAAGTTGCTGCGAGATTGGTTATTTCCAATGCAAAGCTACTCATCGTTGTAAATCCTCCACATAAACCAGTTCCAAAAAATAATTTTAATCTTTCATTTCCCTCATTTTTAAATAGCGAATAGGTGAGATAGGCTAAAACAAAGCTTCCAAAACCATTTATGAATAAGGTGTTAAACGGAATAGGACTGCCAGATGACGGGATCAATAAACTTATCCCGTATCGAGCTAACGCACCCATTGCCCCTCCGCAACCAGTAAGTAGCAGCTTTTGCAAGGTATCACACTCACTTTCATAATTCTTTTACCTTCAATTTCTCGGGTAGTCTGTTTTGAAAATTAATTCGTTCAAATAAGATATGAAACGTTTTTCCTTTTATCCCATAGCAGAACACGTTATAATCAGTTATATGCTTTTACTTATTATCATGAAATATTCTTAGAAGAAAGGAACATTTATGAATCAAAATAATGGGAATCTTCCTAATCCCGCCTGTTTTACTGCCGATGACCTGGGAGAAGCGATTTATTCTGTGAATAGACATGCAAAAACTGCATCAGACCCTAAATTTCTATACAATCTAAAGAAAAAAACGATTATTAAAATGCTTGAAGAAGGAAAGGCAAAGAAAATAGGCCTTCAATATTCAGACCATCCTCATTTAAGCTTCCAACAATCAGATGTACTGATACAATGCGGAAAGTATACATTCCATATTCCGCCCTCAAAGGACGACTTTCAAACATTAACACATCTTGGTCATTTATCAAAAGAGGTAAGAAACCCCTCTTCACGTCTTTCTTTATCTAAAGCAAAAAAACTATTGATGTCTTATACAGGATGCAAGGAAAATTCAGATAATGATCGCGCTAAAGACTATAAAAAGAAATACCAAAAACCGACTTTTACGCGTCTTGGTGAATCCTATCCATATCAAAATTGGAAAAAGTAAAGCTGCTGAACAAAGGGTTCAGCAGCTTTACTTTTGTAAAAGTTTGTCTAACTGTTTGACCAGTTCAACTATTTCAGGTTTACTAATTTGTGCATCTGCTCCTACCAACTCTCCCTTATTCCTTAAATCGTCCGTAATTAATGATGAAAAAATGATAACAGGCAAATCCGACAAGGTAGGATTTTCTTTAATTCGTTTGGTTAGATGGTGACCATCCATTTGTGGCATTTCTATATCTGTAATTACCAAATGTACATCATTCAGTAAGGTTCCTGCTAGTGCCTTTCCCTCTATAAAGGTTAGCGCTTCCTTGCCATTTTCAAAGAAATCGAGTTGTTCATAACCGGCTTCTTTTAATGTCTGCATCAACAGCTTCCGCAACAGCGGTGAATCCTCAGCAATTAATAAATGCTTATTAGATCGTTCTCTAACTCCTAATTTTTGAATCTGATTAATGGTTATTCCTGATTCAGGATTGATTTCCAAAATAATTTTTTCATAATCAAGCAGTAAAAGCATTTCATTATTCATTTTAATGACACCAGTAATCTGACTATCCAATCCCTGGTACATATCAGATGGTTTTTCTATTTGGTTCCATGAAATCCTATGGATTTGGGTAACGGTATGTACATGAAAAATGACCTTTATTTTATTAAACTCAGTCACTATAAATTTATCTTTTTCAGGAGCTTGGGATGCTGGGAGATTCAGTGCACTGGCAATATCTACTACAGGGAGTATCTCTCCACGAAGTTCAATGATTCCTTCAACATGATGATGTGTTTGTGGAACACCGGTAATCCGTACTGGGTTAATAATTTCTTTAACTTTGATAACATTAATTCCAAATTTATGCTCGCCAATACCAAATTCCACGATTTCCAACTCATTTGTTCCGCTCTCTAGCAGGATTCCTTTTTGTTCATTCATTTTTAACAGCGCCTTTCCATATCTCTTACGATTAATTGCAGTAAGATAAAGCCTTCTTTCTAGTATCGGCTTAAATTAATGTTTTTTTATAAATATTTAAATTTAAATCGATAATCGTGTTTATTTTGTGAAACTTTGCTCAATGATATAGACGCTTTAACAAATGAGGACTATTATACAGATAAAAGCATAACTTAAATCAATATGCTGGAAAGAAGGGGTTGACTTATGAAAGGTACTGCCATTTTATATGAAGATAACCATGTTATTACTTGTTTAGAGAATATTCAATTTAGCGAAGTTGAAAAATACACACATAACCAAACTGATGAATCTTACGCAACTCCTCAGCTTACTATGTGGCATCCAGAAGAAATCGATTGGGATTACGGATATTAATATAAATAAAGGACCCAGTCCTGTAAACATGACCTAAGCGGCTTTAGTTCTAAATACAATAGAGCTAAGCCGCTATTTATTTTTCATTTCTGTACAGCCTTCGGAATAACCAACCTTTCAGCATAAAGAGAATCATCATTATAACTGTGATGATGATCATAAAAAGAAGAACATACCAAAAACCATTGCGAAAACTTAAACCAGGCATTTCAGAAAAATTCATACCATATAAACCTGCAATAAATGTTAATGGCATGAAAATAGTCGTAATAATCGTCAAGGTCATCATTGTTTCATTCATTTTATTTGAACTGACCGCCATATAACTATCTCTCAGATCTGTCGAGAACTCTTTGTAGCCATCAACCAATTCTTTTAATTTCAATAAATGATCATACACATCATTAAGGTAATGATGATGTTCAGAAAGAGCACTGATTCTCTCAGAATGAATAATCCTGTACATCAAATCATTCATGGGCAAGATAATTCTTCTTAGTCGCGAAATCATCGTTCGAATTTCGTATAACTGACTCATTGGATCATTATTAAGAGAATGCTGCAGGTGATCTTCCAAGACATTTAATTGCTCCTCTATTTGATAGGCCTTTGGAAGATAAGCATCTACCACTGCATCAATAATTTTATGCAGGACATGGATAGAAGTATCCAATTGATCTGTTACTCCCCATACTTTATCTATTTCCTCTATATGATCTTCATGAACGGTTACGATTGCTTTTTCATTTACGTAAATATCAATCTCATTTCTTTCGAAGTTTTCATTTAAGGAATGAATGATAAAAAACATATAGGATTGATAAAAATCCACTTTAGGTCTCTGGTTGATTCGATCAAGACAGTCCTCTATAGTGAGAGGGTGAAAATTAAAATACGTACGGAGTATATTAGCCTCATATTCTTGCGGTGCGAGGATATCAACCCATACCAGGCTATAATCACGCTTCTGTAAGTCCTCCAAAGTCATTTCCTTTATACCATCAGTTTGATCCTTAACAAGTATTCGGTACACTATCTTCCCCCACCTAAGCAAAACGAATTACCCATAGTATTCCAAACCAAGTATGCATCATTCACCCAATCTTGCATACAACCATTTAGAGTAGGATAGTGTACACTTTCCTAAAGCAACCTTATAATAATAAAGATAAGAACTGTAATTAGGAGGTATGACCTGGAATGGAACACTTAATTAATCCTCATGTAAAAGAGATAGAAATATCCGGTATTCGGCAGTTTTATAATATGGTATCTGATATTGATGATGTCCTGTCCTTTACAATAGGATTACCTGACTTCCCAACACCCTTACATATAAAAGATAAAGCAATAAACGCCATTCAAAAAGATTGTACCACCTACACCCACAATGCCGGTTTACTCGATCTCCGGCAAGAAGTATCAAAATTTATGTATAGCCATTATTCACTTAAATATAATCCGGATGATGAAATTTTGATTACTGTAGGAGCAAGTCAGGCGATTGATATTGCCTTCAGGACTATTTTAACACCTGGAGATGAAGTCATTCTGCCTGGCCCTGTTTATCCCGGTTATGAACCATTAATTCACTTAGCAGGGGGAAAAGCAGTCCATGTTGATACAAGAAGCACCTCCTTTAAATTGACTCCACAATTAATCACAGAAAGTCTAACCGAAAAAACAAAATGTATTGTTCTTCCCTATCCGTCCAACCCAACAGGGGTATCATTAACGAGAGAGGAACTGGAGGAAATTGCTGACCTTGTTAGAGGAAAAAATATTTTTATCCTGGCTGATGAAATCTATAGTGAATTAACTTTGGACAGAACTCATACATCGATTGGTTCCATTATAAGAGAGCAAACCATTACTATAAATGGTCTATCAAAGTCACATTCCATGACCGGTTGGAGAATCGGCTTTCTGATGGCACCAAAAGCAATCATTAAACATATGATAAAGGTTCATCAATATAACGTATCCTGTGCCTCCTCTGTCTCACAGATGGCTGCACTCGAGGCTATGAGGAACGGTGAACATGATCCAGCTGCTATGAGAGAGGAATATAAAAACCGTCGTGATTATGTTTTTAATAGACTTGCGGCGATGAATCTCCAGACTGTATTACCGGATGGCGCATTTTACTTTTTCATTAAAATACCAGATGCCTTTAAAAATTCACTCGATTTTGCCCTCAAGCTGGTTCAATTTGAAAAAGTAGCTGTTATACCTGGATCTGCTTTTTCAAAATATGGAGAAGGATATTTCCGATTATCATATGCTGTTTCCATGGAGCAGCTTAAAGAAGGATTAAACAGACTTGAACATTTCCTAATTCAGCAGATAAAATAACAAGAGGCATTTCGTTAAAGGCATGATACCTTTTCGAAATGCTTCTTTTTTTAATGAGACTAAGTTACTGATTGGATGCCTCAGTATAATATTTATACAAGGCTTGTGTTCCACGGTTCTCTTCTCCCATATCCGCCAATTTTTCATACATAGCTTTGGCTAAAGTTAGCCCTGGAAAGTCAAGACCTAACCGTTCGGATTCTTCTAATGCAATTTTTAGGTCTTTTAAGAAATGTTTGATATAAAATCCCGGTTCAAAATCACCTTTTAATATCCTAGGCGCTAAATTGGTTAAGGAAAAACTTCCAGCAGCACCAGTTGAAATGCTTTTCAAAACTGTTTCAGGATCCAGGCCAGATTTTTCGGCATAAACAATCGCTTCACATACACCAATCATATTCGTAGCAATGGCTATCTGATTGCATAGTTTAGTATGTTGGCCCGAGCCAGCATCGCCCTGATGGATAATATTTGTCCCCATTGCTTTAAATACAGGCATCACGCTCTCAAAATCAGATTGATCACCGCCAACCATAATGGCAAGATTAGCATTTTGTGCACCAATATCTCCTCCGGAGACAGGTGCATCAAGGACATGCAATCCTAATTCCTTACCAGCAGCATATAACTTTTGTGCTAAAGACGGAGCTGAAGTGGTCATATCAATTAAATAAGTACCCGGCTTGGCATATTTTAATAAGCCTTCCGCCCCTAGATATATCTCTTCAACGTCAGAAGGATAGCCGACCATCGTAATAATAACATCGGCTTCCTCAGCGATTGCACGAGGGGACTCCTTCCAATCTGCACCTTCCGAAAGCAAAGGCTCACATTTGGACTTTGTTCTGGAATAAACACTGACAGGGTATCCCGCCTTCATTATATTCAATGCCATACTTTTACCCATTACACCAATACCGATAAAACCAATATGTAAATTCATCATAACGCTCCCTCCTATACCTCTATAATAGCAAAAAAAATCAACTGGAAAACCAGTTGATTAAGAAAGGGGGGTCACTAAAAGCATGTTGCTGTTTTGTGTCCACCTTTAATGTACCCCTCCGTTCAAATAAATAAACCTGTATATCTATTTTTATTGAAACTATTTTTGAGCTGTAGCTTTTTTAACCATTTCAACAATCTCTGCTGATGTTTTCATTTGTATAGCTTTTTCAGCCAAGTCTTGCATTTCGGTTCTAGTAAGTGTTTTAATTTGGGAACGTGCACGCAGAACAGATGTTGCGCTCATTGAAAACTCATCCAACCCTAATCCAACAAGCAACGGAATCGCCAGTTCATCCCCAGCCATTTCTCCACACATTCCAGCCCATTTGCCTTCTTTATGTGCAGCTTCAATCACCATTTTTACTAAACGTAAAATAGCTGGATTATATGGTTGGTACAAGTAAGATACACGTTCGTTCATTCTATCTGCAGCCATTGTATATTGAATCAAGTCATTCGTACCAATGCTGAAGAAATCTACTTCCTTAGCAAATTGATCTGCGATTACCGCAGTTGAAGGGATTTCCACCATGATTCCCAATTGAATAGAATCTGATACTTCAATACCTTCTTCAATTAATTTCGCCTTTTCTTCTTCAAGAACCTTTTTGGCGGATCTGAATTCATCTAAAGTGGCAATCATCGGGAACATAATTCTTAAATTCCCATACACACTTGCCCGTAAAAGTGCTCTAAGCTGCGTTCTGAAAATCGGTAGTTCCTCAAGGCATAATCGAATAGCACGGAATCCAAGGAATGGATTCATTTCTTTCGGTAGATCTAGATAAGGAAGCTCCTTATCTCCACCAATATCCAATGTGCGTACCACAACCGGCTTACCTTCCATACCTTCAAGTACAGCTTTATAGGATTCAAACTGTTCTTCTTCTCCAGGAAGATTATCTCTTCCCATATACAAGAACTCTGTTCTATATAAGCCTACAGCCTCAGCACCATTTGCTTTAACACCTTCAAGATCTTTAGGAGTGCCGATGTTCGCTGCTAATTCTATGTGATGGCCATCTGCTGTTACCGTTTTTTCGTTAACAAGCTTAGCCCATTCAAGTTTCTGCTGTGCATAAGCATCAGCAGCTTTTTTGTATTCTTCAATCAATTCAGGTGTCGGATTAATATGTACTTCACCTTTAAGCCCATCAAGTATAATCATATCGCCGTTTTGAATAGTTTCAGTTGCCTGTTTAGTCCCAACAACTGCTGGAATTTCAAGCGAGCGTGCCATAATTGCGGAGTGAGAAGTACGCCCTCCAATATCAGTTGTAAAGCCTTTAACAAATTCTCTGTTTAATTGAGCTGTATCTGAAGGAGTTAAATCCTCGGACACAACAATCACTTCTTCAGCAATCATACTTGGATTTGGTATTTGTACCCCAAGAAGATGACTGATAACCCGTTTTGTTACATCACGAATATCAGCTGCTCTTTCTTTCATATATTCATTATCCATTTGTTCAAACATAGTGATGAACATATCAGCAATTTCGCGCATAGCAAATTCAGAGTTGATTTTTTCAGACTTAACTTTCTCCTGTACAGCACCAAGCAATTCAGGGTCATTCAAAACAAGTATGTGAGCATCAAAAATGGCTGCTTTATCTTCACCTTGTTCTGTTTTGACTTTTTCACGAATTGTTTCCAATTCGGTCTGAGCCTTATTAACCGCCTCTTGAAGACGAGTTAATTCGGTATCCACTTCATTAATCGTGCTTTTTGTTACAGTTAAGTCAGGCTCCATTAAACGATAAGCTTTTGCTATGACAATTCCATTAGATGCCGCTATCCCGTTTAACATCGTTGTCATTACTTAGCCAATCCTTCTTTTGTTAATGTTTCCTCAATGGCATTTAATGCATCTTGTTCGTCATTTCCTTCAGCGATAATTGTAATATCTGAACCACTGCCGATTCCTAAAGACATAACGCCCATAATTGATTTAAGATTAACTTTCTTTTCTTTATATTCGAGGTTGATATCAGAGTTGAATTTACCTGCTGCTTGTACAAGCAATGTTGCTGGACGAGCATGAATTCCTGTTTCTGCAGTTACATGAAAAGTTTTTTGTACCATAAGTAATCGAGCTCCTTTATTAATAATTATTTTGTTTTAGCTATACGAATTCTAGCTGCTTACATCTTATGATTTTACCCAGTTTCAACCGGTCCTATGTATAAAAGGATGAACAGTCGAAATTATGTAGCTTTTCTCACAATATAGAGTAAAACCCTATAAGAGAAATGTACCTGAAAAATTAAAATTGTTCAACTGCTTTTATAAATTAAGAACCATAAATATATCTCACCTGTAAGATTGATTGAAACATAGTCTTTCAATAAATATAAGATTCATTTCTAATATATACCAGAATCCTATATACAATGAATTTATTCAGTAAAGTGTTTGCACACAGATAAGCAATTCTACAACTAAATTTCACATAGCTTGGAGAAATATCTATATATTGTATTTCCTATCGATTTTACAACAAAGGTATTTCTAATGACAAATTTGAAGAACCTTTCTATTCTGTTTTTTATTCATATTTTCAATCTTCATAAATCATTTTCCTTGTCATTCCACCATCAATAACCAGATTCTCTCCATTAATAAAATCGTTCTCTGGATCACTTAGGAATAAACATGCTTTTGCTATATCTATTGGCTTACCTACCCTACCCGAAAAATGCTGGGCGTGATCTATCTCACGTAAACCAGTGTAATCAGTCGTTTGAATCCAGCCAGGGCTAATACTGTTAACTCGAATACCTTTTTTGGCTAATGATGCGCCAAGAGCGTGCGTTAGAGCTAGGATTCCACCTTTGGATGCAGCATAAGCTTCAGAATTCGGTTCAGATTGTATGGCTCGGGTTGATGCTATATTAATGATAGAACCACCCGTTCCAGTCATCAGCTTAGCTCCTTCTCTTGCCAAAATAAATACACTTCGTAAATTGGTATTGATAATGCGATTCCAATTCTCTGTTGTCATTTCAAATAATGGAGTAAATTCACTTATGCCTGCATTATTTACTATAATATTTAACCTACCCCATTCACCTCTAATTATTTCCATTATATGAAGGCAATCATCCTCTTTGCTGAGATCGGCCTCAGCAAATAAAGCAACTTTTCCCATTGCCAATAGTTCAGCTTCAATTTTCTTTCCAGCTTCCACATCTATATCGGTTAAAACAACTTTCGCGCCTTTATTTGCATATTGTATTGCGATTTCTTTACCAATCCCATTTGCAGCACCTGTTACTAACACAACTTGATCCTGAAAATTCATTGTATCCAATCCTCTCTTTTAAATTAAATGGTTAGATTTTGTTATAGGAATCCATATTTTTTAAAATAATGATTATTTTAATAGAATTTATCCTCATTTTTCGCTAAAAACTCAACAAATTTTCAAATTTGCTTTTTTTACAGAAAGAATCTTTAAGCGTACTTTAAAGGTACCCGGGAATATAGAGGTCGCTCCTCATAGGGCAGGATTACGAGTATGGAAGACTTCGAATCATTAGTTAACCAATATAATCCATTAATACATCATATTATGAGAAAGCTTAATATTATTTGTGAAAAGGATGAATTTTACCAAATAGGATTAATTGCACTTTGGGAGGCCAGCCAAAATTTCAACCCTGAAAAAGGACAGTTCCTTTCCTATGCCTATAAGTCCATACAAGGTAAAATGCTTATACAGCTTTGCAAGTCCACTAAAATAAATGGGAGAGAATTAAAAAAATCACCTGAGTATTGGGATTTATTAAAGGTTGAAGAAGATGTTTCCTTCCTTGAATGGTACTTCCCTAAACCTTTTCTAACTTCCTTAACAAACAACCAATATATTTGGTTGGCTGAATACATTCAATTTGGTAAAACCATCACAGATATCGCATACGAATACCATACAACGTATGCAACGGTGAAATCTTGGAAACGGATGGCGCTAAAGAAACTAAAGCATTACCTTGAAATACATCCAGATGTGTTTATCAAATAAGGACAATACTGATTAAAATGTTAACAAACCCAATTACTTTATAATTGGGTTTGTTGATTTCTATTCAGCTTCTAGGCTCCTCTAAATAATGATAGGTCACACCCCCGCCTATATGAGCAGTTCCCCGAAAATGTTTAAAATCTTCCCTTTCTACAAGCACAGATCGAAACGCCATGAAATCCTGCTTTGCAACTTCAAGTTTATCTATTTCTCCATTTTTTAATTGATCAAATATGGATTGGATCTCTTCTTTATTCATTCGTAAAACCTCCTATATATACAAAACATGATACTCTCAAACCCCTACATTAAACAAGTATTCCATAGGAGCGAAAATATAAAGACTATTTATTCTTTTAACATTCCAATTAATCACAATTTATACTATAATTACAATATTATTCTGCATAAGCTAAATAGTAGGGATAATTTCTTTATAAGCGGACTTACGAATCCCGAAATTGCAAGGATATTAGTTTACTAATCAAGATCTGTTGATAACTTTAATAAACTGAAAAGGTGTGAACATGATGAAAAAGGCTGATGTAGGCAATATAATTGAATTCCGCGATGGATTGCGTGGGATTGTAGAAAAAGTAAATGAAAACTCAGTGATTGTTGATTTAACTTTAATGGAGAACTTTCATGATCTTGAATTAGAAGAAAAGACAGTCGTTAACCATAAAAATTATAAAATCATATATGAATAATTCGAGAACGGGGCTACTTGCCTCGTTCTCTTCTTGTCCCATTAATTTCCCTTACTTTAAATTTGTAAAAAACTTAGATATAATAGTGAGAATCGATTCCATCTGGAACCTTTCCACTAAACTTTTTATACTAATGAAGAGCATTACAGAAAGCAGGTTTAGTATCATGATTGTAAAAAACGAAAAAGATTTAGAAGGATTAAAAGCAGTAGGTGCAGTTGTTTCACGTGTCAGGGAAGCAATGAAATTAGCTACCGTTCCCGGTATTACAACACTGGAGCTTGATTTAATCGCAAAGAAAATATTTGAGGAAACCGGAGCTGTTTCTGCACCTAAAAATGAGTATGATTTTCCCGGGTTTACATGTATCAGTGTAAACGAAGAAGTTGCTCATGGAATACCAGGAAAACGTATAATTAACGAAGGCGATATGGTAAATATCGACGTCTCTGCAGTATTAAATGGATATTATGGGGATACAGGAATTTCGTTCCCGGTTGGCACTACAACTAGTGAAAAAGAAAAATTATGCCAATGCGCAGTTGATGCTTTTTATCAGGGAATCAGCAAAGCTAAAGCAGGCTCCAAGAAAAACCAAATTGGTAAAGCTGTCTTCAATACAGCAAAACAAAATGGATTCACTGTCATCAAAAATTTAACCGGCCATGGAATAGGTAGAAGTCTGCATGAAAAACCAGATCATATTTTAAACTATTTTGACCCATGGGATTCAGAGCTTCTTCATGAAGGTACAGTATTGGCCGTTGAACCGTTTATTTCTACAAAAGCAACCATGGTTACAGAAGCCGGTGATGGATGGACATTTATCACGAGTGACAAAAGCTTGGTTGCACAATGTGAACATACTATCATAGTGACAAAGAATGAGCCGATTATATTAACATTATAATGTGCCTACGGCATTGACCTTATAAAGAGAGGGGACTATCCCTTCTCTTTCTTTTTGTCATTTTTATAAATCTTTCTAGAAACAGTATAAATCGTAGCTGACACTTACTTTTTGACAGTTATTAACAGCAAAAAGATTAAACTAATATATCCAAAAATCGGATACAATATAGAGATCAAAGGACCATATTCAATTTGGCCAATTATTAAACTTATGGCAAAAATCCCAACATATAGCGACCAGGAAGGCAGTTCCGTTGCTTTTTTTAGTTGCCTTTCGAGTCCAAAGGCATTTCCAATTAAGGTTGAAAAAATTTCTCCAAAAATAATGAATAAATAGAGCCCATATAAAAAAGGTGCTATTTGTTTCATTACATAGGCAGTAGGAATGTTAATCTGTTCAATTCCTGGTATGGAGGATAAGGAAATATGGCAGCTTACCAAAACAACGGATAAAATAAATCCTCCTAAATTTGCACCTTTTCGAATAATATCTTCATCCTTTATTTCGGCAGCCAATGGAACCAAAACAGCCTGTGTCAAAGCAAGGTTAAATGCCGTATAGGAGAAGGGCGATAAGACCATCTTCCAGCTTACTTCATCAGGAATGGTTAGCAGATTTTGAACAGGATTCATATGGAATAATGAAGCAAACATCAGGATTAAATTAAACATAATCATTGCAGGTACCACAAAGGTGTTAATAGATAATAAACCTTTAGTCCCCCAGCTCATGACAACAATTGATAGAAATGTAGTAAAAAGCATGCCCCCTATTTTAGAAAATCCCAATTGCTCTTCAAATAGACCGCCAACTCCTGACATCATAACACCTGTAACCCCAAACAACATGCCCATAGAGATGATATTAACAAAAAAGGATATACGTTTACCAAATAACCAATCATTAAATTCCATATAATTTTTAATATTTCTATGTAATGCTACAATCATTATTTTTCTGCCAATCCGAATAAAAATAAATCCCGAAAGAAGAATCCCTAATAGGCCATAAAGTCCATATTGGGTAAAAAATTCATATATTTCCTTTCCAGTTGCAAAACCCGCTCCAATAACCGTTCCAACATAAACAGCTGCAACTTGAAAAATATTTACATATTGACGATTCACCCTTGTCCCTCCCCGCTTACTACTCACTGTATGCGGGCTGATTGTCTTTATGACAAATTATTATTCTGGTGAATACCGGTTGCTTCTTACCACCTTGTTTCATTAATGAACGAGTGACATCTTATTTCCTCCTCAGCTTTTAGACAAAAAAAATAACTGCCGGTTAACGACAGCCAGTCCATCTTATTCTTCTATTTCATTTTATTCATTAATATATAGGTATTAATGGATTATTTAGTTAACGGTACGGATTTACCAATTCTTTTCAGAAGCTCAATCACCGTTTCCTTCTCTTCGACTGTTAACCCATCCATTAAATGCTCAATTCGTTCCTGATGCTCCGGGAATATCCCTTCCAGGAACTTCTTTCCCTTTTCCGTAATTTGCGCATATGTTACTCTTCGATCATTGGGACATGCAATCCTTTTTAATAATTGCTTTTTTTCCAGCTTATCTACTACATACGTGATACTTCCACTGGCAAGCAGGATTTTATCCCCTATATGCTGCAATGGTTGATCACCTTTATGGTAGAGTAGCTCAAGGACAGCAAATTCGGTTGGATTTACACCTGAGGCTTGGATATATTTGTTGGTATAGTCACTGATAGCTCGAAAAGCCCTCGACAGAACTATAAATACTTTTAAAGATTGATTTTGTTCTTCCATATTTAATCACCCACAATTAACGGATAAAATTCACTATTATCATCCGCGTAATTATACTTCTTTCCTATTAAAAAGTAAAACTTTATAATCATCCTGATAGTAGTAATAACCTAGTATTTAACCTTTATTTATTTTTCACTTTACAATTCTTTTGCAGAACATCCTAATATTTTGAGCACTAATCCTTTATTGATGATGTATAACCTTATGCAAACGAGGAGATTATTTTTCCTAAGGTACAAAATGAATCTTCTAATGTCTTCTAATAGGTATTGCTCTATATAAATAGACATCATATAAGGAATATCCTCTGGATGCAAACAATCATTTCATCTATTCGTAGGATGAGATTCAGTCATCCAAATCGTGCTGTATTGATGGATTTTTTAAGTATGAGCTTTTCAATTCCCAGAAAAAGTACTGCGCACTTAACCTGAAAAAATAGGATTTATAACGAATATGGAGAAGGTCTCGCCTGAGGATAGGTGACGGAAGTGTATGGTATACCTATTCCTTCCACTGTGATCATTTAGAAAAGGGGTTATTCATGCATTCATAAATATGGCCTAAAATCGCGTATACTAAAGGAGTATATAAATCGACCTGGGCTAAAATGTACTTGCCGACCAGGTAGAGATATCTTTTTCAGAACTGATTATACCTATCCTAGTATTAAATTGTTACTTTGCTTTTATCCACAAACCATATGTAAATAGTAAATGGTAAATACGTTTTATGTCATAAAATCCTAGTTTTCACCTTTACGCATTCCTTGTTTATTTAATAATTAGTTATTGAGTATTTCATCCTAATATGTTCAAGAATTAACTGGTCAAGCTGCCGACTCAGATTTAATGTACCTTCATCTAGAAGGCCATTGTTCTTAGCATGGCTAATCATTTGTTCTCTTTTATTTCTTATGGCAGTTTCCAGCCAATCTTTTTGATTCTGCAAGAAAAGCTCCTCCTTCTTATTCACTAAAAAAATAACATTAAGTGGTATTATGTCAGAATTTTAAAATAATGTAAATACAATCGCAAAAAAAGACAAAAAATAATAATTATTTCATCTTCTTATTAAAGAATCTGTCTAACACTTCCAGCAAACAAAAATAAGAAACCCTTATAAATCAGAAGAGTTTCCATTTTACCATCCTATTCTAATTTTTTCTCTCAAGTGAACTCATGATTAATAGGCAGATAGATTTGAAACAGGGTTCCTTTCTCTTCTTCACTGGCAACTTCAATCCAACCGGCGTGCTCTTCAATGATTTTGTAGGTAACCATCAAACCTAGACCCGTCCCCTTTTCTTTTGTTGTATAGAATGGTTCTCCCAATTTATCAAGAACAGTCTCAGGGATTCCGGTTCCATAATCCTGTATCGATATTAATACATGGCTATCAAAAAATAATTCTGTTGTGATATCAATAAACCCTCCTGTAGGCATAGCCTCTATAGCGTTTTTGATTAAATTTATAAAAACTTGTTTAAGTTGGTTACTCTCACAATGGATGGGTGGTATTTTAGAAAAATGTGTGTGGAATTGAATATTATGCATAGATGCCTGCGCACTTAGCAGATCCAACGTATTTTCGATTGTGTTATTTACCTGTTTAATTTGATAGGAAACTGCCTGTGGTTTTGCAAGAATTAAAAAATCTGTAATGATTGTCTCGATTCTTTGTAATTCTGAAGAAATAACCTGGAAATAGGTTGAAAATTCGCCATTCAAGCTGCCTTCCAGTAATTGAATAAAACCTTTCAAAGCTGTCATAGGATTCCTGATTTCATGAGCAATACCAGCTGCCAGCTCACCCACAACATTCAACGTATCTGATTTTTTTAATTGTTCCTCCATTCGAATCTTATCTGTTACATCTCTAAAAATGGTTAGATTCTTACCCGGTATAACATCCAGTCTGGAGGAAAAATCCAGCTGTTTATTTTGCCCATCCCTGCAAGTAAGCTCACACACAAAATGATGATGCTTATTTTTATTGATCAAGGAAATATGCCTTTGTAAATGTTTCATCTGATGTTCAGTCAGTTCGAATATTTCATGGAAGTTTTTGTTTTGGATATGATCAATAGAAGCCCCTATAATTGCAGCACCAGGTTCATTAATATCATATATTTCCCCGTCTGCTCCCCAAATCATAATTCCATCAAAGGTACCGTCAAAAATTTTCTTGAATTTATTTTCCGAGATAAGAAGTTCCTGCTCCATCACCCACTTTTCACTAATATCTTTACAAATTAAAAGAGTATAAGGACTACTGCTAATCTGACTTTTTGTTAATTCTATAATCTTCTTTTTCCCACTCGATGAACTGAAAATAAGCTCATAACTCTCTTGTTCTTCCAAGATAAAAAGCGTATTTATCTTTTCGCCCGTAATTTTCTCTATATTCGTATTAATTAATTCCACCTGCGTTTTCTCAAACAATATGCAGGCTTGCTCATTAGCCTGTACGATGATTCCTTTAGAGTCCAGCATGATTATTCCATCCACGGATTGACAAAAGACATTTTGAATTCCTTCTATTAAATAGTGATTTTGCTCTGATTCTTCAAAACAATCGTAAATAATTGTATAGTACAAACCACTGTAAAAATTAAATTGTGTAGTATATTGATATGTAATCTCTTTTGAATCAAGACAAAGCTGAAATAAATTAAAACGGGAATTTCCGGATGATAGATGCTTGATAACAGTATCAAATTTATCTTTATCGGCGGCAGTAATAAATTGATAAATACTTTTGCCTAGAATTTTCGATCTCTCAATTTTGACCAACCCACAAAAGGCTTTATTACCATCCACGATGATTCCTTCTTTAGTATGGATAACAATATAGCACTTTAAATCATTAATAATATCTACATATAAATTATCCTTTTTTACATGATCCCTTGTACTCTCTGTTTTTAATGGGATTAACACATAGATAATTTTTTTTGAATATGAATCCAAAAGTCCATTAAGTTCAAGCTCAACTGAGCAGGTGTCATCAGAATTCCTTACTGAATATATATAATTTGAAAAACCATGCTGTTTCACGTTTCTGAGTTGATCATCAACCACCTCTTTTGAAACAGAGATATAAAAGTCCCGAAGATTTCCTGGTTTACCCTCTCGCCCTAACTGATGGTATAACTTGATTGCCTGTTCATTCTGAGATATGATTTCCATTTCCAAATCAGTAACAATAATTGCTTTTGTAAATGAGTTTAAAAAATGCTCCCATGTCTCGTAATCAGTTTTCAAGGCCGTATTTTTTTCTATAATCTTTACTTCCTTATCATTCAAATCCATATCAGCCAAGGGGATCCTCCTAATACCTGTGACATAATAAGATACTTATTCTACAAAATTATGGAAAAACCTTTTTAAACAATCAGAATCAGACTAAATACCTCCTTATGGTATAGATTAAAATATAAAAAAACCTGAAGAGATATCTTATAGAATCTCTTCAGGCTTTTAAAATACTATTAAAGGGATGGATTTTCATGCTTAGCCAGCAATCGGTTCCATCTTCTATCCACTTCTTGTTCAAATTCCTCAAGCATACCTGCATTTTCTTCCTGCAGCAGATGCTTTGTTTTCCCCATATATGTTAACCATTCAGATAGTTGAATACGTTTTTTCCTCGTTTCCGGATTATAAGTAATGGTAGTTTCACCATTCTCAACTTCGTATAGAGGGAAGAAACATGAGTTTACTGCCGCTTCCATAATCTTAGCACCATAACGTTCCTCTGCCTTCCAATTCAAAGGACAGGTGATTAATATTTTGCCATAAACGGTACCTACATTCTGCGCATACCATTGTGCCTTCACCGCTTTCTTAATTAAATCCTGCGGGAAAGCTTCCGATCCTGTAAATACATATGGTATTCCAGTGGCAGCCATGATTTGAGCTGTATCCTTATGATGAAAAGCTTTTCCTTTTTGTGCACTTCCTACACCTGTTGTACTTGTCATATGACCAAGCGGAGTAGAGTAGGACATTTGCGAGCCTGTATTCATATATCCCTCATTATCATACTCAAGCATAATGAGTTTGTGATTGCGCAGTGCAGTTCCAATAGCTGAACCCATCCCTATATCCATGCCACCATCACCGGTGATCATAACGAAGGTCGCATCATCACTGATAGAGATTTCACCACGGCGTTTTTTCTCCAAAAATGCTTCAAGTGTACCTGATAAAGTTGCCGGCCCGTTTTGGAATAAGTTGTGAATCATCGTTTGTTTGTGAGAGCTATATGGATATGCCGTTGTTACCACATAGGCACAGCCTGTTTGGAACAGAACAACAACATCCCCCTCGATTCCTTTAAAGAACAGCTCCAATGCTGGAAATATTCCGCATCCTGGACATGCTCCATGACCGGAAGCCAAACGTTTTGGTTTGCTCATTAATGAGCGTAAAGGAGGTATACGTACCTTTAATTTTCCACTCTCCTCATCAGGAGTTACCTGAATAAACCCTGTCTTATATAAATCTTCGTTATTCGGCTTTAAAAGTGGCTGTGGTTGGGCTTCAGGCAATCCCGGATTGACACCGTAATAATCAAATACTTTTTCAATTTGGCCATTATTTAATGTTTGCAATGCCATATCAAAAAATGCCCTTGCATCCTCCGGATAAAAATCCTTTCCTCCTAAACCAAACACACGGCTTAACACAGCAGTATGATTATCCTGATCTTCCTGTAAGGCAGATTTCACTTCATGTGTAAGGTTGGGACCATTGGCACCATAGGAATCTGCTCTCTCGCCAACCAACAGTACTTTAACATTCTTCAGAGCCTTTCTGATTTCTTCTGCCGGGAACGGACGAATTATGTTAGGACTGATCACGCCAGCTTTAATTCCTTGTTTTCTTAAATCATCGACCGTATCTTTAGCTGTCTCGGCAGCTGAATTTAACAGGAATAAGGCAACTTCCGCGTCCTCCATCTTATATAGATCCAATACTCCATATTGGCGACCTGACAGTTCAGCATATTCACAAGCTACCTGAGTAAAAACCTCTCCGGCTTTATACATCGCTTCAGACTGCTGATAGTGATTATTGATCAAATCATCCCCATTCATATGTGCACCAATCGTTACCGGGTTGTGAATATCTACGTGCGGAAAATGAGTTGGCATTTCACCAATAAATTTTTGCACAATCTCTCTATCTTTAAAGTAGTTTACTTTTCTCTTTTGATGGGATGTAAAGAATCCATCATAAGCGACTATAACAGGTAAACGTACATCGGAATGCTCCGAGATTTTCAACGCCATTATATTCATATCGTAAACAGCTTGAGGTGTTCTGGCTGTCAAAATGATCCAACCTGTATTTAAGGCAAAATATAAATCAGAATGGTCGCCCCGAATGTCGAGCGGACCACTGATTGATCTAGTAACAAGATTCATAACCATTGGAAATCTTGTACCTGATTGAACAGGTAGCTGCTCTAGCATATACATAAGTCCATTTGCGCTTGTGGCATTAAAAACCCTGGCTCCTGTCACGGCAGCACCATAACAAATACCTGCCGAACCATGTTCTCCATCAGCCGCAATTAATTGAATATCATGTTCTCCTCTGGATTTCATAATATCTAAATACTGAGCTATTTCAGTTGATGGGGTAATTGGAAAATACCCCATTAAGTGATAATTGATTTGTGCTGCAGCCATTGCGGCCATTTCATTACCTGATTCAAAGGTAGTCACTTGTTCAGCCATTGTATCCTTTACCAATTCAGTTAGTTCTACTTCTGATATCGCCATTATTTCATCCCTCCTGCTACATAAGGATTACGTTGTTTCACTGTATTTTCCTCAGCAAAACCTAAGATTTCCCGCATTTCCCGAAGGGCGCTAGTCGGACACGCTTCAATACATTTCAAGCAGCCTTTACAGTATTGATAATCAATCCCTGTTAAAAACATTTGCTTGCGTCCACGCTTATCTTCTCCCTCTTCCCAGACAAAACAAAAATCCGGACAAGCTGTATCACAGGCAGCACAATGTATACATTTTTCAGCATCCCATTCAGGTAAAAAACCCTGTCTGGAACCGGACAAGTCTTTAAGTATACTGTTACCCTGAGCAATGATCGTGCCGCCAATAACTTGGGTTTCGTATCCCAATAAAGGTAATGCTCTTTTAAAACTTTTGCCCTCTGCATCTTGAGGTACCTCAAAATGTTTAAACGTCACTTCATGATAGCCACGTTCAAACGTACGGATATTTGGCTCAACTAAATGTGGATATTTCTTTTCGAATGTTTTTCTAATTACGTCTTTCATGGACTCGGGATTGAGGAAATCACATATACGGAACAAAGCTCCAAGCATAGCTGTGTTCACTTTTGTTTTTTCTTCTACTGCAATACCAAGTGCATCGACGATTGCAAGCGTTCCATACTGAAGATTTAAGTCATTTTTTATTTCATCGAACTGACGAGTTGAATTAACAAGAACGATACCATCCGGACGTAAACCACTCACCACATCAACCATTTTATAAAGTGCTTCATGAAAAACACCAATAACATGAGGCTCTTCAATTGGACTATGATCACGTATTTCAGTTTCGGCATCGCAGAAACGAACAAAGCTCTTTACAGGAGATCCCTTTTTTTCCGAACCATAGGAGGAAAAATTGGATCCATTTAAACCATGCCCCAGAACACCTGATTCAGCCAGCATTTTTCCGGCTAGATTTGCCCCTAGTCCTCCGATTGACTCTAGGCGAATTTCATAAAAACCTTGCTCATTCTTTTTCGGAAGAATTGTCATTATTTTCCCTCCCTATTTCATAACGAAAAAGTTTGTTTAGTTTATCTTTAAATATTATTTAAATACTGATGAATACAGTTTTTTAATTGGAATTATTTATATATTGAAACCAATAGCTATTCTGCATTTAAACTATATATAACAGATATCTATATTCTTATAGTACAGATACATAGATTATAGTACGGAAATACACGATTATCACATTGTTAATAATGGTTCAAATGGATGGTTTTACCAATTCATCTCTCAATTGTTTGATTACCATTATAAAGGGGAATAATAGAAAGAATTTTTCCGGAAATAATAGGAGGCAGCTATGAGACAGAGGGAAAGTTATTTTGACAACGCAAAAGTCATATTAATGTTTTTTGTTGTCTTTGGTCATATTTTACGAACATATATTGATCAAAATGAAACGATTTATGCTTTATACACTACAATCTATACCTTCCATATGCCTGCTTTTATACTGTTATCAGGCTTTTTTGCAAAAGGCTTTAACAAAAAAGGCTATATAAAAAAGCTAAGTACTAAACTGATTCTTCCCTATTTACTTTTTCAGGTTATCTATACGATTTATTATTATTACCTATTTGATAAATCAACACTTAAGTTCGAAGCATTGGAACCCAATTGGTCCTTATGGTTTCTGTTAAGTCTATTCTTTTGGAATTTAATGCTTTTCGTCTTTACAAAATTCAAACCTTTAGTAGGGATTGGATTAGCAATAGCGCTTGCTTTACTTGTGGGATATATTGATACAATCTCTACTTATCTGAGTTTATCCCGAACATTTGTCTTCTTTCCATTTTTCCTGATTGGTTATCACAGTCAGAAGGAACATTTTCAAAAAATAACAACAGTGAAAAGTAAATTTTACGCTTTGGCATCCTTTGGTGTAATTTTTATATGGTTTTCATTTTTCCCGGAAATAGACTCCCAGTGGCTGCTCGGTTCAAAGCCTTATTCGGAAATTGAGACAGTATCGTTCCTTTCTATGTTTAAGCGCCTTGGATTTTTCATCGTTAATTCTCTTATGATAGTCAGCTTTATGGCCCTTGTACCTAGAGGTAGCTATTTCTTTACTAGATGGGGCACTCAAACCCTTTATGTATATTTATTGCATGGCTTTTTTGTCCGGACCTTTAGATTTACAAGTTTAAATGAATATTTCACTACTGCAGAACACTATATACTATTAGCAGCAATTTCATTGATTATTACAATCATCCTGTCGAGTACATTAGTCAAGTCAATTACACAGCCAATGATTGAGTTTAACACCCGTCATACTAAAATGATGTTCTATAAATTAAAAGGCTTATTACATTTTTATAAACAAAAATATGATTTATCTAAATCCATGAATCGCAGTCCTTCGGAATAATGAATATTCCGAAGGACTTTTTTGTACCGCTATACATACACTTCATTATTCCCTTGGTCATCTCTCATTTTTAACTACTGAAAATTAAACCGTACCATCTTAGAACCTATGTAAAATGTCGCCAATACTGTAAACCCATACTCAAATATGATAATATGAATTGTTAGCAAACGGTGAAAGGAAGTATGACAAATACATGAGAATTATTGGAACTACTTTAAATGCCAAATATATTCATACCAATTTAGCCCTTCGTTATTTAAAAGCGTATGCAGCACCCGAGTACAATGTAGAAATTATTGAATACACCATTAAAGATCCGGTTATGAACATCGTTACAGATTTGTATAACCAAAAGCCAGATGTAATCGGCTTTAGCTGTTATATATGGAATATGGAAGAAATTAAAAAAGTTATTACCATACTCAAAAAAATCAATCCGGACATCTATATTGTTCTTGGAGGTCCAGAGGTAACATACGATCCATTTTTCTGGCTCAAAGATATCCCAGGCGCTGATTTCATCGTAATAGGTGAAGGAGAAGCCACATTTAAAAATCTTATAGCTGAAATAGATGGCAATAAAGACTTTCACACTGTTCAGGGAATTGCGTATCTTGAAGGTGAAAAACCTATCCTGACACCTGCCGCTCCAAAGGTAGATTTAAAGTCTATTCCATCACCATTTAGATTTGAAGAAGATATCCCTAACTTGTCGAAGAGAATCACGTATATTGAAACAAGCCGCGGTTGTCCTTTTAACTGTCAATTCTGTCTCTCATCCATCGAAACCGGCGTACGTTTCTTTAATAGAGAAGATATTAAAGAAGATATCCGTTTCTTGATGAAAAATGGAGCAAAAACAATTAAATTTATGGACCGTACTTTTAATATCAGTCGTAGCTATGCTCTCGACATATTTGAATTTTTAATTAAAGAGCATGAACCAGGTTGCGTTTTTCAATTTGAGATTACAGCAGATATTATGAAGCCTGAAGTAATTGAATACTTAAACAAAGAAGCTCCTCCCGGCCTATTTCGCTTCGAGATAGGAGTCCAATCAACCAATGATTATACTAATGAACTAGTCAAAAGAAAACAGAACTTCGATAAATTAAAGCGTACAGTCACCATGATTAAGGATGGCGGGAAAGTGGATCAGCATCTTGATCTTATTGCAGGACTTCCCGAAGAAAATTATAGCTCCTTCCGAAAAACATTTGATGATGTGTTTGAAATGCGGCCAGAGGAACTTCAATTGGGCTTCTTAAAAATGCTTCGCGGCACAGGCTTGAGAACTCAGGCTAAACAATGGGATTATCAATATATGGATCAAGCCCCATACGAAATTGTCAGCAATAATGTAATGCCGTTTTCCGATATTATTAAAATTAAGCAGGTTGAGGATGTACTGGAAAAGTATTGGAATGATCACCGAATGGATCTTGGAATGGAGTATATAGTAGGCACTGTTTATAGCTCCCCTTTTGATTTCTTCCAAGAATTCGGAAGTTATTGGGAAGAAAAAAAATGGTCACGCATTGGACATCAGCCTGAGGATCTATTTAAGCGCCTCGTCGAATTTATCGGTGTAACGAATCCCGATAGCCTTAAAACACTGATTGCCTTACTAAAAGTGGATTATTTATCACAACTTACCTTTAAACCACGTAAACCATGGTGGGAATATTCCATGACAAAAAATGAGAAATCTCCAATCTATCAGGCCGTTTTGGCTAATCCTCATCTGGTTGGTGAGAAATTTAAGGCACTGAATTTAAACGAAAAAGAACTGTACAAGCATGTTCTGATTGATGAACTATCTATTGATATGAATCATTATTTAGAAACTGGCGAAATAATAACGGCTCCGACCTTGTTGATTGCATACTTCCACCCAAAGCATGGTGGGTCCAAGCTGTTTTATGTACCTTCAGCAGTATTTTCATAAGAAATAGAGCTCGACTAACGTCGAGTCTCTATTTTTTTATTCTCCCTGTTTACCACGCTTAGAATTACGGTTAGCGCCCTTCATTGGGTTCTCACCATGTGTAAATTCCGCAGAAAACTCAGTTTCCTGTAGATTTTTTTTAGGGGTTTTACTCAGTTTATTAACCGCATTCATTTCTGCCTTACGTTTCATTTTACACACTCCTTTATGCGGTTAGTATTTGTTCAGGAATCTATTTCATGCAATATTTCATACTTTATCAAAAGGGAAACCATGCCTATTCCTCCATACTTTAAACTGCATTAGATCATGTTTTTCATCCATATTAATGGTGTGGAGGAATCAAAAATCCACAGTATATGTAGTGAGGTGAATGAAATGTCCAGCAGTAATAAATTATTGGTACCAGGTGTACAGCAAATGCTTGATCAATATAAATATGAAATAGCCGCTGAATTCGGCGTTACGTTAGGGTCAGATACGGTCTCACGAGCGAACGGATCAGTAGGAGGAGAAATAACCAAACAGCTCGTTAAACATGCACAAGCGCAAATGAGTGGAAAAACTAAATAACCTTATATGGCAAAGAAAATGTCCGGTATTTTACCGGACATTTTCTGATTAGTTATGTAAATGACTGAATTTATTGATACATTCCTTTTCTTTTCTGATTCTGATTACGTTCATCTTGCTTCCCTCTTTGATGCTGCGGTTTCCGGACATCACGCTTGTCCACCTGATCTTGTTTCCGGACATCTCGCTTGTCCACCTGATCTTGTTTCCGACTTTTATAAGGTTGCTTATTTGGTTTATTTCGCTTATCTACTTGTTGTTTGTTTCGGTCAGTATCTCTTTTATTTTGATTGGTTTTCCTTTCTTTCTGGATGGTATCCTTTCTTACCTCTTTGTTTATAGGCTGGTCTTTAGAGGGTGGCCTCTGCTTTGAATTGTTATCCTTATGTTGTTGTTTTACAGCCTTCTCTTCTGTAGTATGTATAGCTTTAGCATCTTTTGTAACGGTGCCCGCCTTTTTAGGCACTTCAACAGATCCTTGCTTATTTTCCTGAATGACTGCAGACTTATTCGGAATTTGGGTTCGGTCACTACTGTTACTGGTTTGCTGTTTTATTTCAACTTTTTCCACACTTGAGCTTTTATGATTGCTTTTTTCTTCTGTTACTTTAATTTTATCATTTTTCTTTACTCCAGTTGAAGGCTGATACTTGGTTTTCTTATTGGTTTGCTCTAGGTATGTACCCGTAGAAATCCCTTTATCTGTTGCTTCCTGTCTATCTTTAACAGAGGCCTTTTTCATTTCAATGTTCACGGAATTATCAATTTGCGGGATATCCTGAGTATCAGTTAATTTTTTCTGTAAGGAATATTCAAAATTTCGATTATCCTTTTCAATCATTACGGTGGAGAACAAGATATTGGAATTGGTTTTAAGATGCCCGGCACTGCGATTTAAAGTAACCATTTCACTGATAACATCGTCCATATCTCTGCCCTTCCATTCCTTAAGTCTTGCTATAATTTCTTTCCCTTCTTCGTTAATTCCCTTTACTTCAACCACTTTTAGTTCGTCTGTTATACCAAGTTCGATACTTGATTTAACATCCATACTGACATAAGCTGATACCTTTGAATTAGTTAAAAGCGCAGGAAAGAAACAAACTATTAAAAAAACAGCTGCTGCTAATGCTGGAACCAGTATTTTTAATTTCCATCCATTCTTCTTGCTGAATATTGGTTTTGAGTTTGTAACATCAATCCTGACTTCTTCACCGATTTGATAGTCTTTGCGTTCTTTATTCAATTTAATGAAATCGCCTTCAGGGGTCAATACAGTAATTTCCGTTGATGATATTTGCATAATGATTCCACACTTCAATTTGAAAGAACCCCCTTCAAGTAATCCTTTAAGAACAAATAATCTCCCGTTAAAATCAAAACCATAGCTATTATATAAATGCGGTTGCGTTCAATTGTCTTTCTTGAAACCTCAACTTTTTCTTCCATCATTTTGATAGGCAGTTTTTTCTTGTCTATGACATATTGAAGCATCAAAGGCTCATCTGCTATTGTTTTAGCGATTTTTATGGCATTATTCCTTGCATCCACATGCTTTGGTGTATGTTTGACTAATTGGTCAAAGGTTATATGAAAGATTTTTAATAATTCAGTATATCGAATAATCTCATCCTTTAAATTTTCGGAGTTTAATTGTCTCTGATGGTTTTCAATTGATTTTTCTATATCTAATGGACTTTGTATGTATTCATCTTCTGAAACATGTTGGATTTCAAAAGACAGTTCATTCATTTTTTTTGATTGTGACCTTATATAATCTATAACTCTTCTTCGGATTACCGTATCTGCAAATGGCAATAAGCCATTTCCTTTATCAGGTGAAAACTTATCTATTGCATCGTTAAAAGCAATTAGACCAATACTAAATTCATCATCTGTTTCTCGGATATAACGCCGGCATACAGATGAAACAGATTTTTTAATAAAGGGTTTGTATTTTTTAAGCAAATTATTTCTTAATTCCAGATCCCCTTCTTGTATTAAGAGTACGGTTTCTGTTAAATCCTGCTTTTTTCTCAGAATCGGAAAAAGCATACCAAGCATTATGTTCACCTCATCCCTGCACAAATTATACCATATGTTGCAATGTATGGTCTTTGTGGGATGTTTTCACTCTTCATTTGTTATAAATAATGCTTGGTCGGTTTATTTATTATGCTATATCATACGTACACAAATTTCCGTATATAGGGGTTATAACCAAATTTTATCCAAGTGGTTGCAAAAATAAAAAAACCGGAACGCACATAATCATGCATCCCGGGTCTTCACTTAATCTATTAATTTATATCTTTGTAATTTTACATTTCCTGGTCAATTTGATTTTTAGCTTTCAAATCTTTACCTGATACGAGGTATCCAATAACCACAATCGATACTAAGACACCCCAGAATATGATTTTCCAAGTTGTAGACTCTGGGAAATGATGGTCAAGAATTCCAACACCTGGATGTGCTAATGTCATGACAGCCAGCTTAACCCCCACCCAGCCGACAATTAGAAAAGCAGCTGTTTCCAGAGATGGTCGCTTGTTCAATAGTACAACAAATTGTGTTGCAGCAAACCTCATAATAACTAATCCAATAAATCCTCCAAGGAACATAACAATAAATTGCCCACCATTGATACCGCCGATATTAAACGACCCTACCGCCGGTAGAGTTACAGCTAAAGCAACAGCTGCAAGCATGGAATCTACTGCAAATGCCAAGTCTGCTACCTCGACCTTTAGAACAGTCATCCAGAAACCGGATTTCTTTTTTTCCTTGACCGCTTCATCTTCAGATTTCAAGAAATAGTGTTTCACTAAATAATTAATCATAATGTAGAGCAAATATACAGCTCCAATTGCTTGTATTTGCCATAAATCTACAAGTAATGAAATCAGGAACAGGGAACCGATCCTAAAGACGAACGCACCAATTAGTCCATAAAACAAAGCTTTTTTCTGTTGTTCCTTCGGAAGATGTTTAACCATTACAGCCATTACGACTGCGTTATCGGCTGCAAGAATTCCTTCAAGTCCAATTAACACCAATAATACCCAGGCGTACTCTAAAATTATTGCCCAATCCATAAGTAAACCTCCTTTTATTTTCCAAACCAACAAAAAAGACCCATGCCAAAAAAGTAATTCTTTTTTGACAAAGGTCTTGCTAGACATTGTAAAAATGCCAACAAAGCCGATGGTAAAAACCACGTACTGACGACTTTGTTTTAGGTTTCCCTAACGCTACTCCCCTTTGAAAGGTTTGTATGAAGTTTGTATACCTATTATATTGGCTTCTGGATACAAGCGCAAGTATTAACTCATAGATAGTATTTATTTTGATAGTTTTATTAATTTCAGATATTCCTTGATTACCTTCATCATCGATTTCCTTTTGCCAAAGTAGGCTGTTAACAGTGCATGGAAATGTTCATATTTCCCTTCATAAGGATACCACTGAATCTCCGATTTTTTGAGGCCCATATCTTCCATTACTGCTTTTTCATGACAAAATATACGAAGACCCTGATCCCCATGATACCTGCCTATTCCGCTTTCTTTAACTCCGCCAAATGGAAGATTATTATTGGCAACTGTTATTAAAACATCATTAATTAACACAGCACCTGACAAAAGCTTCTTAGCTGTCAGCCGTCCTTTTTCCTTATTTGTTGTCCAAACACTTGCATTTAATCCGTATTTGGAATGATTAGCGGCTCGTATAGCTTCTTCTTCTGTTTCAACAGTCAGTATAGGCAGAACCGGACCAAATGTTTCCTCCTGCATCACAAGCATATCCTCTGAAACATTTGTTAAAACAATCGGCTTAATAAACATGGAATTTTCATTCCATTCAGAAGGCGGATCACCAGTCAGGAGAGTGGCGCCTTTTAATAGGGCATCTTCAATATGCTCTCTTACAATAGATATTTGCTGTATTGAGGTCATAGAACCGATATCTGATTCTTTTCCATTTCCTTGCTTTAATTGATTAACAATTGGAAGTAACTCCTGTAAGAATGGCTCAAGCGCCTCTCTTTGGATAATCAATCTCTCTACACTCATACAAACTTGACCGCTATTTGTAAATGCTCCCCAAACAGCCCCCTTTGCTGCACGCTTATAATCAGCATCACTAAACACAATCATTGGATCCTTTCCACCGAGCTCAAGAGTGGTTGGGATAAGATCTCGTGCTGCTATTTCCTGAATAATACGTCCCGTACCTACAGACCCTGTAAAAAAGATATAATCAGGCTTTTGCTTCGTAAGACTGGCACCAAGTTCCTTACCGCCATGGGCTACTTGAAAAACATGATCAGGAAATCCAGCTTCTTTAAACAATGTTTCAATTAACTTACCCACTGCCGGAGTAACTTCTGATGGTTTCAAAATAACCGTATTACCGCCTGCAAGCGCGGATACAACAGGAACCATAGCCAAAAGGAATGGATAATTCCATGGTGAGATAACAAGCACAGAGCCTCTTGGCATATAATGAATACTCGATTTATGACCCATTAACAAAAAAGGTGTACGAACCTTTTGTGCCTTAAATGTTTTTTTCGCATGTTTTTCAATATGACTAATAGCATCGAGGGCAGGCATGATATCAGCCACTAATGCATCTGTTTTGACTTTCCCTGTATCCTTTGAAATGAGCTCAGCAATTTCATCAAGTCTATTCACAATCGTATGCCGCAACTGCTTTAGATAGCGTAAACGTTCGTCTATATCTAATTGTGACCACGAAAGAAAAGCCCCTTTGGATTTATTCATTATTTCACCAGCTTGACTAGCCGGCATCTCCTCATACTGCATAATCAGTTCTCCCGTTGCAGGAGCATATACATTTACCATTTCTTTTAAGGCTTCCAACTTTGTTCCTCCTCTAATTATGTAATCTCTATATGAAACGCCCGATTGTTCTTATTGGCTCTATAATATTCAACCATTGGCACTACACCTTCCTTAAAATCAGGACATAAAATGCCCCCTTCAGCTAAATCAGCCTGTGCCTGTACACAATCAAATTCTCCTTTCCAGGTGAAATAATCAAGTGATTCAACTTCCACACCCAGAAACTTTCTTATTGGCTTGATTGATAAAGCCATTTTCGTCAGCCCGAACGGCAAATACCCAATTGGTCGTTTTCCATTATACCCTTTCAAAAACAACTTATAAATATCTGTAACCGTATATGGATTAGGATCCGTTAAATGATATGTTTTTCCAGCACCTTTAGGGCTTAAAGTTAAATAAGCTGTTGCTTTTATTATATAGTCAACAGGAACCAAATTGATCACACAGGTTGACTTAGTTATATTAGGGATAATTGGAAGGTATCTGATTCTGTCGAGGAAATTTAATATAAAATATGGGCCGTCAAATTTAATGGTTTCTCCAGTTAGGGTATTTCCTTTTACGATACCCGGCCGAATGACTGTAACAGGAACATGATCCATAATCTTTCGAACAAGGACTTCTGCTTCATATTTGGTTTCTTCATAATAATTTTTAAATTTATCTGGTTTAATTAATTCATGCTCATACAGCTTTCCTTCACGTCTTCCAGCTACATAAGCTGTACTAAAATAGGTATACCTCAATAGGTTAGGAAGGGTCAATACATAATCATTTACATTGTGTGTTCCATCGACATTCACCAAATAGGCTATATTTTTTGGAACAGCTAAATCATAAATCGCAGCTAAGTGAAAAAAATGGGTAATTTCTCCCTTTTTGAAACCGCTTTCTTTTTTACTGATGTTTAAACCGGGTTTGGTGATGTCTCCTTCAATAAGGATAAACTGATTTTCATCTAAATTGAACTCGTTTATAATTTTTAATCTTTCACTGACAGCCTTATGCCACACAGACGGCAGTACAATAGCAATCACTTTATTAAATAACTGATCCTGTTTTTTTAGCTCTCTTATTAGTTGATTTGAAATAAAACCTGGAAACCCGGTAAAAAAATAGACATGTTTCATTGTTTCACTCTCCTAATCTTCTTTCCACTATTGTAAGAATATTTAGAAAAATATGTCAACGGTTAATTGTTATATAACAGAAAAAAGCAGGATTTAACCCTATATAGGCTAAATCCTGCTTAAATTTAGTTAACGTTCGTGCTGATCCATTGGATTATATAGTTCTATAGAAGGATTTTTTTCCTGGAACCAACGCAGTGCAAAGTCATTTTCGAATAAGAAAGCATATTGATCATAGCGATCGCGTACCAAAAGACTTCTTGAACTTGAAAGCTTTTCATCGATTTTTTCATTCGTTGTCCAACGGGCAATCTTGTCACCCATTCTTTCCATGATAACTTCTGTATTATACTCATTTTTCATACGGTGCTCAAATACCTCAAACTGTAACTGTCCGACTGCTCCAAGAATATAGGATTCAATCCCAACTGTTTTAAATAATTGAATGGCACCTTCCTGTACAAGCTGATTAATTCCCTTGTGAAAATGCTTTTGTTTTAATACATTTTTAGCGCTGACACGTACAAACATTTCAGGTGTAAATTGTGGCAGACGTTCGAAAGAAAATGCTTCTTTTCCTGAAGTTAGCGTATCACCAATCTGATAGGTTCCTGTATCATATAATCCGATAATATCTCCTGCTACTGCTTCAGCAATATTGTTTCTTTCCTCTGCAAGAAATTGTGTTGAATTATTAAGTTTCATAGGCTTGCCTGTTCGGCTTAATTGAACAGTCATCCCACGTTCAAACTTACCTGAGCAAATGCGCAAAAAGGCAATTCGGTCACGGTGCATCGGATTCATATTTGCTTGGATTTTAAATATAAATCCTGAAAAAGTATCCTGAACGGGTTCAACCGGCCCCACGGATGATGGTCTTGGCTGAGGCTTTGGCGCAAACTCTAAATACGTATCCAAAAATGTCTGAACGCCAAAATTAGTAAGGGCACTTCCAAAGAATACAGGAATTAATTCACCATTTCTGACTTTTTCACGCGAAAATTCATTTCCTGCTTCATTTAACAATAACACTTCTTCCAATGTTTGCTCATATAAAGGAGACTCAACAATAGAGTGATTTTCATCTTCTACTTCGCCTTCTTCATTCAATTTTAAGTATCTCTCTTCATCTTCAGCCTTAAACATTTCAATTCGGTTATAATAACGGTCATAAATACCGAAGAAGTCTTTACCCATCCCGATTGGCCAGTTCATTGGATAGGATTCTATTCCAAGCACTTCCTCCAACTCAGCCAATAGCTCAAGCGGCAATTTACCTTGGCGATCCATTTTATTAATAAATGTGAAAATAGGAATTCCTCTCATGCGACAAACCTTAAATAATTTCAATGTTTGTGCTTCAATCCCTTTGGCAGCATCAATAATCATAACTGCGCTATCAACAGCCATTAATGTACGGTACGTATCTTCACTGAAATCTTGGTGTCCAGGTGTGTCGAGGATATTAACACGGGTCCCATTATAGTCAAACTGCATAACACTAGAGGTTACGGAAATTCCACGCTGCTTCTCAATTTCCATCCAGTCGCTTGTCGCATATTTACCGGTTTTACGTCCTTTTACAGTTCCAGCGTCACGGATTGCGCCACCAAATAAGAGCAACTTTTCTGTTAACGTCGTTTTACCTGCGTCAGGGTGAGAAATAATTGCAAAGGTTCTTCTTGATTCTATCTGTTCTTTTAAATTTGTCATGTAAGCCATCCTTTTATATATAGTAAAACTTCATAAATCTATTCATCTTGGATCTACATCTCCAATGATACTTTGATGTTGTAAAAAGAAAATAACCACTTTAACAATTCTTATTAAAATCAAAATCCATCTTATCAAATATACCATGTAAAAAAATAATATGTGAATAGGCGAATCATAAGTTTTAATCAAACAGTCATATTTTCTCATATGTAGTGAATTACAGTCAATTAGTGTCCGTTTAAGTATTTCGCAATTCTTTGGGGCAAGGTAAGATAACATAAAAAAAACGAGCATTATTGCCCGTCCTTTAAGCTACTTTTTTCTTATTGGTTAATTTTTTTGTAATATAGCTGATCACGAAAGGTGCAGCTGCTGCAATAACTCTTTTTAAGATTTTACTTTTCAAGATAATCACCATCCTTATACTTACCTTACCCGTATTCGGTGGAAGATAATCACAAGATTTACGCAAGTTTACCTTATTTGAATAAAAGAGGCTATCAGAAAAGTGAATAATTTCACAAGCTTATTGATTAATTATAGAAGTCATAGTAGTTTATTTAGTAGACGTTTTTTCAGCATAGGAGGAATTTAACATCATGGAAGAACAAGGATTACAGTATTTAGTTGCCCTTGCAAAGAAAAAGAAAAGGCTGTTAGACCATTTTCCTCTTCATTATTTCTTAAGAGCGATGATGGCAGGAATATTTGTAGGGTTTGTAATCATTACCTGCTTTAGAACAGGAGAATATTTCAGGGTAGCCGACTCACCTTTTGCATACCTATTCCCGGCACTTTTCTTTGGTATCGCATTAATACTCATTATTTACGGTGGGGCAGAGCTATTTACCGGTAATACCGCTTATTTCACTGTCGCTTATATGCGTAATGAGGTAACTCTCAGAGATTTAGGCCGAAACTGGGGCGCTTGTTATCTTGGCAATGCTGTTGGGGCAATCTTCTTTGCCATTTTATTTTACCTTACAGGCATATTCAGCCACATTCCAAACGAGCATTTAATGCACGAAATTGTTTCTTATAAAATGCATGGATCTGTTTCAGCTTTATTCTTTAAAGGAATCCTTTGTAACTGGCTTGTTTGTTTAGCTTGTTACTTGCCTAGCCAAGTAAAAGGTGACGGAGCTAAAATGGCAATGATGATTGCAGTTGTATTTTTATTCTTCTCATCAGGCTTTGAACATAGCATTGCAAACTTATCATTATTCTCAATTGCATTAGTATCACCACATCCTGATACCATTACAATCGGAAATGCCATCTACAATTTGATTCCTGTTACTTTGGGTAATATTGTCGGTGGAGCAATATTTGTAGGAATGTTATATCAGTTCTTAAGTAAATCAAGCACAAAGCTTCAATTACAGGACAACATGAATAAAATCTCTGAAATCACTGAGAAAGAAAATACAAAATAATAAAGTGAACCAAGAAAAAGAAGACCAATTCATAAAGTTTGAATTGGTCTTCTTTTAATTTCAGCTCATGACGGCCTCTTTATGAATGTGAATCAATTGATACTCCTCATGCGACAATGTTTCCTCCAACAAATCCAATAAATGATAATGATGAGTGAAAAAGATAACTTGAGTTTTTTTCGATAATTCTTTTAAGATAGATAACGTAATTTTTGAACGTTCATTATCAAAGTGAACAAGAATATCATCGACAATAAATGGAATAGGTTCATTTTCCTCACAATATTTTTCTATGCTTGCAACTCTTAAGGATAAATACAATTGATCTTTTGTTCCATCACTCATCGCGTCTATTCCAATTTTCTCGTTATTTCTTAAACCCAGTAGTACTTCTTCATCCTTTTCATTATAATCAACAGTCAATCCTTCAAAGGAGTTCAGTGTTAATTTTGCAAACAGTTTTGATGCTTTTGTTAAAATCGGATTTTGATTTTCGGAACGGAAATATTCTATTCCCTTCTGTAATACAAATGTAGCTAATTTTTTTTGGACATATTGATCGGTCAATTCTGCGAGCTCAGCCAGGATACTTTCTCTTTCTTCTGCGGCCTGAACAGCTGCATATGAATTTCCCTTAATCTTTTCTTCATATTCTTTTCTGCATACACCAAAGATTTGGTTCTGTTCCGTTCTTTTCTCTTCCAAATCTGCAAGCTCTGCCTTTAATTCTGCCATTTCACTTTCCATAAAATCTAAATCAAGCTTGTCTATTTCATCCTTCATTTCTTGAATCGATAAGCCATTGCCAATCTCAAGTAACACCTTCTCCAGATTGATCAGTTCTGCAGACAGCTTTTGCTTTTGTCGATATTTATCTTCAATAATTTGCATTTCCTCGATGGTCTTTACACTTGCTGTCTGTAACAATTCATCAAGACGATTAAGCGCCATCTCTTTCTTATCCTTCGCTAACCGATATTCTTTTTTCCGTTTATCCAATTGTCCTTGCCATTCGAGTTGATTTTGCTTACACTTTTTCTGCTCCTGCAACTGATTCGTTAAATCATAGATAAAGGATTGGATATTTATTGGTTCAGGTAACTGTAACGTGTTAGCTACAATTCTGATATGATCTACATAATCCTGTACAAATAACATGCCAGCTTTTGCTTTGCTATTGATATCTGCCCATTCATCATACGTAGTAGTCAATTCATTGTACTTATCAAGCCTTTCCATTGTGTAATCAATCGGAGCCTGACTTTCAACTTGCAAGGGTTTAGTAGCATCCTCCCATGCTTCTCTCCAATTGACTAATTCACTTTGCTTGCTCGCCAGCTCCTGCTCGATTTGTTTAAGATCAGCAGCCTTGCTCTTCCACTCTTTTTCCAATGAATTCTTCTCATTGAAACGCTCTGTTGCTAAATGGACTACTCTATTTGCTTCTCTTATTAAGTCTGTGAGTGTCCATTCTGACACTTGAGTATCTAGATCATCGATTACTTCTGACAGGGCAAGGTATAAACGGCTTTTGATAGCCAATCGTTTTTCTGTCAGCTCATCCCAAAGTTTCTGTTTCTTTTTATATTCGCCTTGATTCTGCTTAATAACCGTGTATTTTCTTACCCATTCTTTCATTTCAGTTGGCGATAATGGCTCAATACCGAACGGCTGCCATAGCTCATTCCACTGTTGAAAAAACAGATTCATCTCATCTTTAAGGAACTGCAGCTGTGTCTCTGCAGCTGCAATTTTGGTTTCAGATCTCTTTATATCCTGCAACGACTTATTCTTCATGCCCACCTTTGCAGATTCTTTCCACATAGTATCTGAAAGTTCATCCGTTGTTTTTAAATCATGCTCAAATTTTTCTTCTACCTCTTGCTGACTGCAGTATTCCTTAATTGCTTCACGATCAATGTCTTCACCTTTAAGTTTATTCTTAATTAAGCTCCAACCATGGTCGCGAATCTGACGGGTTCTCTCTAAATCATCTTCTGTAGGAATAACAGACAAGGCTTCTAATTCAGCAATCGATTTCTCCGCTTCCAAAATAATCGTTTTTTCAACCTTAATACTGCGCTCTAAATTTGTTTTATCTTCATTAAATCTTTCAAGTTGCCCGATGTACTGATTAATAGTTTCTTCTAAAATGGAAATGTAAAAGGAATCAAACTCCTCTACCGAACCATCCCATAGTGGTAAATAGTTTAGCTCTTCCATTGATTTGTCTTTAAGATCCTTCATTTCCTCTGATAAAACATCTATGGTTTTTTCAATATTTCCTTCTATCTGGGCATGGTCAAGCACAAGTTTAAGCTTGGCAATATTCTTTACTTCTCCAAAACCTTCCCATTCCGCACGCTTTAAAGCAACAGTTTCCTTTAGACTTTCATGTCGTTTATTTATTTCTTTTATCGTTTCATGTAAAATCCCATATTGCTTATAAAGCATACGGATTTTTTCTTTGCGAGAAATGGCAATTCTAAAATCCTCAATATTGACACTATCTACCCTACTATAGCCCAGCTTAAGGAGAATATCGTTCATCCGATTGAGTGCCTGCTCAGCCTTTGCCTCATTTACATGTAAGTCTTTATTCTCTTTCTCGTATGCACCAACTTGGCTGAAAAGAGATTGAATCCTAGACTCACATGTTAAAAGTTTTTCATCGATATCCAGTTTGGCTAACTTCTCTTCAAGCGCCATTATTTCTGTATTGGATATTTTGGCATTTTCATCAGCATGTTTTAATTCATTTAATACATTTTCTCTTTGTAAATTAAAATCGTTGGGTAAATCCGGAATTTCAGTGAAGCTCTTTTGTTGCTCTATTAATCTGTCTCTTTCAATAAGAATAGGAGCAGCTTGGTTTAACTTCGATAATTTTTTTAGAGTTGCGTCTACCTGGAGGTAATGCTCTCTTAATTCATCCAGCTGTTTCTTACCATGAAGATAATCATCCTCCAGCTGCATCCATTGTCTGGCGAGCATTTGCGAATCATTAAGTCGGCGAGTTAACTCTTTTTCTTTCTTTAATAATTCGTTTATTTTTGGTTTTGAACCACCTGATTTATATAATTCTTTACTTGCCGAATCAAATTCCTGCATAATTTTCTTTACTGTATTTATCCCTGAAGCTGCAGCAAATAAGCTCTCTCCGACGCTTCCATTTGACTCAAGCAAAGCTTCTCCGCCTTCTCGCAAAGTTTCATGATTGAGTGCAAACATATTTCGGAATGTTTCCTCTGACAGCACATTTATATACGGTAATAAAACATTATCTGGTAATGCTTCTCCCGCCTCATTAAGAATGGTCTTTGACTTTCCTTTCCTTCGTATGAAGGACAGAGTATTACCCGATGAATTGGATAGGCGGGCCTTTATACGTAAATTGGAATTGGGATGTAAAAATGAATCCTTAGAATTATGCGGAATGCCATACAAGAGTTGAGTAATAGAACGCAGCATAGTACTCTTTCCAGCTTCATTATTTCCATACACTACGTGTAAAGATTGATTTGGCTGAAAGTTAACCGGGTAATCAGTAAAATGACCAAACGCAGTCAGATTTAACTCTTCAAAACGCATGCCTTATTTACCTCCTTCCATTTGTAACTCAAGGCTCACCAGTTGTTTAACTTCCTCCAGTTTTTCTTCCAGCATGGCAACTGAATCAGGAATAACCATATTCTCTCCTCTTTTTAAATCGGTCGGTAATACGTTAGTAATCGCAGAAAACTCTTTTCTTACATCTTCGAGCAATTCATCCATATCACTTTTCTCAAGCCAGTTAAAAATGGAGGTCACTGGGTTATTTTCATCAGAGAAATGATTGGACTCTAACGGTGGAGCCGTTTTATTCTTTATTTTCTCTATCCATATTTGCCCATGTCCAACGGCAAAAGCTGCAGATCTAATGTCATTTAATACTTTTTCTTTATTTTTCATAAGCTCCTGATATAAAGAAGTATTGCCACTGACGACTACTCTGGCTGCGAGCATTCTACCATCTGCAGTATCTAGGTAATTTTCCAGCTGCTCTTCGATTTTCTGGAGAAATTGATCGTAATCACCAAGGGGGGTCGCATCTATCTCAATGATCTCCCAGCGTAATACATCCAGTGATATATGATTTAATTCCTGTATCTGACCATCGCTAACTTTAATCAAGGAACATCCTTTTGGACCTGTCTCTTTGCTGTGCCGGCTTTGAATATTGCCTGGAAAGAGAATGACTGGGTTTTTCTCACATAAAAACTCCCGTTTATGAATATGCCCAAGAGCCCAATAGTCATATTCTTTCCCCTTCATGTCCTCTATGGAACAGGGGGCATAATTCTCATGTCCTTCCCGGCCTACTGCCGATGTATGCAAAATCCCAATATTGAAATATCCATCTTCCTTTTGCGGATAGCTTTTAGCAAGATTATCTGTTACAGCACGTGTTGAAAATCCTTGACCATGTAGGGCCACTCCAAGTTCATCTATAAACATACTTTTGCATTTTTTATCATCAAAAATATAAACATTATCAGGAAGTTTTATTTCTTTAGTAATGATACTTGCTGCATCATGATTCCCTTTAATCATATAAACAGGGATTTGATGCATTTTTAGCCTTGCCATTTCGTTTGCAAAAAAGAGACCTGTATTGTAATCCTTCCAATCCCCATCATATAAATCACCTGCAATAATGATGAAATGCACTTTTTCTTTAATAGCAAAATCAATCATATTTTTAAATGCATCTCTGGTAGCACTGCGCAACTTTTCGACTGGTGCTCCTTCATATCTTGATAAACCTTTTAATGGACTATCTAAATGGATATCAGCAGCATGGATAAATGTAAAGTTCACAAAGTCTCCCCCTTTCCTCATCCTCATAATCATAGAATAGCATAAAATGGTATACACTAGAGCCCTGAACCTAACACTCCCAAATATTCACAGCTATATACAACACCTACCAAAAAAAGAACAAATGTTCTTATTTTTATTATATAATATCCATTTGTATTTGTCTCTACTATTTCTATGTAAAAATCAGGATATTCCTTGAAACCTTTGATATAGTTAATCGTAGATACATATATGATAAATAAAAGGAGAGGTAAATAAATGAATTCATATACGGAAACCAATAAATATCACATTCCAGCCGTTATCAGAACTTTCGCTTTATCATTAGCTATTTCTTTAATTGGCTTTATTGTAGGTAATTTTGTTCCTCCATCCTTGTTCTTGCCACTGATGATTATAGAATTCGGTATGCTTATTGCGGCGTTTTTTGTGAGAAGAAGGAAAATTCTCTCATATAGTTTCTTATATGCGTTTACTTTTATATCAGGCATCACCTTATATCCTGTAATCGCAAACTATTTAGTAACAATAGGACCGCAGCCCATTATCATGAGCTTGGCTGCTACAGTAGTTGTATTTGGCGGACTCTCTCTCTACGCCGCGACAACAAAGCGGGATTTAACATTTTTAAGCGGATTTCTGTTAGCCGCATTGCTCGCCATCCTGGTTATTGGGATTTTCAATATTTTTTCACCTTTATCTTCTACTGCCATGCTTGTCTATTCATTTATAGGTATACTCGTATTCAGCGGATACGTATTATATGATGTGAACCGTATGAAACAGTACGGAGTACCTGAAGATGAAATCCCATTGGCTGCACTCAATTTATATCTTGATTTTGTTAACCTGTTCCTTTTTATCCTTAGATTTATTGGTATTTTATCTTCGGATGATTAGGCAAAAAAGAACTGTGAATAACCTTCACAGTTCTTTTGTATATATATTCCAATCCATTTATAATAAGCATTTAAGAACACTTAATGTACATAATTTCTCATCCTGTGTGGCAAAGTAATTGCATAGAACTGCTTAGAGAGATGAGGGAATTAAATGAGTTCACAAACGGATACCGATAAAATTAGTTTTTGGTGTTTGGCCAGTATAGCAGCAGTGCCACTAATAATGACATTAGGTAATTCAATGCTTATCCCTGTTCTACCTATTTTAGAAAAGAGAGTTGGAATCTCCTCTTTCCAATCCAGTTTGATTATTACAAGCTATTCAATCGCCTCCATCCTTTTAATACCGATTGCAGGATATTTATCCGACCGTTTTGGGAGGAAAATGATCTTACTGCCTAGTTTAGTTTTAGCTTTTATCGGCGGGCTAGTATCAGGCTTTGCCTCTTGGAAAATGGAAAATCCATTTATGGTCATTATAATAGGACGAATCATTCAAGGAATAGGATCATCTGGTGCTTTTCCAATCATATTACCCTTAGTTGGCGATCTTTTTAAAGACGATGATAAAGCAAGCTCTGTTCTGGGAATTGTGGAAACATCCAATACCTTTGGAAAAGTTTTAAGTCCCGTACTTGGAGCTGCATTAGCCATTTCTCTATGGTTTCTTCCTTTCTTTGCTATCTCTTTTTTAAGTTTAGTCACATTTTTTATGATTCTTTTTTGTATAAAGTTGCCAAAGAAAACAGAAGAACCTCCTACACTAAAAGAATTTTTAAAGGATACCAAAAAAATATTTAAGAAGGATGGGTCATGGTTATACAGTGTATTCCTGACAGGGGCATTCGTCATGTTAATATTGTTTGCCATCCAGTTTTATTTATCTTCCATACTTGAATCCAAGTATGATATTCATCAAATTAAAAAGGGACTTGTGCTTGCTGTTCCCCTATTTTTCTTGTGTGTTGCTTCATTTATCACCGGAAAAAAAATAAAAGATAATATTAAATTAATGAAAATCCTAATTCTGGCTTCTATCATTGTTAGCGCGATTGCCATCACCTTTACAACTTATTTCGATAATATCTATATATTAATCGGAGTATTATCGATTTTTGGTGCCGGCCTTGGGACGATTTTACCGTCACTGGATGCAATTATTACTGAAAACATCGATAAAAAACAAAGAGGAACAATCACATCTTTTTACAGCTCGGCACGATTTTTTGGTGTAGCAGCAGGTCCTCCACTCATGTCTTATTTTATGAAGCATAATCAATCTTATCTTTTTTATAGCTTTGGTGCTATTTCATTGATTTTATTCTTTATTGTTCTCAAATTTATAAAGAGTGATGAAAAAGCAGCTACCTAAAAAACATGTCCCACGCCTATATAGGCAACTGGGACATGTTTTTTAATGTTATAATTATATCGGAAATTATCTTCATAAAAGGAGTGATTTGCTTTGTCACAATCAGGATGTTTAAATGTGGAAGCCTTGATGCCAGCCAAAAAGAAGTTTCTATGACAGGAACCGGTCTGTCAAAAATGTTTGATATTCAAAATAATCAATTTCTCGTAGTTTAATGCAATCATTGTGGCTATTCGGAGTTTTATAATAAAAAGTCCTCTGCTAGCAGCAATGTTTTAGACATTTTCTTTAGAGGATGATCATCCCTCCCTTCTCCTCCGTCTTACTTATGGCAGTAATCCATACCTTCCTCAAAATTAGATAACTCAATCCTCCATTTATAAGATAAAAACTCAATTAATCCTCTTAGGATAAATTTCCTGTTTTTTATTCATTACACGTTAAAAACGGTTACCTTCTTTTGTACAGGGAATGAACATAATAAGGATTTCCAAAGCCTTAATTACCAGTCAAGGAGGAATTATATGCAAAATACCAAGATGAAAGCAATAGTAATAGAAGAGTATGGCGGACAGAATGCTTTAAAAGAAAAAGTAGTTGAAAAGCCGCCTCTATTAGATAATCAGGTCTTAATCGAAGTAAAAGCTGCATCCGTCAATCCAATTGATTGGAAATTAAGAGAAGGCCATATTGCTGATCAATATGCATTCGAATTCCCTATTATATTAGGCTTGGACGTTGCAGGAATTGTTAAAGAGGTTGGTAAACACGTCGTTGATTTTACAAATGGAGACAGGGTTTTTGCACGTCTCGATACAACTCGTTATGGAGCCTATGCTGAATACACAGCTGTTGATGAATTACTAATTGCGAAAATCCCTGATAATTTATCTTTTAAGGAGGCTGCATCCGTCCCATTGGCTGGAATGACGGCATATCAGTGTTTATTTGATGCATTGGAAATTATGGAAGGACAGAAAATTCTTATTCATGGTGGTGCAGGAGGTGTTGGTTCGTACGCAATCCAATTAGCTAAACTTAAAGGAGCCTATGTAGCCACCACAGCCAGCAAAAAAAACCATGGATTTCTAAAGGAATTAGGAGCCGATCTATGCATTGACTACCATACCGAAAATATAGAAGATAAATTGACAAAATACGATGCTGTTTTAGATACAATTGGGACATCCGTTCAAACTGCCAGCATGAAAATCCTACGTCGAGGCGGCAGATTGGTATCCATTGTAGACCCGCCAAACGAACAATTAGCCAATCGTTATGGCATTACGGAAGAATTTGTATGGTTAAACCCAAATGGTAACCAGCTAAAAGAATTGGCTAAGCTTCTTAGCGAGGGAAGATTGAAACCAGTAGTTGGTGAAACCTTCCCTTTAAATGAAAAAGGTGTTAAAAATGCACACGAATTAAGTGAATCCTCTCATGCGAGAGGAAAAATAATCTTAGTAGTTGATTAATATTTAGTTATTTCTTGGGAAATGATAAATAAAGCAGGCAGAGGAGTCACGTGTACGTACCTTTGCCTGTCTTTTTCATTGGCTCAATTGCATGTAAAAAGAGGCCGCTGTAAGTCATTAAATAACCTACGAACAGCCCCTTCCCTAATTTATGCTTGACCTAAAAGAGGTCATACCACTATTTTATAGTATCTAAACCCGTATTAGATTTAACCAAAATTTCATCGAACTTCGCTTCATCTTCCTTCTTACGAGATAATAATGTCCCTACAAATCCAGCCAGAAACCCTAGCGGAATGGATACCAGACCAGGTGTTGACAAAGGAAATAAAGGGTCACCAACCAGTATCGCCGCTCCAGCTTCCGGATTAAACACGTTAGGGCTGACTAAAACAAGTCCAACTGAAGTGATTAAACCTACTACCATTGCACTGATAGCACCAGTAGTGTTAAATTTCTTCCAGTAGATTGTATAAATAATTACAGGTAAATTTGCACTGGCAGCCACGGCAAAGGCTAATGATACAAGAAAGGCGACATTTAAATTTTGTGCTACTAAAGCCAAAAGAATCGATAAGACGGAAACACCAACAGATGCATATCTTGCCATCTTAACCTGCTCTTTTTCAGTTGCCTTTCCTTTTCTCAATATTTCATTATAAAAATCATGGGCAAACGCAGATGCCCCAGTTAATACAAGACCAGCAACAACGGCCAATATTGTCGCAAATGCAACTGCCGAGATAAAAGCAAACAATATATCCCCACCAATAGCCTTGGCTAGTAATGGTGCTGCCATATTCCCTGCTGCATTCGCGTTTACTATATCAGCATTACCCACAAAAGCTGCTGCTCCAAATCCAAGGAAAATGGTCATGACATAAAAAATCCCAATGATCCAGGTAGCATATACAACTGAGCTTCGCGCTGTTTTAGCATCCTTTACCGTAAAGAATCGTACAAGGATATGTGGCAAACCAGCGGTTCCAAGAACAAGTCCCATTGTTAGCGATAATGTATCTAGGCCATCAGTGTATTTTACCCCCGGATTCAGGAACGCCTCCTTTAATGGAGTAGCTGTACTCATCTGTTCAAACATACTTGCAATATTAAAATTAAATTTGGCAAAAACGATGAATGAAATGATAAAGGTCCCTGCCATCAGTAATACAGCTTTGACAATTTGAACCCAGCTAGTAGCATGCATGCCACCAAAAATAACGTATATGGTCATGAGAGCTCCAACAATTAAAACGGAGGTGGCATATTCTAAGCCCAGCAATAATTTAATCAGTGCTCCTGCCCCTACCAACTGAGCAATCATATAAAATATAGAAATAGACATCGTATTAAAAGCAGCTACACCACGTATTTTTTTTGCATCAAACCTTGCTGCCAGCATGTCTGCCAATGTATATTTGCCCAGATTTCTAAGTGGCTCAGCCACCAAATAAAGTACAACCAAGTAAGCGACCAAAAAACCTATACTATAAAAGAAGCCATCAAAACCTGTTAAAGCGACTGCACCGGCTATTCCCAAAAACGAAGCTGCAGACATATAATCACCCGCTATTGCTAAGCCATTTTGCCAACCGGTCAGACCACCTCCTGCTGTGTAAAACTCACTCGCATTGTTTGTTCTTTTAGAAGCCCAATAAGTAATGAGCAAAGTAACAAATACAATAGCGAGAAACATAAAAAAAGCCGTATAATTCATCTACTGTTTACCCCCTATTTTCAACACCTTATCACTTAAGCGGTCAAATCTGGTTGCTCTTTTAGAATAGATCATACATAACGTCCACGTCATAATAAACTGTGCAAATGCAAATACCCACGCCCAAGTGATATGTCCATAGAAAGAATTATTCAGCACCGATGAATAGGATGTCATTATGGGAAGTGCAAAATAAAAGATTAGGAAAAACAAGGTTAAGGGTATTATAAATTTTTTCTTTTCATTTAAAAGTTGTTGAAACTCTGGACTTTTTACAATAGCCGAATAATCCCTTTTCCCCTTTTGTTCCTCCTTGGATAACATTTTTTCTTCCATCTTAATCCCCTTTCTAATATTTAATTGAAACGCTTACAAAATATTCTAAATATTATAAACACTATTAGTATACTTCATTCAGAGCCTTTGGTAAATCAATATTTAGGCTTATTTTTATACAAGTTAAAATGAGGTTTGAATATGGGAGACCGTTTATTGAAAAAGGATTTACATACAGCAATTCCAGTCAACTAAACACTACAAAAAAGAGTTATTTAAGTAAGGATGTTGCTAATAGCATATAAAAAAGAGATAGCTTTTTGCTATCTCAGTGGTTGAAAGAAGTATTTACCTTTTATCCAGATGATTCTTTAGAATTTTATAAATGAGAATACCAGCTAAAATCCCCACCAATGAAAAAATAATCCCTTTAAGGATGTCTTGTGGTTCATTTAAGTCTTGTTTAAATTCATATTCTTCTCTTCTATCTGCTTTCACATATTGACCATCGGATTCTTGTACGACTAACGCTTCCTCTGTACTAACCTCTTTAATAGTAAAGTATTTAGTACCTTTCGGATAAGCATTAGAAAAATTACCCGATTGCGGTTCCATATCCGAATACTTTGTTACTTGTCCAATTTCATCCCCAATTTCGGTCACAGATTCTTCACTTACCTCATAGACATACCCGCCCCAAACCACAAACGGATATAACCATTTAGTTGCCATTGCTTTTGCTGGTAAAAATGAAGTAAGTAAAACAAATAAGACTGTAATCAAAAGCAGATATTGTTTTTTCAACTACATTCCCCCTTTTTCGGGATTATCACTCATTATTCAAGTTTCATTGGTAGTATTGTCGAACTAGCCTACCACAATCTTTAGTTAATTATCATCATTTTTATAATACTACAAAATGGAAATTCTTTTTTTCAAGAGCAACAAAAAAAGAGGCCATTGGCCTCCTTTAAAATCAATTTATATAATTCGTAGGATTTATAGCATTGGCTTTACTTTGTGTCCAAGGTCCTTTATGAAGCTCAAAGTGTAAATGCTGGCCTGTTGAACGTCCAGTATTCCCCATCAAACCGATCTGTTGACCCTTGCTGACAGTTTGTCCAGTACTTACTCTCATACTATTGTCTCTCATATGCGCATACACAGTTGTGTATTGTTGTCCATTAATATAGTGAGTGATAAATACTACATTACCATAACTGGAAGATTTGTAAGCTCTAGATACAACACCGCTTGCAGCTGCCACGATTGGAACAGTACCAGATGTTGCAATATCAACTCCGCCATGTGATTTTCCCCATCTTGGACCATATCCAGAAGTATAATACCCTGCAGATGGTTTCATGAACATGCCAGATGAGCTGCTTGAAGCTGGTGCACTGTATGTTGGTTCACTGACTTTTGGTGCACTAGATTTTTTAACAGATGAACTTCCTGTAGATGCACTAGAAGAGGATTCACTCTTTTTAGCTTCCTCTGCTCTTTGTGCTGCAAGTTCAGCCTGACGTTTTTTTTCTGCAGCCGCCTCAGCCGCTTTTTGTCTGGCAACTATAGCCTGACGTTCTTTTTCCTGCGCAATCGCTTTGCTTAAAGCTGTTTCTTGGCCAGCTAAGATAGAAGATTCTTCTTCCATACTTAATTTATGCTCTTCCAAGTGTTTCTCTTCAAGTTTAAGCTTTTTCATTAGTTTATTTTTTTCTTGCTTCTGATTTTCTTGTTTTGCCTTCAAATCTGTTAATTCTTTTTTCATAGATTCTAAACTTTGAAGCTTAGTTTCTACTTCTTGCTTTTTCTTCTCTAAATCCTTTTTATCTTTTTCTTGTTCAGCGATTAGATCATTATCAGCTTCCATTATTGTAGATACGGCATTCACCCGTTCAACAAAGTCGCCAAAGCTGCTCGCTCCCACTACAACTTCCAGATAATTCATCTTACCGCCTGTAACCTGATAGGATCTAGCACGTTCTTTTAATAATTCTGTTCTTGCTTCAATCTTCTCTTCAAGTACTACGATATCTTTTCTTAATTGTTCAATATCCTTTTTTGTGTTATCAATTTTTGTATTTATCTTGTCAATTTTTGAATTCGTTTCAGTAATCTCTGATTCCAGCTTTTTAAGTTGTGCTGTTAAATCAGTTTGCTGATCTACTACATGACCGATAGATTCGTTTGTTTGATTAATATCTTGATTTACTTTCTCTTTTTCGCCTCTAATTTGATTCTCTTTTTTCTCTAATTCTGATAAGGATGCAGCCGTAGCATATCCTCCTGATAATAATGACCCTGCACCAACTGCTAAAGCAATGTTAAACGCAATAAATGACTTCTTCAAGCAATGATCCCCTTTCAATGTCTCACATGTTAGTTTGTATCTTGCTTCTCTCTATATAAGTGACTATTAAAATAAGCGACTATTAAAAATTCATATATATAATTGCCAATCAAACCAATGATTGGTACTGCCTTATTATATCAATCTGACAATTTTTTTCTACCATTCAAACATTACATTTATATTTCGCGGAATTTCGATCTTGTAATATATTTAATAAAGTCCATTTTTCTAGTAATTTCGACATACTTTTTGCTAATAAAACTACAATTCGCTATTAAAAATGAATCTTTTCACCCATAGAAATAAACCTGGTCTTTCAAAAGGAAAACAAAAGTTTATATTTTCTGAATTATTGGATAATAATAAAAAGCCTGTTTCTTTACAGAAACGGCTTCTAAAACAAGCTTATCTATTCAAAATAAATCAGGAAGTCTCTTTTTTCCTGCGTGGGGCTCTTTTTCTGGCTGGCTTTGTTGCTGGTTTTGTTTGGTCAATAGATGCCTGGAGTGCTGCCATAAGATCAACAACATTTGATGCTGTTTTCTTTCCAGCTGTAGGTGTGACCGTATCGGATTGTTTTTTCTGCTCAATCAATTCAAGTAAAGCTGTCCGGTATTCATCATGATATTTAGATGGATCAAATGTGGTAGTCAACTGATCGATTAATAAAATAGCTGTATCCAATTCCTTCTGTACAATTTCTTCAACAGCGGGGATATTGGGTACATCTGCAGCTTTTCTTACCTCATCAGGAAAATGAATGGTCTCCATTAGTAAAGTATTTTCTAAGATTCTGACCACAGCGAGCGACTCCTTTGCACGGATCGTAATTTTCGCCAGCCCAACTTTTCCTGATTCCTCCAACGCCTTCCTCAACAGGGAATAAGCTTTTGTACCGCCCTCATTTGGTGACATATAATAACTCTTATCAAAATAAATAGGATCGATTTCATCTATTTTGACAAAATCGATAATTTCAACTGCCTTGTCCTCTTGCTCTTTCTTCAATTTTTCCAGTTCTTCATCATCGAGCACAACATATTTTCCTTTCACGTACTCATAGGCTTTAACAATATCCTCTTGGCTCACCTCTTCTCCGCAAACTGAACATACTTTCGAATATTTGATAGGCGCATGGCATTTATTATGTAAGGTGCGCAGGGATATATCTTTATTCTCCGTTGCCGCATGAAGCTTTATTGGTATACTGACAAGACCAAAACTAATGGTTCCCTTCCAAATTGTATGCATAAATACACCTTCCTTTTTTTGTATATTATATCCAAACTAATTAATTTTAAAATGATTATTCAAGGTGATGTTATGGTTTATGTTCTTTTTTAATGAAGTCTATGATTTTTTTCATTTGGTTCGATTGATCAACTGTAAAGTAATTTTCAAACGGATTCATTCCCTTTACTAATCTATCCTTAACAGTTTTCATTGAGTAATGCTCTGTCTGCAACCCGCTCTTTACTTCATCCCAAAACAATGGCGCTGCAACAGAGGGGACGGCTGTTTCCCTCGGTGAATACGGACAGATAATCGTCTTGTCTTTGTCATGTTGAATATAGTCTATATAGAGACGATTTGCTCTATTTTTTTTCATCCGTTCTATTGTAAAATTGTCCGGAAAACGATTAATTAGATAGAGAGCAATGAATTCGGTAAATATACGTGTTTCCGCATAACTGATTGTAGCTCCCTTCAATGGAAGATGAATTTGAATCCCCTTTCTGCCTGATAACTTCACGAAAGCCGTTAACTGAAATTGATCGAGTATTTGTTTCATTTCCAGTGCAGCTTTTACAGCCAAGCGTAAATCGCCTAGTTCAGGTGGATCAAGATCAAACACGATTTCTGCCGGATTTTGTTTTTTAATATCATTAAAGGGAATATGAAATTCAATGGCTGCCTGATTCCCGAGCCATAAAAGAGTTTCGATATTATTACATACGGTATAGTTAATATCATGGTTCATATCCGTTTTTACAAAATCAGGTGCATAGTCAGGTGTTGCTTTTTGATAGAATCCCTGAGAATCGACACCTTCTGGATATCTTTTAACTGTTAAGTGCCTGTCCTTTAAAAAGGGCAGCATAAAGTCTGCGACAGTAAGAAGGTATTCCAAATACATTTCTTTGGTCACTGATTGCTCTGTCCAGATGATTTTCCCTGGATTCGTAATGGCTACCTGTTCATATTGGGACAGTACTAATTTCGTCCATGTACAGGCTGTCCAATTCTCAGTCACCGCCAGGCTTATATAGACCGGAGAATTTAATTTATAATTTGTTACTGCCTTGTATGCCACTTGAATGCAAATACCAGGAGGGACCTTATAAATTTGGTTTTGCTGTGCTTTCCCAGTTTGATGTAAAATACCTAAAATTGCCTCGCGCTCTTCATCAGTAAATGCTTCTTTTACTTCAGCAACCTCAATGATTTTTTCTTCATGAAGAACTGCCACTGTACAGACTTTATTTTCACTATCATATTTAGTTAAAAAACATAGACCTGTATATCTCATATCTCAAGCTCCAATAAACATTCCTTTGGATTACGGTCGACAAATGATTCTAATAAAGGCTGCCTTAATGTCATAGATTCTGTCCATTCCAGATAAGAGACCTTCACTGTATAAATGGGTTGTATCCAGTGATACTGCTTTGTATTTCCCAATTTTGAGGTGAAAGGATTTTCAGTTTGTAAGGCTTTTTCCATAAATTCTTTAATCACCTTCCACTCATCCAGCTTATAGCGTCCTTTTCCTGCACGACCAATATACTTGAGTCCTCCCGAGGAGTCATACAATCCCAGTACTAAGGATTGCAGTTCACTCCCCTTTGTCACATATCCCCCAACTATAGCAATGAGGTCTTTATAAAATTTCACCTTCTGCCACCGACCGTCTTTCCCATTCAAGCTATAGGGTTTACGCAAATCCTTTGCAACGATACCCTCTAATCCCTGCTCCTTGATGGCCTCGTATAATGCCTCTCCATTCGAAAAGCTTTCTACAACCTGTACATTCTCTGTTGGCGTAATTATAGATGACAATAATCTTTGACGTTCTGCAAGTTCGTCATCAATAACCCATTTTCCATCCAGGTAAAGAATATCAAAAATCATATAGATGACAGGTCGTTCCTTTATGGAAAGATGAATCAATTCTGATCGGTTCATCCGGTCCCGCTTCATTACCTCATGAAAAGATGGCTTTCCATCTTGCATAGCGATAATTTCGCCATCCAAAATTACAGAGGATGCAGAACAATAGCTGCCTAAATCCGTAAACTCCGGATATTGCTTTGTTCTATTATTTAAATTACGATTAACCAGCTCTACTTCATCATCTATTTTGTAAACTAACATCCGCACACCATCCCATTTAACCTGGAAGATCCATTCCTCCCCTATTGGTATAACTTCAGCGGAAATCGGCTCAAAGGGTTTTATAGGGTCCATATTTTCACCTTCCATCTAATAGTGCAACAGCATTCGACATTTCATATTTATAGTATGGGAATAAAAACAAAGAATATGTCAGCGAGTGAATGAATTCCGCCGGAATCGTTGTCATTATTTTATGAGGCAGTAGTATCATTAGAGGATTATAAAACCTCCAACGAACTAAGTAACTTGGCTTCAAAAATTTTGGAGGCATCTGAAGAGACAAAACATATGATCCATTACGGTGTTTAAAAGAAATCCTTGCTAAAGATACAAAAAAGATAGCCATTGCCTTGGCTACCTTTTGAGTGCTATCTATTAAATGATTAATACTATAATTACAGGATGTTTTATCAAATGCCCCTATCTTACTTACTAGATGTTAACTAAGATACAAAAAACTCACTTACAGTAATGATTCAGTTCCATCGACATATATTTCGGTACCGGAAACATGACTTGACTCGTCAGATGCAAGGAAGTAAACCAAATTTGCTACCTGTTCAGCTGATCCTGGTCCATCTGCCAATGGCTGCATTCCTTCAGGATATTCGATAGGTATTTCGATTTCCTTTAAACTTTCAGACTTAGTTGTGCTGCTATCTATATTTGTTTCAATTGCACCAGGACAAATGGCATTAACTCGGATTTTATATCTGGCCAACTCTAAGGCCGCCATTTTCATAAATCCAATTTGACCGGCCTTCGAAGTACTATAGGCTGCCATACCAAAGCCAGCGAACCGTCTATTTCCATTGATTGAGCTTGTGATTATGATGCTGCCACCTTGCTCTTTCATATGAGGAATGCAATATTTAACAAACAAGAATGTGCTTCTAAGGTTCGTTTCAATCACTTCATTCCAGTCCGAAATTTCAAATTCTTCAATAGAAGACAAGGTCCCGTTTATACCAGCGTTACTGAACAGAATATCAAGCCTTTCCCACTTATTCATGACCTGTGAAATTCCTTCACGAATTTGAGCTTCATCACGGATATCAACCTCATAAACACAGGCTTCTCCTCCTGCATTTGTGATTTCTTCCTTTATTTTCTCTGCATTATCAATATTTATGTCCATAATACAGACACGAATGCCATTGTCCGCAAACTTCTTAGCTGTGGCTGCGCCAATCCCAGAACCTCCACCAGTTACGATTGCAACTTTACCCTTTGATTTTTCAGATAACGCCATACGTTTCATCTCCCATGCACATTTCTATTTATCTACTTATTTATCCAATAAGTACAATATTGAAACGTATGCCTGAACAGTTTATACATATATTCATAGAACATTTCCTATATTCCACCAATTTTTAAAAAATTATTTCCAAACCCTCTTATAAACCGTACTACTAACAGATATAATTAACATATCAAGCATGCGGTGCTGCCGAAAGGAGAAACAACAGGTTTATGTTTTCACTCAACCAATTTATAAAAAGCAGAGGGTTCGTCCGTTTTCTTACCATCTTATTTTTGATAGGGATTTTCTATGCCCTTAGAGGTATGATGAATTTAGTTCTATTCACTTTTATTTTTATTTTCTTAATGGGCGGTTTGGAGAGAATCATTTCATCGTCCATATCCAAAATCAGTCCAATACGAGTCAAGCCACAAATAATAATTATCCTGCTCTACACAATCATAATTTCCTCTTTGGTTATGATTATTTATAAATACATACCTGTCATTACCATGCAAATAACCGACCTTGTAAAAGTAATTATAGATTTTTACAAGCACCCGCCTGATAACACAGCAATTGATGTTGTGATCAGTGCAATGCAGAAGTTTGTATCACCTTCTGAAATTGAGGAAAATGCAATGGCGCTGTACAGTTATGCTGCAAATATCGGTAAATTAAGCCTGCAGTTATTTTTAGCTTTGCTGCTAAGTTTATTCTTTCTTTTGGAAAAGGAAAAAATCAAACGATTTACCGGTTCATTCAAGAAAAGCAAACTGGGAGTTTTATTCACTGAATTAGAGTATTTAGGTAATATATTTGTAAATTCATTTGGTAAGGTTATCGAAGTTCAATTTTTAATTGCATTTGTTAATGCTATATTATCGATTATTATTCTTTATTTCTTAGGGTTTCCACAGCTATTGGGACTCGCATTTATGATTTTCCTACTGGGACTTATTCCTGTTGCGGGCGTTATTATTTCCTTAATTCCTCTTTGTACAATTGCCTATAGTATAGGTGGAGGAATGCATGTACTGTATGTAGTTATTCTAATAGCAGCCATACATGCTTTGGAAAGTTATGTACTAAATCCTAAATTCATGTCGGCCAAAACTCATTTACCTACGTTTTTCACATTCCTGGTATTGGTGTTCGGTGAACATTTCCTTGGAATATGGGGCTTGATTTTAGGTATTCCTATTTTTATCTTCTTATTAAATATGCTTGATGTTCCAGATGCTGAAGTGACTGAACCTAAGAATATATAATGGATCGTAAAATAGGCATGAGTTTCGGAATCTTTCGAACTCATGCCTATTGTTATTCTTAAATATAATTCAACCGTACGTCTTACAGAGCACGGCTGCAGTCCACCCTTTTATATTCGTTGTCTGTACAAGGTTGATAGCTCTTTCGTAAAACCATCAATATCAGAAAAATCATTTTCAAGTGATTGAGCCAGCTGCCCCTTTTCAATGAATAACACCCGGTCGGCAAGTTCTGCGGCAACATCCATCATATGAGTAGAGAAAATCGTAATCGTGCCTGCTTCTTTAAGCTTTTTAATCATTTCTATAAATTCATTAATCCAGTAAGGATCGAGCCCATTGGTCGGCTCGTCCATAATTAAAAGTCTTGGTTCAGCTAAAATCGATTGGCCGAATAACAACCTTTGTCTCATTCCTTTAGAAAGATTTTTTACGAGCTCTTTCCGCTTGTCGGTTAATCCCAAACGATCAATCACCTCTCTCACTCGTTCATTGGAAATCTCTCGGATAGCTGCATAAAAAGACATAAACTCTCCCACATTCATGTCGCCCTGAGCATAAAATTCATCAGGCATATAACCGATCAATGATACATATTCTTTATTTTGTGCAGTCATATTGACCCCATCCAACAGAACGGTTCCGGCTGAGGGGGAAGAGATACTGGCCAAAATATTCAGGATAGTACTTTTTCCAGCACCATTCCCTCCGCATAAAGAAACACATTGCCCTTCCTTCACTGCCAACGAAAATGGCTGCAACGCTGTATTGGTTTTATAGTGTTTTGAGATATCAGTCACTTCTAACCCTGTCATTGTGCTCTTCTCCTTTTTAAATACCAAATTGCAATAAAGCCTAACGCAGCAATAAATACAAACGCATATAAGAATAGTACACCCCATACAATTCCTTCATTAAATAGCGGAACCAATCCATCATAGGCTTGGCCGAAGATAGAACCGCCGTCCAATCTAATCACCAAGAAAAAGCGTAAGAATTCTGCTGGATTTATGATCATCGCAATTTTCATAAGCACTCCTATCATTGAATAAGGTAAAGCACCTAAAATAGCAATTAACGCAGTCGGCCATATCATAATAAGAAGAAACCAGACTGCAACAGATAGAGTAAGTGCCTGCCATTTCGTGCTTACAAATGATCCTATAAAAAGGCCAAGTGTCAGGAAAAACAAGATTAACAGCATACTAAATAGAAAAAGCACAAGCATCCAAGTTAACGAAATATCAATCCCAGTCAGCAACCCAATTACCATACTCAACCAATACGCCAGTGAAAAACACACTGCCTGGGCAGTAAACTGGCCTCCAAGTTTACCAAAGAAGTAGGAGACGATATCTAATGGATACGTACATAATAATCTCCATTGGCCATTTTCCATTTCATTAGCTATTGAAAAAGAGCCAAAAATCAACATAAATAATGGCAATATATATAACATAATATTAACGACTGTTCCCGTAATATTTGTATATCCTGAGATTGCTCCATTTGTCCGCTCCAATGCCAATAAAAGAGAAATGACAACAATCCATAGAATGGCGATTGAATAATACGAACGGCCCCGTGATGTCATTCTCCATTCAGAGCTCCATATGTTCCACATTCTTCTTACCTCCCGTGACGACATCTAAATAAAAGGCAACCATGCCGGCTGCCTTGTTTTTTTCACCTGTTAACTATGGCTATGACTGTCCGTTTCCTTATGATTCATCTCTTTATGCTGTTTCCAATCATGTTTTTGTAAATCTTCATAGGATAATAAACTTCCCCCTGATTCTTCAGCAAATTCTTCAGCACTTGATTGGTCTTCAAAAGAAATTACATTGTATGACATTGGCGTCTTGATTTCTTCTCCATATACGAAATAGGATTTTTCAACTTCTATCCATTCTTTAGAATGATAATCACGTACAAAGGTCTTCTCAATTTCCTTATTCTCGTTTTCATCTGTCCAATTAAACATGCAACCGATATCATCAAAAACAAATGTTTTACCATCAGTTAAGATAATTTCTGTTGCATGCTGATTATCCGCAACCGACATATTACAGTTTGCGCATGTGTCAGTCTTCGAATTAATTTCCACTGGCTCAGTCGATTCATTACCGCAAGCAGACATAAGCATAACTGCAATTCCGATTAACGCAATTTTCCATAATGATTGTTTCATCGTTGTTTCCTCCCTTTTATGAATAGAAATAAACTGCCTATATACAATAATCCGCTGACTATCCATACTGGCAGATCAGCTTGATTGTTTTGATTGTTTGATTGGATAGGGTCCATTAAGGGACCTGAGTCCGTTAATAGCTCTTCATCGGTACTTTTCAGCATTTTTTGCAGAATTGTCATGCCCGGTGCCTGAAAAAAGAGTTGATACTCAGGAACTTCCTCTGTCAAAGCCAGAAAATAAGGATCGGCTCGGTAGATTAAATTACTTATACCATCTCCGTCTGAATCTATTTTCGCTGATGCGTCCCAGTAGTTCCCATCCAATTGATTCCCTTCACTTTCAATAGCCTGAGCGTCATTTACATTACCCAGAAAATCATTTTGATAGATTCGATTATTCTCTGATTCTTTAAACTGAATACCTACAAAATTTGATTGCAGCCTGTTATCCTTAACGGTATTCACATTGGCCTTTTCAATAAATATGCCAATCCGGTTATTGTGAATCTCATTTGTTTCAACCGTAACATTCCTAGAGTCATATAGTAACAAACCCTGAGAATTCACATTTTCATTATTTTCGGTGAATGTATTCTTACGTACCATTGCATCTTCAGCACCCATAATCATGGCGCCGGTAAAGTTATTGAATGATTCATTTTCTTCAATCAAACAGGAATTGGAATACATTAAATGCACCCCATAATGGGCATCCCAAATTTTATTATTTTTAAATGTATTATGGTGGCTGTATTCTACATAAAATCCATCCTGAACATTCCGTATTGAATTTTTACCGAACGTGTTGTAATTTGACTCCCACAGATTAATAGCATGGCCTTCAGATGTCCCTGTAAATGAACTTTCTAGCACACTTACATGATTCGCCTTATCCAGTTTAATACCAGTCCCAGCTGACTTGATTGTGAGATTGTTAAGTTTATGATAATTTCCAGCCAGCACAATTGCAGATTCCTCAATTGGTAGGCGTGTTGCCTCTATTTCAATATTTGATATTTGTACACCCTCACCAGAAATGTTTATAAAGGATCCCTCTCCTGTATAACTCAGCACTGTATTTTCTGTTCCTTTAATGGTCATTGGCTTATTAATGGAAACCGGATCTTCATAGGTACCGCTTTTAACAATCAATGTTCCTCCAATGGGCGTTTGGTCAATTTGCTGCTGCAGAGTTGATTCTGCGAAACTACTCGGTTCATATATAATCCATAACGCTACAAACACTAAAAAGATGCGTAACCTTTTCATCATTAACCCACCTTTTTCTATCAATCGTTTGCTCCACTTTAAGCAGTTGATGGTATGATCATATTCATTATAATTTATATAATTATTTTACTTGAAAAATAATTATATTTTCCAGCATAAAGGTATCAAGCCCATCATCATATTGTATTAGGAGCTATTTTATGGAGAATTTTATATGTTTCAGCATAGAAGTTTAATAGGTTAAATTTACAGGCAACTATTATTGCAGAAGATTATTCTTGTGCAGGGGAAGTAACCAGGGAGATATTAGAGGGATAGGAAGAGTTCTTGCGAAGCAATGACCGAATAGGGTAAGTAAACTAACCGAAAATCTTAATAGACATTTGAATGCCAGATATGAATGGATTGGAACATAAAATAAAAGCCCACTACCATCTGTCAACATTATTATCACCACTGTGTCCTAACGACATTGTATATTTAGGTGAAGCGTTTACAAACGTTAACCTAAATCTTTGAAACAAATGGATAAAGGAACTGAATGAACAGCCACACATAATTTCAATGTACAGTTCCATTATCATTTAGCAATGTTTCTTTAACCTCAACAGCCCTTTTATAATAAATAGATTTCGGCATATTCTTTATTAAATCACATGTTTTGTTAATTTGCTCCAGGGCTTCATCCTTGTGGCCCTGTTGATTTAAACAAAGAGCAATATAGATTCCTGCAGACTGTACCATTCCTACATCGATTGGATGCACCAACGCACCGGATAGATGACATTTAAGCAGATTTTCCAAAGCTCGATCAATTTCTCCCAGACCATATAGTGCTTTCCCATATTCCAGATAATAAAGTTCGTCTATCTTTTCCGGATTTATCGCAAATTCTTCTAGGTAGTGAATAGCTTTTTTGTAGTCTTTTGTTATTTCATTATGATAAACCGCATATAAAAGTGGAAACATCATCAATGCAATCTTATTTTCCGAAAAAATCGCATATTGACGAGATTTACTGATTAATCTAAGAAACTCCTTATCATCCTTCATCACAAGCGGATAATTGGAAGCAATCCTGTATATATCATCCATACGATAATAGACATTCGTCTCTTTGGACAATGCGATGGCTTCCTGCATTCTTGTATGGGATTCTTTATATTCTTCCAACGCTAATAAGACGATTCCTTCATCCAATAAAAGCTTTAATTGAAATACCGTATTTTCTTCAAGTCCATTACCAGAGTAGAATTTTCTAATTTCATTCAAAATGGATAAAGATTCATCCCAATTTCCATGAGACAAACGATACTGATGATAAATCCATAATGTTTCAGCACTGTCTAAGAATAAAGAATTCATCTTAAAATAGGAGGCTGCCAATTCGATATATTTCTTCATGTTTGGTTTATCTAAATAAAGGCCTGCTTCCGCATAAAGGCTGTATAACTTCGCCTCCATTACTCCCTGAGGCATATTTTCAGAAACCACATGGGATAATTTATCGTAAATAGCTGAATAATTCTCTTGTTTTTTATCATTCTTTATCTCATTTAATAAAGGTAGATAATCCTCTTTCTCATTCAGAAGATCACTAGGTTCACAACCAAGCTGTTGAGCAAGATATTCAAGTGTGCTCATCGATGGGGTTGCTTTACTGTTTTCAATTTGGCTCAGCATTCCTTTTGTCAATCGATTTCCAGCCAACTCGGATTGGGTCATCCCTAAAGCTTTCCGTAACGTTTTAATTTTATTGCCCAGCATGGTTATCCCCTCCTTATGGAAAGTATACGGTAAATAATTCTGATCCACAAATTAAAGTTTAATTATTTTAAACTTTTTGTTGACTTCCAAAAATTAGTATTTATATAATAAGTTTAATGACATTAAACTTTTAAACTAAAGGAGAAAAGCCCATGAGTGTACGTTATACCGAAGCAGAACAAGAGAGATTAAGCGCAAGGAATATTTTATTGTTTTTTATTGGAAAATTTATTTCATTATTTGGTGCAAGCATCTATTCATTCGCCATCGGATTATACATTTTAAAAATTACCGGTTCGGGTACAAGTTTTGCACTTGCTCTTGTGTTTGCCTCTGTTCCCAGAATTATTTTTGGACCAATTGCCGGAACCCTTGCAGATCGCTTTAACCGCAAAACAATCATTATATTGACGGAAATTCTTAGCGGAATACTCATGTTTTTTATGATTGCCTATTCTCACTTTTCGGGGCTCTCACTTGCATTGTTATATACATCAGAAGTACTGCTAGGGATTTTTTCTACTTTCTTTTCTGTGACTGCATCTTCAACCATTCCCTCAATGGCTGGGGATAAATCTATACAAAAGGCTGGCTCTTTAAATCAATCCGCATCATCGCTTGCCGGTATACTCGGTCCAATCATAGCTGGTATTTTATACGGGTTCTTAGCAATTGAGGAAATCATTCTGCTAACTGGAATCACCTTTATACTTGCCGGTATAATTGAATTATTTATTATTTTCAACCTGTACACTGAGAAAGCGGCACAACAGGAAAAGACGCAATTCATGAAGAGTTTGGCTGAAGGCTTCTCCTATTTAAAAGAAAACGATTTTTTATTCTCCCTGCTCAAAGTATCACTTTGGATTAACTTCTTCTTTGCGGGTATAAATGTTGCAATCCCCTACATCCTGAACACATCACTGAATTTTTCTTCTCAATCATACGGAATTGCTGCTTCGATGGTATCTGTTGGAGCACTTATCACATCATTGATCATTTCACAACGTCCTGAAATGAAAGATAAATTAAAGAAAATTAGATTGGGCTTAATTGGTTTAGCAATACTTGTCATTATGATTGGCTTGCCTCCTATGCTCCAAATGACTTCTGTGATTGCCAATGTCAGTTACTACATCATCGTCCTTGGAATGATAGGTTCCATCGTCATGGTTGTAAATATTCCTATTCATGTATTAATACAGCGTACAACCCCGAGCCACTATCTTGGTCGTATTTTCGGATTAGTTGAAACGATTGCATCTGCAATCTCACCGCTTGGGATGATTCTTTTCGGTGTCTTGCTTGACTACATACCAGCTTTTTATATACCTCTCATCACTGGATTTTCACTGCTCTTAATTAGCTTTCTTGCCATGTCAAAAGTAAAAGAACCAAAGGAATCTGAATTGGCAAGTTAATGATAAAGAAGTATCGCCCGGCTTGGGTTATATCCAGCCGGGCATTTTTATACTCCCCTAATTGTTTTTACTCGATTATAGGCGTATCTTGCAGATTCCTCTATAATGAATTGATTCTGATTGAATTTCTAGCTGGTTACTGTCTGTATCGACTTCGATTCGAGCCGAATCGGGCTAGATTCCGGCTGATTCACTGCTTTAATACAGCCGATTCCTCTTCGAATCCAGCCAATCTGAGCTTGAATCCGGCCGATCGCCCCTTGAATCCAGCCAAGCTCTAAATCAAGCATGACACAAACCGTCTCAGCAATTCAAAAAAGCCCCTTTATGCGATAATCTAAACTATCGCATAAAGGGAGCTCCAACTCTCATTTACTATTATTTTTCTTTAGGAAATGCCTTAGAATACAAATTATATCCGCCATCAAGGTTCTTAACTTTAATGCCGTTTCCTTCAAGTATTCTGGTAGCTAAGTAACCCCTCATACCTACCTGGCATGTAAGATATAAATCTTTATCAGTCGGTATCTCTGATAATCGCTCTCTCAGTTCATCAACAGGAATATTGACCGAGCCGGCAATTGCTCCTTTAGCAACCTCAGCAGGTGAGCGGACATCAATTAAATAACCTCCGTTTTCCACAATCTCATCAATTTCATGCCATTGCACTGTGCTGACCATTCCCTCAATAATATTGGTTGCTGCGTAACCAGCCATATTTACAGGATCTTTAGCTGAGGAATATGGAGGAGCATAGGCAATCTCGATATCCGGAAGATCCAATACAGTTAAGCCACCTTTGATAGCTGTCGCGATAACATCAATACGTTTATCTACCCCATCCTTTCCAACTGCCTGCGCTCCGTATATTTTCCCCGTTTCCTTATCGAAGATCAGTTTCAAATGCAATTGGGAAGCACCTGGATAATAGCCAGCATGGCTGCTTGGTGCAACATGAACAACCTCATATGGTATACCTAAACGCTTCAGCATCTTTTCATTGCTTCCTGTTGAAGCAACGGTCAATTCAAACACCTTAGCTATGGAAGTGCCCAATGTACCGTTATAAACACTTTCTTTCCCGTGAATATGATCCGCTACTAAACGCCCTTGACGATTGGCAGGCCAAGCGAGCGGCACATAAGTATCCGTTCCGTTAATATAATCCTTTACTTCAATGACATCACCGACCGCATAAATAGATGGGTCTGATGTTTGCAGATGCTCATTGACTTTTATCGCATTCCGAACCCCAAGCTCGAGGCCGGCATCTTTCGCAATGGTACTTTCAGGTTGAACACCAATCGCTAAAAGTATCATATCCGTTTCTACTTCTTTGCCGCTTTTCAAGCGAATGATACGACCATTCTTTTCAAAAGATGATACACCATCCTCAAGTATTAAATGAACTCCATTGTCCCGCAAATGTGTGTGGACCATTTGAGCCATCTCCAAATCAATTGGCGCCATCACCTGATTTCCCATCTCAATAACTGTTACATCTATGCCGCGCTCCCGTAAATTTTCAGCCATTTCAATCCCAATAAACCCGCCGCCAATGATAACAGCCTTCTCAGGTTTATCCTGATCTACCTTTTCTTTGATACGGTCCGTATCAGGAACATTCCGAAGCGTATAAACAGATTTAGCCTCATCGATTCCCGGAATGGCTGGCCTAACCGGTTTTGAACCCGGAGATAGGATTAGCACATCGTAGGATTCCTCATATTCCTCGCCTGTCATTGCTTTTCTGGCTATGACAGTCTTCTGCTCCCGATTGATTTTGATAATTTCTGTCCAATTACGTATATCTAAATTATAGCGTTGCCCCATTCCTTCAACTGTTTGAACAAGCAGTTTATTACGGTTTTGGATAACTTCTCCTATATAATATGGAAGACCACAATTCGCAAATGAAATATATTCACCTTTTTCAAACATGATGATTTCATCTTTTTCGCTTAGACGGCGCAGTCTTGCCGCAGCAGATGCTCCGCCTGCCACACCGCCAACAATTAAAATCTTCATTTTAATAGACCTCCATTAGTTCATCGATTAGTCTAATCGTAATATACCCTATTGGGTATGTCAATTTATCAAACTCACATGATTACACTCTATCATTGCTCCCGATAACAGTTTTCATAACACCGTTTTACTTTTAAATAATACCCAAAAAAAGCAAACCCACTTTTAACAATGGGTTTGCTTCTTATTACAGTTAAAAAGATTTTTTCAAATAATAGTTCTCGTGTTGTTTAACTTCCTCCATATTTTTAGGCAGTAAACGATAGAATAGGATTCCGCTTGCCAGAAGGATAACACCGAAAATAAATGTTTTTAAATCAGCCGTTCCTTTGATGATCACCCAAATGGAATATGCCGTCGCCAATATGGCTATGGTACCATCAATAATTCGTGAACGCATTTCATCAGATTTATATGTCTCGCCAGTCCAAACTAATTTCAGTTGGAATGAGGAGGAAATTAAATATGGCACTAAATAAGAAAGTGTCGCGATATAAATAATAAAGTCAAATGCATGAGCAATTGAATTTGAAATAGTTGAGAAAATAAATAATTGACCTAAACCATTTGAAACAATCATAGAGAAATTAGGAATCCCACGCTTATTGACCTGTAAAAACTTAGGGATAAATAAACCTTGTTTTGCTGCCTGATACGGGATTTCAGCGCTTAACAAGATCCAGCCAATTGTTGAACCAAATAAACTGATCAATCCAATGACCGCCAATGCTTTCCCACCAACAGGTCCCAGCACCGTTTCAATTGCATCGATTAATGGTTTTTCTGAATGGATAAGTGCATCCTGTGTTAATAATCCCATAACAAGTGTACTGATTCCCATATAGATAGCCAGGGCAATCAATAGCCCTAAAATGGTCGCTCTCTTTACATCTGCCTTTCTCTTCGCCCTTGATGCGAATACAACAGCAGATTCAACCCCTACAAAAGCCCATAAGGTTGAGACGGCAGCAAAATTTACCTGGCTGAGTAATCCCCGACTCTCACCATCAATTATACGAGTTTCCGCAAACGGTACAATATTAGATTGTTCAAAGGCAAATAGCCCAATTACAATGAATAATCCAAATCCAAGTACTTTTGCCGCAGTCGCCACAAAGTTTAATTTACCAGCATTCTCTATGCCTCGCATAATAAAGAAATGAACGCCCCAGAGCATGATTGTGCAGACAAGGAATGTTAAAGCATTGCCAACTTTTAGACTAAAATTCCCTATACTGAACAATTCAGCCGTACTAGTCAAACTTGGGAAGAAGGTAGATAAATACCCTGCAAACGTAGTGATGATGGCAATATTACCTGCAAAATTACCAATCCAGTATCCCCATGTAGACATAAACCCGGATAATCTTGAGGCTAAAGAATTTTCCTTGAACAATTCCTTAGCATAAATCTGAGGGCCACCTGTTAAATGTGGCTTACGAACAGCCAGATTCCCAAAAACCAGCGCAATAGTTAGTACACCCAATCCTGTTAATCCCCATGCCATAATTACTCCGGCAGGACTAGCTACTTCTGCCAGCGTACGCGGCAACATAAAAATACCAGACCCAACCATATTGCCGACTACAAATGCCGTTAAAATCCAAAAACCCAGTTGCTTCTTATTGTGCACGATAATTCCCCTTCCAAAGCTGTCATGTTACTCTCTATTTTTGAATTATCCATTTCTGTGTAAATAAACTAAATAAAAAACACACCTTATTGTTAAGGTGTGCAACATTTTATGATTAGCCACACCAGACAATAAATGGATAGTTCTCCATGGTCTATATACATATCGCGATGTATATAGACCATGACAGTCCTGCACCTATTCGGATACAGTCCCAGCTGCTCTCTTCGGAAAAAAAGAGCGCTTCGGCAGATTTTCCTTTCAACTAAAGTCAGCAAGCTTTCCGGCTCTCTTTTTAGTTTACTAATAAAATCTGCGACCTCTACCTCATCTTTTAGTCCGATGAGGATTTGTATTAAATTAAATTATTCCTGTATAAAGGATACAGTGAAAACGCGAATGCTGTCAATATTATTCGACAATGTTATTTTCAAATCAACTTATTTATGATTAATCCATTTGTTTTGGAAAGCTGCTATACTGCTATATTCAGTCTCCAATTTTCTGTATATATTGATGTAAATTGGCAGTAATTCCTCGTATCTTTCTACATTTGCTTTAACCGGCGTATGGACATGTGTAGTTCCCACATAATTTGATACAACGGATAGGTCTTCAATTTCACCGAGTGCATATCTGCCGAGTACAACTGCTCCTAAACAAGAGCTTTCAAAGCTTTCTGGCACATCTACTTCCTGATTAAAAATATCCGCAAGCATTTGCCTCCATAACTCTGAGCGCGCAAATCCCCCCGTTGCCCTGATTTTACTTGGCACACCTATCAATTCCTGCAAAGCTAATAAGACTGTATAGAGATTAAAAATGACTCCTTCAAGCACCGCTCTGACCATATGTTCCTTTTTATGATGAAGTCCCAAGCCAAAGAACGATCCTCTGGCATCAGGGTTCCAAATGGGCGCTCTCTCTCCAGCTAAATATGGGTGGAATAGTAGTCCATCTGCCCCCGGCGCTACTTTTGATGCTATCTTGGTGAGTACTTCATATGAGTCAATTCCGAGGCGTTTAGCTGTTTCTACTTCCGCTGAAGCCAGCTCATCTCTTAGCCATCTAAAAGTCATACCTCCATTATTAACTGGTCCGCCAATCACCCAATGCTTATCCGTCAATGCATAACAAAAAATTCGGCCCTTTTCATCCGTAATCGGCCTATCTGTTACCGTACGAATGGCTCCGCTCGTTCCAATCGTGACTGCTACAATCCCTGGATCAATCGCATTGACACCCAGATTGGAGAGAACGCCATCACTGGCTCCTATTACAAATGGAGTATCCGGCAACAGCCCCATATCCGCAGCATAGGCGGAGTCCATGCCAGATAAATAATATGTAGTTGGTACTGGTTTAGACAAATGGGTCTCTGTAATACCCGCGATTGCCAATGCCTCAGAATCCCATTCTAAATTTTTAAGATGAAACATTCCTGTTGCTGAAGCAACCGAATAATCAATCACATATTGCCCAAATAATTTATAAAAAACATATTCTTTAATGGAAATGAATTTATATGTCCTACCCGCTAATTCGGGATAATCATTCATCAACCAGGTGATTTTTGTAAGAGGAGACATTGGATGGATTGGCGTTCCAGTTCTCCGATAAATTTCTTGTCCATTCCTCTCATTTTTAATATAGTCGGACCACTTCTTTGAACGGCTGTCAGCCCATGTAATGCATTGAGTTAATGGATTTCCATTTTCCTCAACCGCAATTACGCTGTGCATAGCCGAGCTAAAGGATACTAACGACAGTTCATCAGGATTTATTTGGCTTTGGACCATTACTCCTCTTATTGCATTAAGTACAGCATGAAAGATCTCATCAGGATTCTGCTCTGCTGTAAGTGGAGTCGGGCTATATAATGGGTACTCTACATGATAGGTGCTGAGCACAGATGCGTCTCCCGAAAATAATACAGCCTTTGTACTCGTGGTTCCTATATCAACTCCTATATAAAACATCTATCTTCCCTCACTTCCCTAAAAGCTCAATACTAGATTCTTACCTTTATTCATATTTTTATAAACAACTTAACACAATTTGATGCCCATTGATTAATTTTTTCACGACTGGCAAATACTTTCTACTAAATAAAAACGACATCAGGAGGCCTCATCCAAATTGAAGAATAAAACAATTGCCATTCTTGCTCCATTCTTTTTATTCATATTTCTATTTATTTACACGCAGACACAAAAAGAGTCTATTACAGAGGAAACTAGACCTGTTTTGACTCAAACAGGAATTAAAGAAGGTCAATCTGCACCTGATTTCGAATTAAAAACTCAGGACGGAAAAAGCATAAAATTATCTGATTATCGCGGTCAAAAAGTTTTATTAAACTTTTGGGCAAGCTGGTGCCCTCCCTGCAAAAAAGAGATACCAGACCTCAATGAATTTTATAGTGAACATAGTATGGAGAAGATTACTGTATTAAGCGTGAATATGACCTATTCAGAAAAAAACAAGCAAACCATACAAGCATTTCAAGATATGTATAAGATCAGGTATCCTGTATTACTGGACCAAACAGGAACTATTGCAGGATTATATAAAATTATAACAATCCCAACCAGTTATTTCATTGACTCCAACGGTATCATACAAAAGCGAATAATCGGACCCTTGCAAAAAGAAACGATAAAAAATCTGATGGACTCAATAGATTAGCGTCCAAAACATCTCCGGAAAAATATAACAAAAAAAGACAAAATTATACTTAATTTTATACCTAAACCATAGTAAAATAAAATATATGAAAAAGATCAATTACGAATCAAGGGGTGTTGTTTCACGAATGAAAGCATACAATATTTTAATTACATTGATGCTTATGTTGATCAGCGTGTTGTCTATTAAAAATTTATATACTGGCCATTGGGACTTGCAATACTCCCTATTAAACGGTGGAATGGCTATTATTGTTTTAGGTATCTTTACGGCTTATACACAATCTTTAAAAGAACAATCTAATTAAATAACAGCTGGTTTGGAAAAATCCAAACCAGCTTTTTTGTATCATTCTTGATTTCTTACTATCGCTTGAACACAAACGGGTTTCGAAAGAGAAATCGTATTCCCTGTATAGGTTGGAATACCCTCTTTATTAATTTCAAATAAAACTAATGAATCACTTTGCTCATTTGCTGCAATAAGTACTTTTTCTTCGTCTATTAACTCGAAATTTCTCGGTCCCTTTCCTTCCGTATGTGTAAATGCGATAATTTCCGGTATACCTGATTCTGCCACTTTGTACGTTGCAATACTGTCATGCCCTCTATTTGAGGCATATAAGAATTGGCCATCCTCTGAAATATGCAAATCGGCTGCTGTATTTTCCTCTTTGTAATCATCCGGCAATGTAGTAACCACCCCTAGAAGAGAATCCGGTATATGTTGGTCATTTAATTCAAATACTGCGATTGTATTGCTTAATTCCTGGATGACATACATGATTGGCAATGTAGGGTGAAAGGCAAAATGTCTTGGACCCGATCCAGGAATAGTAGACATTTTAGCCAAATTGGCAAAATCCTTATCATCGTATACATAAATTTTATCAGTACCTAAATCTGCTGCAACTACAACGGAGGAATTCGGTACCGGTACGATTGAGTGAGCATGCGGTGCATCCTGTCTGTCTGCCCAAACCCCTGATCCAACATGTTCATTTGTTGTCGTATGTTCTCCAAGTGTTCCGTCCTCTTGTAGTTCTATCCTAGTTACCGTGCCACCATAATTACTAATGTATAAACAAGATTCATTTTCACTAAGACTGACATAGCAAGGTGCCATCCCATTCGTAGATTTGCGATTTAACTCTCTAATCTGTTCGGATTGCCGATTGATTGCATAAGAGACAACCATCCCATACTCAACTTCACTTACCGCGTATAAATGGGTCTGAGCTTTATTTATAACAAGAAAGGAAGGATTTTCAATACCCGTATATTTCTCAACTAAGTCAAGTTTTTTTTCTTTCACGTTCAATTTGAATAGATGAATACCCGTACTTGTTTCTTCTGCATAAGATCCGGTATAAATCATCCATTCATTTTTCTTATTTCCTTGAATTTCATTCATCTTGACTGCCCCCATCCCGTGTTAAATAAACTAATAGTTTCTGTTTCATTTCTATTCCCCTTTTTAAAGATATTGAATCTTAAAAAAAAACCCACAACCTATATTTCAAGGAAGTGGGGTCATTTATCCGTATTTATATTAATTCGTAACCAGCTCGGATTGTGGATACGCAGCATCATGCAATTCAGTTTCAAGCTCTTTAGTATACATTTCTGTTTGCTGTTCAGTCCAATGCAGTACTTTTTTCATATACGAAATCACTTGATCTTTGTATTCATGAACATGCTTAATATCAAATAGGACCATGCCAGTTCTGCGATTAAAGAAATCAAGCGGCGTATAAGCCAATTCATATTCAATTGCATAGCCCAATTTAGCCAATACTGGTAATGGCAGCCCTATTTCGCTCGCTTTTTCTTTGTTTTTTCGGGCTATTTCAAACAGAAGCGGAGCATTGGATCCATATGTTGAAATAATCTCTCTTGCTTCTGTATCTGATAACCCGGTTCCGATTGCTTTTTCTTTAGTTTTGCTTATATATGAACTAAATTTCGTTGAGCCTCCAACACGGCCGCCGGATATCGGCATTTTTTCAGTATAGCAGCTACCGAAATGTTTATATCCTTCATCTCTGAATTGTTTAGCTACTAAATCCAAAACGGTTTCAGCCATTTTACGATATCCTGTCAATTTTCCGCCTGCAATCGTAATTAACCCAGAATCAGATACCCATGTTTCATCTTTCCTGGATATCTCAGAAGCACCTTTCCCCTCCTGGCTGATTAATGGGCGCACTCCAGCCCAACTGGATTCCACATCCTCTTTAGTAACGTTTACTGAAGGGAACATATAGTTAATAGCATCCAATATATAATCTCTGTCTTGATCAGTCATTTTTGGATTGATTGGATCTTGACCATAGAATGTATCTGTTGTCCCAACATAGGCTTTCCCTTCACGCGGAATCGCGAATACCATTCTTCCATCAGGGGTATCAAAATAAACCGCTTGTTTCAAAGGGAAACGGGATTGGTCAATCACTATGTGTGCACCTTTAGTAAGCTGAAGCACTTTACCTTTTTTAGAATTGTCTTTTTCACGTATAAAGTCTACCCATGGACCCGTTGCATTTATAATCTTCCTAGCTTTAATTTGGAAGGAATCCTCATCCAATATATCCTTAACATTTACACCTACTATTTTTCCATTTTCATAGATTAAATCCTCGACCTTGGCATAATTCAGTAAGCTTGCTCCTTGTTCAAACGCTTCTTTCATGACTTCCATCGTCAGGCGGGCATCATCGGTTCTGTATTCAACATAGTAGCCCCCACCCTTTAAGCCATCTTTTCTAACCAATGGAGCTTTTTCAATTGTTTCATCTACTGTAAGCATAGTGCGGCGTTCTTCCTTTTTCACTCCAGCAAGAAAATCATACATCTGTAAGCCAATGGAAGTAGTAAATTTACCAAATGTACCGCCTTCATGGAAGGGTAATAACATCCATTCAGGTGTTGTAACATGAGGACCATTTTCGTAAACAATAGCCCTTTCTTTCCCAACCTCTGCAACTACTCCTACTTGCAATTGCTTTAGATAGCGCAATCCACCGTGAACCAGCTTGGTTGAACGGCTTGATGTACCGGCTGCAAAATCCTGCATTTCAACTAGGCCCACCTTCATCCCTCTTGTAGCTGCATCTAAAGCAATCCCTGCTCCGGTAATTCCTCCACCAATGACAAGCACATCGAAATGTGTGTTTTGTAATTTATTTTTATATTCATGTCTATTTAAACTATTTAAACCCATCCTCTTGTTCCTCCTCTGTTGATAAGTGCTATTGAGATAATAAAAAGAGACCACAAAATACATTACCCTTATTTAAAGGAATGTACTCGCGGTCTCTTAAAATCTCTAACCTTATATTAACTTATTTTCATTATATCATTTTTTGAGTAAAACTCATACAAAATTGAATTATCATTTAAAGGTTCTGGTACTTGCCACAGCTCTTTCCCAACCATCAACTAATTCATTACGTTTCTCTTGTTCCATAGTTGGTTCATATGATTTATCAATGATCCATTGGGCAGCAATTTCATCCTGGCTTTCCCAGAATCCAACAGCCAGCCCAGCTAAATAAGCAGCTCCAAGGGCAGTCGTTTCATTAATTTTTGGTATTTCAACCGGCACGTTTAAGATATCACTCTGGAATTCCATTAAGAATGAATTCTTAACGGCCCCGCCATCGGCACGCAATGTTTTCAATTCAATTCCGGATTCCTCTTCCATTGCATCAATAACAGCTTTTGTTTGGTAAGCTAAAGATTCAACTGTTGCTCTGATAAAGTGATCTTTTGTAGTCCCTCTTGTCAGACCGAAGACCGCTCCTCTTGCATCACTATCCCAATATGGAGTACCAAGACCTACGAAGGCTGGAACGACATATACTCCATCTGTAGAGTCAACTGCCCGGCAATATGTCTCGCTATCAGCAGCATCCTTAAGCATCCTTAATCCATCTCGGAGCCATTGAACAGCAGAACCCGCTACAAAGATACTACCTTCCAATGCATATTCAACTTTACCATTTAATCCCCAGGCTAAAGTCGTCAATAATCCTTTTTCCGATTTAACCGGTTTTTCACCAGTATTCATGAGCATAAAACAGCCTGTTCCATATGTGTTTTTAGCCATTCCTTTTTCAAAGCATGCCTGGCCAAACAATGCTGCCTGTTGGTCACCAGCAATACCGGCAATTGGGATACTCTTACCAAAGAAGTGATAATCAATGGTTTGTGCATATACTTCAGATGAAGGACGCACTTCTGGAAGCATGGATTTCGGAACATCTAATATCTCCAGCAATTCATCATCCCATTGCAGGTCATAAATATTGTACATCATTGTTCTTGAAGCATTGGAATAATCAGTTACGTGAGCTTTACCGCCGGATAGCTTCCAGATTAGCCATGTATCAATTGTCCCGAATAACAATTTTCCTTCATTGGCTAAATCACGCGCACCTTCTACATTATCGAGGATCCACTTAACTTTTGTCCCAGAAAAATAGGCATCTATTAATAAACCAGTTTTGGAATGAAAAAGATCATTGTGGCCAGCATTTTTCAATTCCTCGCATATATCTCTTGTCTGGCGGGATTGCCAAACTATCGCATTATAAATAGGTTGACCTGTTTCTTTATTCCAAACCACCGCTGTTTCACGCTGATTTGTAATTCCGATTCCTTCAATATCTGTTGCCTCTATACCTGATTCTGAAAGACAGCCCGCAATAACAGCAAGCACTGAACCCCAAATTTCGTTGGCATTATGCTCCACCCAGCCCGGCTTTGGAAAGTACTGTGTAAATTCCTTTTGAGCACTATGTACAATTTCCCCTTTTTTATTGAATAAAATAGCTCTGGAACTAGTGGTCCCCTGATCAATTGATAAAATATATTTCTCCATTTTTTTCATCTCCCATCTACTAATTTTTATATTATAATCGATTTCTCTAAAGTTAGTAACTTATAACCTTGCTTTTGCTGGATCATTAGCTTGTCGTAGTGCTTGTTCTGAATCTTTATTAGTCATAAAATAAGCGATTACCAAGATAACTACAGTGCCAGCTAATACTGCCCAGAAAGCGCCTGTCAACGTATTATTGAAGACCGCTTTATGGAACAAAGCCCCCAAGGATCCGCCGAGAATAGGACCTACAACCGGAATCCAAGCATATCCCCAATTAGATGGGCCTTTCCCCGCTATCGGAAGAATCGCATGTGCAATACGCGGACCTAAGTCACGTGCCGGATTGATGGCGTAACCAGTTGTTCCCCCAAGAGCCATACCGATTCCTACGATTAAAAGACCGACTGCGAATGGATTTAGGCCTTCCGTAAAATCATTTGCTCCAATAAATTGCAGACCAAGCAATAAAATAAATGTTCCTATAATTTCACTAAGTAAATTTGAAAATGTATGAGGAATAGCCGGACCAGTTGCGAAAACCCCTAATTTTGTCCCTGGATCTTCAGTCGCCTTCCAATGTGGTAAGTATTGTAAATAAATAAGAGTTGCCCCAATCATTGCTCCAATCATTTGCGCCAAAATATATCCAGGTACATCTGCCCAAGCAAAATCTCCGCTAAACGCAAGACCAAATGTAACAGCAGGATTTAAATGAGCACCGCTAATGCCGCCGACTGCAAATACGCCTAATGTAACACCAAGCCCCCAAGCTATAGTGATAACAATCCACCCAGCATCCTTTGCATAAGATTTAGTTAAGTTGGCTCCAGCACACACTCCTGCTCCAAAAACAATCAAGATCATCGTGCCTACTAATTCACCCCAAAATGGTGTCATTCCTTCCATCTCCCTATCATATAATTTCAAAAAAAAATGAAGAAACAAGCACTAAAGTATTCCTACTTATTAAGGAATACTGCCACCTGTGTCTCCATGTCTTTCCACATACTTATTAACTTAAACACAGTGTAAAACTTTTTGTAAACGCTGTCAAATAAAAAGAAATAAATAGGGAATTCGACTCATTCCCCTGCAAAATACTGCCAAAGTTCTCGTTTAGACGAGGTTATCGAGACAGCACCAGCTTCAAGTGCTTCTTTCGCTTCCTCAACTGTTCGGATTAAACCACCCGCAAAGATCGGCAGCTGAATTTCCCCTGCAACTTCTTTAATCATATTAGGAAGTGCGCCCGGTAGTACTTCAATATAATCAGGCTGTGATTTTTTGACCATCTTATAGCTGCGTTCGAGCGCATGGCTATCAATCATAAAGATTCGCTGCACAGCTATTGCCTGATGTTTTTTTGCTTCTTGAATAACCGCTGATTTTGTGGATATGACACCAAATGGTTTAAAATCCTGACATAAATATTGAGTACCATATTCATCATTTTTTAATCCATTGATTAAATCCACGTGAAAAAACAGTTGTTTATCTGCCATTTTGGCCATTTGAGTAATATGTTTGATTTGCCCAAGATGAGTCTCTAAAATAACACCTGTTTTAAATCCTGATTGTAAAAACTTTTCAAAGTCCTTCATAGTTGAAGCTGCCGGTAATATTTTCTGATTCAATCTAATCTCTCCCATTCGGACCCCTTATTCATAAGTAAAAATCCCTTTCAATATAGAATACAATTAATCTATGCATTCTTCTACTAAAAGGGATTTATATAATTATATTTACCTTACTATTTCTGCATCTCCTCCTGATTCATTTTTTTTGAAAAAGGATAATCCAACGGACAGTCCAGCAAACAGGAGCAGGAACACAACTAGTATCGTTGCATTCGCAAACATCATACCGATGTCATCCAATGATACTAATGCTCGGAAGCCTGCAATCGAATAAGTCATCGGCAAGAAATTGCTTAGAGTACGTAAATATTCAGGCAGCATATCAATTGGCAATGCAGATCCGGTAGTAGATAGCTGCATAATCAGAAGTGCCACGCCTATAAACAAACCAATGTTGCCGGCAAGCATAGTCAGGAAGAACACAATGGACATAAATGAGATACTCGCCAATACAGCAAACAAGATAAGCAACAGGCTATTCGCAAATCCTGAATTAACAAAGAATATGGTAAAGCCAGAAAGAAGGATGGCCTGACCAGCTACCAATAAAGCAAGCAAACCAAATCTTTTTGAATACCATGCGAAGCCTGAACTAGCTTCATCCATTGGTTTTCTAACCCCAACAACTAACATCATTAATAAAACACCCACAAATAATGCTAACGATAGTACATATGGTGCGTTTGCGTAACGATAATACGGATAACTATTAATTTTCGAATCGATCAGCTCAACCGGCGAGGAGAACATGCTAATCGTTTCATCAGTAGCATTTATACCGGCCGTTTTTTCAGCTCCGTCACCTAAGCCGTTGGATAATTCAAGTGTACCATCTTTGATTTGACCGACACCTTTATCAATTTCAGTTACCCCTTCCTTCATCGTACCCCAGCCAGTATTAACCGTTGCGTTACCATCGGCTACTTGCTTAGATCCATCAAATAGCTGCTTAGATCCATCAACAGCTGTTTTCCAGCCTGCATTCACTGTGGCATTACCACCAGCCACTTCAGCAGCACCATTTTTCAACGTATTCAAAGATGTTGATAATGTACCCCATGCGCTATTCACTGTTGCTGTTCCATCGGCCACTTGCTTGGAACCATCATAAAGCTGTTTAGAACCTGCTACTGCGGTTTTCCAGCCATCGTTTACCGTAGCATTACCGTCTGCCACTTGCGCAGCACCTTTATTTAGCGTGTCTAAAGATGTTGTTAACGTACCCCATGCAGTATTAACTGACCCTGTGCCTGCTGCTACTTGTTTGGATCCGTCATAAAGACGTTTGGATCCGTCTACTGCAGTTTTCCAACCTTCGTTAACTGATTGATTTCCGGCAGCTACTGTGGTAAGACCGCCATTAATTTCACCAACACCATTAGTGATTACTCCCCAATTTGTTTTTACTGAATCCGTACCAGATTTTATTTGTTCAGCACCCACTGTTAATTCTGATGCTCCTTGAACAATATCCTTTTGACCCGGTATTATTTGATTTTCAAATGCACCATTTAATTGTTCTATACCTGGTTTAAGCTTTTCAGAAATACCTGAAGCCAATAAAGCTGCACCTGCATTGAGACCATTTTCTCCCTTTATACCTCCATTTACCAGAGCAGTTCCTTCAGCTACAGCTTTTGCACCTTTTAATAACTCTTGATAATCTGGGTTAAGTTCTATCCCAGGAATTTTCTCAGCTAATTTTTCTATACCTGCCGCAACTCTGGCAGCTCCATCTGCTAAGTCAGGTGTTTTCGCTGCTAATTGATTTAAACCTCCAGAAATTTTAGCGCTTCCATTTTCCAGTTCAGGCATACTACCATTTAATTGTTTGACTCCTGTTTGAGCTGATTGTAAACCAAGCAACATATCAGAAGTACCTTTTTTCAACTTTTCAGTCCCATCATAAATAGCTGCTCCACCATTAGCCAACTCCTCAATCTTACCTTTATTGCCATCAAGCTGGGAATAAAGATAATCTGATCCATCTTTAAGTTCTTTGGATCCTTTTGCAAGAGCCTCAATATCCTTCTCCTTCGCACTAAATGTTCCTGACAAGGTCCCTAAACCGTCTTCAATTGACTTTGATCCATCTGCTAGTTGTTGAATTTCAGCGGCCTTACCGCCAACGGTTGAATAAATTAAACCTGAGCCGTTTCTGAGATCAGCTGCCCCATCAGCCAGCATGGCAATACTAGCTGAACTTCCTGCCATTGTGCCATTCAACTGGCCTAACCCATCCTCAACCTGCTTCGACCCACTTGCAAGTGTATTGATATCGCCGGTCTTACCACTTACTGTTGAATGCATAAGGCTCGACCCATCACTGACCTGAGCTGCTCCATTTGCCAATCTTGCGATATCAGCTGATTTTCCAGCCATTGTTCCATTCAATTGACCGAGCCCCTGTTCCACTTGCTTTGAACCGTCTGCCAGTTTTTGAATATCGCCTGTTTTTGTTGTTAGTGAATCTAGTAGGGTTCCAGTACCCTCCTTCAGTTTAACAGAGCCTTCATGGAGCTTTGTTGAACCATCCGCACCGGATTTAAATCCTTCTGCTACATCACCAAGCTGGGCAAAAACTGTACTGGTATAGGTAGCGGTGATTGTATCAGCAAGCTGCTCTTTAATTGTTCCTATAGCTGTTTTCGTTGCTGTTGCAGCTATAAAATGCAGCCCTTCATTCTGCGTATACTTTAGTTCCGGTTTTTCCGGATTTTCATCCATTACGGTTGCTACCTTTTGGGAAAAGTCTTCAGGAATCTCAATTACCATATAATATTCATTATCATTAAGTCCGCGATTTGCTTGTTCCTTACTGACAAATCTCCATCCCAGGTCATTCCCGTCTTTCAGTTTCGCTACCAAATCTCTACCAACATTAACTTCCTTACCGTCTGTTACAGTACCTGAATCATTATTCACAACTGCGACCGGCAAGTTTGAAAGATTATCATATGGTCCCCAACTTGGCGTTAGCATAATCAATCCATAAACTAACGGTACCAGTAATACAGCAATTAATGAGATCCAAAAACCTCTCCTGCGACCGAGTTCTGACATCCGATTCCCATTACCTAAAGCGTTCATTCATTACCCCCACTTGTCTGATTTATCTATATTAAGGTGGTTATGAAAGCGCAACCACTCGTATACTGGTTATATATTCTGAATATTTAGTGAAAGTCCTTCTAGTAATTTAACAAATTTGTAATTTAATTAGATATTTTGTACCTTTTTTTAATTTTTAATAAGAAAATCTTATGACTTAATTAAAGAAAAACTTATCTTTTATAGTCTTTTAGACCTTTTCTATTACCAAAAGAACCCATAAAAAAAACCTCCCTACTTGAAGTGGGAAGTTCTGTACGCTATTATTTTGGTCTTTCCAGAATAAATTGTTCACCAATCTTCATAAAATTTTGGCCAGCAAGCCGGGAAACAGGCTTGAGTAATTCTGTACTGATTGTACCATCCTTGTAGATGGCTTCATCTATATGATAAAAAACAATATTACCGATTAGTAGATCACAACCTGCATCTTCTGCGGTATGGCCTCCAAGCGGTATTACTTTATGTACGGTACATTCCATCCGAATCTTCGCAGGGCTAAGCCCTGGGACTCGTACATGAACACTATCTACTGTTTGAAAGGGAGATCCTTCTAGTTCACTTTGGTCCGGAGGCAATTCAGCTGCTGTCCAATTCGCTCCCTCCACGTTTTCTTCATCTGTAATATGGAGGACAAATTCTCCCGAATCGATTGCATTTCTTGCAGTATCCTTTCTTTCGCCATTCCGTCGCTGGATTGATACAGCAATCAGCGGGGGATTTGAACTAACGATCGTAAAATAACTAAAAGGTGCAATATTCATAATTCCTTCGTTAGAAATGGTTGAGATAATGGCAATCGGTCTAGGAACGACTGCCCCTGTTAAAAAGGTATAATTCTCTCGTTCACTCATTTCGGTTGGATTTAGCGATATCATCTAATCATCTCCAATTTATTTAAATTGCTGAGAAAACCATAATCCTGCAGCCTCTACCTCTGATTGTGTCAGCTGGTGTCCATTTTGTTCCCAATAAACCTCTACTTTGGCTCCGGCAGCCTTCAGTATTTCACTCAGTTCTTTTGTTTCTTCCGGTGAACAAATTGGATCGTTTTTGCCGGCACCTATAAAGATTGGCAGACGTTCCATTTCTGGCAGCTTTATTCCTCTTAAAGGAACCATAGGATGATGCAAAATAGCTCCTTTTAATACATGTTGGTAGTGAAAAAGCATACTGGCAGCTATATTAGCTCCATTTGAATAACCGATTGCCAACACATTGTTTCGGTCAAACCCATACTTGACTGAGGCTTCGTTTAAATAATCGTTTAGTTCCTTTGTACGAAACTTTAAATCTTCAACATCAAAAATACCTTCAGCCAATCTTTTAAAGAACCTTGGCATTCCATTTTCCGAAACGTTGCCTCGTACACTTAAAATGGAGGACTCAGGTGAAATTAATTTAGCAATCGGCACTAAATCATGCTCTGTTCCACCTGTACCATGCAGCATAAAAAGTGTTGGAAGTTTCATATTTGTTCCCTTTATAAAATAGTCTCTCATGCATATTCCCCCAATTGATCGCTTGAAACGTTCCAATTTATCCCTCGAATTCTTGAGATTCTTACCTCACAGGATTTCAATTCTATTAAGATCACTTTAAATTTATCTTGAAACTAGTATATTATACAACTTTATTTATTACAAAATTGAGTAGCAAGAGTATTACCTCTATTAAAATAATCGATTAGCATAAAGGGTCATTATAGGGAATGACCATTAACATTATTCAGATAACCACTCAATACAAAAAGGTCCCGATCAGTATGGAAAAGCTCTGATCAGGACTAATCATTGATACCGATAATATGGTTCCACATTGTTTCTTCTAACCTTTCTTTCCATCATGGTTTTGTCTTTTTTGGTACGAATCATTTAAACTATCTTTTTAAGCAGTTAAACTATATGTTTGGAGTCTTTCTATAAAATAGGGACAATATTAAATACATACATGCTTTGAATTCTACTTTTCCAAACATCTCATTGCCATGCATAACTCTTTTTCATATATAGTGCCTTCAATCGGGATAATTTCAATTGATTTACCCGTATGCGGTGAATGAAGAAGTTTACCTTGTCCATAATAAATCCCGACATGATGAATGGCTCCTTTTCCATTATCATATGCAAAGAAAAGCAAGTCCCCCCTTTGTACCCCATTCAGCGCAATCGGCGTACCATATTGCGCCTGCTCACTTGCATCACGTGGAATACTATAGCCATTTGCCTTATAAATTGTATAGGTAAATCCTGAGCAATCATACCCATAACTGCTCAGTCCACCCCACAAATAGGGTAAGCCGACGAATTGCTCTCCAGAAGTGACAATGTCTATATCACTCCCTGGCTTCCCTCTCTCTTTACAGTTAAATAAAGCTATATCATCTCTGTGTAAATTTCCAATACCTAAGGGGGTGTCTACAAGTATCCGTCCATCTTTTTCACCAAGGTATGATAACTTCGTTTGATAGCTTAGCACTAGGGTATCTTGTGTTTTTTCCAGTGTAAGCAAAGCCTTCCGACTTGTAATCAAGGCAAAAGTGTCATTGGATGCAGGTTCATAATTCTCCAGCTGGCATAGAGGTACCCAGCCTGGATATCCTCTGGAATCTTTCTTTGAAGACTGCTCGATGGCAATGATATGGGCCCATCCATGTTTATATTCGAGCAGCAGGACCTGTTCACCAAATAATAATTGGGTCTGGATTCTATTGGATTCGCATAAATCAAGCCGCTCAGCCTCATTCATAAATAGAAGCCAATCCTCCAATCGGACCGGATGGCTAATGGCTGGACGATCAAGCTCTCTATAAGACTGATTTGTAGTCCAAACGGTCGCTACAGTTACATTAACGGTCATGATTTTGTGAGTAAATCCCACTTTTTGATCCTCCTCTCACTTGAGCTGAATATTCCTTATACCTAAGCCTTCTATTTCGGGTAAAGTAAATTTACTACCCTTATATTGTATGCCGCCTTCAATCAGGGAGCGGGATAACATGAGAGGGGCATCAAAATCATAGCGGGTAATATTACGTTTACTTGCAGCAAAGTGAGCAGCAGCTGTTAAACCTAAATGTGTTTCAATCATACTGCCCATCATGCATTCCATCCCTGCCGCCTCAGCTAATTGGTTAATGTACTGGGCGTAAAAAATCCCTCCAGTTTTCATCAATTTAATATTAATCATGTCTGCACTCCGTGTACGAATGACCTCTAAGGCTTGCCTTGGGGTAAATACACTTTCATCTGCCATAATAAATGTATTTACCTGATTAGTTACTTGTCTGAGCCCTTCCAAATCATCTGCCTTGACCGGTTGTTCCACCAATTCAATTTGTAAACCCATTTCCTCCATACGGCGGATTGCCTGAATCGCTTCCTTCGCAGTCCATCCTTGGTTAGCATCCAGACGTATCGTAATCTCATTCCCCACACACTTTCTAATTTCTTTCACTCTCGCAATATCCTCATTTATATTACCGAGACCTACTTTAACCTTTAAGGTTGTAAAACCGCTCTTTACATATTCCAATGCCTCCTCCCCCATTATGTGAGGGATATCCACACTTACCGTAAAGTCTGTTTCAAGCCGAGAGCTTCTGCCACCTAAATACTGATAAAGGGGCAGCTTACTATTTTGGGCCAGACAATCATAAATAGCCATATCAATTGCCGCTCTTCCGCTTGAATTTCTTGTCATAATAGCGGATAGGTCATGAAAAATCTCTTCGAAACACAAAATATCTTTTCCTATTAAACTGGGTTTAAAAAAGTCGTGAATAGCTGTTTCTATTGATTGTAATGTATCACCAGTAATAACAGCAGTTGCGGTTGCTTCTCCCCATCCAACCAAACCATTGTCACATTGAATTTTGACATAAACAGAGTCAGCTGTATTTACAATCCTTAATGCTGTTTTAAATGGTTTAATTAAAGGAACTTGTATACGATAGGTTTCGATATTACTAATTTTCATCTGCAATTCCGCTTTCAATGGTAAGTGTCTTCTCTGCAGTGCTGATTTTGGCTTTCACGCCAAGTGGTATTCCAATATGTGGATTGCAATGACCAATTTTAAATCCACCCATAGCTGGCTTATTAATCAGTTTTGTATAGTGAGTCAATACCTCATCAAGGGTGAGTGTCCGTCTGCTTTTTGGCTCGCAATCGGCAAAATCACCGATGACAAGACCGGCAATATCACTTAACTTTCCAGCCAACCATAAATGATTTAAGAAGATATCAATATTCCTAGGCTCTTCATAAATATCTTCTATTAAAAGGAGCTTTCCTTTCGTATCTATTTCGAAAGGAGTCCCCAAGGTCGTTGTGATCAAGCTTAGATTTCCTCCTACTAATTCACCCTCCGCTTCTCCCTCAATAAATGGGTGTAAAGGGGAGATATCCTCTTTATAATTCACTTCTTCTGATTGAAAAAGCTGTTTAAATGATTCCTTAGAGCGAGGATGTATATCATCATTTCCTAAATCAGATGCAAGCATAGGACCGTGAAAGGTAACCAAGCCAGTCTTTTGTCGAATTGCCGTATGTATAAATGTAATATCTGAATATCCCCAGAAAATCTTTGGGTTATTCCTAATGACTTCATAATTAATGGCATCCGCAATTCGCGCCGTCCCATATCCCCCACAAGCACAGATAATGGCTTTTACGTCTTCGTCCTTAAACATCGCTTCAAGATCTTCCACCCGTTCTGCGTCTTCGCCTGCAAGATAGCCATATTCCTTATAGATATGACTGCCCATTTTTACGGTAAGACCTAAATCCTGTTCCAGAAAAGACAGTGCTTTTTGAAGGGCCTCCTTCTTTGGAGGACTGGCAGGAGCAATGACGCCCACTGTATCTCCCTTTTTGATCCGTTTTGGTTTAAGTTGTTCTAACATCTTCTCACTCCCTGATTATGTAATAAAGGATGCTCTATTGAACATCCATAAATTAGCTGAGAACTATAGGTTCATTTCTTTATAGGAATCTTTAATATTAATAACTTCTTTGCGATTCCTACTTAATAAAGAGCCAACTAAAATAAATGTATGTAAAATAAATCAGTCCTATTCAGTTCTATTACTAAAAACATATCCACATGCCCTTTCCTATTTTCTGAATTATTAATCAATTAATGCTATAAGAAATCTTAGAAAACCCATTTCTTCAAAAGAATACAAAAAGTACTTTTACTATCCCTTATTCATAATAACAATAACCCCCTTAATTTACATAAGTAAACAACGATTTAGAGGAACGATTTTTTAATATCAACAGGCAAAAAAATATCATAGGTAAGCCACTTGGAGATTGGATTTATGATTGGAGTTGCCGTGAACTGACATTCATTGGATCACCATAACAAGATCCTGAGGCTTATTTATTATTGACTGTTTAACGTAAAGTTTCCCGTTAGTTGATTTTGTATCGAAAAATATCGTATTGCTCCATTTAGCTTTACAGCATCTATGGTTACAATAGTTATAGGAGGTAGTTGTATGTACTCATTAAATTTTTCACATAACCTTGCTAACCTGCGCCGTAAAAAGAAACTCACCCAAAAGGAATTAGCGGATTTTATCGGTGTTACGAAGGCATCCGTATCTAAATGGGAAAATAAACAGAGCTTGCCGGACATCTTACTATTACCCCAGCTCGCATCTTTTCTAGATGTAAGTATAGATGAATTGCTGGGCTATGAAGCACAGTTGAGTCGGGAACAAATCCAAAAGCTATATGTGGAGCTTGCTTCTGACTATACAAGACTGCCCTTTAATGAAGTGATGAATAAATCACGAGAACTGGTTCGCCGCTATTATTCCTGTTATTCCTTTTTACTCCAGATCTGCATCCTTTGGCTGAACCATTTTCCTCTTGCAAAGGACCATGATGAGCAACAAAGAATTTTGCACGAAGCTGTAACACTTTGTGAGCATATAGAGGAAAATTGTAAAGTAATAGATATTTGTAATGATGCTATCACTGTGAAAGCTGTATTCAACCTCCAACTCGGTAAAGCTGAAGAAGTCATTGAAGCATTGGAGATGATAGCAGATCCAACTCGCATCTATCACCAAAGTGATTCAATTTTGGCACAGGCCTATCTGACCGTCGGGGATTTAGACAAAGCCAAAAGCTATACACAAATCAATATGTATCTACATGTGATATCGCTGATTACAACTGCGGTCCAATACCTAGCCATTCATATGGATGACCCTGCAGTATGTGAAAAAACGATTAAAAAAACAGAGGGATTGATTCGGCTATATGATTTAAACAACCTGCATCCCAATAGCGCAGCACAATTTTTCTATCAGGCAGCACTTGTCTATATCACACATGGAGAAAAAGAAAAGGCGCTGGGAATGCTAAATCAATATGTTCAGGTAGTTCGAGTGCTTTTTACCCATGAGCACGCGTTGCTCCACGGCGATGCTTATTTTGACAGGCTGGATGAATGGATTAGCAAACTTGACCTAGGAGCATCACCGCCACGAAATATGCGCCTTGTGGCAAAAAGTGTACTGGAGTCTTTTAAGCATCCATTATTGACAGCACTTCAAGACGATCTAGAATTTAAGAGAATACAAAGAGAACTTACGGAAGGAGTGAAATATTATGAATGAAGTCAAAGAATTCTTACCCTTTATTATTCCTTTGGTTATTGCAGAATTTACATTGCTGGGTTTTACCATACATCATATTTTGACTCATAAGAACTATAAGCGCGGCAGTCGTACCATGTGGCTAGTTATCGTGATAATCGGCATGCAATTTATAGGACCTATTCTGTATTTTCTGCTTGGAAAAGAGGATGCATGATGAATATGTTAACTTTATCTCATGTAAAAAAGCGATTTGGAGATAAAACAGTATTAGAGGATGTCACTTTTTCTGTAGCGGAGCATACTGTTTTTGGTTTTGTGGGTCAGAATGGTGCTGGGAAAACTACGACTATGAAAATCATTCTTGGCTTGCTGGAGGCAAACAGCGGGGAGATTACTGTTGGCGGAGAAAAGGTTCGCTACGGCGATACTCCCACAAATCGGCTTATTGGATATTTACCTGATGTACCTGAGTTTTATTCTTTTATGACTCCTAAGGAATATTTGCATTTTTGCGGTGAGCTCACAGGGATGTCATCTTCGAGTATCAAGGCTCGTACCAAGGAGCTTCTGGAGCTTGTGGGACTCTCCAATGAGAAACGGCGAATCAAAGGTTTTTCACGCGGCATGAAGCAACGGCTCGGAATTGCACAAGCGCTTTTCAACCGACCTAGACTGTTGATTTGCGATGAACCGACCTCCTCTCTCGATCCTGTTGGAAGAAGGGAAATTCTAGATATTCTTACCGCAGCAAAGGAACATACAACTATTCTCTTTTCCACGCATATTCTTTCCGATGTTGAGCGTATATGTGATGAGGTCGCATTCCTTCACGAAGGACAAATCGTATTGCAGGAATCAATGGAGAAGTTAAAAAGAGAACATGCAAGCATCGGGTATGAAATTGAGTTGGAGTATCCAGAAGATACGGCAAAACTGCTTTTAGCTTTTCCAAGCATCAAAAAAAGCAATGAAAATCATCTATTGCTGGAGCGAGCTGATCAGGTACAGACAGAAGCTGTCTTACGTTTTATCTTGGAGCATCATATTCCTTTCCGCCGTTTCGAAAAGCAGGAGCTATCGCTGGAATCTCTGTTTATGGAGGTCGTCAGTAAATGAAATCTTTTCTAGCTTTTTTCAAAAAAGAGTGGATGGAATGGAGTCGAACAGGACGAGTGCTCATTCTACTGCTAGTATTTGTACTTTTCGGGATTATGAATCCAGCTATAGCAAAGATAACTCCATGGATGATGGAGATGATGGCAGACTCTTTGGAGGGAACAGGCCTTGTCGTTACAGAGGTTACTGTAGATGCCTTGACCTCCTGGATACAATTTTATAAAAATATTCCAATAGCACTGATTATTTTTATACTGATGTGCAGTGGATCCTTTACTTCAGAATATCAAAAAGGAACACTCATCCCTGTTCTGACAAAGGGTCTCTCGCGCTGGAAATTCGTTATCGCAAAGAGCATGATGATATTTATATCGTGGACAGCTTGCTATTGGATTTGCTTTGGTATTACTTATGCTTATAATGCTTTTTATTGGGATAATAGCATCGCCGTGTACACTAGCTTTGCAGCAATGTGTTACTGGCTTTTCGGGCTTTGGGTGTTATCATTTATGGTGCTGTTTTCTACACTATCCTCTAGTAATACCACTGTTTTACTCGGAACTGGGGGTACTGTACTGGCGGTTTATCTCATCGGACTTTTCCCAAAGCTAGAATCTCTCACACCGATGAAGCTAACCGAAGCCATGAGTCTCCTGACAGGGCTCAAAGCACCGGGAGAGTATGTCACGCCGATTGCAATATCTGTCGGCATGGTCGGAATATGCCTAGCTGTTGCGGTTACGATTTTCAAAACAAAAAAGATATAAGATATGTTAAAACAGAAGCCGCTGTCAGTTCATCCTAACAGCGGCTTCTGTTTCTCTACATTATAATGAACAATATGTAAAATATTTTTTAAGAGCTAACTTTACTTCTCGCAGGAGAGAACCAATTTTTCCATGCAAGTACTACGATGAAAATCAAGAAAAAAATGACCGCAATGAAGCTTAAATACTTGAGACCAATCATATTTCCGAAATAAAATCCAATCGTCATATAAAGGGTTGTCCATAGTAAGCTTGCTAAAAATGCGAGTGAGAAAAATTTTGCATATGGTAATTCACGTGTTCCTGACATATAGGGAGTTAGCTGTCTAAGTCCCGGTAAAAAATATCCTATAACAACCATTTTATTTTCAAATTGATCAAACCTAGTATGCATACTCTGCCAGCGTTTCGGTGTGATTTTCACTAGATTTCCATACTTCTGGATGATGGATGTCCCAAGCTTCCTTCCAATCATATAGGTAAAAAACATACCCACATTAGCACCCAATAGTGCAGCGCAGATGGCCCATAGAAAATTAAGGTTTTGTTCAGCAATGACAGCACCGATAAAAATAACAAATGTTTCTTCAGGTGCAGGAATTCCTACAATCCCGCAAAATAAAACTAAGATAATCACCCAGTATCCATACAGCTGTATATAATATGTAATAGCATCAAGCGTCATGTAGTTTCCTTCCTGTTTTCAAACCAATGATACATATATTCCTGTTAGCGAGATTTATATTGATTTTTCTGGTTCGCCTGGTCTTTTTGATCTTCAGTATAGTTGTCCACATCAATGGCATAAATCGGCCTTTGTTTAACCTCTTTAAAAATCTTGCCAATGTATTCACCCACTATTCCAATACCAATCAACTGCAAGCCACCAATGATCCACAGAGAAATCATGATGGAAGTCCAGCCAGATTGTGTATTCCCCAGTGTTTTTTGAATCAGAGCATAGCTGCCTGCGACCACACTGATAAATAGCGTCAAAAAGCCAATGTAGGTAACACAGCGTATCGGCGCAACACTAAAGGAGGTAATGCCATCAAGCGCAAAAGAAATCATTTTCTTTAACGGATATTTAGACTCTCCCGCTTCTCTTTCCTTCCGATCATAAAAGACTTCAGCGGAGGAAAAGCCAATCATTGGAATCATACCTCTTAAGAATAAATTCCGTTCCTTATATTTTAAGAGTTCTCCCAATGCACGCTTGCTCATTAATCTAAAATCTGCATGATTAGGAATTAACTTGATTCCCAATTTACCCATCATACGATAAAAGCTAAGCGCTGTGGTCCGTTTGAATAAAGTATCCTTCTTTCGCTGATCTCGAACTCCATAGACAATATCATATCCCTGATTGTATTTTTCAACCATCTCTTTTATGACCTGAATGTCATCCTGTAAATCAGCATCGATGGAGATAACACAATCAGAATGCTTTTGGGCCGTTGCCAGACCAGCGAGCAATGCATTTTGATGACCCACATTGCCCGCTAATTTCAGACCCTTGACTAACCTATTCTGTACACTCTCCATTTGTATTAAATCCCAAGTATCATCAACACTGCCATCATCCACAAATAAAATAGCACTTCTTTCTGAGATTACACCGGAGTCCAATAACTCTTTTAGAATGGATGAAAGCTCTTCAGATGTTTTAGATAATACTTCCTGTTCATTGTAACAAGGCACAACGATTGTTAATACAGGCAGATTCATTATGAGTAACTCCTTTACATGACATGATATAGATAGATCTTCCACGCTGAATCTTCATGATCAAAAACATCCATCAATTCAAGGTTATTCTCATCTGCATTCACAATAGGTACAGCTGAGATTATATATTGACCACCCATTTCTTTCAGTACCTTCGTATTCAACTCTAAATTTTTTATTGTTTTGGATGAATACTTTTCGTAATCATATTTCTTACCAAGCTCATCCACGAAAATATAACAACGCCCGCCCCATTTATCAAAATATTTTTTAAGCTGAGCGTTCTTATCCAGCTCCTTCTCAATAATTTCTCGGAACTGATGCTTGTACGCCAATGGATAGTAATTGTTATACGTATCCAAAGTATAAAAGCCATTATATTGAGCAATAGCAGGATGTAATCCTATACTTACCACTCTGTACGTATCTTGAGGTTTTCCAATATAATCTTTAATCTCAGTAAATTGGTCAACAGCATAAAACTCCTTAAAAGTCGGTGCATCTAGCCTTCCATAATACACTTCCGGATTGTACATAAATAAGACAAGCAGCTGAGCGATAATGACTCCTTTTGAAAATAGCCTCCATCCCCCTCCATTTTTCCAAAGAATACGGCAGGACAGGGCAAACAATAAGTACAAAACTAATGGTCTCAGGAAATGAAAACGGGCAAAGTTAAAATTATTTAAAAGTGAAATTTGTTCTTTCAAGGATGCCCATCCCTCATAAAACCAAAACGCATACCATGCAGACAAAATAAAATTCAAGATAAACAGCTGAACATAGCGTTTCTCACTTTTCCAAAGCTTATTCCGATAAATAAACCATAAAGCTATAAATGACACAGGCAAAATAATATATTGATGAAGCGTTAATACATGATTATGTCCAATTATGTAATTTTTAAATATCAGACGGACAGATCGCGCAAATCCTAATGCAGAGCTGAAATATTCATCCCGGCTGTTTGGCTCTTCAGGAAATACCAAAGAATAAACCAAGCGATATTCGATCAACAGGTAAATAAAAGTCATTAAAGCAATACTTCCGAAGAATTTCCAATTAGGGTCTTTTTTCTTGATCCAGTCATAAAGCCAAAGCAATCCCATAGCCACCAGGAAGAAAAAGAACCCTAGTACAAAGCTTGAATAAAAAGGTAAAAGGATTAGAATGAGCCAATCCGTCCATTTACTATCTCTGCCTCTAATATTTAAAAATGCATACAAGGCTAATGGATGCCCCAATGTGGCAAGCATTCCGGATGGCCAAAAAGGAGTCAAAGCAAAGGCCAATGCAACGAATACACGTATAAAGCCATGTTCCTCTTTTCTAACAAAATGCTTTTTAAGTAAGAGATACATTCCTATAAACGCAAAGATTCTAGTAATCCCCTGACTGATTGAATATGCCGTCATGGATGGTAATAAATAATGGAGCCATTCAATTCCGCTGAATTCAGTTCCAATTGAGTTCCTCGGCAAACCATTAATGATTTGTGGAATAGTCTCATTTATCGGTCCAAACAGCATTTGATTATCCTTCAGAACCTTGTACCAAGCGATATTGGAATCTAAGTTATCATGCACCCGTATATGAGAATCTTCACCAAGTATAAACATCGGAGCCAAATAAATGATCAACAACACCAGCGCAGCTATCAATAACTTAGTTTCCTCAGTCCATTTATTTCTTAATTCCCCCACTGCTATACACCGACTTTTCAAGATATATTTAAATCAACCCACCAATAATTGTAAAATTACAATGTACTCATGGTAGCTATTTATATATCCCATGTCAAGGAGCTATTGGGTCAATATGGATATTATAAATCTTCACTCTCAATCTTTTTTTATGTAATGTAAACTAGGTAGTTTTCAAATATAGGCTCATTGTTGTAAGTAAAAGCAAATCATCATTACGAAAACAGCCAAAAATAAAAAACCAATTCAACCTGGGGTTTTTAACCCCTTAAGGATGAATTGGTCTCCGCGACACTTCGTGAAATTCTCTCACAAGATGTTCATAGTTATATTTCCTTCAGCAATGGTAGTAAATCTGCCAGTTTCTTAATCTCATAGGTAGGCTTCACTTGATCCGTTACTTTATGATGGCGGTTTACCCAAACAGATTTTATTCCTGCACGATTGGCACCGAGAATATCCGTCATCAGATTATCTCCAACCATCAGGACTTCTTTTTTTTCAACCTCTAATAACTCTACAGCATGTTCAAAGAGTTCATGAGCCGGCTTACCTTGTCCAAAATCCCCAGAAATGACAATATGATCGAAATAAGGAGCTATTTCAGGTGTTATTTCCAGCTTTGTTGTTTGCAATTGCGGGGAGCCATTTGTCAGTAAAAGAAGTTTAACACATCCCTTTAATTGGTCCAGCACTTCAAAGGTATCCTCATAAATAAAGGGATGTTTTCTTCTTTCTTCAGGAAACTTTTCTGCTAATTCCTGTCCTAGATCTGCATCCTCTATTCCCAATGCTTTCAACCCATTCGTCCACGCATCCTTGCGATAGAGCGGCATGATTTGAGCCATCTTTTGAAATTGCTCATGGTTATCCTGAAAATCCCCCCATAATCCCTCAAATGGATTTATCCCAATCATTTGTGTGAAAGCGAATGTTTCATAGGAGCTGTACAGTTTTGTGGCTTCCTTTCTAACTGATTCTTCTAGCTGCACTGGGTCAATCTGATATTTATTCATAGCCAGCCTGCAGGTTACCCTGAAAGCTTCCTGAACACTTTTTTGATCCCATAACAATGTATCATCGAGGTCAAACATGATTGCCTTTACCATATCGGTTCCTCCGTCCCTGCATTAACCACTCCGGTTTGATCCTATTAATATAGAAAAGTTTTGTTCTTTGGATGATGGCATTATGAAACATTTCTATAATTGGATTTACCACTTTTCCTTATACGCTTACACTGGTAAAAAATTCATTGTAAAGAGCAGCCACTGCTCGGTTTTCCTGAAGTTCTTTCACACCAAACATCATACTGACTTCAGAAGACCCTTGATTGATCATTTCGATATTAATGCCGGCATTTGCCAAAGCCTTGGATGCCCTGGCAACTGTACCAACATTCGAACGCATTCCCTCTCCCACAATCATAATCAAGGATAAATTGTGTTCAATTTTCACTTCGTCAGCCTCTAATTCATTTATAATCCGGTTCCTAATAATCTCTTCAAGCTCAGAGTCCATTTGATTCTGTCTTAAAATGACAGTCAAATCATCAATTCCCGAAGGAACATGTTCATAGGACAACTTTAAATCTTCAAGGATTTGAAGAAGTTTACGTCCAAAACCTATTTCTCTGTTCATTAAATATTTGCTAACATAAATGCTGCAAAAATCATTGTCACTTGCAATACCGACAACCGGACCATTGGTTAGCTCTTTTTTATTCACAATCATGGTACCAGGTGATAACGGATTATTCGTATTTTTAATATTTACTGGAATCCCTGCTTTAAAGGCGGGAATTAATGCTTCATCATGCAAAACACTAAAGCCTGCATAGGAAAGTTCACGCATTTCTCGATACGTCAATACACTGATTTCCTTTGGTTTATTAATAATCGTTGGATTAACAGAAAATACGGCATCAACATCTGTATAATTTTCGTATAAATCAGCTTTAACTGCATTAGCCAGAATCGAACCGGTAATATCCGAGCCGCTCCGAGGGAACGTCATCACCTTTCCATCCGTTGTATAACCAAAGAATCCTGGAAATATGACAATTCCTTTTTTATTTCTTAAATGATATAGATTGGCATACGATTCTGCTAAAACCTGAGCATTCCCCGGCTCATCACTGACTATTAGTCCTGCCTCACGAGGATTCATGTATTCAGCCTCTACACCTCTGGCTTGGAAAAAAGCAGCTACCAATTTGGCATTATTGTCTTCTCCACTGGCTTTAACGGCATCCATAAACTGACCCTTATCGCTCAGGTCTCCATTAAGAATTTCCATTAAATCAGCTCTAATTCTTTCGACGACAGAGCCTGAAACGGATAAATCCTCTGCTATTAATCGGTATCGATCAATAACCATATCAAATAAATATTGATCACAAGCCCCATTTAACCAGCTTTCTCCACAGGCAATGAGCAAATCTGTCACTTTAGTATCGGATGAAAATCGTTTACCTGGTGCCGATACTACCACTATTTTACGTTGTGAATCTGATACAACAATCTCAAAAACTTTACTCAACTGCTCACCGGATGCAAGAGAAGTTCCCCCAAATTTAACTACTTTCATTCTGCATATCCCCTATGTTTAATTTTTCAGATAATATTAACTATTATCACTTCTCAGCACTAAAGTTTCAAGAGAAAATATAAGAAAATTTCAAATAATATCCATCAGGGTTTCCATTCTTTGAAAGTAAGTCTCATTCATCAAAGAATTAGAATGGCAGGATGACTCATGAAGGCGTAAATATTCTAGTTATCGATTAATTTTTGATACCACGGAAATGAATAAATGGTACATTTTAAACTTGTCATTTTTAGACACTAGTCGAAAGTATATTTTAAAAAAACAAAAGATCATGAGGAAAAATACGGTAAAATAATTATAAAATATAGTTTGGAGGGTTTACTTATGATGGCAGCATCCTTATTTGGATTAATTTCTATATTGGTATACTTAGGTATTATCGTTTTTATTATTTATGTAGCACTTACTATCTTAAAGTTAATGAAACAAAAAAATGAATATCTAAAGGATATTCGTGACGAAATCAAGAAAAGTAATAGCATCAATCAGTTAAATCCATAATCTTAAAACAGTGTTTGATTCTTTATAACTTGTACCAATAACTATAGAAGGGCCGTCACTATGACTGACCCTTCTTTAAATTCTTGATTAGGAACTATTATTTTACTTCTTCTTTATTTAATTTACTCCAATTGTACCAACCGTAAATCGCATTGATTGTCCACGAAACATACATGGCAACCATAGACCACTGTCCAAGCATAATGAACATAACCAAGCAAACAAGGTCAATTACAATCCATACGAGCCATTGTTCTCTATATCGTAATACCATGAGGATTTGAGCTACTATTGCCATTACATTAGTAAATGCATCATAGTAAGGCAGAGTATTACCGAGATAATTTTGTCCGATATAACCCAGTGCGATAGTACATATAACAATTAACAAAGCTGTAATGATCATCTGCACTGACTTAAGACTTTTTGCTTTTACTTGCATTGTTTCCTCGGTCATATTCTTCTTCCAAATAAATACACCGAGAATACAAGTTACGAAGTAGAAAATATTTTCGAAGAACTCAAGATACAGCCCCAACCCCCATACGATATACATATAGGTTACAATCTGTATAAAGTTGAAGATATAAGACGACAGTTTGCCTTTCGCTGTCAAAACAACACAGATTACACCTGATACTCCGCAAATCATACCGATAGGAGAATCAGGAACAAAGTAATATACGATGATTTGAAGCAGTACCATACTTATCATAAATATTTTTTCAAAGAGATTATAACCGTTCCAAAATTCGTTTTTAAGATAATTTTTAATTCCTTCCATTTTCAATGATTCTTTTCACATCACTTACAATAGTTTTGAAGTTGTTCCAATAGCCCCCATTTAGAACCGTTACCTTGTCCCAATTTCCTGAACTTTTAATATTGTTGCAAAGTATGTTGAATAACTCATTGCGTTCCTCCATTCCAGAATGAGCCATAAATCGCTCGTGGTCATCCACAAACTCGCCACAAGGACATAGTAAATAAATTTTATCCCACCGACATTTTTTTGTGATTTCATCGGCCACTATAGCAACTTTTTCAAATTCTTCCTCTGTTAAGTCACATTGGCTGTCTCTGGAATACCCCTCTGCGTACATTCTTGTTACCATCGAGTCGGAGTCCGCAAAAAAGATTCCTTGATTGGAGGGTGAGTTAATTAATTTTTTATTGAGATTATACTGCCCTTCAAGAAAAGCCATATAGTCCGTCCCGTTTAATTCCCATTCGGCTATATTACTTTCTTGCATGTAGCCTCTTGCGAACTCATAACTGTATGGCGCATTGAAATATTTGCCCAGGTCGGCGGTTAATACTGATTTTCCTTCCGAAGCAGTACCGCATATAAGAATGTTTGTACTAAAAACTCTACGGAATGGATACGTTATTTTATCCCAATGCTTTATGGGGTTTTCCCTTATCATCGTTGCTGATATTGGAGTTAATGCAAGTCGGTCAACCAAGATTGCGGTTTCATTAAACTTTCCGTTTAAGTCCTCATGATAATTCCTATCCCCGACATACCAAATTCTATCGGTATCTGTAGGTGTTTCTACCGCCTTGCGATAAATAGTTTCAAACTCTTTAAGCCAACCATTCCAACCATTGGGATAGTTTTCAATACCAATTTCATTTTCATTGATTGCATATACAGCAACCAAATCATCATCCGAAAAAAACTCTCTCACGTAACGATATCGCATTTTATGAGGCATAAGTGGTTCACCTTTATCCCCGTCATATCCACATACAATGACAATGCAACCGCCGTCGTTTTCTTTTTTTGCTTGCATAATTAAATCCAAATGCCCTCGATGAAGCGGAGCGAATGATCCAAATACAATACCAACTTTTTTCCCTTTAAGGGGTTTTTGGTAGGAGTTTAACACTTTTCTTCTCCCTTCTTTTTATCCTTTAAATATAAAATGAAAAGAAACTACGCTCTCGACTGAACCTCTATTTCTCTCATAGTACTACATGTAAATTAGATGGCTCTTTATTTTATTATACTAAAATAATATTATGAAAGAGGTAAGATTTACTGAAGGCGTACAGTTATATCAGAGAAAAAGAAACACCAAAAAAGTAAGATACACATTTTGAGTGAATCCTCCTTTTTTCAATGCTTTCATATAGAATGTTTCTTCTAAGTAAAAAGGTTATATACAGTTAGCTTATTCAACCTATAGGATGAGGTAATTACGATTTAAGGATTGTCTAAATCTAAAGTTTCATCAAGGTGCTGGGCATAATAAGAAATACCACGCTTAAAGTACTGAAGTATTTCATCATTTGTAGTTTCCATTAAATTCATTAAGACAATTTCCATAGCCCTTTTATATTCCCCTGTATTATATAAAGCCATAGAATAAAAGACTTGTAGGGCTCGATGTTCAGGAAATTCAGTCACACCGCGGCGAAGGACGTCAACAGACTCTTTATAATGCCCCAAAATGCGGTAACTGCTTCCTAAACCAAGGAAACATCTTTGTAAATCAGAACCGGATAGACCTAGTTCAATTGCTTTAACATAGTAAGGAATTGCTTTGTTACATAACCCAGAATTATCATAGGCAATCCCAATCTGATAATTTATTTCTGCATTTTCCGGATCATTTTCTGATAGATTTAACAGAAGATTAAGTGCATGATTTAAAATAGTCGAATCCTGTTTCTCACGACCATCTTCACGCAGCGCAATAGCATTATCCAGAAGTTCACGTGGATTTTTATTCATTTATTCCCACCTCATTGTTTCTTGTAATTTACAATCAGTCGCATTCCTTGTTCCCTACATTCGACAATATCGAATAAAACCCCTTTTTAGAAAAGTACTATTAGACCCAGATTTAGAGTCACGCAGAACAAAAAGGCAAGAAATATTTTGATGAGATTTTGTTAAGAGTTCTAGCTAACATGTTTACTAAATTACATCCCTCTTTTATTTTTACGGTTGCGCCTCCAAAAACTTAACGGGTACTGTTTTTGTTAACCAAACATGATTTTTTGAACGATAAAATACATATCCTTGTTTCATCATTTCACCACTTCGTACACGATACACAACCGGTCTCCCATGCCGTTTCCCTACATTGATTGCTGTTTCTTCATCAGATGATAGATGAACATATAAACGACTCTTTGGAATTAGTCCAATACGTTCAATGGATTCTGTATACTTTTCTCCCGTACCATGCCATAAAAACTCTGGTGGATCCACGATTTCCAGTTCTACATCAACCGAAATGGAATGTCCTTGATTAGCTCGAATAAGTGACTTGTCCTCATTAAAAGAGTATCTCTGCTTATCATCGGTTCGCACAATTTCCTCTAGGATGTTCATATCAAAAGGATATTTTTTAGAAATACCCTTAATCAATTCCTCGACATTCGCCCATCCATGCTCATCCAGGGTAATTCCAATGGATTCCGGTTTGTGACGAAGAATCAAACTCATAAACCTGCTCGCTTTAATTAAACTCATTTTTTGGGATCCTCCTTTATAACATAAAAATGAAAAGAGAATAGAAGCTCCATGTTCGAAGCTGATTCTCGATTATTCGAATAGTTTCTTCTATTTTCTCATATAATACATCGATTTTCGCGAAACCAATGATTTAGAATAGCTAATCGGCTCGTGATATAATGATGAATAATTATGTACAGAGGACCCTAAAACAGGAGGCAGGTATTTTGTCCAAACTAGTAACTTTATTAAAAGAATCTAACTACACCGTTATCTTCACTGGTGCAGGTTTTTCGACTGAAAGCGGGTTACCTGATTTCCGCTCAACTAATAACGGATTGTGGAAGAAGCAAGATCCAGGCACTATTGCCAGTACAGATGCACTTAATCAAAATGTCAAAGAGTTTTTTGAATTTTATCGCCAGCGTGTGGTAGGAGTGAAGGAACACGGCCCACATAAAGGCCATTCTATTCTCGCTAAATGGGAACGTGAAGGTATTATTCAAAGTATTATTACACAAAATGTAGATGGTTTCCACCAGGAAGCCGGCAGCAGTCGGGTAGCAGAGTTGCACGGAACCTTACAAAAGGTACATTGCCAAACATGCGGTAAGGAATATGGCAGTGAAATGTATTTAAATGAATCCTATCAATGTGAGTGTGGCGGCAAGCTTCGTCCATCCGTCATTTTATTTGGTGAAATGTTGCCTGAAAAACCATTCATGATGGCTGAGGCTGAAAGTGAAAAAGCAGACCTGTTTATTGTTCTCGGATCATCGTTATCAGTGACACCTGCTAATCAGTTCCCTTTAATTGCTAAGCAAAATGGTGCGAAACTGGTTATTATTAATTTAGAGCCTACTAATTTTGATTTTTATGCAGACCTCGTGATTAATGACCGTAAAGCCGGCGAACTTTTAGCTGAAATAGATGCCGAGTTAATTGAAAATTATTAATAGATTCAGGCCAATCTTTGAGAAGGAGATTGGCTTTTTTATATGCAGTTATCTTCCATCTCAGTACCTGAAAGCTGTACAAATTGCAACTAAACAAAAGGCTCTGTTCGTATATATTGCTGATAATGTCTATTAATTAACAAATCCCTATGTTACTTCATACAATATATTAAAAAATGGAGTTGTTATTTGTGGCGAGATGGATTGACATATCAACATCGAAACATCAATTAAAACTTTTTGATGGAAATAGGCTGATAAAAGCTTACCCAATTGCAGTTGGGAAAATATTATCACCAACACCTACTGGGACATACAAGATAATCAATAAACAACGTAATCCTGGAAGACAATTCGGAGTTCTTTGGATGGGTTTGTCAAAGCCTCATTACGGTATACATGGAACAAATACCCCAGCTTCAATCGGTAAGAATGTCTCACATGGTTGTATTAGGATGTTTAATCATGATGTTCTAGAATTATCATCTAGAGTACCAATTGGTACTAGGGTTGTTATTCATAAATGACTCTGTTAATCTAGCTCCTCTTACTGCATAATTTTGGTCAAATACGACATAAAAGCATCGCTTCTCTTATTCAACTAATCTTCGCCTTAGTTGAATAAGAACGGGAATTCAAAAACGAACATTATCTACAAACAGAGTCAAACAAAAAAACGACCCACTCATGAGCCGTAACGATATCATTCAACTATTATTCATTTAATTTAAGATTTTAGAATATCATGGTCAACATAACGTTCCCCATTCAGAGAACTGATTACATTTATCGCGACTCTTGCTCCGTCCCCTGCTGTTATAATTGTATGCATGCTCACACCAGCAACTGTGCCGGCTGCCCAGACATGATCAAGATAGGTTTTACCGGAATCATCGACATCAATTACTTTTTTAATACGTGGTTCAGTACCGTCCTTTGTTTTGATGCCTGAAGCTTCAGCGAGGTCAACTAACATACCGGAAGCCAAGATCACTTCACTTGCCATATAGTTGGATTCTTCTGTTTGAATCATCACTCCATCATTTTCCACTTCGATTTTTTCAGCGGTTGCAACCTTGAATTCAGCGCCAAATTTCTCCGCCTGTTTTTTACCGACTGCAATAAGGTCAGGTCCGCTGATTTCTTCTACACCATAATGATTTTCAATCCAGGCACGTTTAGTGACACTTTTATCATTATCCAAAACCAACGTTTTTTTACCTGCTTTTGCAGTGAATAATGCAGCACTCGCACCACTTGGACCTGCTCCAATAACTATAACATCATACATTTCCTCAAACCTCCCCAGCCTGTTATGAATTCCACCTTTATTATAACGGAAATAATTACCAATTTCTATTGAAGTGATTTTGGATACCTGACCAATCGTTCTAGCGTATTAGCCAATGGCGGGTTAATAATCTGCTTGGATACATCAACCGTCTTGATTTAAAAGACCATACCTTATATTCCGTTCAGCGTTATATTGAAATCCACATCTGTACTTTATTTATACGTAAGATGTTCGCTTGCAGAAAAGTCTAAATCCTCTTTAATAACTCAATTCTTTCACCATTATTCCCCTCAACAAAAACAATTGTCCAGCCATTTCCCATCCTTATTGGCCCCTCTAAAATAGATACATCCTTTTCATTTAAAATTTGTAAACAATCTGTTTCAAAACATATATGTGCCTCGTATAAACCTTTTTCATCAATTCTTCCATTTTCAATCAATTCAATCCTTAATCGGTCATTCACTAAGAATACAATCTTTTCTCCTTCCAACTCCATGTATTGTTCAGTACGAAATCCCAGATATTTTTCATAAATGAACCTTGTAAGCTCCTGGCTTTTCACCTCAAAACCAACGTGATGAATATTCAACGTTTTCATATAATTAAGTTCACATCTCCAAACTCATGCCATAAATACCCCTTTAGTACGGCTTCCTCATACGTTTTAAAAAGGAAATCCGAATCAATAAAAGCAGTGAGCATATCCAAATGGCTCGCCTCAGGTTCATGGAAACCAGTGAGGATACCATCTACTGCTTTCATATGGTAATCAGGTCCGATATACAAATTGGTGCTACCCTTGAGCTCTTCAGTTAGCAGAGCCGTCTCCAAAGCACGAACAACCGTGGTTCCGACAGCAATCACTCTTCTCCCCTCTTTTTTCGCATGCCGAATCATATCCATTGTCTCACTGGGGATTTCATAGAGTTCAGGATTGGTTTCCGGTTTTACTGGCCAGTAGTCATCTAGTAAATAGCTCAAGCCTGTGTGAAGCTGAATAAACTGAAGCTTAACTCCCTTTCTTTGAAGATTGAAAAGCATTTTCCAGGTAAAGGCTCGGCCAGCAGATGGCATTTCAACGGAGCCAGGGACTGAAGCATAGACCGTTTGATAGAAGTTTAAATCAAGTGCCTGTTTCGCATATTCATACCGAATGGGTTCTCCTTTCTGATATAAATAATGTAAAATACGATCCTCTGATTGAGAAAAACAAACACTCCACAAAGGGGTAGCTTCTACCCTGCCACTTATCTCTCCTTTCAATTGTCCTTCAGAAAAAATGAGCACATCTCCAACTTCTATATCTTCATGCAGGGCCAGCACTTCCCAGGCGTTATTCTCAATCTTTTTTGCAAACCTTATTTCTACAGCTTCGGCTTTAACGATCCCTTTTCTAGTAATTGTTGCCCTTGCTGAGGCAGGAATTGTCCTGCTATTATTTAAAACCAGAATATCACCTTTCTTCAGATACCGATCTAGATGGGAAAATTGAGTGTGTTCCATTGTTCCAATCCCTTTATCTGTCACCATTAGCTTGACTTGGTCCCTTCTCATACCTCTGAACTCGGGAGGTTCGGACGCATTTAATTCTTGAGGCAGAAAAAATTTTTTCCTGAGAGGCAATGCCATTATAATCCCTCCTGTTCAAGCTCGAACTTCTGTGCTTCAAACCGTTTACCGTTAATATGCCGTGAATGATTCGAGGCTAAATAAACAAAGGCACCCAGTACCTCCTCCGGTTTAGCCAGCTCCTCATTATGATTAGGGTCTGCCAATGCATACATGTCCGTATCCATACTGCCGGGGTCAATCATATTGATTCGTATATTCGTTTCCGAGAGCTCATCTGCCCATGTTTCGGTCAGTCCTTCCAGTGCAAACTTCGAAATTCCATAGGCTCCCCATCCCGCATATCCTTTTTGCCCTGCTTCTGATGTCACATTGATAATAGAGCCTTCATTACGCTGAAGCATTCCAGGCAGAACACGTTTTGTGACCATAAATGGACTTAGGCTGTTTGCCTTTATAACATTCATGAAATCAACCTCTGAATAATCCAGTAAGAGTGGCATCGGGCTAGGCCCCAATACAGCAGCATTATTAATTAAAACATCAATTTGACCAAATCTGCTTTCTGTCATGGAAATAAAGGCTTCCACATCACGCTGATTTGTAACATCCGCTTTTACTGCCAGAACTGTACTACCCAATTCCTCAGTCATTCTTTTCACTTCCTGTAACCGCTCTTCTCCCCGCGCACAAATTGCGAGATTGTATCCTTGTTTTGCAAAAGCAAGGGCTAATGCTTTCCCTAATCCTTTAGATGCTCCTGTAATCACAACTGTTTTCATGATTTATACCTCCTATAGAAACTTATACTTATAGCGTATTGCAAAAAAACAGCCATGCCCTCGGAGGATGGATGGAGTTTCAGCTACATCTTTAGTAGTACTCCACCATAAAAAATGTATAATAATAACAAAACATCTATTAAGGAGACTAAAGGTGGTCCGTAAAATTTTTCTCTCAGAGATTCATATATTGAAAGAAATCGCTGAAACATTAAACGAAGGCACTGATTTAACAGAAGTTTTGGCTCAGGTATTAAAGAAGCTTTTAAAAATAACCTCTTTGGAAACCGGCTGGATCTTCCTTATTGACGAACGGGGCAATTACAAATTAGCCGCTTCTGAGGGACTGCCGCCCGCTTTAAAAATTTCAGACTATGAACCCATGTGTACAGGTGACTGTTGGTGTGTGAATAAATTTTTAAAAGATAATCTACATAAAGCTTCGAACATTATGGAATGCAAGCGGTTGGAAAATGCAAGATTGAATCAATGGGGCGATACGTATGGCCTTGTTTACCATGCTACTGTTCCCTTATCAGCTGGGGATGAAAAATTCGGCGTATTAAACGTAGCCGTAACGAATAAAGAAAGATTCGAAGCAGAAGAGTTGGGTCTCTTAGAATCCGTTGCCTATCAAATCGGCAATGCCCTGAGACGAATCCATTTAACAAAACGGGAGCAGGAACTGAAAGTTGCAGAGGAACGAAATCGCTTGGCACGGGACCTGCATGATTCTGTAAATCAATTACTTTACTCTATTAATGTGACATCAAAGGCCGGAATCAATCTATCAAAAGAGGATTCAATCAAACAGATTTTTGCTGATATTGGGAGGATGTCACAGTATGCACAGGCTGAAATGAAGGCATTGATCTGGCAATTACGGCCAGATGGACTAAAGAACGGACTCGTTTGTGCCCTCAAATCATATGCTGAAATACTCGGTTTACAAGTTATTGTTCAGGTGAAAGGGACAGGATCTCTCCCTTCAAAAATCGAAGGAAATTTATGGAGGATTGGGCAGGAAGCCTTCAATAATGCCATTAAATATTCCGGTCAAAAAGAAGTCTTACTTTCTCTTGAATACAAACAAAATCATATTATCATGTCGGTTGAAGATGGCGGAGTAGGATTCGATATTTCATCAGTAAAGGGATTGCCGAGTCTTGGGCTTAAGAGTATAGAAGAACGCGTAACAGCCCTGCAAGGGAAATTAAGCATAATTAGCAAAAAGAACTCTGGCACCAGTTTAACGGTTGAATTGCCATACTAAAGGAGAATTTTAATGACGATAAAAATTGTTTTAGTGGATGATCACCATGTCGTTAGGAAAGGACTGGCATTATTATTAAATAGCCATCCTGATATGAGCGTAATTGGAGAAGGAACAAACGGTAAGGAAGCAATTGAACTGGCCAAAAAACTGACTCCCGAGATTATGATAATGGACTTACTAATGCCTGTAATGGACGGAATCGATGCAACAAAACACATTGTGGAAACCATACCGAATGTGAAAGTTTTAATCCTCACCAGCATGTCAGATCAAGACCATGCCATTCCTGCCTTGGATGCGGGAGCCAGTGGCTATCTATTAAAGGAAAGCGACCCAGAGGAACTAATCCTAGCTATTAAAAAGGCAGTAAACGGAGAAATCTATATTCATTCCAAAATTACCGCAGAATTAATGACAGTTCTGCAAACGAATAAATCCAAGCAGAATTCGTTAGAATCATTGACTCAAAGAGAAAAGGAAGTTCTCAAGGAAATCACCAACGGCAAAAGCAATAAAGAGATTGCTTCAGCACTTTACATAACCGAAAAAACGGTAAAAACTCATGTATCCAATATCCTGTCTAAGCTAGAGCTGCAGGACCGTACTCAGGCTGCTCTTTTTGCGATACGAAATGGTTTTTAATTGATTTGGATTCGCTGTTATTTTATTGGGGATTTATGTACTCTTCCATTCAATTCATCCGGTAAAAAAAGAGAATAGAAAATCTATATAAAAAACCAGGTGAGTCATGACTCACCTGGTTTTTTATACGTAATTAAGCAATTAGCGAACTGCTTTCTCACGGGTTATAAGTACGTAAATAACCATCGACATGAATACGGACACAGCCGCTGTCATATAAATACTGCTGTAGCCAAATGAATGTCCAATCTGTCCGAAAATCATAGCTCCTATCCCTATACCTAAGTCAAAGAACGAGTAAAATGTAGCATTAGCCATTCCTTTACGATTTTGGGGTGCCTGATCAATTGCCCATGCCTGTAAGGCTGGCTGAACGCTTCCAAATCCAAATCCATAAAGGAAAGCCGCAAATAACATCATGCTGGTGCTAGGCAGCCAGGATAGTAATAGCATCGCAATAAACACCAACAATGTTCCCGGTATAAATACAGCCTTGTGCCCTTTACGGTCATATAATTGTCCGGCAAACGTTCTTGTCAACATAACAGATAATGCATAGATAACAAAATACCACTGGATTCCATCGATTCCCTTTTGTGCTGTATATAAAGGAAGAAAAGTAGCTATTCCCCCAAAAGTAAATGTGATGAAAAATGCCAGTATGGATGGTTTTAACGAGCTTTTTTCATATAGATCCAGTATCTTCTTACCAGTTGGCTGCACAGTCACTTTCTCAGCTTTCTTGAACTTAATCTGCGTTGCTACCAGAAGAGCAATAATTCCTAGAATAGCACAAATTAAGAAAAACTGATTAAATGGTATCATAACAACCAAAGCAAGACCAAAAGATGGCCCAATAGCCATCGCAATATTTCCGGACAGCCCAAAGTAACCCATTCCTTCACCCCGTCTTGATGCCGGAACCAAGTCTGAAGCAACCGTACCAGTAGCTGTAGTTAATGCTCCCCAACCCAATCCTTGAATAATCCGCATCATGAACAGCAAAGCAATACTTGCCATAAAACCAAATGACCCGAGGGTAAGGATAACAACAATTAAACCTCCGAAATAGACAATTCGTCTTCCCTTCGTTTCCAATGCCTTGCCGGCAAAGGGCCTAATCAGCAAAGCTGAAAATGTAAATATCCCCACAACTGCTCCTATTAGCTGGTCACTTCCACCGAGATGTTTAACGTACAACGAAATTGTCGGCAAGGTCATTTGAAAACCTAAAAAGATCAGGAAGTTTGTAATACAAATGAAGACAAAATCTCTTGTCCATATTTTTTCCTTCTTTATTTTTTGTTTAACTCCTTGTTGTGCTTGATCAATCATTTTATACCTTCTTTCTGCTCCTTTACATTATTTATATTACCCGAATACGAAACTATCTTTCTATGGAAATTTAAAAAATACACAAAAAATCCCTTCTTTTGTAGGCAAGGGAGTAATATATTGTTATTCCCATTTGATAGTATCCTACACCTTTCTGTATTAAAGACTACTTGCTTAAAATGTATTTATAAATTAACTTCCTATAATGTTGAAAGGTTCCACATCTGAATCTACCAGCATACTATCAAACAATTTTTATAATATCATTTTTATTTGAAATGACAGATACTTATGATAGCTCATGCTTGTAAAAGTCCAGTGTGTAGTCTTTATTCTATTAAATTTATTAATAAATTTTTATTAGGAGGTTGTAAATGAGAAAAATAGGAGCGACTGTATTAATTTTGTTAACTTTTATCGGAATTGGATTAGGCTATATTCAATATAAAAAGTCAACTGTTGAACAACGTATAATTGAGTATCTGACAACTGAAGAGAACATTTCAAAGAATGACATTATTTCCAGTGAACCATTTATTGCAAATTTACGAGGAGATAAGAATTGGATGGTTAGTATTCGACTAAAAGATGATAATAAAACCTACTATTATTACAAAAATAAAAATGAAGTAATTTTAGAATCGTATGTAGAAAACGGAGTAGAACACGTTCAATAAAAGGTAGTAGGGGAAAATCCTTCATAAATAGGATTTTCTAAATTAATTGGATATAATTAACACTTAAGTTTAACATATCCATAAATAAAAGAGCTCAAATCCATTTGAATTAGAACAGTCGGAGTTGAGCTTCACTTTATTATTAAAATTATAATGATAATTATCTTAACAAAAGTGATTACCATACTCATTCAATCGGTAATCTATTTTGTTAATTTATGATGGAAAGCATAAATTACTGCTTGGGTACGATCCTGAACTTGAAGTTTACCTAAAATATTGCTCACATGTGTTTTAACCGTTTTAAGTGCAATAAATAATTGATCTGCTATCTCTTGGTTCGTCTTTCCTTCCGCCATTAATAATAAAATTTCCATTTCTCGTGATGTTAAATCTTCGTGCAAATCTCTTTTATTTGCGTTCCTAAATTTAGACATGAGTTTATCTGTCACTTCCGGTACCAGAACGGATTGCCCTTTATAGGTTTCGCGTATCGAATCTGCTATTTCACTTGCTTTCGAGGTTTTTAACATATAGCTGATTGCACCTGCTTCAAGAGCCGGGTACACTTTTTCATCATCAACAAAACTCGTCACAATGATTATTTTTGCCTCCGGCCACTCCGCTAGAATCTGCTTGGTTGCCTCAATCCCATCCATTTCAGGCATTACCAAATCCATCAATATTACATCAGGCTTTAGGCTCAATGCCATTTCGACACCCTTAAGTCCATTTTCCGCTTCCCCTACCACTTCAATGTCGGATAAAGAAGATAAATAAGCAGAAACACCTATACGAACCATTTCATGGTCATCTACAAACAATACTCTTATCATACTTTCTCACCTACATTCACTAATGGTACTCTTACTTCGATTCGCGTGCCTTGCTTTGGTACCGAAACCACCTTTAGAATGCCGCCAATTTCTATCGCCCGCTCTTTCATATTTTGTAACCCGTAAGAGCCAGCCTTCGCTTCATCTGCGGTAAATCCAACACCATCATCAATCACTCTCATAATTAAAGAACGTTCATGCTGAATAATATACACTTCCAATAATTGTGCTTTAGCGTGCCGTAATGTATTCGAAACGGATTCCTGGAGGATTCTAAATAAATGATCCTCAATCCCTTTCTCCAATTCCAGATCTTCTACCTTCCATTTTACCGTAAAAGGGATTTTTTGTTTGAGTTCGCTCAAAAGATTATCTACGCCTTCCTTCAAACTTTTATCCTTTAAATGTACAGGACGGAGATGTAAAAGTAAGGCTCGCATTTCTAATTGGGACTGTTGAATCATACTTTCAACCATCCTAAGCTGTTTTTTCTCACTTGTCTCTTCATCCCCACCTGATTCATTGATGGCTGACATAAGCATAGAAGCAGCAAAAAGCTGTTGGCTGACAGAATCATGGAGTTCTCGGGCCAATCTGTTTCTCTCCTCTTTAACCATTGCCTGAACTCGTTTTTCCTGTTCCACTGAATTTTCAGTAGCCAGTGCCTGAGAACGTTTTGCCTGATCAAGAAGGACCGTTTGGATTTGTTTTACTTTCTCGACAGATTCAGATAACTCCCTTGTCTTAATCTCTTTTTCCGAAAGATTTTCCCCGAGGTTTACACTTCGCAAAGTATCATTCAACTGATTAATTTCAGATTTATAGAATAACCCGCTTGCAATTCCGAACAAAACACCAAACAACAGGGAAATACTTAGCGCAAATAACAGAAATGGCACATTAAAGATCTTCTTCTCATATAGAGGAGTCCAATCAGAGGAGAAAAAGATTACATAATAACATAAGAATATAGTTAAAAATAGCAGTAGAGAGATTGATATACAGATCAGTAATTGGCGTTTTAGTATACTCATATCCACTTCACCACCAAATTGCCAGCACCGATCGAGGTAACGACCTTTATTTTATAGCTAGCCTCGTTATATCCTTCTGATCTATACATAATTTGCTGATTCCTAAGCTCATTTTCCTTTTCTTCAAATAAACGTACTTTTCCATATAAACAGGTATGGGATATTTGTACACCCACATCGTACGGAACAAATATTTCAATGTCCCCAATACCATTCCGAATCGAAATGACTGATATTTCCTTCGGTAAGACTGTATTGCTCAAATTGATATGAGTATCTCCGTATACGCTTATCACATTCAGATCATTCCATTCGTATACATACTCAGGAGTTTGCTGACTTCCAAAAATTCTATTCGTAATTACAGGCTTGGATATTTCACCATTCCCATTCTGTTTTTCCTGCTGTTCAAACGATTCTTTAGGTTTGATTTGAATAGGTTCACGTCTCTTTTGAAGATGTTGTGAAATATAATAGAGAAGAATAATAAAGAGTAGGAGCCTGACAATGAATAGATTAATTAAGCCTATAAGACCTGATATTATACCAATCCAAAATATCATTTTCCCAAATAGTTTAGAATAACGGGAATAGCCGTAATAAATACAAATTCCCGAAAACAATACGGTATAAAGAATTTCATGAAAGCGAAAAAAGATAATTTCAATTAAAGCAACAATTAAAATAGCAATTAATATTTTTTCTGCCCAATGCCCTTCTTTATATCTCTGCATATTCCTACCCCCCTATCCGTAATTCATCATAGATGATCACCTGCTGATTACTAATCTAAAACAGACGCAGCAAAATACTGCGTCCTACATACTAGAATACCATTTTTTTAATTCACTGTTTCCTTCCTTTTTAAATCTTTTTCAATTTCTGCAATGCGGGTATCAATCGTTGCTTCATAATAATTAGCTTTCACTCGATTTTCTATTTGCATCATATAATCATCAATTTCTAAGGATTGTTGCCCTTCACCCTCTACAGCGTCTTTACCGGACTCCATTAACTTATCCATTTTATGATGAACCTTTGCAATATTTTCCCGCCCCATCAGCTCAAGTCTCTTTATATGCATATCTTTCAGCTTTTGCTTCATTAAAGTAAACTTCTCTTCAAGCTGTTTTAAATCAAGACCAATTTGCACAAGCAGATGTTCAATTTTGGCTGAACGGTCCTCATAAACCGCCTGTTCCTTAATGGCAAATTCGTATAATTCACTCACATCGCCTGCTTCTTTAGCAATATAAGCCTGATGTTTACGTTTATCGGCCATTTCCTTAGTAACCGCTAATTCACGCTTTATTTCCTCTTTCAATCGATATTGACGTTGTATTAATTGTTGAACCTGTTCAACTTCTCTTTCGGATTGTCTCAAATATTGATTCAATTTTGAAATTGGATTCCTCTCCTCCTGCTTATCGATTAAATCATGAAGATCTGCTTCTACCGAATTTTTCATACGAGTAAATAAATTTGCCATGTTTCCTGCACACTCCTCATTTAAAATTTTCATTTAATTGTTCCCATTCTTTTTCAAAGTTTGTAAATGGATCATCATGACTCACATAGTCCTTTTCCTTCTTATGCTCCTTATATAGATAATAAAGAACATACATAGCCACCAAGCCAATTAACGCAGGTATATTACCAACTGAAGCCAATAATGTAATAACCGCAATTGCTCCCCAAACCACTTTCGACAAATTTATATCCGACTTCATGAATCCTTTCACGGCAAAATACAAAATAGCTAATGTAATGGCCAATGTAATAATGGAACCAATATTACCGATAACGATTAGACCAGCCACCAGCACAATCAAGATCAATCCGAGATTTTTCATTGATATTCCCTCCTTATGTCTTTAGTTTAACTTGGAAGAATATTCTTTATAACGACCCTGAGCTTGATTTCCACCTAGGTCTTGAGGCGTAGCTAAACTAAGACTATTAAAAAGCTCTGCAGTACTGCTTCCAAAAAAATAGCGCAAAAAATAATTAGAGAATCGAGTATTGCACTAGGAGAAGAAAATCCTATCCAGCTAGTGCTGAGGTGACTTTTTCAAGGAACAACGGCTAAGAACGCACTTCATGTGGCAACATCTTTGTGACCTACATCCTGTAGGCCTCCGACAAGCATAAAGAGAGGCGATAGGAAGACGATTTCTCTTCCCCTTAGTGGCTATGACTATGACCTCGAGGTACTGGAAAAATGAAGCCGGATCACACACGTAAGAACCGTTAAAAGACCCCAGCATAAGCCAGTCAAAATGTATCTGATTATCTGGCAAAGAAGTATAATAAGCTATTAGTAGTATGCAAACAAAGGAGGATATTATGGAGACCGGAATTGAAATTATACATAACCCACCCAGCCCTCAGGAATATATAGATTTGCGAATAGCTGCGGGATTAAGTCCGAAAGAAAAACAGGCCGCTGATATCGCACTGAAGAATTCAATCTTCGCCGTATCTCTTAGAGAAAGCGGAAGGCTAATTGGGATGGGCAGAATTATAGGAGATGGAGGGTGTTTCTACCAGGTTGTCGATGTAGCAGTCAGCCCCGATAGGCAAGGAAGGGGATTAGGTAAAGTAATAATGGAAAATCTGACAGACTATCTAAATAATCATGTGCCCGCTGGAGCATACATCAGTTTAATAGCGGATATTCCAGCCGACAAGCTTTATCAGAAATTTGGTTTTGAATATACTGCTCCCCATTCTGTCGGGATGTATCGAAAAATAATATAGTTTTAAAGGATACTTACTCAGAGCCCATAAAACTCTGAGTTTTTTAGTTGCCATTCAGTTTTTTTAAATATATGTCGATATATTCTCTAATTTGCCTTTCAGCAGTTAAACTGGCCTTGTACACTTAAAAAAACCGTACTTTTCTACCTATCTTCCTCCTGTGTGTATCTACCCACTCTTCTCTTTTTTTCGTGTATATACCCTATAATAAGCTAAGACATTTTAACTATTTTTGGAAAAATCTAAAAATTCAAAAGACTATTTATAATCATGGTGGTAAATTAATAGTGTGGTAGATAGTAGGTTATTTACCTTATATTCCATTATTGATAACAAAGGGGAGGGATTTTGTAGATTTATCGTTTTTGACAAATGAAGGGGAGGTTGGAGCTTTGCATTTCAAAAATACTAAGAATGCAGTTTTTGTTTTACTATCACTGGTATTACTCTTATCTAACTTATTAATCGGTATAGGTACAGCGAGCGCTAATACATATGAAAACACTAAACTAAAGCCCTTTAGTAACTCAGTAAAAAAGAAACTGGATGTAAGTAAATATGACCCAGATGAAAAGGTACGTGTTATTGTAGAACTAGAAGGTACCCCTGCAATTGATTACGCCACTAAACAAGGTGTTATGTTTAAAGAACTCTCCAAATCAAAACAATCGGAATTACAAGCAAACGTTAAAGACCAACAATCCGATTTCCTATCATCTATTAATAAAAAACGTGTAAAATTCGACGTTGAAAACTCCTTTACAGTAGTCGCAAATGGGGTCAGTGGTGAAGTAAAGGCTTCAGACATTTCAAAAATTGAAAGTATCTCTACTGTTTCATCTGTATATATCGCTAATGAATATAAGCGACCGGAAGTAAAACCTGAAATGGTATCCAGTGGGGATATTGTTAAGGCCGAAGAAACATGGGTCAGAGGATACAATGGTACGGGTACAGTTGTTGGTATTATCGATACTGGAATTGATCCTAGCCATAAAGATATGATTTTGACCGATGAAAGTAAAGCTAAATTAAAAAAGTCTGATGTAGACTCAGTTGTATCTAAGAATAATCTCCCAGGAAAGTATCACACTACAAAAGTTCCATATGGATATAACTATTACGATAAAAACCAGGAAATTTTAGATTTAGGGCCTGATGCATCCATGCATGGAATGCACGTAGGCGGGACAGTTGGGTCCAATGGCTCTAAAGATGCTGGTGGTATAAAAGGAATTGCTCCTGAAACTCAGTTATTGGCTTTAAAAGTTTTTGGTAATGATGCTGCTATGCCTTCTACTTGGGGCGATATTTATATTAAAGCAATTGATGATGCCATCCTGCTTGGTGCAGATGTGCTTAATATGAGTCTTGGATCAACCGCAGGATTCCAAAGTCCGGAAGATCCAGAACAAAAAGCTGTGGAAAGAGCAGTAAATAATGGTGTGCTGATGTCAATCTCAGCAGGGAATTCTGCACAAATCTCTGATGGATATGCAGATCCTCTTGCAATCAATCCTGATATCGGACTTGTCGGTTCACCAAGCGTTTCCAAAGATTCAATTTCTGTCGCATCTCTAGAAAACACGCATGTATTTGTAGACAAATTCGAATTAACAATAGGCGGAACGACTTATCCGGCTGGATATAAAACACAGTCCTCTCCTCTGCCACTAGATGTTTTTGGCACAAATGAACAGGATGTCGTTTATGTAGGAGATGGACACCCAGATCGATATAAGGACAAGGATGTAAAGGGTAAAATTGTCTTTGCTGTCAGAACTGGCGCTGCTCCAAACTATGGAGAAATCCAAAAGCAAGCAGAAACTGCAGGTGCAATCGGTGTTATTGTTAGAGGAACTCCAGCACATGGGGATTTTGTGAGCATGGCCTTGAACAATCCTACCATTCCTCTTGTATCATTGAGAATAAGTGATGGAACGATGTTTGAAGAGAAACTCAAAGCTGCTGGGGAAGTAGGAAAAGTTAAATTCACAGGAGACATGATCCAACTTGAAAATGGTACGGCCGGTCAATTGTCCACCTTTACTTCTTGGGGAGTAACACCAAACTTAGATTTCAAACCAGAAATTACGGCACCCGGCGGAAAAATCTATTCAACTTTAAATGATAATAAGTATGGGGTTATGAGTGGTACATCTATGGCTGCACCTCATGTATCCGGCGGGTCCGCCCTTGTATTGGAATACGTTGAAAAGACTTTCCCAAGTCTAACAGGCAAGGATAAAGTCGAACGTGCCAAAACATTATTGATGAATACATCTGAAACTATTAAAGACCCACTTGGTACAACATATTACTCACCACGCCGTCAGGGCGCAGGAGTAATGAATTTAAATTCAGCAGTCACTTCATCCGTTTATGTTGTAGCTAAAGGAACTAATGAAGGAAAAGTCACATTAAAAGAAATTTCTAAGGATAAGTTCTCTTTTGCATTGACAGCTACCAACTTCAGTAAGAAAGATGCAACTTATACAATAGATACCACTGTGCTGTCCGATGCACTCTATGAGTCAAATGGACATACTTTTAATAATTTGACTCCTCAAGAAATTAAAAAAGCGATTGTTACATCCGACAGTGAAATTACCGTTGGAGCTGGAAAATCAAAAGATTTCACAATCACAATCGATTTGAAAAATGCCAAAGCTGATCTAGAAAAAGCAATGAAAAACGGATACTTTATCGAAGGATTTGTTTTCTTAAAAGCCAAAAATGTAGAAGATTCACTACCTACCTTATCCGTGCCATTTGTTGGTTTTAAAGGTGATTGGAATAAACCAAACATTATCGACCCAATGAATAATGATGCGAACTCCTTCTATGGAATGACAGGACTTGTCGATCCATATACCGGGGAATTCTACGGAATCAGTCCATTTGATAAAAATCAAATTGTCGATCCAGGTAAAATAGCCTTTTCACCAAATGAAGATAGTCATAATGATTCAATAGCACCAGCTCTATCATTTTTACGAAATAGTAAGACGGTAGAATACAGTATTACTGACACAGATGGTAACACGATACGTAAAATAACGACGGATAAGTATCAAAGAAAGAATTATGCAGCAGACTCTGACGTCACATTTGATCCATATACTACGGAATGGGATGGCAAAGTAAATAACAAGCAGGTTCAAGAAGGATTATACTATTACGAAATTAAAGCAACAATTGATTATGAAAATAAAGAAGCACAAGTATTTAAGATGCCTATCTTGGTTGATAACACAGAGCCAGCTGTATCTGATCTTAAATATGACGATGCAACCAAAACTGTCACATTTAAGGCAGAGGATACAAAAACAGGTGCTGGTCTTAAATACATTGAGTTATCCATCAATGGCAAAACACTCAAGAATTATGTTGCACCAAATACCAACAATACTTACAGTGTTAATTTAACAGATCAAAAGTATAGTGATGATACTCCTGTCGAAGTGAAAAACGGAGATAATATCAATGTTATTGCACATGATTATGCCGGTAATCGCGGAGCTAAATCATTATTGGATAAGAAGGTCCCTTACATTGTCTCTGAATCACCAGCACCACTTGGAGTCTATGACTATTTAGATATTGAGGTCGAAGGCTATGTAACGGACGATTCCAACATGGATTATGTTTTAGTAGAGTATGAAGGTAAACGTCAAAATCTTGAGCTTGAATGGGATGAAGAAACTAAACAATATTACTTCTGGGATGTTCTCGATTTCTCTAAAGAAGGTAAGAAAGATATCCGTTTCTACGGAGCTGATGTCGCTGGTAACAAAATCGATTTTAACAGAGAAATATTTATAGATACGAAAAAACCAACCATTGATGTTGATTATAAAGTTTTCTCAGCAGGTGATAGCCAAAAGGTTAAAGTCAAGGTTGGCGACAACTATAATGCATTACGCTTAGTCGTTAATGGCAATGAAGAAATAAACACATTTAATGATTTAGGAGATTTACCTGTATATGCACCTTACTCAATATCTCAAGATCTAGAACTACAATTAGTGGATGGTATAAATGAATATGAATTTGTCCTCGAGGACCTCGCTGGACATCAGGTAACGAAACGAATTGAGATTAATAAGGTTCCTATACCTGTTAAACCATCTATTAATCAAGTATCAGATGCCAGCACTAAAATCACAGGTACTGCACCAACTGATTCAAAAGTAACCATTACAGACAAAAAGAACCTAACACTTTCTACAACAGCTAAAAATGGTAAGTTCTCAGTAGATTTAAAAACTAAACTAAAAGCTGGTACTAAATTATACGCCACTGTTACAGATCCGAAAACTGGATTAGTGAGCGAAGCAACAGCAATCACAGTAACAGACAAGACCGCTCCTTCTACCCCTTCTGTCAATGCTGTTTCAGATAAATCAACATCTGTAACAGGTAAAACAGAAACAGGAGCGAAAGTTACGGTGAAAGCCGGTTCCAAAACTCTTGGTACAGCTACTGCCAATAGCAAAGGAAACTATGCCGTTAAAATCAAAAAACAAAAAGCTGGTACTTCCCTATCCGTAAGTGCGACAGATAAGGCTGGCAATGCAAGCAAGGCGAAAACGGTTAAAGTGGCAGATAAAACAGCTCCTTCTGCTCCTTCTGTCAATACGGTATCTGACAAGTCAACAACCGTAGCAGGGAAGACAGAAGCAGGTGCGAAGGTGACGGTGAAATCTGGTTCCAAAACTCTTGGCACAGCTACTGCCAACAGCAAAGGAAACTACACCGTTAAAATCAAAAAACAAAAAGCTGGTACTTCCCTATCCGTAACTGCGACAGATAAGGCTGGCAATACAAGCAAAGCTAAAAACGTTAAAGTCGCAGATAAAACAGCTCCTTCTGCTCCTTCTGTTAATACGGTAAAGTCAAGTTCTACAAAGGTTACCGGTAAAACAGAATCAAGTGCGAAAGTAACTGTGAAAGTAGGATCAAAAACTCTTGGTACTGCGACAGCCAACAGCAAAGGGAACTACACGGTCAAAATCAAAAAACAAAAAGCCGGCACTTCCCTATCTGTAACGGCTAAGGATAAAGCAGGAAACACAAGCAAAGCAAAAACAATCAAAGTGAAAAAATAATTACCCAAAAAGGTGTCCTGGCAGGAAATCCAGGACACTTCTTCTTTACAGAGATAGATAATTACTGTACAAGAGTAACTTTAGTATTCTCACTTTGGAGTTATGTGTTGAATATTAGACTTATAACAGAAAAACGTTTTCGGATGAGGAGGACTGATAGTATGCTTCAAATGTTCTTATACAATTGGCAAGTTAGAGAAGACTGGTTTAAATGATGTCAAAACGTTTCTAGTGAGGAATTGATGAAAAAACATATCGGTGGAATGGGCAGTATATTACATAATTTATATCATGTCATTGATTGTGAACAAATATGGATTAATCAAATGAAAGGATCAGAAGTTATGGTTAGAGATCTCTCCACTATTACTAACTTGACAGATGTCATAGACTTTTCTAATGAAATTAAAAAACTTACTACAGAATTTATAAGCCCCTGGAATCCACAATTGGACAATAAGATACTGAATATAACGAATAGGAATGGGCATACATTTTCCTTTACGTACGGGAAAATCCTCCGCCACATCATCACTCATGAAATCCACCATGTTGGACAACTATCTGTTTGGTCAAGAGAATTAGATATAAAGCCTGTATCTTCAGATTTACTATTCAGAGACTAATCCCCCTCTTCTATTAAGAAGGGAACTCCGAACTTGGTTTCTCGTTCCCTTCAAGTGTATCTGAATGTACTATTAAAGTTCAGGGCACCTTATTTAGGAGGTGATATTTTTTTCTCTCCTCACAAAAATTCCATACACCGCCTGACATAAAACAGAGACACTCCATATAGTTTTCTGTTATTGATTCCGAAATACTACTATTTCAGTATACTCTGCTTGCAATATAAACATTAGATTGTTATATTAACAATTTGTATAATAGTAACAATTTTCTTTTTTTATGTAAAAAATACAATCATGGGGTGACATAATGAATTATCTTTGGGGTTTGTTAGGAATTATCTGTATTTTAGGCATTGCCTTTCTTCTCTCCACTAACAAACGAAATATTAACATCCGTACAGTTGTCGTGGCACTAATTATCCAAATTTCTTTTGCATTCATTGTTTTAAAATGGCCACTTGGACGGGCAGCCTTTCAAAAAGTAACCGATGTTGTGAACAATACGATTGGTTATGCTAATGAAGGAATCAGCTTCCTGGTTGGTGGGCTTTATACACCAGAATCCGGAATTACACATGTTTTCTTATTTAATGTTTTAGGAATCATCATATTCTTCTCTGCTTTAATCTCTGTTTTATATTACTTAGGAATTATGCAATTCGTAATCAAATATGTTGGTGGTGCTCTTTCAAAACTATTGGGTACTAAAAATGCAGAAACATTTAATGCAACCGCCAATATATTCGTAGGTTGTACGGAAGCCCCTCTCGTAATAAAACCGTTCATTGAGAAATTGACGAAATCAGAATTGTTTTCTGTCATGGTATGTGGGTTAGCCTCTGTCTCTGGAAGTGTATTAGTAGGATATTCTTTACTAGGTGTTCCATTGGATTATTTACTTGCTGCCAGTATTATGTCAGCACCTGCGGGACTATTACTTTCTAAAATCATGATTCCGGAAACGGAAGAAAGCCAGGAAGATGCGGAAGGCTTTGAGATGACAAAAGATGATGAGTCAACAAACGTAATCGATGCAGCTGCAAGCGGAGCCTCAACAGGTCTTCAATTAGCTTTGAATGTTGGAGCTATGCTGCTTGCTTTTATCGCATTGATCGCATTGTTAAATGGTATATTGGGATATATTGGCGGTTGGTTTGGTTTTGATCAATTATCTATCGAGCTAATTTTAAGCTACATATTCGCACCATTAGCTTTTGTAATTGGCGTTCCGTGGAATGAAGCTCTGCAGGCTGGAAACTTCATTGGTCAAAAACTCGTAATTAATGAATTTGTTGCCTACAGTAATTTTGCACCAATGATTGATACAATGTCAGATAAAGCCGTTGTCATTATCAGCTTTGCATTATGCGGGTTTGCTAATCTTTCTTCTCTTGGAATCTTACTCGGAGGACTTGGCAAACTAGCACCAAATCGCAGACCAGAAATTGCCCGTTTAGGCATAAAGGCGATTATTGCAGGTGCATTGGCATCTTGTTTAAGCGCCGCTATTGCAGGTATGATAATTGGATAATAACCATACTCCTATAAGAATTAAGTTATAAAGCAAAAAATGAGGCTGCCTCGTAAGCAATTAATTGGCTTACTGGCGCCTCTCTTTTTTCTGTTGAATAATTTAGTCCTTTCATCGGCTATTAAAGCTAGAGTATTTATTTCTATTGTTTCCTACTCTTAAGCCCATAATCGCAAATTAATTGATTATAAAGGAAAAAGAGACGTCACTTTAATCATGACGTCTCTTTCCTATCAAGCTTTTTATCGATTAATGAACGCGTACTACACGTCCGTTGAATTTTTTACCCCAGTATCCGCTTTTAAGGCTGGCAATTGCTACACCAGTAGAGCTTTGGGAACCGATGAATTTTCCACCGCCAACATAAATGCCAACATGGCCATCTTTTTTATACGTATCGAAGAAAACCATATCTCCAGGTTGCATTTGGCTTGTTGGAATCTGTCTTCCAGCATGTTTCAGAGCATCTGTGCTCGCTGGTACAGAGTATCCACCTTGTTTAAATGCCCAGCTAACAAAACCGGAGCAATCAAAGCGTCCTGCTGCAATATCAGCTTGAGTTCTTCCACCGCCGAATACATAAACAGAGTTCCCAATATATTTATTGCCTGCAGTAATAACGGTTTGAATATTTTTATTTTGGGTAGAACTATTAGTAGAACTTGGCTTCTTATTAGAAGAGTTTGAATTAGCTGGTTTAGAGCTAGTTTGTTCGTTCTTCGAAGTGCTTACAGCTTCTTCTTTTGAGCTGGAATTCACTTTATTTGTTGTTTCATTCTTAGTTGAAGAGTTTGTTTCTTCTTTTTGAGTATCAGCAATCTTCTCAACTTTCTCTTTTACATTGGAAGTTTCTTTTACAACAACTGGCTCTACCACAATATCGATATTTCTTGCTTTAGCATCTGCTAATTGACGTTGACTTTCTTCTTCCTTAACTTTAAGCTCTTTCTTCAAAGAGTTTGTTTGATCTTGTTGTTGCTTAATATCCTGCTGCATACCAACAAGCTCAGTTTTCATATCCTTTAAACCAGTAAGCTTTTCTTCTACTGTTGCTTGTTTATCCTCAAGTTTAGTCTGATCCTCTTGAATTTCATCGATCAATTGACGGTCCGCTTTAACAATTGTTGAAACGGCTCCGATTCGTTCAATAAAATCTCCAAAACTAGTAGATCCAAAAATGACTTCTAAATAGCTGACGTTACCATTTGTTTGTTGGTATGTAACAGCACGCTTCTTTAAAATTTCTTGGCGTTTTTCATTTTTTTCTTCCAGTTCGGTAATTTCATTATCTAAAGTCTCTACTTGTTTTTCCGTTTTGACGATATCATCTTCTGTTTTATTAATCATGTTCTGATTATCTTTAACAGCCTGGTTGATTTGATTAATACGAGTATTCAGAGTAGAAATTTCAGCTTGTACCTCATTTAAAGCAGCTTGAGCTTTATCAACCTCAGCTTGCCTGGCCGGGTCTTTTGCAGCACTTGCTGATGGAATGCCTATGTAACTGCTGAACCCAAGCAATAAAGCCGTACTTAGCGCAATAATTCTTTTATTCATCATTAAGATATTACCTGCTTCCTAGTTTTTTTAATTTATCGGGTCTTTCATACCATTTCTATTTATCTATTTATCTAACATGGATAAGTATATCATGCTAATTTAACAAATAAGTTATAGTAATATTACAATTATGTTTCAAAAACATGTTACAAGTTTTTATTTTGTAATAATAGGGTATAAATAACTTCGATTCTATAAAAAAACTTACAAAAAGTAATTTATTTAGTAAAATAAATGTAAATTACTTTTAACAGAAGAAGAAAATTAAGCTAAAATCCACTTAAAAATCCCGTGATTATTGGCGAATCAAATCTAACTTATTATTTTAATAAAACATCTAAACTATCTAAGTATTTTCTATTAATCCTCTTATTTTCAGATTTCTAATCTCTAATAGCCTTTACAGCTACTTCTGTTCGATTTTTGGCATCCAGCCTTCTCATAATGGTTGAAATATAGTCTCTGACTGTATACTCACTTAAATAAAGCTGAACAGCTGCCTCTGTTGTAGACGCTCCTGCAGCCAATAACTTAATAATATCAACCTCACAAGGAGAAAATGATAGTTTACGATTTAAATCATTCTGTGTTACAGAATTTTCAGGGTTCGTAAACCTAAGCAACAGCTCTCCTGCACTTTGCCCAAATTTCATTAATGCGGGATACAAGCTCCTATCTCGCTCAAATTTCCGCCCTGGCCCTTTATCTAGTAAAATGCCGCCAATCATCTTACCTTCTTCCGGAACATAAATAGGGACAATTAACATGGATACGAGATTAAATTGCTTAATAAATTTTTCAGGAAAACCGTATGTGGCATCCTCTATAAAAATAGGCTGAAAATTACGCAGCTCATTTCCTGCTGGTTTTAATTTATTCAAATAATGTGTCAGTGCAGGAGTGTTTATGATTTGTTCCTGATTATCTATATGGTGGGCGTATACTCCTATTGCTCAGGTGTAGGTGGTCAGATGGAAGATAGCAGTGAAGAGGAAATAAAGGATATTATTAAGAGTTTACAAGAGGGGACTAAGAAGAAACAAACAAGTCAGAGGAGCAAGATAAAGAAGAAACCACTAAAGAGGAAGAATCGGACAAACCTTCGGGCGATCAGCCTGCAGCTGAACCTGAAACACCGGAAGCTGAGACACCGGCTATCGAACCTGCCCCAGATCCTATGTACCAACTGAACCAGAAGAGGAAGAAGACAGTGAAAATCCGGATGATGGTGTAGAAGAACCTGATCCTCCTGTGGACGATGGCACAGACGAAACTGAAATACCAACTCCGCCACCTGCTTCATAAACTACTTATCTATCTAAAAAGGAGCTGTCGAAATGAATCGACAGCTCCTTTTTCATGACGGTTTAAACGAACTTACATTTGGAAAGAGATAGGGTTGAACGGTCGTATCACTTCTTACAAACAACGGATGCAGGGGATGCCCCTCTCTTGTTGTACCCAGGCAGTTAGGATCATATCCCTTAAACCAGTCCGATAATAACTGATAATCTTTGTGATGGATGGTACAGTTTTCTCCCCAGCCAACGATAATTTCAGAACCGCTGTGTAAGGCATTTTCTAAATAGAAGCGGTTTTCAGGACCTGTAGCCTCCTCCAAGGACAGATTCCTGAGATCTCTCCATTCCCTGCTCCGATAGGCAAATACATTCACCAATTCCACAGAACCGCAATCTAATTTCTTAGCAAACGAAACACAACGCATGGTCGTCCGGTCATCCACTCTGTCATCAGCCTCGCTTGGGTGTAAAAGAACAAAGACAGCTTTTCTTAAATTGTAATCATCCCATTCCCTCTTTAGGGAATATCGATAATTTCCTTTTATAATGGCACTCCTTTTCAATCGATTTCCCCCTTTCCGTTCCTATTATTATGTATAAGCTCCTCAGGTGACTTTTATGATAAAACCGGCCAACAATCATTGAGAACAATTTTGTTCCATTATTTTATTTGGAGCTTGACTTGCTTTTTGTGGGTAAGTGGGTAGGTGTCTAATTCAATATTAAGAGGACCCTTAATGATTTCTTCTGGTTTATAGTAGAAGCTTATAGCGTCTAAACCGTCTATTTCCCAGTACTCCGCTTCCCCTGTTGAAATTTCTTTACCTGTTCCATCAGTTATCATTCCACCGCCAGAAACAGTATCTTTACTCTTGGGGATTTCCATGAAAATAGACACCTTATTTTCTTCTATCTTAGAAGATTTCACTAATCCATCCGATGGATATTTCAATAGCCTGCCTGTTTTTTCATCAACTTCAATGATTAACTCATCCTTATCTAGAGCATGAATACCATCGAATAGTAGGTACAGCTTCTCGGGTTTCCGAAAATAATTACTTTCTATATAGATTTCACTTTCTTCCTCATTAAAATGACTGCCAGTAGATCCCCATATCTCACCTTTATCATCCATTAGCCTAACATGATTCAAATGAAATATTTTTTTTGTATTATTCGGATCATATTTTACGTCAACCCTGACACTTAGTGGATCAATTTCTACTTTTCCAAACGTAATCCGCTGATTGTCTATGGTCACTGTTTCATCAATGGCCATCTGTTTATGCTGACCTTTATACAAGGAATGATCTATTTTCAAAGGGAACTTAAATGGACCTATTAAGCTAGTGTCATTTTTCAGATGGACTTTTAGTTCTATTTCTTCTCTATCTTCAAGCTGATGCACTAGATTAAAATCTAAGGAGCCGAACCCATTTTCATGAGCTGAATAGGATATGGATTGCTCGACACCGTCTCCGTCAATCAATAGATCGGGAAATTCTATTTGTATTTCATCCCCTGCTCCCTCTATATGATAAAAAACAACCATCCTATGCCTATCAACAATTAAGGATTCAATCGTTACCTTATACCCATCCTTCTCTTGCGTCTGTCCAACTGACTGTAAAAAATCATTCTCCACTGCAGACATATAGCCTTTATCGTTTCGGATTAGATTGATAATTTTTTCTGCGCCCGGTATAGAAGAAAGGGCATTTGCAAAGGACGGTGACACTCGTACCAGGCTAATGCAAAACAGGAGTACAATAGCAGCCGCTGCTAATCCTGTATATTTTATAAGTCTTTTTCTCTTCTTGTGTTTGGCTTTACTAAAGCCTGACTGAATGGCTGCGGAAACGTTTTCGTTTGGTACAGGCACATATTCCATTTGTTTTTTTAAATCCAATAATTCTTGTCTCTCTTTTTCATACATGGCGGGTACCTCCCGATTCCTTCATTAGTTCCTTGAGCTTCCGAAGGCCTTTGTAAAGTCTTGTTTTAACCGTACTTTGTGGGCATTCACATATATCCGCAATCTCACTTATGGATAGGTCCCGTAAATACTTTAATACGATGATTTCACGTGATGGTTCATCCAGGAACATGAGCGCCTCTTCTATTTCAAGCTGACCATAATCATCCGTATGGACCATTTCCTGTCCAATGAAATGATGGTGTATTTTTTTGGCCTTCAATTCATTTGAACAAACGTTTAATAAAATTCTTACAAGCCATGTAGAGAAATAGGATGGCTCTCGCAGCTTTTTAATTGAACGGTATGCTCGAAAAGTCGTTTCCTGGATAGCTTCCAGAGCTTCTCCTTCATTTTTTAAATAGACAATGGCCATTCGATACAGCTGTTCCTTATGAAGATCTAATAAAGTTAAAAATGCTGTATCATCCCCTTTTATAGCCCTTTGTACTAAAGAAGCATCTTCATGCATGCGGCTCCCCCCTGTTTTCTCTCTACTTATTAGACTGTTTATCCTAGAAAAAAGTTTCAATATATTATAAAAAATACCATAATTTTATAGTTTTAAGATTTATAGCATAAATAAAAGACCTCAAAATCAAGAGGTCAATAATTAAGAATCTAATTAGAGGACATAAAGTATAGAAGTGTTATCAATGGAAATATCATAAATAGTATATTTAATATCTGAGTGAACCATAGAAACAAAGTCTTTTTTTGGGCGGTTTTATTGATATATAGAAAAGAAGCTGCACCTATAACACAGGGGATCAAGCCTAATAATGGATATCTTTGAGGAGTTGAGTTGATCGATTGGATAAGGGCCATTATACATACCACCAAGCTTACCCCCATTAAAAGCGCTGGAATCCATACTTTGTTTCTTTTCATTCCCAATACCATCCTTTCTGCGGAACAACTAATATTTCATATAAATTGATTCGTTTAATCCCATTTTATGTACTTCACTTTCTAATAAATCCTTCTCACTATAAAACAAAATAAAAAATGATTGGTAAAGTGATTAAGCTAAGTACTGTACTTATAAATGTACAAACCGAAACAAATTCCGGCTTTGTATTAAACTGAATGGCATACATCGTCGTATTTGCAGCAGCAGGCATTCCGGCCATGATAATCATTAATTGTTTAAGCAAGGTATCGATTGGCAAAAGGGCTGAAATTCCCCACGCTACAAGGGGCGCCACTGCCAATTTAATGATTAGTGCATACGTAACCTTTTTATATTCAATATTCTTAAGACTGATTTTGGCTAATTGCATACCTAAAACAAGCATGATTGTCGGAATAGCCGCGCTTCCAACTAAATCAATGGTAGTCATTAAGGAATGGCTGATGGTAATACCCGTGTACTGAAATAACAGTCCAAAAATCGCTCCATATGCAACAGGCATACGTAATACAATTGCAAGTGTATCTCTAATCCCTCCGCCTATATCACTTCCTCGCGCCGCTACATATACCCCAATTGTAGCCATCACGATACTTTGGGTGACCATTAAGATGATGGCGTAATCAAATCCGGCAGCGCCAAACAATAATAACGCAACAGGTGTTCCATAATTACCATTGTTCATAAAAACCGAACCAAGAATGAGCCCACAGGTTTCCTTTATGTTGTATTTATTTATAAAAGCGATAAAACATACAAAGATCATAAGTGCTAAACAAAGCCCAAACGCGTAAATAACAATATAAAGATAATCTAAGGTCAGTTCATTAGTATAAAACGTTTGAAACACCAGTAATGGTGTCATTAAATAAAGGGACATCGTTGAGATCGTTTTTGGATCAAATCCTATCTTCTTCTCGCCTATATATCCTAAAGCAAATATAACAAATACCGGAATCAATACATTAAAAAACTCCATCTGCTTACCTTCTCTCTGGTTGAAACTATCATCTTTCACACACCATTATACCAATTCCTTCCTTTAAAACTTCAAAATATTTTAAATTTTTTAAACAATATTCTCTTTTACCTATTTATCTATTAAAATAGAAATTATTGGAACTTAATTAAAGGAATCAGGAGGCATTATGCAGTCTTTTAAAAATTTGTTTAGTCCATATCGAGGCTTACCCAAAGAAATTTATATTATATTTTTTGCTCGAATTATTAATAGTCTGGGAGGGTTTGTACATCCGCTGCTTGTTTTAATCCTCACTCAGAAGATTGGCATGGATAGTGCCCAAGCAGGACTATATGTAACTTTAGTCAGTGTTATTTCTGCACCAAGTATGATTTTAGGCGGAAAGCTGGCTGATACCTTGGGAAGAAAATTTATTATTGTTGTTTCGCAAGGTCTAGGAGGCATAACCGTTATATCCATAGGTTTAATAGAGCCTTCGATGACCATGGCCTATTTGCTCATGCTATCATCACTCTTCTTTGCTTTGTGCTCACCTGCCTACGATGCACTATTGGCGGATTTAACTACCCCCGAGAATCGGAAAGGTGCTTATTCATTAACCTATATGGGTTTTAATTTAGGTTTTGCGGTTGGTCCAATCATGGCCGGTCTACTATATAAAAATCATTTAGATCTTGTTTTCATCATTGATGGAATTGCTACGCTCTTAGCAACAACATTAATTTTCATTTTTATAAAAGAGACAAAAACCAAACATATTTCAGTAACAGAGAAAACGGAAAGAAAGCTTGAGGAGCATGTAGAAGGATCTGTTTTTAAAGTGCTGAGGGCAAGACCAATATTAATTATGTTCGCTTTTATTCTATTATGTATCGAATTTGAATACGCTCAATGGGCATTTACCATACCGCTGCATTTAGAGGAGTTGTTTAATGATTCTGGCGCAGCCTATTACGGAACACTTGCCGCATTTAACGGTATATTGGTTATCTCGTTTACGCCGATTATTACGAAACTGACAAATAAGATAAGGCCTATAAAAGTGATAGCCACCGGAGCCTTGTGCTATGCTTTTGCCTTTGGTATGCTCGCCTTCACCACGATACTTCCCTTCTTCTATGTATCTATTTTCATCATGACCATTGGAGAAATCATGATTGCAATCAATGCTTCGACCTTTATAGCTAATCAAACACCAGCTTCGCACAGAGGCAGAGTCAGCAGTATTCTCCCACTGATAATTGGCGCCGGATATGCAACAAGCCCAATGATTATGGGAAGCTTTATTGCAGCATACTCGATTACATCTGCCTGGATGGTAATTGGATCCCTCGGATTCATTTCAGCAGGACTCATGTGGCTGCTTCAGAAGAAAGATTTAACCAATCAGCCTGACACCGACCATGTGAAGGTTGGTGCTTAATCTAATCTAATAACAGAGAGGGGGCAATCACATTCTCTTTTCATGATGTGATTGCCCCCTTAAATGAATAATAGTTTCTCCCCCATTACCGGATTCTCTTCCTGAACTGACGTTTAATTTTACAGACCATCAAACTCCTTTCAAAAGAAAACCAACAGGCCCTGAGATAAAAATTAGATTATAAATGATTAAAGGACCAATCGCGGTCCTTTGATTCAAGATGTCATAATATGTATAAAGATCATAGTTGAGATTGAGATTTAGCCATTGATATATCCTCTTTTGAAACGATTTCCCATCCATTGGCTGTAAGCTTATTTATATAATCATCGAATCTAATTTCCTCTAATTCAATTGCCATCGGACTAAGAGATACATAGCATTCATTCTTCTCATAATTAACCGTCACCTTCACAACCTCATATCCGTTGTGAAATCCCTGATCAAATCCAGGATCTTCAATAATGTCTCCTATTACCGGACGGAAAGATGACTCAACTGTTTTCATCATCATTTCGCTTCTACTATTTTCTTTATCCTTGGTAGATGTTAAAAAGACGTATAATTTAATTTTCATTTCTTCTCTCCTTCCAAATTTGGTTTAAAAAACTTTAAAGGCATATTCAATGGTGATTTCATTGCACGATTGGTACTTTTACAATCACTCCCTACGAATTGTAAATTTAATGATAAACTTGTGTACTGAATGGATCGATTTGTTGCTCACTTACTCTTGCGCGAACTTTTGAGGTCTCAATAATTTTATAATTACCATGTCTGACAACTGTTCTCGTTGTGTTGAGTTTCAATTCGTCTGCATATTCTTTAGAAATTTCCACAATACACGAAGCTTCCCTCAGTATTATAATTTCTCCAAAGATAAATAAATTTCCTCTTTTAAAATAAATCACATCACCTATTTCTCCCTGTACATATTGATCCCTATACTCGAAATCCATTTCACTACTCACCGTCCATGTTTTTATAATCAATCAATTAAAGATATATGTCATTGTTACTATCGACATTTTATTATGTATTTTTACACTTTTTTTATTTCTATAATATGGCTAAAAATATACAATCGTACATATCTTTAATTTATAATAAACATATCGAGTTTTAACAGTTAACAAGGTAGGTGCAAGTATGGATCAGCAACAATTATATTTTTCAAGTACAATTGGCAGTCAAAAGCCTGAAACTATCCGTAATAAAACAGCAGCCTGCCCCTTTTGCCAAAGAGATGAGCTTACCGATATTCTTGAGACAAAGGGAGATATTATTTGGTTGATGAATAAATATCCCACTCTTCTGGATACCTATCAAACGGTCATTATTGAAACCAATCAATGTCACGAAGATATAAGGGGATATGAACAGAAGCATATGCGTGAATTAATTCGCTTCAGTATTGCTAAATGGCTTGAAGTGGAGAAGACTGGTGAGTATGAGTCCGTTATCTTATTTAAGAATCATGGTCCCTTTTCAGGCGGCAGCATTCAGCATGCCCATATGCAAGTGATTGGAATGAAACATGTAGATTACCATAAGAATATGGCAATGATTGATTTTGAAGGCACAGAGGTATACAAGAAATCCGGTATTGAGTTAAATGTATCAAAGTATCCAGTTATCGGTTTTACTGAATTCAATTTAATATTGAACACATTAGATGAGATTGATGATTTTGCTGATAAACTTCAAATCCTGGTCCGTTATATTTTGGATGGTTTCCATAAGGGATGCACCAGCTATAACCTTTTCTTTTACCATTTTCATGACTTGATTATTTGCAAGGCCATCCCACGCTTTGTTGTATCTCCCTTGTTTGTCGGCTATAAAATTCCACAGGTACTTATGGAAGATCGGCTTGATATCATTAGGAAAGATTTATCCAGATTACTCACCCAGACTTAGGCTATCGCAAGGCTCCCTCCCGTCATAACCGGGAGGCTTTTTGAATTCCATCATTCATTACTGATATAGCAACCAAAATACGACCTGGAAATTTGGCTTTTTCAATCCTAAACCTCCCACAGAATGAGTTAGATGACGACAAACGTAAAAGCACTCTTCCAGAGCCAACTCCCGTATTTATAATGCATGTAATCCAATTTCCACAGCAAATAAGGTCGAGTCTCAAGCCTATGGCCATCAACAGCGACCGGCCACTGATTATCACCGATTTTTAACTGATCTATACTATGCATTCCATCCTGCGTATAACCATAAATTCTGATCCATCATTGGCTAGGATGATTTCGATATTTTGGTAGGGTTGGGCAATTATTTTACTTTGCTTTTCCACATAATATACTCAATTAATGCCCGATACTCATCCATTTGTTCTTTATCAATTACGGTTGTCTTTAATTCCTCGATTAGGTTGATTAATTCCTGATTCATATTTTGATTGGTTTCAACACCTTCTTGTACGCGCAATAAAGTTTTTAAATCTGCATTTAAAACAAACGCTAGCCTTTTCAATACTTCAATTGAAGGATTTTGATTCACTCCCCTTTCAATATTGCTTAAATAGGATTTAGATATTCCGGCATTTGCAGCTAGCTGGGTCAGTGTCATTCCTTTACGTTTACGTATTTCCTGTATATTTCTTCCTATCATTTTCTCTACCTCTTTAGCTCAGATTATTTACTTCATTAAGACCATCTGCAAACAGTTAATTACTTTTTCCATATCCTCTTCTGCCATGTTAGTACCTTGCTCAAGGCGAACATTAGGTTCAGCTCTTTGGAAAAACCGGTCACGTGCAAAGGTTGTCTATCCATCATTTTTTCTCCTTCTGATCCCCCATTCTTTTAGCAAAGGTTCCCACCACTGTGTATCCTTCCTTCCCATTGGCTCCAGTTACAAAATATAATCCACTCCGCAGCCAGGCATGAGCCTTCATCTTTCCTTCCTTATCTCTTGCTGTTGCCATATAAAGAGTACTTTCAATGCCACGCCGCTCGAGCATTCTCATTCCTGCAATCGCCATAACAAGACATTTACTTTCCCAAAACGTATATCTACTCATCGTCTCCAAACTTTTGGACACTAACTCCAGGATTTCAGTATGGGCTGGCACATAAGTTAATGAGGTCTCTTCCATCTTTCTGCCCAATTTAGGCGCAATTTTAGTAAAGGGCAGACTCTTTTGTATCCGGGCCACTCCCAAGGAACAATAAGCTTCTGCATACATCATGAAGGTTTTACTATCTATGGACAGCAAGGTTCGAGCTTTCTGAATGAGGTTCATAAACATAACTCCTTAGGAAGTAATGGTTTAGTCAATTAATTCTTCTTTTTTCAACATATCCAGGAAATGAACGAACCTGACTTTCACATTCTTCAGGGCTTCCGTCATACTCTTCTGTTAATCGATCCACAAGCTCATCGATACTTAGGTTCATTCATTAGTTCCCAGGTTAAGCCTCCGACTTCACCGAGATTATAATATTTAACATTATGGACGCTTAACATCACTTTCTCCCCATCCATATCACTGACTACATTCCTTTTGGACATAATAAAAGTTGATATATTAAGATTTCTATCCTTCAAGCTAAATTAACTCTGGCAACTTCACTTTTGATTGCAAATCCAAACGCCTGGTACACCATCTGCTTCAATACCTGAATCAACTTCATCACTCCAATTTTAAAAAAAGCCCTATACGATAAATTTGTATAAGGGCTTTTTCCTTCTCTACACAATCAACTTCCTCTGTGACCACCGTTAACTTGCCCACCATCAAAAGTTATTTTCACATGAAGAACCTCAACTCAAGATTCGTTTTTGACATACTTTTTTCTCCTTCACCCCTGATGTATCGTTCTTTATTTAGAACACATGGAGCAAAGCAGGCCCTTTTCATCCTATTATTGTATTGAGTTTATCTATCTTTTATAGATATAATCCTAAACTACAATCAGTTCTCTCAAACTTATAGATATAATTCATAGATCAATAGTCACTAGTTCTCTATAAAGAACTGATGTATACTAAAAATATCATTTTTAGTAAATTATGTCAAACAAATTTACTAAAGATTTTATAATTTTTAGTATGCGCAAAAAGATCAACTGAATGATAAATTTGCTTTCAAAATCGCCAATTATTAGACAGATCTTGGTGATGATTATTACAGACTTTACTCTGAAGAATGTCAGACAGATTCATGAGGACTAAAAAGGCTATGTTCCTTCTCTAATTTAAAGGATCGCTTTGTGTATTTATATAGAAGAAAGATCCTACAACAAAAATTCATCTTGACTTTAACTGACTTACCCTTTATATTAATTATTGTAAATTAATTAGTATTCTGATTCCGTAGCTCAGCTGGGAGAGCACCACCTTGACAGGGTGGGGGTCGCTGGTTCGAACCCAGTCGGAATCATACCAAAAACCCTTGATATATCAAGGGTTTTTCTTTTTACTCCTATATAAAAGTTTTCTATAATAGCCATAATAGTGGCGGATTGGTGGCGTACATTAAATAACGCAAAAGTATTAAAGGTAATAAAACAACGCATTCATTAGCTTAATCTAAATTCACTACCTACCCTATAATAAAATAAAGAAGCTATTTCCCACCTCTTTTATAAGGCTTTACATATGTCCCATTACGATAATGTCCTTTTACATCGTGTGTTATGGGTGATTCCCGATTCGGATATTCTATTGTTGTTTCTGTACTTACAATACCTTTTTCAACAATATCCTTCATTTTACTATCAGTACTGGATTTACCTGACCTTCCTCTAATACTTTCCTTAACTAGGGTAATGGCAACATCGCTTAAAATTTCGGCTTGATGCTCCCTAATATATGAAAGGATAGAGCTTCGTTTACTCCATTTCTTCAATGAAGTAACTCCGCTTGCAAGTTTTTCCTTAAACCCCTGCGTTTCTAATTTCTTTTCCTTTTTTTCAGTTTCGTTGATTGTAATTGATTGACTTTCTTCTAGCATAGCTACTTTATCAGCAATCTCTTTTTTCATTTGCTCTATCTTCAATTCATTGACTAACGTTTCCATGTTAAACTCATGCCAGCTTCTACGCTTAGTTGACATAAACTTAGCATTAATCTTTGCCTTTTTAATAGCTGCTGCATTTGGCCCTCTTTCTTGACCTGCTACGCAGCGAAAGAACTTTCCGCTGAACTTATTTATATCTTGCCGGCTAATAGAGGGAGTGAGTATTTTTTTGTTTGGATATTTCTCTTCTAGATTAGATAGTCTTTTATTTTGTCCAGGGCTTAATTTGCGACGGGTTTGCAATATGCAGTTGTAATCAAAAAAAGGAATATTCTCTTCATGACCCCATACTTTTTCCAATTGATTAATTAGGTAATTAGCATTACCAGTTTTAACATCTGGACCCGCAACACACATATATCCATGTCCAGTATTAACAATATGAAGAATATCGGCTTTTGAAGTGGTATCAGGATTAACAATTGTGAAAACAACATTACTGTTGCTATTTCGAATTGAATTATATTCATAACAAACAATCCATTCAGCTAAATGACCTTTCCATTGGTTTATACGGTGCGGTTTATCTTCCGATAAATATTTGAACGTGTCTAAAGGAGACATCTCTTTATCTACCAATTCTTTTAATTTTTCATCTGAGTATCCTGTTGGTCGATTAGTATACTTATTTATTGCTAACCTTACAGCATTTCTATATTCGATAGGAATGGTATATGAAGAGGTAAACAGTGGCATTAATTCATTAATATTTAGAGTCAGGAGGTCTGTTTCCATTTTTTCATCTCCATTTATAATTTTTGTTTCACAATCCCAAAGCTATATTTCAAACAACGCATGACAAAAGGAATAAAATGGATTTTAATATAGGATATCACATCCTTATACTCAGCAATAGTGTATTTAACAAAAAAAGACAGTCTGTGAGAACTGTCTCTTTTCTTCATAATATGGCTTATGACAATGCTCATAGCCAATGTAGTTGTTTAATTCAAATTAAATAATTCAAAGATTCCGCTGCTTCTGTTTGCAAAGATGGAATAAGGTGTGAATATCTATCTGTTGTAGATATTTTAGTATGTCCCAATCTTTCGGACACAACTTTTATATGAATGTTTTGTTGAAGGAGCAACGATGCATGAAGATGTCTAAGTTCATGAAATGTCACTTTAGGAACATCACTCTCTTTTACTATCATAGCTAAATTTCTAAGTAAATTTCTAGGGTGTACTGGACCACCCATTAAATTTGGAACAACAAGGTCCTGGTCAGGAGATTCTAACTTTAGTTCAAGCTGTTTTTCCTTTATCATTTCTAGCTCTTTTAGTAAGTTAGACGGAATATCGATACTTCTTCGAGACCCTTTAGTTTTCAGACTGTCTTTGAAAGTTTTTCCATCTGAACTCAAGACCCTTACCACAACCATTTTTTTCCTCTTCATATCAATATCTGACCATCGTAATCCTAAAACTTCACCACGCCTCATTCCACAGAAAATAGCTAGCAAATATGCAGGATAGTAAACAGATTCCTTAGCATAAGAAAGGAAATTTTCTATATGAGCATCGTTCCATTTAATCTCTGTAATCAAAATCTCTGTAGGTTTTTTTAACTTTGCAGCAGGATTTACTGCAAGATAATCTTGTTCTACAGCATAGTTTAAACTGTTTTTTAAAACAGCTATGATTTTGATAATATAGTTGTTTGATAACCCTTTTTCATGTAATTCAGTTTTGAAATTAGTTAATAAACGAATATTCAAGTCAGATAGATAATAAGAACCAAGTTTCTGTTTCAAATACAACCTAACCACCTGTTCGTAAACCTCATATGTTGAATCTTCTACTGTATAACGAATGTTCTTTAGCCATATATCCATGAACTCGGTAAAGGTGTATTTAACATTATTTATAAACTTTCCCTTTTTGAGGTCGTTCAGCAATTCATTCAAAGCTCCTTCTGCTTCACTTCTTTTCTTAAAGGTACGTTTCCTTTTATCACATCTGCCATCTTGCTTCTTACCTACATCTACTGTATAACAATAGGAAACTTTCCCTGTTTTTGAGACCAGCTTTTTAACACTTCCTCTAGCCATGTTAAACATCCTTTCTTTTTTAGATTCCAGTATGTATCCATTTTTCAATTTTTATTCAATTATGTTATGCCTTTAACCAGTCGATAAACGTAGGTTTGTATATTAACAACCTTTTTCCGACTTTTTTCACGGGAAATTGTTGATTATTAACCAGTATATAAGCCTGTTCTCTTCCAATTCCCAAAATTTCCTGAACATCAGCAACTGACAATACATCTGGATAGTTATCCAAAGTTTGATTTTTCAACATACTATATCGTCCTTTCTTTCAAGCCACATAATTAATCGTTCTTTTGAATAGAAGCGAGTATCCCCAAAGCGCATTGACATAAATGGTTCAGTCTTAACCAATTCATATGTTTGTCTTTGCCCTATTCCTAAGATTCGTTGTATATCTTTGACCTTCAATAATGATGGACAGTCATTTAACCTCATGATTTTGCCACCCCTCTGTGTTGTACAATGTGATATTAGCAAAATAAAAATCCCTTTTGGGGATTTTTTCGATTTATTTTTTAAAATTAAAATATTTTTTCAAAAGCTTAATCTATTAACACTATAGGATGTAAATTGCGAATTATATCATATAGAAAAAATCATTTGGGTGTTTTTTAAGAATAGTTTTTTTAAAAAAAATTTTCTTTAATTTTAAAAAAGTTTTCTCGAATTTCGCTTTTTTTAAAATTCGAATTGTGTATGATGAATTTGCAGTCAACTACCAAACTAAAATTCTACTTCAAAAGGAGTTCATTTTAATATGTACATAAAAAATAACCGACCATCATTACGCATTAGATATATCACTCCCTCAAAAATCTCCTCTCCTTTGGAGAATAGTAGGAGGAAACTTGATAATGAATAAACCATCTTTTGATTTTGAAGCATGTAAATCAACTTTGCTGAAATCATGCATGAAACATGATGTATCTGAAGAAATTTTTAACAGGTTTTTAGAAATATATGATAACCACCGAGGAGAAAATCCTAATGTTTAATGGCTTAGAAAATCTCAAGTTGCCTGGTAGCGATACATACACAATCAGTGTAAACCGTATTGATTGTAATCCTAAGGAATTTAACGAACAGCTTGAGTTTAATTTTGAGATTGAAACATAAAAAGTATAGTATATTGGATATTTTATCGAACTTTTAATATCAGTTTGGACGTAAAATCGAACTTCTATACACTAATAACAAATAAAAACTCCTCAGTGATTGGAGGATTATTCATCATTTTGCTATCTATTTTCTCAACATATTTTTAATGCTTTTTAATTATACGTCAGTAATGATATGAACTCCTGAGTGACAGCTTAGAAGAAGATTGCATTTAATCAGTTATGTTTTCTTTACTTACAGGAGTCTCTTTTCTGTATTGTATGATAACCTTTTGTTTCGGTAAATATCGCTGATTTTAGTAATCCTAAATTATCTTTATCCCCCTCACTTTGTATAAGGAACCTTTAAAAATACACAATATCGTCAGATTTTGTCGAACCTTAATATCAAGGAGAAGTGACAATGCGCACATTAATCACAGTAGAAATAGCCCAAGAAGTAATCCAATAGTTGACGAATTATATTGATTTGGTTGAGAATTACCAGGCTGATACAATCGAAAAGCTAATCTTAAAAGAATATGCTTATTTAGGTAGTGTTTCAAAAGTAGCTGATGAATTAAACAAAAGAGGCATTAAATCTACATAAAATATTGAAACGTGGTTTTAATTATAAATATAAAGGTAAAAAGTATGGTAAACGCTTCTTTTCTGTTGAATATGTATGCAGGATGGGGATGATTAGTGTGATATGAACTGAGTATTTCCAATATAAAATAGTTTGTCCTGTCCATAAAAAATTAAAACAGCCTAAACTTAATACGTAAGGATTTAGGCTGTTTGCTTGGTACATATCAGGATAGATAATACGAACTCCCGACCGATGGCTTAGAAGGCCGTTGCTCTATCCAGCTGAGCTACCTTATATATCGCTATTTATTCACGTTCATGTATAACAGTAACTTTTCGAACTTAGGCCGATTTACTACCTTTAGTATAAGTAGTGATAGTTAGGAAAGCAATAAAAACACGATAGATACTTTTTAGACGACAAAATAGGCACCCAATATTTTAGAGTGCCTATTTAAAATTATTTCACTTGCTCTGTAAGATTTCTTTTAAAAGTTCAATAGCATTTTCTTCTGACGGGTCATTAGTGCCTAGTTCACCTTTGAACGCTTTAGATAAAATTGATTGTTTTAATTGATTTAACTTTTCCTTCAGAGCAAGAATTCCTTTTGTTTCTTCTTCTATGTTTAGCAATTTCTCAACTAAATTAACAATAAATTGTCTTTCTTTATATGGAGCAATCGGCAGTTTAATATTTTTTATATCTTCTAGGCTTAAGACGGGTCTACCAATACCGTAGGCTCTATTTTCTAATTCTGCCCCACCTCCGCTCGGTGATAGCAAGCTTAAATGTACATATTTAGCCATGCTCTTATCTATTAATTTTGTAAGTGCAACAGACTGACTAACGTAAGCTTCGGAAATCTGTTCCTCAACTAACGCACATTTCCCAACATTTGCTCCTGTAATAGTTGTTAGTAAATCTAATTGTTCTACTAAACTTCGTTTTCCTTCTATCTTTTCTGGAAGTGATACATAGGCAACTTGTTCTAGATTCAACTTATTTTTATTAATATCTTGCGTTCTAATGAAATACGAGCCTTCATTAGAATAATACTTTGACCAATCTCTTGAACCACTTGTTACATAATATGATAACTCTCCTAATCTAGCCCACTTCCACCCTTTAGGTAGAATAAATGGCTCATCTTCTTTGTTCACACTTTTGACTTTTAAAGTATTAGATTTGACTATGCTAGATATTTTATCAGTTCTTAACTTATCTAAATACTTTTCTACTTCTACATTATCTGAAGTACCATTAGTTTCTCTCCACTCTTTCGATAACTCACCATGAAAAGCTTTATCCAATATAGCTGCTCGCCGAAGTTCAAATGACTGTTGCGCTTCTTCAATCAATTGCTTAGCTTCGTCGATTTTACTTAAAAGCCGCTCCACTTTATCAGCAATCCGCTTTTGTTCATTTTTAGGTGGTAAAGGCAATACAATCTCTTTGCACTTAGCTGCTGAAAGTTCCTTAAATGTACTTCCACTAGCTATTGATTCAAGATAGGCTTTGGAAAATTTCAAATACCAATATAAATATTTAGGATAAAAAGCATTACTTGGTACAAAACTTTTAAAACCTTGGTTAGTACATAATTCTTTGGATGCTATAGCAACATAACCTATAGGTGCTCTGGAGGATAGTAACACAGTGTGTGCAGGTAAAACTTTTGCAGAACTTTCTTTAAGGCCAAGTTCTGTTATATTACGTTTTCCCTTATGAATATACATATCTTGATATCCTGATAAGTCTGCTGGAGTTATCCATGATATAGTCCCATTTTCATAATATTCTTCTTTTGTGGATTTTGGAGTTCCACCACCTATCACATCTGTGAGAGCGCCAATTCGTGTCCATAACCAATTTTCAGGAATATCAAATCTCTGCTCATCTTCTGGCAGTATCACTTCTTCCACTAATTCCTCTATAGTCTTTTTTTTCTTACTCATTTTACGACCACCTTATCATCTTCAGAGGCGCGTAACTCTTTAACTACCTCACTTAACAAATCCATTGCTTGTTGAAGTTTCATAATAGCCTCTTCTGCAGAATCTATTGGGTTAGGAAGGTTGTCATAGCTCGATAATGATTCATCAGCAATCAGACCAATATCAAGACTATCATTCTTCTTAGCAATTTCTTCCCTCGTGAATTTATTCCATCTTTCGTCCTCTATCTTAGAACGGTCTTCAGCAATATAAGCTTTCATGAAGTCTTCAAAATGAGCCATCGTTAATCTGCTTCTCTTACCAAAAGAAGGCATATTGGTGCGCAAATCATATACCCATACATCTTTTGTATTGCCTTGGTCTGTTTTCCCCTTCGTAAAGAATAAAACATTAGTTTTAACACCTTGTGCATAGAAAATACCTGTAGGCAAACGAAGAATCGTGTGTAAATTACACTTATCCATTAAGTCACGACGAATTTGCGCTCCTACTCCACCTTCAAATAAAACATTATCAGGAATGACAACAGCAGCTCTCGCTTTATCATCATCTTTTAAAGCATTATAGATAAGTTGTAAAAAATTTAGTTGTTTATTAGAAGTATCAAATGTTAAATCGTCACGAGAAACTCTTTCTCCACCTTTCTTTGTACCAAAAGGGGGATTTGTCAATATCACATCAAAATTCTTCATCCATTTACCATTTCCCGATAAAGAATCACCATTTTCTATTCTGCCTTCTATATCATGAAGAAGTGCATTCATTAAAGCTAAACGATGCGTTCCTTTTACGAGCTCCATTCCGCTAAATGCTTGTTTCTTTTGAAACTCAGCTTCCTGTGGGTCAATATTAAAGTAGTCATCAGTTTTATTTTTCAAATATTGGTCAGCAGCAATCATAAAACCAAATGTTCCTGCTGCTGGGTCATTGCAGCGTTCTCCAACTTGAGGGTCAATGAGTTGAACCATAACATCAATTAGTACACGAGGTGTGAAGTATTGACCCGCTCCAGATTTTGTTTCACTCGCATTTTTTTCGAGTAAACCTTCATAAAGATTTCCTAATCCCTCTTCTTTTGCATTATACCAATCAAGGGCATCAATAGATTTTATAATTTTTTCTAAGTTCTTAGGTTCATCAATACTGGTTGCTGCATCATGATAAATTAAGCGGAGTTGCTCATTTTCACTATTCCCCAATTCTAATAATAGCCGTTGGTAGAAGTTCTTTAATTCTATCCCTTCTTTTACCGTAAGGTCATCCCAACGATATCCCTCAGGAATGACACTCTCAGTTTCCTGTTCTTTCATCATTTTAAGAAATAATATATAAGTTAATTCTGTAACATATTGTTGATACGTAATCCCGTCATCACGCAGAACATTACACAAGTTCCAAAGCCTTTGTACAATTTCTTGGTTGTTCATTTTCTTCCTCCAAATAGTAAAATATTATTTATCAATACATCCTTAAAAGCTAAAGTCACGCTTTATATTATAACTCAAAAAAGCCTCAATAAGAGGCCATTATTTTAACTGATGTATAAGTTGTCGTTTATTGTTTTTACGATTTTATCAATCTCTTCACCAAATTCCCGTTTTAACACTTTATATCCACCTTGACTACGGAAAGGTTCTTCGGCAAAAGCATCTTGTGGAGTTGGGGCTAAAACAGGTATTTTTATAAGCTGCTTTTCAATACGTTCTAGCCATTTTTTCTGCCTCGGTGTCCAATCGTGAAGGGAGTAAACCTTTTGCATCGCATGTTTAATTCTTGTTTCATGGTCTACTAATGCTTCTCCTAAAGCTGCCTGCCGAATAAAACTTATAATATCCGCAGCAATTTCTTCATTTTTTGTTTGTTTCCAAGCAGACTGTAAATGAGATTGTTTAAATCCTTTTGTCTCCAAAATCGCTATAAGCTCTCTTAAATCTTTTTTTGTTAAATCCCTTGGTCTTGTGCATACAATATGGAGCGAAGGAATTTCATTAATATTTTCCTTAATAAACTGAATGAACCCATCTAAATAGTCTTCTGGTCGTTTATTCCCTTCCCCGTAACCACGAATAACATCCTTAATGGTGTCTTCTTGGTTAGAAATATAAAGTTTCCCACCCTTAACTCTATAAGCATCAAAATAATCAAACAGGATATCACTTTGTTTAGCTTTATCAGGTGTATAGGATTGTACTTCTTTTACCCATTCATCAACCGTTCTTCCTTTAGATAGCTCCTCGAATTTTTGTTTCCCCTCATCATTTAATCTCTGTTTCTTTCGTTGAATTTTGGCTACTAACTGTTCACGATAATATTTTATTTCTTCTTCCGAGTTAGCATGTACAAGGGAATCATACAATTCACCAATTGTAGTATTTTGATTCTTTACAACAGGTTTCATCTCCGTATATGTTTGTAATTTATCATAGATACCAACAGCATCATAAATATTAAAATGAGTTTTCCCTATATCTGGGCAAAGACGAGTTGCACGACCAAGCATTTGGTCATATAAAATACGAGATTGAACACGTCGTAGAAATACGATATTGGTTATAGATGGGACATCTATCCCTGTTGTTAATAAATCAACAGTTACAACAATATTTGGTAATCGTTCATTTTTAAAGCGTTTAATAGCATCATTAGGCTTATAAATATATCCTGTGATTTTCATAATTGCGTCGTCTTCTATATCATCACCGCGCTCTTTATAAGCCTCTTTCAGTAAGCGAACAACCAAATCAGCATGTACATCTGTAGCAGCAAAAATTAACGTTTTCTCTTTACTTGAAGGGTCAATATAATCAACTAATTTATTGAGTACAACTCGATTAAAAGATTCTGTTATTACTCGTTTGTTAAATTGCTCGACTTCAAAATGAACAGTATCCTCCATTTTTTCTAGGACAACTTCTCCTTCATCTTCGTCATATACCTCTACCTCTTCATCCTTTTCAAATGTAATACCTATTTGAGATAGTTCGGTTTTAAATAAATAAGGAGGCTCATGGTCTACTAAGAATCCCTCTAACACTGCCTCACTATAGGAGTATTTAAAAATTGGCATGCCAAAAATTTCAGTTGTATGAAGTGCAGGTGTAGCAGTTAAACCTAAACAGGCTGCATCAAAATAGTCAATGACCCGACGATACTGGCTAATATATTCATTCTGGTCTCTAAATAGCAATTCTTCCTCTGTCATCTCTCGGTCACTCGTATACCCACGATGTGCTTCATCTACAATAATAAAGTCATACTGACCAACAGTAGGCATTTTATCATCTTTATTATAAAAAAGTCTCCGGGCCATTCCTTGTACTGTAGCAATATGAACTTTGGTAGCTACTTCTGGTTCAATATCATCCAATGACTTGACATCATATATATCTGCAAATGATAGTCCTTCAATCTTAGTATCTATTAGTGCATCCTGTGTTTGTTTTCCTAATGAATTCCTATCTACGAGAAACAAAATACGTCTACATTTTTTTGTTTTAATTAAGCGGTACATTAAGGCAATTGCTGTTCGCGTTTTACCTGTACCAGTAGCCATCGCAATAAGCATTCTTCTTTGTCCGTCCATTAAACCCTTTTCTGCCGAAAGAACAGCTTCCTGTTGATAGGGTCTAAGGCCAAACTTTGTTATATCTTCTTCTTTTAGCTTTTTATTAGCATCTTGGTCATCTTGACTTAATAAAAGCTCTAAATCTGCAGGGGAGTGCCACCCTTCCAATGGGCGTGCATACTCAGTAGGCTTGCGTGAATCCCAGAACCAAATACCTGACTCTTCTTGCAGCTGCTTTAAATAAGGGCGCCCATTTGTCGCATATAAAAACGGTACTTTATATTCATTATTTGGTGGTAAGAAACTTTCTTCTCCCAATTTAATAATGTTCTTTGCATATGTCTTTGTTTGACTTTCTAACGCCCCAGGAATGGTTCTATGCTTGGCCTTAGCTTCGATAATACCGACTAATTTCATTCCGATAAATAAAGCATAATCGGCTCTACCACCTTTAACTTTCCATTCAGCAATAGCCATATTCCGATTCTTCTCTGGCATAGTTCCATGTTTTTGATTATTAATAGTTGTACTATCAGCTTCCCATCCCGCTTTTCTTAACTTCTCATCAATAATTAAACGAGTTTCAGCCTCAGTTAATTTATTTTTACGTACAAACTGTTTAGATTTCTTTTTACGTTGGTCCTTTGCATCTACTTTTTCTACTTCTGCTTTAGCTCGAATAGATTCAATTTGTTGCTCTAATCTCTGAACCTTTTCATCATATTCCCTCTGCAAACTTTCTGTATCAACATTCGTTTGCTCTATAGGGTCTATATATTCTGGTGATTCAAATTCCCAGTCACCATATACCTCCATAAACCAAATGGATAATCGAAAGGTTAGTTGTAGTAATGTTTTAGCATCTTCCGTCTTTCCATAATCACCTTCATGCATTGCGTAATTTCCTTTACGCCTTAAGGTATCGAAGATTTCAATTAACTCTGGTTCTACAAGACCTTCCCTACGTAAAGTATTAATACGGTCTACTTGGGTAGTTCCATTTAGTTCTCTAATATTTTCAGATGCTAACACATATCTCGCCACTGTCTCCGCAAACAACCTTAATTTCATAATAGTTGTATGTGGGTCATGAAATACATTCTTCTCCGCTGTTTCTCCTAAATTAGCCAGGACATCCCATTTGCCTCGAAAGAAAGAAAAGTTGCTTCTCATGGTTATCACCGTTTTCGTATATTTTATGTATACATTATACTATAAATAAGTAAATAATGGGTTTTATCAGTACATTACGTAACTATATACGTTATTAAAATTTATATTTTATTAAGAATATCGTATAAAAGACCAGGTACAGAGAGTATTTTAATTTGCTCCCTAGACCTGGTCTTAAAGTATTATTTCAGTAACTAAAAGAGACTTATCTACATCTTGTTAAGCAGTAGTTTTTCAATCTTTTCAAAATGTTCTTTCAGTATACCTATATTAGTCTTTCCTTCGTCAATCACTAATGAGAGATTAGCATCATACATATTAACTTTAAACTCGATTTCACTTACCTTTTTTATATCAAAGAAATATAAATGTTCATACGCAATAAGTATACCATTAATAGCATTTTCTATTCCTAATAAACGGGCATTATCTTTTTCCATCATTATGTCTTCGACAAAAAACCTCGCACAATGCCTAATGTTAAAATTCAAATTCAATTTATGACACTTTTGAATCCATACAACTACAATGGCAGATAAAACCGTTAAGTTACCGACCACATTTTCAAAATAAACCTTATCATATTTAAAAGTGCCATCAGTATCCATTTTTACAGTTAAGTTAGCACCATTATCTACACGACCAGGTAATGGTTTCTTATCTATTTCTTCATATAAATTAGTTTCAATATTTGTAACAATACTATTTATTTTATCTACCATGTCTTTTAGGTAAGTGATATTCCCACTAACTTCTGCTACCTCTGATAACTTCCTTGTTATTTCTTCTATCTTCTCCGCTGTTATATCCAACTTTTGCGTTGAATTTATATAAGTACTATTTTGATAAAATGAATAAATAATCGCTATTACTGCTAAAAGAATGGATATAATAGTTCCTGAAAATCCCACATAATCTACTATATTTTTATTATCAGAAAAATTCTCAGAAATAATAAAAATAATCGCTATTATAAGAAACCCAACTATGTAGAAAAAATCTCTCTTATTAGGAAAATCTTTCATATACTCTTTCCCTCCTAATTTCAAATAGAAAGGAAGCCATTAACTATATAAACACGACCTCCAAATTCCCTCATGCACTCTGACCTATATTCAATTGACGTTTAATATCCTCCCACTCTTGCGTAACTTGTGGATTAATTTCATGGAATATCTTCGAGTTCTGTTTAACTCCAGAATATGCTTTTGCAGATTCATACTTAACAAAACAATCAAGCAGTTTTGCAGATAACCTTTCGTTACCATCATTTGTCCTTTGATTATGTAATAAGAAAATGTCATATAGGGAATGAAAAATCACTTTGTTCTTATAATGTAAAACTTCAAGTCTTAAATACGCAGGAATTAATGTACTAGCAAACAACGTTTGTGCAAGTATCGAAATCAACTCCATTTCAGTAGTTCGTAACATTATTGCTATAACAAATACCACAATGAATATTCCAACCTTTATTCTCTCCCTCTTTGCCATCTCATGAGTAATCCTTTCAGCAAACAAGGAATTTTCGAAAATATTTGCCCCCAACTTTAACAAAGAAGGTTCCAAATCATTGTTGTAATACTTATTAGTTCTCTCGTTATCTAAAGGAACATTAAATGAGTTCGTTAATAAATGAACCCTTCTTTTATCCTCTACTTTTGGGATTTTGAGAATGCTTAAATAGTTATCAATTACAAAGTAAACCAAAGTGGTAATTGTAAATATAAATAACAATATGTTTTTAGCAGTTTCGTATTCATCTACGAAAAAAACTGCAATTGATAAAGCAGCATTAACCCAAAATAATATAGAGTTCGTCATGTTAAGCTTTTCTATAATCTTATAGTGTCTATCTAACGAATCAAAACGGTCACTCATACATATCACTTATACTTCCGGAAAAATATTTTTGATTATTTCTCTTGCTTGTAAATCTTTCCCTCTTTGTTCATGCCATTTAACATCATTTATAATGTCTTTCGCCCTTGCTAAACGTTCTTTAAATCTTTGTGAGTCATCGTATCTAGGATTCATACTTTCAAATATGTCATAAACATACTCTTTCAATGAGCCTTTGCTATTGTATTCATATTTTTGAACAATCGTATTTTCTAACTCAAAGGAATAATAATATCCTTCTAATTTGTTTGTATTCCAATATTTCATCAGTCTAACCAGCGGCTTAATTCTTGAATTGTTATATACGTTAACTCTAGTAATCTTTTCATTAAATCCCATAGGGTCGGTTGGAATCCATCTTGAAAGAATGTTTTGTTTTGAAGGTATTGAGTAATTCCCCCAATCATCTTGAATTGCAGGGACTAATTCAAACTTAATATGATTTAATTCCAATACCATTGTTGGGTTATCTTTATATATTTCCGAATGACCGTAGTAGGTGTGCATAAAATTTTTTAAATACTTTAATAAGGTTTCTGGGGTATATCCTCTTGGGTTCTTAAACACTACCATATAATCTATATCAGAATCTAAATCTACTATGCGAGGTAATATTGTTCCTCTTGTACTTGAACCAAATTGGAAATGATTAAGTAGTTGCCCCTGATTAAAGTAGTAATTTAGATTTTTAGCCAAATTAGCAATAGAAGTTCTAATGTTGGCATTCTCCATAGACGATAGAACTAGATGACTCGATAAAGTTGAAAAATAATTATTGACCGACAATGCTTTCCCCCCTAAAATTCATTTCTCATATAATCATACAACAATATGTATTTTTTTGGAATAATTGTATTTATTTTGTTATAGACTAAAAGTTCTAATCTAATTACCGATTCACTTAAAATCTCCCTCAGTTACATTGGATTTTCTCTATCTTCTAGAAAGCCAACCATCCCATCTTTTTATTCCTGACATTTCATTATTTATTACATTAAGTAAATGCACCTTACGAAACCAATAATAGAAGGTCACCAAGTCAGTGTAATAACTTTCAAGTATTTGCACTTAAGCGTATATAGCAAAAAGTATATTTTCATCCATTAAGTTTAGTCATCATGAATTTTCAAAATTAGAAAATGGTATAATAATCATCGTAAGGAGTGTGAAAAAATATGGGGGATATAAAGTTATTTAGGTTAAGCGAGAATTCAGTAGATGAGCTACAAGGACAATCCGTTACAATCGAAAAATCATTACAACATATACTTGAAAAACATTTAGAAACCTTTCTGGGAGTCCGTTTTTTAGCTTCAGAGCATAGTACAGGAAAACGACATGCAGGACGTATTGATACATTAGGAATCGACGAAAACAACTCACCCGTTATAATAGAATATAAACGGTCTATTAATGAAAATGTTATTAACCAAGGTTTGTTTTATTTAGATTGGTTACTTGACCATAAAGCTGAATTTGAGTTAATGGTTATGCGCAAATACGGAAGCGATTATTCAGACTCTATTGATTGGAGTAGCCCTCGTTTACTGTGTATCGCTGGAGGATTTACTAAATATGATAAACACGCTGTTCAACAAATCAATCGGAACATAGAGCTTTATCAATATAAACATTATCCAGACGGTTTTTTATTGTTGGATTTAGTTAATTCTACGACCGCTCAAACAATACAAATTAGCGACCATGCTGCAATACCTTCTCCATATAATCGTAATACTAAAGGTAAAACCGTATCCGACTATTTAGAACAAGCTAATACAGAACTAACCGATAGATTTGAAAAACTAAAAGCTCTTATGATGGCTCTTGGTGACGATGTACAGATGAAAGTCCTTAAACATTACATTGCTTTTAAGCGAATCAAAAACTTTGCATGTGTGGAAATACACCCGCAAACCGAAAAAATATTACTCTATCTCAAAGTAAATCCTGAGAGTATTACCTTGGAGCAAGGTTTTACCCGAGATGTTCGAAATATAGGACACTATGGTACAGGTGATTTAGAGGTCTCCATATTTAAAGAAGAAGATTTCGAAAAATCTAAACGACTCATTGAAATGGCTTATGATGTTAGTTGATGTATAGACATATATGCGATGAAAAGGTAATTTAGAGAGGACTGAAAATCAGATTTGAATTTCAGTCCTCTTATGATTTTCTCAGCTCTTTATACCGATAAAAATAAAAAAATCCCCAATCTGCTTGCGGGGATTCTAAAAATCTATATTACACTCCTGAACTGCCAGTTACGGCATAAGGCTTTATAAGGGCACATTTACATTTATAATTTTGTTTCTCTTTTTAATGAATTGGTATATGCGATATAACTATTCACGTTTAAAAATCTTTCGTTTGAACAGAAATTATACATGAATCAATGTCATCTTAAAAGACTGTTTATTATTAATATTTTTTTGTTTTTATTTAGTATCAGCTAAAGCAAATGTACGATAATATCTATCCCCTGTTTCACCACTAATAAGACACTCATCACCATCGGCATCTTTCCCATATATGAGATGAACATTAAAATTATCATAATCCTTTTCCCAAGTAGGTTTATATGTAATTGTCACCTTTTCGCCATCTTGCTCCCAAGTAGCTGATTCTGCAAGCACAATCCCTTTGGAAATGCCATCATCTTCATCCTCGCCTCGTAAATATAATATATCTGCTGTACCATCTGAATTTAAGGTAAGGCTTGCCGAAATTGAGTTACCTTCAGTCCACCACTCTCCTTTAGCACTGCTTTGAAAAAAGAAGGTTAAAATCCATACGACTATTACCAATATTGCTGCACCGGAAAGTAATATTTTTTTATTGAACTTTTTTAAAATTCCAAGTGGTGAGTCTTTTTTTAGTAGCTTATATCCACAATTAATACAAACTTCAGATGTATCTGATATCTCCTTACCACATTCTGGACATCTTATTAAAGCCATAATACACTCCTCCTAGTTATTATTATATTATTATAATATTTTCAGACTCTTTCTGTCTAAAAATACACTAGGCATTAAAAGCCTAGCGTATACTAAAACAATAAATCCGAAGGAGTGTAAACATGCAATATTCACGAATTAGAGCATTGCAAGAAGATGAAGATATAAATCAAACATATATGGAAATTATTATCTGTCAATCAAAGAACATATAGTCCCTATGAAACAGAAGAACATGAAATTCCTCTTTTAGGTTTGTGTATAATTACAGATTTCCATGGAGTCAGTGTTGATTATCTGCTAAATCGTACAGATAACAAAAAACCTTATCCACTAAAAAGTAATGAGCCATTATTCACTATAAATAATTGGCTCATATCCTTCATTCTTCATATACATTTTTCACTAATTAATGTAATCACTTTTAAATGTGATGTAGTATACCTTTCAATTCTTCTATCGAAAGTATTTCATTCTTTTTTCTATGTATCATTCTATGACAGTTAGAACATACCGGAACTAAATCAGTTTCTGGATTTATCTCTATTTCTTTTTTAATAGTACTTATAGGATTAACATGGTGGACTTCAATAAAATCTTTACCTCGTTCTCCATAGACTTTTTCAAAATTAAATCCGCATACAATACAGTTTAAACCGTGTATTTCAATAGCTCTTTTGCGGTTCTGTGGATTTCTCTCATATCTCTTTCCATAGTACTCTATAACTTTTCCTTCTTTAAGGAACTTGTCATCGTTTCCTTCTTCAAGAATATCTGCCTCTACGTCTTCTTGAACTTGTTTTAAAGACAGGGGTTCTACAAAGGTTAGCTTATATTGATTATCTATACTCTTTTCGAAATACAATTGAGGCCGTTCATCTTCTAGTACTTCTTCATTATGTTTAAACTTGTTATAAACTTCTTTATACATCCCTCTTATTATTTTTGAAAAATCTGCATTCCACATCAATCTTGTTCTATTGTGGGAATCCATTTCTATATGAGCATCAAAAGGCATTTCTTTATACATTAAAATGATTTCCATCTTTTTACCGACTTCTAAGGAACCCACCTTAAAAAAGCCTCTTATTTCTTTAGGCATGCCCGTACCTTTATGGAGAAACGCTGACTTATCAAGATGTTTAATAGCAATATTAGTTGGAGTGATTTTCCACGAAAAACTATGTATAGCTTTATCTTTATTAGAATTCCATAAATTATTCAATTCAGCTGCTTGTTCCTCTGATAATAAATAATTTGTTTGCTGACGGAGTCTTAATATTAACAACTCACTAAGAATGGGATTATCTTTTAGAGATAATCTATTAATAAATCCCTTATCCTTTTCTAAGCGGAATTCAATAACTTCTAATTTGACTAAAAGGTATGGATTCTTCCAGTCTTCAGTATGCCAATACTCTTTGGCTCCCTCATCATCTGTTTCTTCTGTAGGTAAAGCTACTACTTTTGTTTTAGCTAGTATACCTCCGCTTTCTTTTATGTAGCCATCTGACCTCCATATGAAAACAATATCATTTAATTTAATATTATCTTTAAAATGTTTTTGTCTTAATGACCACCAGATATACTTATTATTCTGAACATAATTATCTACATCAAATACTTTAGGATTTCCTTGGAAAATCCAAGTATTGGTATGCTCTTGTTCATCTATCTGTTCATCATTATTTTTTCTATATTCATCTTTAATCTCATCCCCATACTCTTCTAATCTAGTTCTAACAATTTGTCTTTCTTCTTTAGTAAATAAATCATGATATTTTTGATTTAATATTAATGCTTCTACAGTTAAATCTAACCTACCTAGTTCCCATAAACTTGTAAATCCTTCAGAAGGTACATTATTATTAATAAACTTCTTTGCTACATTTAATCCTCCTTGACTAGCAACCATTTGTTTAAACCTCGAAGCATTGTACCCTATTTTTTTTGCATTTTCATAAATACTCAACATATCCTTGTGAAATTGTAGTTCTAATTGTTTAATGTCATTTTTCATGAAACTCTCTCCTAATATAAATGCTTTACAGACAGATTTGCTCAAGTATTATACTGAGTTATAATGTCCCTTAACTTTTCTTTACTTAAGTATGGACGTTTCTTATGCAACATTCTACGGCAATTAGAACAGGATAATAATATAACATGAAAATTAATAACCTCATTTTCTTTAAGCCCCGATACTAGTATGATATGGTATCCTTCAATAAATCCTCTCCAAGCTTATATACTAATATGCTTGAGGATTGATTTAACATTGCTCATTCACCTTGTATATGCCCTAACAAATAAACTTTATTTGATAGTCCTAATTAATAATATTATTTTTCTATTTTAATTAAATCCCAAGGCGTTATTATCCCTAATAAAGCATCTTTATGTTTTTTCTTACTATTTGATATTAAAATTGCCTCTAATCGTGGCTGTACTTTTGATAGCTGGGTTTCAAACATCTCTTTAACTTGAAAAACATCATCTCTTTCTGATAGAAATATGACATTATTTTCATATTCATATTCCAGCAAGTGTTGAATTTTATAATCACTAAATATAATACCTTCTTTAACTACATTGTCCGCTAACCACCTGCTTAAACCATTAGAAGTAACTAATCCAACAAATCCTTTTGAATCGTATATTGGAAAACATGAATAATCATTGGTTTTCATCATATCTAGTAATTCATCGATATTATCGTCTTTATTAAAAGTTACCGGTTTACGCGCAGCTATTTCAATTGCTTTTTTTGGTACAAGTATCTGTTTCGCAATAAATTCTATTCTTTCTACAGTCTCATTATGAGGTTCAGCAATATAATAATCTTTTTCCAACTTATTATGTATAATGGTGTTCCTTAATTGGGCAAAGCTAATTAACTCTTCTTTATAATTATTTATAATGGGTATATCAATACTATTTAACAAAGATGTAAATGGCTCGCGTCTTCTAGAGTAACTGACTTCTTTTAGTTCTCTTAATTTTTTATCAATAATATTATAAGCAATTTCAAACCTCTCTGATTTCTCTTTACTATCCATAAGCACTATCTCTCCTTATAAAAAGCGATTATTTAAATAGAAATTTTTCATTTGAAAAGACTTATTATAAAGCAAAGTTAAATAACTACAATTAAAGTAAATGTAACATATTTCTATGAAAATTTAATATCAAAATATTTTATTTACTTAAAAACAGGAAATATTATCAAAATGACCAACAAGCAAAATAATATAGCTTTGAATGCAAAGTGGCAAAATTATCTTCCACATGAATAACATGTCTTTAAAAGGGCATTATAGATTTAAAATTGCTTTTCTAAATGATTATTTTTTCTTTATATAATACTTTATAAATTTACATTTGAATGGATGGTTTACTATGCCAAAGAGTAAAACTTTCAAATCAAGAGTTATTCTCCCAGAAATGAAACCTTTACCATATGATTTGAAGAGAAGGCGCGATAATCAAGAAGCATTGAATTTGATTAGGAAATTAAAAAAAAGAAGTTGTTTTTTTATTGAAAAAAAGTAATAAGAGGAGGCTCCTAGATATTCATGGAGCCTCCTTTTATTTAGTACATCAATCCTCCTCTTTATTAATTCGTTATAAAAAAGTAGAATAACCATTCAAAAGTGACCTCAGAAATAAATACAAATTACCATATTGAAAAAAAAACTTAATTACCTTTATCATACAATTATGGTATTGTATATAAAGATTTACTATCTTTGGAGTTGATTTATATGGATTTGAACAGTTGGATGAGCAGTAATCCTGCACTAGCCGCAGCAACTCTTACTGGGTCGGTTACTTTTATTGCGGGTATTTCTGCACAAGTATTATCACATTATTTTACTAAAAAGAGAGAAATAGAAAAATCTCGTGAAGAAGCATTTTCAAAACTTTATTCTCCATTAAGTATTGAAGTATATAAATATTTGACTGTATACGGCAAAAAACCAGAAGCAAAAATAAAAAAAGAAAATAAAGAAGTAGAAAAGGTTGAAAAAGAACTTAATGAATTATGGGGTAACATAACGAAGCTTATAGCAGATAATAAACAAGCAAAAACGTTAGAATTGTCACACAATTTCATTCAAATAAATCGTGACATTAGTAATAACACTGATTTTGCTAAAAACTTTTTTAAAGAATATAAAAAGATGGCTAAGAAGATAAAATTTAAAGGGAAAATACGTGGAAATACAACAAAGAATATACTGAACTTTATTGAACTCTACTATATAGTATTTTTACGCTATGGTCCTTTAGTAGCACCATATGTTTTTCAAGCCATGGATTCAGCATATTATATAAATTTCAAAAAAACACTCAGAAACCTTTCAAAAGAAAAATTCAGCCGCCAAGAACATAACAGAATCCCGTTTGATGATATATTCGAAACTTTGGTAATAAATAACTTAAAGTATCATCATAGGGGTAAAATACAAGAGTTAATAGATTATGAGTTGACTAAAAGGCAAGAGCGGCTAGCAAAAGAAACACCGATAGAACCAAAGGAATTTTTTTAAAAAGGACTGGCAAGCAGTTCATTCTTAAAAGAACAAGTTTTCACTTGCACCAGAAATGGCATTACAATTATATAGCTGTAATAAGTTATTTTATTAAAGTTCCCGAATATTTAGAGAGTGCATCTTTTTAAAATATTTTCCAGTTCATTTTAGTGGCGAAATAGTGGCGGACTGTTCATAATTCTAAAGTACAAGGGGAAAAATTTATTACCAGAAAACTTTATAAACCCTTATATATCAGTACTTTTAAGTATTATCAATCACTAGAGGTAAAATAAAAGATAGAATTGACAGGGTGGGGGTCGCTGGTTCGAACCCAGTCGGGATCATACTTTTTAAGAAGGCTTAAACCTAGATGTATCAAGGGTTTGAGCCTTTTTTCTGTTTTTTAGTTGAAGTCTCATCCTCTTGTAAATAGCCAAGTACCTTTGTTAGGCTCTGCTAAAGGAGAGAGTATTTTTCCATTGCCATCAATCTTCTTCTATTTCATAAGTTAAACCTTTAATTGCATTGATTTTGGCTATTTCATTTTTATCAGATGTCATTATATAGCACTCTGATTCATGAGAGTTAGTTGCCAGCCAGTCCTCTCCTTCTTTAATAAATGATAAATCTCCAGGTAAGTTAGGGAAAACCCAACTAAATAGAGAATTGGATAGTTCCAAAACTGTTGTTTTTAGCATGTTCATCTGTGGAAAAATAGTATACTTTTGCAGTTTGATTATCTTTTAAAATGTTACTTGCCCATTCAGATTGCTCTTTCATAAGCTTAAATGATGGATCAAACTTTCGTAGAATGGGGGCAAACTTAGTTAAGTCTCCCATATCCTTTCTAAGAACTAAATGAAACTCATCACATATATCAAAGGCCAATTCAATAAGCTCACGGTATGTATTTCCAGACGGATTCTTTGTAATTTTGAACATAGATATTACCCCTCACTATTTTTTGAAAAGAAGAATATACCTAACCCCTTCTTCCATTTATTTAAACACATATTTACATTAAATTTCACTACTTCTCTATGATACTTAACTAGTTGTTATACACTGGTGATTCTCTCAAAGAATCAGTTTATTAGTAATATTTTGTCTCTATACAAAACGATTAAGCAGAAGGTAAAGTAAATATATAACCTTTCTTTTTTGATACATACTTATAAAACAAATTTACAATATAGCTGCTATCCTATCCAAAACCTACATGAAAGAAGGAATGCAAGATGGAGAAGCTTGAAGTGATAGTGGAAATGAAAGAGGGAAACCTGATTCGTCTCTATGCCAATAAAGTATATGATACTTTAGGAGAGACCTATCACGGGGATATCTTCACGACAAAAAGTGAATTGTTAAAGCATTACCCAGATTGCGAAGTGATGAATGGATATGGGTTAGCAGACCCGCAAACCAGCCTTTTAATCTCCGGAATAAATGATTGGTTTGATACGATTGAAGAAGCGGTGACAACACTCCAAGCATTACATCACAAACAAGAGCTGGACGCTTTATACGAGGCAACAGCAAGCTATTATAACCTGCTCAAATCAAACACTAATTTAGCAAGGATAATAGAAGAACTGGACAATCGTGATACAACATCATTCCCCGAAAAAGTAATTTCATTATATATGATTACAGGGTTCGCAAATGATTGGTTCCCAGATGAAATCGCAGAAGATAAACGGCAAGAGGTCAAGAATGTACTAGATCAAGCTTATATGAAATGCTCAAACATTGTAATGGCACATCAACAAGCAAAGAAAGCTCAAATGATGATCACGGCAACAGAATACCTGGGTCTACGCAGAAAATTTTATTCAAAACATTAAAGAAAGCAACTACAAATTATGATGTAGTTGCTTTTTTTGCGTTAAAACTCATTTAAAACTAAAATATTTATCACTTCTTCTGTTGTTCGATGCTTTTCTAGCATCTACATAAATAGTTTCATTAAATATCCTAAGAAAATACCCACGATCGCGAAATCGGTATCGCCAAATGTTGTACCTTCAAAACCTAAGTCTCCTAAGACCGGTAGTAATAATGCTGGCAAGAAGCTGATCAGAATACCGTTAACAAATGCACCTAACATAGCTCCTCTTCTGCCGCCGGTAGCGTTTCCGAATACACCAGCTGTTGCTCCGCAAAAGAAGTGTGGTACTAGACCAGGAACAATTACTTTCAAGCCAAATAACGGAAGTAAAAACATACTTATAATACCTCCGAGAAAGCTAAAAATAAAACCAATAATGACTGCATTTGGGGCGAAAGGGAACACCACTGGTACATCCAATGCCGGTTTAGCATGAGGAACAACTTTGTCCGCTACCCCTTTGAAGGCAGGAATGATTTCTGCTAATAATAATCGAACACCCGCTAAAACGATATAAACACCTGCAGCGAACGTGATTGCTTGGATAAGGCAAAATACAATAAAGTTTTGACCGCCGCTCAACTCATTTTCAATGTAAGCTGGACCAGCAGCAATCGAAACGATAAAGAACATAACTAACATAGTTAAGGAGATTGCTACGGATGTATCTCTAAGGAATCCTAAACTTCTTGGCACTCGAATATCTTCTGTTGACTTAGCTCTATTCCCTGCTCCTTTACCTACTAATCCAGCAACCCAATATCCGAATGAACCAAAGTGACCGATCGCAATGTCATCATTACCTGTAATCCTTCTAACAAAGGGCTGTAGCAGGGCTGGACTTAAAACCATTAATAATCCTAGAATAATAGACCCAATTATAATTAAAGCTGCTCCATCTAGTCCGCCTGTCGATAATACGACTGCTAACAAACAAGCCATAAACATAATATGGTGTCCTGTTAAGAATATATATTTAAATGGAGTGAAGCGAGCTAAGAGGATATTAATAATCATACCTAACAACATGATTAAAGCTGTTTCAGTACCAAAAGCATTTTGAGCCATCGCAACGATCGCTTCGTTGTTCGGGATAACACCATCTATATCGAAGCCCTTCTCTAACATTTTTCCAAAGAAATAGAGTGAACCCGTAATGACAGTTGCACCAGCACCAATAATCAGGAAGCCCATAATTGTCTTTAATGTTCCAGATACAACCTCAGTAGCTGCTCTTTTCTGCAGCAATAAACCAATCAGAGCGAATAAACCAACCAAAATCGCCGGAGTACTTAATATGTCTACTATCAAATCCATGTTATATATCCTCCAGATGTTTTTCTAAAACAGTTTTGATTTCTTCGACATTGAATAAATTAATGAGCGGAATGACTTTCCTTCCATCTCCCTCTAACTGCTCCATGATTTCAGGTGAACCAATATAGTAATCTACTGTCTCCGCTTTGGCGGATGTTAAATCGGTATGCCCTACTTCTGCCTCCCGATTCATTTCACGCAAAGCTTTCTTTACATTCATTTCTGCAATAAAACTACTTCCTAAACCGTTCCCACATACAACTAATATTTTCATCTTGCTGCCTCCTATTGTATAAATGAAAATAATTGCTCTAAAAAATCATCTTTGGATTTGGAATGGATTAGTTGTTTCACATTCAATTCTTCACCTAAGACAGCTGCCAATTCAGATAGTGCTTCTAGATGTGATTGATTATCCACCGCTGCCAGTACAATAATCAGCTGAACCTTATGGTGGTCCTTATCCGAAAACCATACAGGTTCTTTCATAACTAGAAAGCTTAATCCCATCTGTTTTACACCAAATTCCGGTCTTGCATGAGGCAAAGCAATGTTTGGGCCAAGTACATAATAAGGACCTAGTTCCTTCGTATTACTGATTATTTTATCTACATAAGTCTGTTCAATAGAATCATTTTCTATCAAGGGAGCAGCCGCTAATTGAATAGCTTCTTCCCATGTATTCAATTGATCCTTGAACTGGATTAGCTGTGTATTTAAAATCTGATCTAACAAGACCCACCCTCTCTCTAAACTTTCCTTCATTTATAATTCATTCATATAAATCTACTTGTAGATTTATTCCCTCTATCTTTTTGAAATTTATTTTTAGGACATCATGTTAATACTCCATATAATCATCTACTACCTGAAAATTAACGATAATGCAGACATAAGTTTCATCTTTTTCTTTCAAATGTCTTGGAAAAATAGAGAATGATATTTTTGCTTCATAAATAAAAAAAGCCAGTCTTAGACCGGCTTTTAATTTAATGATATTCATATTATTAATAGTTTACTACTTAGCAAAAATGCTTATTCTACTTCTCCTTCAAAACGAATCAATGGGCAAGTAGTCCAATCATAGTTCTGCACTTCTTCCCACGTTTTAAAATAAGCTTGCAATGATTCTGTGATCATTAAGTTGCAATATTCTTCTTTCTCGTGGAAGACAAAGATGGGTTTACCAATTGAATAAGCTAACCCAATCTCAAACATTGTCCCAGAATCTGTTTCATCATATATCGCGAAAATGAGATCTGCATCTTTTACATGGTCTACATCATTCTTAAAAACTACATCTCGCCAAGGCTGTGTATTATACACATATTCCTTAAATTGATGCTCTCTTGGACTAAATACGTCAAAGCCCATATTTCGCAGAACTTCTTCTGCTTTGGAAAGTCGCTGTGCCTGATTATCGTTAAACCAACCACTTGCTAAATAAATCTTCTTGCCTTTTAAATTCATGTTGTCCTCCGCAAAACTTATTTTTTAACAGAGGAATTATAGTTGAATATGAATCAAATGACAAGCATTGATCAACTACTAATTCATATATATATATTGGAAAAATCACTCTACTATTCATAGATTGTCCTGAAAAAACTTCTAATCGGCACTGGCTTGGTCGAAGATATGATCAGCTAATTGAGTAATAATTACCGTTGTTCAATGAGTTTTTATTTATTAATAGTAAATAAAACTCGCTATAATATAGTAAATATAAAATAAAAAACTAATTGTAATTAAGAATATAGAACAAATATTTATAAAAGTTGAATGTCCTCTCCTTTTAACTGAACGAGAGATAAGATAGAAAAGAACTTGAATCATCAGCTGTGCACAAAATGTTATAGAGATATAAGTTTTTAATAATCCTTCTCCTGGCAATCCAACATCACTCTATCCGGTTGAAACAGTAAAATTTAAGAGTCCTACCACCATTAAGCATATCAAAATATGTAATAATGTGATAAAAAAGCTACCCCTCTCCTTCAATTTAAAACTCCCCTATTCACCATTTAAACAACTTAGTTCATGTTTATACCACTTACCCTTGTAATATTCTCTCTACCACATAGTCCAAAAGACATATTCCGATGGTTCTATTGTTCTTATCCCACTATTGATAAGGTTGGAGTTTTGCATTCTAGAAACATAATAAATTATTTTTTTCACAAATTAGACAAATAACTTGAAATAATTAGAATTATCGGTGATAATCAATTTATTGATAGTGTCACTATCAAAAATGGCAAAGGGGATGATTTTTTGTCTAGTAAAATACCTACTAATTGGGACAAAGAAGTAGATGTAATCGTTTTAGGGACTGGTGGCGCCGCTTTGACAGCTGCTGTGGCCGCTTCTGAAAGCGGTTCCAAGGTTCTTGTGTTAGAAAAGACCCATCAAATCGGTGGAACAACTGCTTTTTCAGGTGGAGTTCCTTGGATTCCACTTAATCATTATATGAAAGAAAAAGGGTATGAAGATAATCGTGAAGATGCTATTAATTTCATAAAACGCTTAGCACTTGGCCGAGCAGAAGATTCTATGATTGAAACTTTTGTAGATAAAGGACATGAAATCATTAAGTTTTTAGATGATCATACTCCTGTCAAATTTGTTTCTCCAAAATCTTATCCAGAATATTATGCACGTATGGATGAGGCATTAAAACATGGGACACGTTCATTAGACCCTGCTCCATTTGATTTAAATGAAATTGGAGAATGGGGTTCATTAGTCCGTCAAAACCCAATTTTCCCTCCTCTGACATTAGAAGAAGGCGGAGCCGTTGGAGGAATTGACTTCCAGTTAGTGGCTGAGCGTATGCAAAATAATATTGTTACTATGGGTCGCTCATTAGTCGCTTCTTTATTTAAAGCATGCTTGGATCGCGGCGTCGAAACCTTAATCGAAACAGCTGGTAAAGAGCTAATTATGGACGAGGATGGACAAGTAGTCGGAATTGTCGCTGAAACAAAAGATGGAGAAATTTTACGTTTCGCTGCACGCAAAGGAGTAATTCTAGCATCAGGCGGATTTGAATGGAATAAACAATTAGTCAAAGCCTTCTTAAAAGCTGAGTTCACTCATCCAGTTACCCCTCCTGGTAATGAAGGAGACGCACTCTTAATGGCTATGAAGGCTGGCGCTGCACTTGAAAATATGAGTGAAGCATGGTGGTATCCAGCAATGGTGGATCCAACATTTGAATATGAAGATAATGTAATGGCGCAGCTAGGTGGTGGCCGTAATGGTCCAAACTCTATCATCGTGAATAAATACGGACGCCGATTCGTCCATGAAGGAACAACCTATAACGATATGCCAAGAGCCTTCTTTAATTATGATCCAGTAAAAGTAGAGTTTCCAAACAAAGGACCAAACTGGATGATTTTTGACCAACAGCTAAAAGATAGCGAACTCATTATTACTATGGCACCTGGTGATCCTGCACCTGAATGGGTAGATCAAGCTGATACTATTCGCGAGCTAGCTGAAAAAATTGGTGTTGATCCAGACGGTTTGGAAATGGAGATTCAAAAATGGAACGAATATTGTGAGCAAGGTGAAGACCCTGATTTCCACCGCGGTACGATACAGTTTGAAGCCTTAACAAATGGCGGCGGAAGTCCTGAGAAAAACCTAGGCAAAATTGAAAAAGGTCCATTTTACGCATTACCTATCTATTTAGGTGCACTCGGTACGAATGGCGGACCAAAAATCAATGAAAATGGACAAGTTGTTAACTTTAATGGTGAACCAATTAAAGGTTTATACGCTGCCGGAAATGCTTCAGGAAATCCACTTGGCCCAATTTATCCAAGTGCCGGCGGAACAATCGGGCCTGCTATGGTATTTGGCTTCTTAGCTGGACAGCACGCAGCCAATTCATAATAAAAAAACAAAGACTTTCTTAGATAATGACTCATTTGCGTCAATAACCATATAAAACAACCATACAGAAACGGGAAGGTGCAGATCATGCCACAAGGAACACATACAGTTGAAGTACCATTAGATATTCAAACAATTTGGGAATTTGTTCATGACATGAACAAATGGGCTCCACTTGTTCCAGGATATATCGACCATGAAATTTTAAGTGAACGCCAATCTACTTGGGCATTCAAGGGTGACTTAGGGTTTATGAAAAAGACAGTTAAGCTCCAAATCGATATTAAAGAATGGAATGAACCATCCGAAGTAATTTTTGATCTAAAAGGTTTGTCTGATAACTTTAATGGCGGAGGCTATTTCCGTGCCGAAGTCATTGACGAAAAGACAACTAAAATGTCAGGACATCTTGATATCACTGCTGGCGGTATGATGGGTGCAATGGTCAATCAAATACTAACCAAATTTGTTCCACAGACAGCACAGGAACTAACAGATGCAATTGTAGATAAATTACTTGAAATTAATACAGTAAAAAAATAATAGAAGCGATCTACCCATATATAAAGTTCTATTTAGGATTGTTTATCATAAAAAGATAGAAAAAAAGACGTGTAAATTACGCGTCTTTTTTTCTTCTTTCATAGTTTGAAACCATGATGACAATATTTATTGTGCAGTATTTTATAAGAAAAACTAATAAATCATACATCTCAAATAACGGAACCCTTATTACTTCCCTTTTTGTAAGTATGATAGAATTATATCCTTTACTATAATTAAATTTTCCTTTTTAGGAGCAGAGATAAAAACATCCTCTGGTATTAAAGAATATAATGAATATTTCTTTACAGCAGTTCCGAACATATTCATGATCGTACTTATAATCACTTCATTGGTTTGTGAAAGCTGTATGCTTCCATCCTTCTTACCTTCATTAATAATTTTTAAAATGATGCCGCTAATTTTCCCGTAGGCCTTATGTATTTCTTCTAGCAATCCAACTTCAATTTGGATAAATGCAATATAAACTTCGAAAGCTTCCAAAAGTTTTGATGATATGCTATTTTCTTCGTTTATATACATAATATAAGCAGTTAGCACGTCATCCATTTTTTCTATACCCGTTTTGTTAGATTCTATAATTTTCTCAAAAATTGGTACCTGTTGTTCTATGACTTCTTTTATAACTTCAATAATTAAATGCTCTTTTTTCGGAAAATAACGAAATAGAGTTGCCACACCTACACCAGATTCATCTGCAATTTTCTGCATGGTTGTTTTTTCAAAACCATGCTCTGCAAATAATTCTTTAGCAGCTTTAACCATCCTCTTGCGTCTCTCCAATTTTTTATCCATTTCATCACCCACCAAACAATATTATACTACTTTTATTAAAAGAAGGCCGTTAGTAGGTTATATACACTCCATAACACTATGCCATAAAGTGTAATAACAACTAGCTTGAAATGTTTAATTAAATGTTGAAACAAGCAGTTCAGAAATAGTCGAAAGTGATGAGCAAAACATCCCCTAACTGAATAACGTATTTTCAGAAGGAGGAATATAGCTTGAAAAAACTGATTCTTTTTGCTGGTCTTGTTGGTCTGTTGGTTGCTTGTGGTGAAGAAGAGGTAGTTAAGCCGAAGGGAGAACCTAAAGAAGAAGTTCCTGCAGCAGTGGAACCTAAAGAGGAAGCTCCCTCAGTAGAAGAGCCTAAAGAAGAGGCACCTGCAATTGAGGAACCTAAAGAAGAAGCTCCCCCAGCCGTGGAGCCTAAAGAGGAAGCCCCTCCCCCAGTACAAAAGGGGTCCATTGACCCTCAAGTCGCTCTGTCAATCCTTCAAGACGCATACCAAGGAATTGCCAAGGTGGAGTACAACGCAGAATTAAAAGCCTTCCTGATTCTGCCGACCGATCCGAACTTTATTGTGGAAATGGAAATGATTTTAACCGGTAAAATGTCGAAGGACGACTGGAACTATCTGGCTGACTCAATAGCTAAACTTAGTGGTGAACTGGGACCAGAATACCTTGTGTTCCTGCTCAACCCTGCAAATCCAGATAATTATATTCTAATGGCAGAGAACGGAGTCATCAAATACGATGCACTTAATGAGGATGTAAAGAGTCAGGATAAAGCCCTTTAACTCTTTAGGACATAGCAACAGATTACTGCATAGTAATTGGTATACAGTGCTTGAAGATATACCGAATATACACACCAGTTAAGAACCTGTTTTTCTGATATTCCACGTTTTATACTGAATTACCGTGAGTAACCGCAACATATAACTTCTGGTTTAAGTTACTTCACAGATCTTACATGATGATACAAGATAGTAGAAGAAGACCTCTCCAAAAAAATGACCCCCAAAAGTTAGAATCCAACTTTAACTTTTGGGGAGATCCATCAAATAGCAATATAATTTCATTTTTATAAATTCTTTATTGTTCTACATTTTAGTTGTTTGATTATACCGTTTATCTCTTCAAGTTTATTCCCCAAAATAATGACGTGCTTTATTTCTACTCCCCCTGCATAATTCGCTGCAGGACCTTATCCTCCAATAACGTTAACTTATTGTCTGTAAATTGTCGCGGTCTAGGTGCATCGACTTTTACATTCATTGATACATAACCATCCTGTATAAGGATTATCCGGTCTGCCAGACGAATTGCTTCTCTTACGTCATGAGTGACGAGTAAAGCATTAAATCCAGTTCGTTGCCAGAGGGTTTCGATTAAATTTTGCATTTCCATCCTTGTAAATGCATCAAGAGCGCTTAATGGTTCATCCAGCATGAGCAAAGATGGTTCATGAATGAGCGCACGCGCTAAAGCGACACGTTGTTTTTGTCCTCCTGATAATGTAGACGGCCATTGATCCTTGAACGATAATAAGCCAACTGCGTCCAACACTTCCTCTGCTTTTGCTTGCCAATTCCCATCAAGACCGAGCCCTACATTATCAACAACGTTTTTCCATGGCAACAATCTTGAATCCTGGTACATCATCGTCACATTGGCAGTTGATTGATTGGATGCTACTCCATTAAATAGCAGTTCTCCGCTTGTTAAAGTCTCTAGTCCTGCGACAAGTCTTAAAAGCGTACTTTTCCCACTTCCACTTTTCCCAATGATGGCTACAAACTCTCCTTTTTCAATGGTTAGCTGTATATTTTTTAATACCTCTTTGTCACCGAATTGCTTGCTAACATCATTGATTTCAATCTGAATCGCCTGATCATTAACTATTTCTTTCTGACTCTCCCACTTTACAGCTGCCAGCTTACTCACTCTTACCACCTCCTCCTTCATTTGTTGTAGCTTACGTTCCACTTCAGCGCTTTTTTCTCACCTAATTGGGCAATGATATCTGCCAGTTTACCCAGTAACGCATAGATTACAATACTTAATATAATGATATCCGTTTGCATAAATTCCCTTGCATTCGTTGCTAAATAGCCAATTCCTACTTGTGTTGGAATTGTTTCAGCAACGATTAAGGTTAACCACATTACACCGAGAGCATATCGTAAACCAACGAAGATGGAAGGAAGTGCACCAGGCAGAAGAATTTCCTTAAATAATCTCCATCCCTTTAATTTATACATTTTCCCCATTTCAACTAGTCCTGGATCCACATTACGAATGCCGTGGAATGTATTAACATAGACAGGGAACAACACACCTAATACAACCAGAAATATTTTTGCACCTTCGTCAATTCCCAACCAAACAATGACGAGCGGCAATAATGCTAAGTGCGGTATATTGCGTAGCATTTGAATGCTCGTATCTGTTAAACGATAGGAGCGATCTGAAAGGCCATTAAATATACCAAGTGCAAAACCGATTAGTCCGCCAATCACCATCCCAACAACAGCGCGCCCTAAGCTTGCCCCAATATGAGTGACCAATTCACCGCTCGCGAGTAACTCCCAACCACTAATTAATACACTGATAGGGGCAGGAAAAAGGGAAGCATTAACAATTTCTAATCTGGCGACGACTTCCCAGACAATCAGGATGATAACTGGAATAATCCAGGGCTCAATATTCCTAACTATTTTATGATTCATTGTCTTCATTCCTTTTTAGTTGATTGGCATATCTTTAGAAACATCGAGTTCTTTCGGTATCAAACCAATTTCAAAATATTTATCAGCTTGTTTTTGCTGTGTATCCACAATCTCCTGAGTTAATTTCGTTGCTCCGAATGTTCGACGATCCAACTGCTTTTTCACGATCTTTTCGTCAATCCCCAATGCCTTGGACATAATCTTGACTACTTCATCTTTATTTTCATTTGCCCATTGGTCTGATTTATCCGTAGTTTCTAAAATAAGATCAACTAAATCTGAATGCTCTTTCGCAAAGTCTGGCGTTGCATAGTAGAACGTACGATTGGGATATTGATAATCCACGTTTTCTGTAAATGTGATCGTATCTAATTCAACTTCAGCAGCAGCAAAGAATGGGTCATAGGATGCCAAAGCATCCACTTTTTTCGTTTCAAAAATGGATCTTCCCTGCGCAGCATCCTCCGGATATACCCACTCCACATCATCAACCGACAGACCGGCCTTTTCAATTGCCAGTACCGCTAAATAATGATGATTACCACCTTTTAAAACCCCTATCTTTTTTCCTTTTAACTGTTCAATCGAAGTAATCCCTGATTCCTTTAAAACCATCAATCCAACACCTTCAGGATTTGGTGTATCTGCCCCTACATATACAAGTGGTTTACCGGAGGCTTGAGCAAAGATTCCGGATCCGTCAGCAGCGTGTCCATAGTCAATGGCACCGGCATATAATCCTTCTAACAATGTTCCGCCATGTGTAAACATTTCCCATTTCACTTTGTACCCTTTTTCTTTCAAGGTATCTTCCAGATAGCCAGATTCTTTTAAAATATGTAGTGTATTCCCTTTTTGATAGCCAATCGTAATCTCTTTATCTCCATTTTTTGAAGCGTTACTTGAACTTTCTTTTCCGCATCCAGTGATGAATAATACACCAACCAGTAATAGAATTCCGATTAAGTAGTTTGATGTACGCTTTTTCATAGGTCCCCACCCTTATCTTCATTTATTTTGAAAATCTATAGATTGCTTTTGAAATTTGGACCTCTTCATCCTGTCCGGCACCGCTAAATTGGACTAAAAATGGCTTTTCTCCTCTTTTATTTAAAATGTCGGATACACGGCCTTCTCCATTCGGGCTAAATAAAACAATATCTCCACCCATTACATGCAGCCTTTTTCCAGTAGCATTCAATGAAGAATCGATAAAGGTTTCTCCTTCCTGCAAATCTAAATATTCAGCCCATTTTTTCGCTGTTTCATCATGCTTTTGAACAGCAAATCCTACGTATGATAAATGAATGTCACCTTTTTCATGCTTTGCGATGACAGATCGATCTTTTAAATCCTGTTTGCGTTCTTCGTCTTTTTGATCCCATTCAATAAAGAATGGTAAATCTAGTTTTGCTCCCTGTTTCCCTGCGTATAATAGCTTCCAGCTGACCACACTTCCATCGGGTCTTTTTCGACTCATCGGGTGCGGCCCATATACATCCAATCCATGTTGACGAAACCTCTCCGCAACACTTTCTAAATCATTGGAACGCAGCGCGATCCTTGATAATCCTTCTACGAATTGATCGTTCTTCAATGTTTCCCTTAAGCTATATTTCATACCAGAGGAGGACACTACTGCCTCTTTGTCATAAACACCGATCAATTCTATGTAACTTAAATCAAAATAACTAAGAGAATTATATGTACCTAAACTCTCATGCTTACCGCCTTCAACAGCGTGTAAGCCAACATCGCGAAACTGCTCTATTGCCTCTACTGGGCTATTAACAAAGTGAACAAGATGGTCAAATTGAAACATAAATCTTCCCCCTAGTCTGTTACTAAATAATGATTAGCTAATTGTAGAAAAATACGGCTTAACTGCAGCAATGCCTTTTCATCAAAATCAAATCGCGGATGATGGTGAGGGAACTGTGTTTCTGCCTGTTCATTATGTGCTCCAACATGGAAGTATGCCCCTGGTCTCTCTTCCAGATAATAAGCAAAATCCTCAGCTCCAAGGACGATGTCTTTTTCAACAAAGGCATCCAAAGAAATCGTTTCTTTTACTAATTTTTCAATTAATAAGGCTTCCTCTTTATGATTGACCAGGACTGGATATCCGTGGATATACTCTAATGAATACTCAATTCTATCAGCAACCTTCATCCCATCCAGAATAGCACGAATTTCGGACTCGATTTGTTGGCGAACATTCGAGTTCATAGCGCGAACAGTTCCTTCCAAAATGGCCGAATCTGCAATAATATTAAAGGCGTTTCCGGCATGGAAGCTTCCAACCGTTACAACAGCCGGTTCAACTGGATCAACACGGCGGCTGACTATCTCCTGCAGATGAGTAACCAACCTGCTCCCAATTGCTACAGTATCAATGGTTTGATGCGGTCTTGCACCATGTCCTCCTATCCCCTGCAAGGTGATTTTAAATGCGTCAACAGATGCCATGACAGGACCCGGTCTTGTTGCAATCTTCCCCACAGGCAAATCAGTCGCAAGATGCCCACCAAAGATGAAATCCACACCGTCCAAAGCACCCTCTTCTATCATAAATTTTGCACCGCCTGGTGGCTTCTCCTCCGCATGTTGAAATAATAAAACTACTTTCCCCTTTAATTGATTGCGATGATTGTTTAATACTTTCGCTACCGCAAGTAAAGCCGATGTATGTCCATCGTGACCGCAAGCGTGCATGACTCCGTCAACACTTGATTTATACTTAACGTTCTTTTCATCATGGATTGGTAAAGCATCAAAATCAGCTCGGAAAGCAATGGTTTTTCCCGGATGATTGCCCTCAATAACACCGATCACTCCATTTCCTCCAACCTGCTCCTTCACGTTGATTCCAAAGCTTCGCAGCTTATCTGCAATGAATTTAGCAGTGTTTGACTCTTGAAATGACAATTCCGGATTTTGATGTAAATATCTCCTCCAGGAAACCATTTCCTCAAAATCTTTACTTAATTGGTCATAAAATCGTTCTGTCATTTGAACACCTCAAATACTGCTTAATTTTTTTAAATCCGAGCTATCAAATTAATGATTAAGAATAATCTTACAATTTATCCAAACATCACGTCAATAGTTAATTCCAACTAATTAGCTATGTTTTGTATGGATTATTGTTATTACTAATAATCGAAGAATTAATAATTTATAACCTAAAGCTCACTCTTCTGTATAATTAAGGTAATATGCGTTCTGATTATAAAGGGGTAGGTGCAAAATATGAATATAAAAATAAACGAATTAATTGATTCTACCAGAGCTAAATTTGGTTTGGATAATTATTATTTGAAACGACATTCATTATCTCGCAAGTTAAATATCTTAAATGAGACGGTATATTTTCTTGAAATGGAGTGGTTTCCTAATCATGTGGAGGAACAAGAGGAAGAAGAACTTAACCCTGAGGGCACAGCAGTTATTGAATTAGATATTAATAGCCTAAGATATGAGAGAGTAATTTTTGTAGGCGACATTTCTTATGCAAACGGCTTTAGATTTACTGAAGTTAATAGAGACACCGTTGTAAACTGGATTGAACAAGAAACTGGTTTGTCATATGGGAAGCACTTTAAATTGCATAAAGAAGAAAATGGGGAATTTAACTTTGAAGCATGCTTTGAAGATATATATTTTTCTCCCTCGGGTCATATTAAAGTGATTGTAGATCATAATGGTAACCTCACCCTCTACTCTAAACATGGTCTATTTCCACCCAATGAAATGATAAAGAAAGAAGTATACACACTATCTCTTGAATCAATAGAACACCTTGCATGGAAACAATTAAAGTTACTCAATTTTCCATCCTTTGAATCGGAACAACTCATCCCCGTTTATGGCGTGGAGGAAATTTATGTTACAAATGAACAGAAATCTGTAATCCCATTAGATTTCAACAAAGATATGAGACCCTTAGAAATAAATAAACCTATATATTGGGATGAACCCAACCTTAAACCATTTGAAAGACAGGAACTTAAATTGAGTTGGGATGTAACAATCGAGCAAGCAATATCCAATGAGCAGAGCCCGGATTCATTCCCAATTAGTAAAGCTGAGGAAGAAAAATGTATAGTAGGGGTCACTGAATTTTTGCGCCAGGTATACTCAAATGAAACAGGAAATTGGACACTGAAAACTCTACACCGTGATCAAGGATACATCCACGCAATATTACGATTAAATCAAGAAGACACTAAATGTGTTTTTCATAGAAAGCTTATGATTATTTTTGATGCGAAGAGTTTGCAAGCTATTAATTACATGGATAATCAGCCTTTTATTGATCAATTTGGTCATTTTTCTTGCTCAGAAGAAGTTTTGGTCAATAAAAACGAAGCTTATCAAAAAATTAAAGATCATTTTGAGCTGACACCTCGTTATGTCTTTGATTCTCAGCAAAATAAATATATATTATGCGGACTATTAGATTGTCATTATGGAGTACGCGCCTCGAGCGGGGATATTATCTCGTTAAATGATTTGTAAGCACAGTAACCAAATAGATAAATCATTGATATAAAAAATCCGCCCATCGTTTAAATTGGCGGATTTTACTTTTGCTTATGGGGTGGAATCTTTGTAGATTTTTTTTGAATTTTTGTTGTAATTCCCAATTTATTTCCTTTAGTTCACTCTCTACTTTTATATTTGTATAGATAAAAAAATCAGCGGATAGTTAATCTCAAACATATTTCTGAATAGACACCTATATTAATTGCATTGTAGTAATGCAGGTATTGTCGTCCTTAAAGGTAGAAATCGTCGTTTCAGATGTTTTTTCTCCATAGTTAATTCTTACCTGATATGTTTTCTCCCGTGGTAACCATATATCTATAAACCCATTTTCCAAGGAAGTCATGGTTTCATCAACAATGACCTTGCCATCTTCATCTTGAATATATACATTGAAATCCTTATTAACCAGTTCCCCCTGGCAGCCTGTTAAACTGTGGATTTCACATGGATGAGTCTCTTTAACATAGGGTGCAATGGAAACAAAAAACTCTTCCGCAGGAAGATCATAAGACTTCTCCTTATCATCCTTCACAATTAACTTATGTGATGTAATGGACGCAGAGACATTATCAAAACTCCCCGTACTATAATCTTGAACCATTTCCCTTATATCCTGTCCTTCTTCTTTACTTTCCTCTTCCGAATTACATCCCATCAACAAAAAAATGGACCATAAACTGATCATGATAAATAAAGCTTTTTTCATCTTTTCAACTCCTGTACACTAATTCTATACAGGAATATTTTAACATACTAATAGATTTATATTTCTGTAATTGTTAACATTTATAGTCATTTAAAAAATGAAAGAGCCCTCACAAGGTTTTGCAAGCCAGCGTATACCAACAATTCTTTTACAATTTTATAATGCTATCTATTTTAGTTAAATATTTTCCAAAATATTGATTGATTTTCGTAGATTCTCTTTATCTTTGATTTCTCAGATGTCACAATATTACATATATTAACAAATAAGAATACAAATCTTAGCAATCTTGCTCTGCTAGACTGTACTCCTTGAGGATCTTACATAAGTTTGCCAATCAATTTAAAATACATACTACATCACTAAAAAAGTCATTCCTTCCTATCCCATGAAATGACGTTTATTTAGGTTAGTTTTTAGCTTTTTAAAGATGAGCTAGAGATAAACACCTCAGTAGTTTTAATTTGTTGCCAAACACATGTTCAATATTTTCTATGATTAGCACGCTGGAAAAAGGGATAAACGAACAAATTACAAAGGAGTGGAAGGCTAATGAAAAGAGCGATGATTAAAACTGGGCAAGGAAATTCTGTTAGTGGAAAACTGGCTGAAGAGATCAGTTATGAAGATCTAGTAAGCTATGGGAAAAGAGCTAAGCAAACATATTTTCATTTTGAGGAAGTACCCGATTTTCCCTTTCCAGGATTATCACCTACCCTGTATCCAATCTGGGAAGAAGGTGAAGGAGACGGTTGTTTAGTACTCTATGCTGATTATAATTTCCTTCCGCAAGCTGCCCTCTATTTAAGCGTCAATATTGATTATTTAATGGAGGAAATGGAAAAAGTGGCAGAACAAGCTAATAATGATGCTGGTCACCAAATGTTTGAAATCGCTTATGCTGCAGAAGAAGATTATGATTATATGATTTCAACAGGGGTGGCTATAGATCCCGAAGAGGCCAGTAATCTCAATGATTATCTAGAATTTATCAGCCTCACTTATATTTATCCTCTATTTGTATCTTCTTTGCGTTTTGCTGCATTGAGACATCAGGAAGACTTGAAGCAATTGATTGAAGATATGAACGAAATCATGTATGAAGATTCTGAAAACCAAAGTTCCTAATTATCATATTGGGAAGGCGATTTAATAAAGGGAATCCTCTCTTTCTATCATTTATCTCTAACTACTTCTATTGCTTCAATAACAAATCGTCATTAAAAAACTGCCAGTCAAATTGACTGGCAGTTTCTTTTAGTCCATCTATTAATATGGATCAGCCTCATGGCTTTTCTTCACAGCATCTTTTGTTGCTTCCATTGCTGCTGCCGTACCTTGACCGAATCTGGATTTACCTGCTTCACGGCCTGGTACTGCAGATTCTTCCTTCATTTCTGCTAATTCTTTCATTTTCATTTCGATGCCTTCTCTTACACGGCGTCCATATTCTTCATCTGCTTGAGTGAAGTATTCCACCATGGCATCTTGAATACGTTTATCACAAATTGCAAGAGCATTGGATAGGTTGTTAATTAACTCATCACGTTCCCAATCCTCAAAGCTGCGATATGTTTCACCTGCTTGACCAAAGTTGTTAGGACGGTCAATTGGTTCACTCATGACTGCAGCATTGTATGTTGGACGGTGTTGCGGACGTTCTTCTTTACTTGCTTCCTGGAATCCGCCAACCATAGATGGCTCATAGTTAATATGCGGATTATCTCCGGATTCTTTTGGATCGCGAACATCCATTTGGCCGCGATGCTGATTAGTGCGAACTGGCACTTTTGGTGCATTCACTGGCAATTTAAGATAGTTCGGTCCTACACGATAACGTTGTGTATCAGAGTAGGAGAATGTACGTCCTTGCAGCATTTTATCGTCTGAGAAATCCATACCATCAACAAGAACTCCAGTACCGAAGGCAGCTTGTTCAATTTCAGCATGATAATCGACCGGATTACGATCTAATACCATTTTACCAACTGGCAACCATGGGAATTTGTCCTCTGGCCATAGTTTAGTATCATCAAGAGGATCAAAATCAAGTTCAGGATGATAATCATCCTCCATAATTTGTACATATAACTCCCATTCAGGGTATTCTCCACGTTCAATCGCTTCATATAAATCCTGTGTTGCATGGGCAGTTGTTTTAGCCTGGATAGAATCTGCATCTTCTTGTGTCAAGTTACGAATTCCTTGTTTTGGCTCCCAGTGATATTTAACCAACACTGCTTCGCCTTTATCATTTACCCATTTATACGTATTTACACCAGATCCCTGCATGTGGCGGTATGTTGCTGGAATACCCCATGGAGAGAATAGGAATGTAATCATATGTGTTGCTTCAGGTGTGCGGGAAACAAAATCAAACATCCTTCTAGGATCTGCCACGTTTGAAGCTGGATCCACTTTAAATGCATGAATCATATCAGGGAATTTCATTGCATCACGGATAAAGAAAATTTTAAGGTTGTTCCCAACCAAATCCCAGTTACCGTCTTCTGTATACATTTTAACAGCAAATCCACGTGGATCACGTGCTGTTTCAGATGAATCTTTTGCACCTGCCACTGTAGAGAAACGAACCATTAATGGGGTACGTTTTCCAGCACCGGAAAATACTTTTGCACGAGTATATTTTTCTACTGGCTCATCGCCAACTTTTCCATATGTTTCGAAATATCCAAATGCTCCTGCACCACGAGCATGAACGACACGCTCAGGTACTTCCTCACGGTCAAAGTGGGAAATCTTTTCAATAAAGTGATAGTTCTCAAGTGTTGCAGGTCCACGATTTCCGACTGTGCGGATATTTTGGTTATCCGTTACTGGATGGCCCTGACGAGTTGTCAAAGTCTCGCGTTTCATTTCTTCTTTCTTTGAACCATTATGATCTTTGTTCTCTGCCATACTGAAAACCTCCTCTTTTAATAGCTCTCCTTATAACCCCTGTATGATGAATATACAGTATTAAGGAGTACCATCTTTGGAATTAATTTCAATCTATAATAATTATAAACAACTTCTATTATTACTATAAATTACAGGTTAAAAAGATTGCAAATGATATGGTATTTCTAAGTTTTAAACCTCTTTTTTCAAAAAAAATACATGAAATTTATCCTATATTTCTACCAGAATTTTTAATAACAGCAGTTATCTAATGTTGTATGGTGAATGATAATTCTGTGAAGTAGATAAAAGAACCATAAATATATGTACCTTTATAAATGAGAAAATCTTTGTGTCCAATTCTAGTAGAAATAAAATATAGGAGTTTATTGGTGAGAAGCTGACCAATCTATATTTCATTTTTATAGAACACCTCTCCTTCTAGATAGGTATCGCCAACACTTTATTAGGCAGCATATAAAAGGCACCACAATTGTTAGTAGACTCTAACATTTGTGGTGCCTTAAAATCTCCAAATCTTTTGTAATTTTTCAAAAAAATATAGTTCCTGTTAATTTATATTTTCCTCTGTTTGATCTGTTTGATTAACTCTTCCAACCAGTAAATAGTATGATCTACTCTAGCAGTCACATACTCCCCTATAAACTCTACAAGGTTCTTGTTTTCCTCGTCTACTTCAACCTTTTTTTCAAAATCTTTAATATGCATCCATTGAGCACGGATATGCTCTGATTTCTTGTTAAGAATAGTTAGAACCCGATCACGATCGACATACCTGATATTAGCAATACCTACTACCATATCACTGATATCCTCGGCATTTTCCAACAGTTTGTATATTTTCTTAGGAAGCTCTTCACGTCCCTTATCCGTAATCGCAAAAACTTGTTTATCTGGACGATGTTCCTCTTTTATAACTTCAACTTGTTCAACCAATCCCTGTTTAGCCAACGATTCAAAGTGATAGTACAGTTTGCTTTCTGTTAATCCACCTAATTGATCCAATGGAATTGGCTCTGAAAGCTGCTTTTTTAATTTATAAGGATAATTATTATCCTCCATTAGTTTGCTTAATATAAAGATTTGGATAGCCATTTCTAAGCTCCTTCAGCATAATTATCTTTATTTTAGCAAAATTAAGCAGGCATTTCAGCAGTCTTCTCATTTTCGGTTTCATTTATTGCTTCATCATTCTCAACTGGAACTGATTTGTGGAAGGTACTCAAATAAATAGATTCAGGGAACTTCAGCCAGTCTGTTGTTCCCTTTTTTATTGCTAAAAATTTTAATGCATTTTCTTTAAACAATCGCCGCTCCGCTATTCTCACTAATTTATCTCTCTTTACTAGTCCAAATGACCACTTCAAACCATCCTGTTCATCATAGTCTAATGTATATTGTGAAAAAGGAGACCGACAACATGAGTCCAAAACTGGAAAAGTTCGTGGATCCACTCCAAATTATGAAAACCCTGAATCCCAAGGAGAATGGTCGAGGCGGAACATATTATGAAGTAAGAATGCAGGAGTTTCAACAAAAGCTACACCGAGATTTACCGCCAACTCGCTTATGGGGTTATAACAGCCAATATCCCGGGCCTACTATAGAAGCCAAGCAGGGGGAGGTTGTAAAGGTTAAATGGAAGAATAATCTTCCTGACAAGCATTTTCTCCCTGTCGATAAAACATTCCATCATCTAGAACATATGCCGGAGGTTCGAACAGTTACACATTTACATGGCAGCGAAACCCGTCCCGATAGTGATGGATACCCGGATGCCTGGTTTACAAATAATTTCAAGGAAGTTGGCGAAGCTTTCACAAGAAAAGTATATGAATATCCAAACAATCAGCGTGGAGCTACCCTCTGGTATCATGATCACGCCATGGGCATTACCAGACTGAATGTATATGCTGGTCTTGCCGGAATGTATATTATTCGGGATGAACAGGAAAAATCGCTGAAACTGCCAAGCGGTTCTTTTGAAATTCCCCTATTGATACAGGACCGGACATTCAACGATGACGGCTCTTTATTTTATCCAAGCCAGCCGGATAATCCCGCAGAAGGTTTACCAAACCCTTCCATCAGACCGTTCTTTCTTGGAGATACTATTCTTGTAAATGGGAAGGTATGGCCGTTTTTAGAAGTGGAGCCACGCAAATATCGTTTTCGTATTTTGAATGGTTCGAATACACGCGGTTACCAAATGGAACTTGATTCCGGACAATCTTTTTATCAAATTGGATCTGATGGCGGTTTATTGCCAAAAACAGTAATGATGGACAGCATTCTAATTGAACCTGCAGAAAGAATGGATGTCATCGTCGATTTTAGCCAATATGAAGGCAAAACCATCACGCTAAAAAATAATCTTGGACCTAATACAGACCCAGCTGATCAAACAGGTGATATCCTTCAATTCAGGGTAAATCAGCCACTTTCCAGCCAGGACAATAGCCATATTCCCAACAGATTATCCTATGTACCCTCTTTAAAACACAACAATATATCGGCCATTCGCAACCTCAAATTAGTAAGTACAACCGACCAATACAGCCGTACTCTGCTTTTACTCGATAATAAAATGTGGATGGATCCAGTGACAGAAAAACCACGATTAGATACGACTGAGATTTGGAGCTTAATGAATCTTACAAACGTTACTCATCCAATTCATATCCATTTAATCCAATTCCAAATACTCGATCGCCGGCCATTTGATTTGGATCGTTATAACGAGGATCGAACCATTATCTTTACTGGACCTGCACAGCCTCCAAAGCCAAATGAATACGGTTGGAAAGACACAGTTGCTGTCCCTCCTGGAGAGATTACCCGCTTGATCATGCGCTTCTCTCCATATAGCGGCTCGTATGTTTGGCATTGTCACGTTCTGGAACATGAAGATTATGACATGATGAGGCCTTACATGATTATAGATCCACATAAAGAAGATTAATGGATTCCTTCCCATTTAATTTCAGGACCACACTCACAACCATTTAAAAAGCGCCTGCCTGCATCTTAACTTGATGCGGACAGACGCTTCTTATTATTTTGCCAACAAGTAATCTACTAATTTAGCTTTTGGTTTTCCGAAGATTTCTTCTTCCAATCTGCGGCCTGTTGGAGTGGCTGCAAGTCCGCCTTCTGCTGTTTCCCGTAATGCAGATGGCATGGACTTTCCGATTTCATACATCGCACTGATTACTTCATCACATGGGATACGGCTTGTTACCCCTGCCAACGCCATGTCAGCTGCTGTTATTGCATTTGAAGCTCCCATCGCATTTCGTTTAACACACGGAACTTCCACAAGCCCGGCGACTGGGTCACATACAAGCCCAAGCATATTTTTCATAGTAATTGCAAAAGCTTCTGCGGATTGCTGCGGTGTTCCACCAGCCATCTCCACTATGGCAGCTGCCGCCATGGCACTAGCTGATCCAACTTCTGCCTGGCAACCCCCAGCTGCACCAGAGATGGATGCATTATTTGCTACTACAAAACCGAACGCTGCTGTCGTAAATAAGAATTCAATCATTTCCATTCTAGTCGGATTCAACTGTTCTTTAACGGCAAATAATGTACCAGGAACAACGCCGGCTGAACCTGCTGTTGGTGTGGCACAAATAACTCCCATTGCTGCATTTACTTCATTGGTTGCCACTGCTTTGCTGACAGCATCTAATAAAAGTTTACCAGATAGAGATTTACCTGAATTAATATAGTTTTGTAATAACACCGCATCTCCTCCGGTTAATCCCGAATGAGATTTAACACCATTAAGACCTCTCTCTACCGCCCGTTCCATAACTGCGAGGTTCTCATCCATTTGAGCAATAATATCTTCTCTTGATCGCTCGGACACTTCCATTTCCTGCCTAATCATAATTTCGGAAATTTTAACATTATTGGATTGTGCCAGCTCTACAAGCTCGGCCACATTTCGAAACATATTCTTTCCTCCTCTTGCTGTCAGTATTTAATTTTACATACGGATTACATGGTTTACGTTTGGCAATGAACTAAGCTCTTCTATGATTTCTTCTCCGAGCTTTTGATCCATTTCAATTACCATAATTGCGATGTCTCCCCGTTCTTTACGCGAAACCTCCATATGGCTGATATTAATCTCATTTTTAGCTAATACACTTGTAACGGATGATATCAGCCCAAATTGATCCCTGTGAATAACCAATATAGCTGGCTGCCCACCTGACAGCTTTAATTTAAACGAATTTATTTCAGTTATCTCAATCGTTCCACCACCAATGGAAATGCCGACTAATTCTAACTTTTTATCTCCATCATCAAACAAATTTATTTTAACCGTATTAGGATGTTCAACTACAGCCTCTTCAACCAGAAATTGAACTTCCATTCCTGCCTGTTCAGCGAATTTATATGCATCTGGAATACGCTCATCAAAGGTATCAAAATCCAGTAAACCAGCAATTAAGGCTAAGTCTGTTCCATGACCTTTATAGGTTTTTGCAAAAGAACCGTATAACGAAATGATTGCTCGCTTTGGTTGTTTGCTAAATATAGTTCTGGCTGCTCTTCCTATTTTGGCAGCTCCTGCTGTATGTGAACTGGATGGGCCAATCATAACCGGACCAATTATATCAAATGCTGATCGATACTTCATTATGTTTTTCTCCTTTTTTCAATCTGCTTTTTAGATAGCTTACTTTTCTTCAGATACTTCCAGCCAAAGCCCCATCGCTTTCATTCTATTAGAAGCTTAGCTAAATAGTGCAAAAATCCTTAATCGACAAGTAATAGATTCCTTTATTTCACCTGATATTCTAATTGGTAATCTATTTGTGTGCGTATTTTTTGCAAATAATTATAGATTGTAAACTTCGATACTCCTAAAACGGATGCTAAATAGTCTGTTGAACCTTTAATTAGGAAAGCACCTTTTTCCTGTAATAATCTTACACATTCTATTTTCTCTTCTAGACTCAACATGGATGGCGGTTTCTTAAAACCGGATAAAACTTGATCAACCATATCTTGAATGACTTCCTGTACGGTCGAATAAAAGTTTTCAGACTTCTCTTCTGTTTCAGTAAAAGAAATGAAATCCTGAATTTCTGCCTCGTATTGAATCATCATTGAAATATCATAATTAATGCAAATAGCCCCAATAACATGATTTTCCACATCCCGCAGAAAAATGGTCGATGATTTCATTGTGATTCCATTTATCAATCTGGTTTTATAGTTTGGAATATCCTCTATGTCAGATACAGGTTTAGTCAATTCGTTTAATACTAAATCCGTACATGGACTACCTATTTCTCTTCCTGTAACATTGCCGGCTAAATAGACAAGAGATTTTTTTAAATCTGCAAAATCATGTACCGCCACTTCACAGCGCGGCCCAAACATTTTAACAATCATATCTGCTGTGCGTATCGCCATATTAAAAATCGGTGCATTCGGATCTATCGCCATACTCTCACTCCCTAAACGCAAACGGTTTCAAATCATTCTAAAATAAATAAAATTTAATCAAAAATGGCTTTATTTGTTAACTCAGATATCATAACATGAATTTGGTATAATTTAAATAAAATTGTAATAGTTACAAAAATATTGTAACAATTTTCAAATAATCTATCTTCCTTATATAGAAAACTAGATTCACTATTAAAGATAAAAGGGCTAATCGAAATTTACGATTAGCCCTGAAATAGTATCTTAGTTTTCAATCTCATCTTAGTTGCTTATAATGAATTGCCGATTATGTTGTTCTTACTCTTTACAAGTATTCTTTTTCAAACGTTAAGGTACTGCGAACCGTATTAATGGATCGAACTATACTTTCAATTTGTTCTCGTTTTTCTTCTAAAAATGGCGGCAAGGATAATTTTTCTCCAAGAGTTTCGTATGGTTCATCCTCCATAAATCCAGGACCGTCCGTTGCAAATTCAAATAAAATATGCGGTGCCAATCTTGCATAGAGTGAACCAAAATAATAACGTTCTACATAACCTGAATTGGGTATATTAAATGCCTGCAAACGTTTTTGCCAATCCTTCAGCTCTGAGCGGTCATTCACGCGAAATGCCACATGGTGAACTGTACCAAAGCCTTGCTGTGCCTGTGGAAGAGTTGTATTGTGTTCTACAATAACCTGTGCTCCATTGCCTCCTTCGCCCATTTCAAACAAATGATAAGATTCATGGCTGTCTAACACTCTAAACAACAAAACCTCTTCCATAAGTTTTTTTAAATAATCGAAATTAGAGGTACGAATAAATATTGGACCCAATCCTGTAATAGCATATTCCAATGGGACAGGCCCCTTTTGCCAAGGCGTTCCGGAAGCTACTCCCTCATTACTCTGATCAGAAATTAGTTGATATGACTGATCATCAAAATCAGTAAAGGACACTGTTTTTTTGCCGAACCATTCTTGAATTCCTGTATGTTTAACTTCGTATTTATCAAACCGTTTAATCCAATAGTCTAGAGCTGCGTCACTTGGAACTCGGAAAGATGTTTTCGAAATTTCATTGTTCCCGTGAATTCCCTTTGAAATACTAGGGAAATCAAAGAAAGTCATATCTGTACCCGGGGAGCCGACATCATCTGAAAAAAATAAATGATACGTTTTAATATCATCCTGGTTGACGGTTTTCTTCACTAAGCGTATACCAAGAACCCCTGTAAAGAATTCATAAATTTTTTCTGCACTGCTCGTAATCGCAGTCACATGGTGCAATCCTTTTAATTCATTCAATATCATATCTATACCCCCGTTAACTATTTATCTCGAATTCGAGATATTGGATAAAAAAAGAGCGGAATCACTCATAAATTACCCTCTTTAGAAGACATTATCCTTCTTTATTTCCCCTTAGAAGAACGATTAAACTTATGCTGCCGGGTTAATCTCTAATTCTATTTCTATTTTAATATCTTTACCAATTAAAACGCCGCCCGTTTCAAGTGCTGCATTATAAGTAAGACCAAAATCTTCTCGGTTAATCTTCGCGTCCCCTTCAAAACCGTATACTTCAACTCCCCAAGGATTTTTGCCTTTTCCGCCAAATTCGACATCGAATGTAACTGACTTTGTTACATCCTTAATAGTCAGATCACCAGTTACTTTATAGTCATCCCCAGATCTTGTAATGCTTGTAGATTTAAATTCGATTGTAGGATATGCTTCCACATCAAAAAATTCAGCAGATTTCAAGTGTGTATCACGATCTTCTGAAAAAGTGTTAATACTTGCTGGATCAAATTGAAATGCAATTTGAGCTGTTGTCAAATCTGTTAAATCCGCGGCTTCAATATCTGCTGTATACGTATCAAATTTTCCTTTTACCTTTGATACCATCATATGTTTCACTGCAAAGCCAATTGTTGAATGAGACTGGTCAACTATCCATTTTGCCATTGTTATTCCTCCAATACTTTTATTTCGAATTCGAGACTTTATGTAAAATGCAATATACCTCGAATTCAAAATTCTTTAATTAAGGATAAATTTAACACGAGTACATTTTCTTGTCAATTTATTCAGGATTTTTTACCAATGTGGATATGGATCAGTTTATGCCAGATCTCTAAACAATATGATTACTCACAATGTAATCTGAAATGTAAGATGTGATCACATATTGATCATAAATCTGAAAGCGCCAAAAAGATCCTACTGCAGATTGTTAATTCAGTATAAAACCTTCAATTGCTACATACATGGCAAACAAAAATCCACCTAGACTCACCCAACTAATCAGTTTTCGTCCTTTTTGATATTCTTCTAATCCAATGATTAACATCATTAACCCTAAGAAAAAAATCATAAATGGTTGGTACGCAAAGCTTCTAGTAATAAATCCGTATAATACAAATATTAAAACTACCGTTGAAAAAACATAGCGTAAAATTTTCAGCATGATTCCATACTCCTTATATCCTAGTAACAACCTATTACTATAGCTTTTCGACTCCTAATGCCGTTAATCCTTTTTTATTCTATACAGTTCTTAAAGATGTAAAACTTTATTTAATCAGAAAGCAGAACCTTTTCATTTTCAAATATTTCACATCTTAAATAATTATGTATCACAGGATGATTTTATTTACTATTTTCTTGGTGGCCAGTAGTGAAATAGGTATTCAGAGGATAATAAATCGGGAACTACCTATCAATGAATATTTATCAATAGTCGAATTTAGATAGAATAAACTACCCCGCTGTATGAAACCATCACTAATAACCAGTTAATCTAACCACCGCTTTATATTATTTTGAAATAATAAAATTCGGTATATGAATTACTTAAAAAATACAATCCACTTCCCAATTTAGTGCATGTTTACCCTGCTACAAATGTAAGGGGATACATTTTTAATAGATTTATATACTGATTCATCCTTGATATAGCAAGGTTTCATTTTTACCCCCATGCATAAAACTCCTAATACATAAAAAGATCAATTATAAAAATATTGTCACAAAAAAAACAAATTACTTACACAAGAAGAAATATTTTGTTATAGTGAAAAACAGACTGACTGGTTAGTATGGTGGAGGTGTACTAACAGGAGGGATACAAAATTGCTGATTATTTACGAATGCAATGGACTATCCCGCCAAAAGGATATACAGGTGTTGGATCCTACGAAACAAGCATAAAAATAGCAAAGTTTCGTTCTCTCACCATTTGAAAGAAGTATGATTCTACTTGCGAATACTGGATTTATCTCAAATTATCAATAATTAATGCCCAAGTGGAATGATTAAAAACGAATCAATGACTAAAAAAACATAGAGACAATGACTTGCTTTACAGTTAGCAAATATAGGTGAGTGAAAATTCGCCCTAATGTAGTTTTAGTATGTATGTTTACAAGAGTCTGATTTTAATTGAGAAAATTTTATAATCAAAGGTTTTATCGAATCTTTTTTCAGAAGATTCTGTATTCTTCTATTTCTTTAGTGATTAGACTTCCAATGAAGATGGATTTTTGCTCTACAAATGCGTTTCTCCCTGAGAGCAATCTCGAATTTACAAATAATTTATTTTTAGAGGAGTTATAACAAGTGAATAAACAAATACAAATCAAAACGGGACCGATAATGGCTGCCCTCTTGGTAGCAGGATTTGTCGGGCTTTTTAGTGAAACAGCTTTAAATATAGCATTAGGACAATTAAGCCAAATTTTTAGTGTGGATGCAACAACCATTCAGTGGTTGGCAACAGGCTACTTTTTAACACTTGGTATTTTAGTACCAGTTACAGGTATTTTAATGCAAAAATTCACGACACGCCAAATGTTCATGGCAGCTTTATTTTTCTCTCTTATAGGGACAGTTTTAGCTGCTTTAGCACCCACATTTAGCGTACTTTTAACAGCACGTATTATTCAAGCAGCTGGGTTGGCTATCATTTTACCTTTAACACAAAGTGTTATTTTCACGATTTTCCCGCCAAATAAACGTGGAGCTGCAATGGGAACAATGGGATTAGTTATTTTAGCTGGACCAGCTTTTGGACCAACATTAGCAGGCATGATTTTAGATACATTATCTTGGCATTGGATTTTCTGGTTCACCATTCCATTCTTATTAATTTCACTAATCATTGGCTATATCTATATACCGAATGTTAATGAAATCCGTAATGTCTCAATTGATATTTTATCTGTAGTATTATCTACAATTGGTTTTGGTGGTGTTGTATACGGTGTAAGTGTCGGTGGAGAGCTTGGCTGGACAAATGCAACCGTATTAGGAACAATTATTATCGGCTTAATCGCATTACTATTCTTCTGTATCCGTCAAAATAAGATGGAACACCCAATGTTAAACTTAAAAGCATTTAGATACCCAATGTTCGTTTTAGGTCTTGCTATGAATATTATTACCTTCCTCAACATGCTTTCCATGCTTGTTGTTTTACCAATGTATATGCAAATGGCCCTTATCGTTTCAGCATTTGTAACAGGATTAATGATGCTTCCGGGGAGTTTAATCAACTGTGTACTTGCGCCGATAATTGGTAAATTATTTGACAAATATGGACCACGTGCCGTGATTACTCCAGGTACAATTCTTGTTGTCATTGGATATGGACTTTATGCATCATACGGAACAGATACCGCTCTTTGGATTATGGTATTGACACATATCGTGATGATGTTAGGTGTTGGTATGGTCTTAGCATCCGTACAAACAAATACACTGAATGCATTACCTAGACAATATTATCCAGATGGTATTGCAATTACACAAACGTCTCAGCAAGTAGCCGGAGCTATAGGTATTGCGGTAATGGTATCTCTATTCTCTATGAAACAAGCTGATTACTTATCCGGTGCAGCCAATGATTTAACTGCAGCTGCAGCTACTGGTTCAGCATTTGTATTTAAGATCAGTTTAATTTTAGCTATCATAAATGTCGTTCTTTCATTCTTCTTGAAAAAAACACAGTAAACTGGGAAGATTGAGAGAAAACGAAACCAAATAGAGTGAAATAAATAAAGCTAACACCCTAAATCCTCTGCGATTCTAGTTGGTGTTAGCTTTGTTTTTATTTATCTATGCCCCTCTTTACGGGCTTGTATATATCCATAATAGACGCACGTTCCATTTTGGGACAAGTCTTTGACTTCAAATCCGCACTTTTCATAGAAACTGAAATTAACAGCGGACGTATGCGCGAACCAATCTCCATGAGGAAGCTTTTGTACACATAGTTCAACTAATTTTTTACCGATCCCCTTTCCTCGATATTCGGTTAAAACGACTAAATCCATTATAGTAGCGGCCATTATTTTGTCTGAAATAACCCGAACCATTCCAATCATTCGGCTAGAATCCCATACAGTATAAGCCCAGGTGGAGTTTTCAAATATTAATGAAAACTTTTCTTTCTGCCAATCTGTTGTGTTTCTCGCCCATCCTGCATCTGTAAAAAGAGATTCTACACTTTCAGCTGGAACTCCTTCTGTCCCTTCCCGGATGACTAAGCCGTTAAAATATTGGTACATATCGTCTCCTCCTTGTATCCAGATATCTTTTATATCATAATACCAGAATTTAACTTATCCATATCCATAAAAAAGAGACTCCCAAAAAGAGATAAATCTTTTGGCGGAGTCTCCTGATTATTAAATCCATTTAATTCAATTAGACATGTTCTTCCTCTTATGTTGGTTGTACTTAAGAAATTTTCATGAATTTAATTTTTATCATCAAATTCGGAACGGGAAATATGATCATCGTCAAAATCATCATCTATTTCTATAGTACCTGTTCTACCTTTTACAGTGATTGTTTTCAAAAGATTTTCTGAAGTTTTAATTTCAACATCGTATTCGTATTCAGAACGGGAAATACGGTCATCTTCCAAATTGAATTCTTTTTGAACACTGATAACTTCTCCATCAATTTGCTTCAAAGCTATTTCTTTAATTTGTGCTTCTGTATAGTTGTCATTCTTATTTGCATAGTAATAACCCATTCCAACATAACCGCCTACAATGGCGATACCAAGAACAATTATGGCAATAAAGCCACCGATTATTTTCTTTTTATTTTCTACTACCATGTTTTTGTATTTTGTTAACATAGCTATCTCTCCTTTTTATCGTTTATATACAATTTCCTTTTCTAGTTAATCTTCAAACTGGTCTAATTGGTCAATAAAATTGATTAGAATTTTTAATTTACGAAGAACATAAGACCATTTGACCAGAACAGGAACCAATTATCATTCCATTAATTTTGACGCCTCTCCTCCTGTCTTTTATTCTTTTCCTTGATCTTGACTTCATCATAATGGGTAAACATTAAAGGAACATTAATGAATAAAAATGATTTTCTCATCTTTTTTTAATAAACGTGAATTATAGTAAAATATATTAAATAAGAAGAAAAGGAGACTAAACATGCGGATTCTCATAGTCGAAGATGAACAAGATTTACAAAACGTTCTTGCAAACCGTTTAAAAGTGGAAAATTACAGTGTGGACGCATGTGGAAATGGGTCTGATGCACTCGATTATATTTCCATGGCTTCTTATGATTTGATCGTGTTAGATATAATGATTCCAGAAGTAAATGGACTGGAAGTTTTGCAGCATATAAGAGAAGAAGGTAATCGTACTCCGGTTTTATTGTTAACCGCAAAAGATACGATTGAAGATCGGGTCAAAGGACTGGATTTAGGCGCAGATGATTATTTAATCAAACCATTTGCCTTCGATGAACTACTGGCCAGGATACGGGTGTTAATGCGCCGGCAATCAGGTAACACATCCAACGTTTATGAAATGGGAGATTTAGTAGTGGACTGTAATACCCATAAGGTAACGCGACAGGGTAAAAATATTGACCTTTCCAGCAAGGAGTTTGCAATTTTGGAATATATGATTCGCAATAAAGATATTGTATTGTCTCGAGATAATATTGAACAACATGTTTGGAATTATGATTATGAAGGCGGCTCAAATATCATTGATGTTTATATTCGTTATCTAAGAAAAAAAATAGATAATGATTTTGAGATCAAGCTTATCCATACTATTAGAGGGTCTGGCTACGTATTGAGGATAGAGTCATGAAAAAATTATCTATTAAAATGAAGATCACTCTCTGGTATACGGGCCTAATTGTGATTATTATGGCTATGGTATTAAGTATTATTTTGGCCTCTTCCGATAAAATTCTTCTGTTAAATATCCAGGACCAACTCGAGGAATCAGTAAAAGAAGGTTTTAGAGATATAGATTATGAAAACGGACATTTAGAGGTAGATAATGATTTTGAGTATTATGATGATGGGGTCACTCTTTTAATTTACGATAAAAATGGTGCTTTACTGGAAGGCAATGTTCCATCTGGATTTAACGGGGACATACCAATGAATAAGGATGGACTTCAAACCATTGAACAGAATGGACAGGAATGGCTATTATATGATCATCCATATAAAAAATTTAATGATGAGATATGGATTCGAGGCGTTTATCAATTAAATCAATTATCGTCAGCCATGAACACCATTTTACTTGTGACGCTAATTGCTTTTCCATTCCTTATTATTGTAGCAGCTACCGGCGGATATTCTATTACAAAAAGAGCGTTTCGTCCCGTACAAAAAATGATTGATACAGTCAGTGAAATTAACGACGGACAAGATTTATCAAAACGTATTGACCTTAAGGGATCAAATGATGAAATTCATGCTTTGGCACAGACCTTTGACCGAATGTTCGATAGATTACAATCTTCATTTGAGAATGAAAAACAATTTACTTCTGATGCCTCTCATGAATTAAGGACACCTACTTCTGTCATCATCTCTCAATCTGAATACGCCTTATCTCAAATTGATGATTCAAAAGAAGTAAAGGAATCCCTTGAGGTCATTCTAAAACAATCCCAAAAAATGTCCTCTCTCATTTCGCAATTACTTTTACTGGCCAGAGTTGATCAGCAGAATATGGACCATTTTCTATTTGAAAGGCTTAATATTAGTGAGTTAACAGAAATGGTAGCAGAAGAATTAACCTATATGGCTTATAAAGCTGATATTGAGATAATTACAGACCTAGAGGATAATCTTTTTATAAAAGCAGATCAAACGTTAATCATGAGATTACTTATGAACCTGATTACGAATGCGGTTGCCTATGGAAGGCCTGGCGGATATGTAAAGATTAAATTATATCAGCAGGGTAATCATGTGATAGGTGAGATTTCGGATAATGGAATTGGCATTAGTGCAGAACATATAAATAAAATATGGGATCGTTTTTATCGCGTCGATCCTTCTCGTACCTCAACTGCTAACGGCAATACAGGTCTTGGCTTGTCGATCGTAAAATGGATTGTCAGTCTGCACGGCGGCACCATTGATGTATCAAGTGAATTAGATAAAGGAAGTACCTTTAAGTTTCGTTTACCTATAGGCTATTAAAGAGCTTAATTAGAGGATATTATTCTAGGCACCTACACCAGTATGATAGGTGCCTTTTAAGGTTTAACAAACAAAACGATTGGCTCGGCAATGCGAGTAATTATTCAACAGGCATCAATTCGTCATCTGTCACCCATTTGTGATTAGTTACTTCTTCCCCACCTGTTGTTGGTTTGTAATCAATCATATAAACAGTCGTTTCTTGTGCTGATTCAATTTTTACAGTGGTACCCTTCATTCCATCCATATGAGAGGCAGTCGTAATGGCTTCTGCACCAGGCTGCAAAGATTCCTCTCCACTATCTTTTATCTCTTCATGAATAATCCACTTATGATTTTTCACCCTTTCCCCACCTGTAGCTGGATTGTAAGAAATGCGGTATGCGGTTGTGTCATAAGCTCCAATGATGGTGGCTTCAGCACTTTTCATACCTTCCATATGTCCATCTTTAAGGATTGCATGGCTTCCAACTTTAAAAGTAGGGATTTTCAGCCACTTTTAAATCTTCCGGAACCTCACCAGAACCTGAATGATTCATTCCCTTCATATCATGAGATTGTGTATCATGTTGCAATTCTTTATTATTAGTATCCTCAGTTTGGTCTTCCTCAGTTGTTTGAGAGCAAGCACCCAGCACAAGAATACATACCGTTAGCAGAGATAAGAGAGAAAGTCTTTTTAACATATCTTGTCCTCCTTTTATGATAAACAGCAATTGTGTTCTTTATTGCATTACCCTTTTGTTATATGGTCTACCATATTTTTATATTTACCTTTACCTCTTCTATCATATTATCTGCTAATTTTTATGGTTTAAATGACTAATAGATTCATAAATCTGCTCATACATTTAGAAGACTGTTTAAAAATAAACAAATTAACCCTCTATTTTTTCTCGTATCTTAATTGAATTTTTATATAAAACGTTAACCAACTATAATGGTTGTCACATCCCCTATATCATTCACAATTTTTTCATTTTTAAAGGAGATTATTACGGGAATTTAAATAATGAAGCACCTTAGACTAATACGGAGGAGTTGAGCCAGCATGAATACCATACAACATTACTTCCTGATCTTTCGACTTATTCTTTTTTCCCCGTTTTATTGGATTGCTGCAGGAATTACACGTATCCTTTCATGGATCTGTCAATTCATTGCCTATTTCCCCATGATATATATTGTATTAATATGGCTCATTACTATTATTGGTGCAATTTATGAACGTTCATTTTCTATTGAAATGTTAATGGAAGGTATTTTAATATCAGCAATCGTCTACTTCATTCTTAGTATATTCAGTGGCTTGATTAATATAGTGCTGAATGCATTCTTTACCGTTTTCTTATCTATTAGTAACATTTTTGCGAAGTTAAGCGGTCGGACAATAGAGACTATATAACTTATTCAACCTTGCTCAAACTCCTGACTGGGTTTGAGCTTTTCATTCTTTTAGATTGTCTATACTCAACATGCTCCTTTGCTCATTCCGTTTCAGTATTTCAGCCATTACAAAAGCTCCTATTCCAAGGATGCTAAACAAAATTGCTAATGTAAAATACGCTGTAGCCATTCCGGCATTCACCGATAAATTCTGCACATCATATAAATTATATGCATTAACAGCCTTCTCCTCATTGAATATTTCTTCATATCCTTGGTCTATCATTTCCTCTTTACTATAGGGACTTTCATACACATATAATTTATACAACCCTGCACCTAAAGTAATAACGGTAAATAATAGTGCAATAATCACAACAATCTTTAATATAAATGGAAAATTCATTTTACTATTACTTCGTTCCTCAATCATGATAACCTCATTTTTTTCCATTTCGTCTCACCCCTTACTAGTTTTCAGTTGTTCTTCATTCAAAGTAATTCTACAAAAGTATTAAAAACACCTTTAACAATCAGAGATATCCGTCTTTAATCAAATCGTAGAAAACTTAATATACGAGTTTCTTCTATATATAATACCTATCTATAGAAGAAAGCCAGATTCACATTGGAATCTGGCTTTTTCATTAAGATAGTCTATTTTTAAAATCCATATAATTAAATTTATGCAAAATGCGGCATTCACCATTCTTGTCCTGTACAGCAATTGTCGGCAGGGCCATTCCGTTAAATGTATTGTTTTTAACCATCGAATAAATCGCCATATCCCCAAAAACCAATCGGTCATTACTTTTTAACGGCTGATCGAATGAATAATCTCCAATAATATCCCCTGTTAAGCAGGTTGGACCGCCTAATCTGTACGTATGGGCCTTTTCACCGGGTTCACCACTACCAAGAAGCGGAGGGCGATATGGCATTTCCAACACATCCGGCATATGACAGGAAGCCGAAGTATCGAGGATAGCAATTTCCACATCATTCTTTAATGTATCAAGAACCGTTGTCACAAGAAATCCGGCATTAAGAGCAATTGCTTCACCCGGCTCAAGATAAACCTCCAAATCATATGTCTTCTGAATACGGGTAATACAGTCCTCCAGCAGGCCTATATTATACCCATCTCTTGTAATATGGTGGCCACCGCCAAAATTAATCCATTTCATTTGCGGCAGCCATTTTCCAAATTTCTCTTCGACAGCATTGAGGGTTTGTGCCAAGGCATCCGAATCCTGTTCACAAAGCGTATGGAAATGTAATCCCGATACACCTTCCAGCAAATCTGGACGAAATTCATCAGCCGTTATACCAAATCTGGATCCTCTAGTGCATGGATCATAGATTTCATGGCCCTCTTGAGTCGAACATTCTGGATTAATACGGAGGCCTATGCTTTTACCTGCCTGGAGTACTTTATCCCCAAATCTCTCAAGCTGTGAAAAAGAATTGAAGATAATATGATCACAAATAGAGATAATTTCATCTATCTCATCTTCGCGGTAGGCTGGGGAAAACACATGATTTTCCTTTCCCATCTCCTCATAGCCAAGCTTAGCTTCATACAATCCGCTCGCAGCAGTCCCACTCAAATACTGACCGATTAACGGATACATTGCATGCATAGAAAATGCTTTTTGTGCCAGGATAATTTTACATCCGGTTCGACCCATTACACCCTTTAAAATTTTTAGGTTTTTCTCGAGTAGACCTTCATCTACCACATAAGATGGTGTTGGTAATTGATCAAAGCGCATCTTAGTCTACTAACTCCGGATCAAAGCTTTCTTTCCAAGGAAGTCCCCATTTATTCAATGCTTCCATGAACGGATCTGGATCAAATTCCTCAATATTGTAAACACCAGGCTTGTTCCAATTTCCGTTCATAACCATCATCGCACCAATCATTGCAGGAACCCCTGTTGTATAAGCAACCGCCTGTGATCCCACTTCTTTGTAACACGCTTCATGATCACAAACATTGTATACATAATAAGTTTTATCTTTTCCATCTTTTTTACCGCGGAAAATACAGCCAATATTCGTTTTTCCTTTTGTACGCGGACCAAGTGAAGAAGGGTCTGGAAGTACTGCTTTTAAAAATTGAAGAGGTATGATTTCTTTCCCTTCAAATTCGATTGGCTCAATAGATGTCATCCCAACATTTTCTAGACATTTTAAATGAGTGAGATAACTTTGCCCAAATGTCATAAAGAAACGAATCCGCTTAATGCCAGGAATATTCAAAGCAAGTGATTCAATTTCTTCATGATGTAATAGATACATATCTTTGTCACCGATCTCAGGGAAATTGTACGTACGTTTAATTTCCATTGGCTCTGTTTCTACCCATTGGCCATTTTCCCAATAGGAGCCATTTGCTGTTACTTCACGGATATTTATTTCAGGATTAAAGTTTGTTGCAAAAGGATAACCATGGTCACCTGCATTACAGTCTAAAATATCAATGTATTCAATTTCATCAAAATGATGTTTTAAGGCATGGGCTGAGAATACTCCTGTAACGCCAGGATCAAATCCGCTTCCTAATAATGCAGTAATACCCACTTCTTCAAAGCGCTCACGGTAATCCCATTGCCATTTATATTCAAACTTCGCTGTATCTTCAGGCTCATAATTAGCTGTATCCATATAATGAGTTTTAGTTGCAAGACAGGCATCCATAATCGTTAAATCCTGATATGGTAAGGCAAGGTTCATTACTATATCCGGATTCACTTCTTCTATTAAAGCAATTAGCTCATCCACATTGTTTGCATCCACCTGAGCCGTTGTAATTTTTGTCTTACCGCCGTCAAGCTTAGCTTTTAAATCATCACATTTGGACTTAGTACGACTTGCAATACAAATCTCTTCAAATACCTCACTGTTTTGTACACATTTGTTTATTGCCACAGAGGCTACTCCGCCACAACCAATAATCAGTGCTTTTCCCATTTTTCATATCTCCAATCCATTATTTATTTATCTAACAAACTTCTTTCTGCTTGTTTTAAACACTAGAAGATTTTCATGGAATATCTTCCACGTCCCTCAGCAGCTCCTCCACATACGTTGGCAAAGCAAAGGAACCACGGTGTAAATTAGGATTGTAATAGCGTGTTTTAATACCTAACTGTTTCCAAGCCTCTTGATTTAAATCTGCAAGAGGTTGATATTTTTTGGATGCAAATCCAAACAACCAGTGGCCGGACGGGTAGGATGGAATATGTGCCTGATATACCCTGCTAATTGGGAAACAGTCGATAATCCGTTGGTGCGCCCTCTGCATCGCTGCCCTGTCTTCTGCATAAAACGGACTCTCATGCTGATTTACCATAATTCCATCTTCATGTAAGGCCTTGTAGCAATTACCGTAAAATTCTTTCGTAAACAAGCCTTCACCCGGTCCGAATGGGTCGGTTGAATCCACGATGATTAAATCATATTGATTTTCACAGGATCGAACAAATTTCAGCCCATCCTCATAATGAATATGAACCCGTTCGTCATCAAGCTTAGAAGCTGTTAAAGGCAAATAATTTTTACAGGCTTCAACTACCTTTTCGTCAATTTCCACCATGTCAATATGTTCAATCTGTTGATAACGGGTTAGCTCACGTACAACACCGCCATCCCCTGCACCAATAACCAAAACCTTCCGTGGATTTGGATGAACAGCCATAGGTACATGGGTAATCATCTCATGATAAATAAACTCATCTTTTTCAGTCATCATCATATAGCCATCCAGGGTCAAAAATCTCCCAAATTCGTTCGAATCAAAGATATCAATCCTCTGAAATTCACTCTGTTCACTGTATAAATGCTTGTCCACCTTGATGGAAAGCTTTACTTCTGCCGTGCTACGTTCATGAAACCACAACTCCATGCTGTCACACTCCCTTTAGTACATTCAGACGTTCAATAGCAAGGTCTTCCGGTCCTGTCATGGAACAGCCTTTTGCTTTTGCATAGTCAATATACTCAATGATTTCTTTCGTAATTCTTTCACCTGGTGCGAGGATTGGAATTCCAGGAGGATAGCACATCACAAACTCACTGCACACCCGACCCTCTGTATCTCGCAGACTCAATGATTCTTTATCTGCATAGAATGCCTCCTGCGGTGTAATCACAACCTCCGGGTCAATATATTCTTGTGTAATCAGACCTGATTTATCAGTCGAATAACGGCGACGTATTTCTGATAGGGCACTAATCAGACGTTCGACATCTCTTTTCCGATCACCAACAGATACATAGGCCAAAATATTGCCTATATCTCCAAATTCAATTTGGATATCATACTCATCTCGCAATAAGTCATATACCTCAATTCCCGCTAGTCCAATATCTAATGTATGTACCGAGAGCTTAGTTACATCAAAATCAAATATGCTGTCTCCATTCACCAATTCTCTTGAAAAGGCATAATAGTTACCAATTTGATTGATTTCGTTCCGAACATATTCTGCAAGATTAATAACATCATCGAAAATCCGTTCTCCATTTAACGCTAGATTTCTTCGTGAAAGATCCAAGCTTGAAAGCAGCAAATATGATCCGCTTGTTGTTTGTGTTAGATTAACAATTTGCCTTGCATAACCAACATTCACAGAGGGTCCCATTAACATAAATGAGCTTTGCGTCAAACTTCCCCCGGATTTATGCATGCTGACTGAAGCCATATCTGCACCAGCAGCCATGGCAGTCACGGGAAGGTTTTTTCCAAAGTATAAATGTGCTCCATGTGCTTCATCTGCAAGAACAAGCATGTTATGCTGATGAGCAAGCCTCACAATCCCTCGTAAATCCGAGCAGATTCCATAATAGGTTGGATTATTGACCAAAATGGCTTTAGCCTCTGGGTTTTCTTTAATCGCTTTTTCCACCTGGTTGAGAGACATACCAAGCGCAATTCCTAGATTTTTATCCATTTCCGGATTTACATATACCGGCACGGCACCACATAGAACAAGCGCGTTAATGACACTGCGATGAACATTTCGGGGAAGAATAATCTTATCTCCCGCTTTACAAGCTGTTAGGACCATCCCCTGTACGGCAGATGTCGTTCCATTCACCATAAAAAATGCATGTGCAGCACCAAATGCCTCAGCTGCTAATTCTTCTGCTTCTTTAATGACGGATACCGGGTGACAGAGATTATCAAGCGGCTTCATCGAGTTAACATCCACGCTAACCGCTTGCTCCCCCAAAAAAGCTGTCAATTCGGGATTACCTCTCCCGCGTTTATGACCGGGTACATCAAAAGGAACAATTCGCTTTTTCTTGAACTCTTCCAAAGCTTCATAAATAGGTGCCCGCCCCTGCGAAAGACGAAATAATCTTTCTCGTTCATTCATCACAAAACTTCCTCTCGCTGAAAATTCTCCCACTTCCCTTTCCATCTGGTTTAAATCGTAAGAATTTATGGGGTGATTTTTATTAATTGATAAAGTTAAAAGACAACAAAAAAGCAAGTGTACGCGCATTTCATTGCACATCACTTGCTTGTAGATATTATTATCCTATTAAAAAGCATATACAAATACAGACATATTGCCACGCATAATGAATTTTATGTCTGAAAAGCTTTTTAATATTCAACATACCTAAAAAGGAGATCAGAGTCTATATAGCAAATAAATACTTTTACCACTCTTATTGACCGTTTCACAAGTTTTGCACGATTTATGTCGTACTGGTTATAAAGTAACCAACTTATAAAATTTGAGCTTCTAACTCAATCAATAGGGCAACTAATGTTGCCTGTCGGCATTTGACCCGGCTGTCCGTATGGCCTTAACTTCCCGTGGGCAAGTGGTCAATTTTTATCTGCTTGGAAAGACTCTAACTATTTGAATATTTGCTTTCCAAAATAACAACGTCCTAATATTATCAGTTTATGGAAAAATTAGCAATAGATACATTTACTTTTTATACCTTTAAAACCTAAATAAACCATTCTATCTATGTATAATTATTTATTTTTATCAAAAATATTCATGATTCTCTATGGGTCATTGGAATGATTTTACACAAAAAACGACCATTTATCATTTAATAAGAGGAGATCGTGAGGGATGGAATATCATGATTAGATCAAACTGTTGAGGATCTAGACGATGAAGTAAACTAAATGGATGAGAAAAAAAGTTACAGCCCCTATTAAATATGGTTTTCCCAATATATCAAATTCTTTATTGTCGAGTGTCCAGTATAACTCTTGTCTAACCCAATAATTATTAGTGGTTGGTTCAGTATATTCCTTTGGGCCCACTCCTATCATTAAGAAAAAACACAAAACAAAGATACTGAATATAAAACTAAATTCGTTAATCTCTACTTTAAAATAACCCGACAGATAATAAACCAAGATATACTCAATTAAAATAGTAATGATAGCTAAAACTGCGCCATAAGCCATTCTCTTAATAAGAGAAATTTTCATATCTTCAGAGGTAATCGCATTTCCTTTTAGGCTTTCAACATACTCGGCTTGCTTTGTAAAAAGGACCACAAAACAAAAAATCCCAATAATAATGAAGATATTAACTATAATCTTGCTTAACTGAAACTCCAGAATTCCTAGCATATATCTCCTCCATTCATACACACAATCACTCATTATTTAAAGTCAGTAAACAGAAGAATAAATAGAGAATGATTATATATCTCCAATCAATTATATCATTATATGGAAATATATTGAATTTAAAACGTTTTCTCTGCTCCCCTATAGCTTTTTCATTTATATTATTTAACCAATATGGATATCCCAAATTTAAGAGATTTAACTCCAATCACCAATCAAAAAACATTATTTTATTCTTTTTAAGCATAAAGGTTACTTTTTAATTCATTTTTCTGTATAATCCACATATAGAGTACAACTGTATTTATAAGGAGGACACCATGAAACGATTCGGTATATTACCCAAGATTATATTAGCTATTTTTCTCGGTATTGGTATAGGAATGATTGCTCCAGCCTGGATGCTTCGTATTTTCACTACTTTCAACGGGCTTTTTAGCAGCTTTTTAGAATTTATTATTCCCTTTATTATCATTGGTTTTATTGCTTCAGGAATTGGAATGATGGGGAAAGGTGCCGGCAAAATGCTCGGTATCACAACTGGATTAGCCTATGCTTCTACAATAATAGCTGGCTTGATTGCTTTTTTCGTGGCCAAAGCATTGTATCCTGTTATATTAAAAAACCAGACTGCTCAAAGCTTTGCAAATCCTGAGGAAGCTTTACTCTCTCCATATTTTACAATTGAGATGCCTGCTGTAATGGGTGTTATGACGGCTTTGCTTGTAGCCTTCACAATTGGTGTAGGGATGGCGTCTATCAAAGGAGAAGCACTTCTTAATGTAATGGAAGAATTCAAAGAGATTGTCGTGAAAGTAATTAATACGATTATTATCCCTCTTTTACCATTTCATATCTTTGGTATATTCGCAAACATGACTCAGGGCGGTCAAATTGCGTCTATCTTAAGTGTATTTGCTAAAGTATTTGTGATGATCATTGCTTTACATTTGTTTATGTTAGTCATACAGTATACAGTTGCGGGTGCAGCTTCTAAGAAAAATCCATTTAAAATGCTTAAGACTATGTTACCAGCGTATTTTACAGCTTTAGGCACTCAGTCTTCCGCATCAACGATTCCTGTTACTGTGGATCGGACTAAAAAAATGGGTGTGAAAGATAAAGTAGCAAACTTCACTGTTCCACTATTAGCAACTATCCATTTATCTGGAAGTACAATTACCCTCGTCAGCTGTGCGATGGCAGTTATGCTGTTACAGGGTACGGATGCTAGCATCACACAAATGCTACCATTTATTTTAATGCTTGGTGTCACAATGATCGCCGCACCAGGAGTTCCAGGAGGAGCTGTTATGGCTGCACTTGGTTTATTAGAATCCATGCTCGGTTTCTCTGATAACATGCTTTCCCTCATGATCGCATTATACCTAGCTCAGGATAGCTTCGGAACAGCATGCAATGTAACAGGCGATGGCGCTATCTCAGCACTTACGGAGCGATTTGTTCCTAAAACCAGCAAAGAAATAATTCAAAATAAACAAATAGAAAATTTAATTTAAATACAAAAATAAGATAGATATACAAAAATGGTGTCCGTATAGAGATTTCAGTCAAAAGACAATAAATCAAAAAGGGAGACATGTTGTTAACTCAACATATCTCCCTTTTTTGATTAAATATAACCAGTTCAACAAGGACCTATGTGTCAGTCCATATCTTGTTATTTTCACAGAAAAATATCTGCAAACCTCATACTTTTTTCACTTTAGTTCAATGATTTTAATAAACAACTCACCTTATCTAAAAAACACAAATACATCCTCATTTATAATTTACTTCTGTCCTTATTAAGAATCCTTTATTTATTCCTTATTAATTATATAAAAATAATAAAATAGCTAATTTTTTGTTTATTTCTATAAGTAAATATATTAATATTTTTATATTATTATAACTATCACAACAAATTATTTATCACAAATATTAGGAGAAAGTCTTGCATGAGAAACTCATTGACACAAAAAATCGTATTAATTTTTATTACATTTGGTTTGGTTTTATTTGGAACAACTGATTTATACACAAAAGTAGACGCAGCAACCGTTTCTTCTTCCACACTCTATCAAACGACAGCTAATGTCAATTTAAGAGCCGGTTCGTCCAATAAGCATAAAGTAATCCTAACCATTCCGAAAGGGAAAAATGTGACCTATCTCTCCAAATCCGGAAGTTGGTTTAAGGTTAAATATGCTAATAAGACAGGCTTTGTGAGCTCTTCTTATTTAAAGAAACCAACTGCTAATTCACAGGCTAGTACCCAGGCTACCGTTACATATCAAACAACGGCTAATGTCAATTTAAGGACTGGTGCTTCTAATAAGCATAAAGTAATCCTAACCATTCCGAAAGGGAAAAATGTGACCTATCTCTCCAAATCCGGAAGTTGGTTTAAGGTTAAATATGCTAATAAGACAGGCTTTGTGAGCTCTTCTTATTTAAAGAAACCAACTGCTAATTCACAGGCTAGTACCCAGGCTACCGTTACATATCAAACAACGGCTAATGTCAATTTAAGGACTGGTGCTTCTAATAAGCATAAAGTAATCCTAACCATTCCGAAAGGAAAAAATGTGACTTATCTCTCCAAATCTGGAAGTTGGTTTAAGGTTAAATATGCTAATAAGACAGGCTTTGTGAGCTCTTCTTATTTAAAGAAACCAACAGCTAATTCCCAGACTAATTCACAGGCTACCGTTACATATCAAACAACGGCTAATGTCAATTTAAGGACTGGTGCTTCTAATAAACATAAAGTAATCCTAACCATTCCGAAAGGGAAAAATGTGACCTATCTCTCCAAATCCGGAAGTTGGTTTAAAGTTAAATATGCTAATAAGACAGGCTTTGTCAACTCGACATACATGAAGAAGTCTGTCATCAAAGAGACAGTACCTAATTATAAAAATGTAAGATATTATAATACGAATATTCATATCTATACAAGTAATCCTAATGCTAATTTAACAGTTTCCAAAGGAAAACCTAATGTTCTTGAACCATTGTCATCTATTAAGCTACCAAATGAACTAGCAAAGATAAACTTAGGCTTTTTTAACTCAAAAATGGAACATGGTGGTTTATTTATGGTAAATGGACAAGTAACCAGTAACCATAATCCTAAATACGTAATTATGGAATATAAAAAGACAGGGAAAATAGATATTCGTAGTATCGCAACACCATTAATAAATCTTCAAGAATTAGAAGATATGAAGGAAAATAATTATTTTGCTGTTGGTACTTCATATTCTTTAGTACAGAACGGCAAAATAAATTTAGCGCATAGTGAGTATTTCTCACACAGTAAAAGCAGGAACCCTCGAACATTGTTTGGTCAGACTAAAGATGGACGGTTTATCATGGCAGTTACAGATGGCCGAATTAATGGGAGTAGTGGTTTAACAGCAAGCCAAAGCGCTGATGTTATGATGAAATTAGGGGCAGTTGAAGCTGTAAATTTAGATGGCGGAGGATCCAGCACCCTATATATCAATGGTAATTTAATTAATAAATTAGGCGAAAGCCCCAGAAAAATTGGCAGTGCTCTCTTTATTACAAAGTAAATAGAATATACAATTATAAAATAAACTCCTAATTGAAAAATTGGGAGTTTATTTTCACCATATAAGATATGATAAATTTTCGAGGATTCATGCTGCGTACTCCGTTATATCCCGTTTATTATAAAGGATATTAAAAGAATATATACAAACAAAGACTTCTATCTCTTAGACAGATAGAAGTCTTTATTTTATGTTTATTTGCTTGAAATTAATTGGCCTTTTACCGCAATTCGTTTAGTTCCACTTAATGTACAAGTAATTAACGTTATCTCCCTTTTTCCCGGGGTATCATTTAATACTTCTACTTCTTGGGGATCTATAATAATTTTTGATTCAACTTGATAAACAAATTCATTCTTTTCATCTATCAAGTAGATAACATCACCCTTCTCCACTTCACCTAAACGATTAAAATGTCTGCCATATACCGCACTATTATGGCCAGCAATAGTGAAATTTGCTTGTCCAGGTACCTGGTTCGTTTTAATCTGGGTTAAGGCAACATCCAAGCTTTCCTGTGTTGTTTCAGGTAACACAGGTGCCTCCAAATTAATGGATGGGATTGTAAGCGTGAGAACATCTGAAAGATCTGCTTCATTGATATTTAAAGATGAGCTCACTTCTTCTTTGATTAACTCTGAATCAGCCAAATTATCCGTATTTTTGATTGTTTCTAATGCAGATTGTAATTGATTAATGTCTTCTTTTTGCTTTTCTTCAATGTAAAAAGAATACAGCAAGCAACCAATACCAATCAGTAATAACAAACCACCAATTTTTTTCATATCGACTCAATCAGTTCTTCGCGCGTTTAGTCAAAAATATAACTCCCGCGAATACGAAAATAAGACCAAGTACAATTAAAGCCCTAGTAAGAGCATCACCTGTTTGCGGTAGCCCATTAAGGAACATGCCCTCACCTGTCTGCTGTTTACTGTCAGACCCAGTCATAACTTCATCAGAAGAAATTGCATTGGAATCTGAATCAGAATCAACTAGTTGATTAGATGAATCACTATCACTTGGTGATCCAGGCATTATAGATTGATTGATGAGAGTATTTTCAAATTCAATTACTACTTTCTTACTGCTGTTAATTTCAACTTTTTTCACTTCATCTGAAAGCTGGTATCCTTTTGGCGCTTTCGTTTCTTTAATCTCGTAGGTTCCATATGATAAGTTCTCAAAGTTCAAACTACCATTTTTATCTGTTTTTCCTGTCTTAATAACTTTTCCATCTAGATAGAGTTCAAACTCTGCTCCTTCAAGAACTTTTTTATCTTTGGAATCGATTTTTTTGAGTTCGATAGATCCTGTTGGATCCTTGATTGCTTCATCTTGGATTTTACCTAAATTTAGAAGGCTTTTATTCACTTCAATTTTTGTGATTTTATCAGATAACTGATAGCCTTCTGGCGCTTTAATTTCCTTAAAATAATATGTTCCATATCGGACATCTGTAAATCTTACCAGCCCATCGTTGTTAGATGTTGCTTTATACTTTGCCTCTCCCTGGCATTCTTCATTATCGTAGAGAGCAAAGACCGCTCCTTCTAAGCCTTTACCTGTTTCTTTATCCACTTTGGTGAATTCGATTGTTCCAGTTAGTGCTTCGTCTTCAATTTTATCTAAATTTAGGTGGCTGCTATTCACTTCAATTGGCAAAATTTTAACGGAAGCTTGATAGCCTTCTGGTGCTTTAATTTCCTTTAAATAATATTTTCCATATCGAACACCTGCAAATCTTACCAACCCATCGTTGTTAGATGTTGCTTTATACTTTGCCTCTCCCTTACATTCCGCATTATCGTAGAGAGCAAAGACCGCTCCTTCTAAGCCTTTACCTGTTTCTTTATCCACTTTGGTGAACTGGATCGTTCCTACCAATTCCTTGATTCGTTCATTGGTAAACTTACCTGTAGTTACAAGTTCTTTATCTACTGTAACGGCTCTGATTTCCCCAGATAGCTGATAGTCTTCCGGTGCTGTGAGTTCCTTCACATAATATGTGCCATATGTGAGTTGCTCGAATTTTACTACCCCTTCTGTATCAGATGTCACTTTAGCCTTCGGCTCTCCCTCGCAATTTTTGTTATCGAAAAGACCAAAGACCGCTCCTTCCAACCCATGACCTTTCTCTTTATCCACTTTGGTAAACTCAATAGTTCCTACCAATTCCTTGATTCGTTCATTGGTAAACTTACCTGTAGTTACAAGTTCTTTATCTACTGTAACAGCTCTGATTTCCCCAGATAGCTGATAGTCTTCCGGTGCTGTGAGTTCCTTCACATAATATGTGCCATATGTGAGTTGCTCGAATTTTACTACCCCTTCTGTATCAGATGTCGCTTTAGCCTTCGGCTCTCCCTCGCAATTTTTGTTATCGAAAAGACCAAAGACCGCTCCTTCCAACCCATGACCTTTCTCTTTATCCACTTTGGTGAATTCGATAGATCCTTTTGGTTCCTCTTTCCGTACGTTTTCCAGAGTAATCTCTGCATCTGGATTTTCCTCATTGACTATTATTTCTTTCATACCTGTTAATAGCTCGTATCCCTCTGGTGCTTGGATTTCCTTCAGATAGTACGTACCAAAGGAGAGGTTCTCAAATTTCACTAACCCATTTTCATCAGATGTTTGTTCACCTACCGATTGACCTGTACCTTCTGGATTATCGTACAGGCGCAGGACGGCTCCTTTTAGTTTCTTATCTGTTCCTGTTTCAACCTTGGTGATTTGGATGGATCCTTTAGGTTCCTCTTTCCGTATGTTTTCAAGGGTAAGTTCTACATCTGGATGTTCCTCATTGACAACTATTTCTTTCATACCTGTTAATAGCTCGTATCCCTCTGGTGCTTGGATTTCCTTCAGATAGTACGTACCAAAGGAGAGGTTCTCAAATTTCACTAACCCATTTTCATCAGATGTTTGTTCACCTACCGATTGACCTGTACCTTCTGGATTATCGTACAGGCGCAGGACGGCTCCTTTTAGTTTCTTATCTGTTCCTGTTTCAACCTTGGTGATTTGGATGGATCCTTTAGGTTCCTCTTTCCGTATGTTTTCAAGGGTAAGTTCTACATCTGGAT